>NZ_CAIJDP010000066.1 GCF_903819435.1 Flavobacterium salmonis | reverse complement strand
GCTCAGGATGACACTATTTTTAATTTAACCTAACGGGTTTTAATTATTTAATTCTAAATCTAACCTGTCTAAGTTTTTGGAATTAAAAAAGGCGACAATTTGAAATTTCAAATTGTCGCCTTTTTATAAGAAAGCTGCTTTTATATTATTCCTTATAAATTAAAGGATGCTCCCAAACTAAAAGTAAACTGATTATTTAAGTGATCAAACATATCATTATCATCACTGTATTTTGCAATTGGAAACCCAAGTTCAGTAAAAACACCAAATCCTTCTGTAAAAAGGTAACGGCCTCCTACGTGACCTCCAAAATTTTTCAGCCCTAAACTTAGTCCTGGATAAATGTCTAATTTTTCATCGACATTAAAAACATTTCCAATATTAGCATTTATTCTGAATTTTGCGTCGAAACGATCTTTAAAATCTGGTTTTACATTATCATATGGAGTTTCACTACCATTATAAAATCCTGAAAATTCGTTTACTCCCAATAAATAAGAACCAACAAAACCATAAGAAAAATTTTCAGCCAAACCAAAATCAACTGAGCCCTGAATTCCTGAACCTCCATCCTGAATATTCGCACCTACATTAACTTTTATATCTCCTTTTCCTTTAAAAGCTTCCTGTGCTTGTGTAATTCCGAATAATATCAGAAATAATAATGTGATAACTTTTTTCATAAATCTTAAATATTTTTTATTAGCAAAAATAGAATTTTACAACTTAATTTCTGCCTCTTTCATTAGAATACAATTCGTTTAAAGGTTCACTTTGCCAAAATTCTTTTGTATCCACATTCATTATAGTCAATGGCCCTTTGAAAGCCGCCCCTGTATCTATATTCCAAACGCATGCTTTATTAACCGGAACTGTTTCTCCAATACGGCTAACCGGAGTATGACCTATAAAAATTTCCTTATATAAGGTAAATCTTTTGGGATAATATAAATCTTCTTTATTCATATTTGGATCTACCGAAAGAGCTGTTTCCCATAAAGTTCTGTCCCAATAAAATAATTTAGGGAAATATTCATAAGCAACACCATTTAAATTCGTAAAACCTGCATGTACGAACAATCGATTTTCTTCATCAAGATGATAATCCTGCAATGATTCTAAAAATTTTATATGTACCTCTTTTTGTTTTTCATTTAATTTTGCATAAGCCAAAACTGTGGCTTCCCCTCCATGCTGATACCATAGTTCATTGTTTTTAGCATTTTTAAGCCATTCTAATAATAACTCATCATGATTACCTCTAATACAAATACAGTTTTGTTTACTTTGAAGATGAATCAAATAATCAATTACCTGTGGAGACTGACTCCAGCCATCAACATAATCTCCAAGAAATATTAAGGTGTCTTTTTCAGTAACTTCAGCTTTTTTCATCACTTGTTCAAGGGCAAGTAAACCACCATGAACGTCGCCAATAACAAATGTTCTCATTTTTAATTATTTAATCCGGAATACAAAAATATAGAAAATGATCTGCTTTAAACATTAACTCGTCAATCTAATTTATATTGCTAATACAAACGTAAATCCCGAGAACCTTATAAATTTGTTTTAGGTTCCCGGGATAATTTAGAATTTTATAAAAAATTAAACTCCAAGTTTTTTTGCAATTTCTATTGGAATTCCTCCTTTGTTAACCATTAAGGCAGTAGTTTTATATTTTACAAAGTTTTTAGTCACAAACAAGAAACCTTTATAGTCATTTGTTTCTCCCCATGAATTTTTTACAATATAATACTCTTTCCCAGTTTGATCTTTTGCCAAACCAATAATATGCATCCCATGATCATCTGTAGTTTGGTAATTATCAAAAGCAGTCTGACGCATTTCCGGAGTGATTTCTGGTTCTACTTTTGGTCCGTTAAACATATCCGCTTTTTCATCAGCCGTCATGTCATCATATTTTTTAGTAGAAACGTAAGCAACACCATTTTTCCAGCTAAAACTTTTCTCACTCACATCAGTTGCCCAGGCTACTGTATAACCCTTCTTTAAAGCATTGTCAATAACATCAGTCATATCATTTACTTTAACATTGTAAACCTGATCAAAAGACCAGTTGTCCGGCACAGCCAAAAGTGTTTTTTGATAATAAGGAGCTGTAGTAAATGATGACATCTCAACATATTCATCCGGATTAATTCCTACCACTTCTTTTGCAAAACTTTGGGGTGTATAGTTTTTTCCTTTGTATGCAAAATTATCCGGAACTTTACCTAAGTAAGAATCAATAACAGCGGCATACGCTTTTTCCCAGCTTGGCGTCAATTGACCATTTGGATTTTTAACAACAGCCGTCAAGACTCCTTCAATAAGAGCTGCCATTTCTGCAAATTTATTTTTATCAGTCCCATAGTTTAGCCCTGTGTAAACTTCTCTTGGAACTGTTCCGTATTTTTTATACATGTTAATTACATCATGCAAAGATCCTCCGTCACCCAAAGTAACAGCTCCATGCATGCGTACATAATTTTTTCCTTTTTCAACATATACATTTCTTGCAGAAAAAATCTGAGACAATTCAACTGGTTGTTTTCCTAAACGAATCATTTCAGATTCCAGAAAAGAATTTGTAGAATAACTCCAGCAAGTTCCCGAAGAGCCTTGTAATTTTACCGAAGTCGTTCCTAAATTAATCACTTCAGTGAACTTAAAATTTTCTTTGCTTTTATCACTTGCATTGAGCTTTAGTGAATTTACTAAAATGTCTTGTGCAAAACCGCCACTGACACCTACCAAAAAAACAGACGCAGCAAAAACTGATTTCATCGTAATTTTATACATAATCAAATGATTTAAATAGTTGACTCATTAGTAGCCCCTATTTTATTTTTGTTACAAATCAATTAAATATTAAGTAAAAAAAACTATTATTTTTCAGTTAATATTTATACAATATTTTTATTAAGCAGCCAAACCTTACAAATTCTTTAAAAAGCAATCATTGATCAAAAAAGTGCTTTTTTAATATTTTAATTTCTTAATAAATAGTATTTTTAGTTTATAAATACCATCAACAGTCCACGAATGTACGAACTCGAAAAGGAGAAATATTTAGGCAATACGAAAAACATTTTCAACACCACACAAGGTATTTCAGTGGTCGAAACTGAGTATCAAAATAAAGTTTACGAAGGCTGGCATTCACATAATAATGCACATATTACACTTTTTCTGAAAGGCGGAACAACCGAAAAACGAAAAAATTTTAGTGAAACAGTAGGTTCGGGCTCATTATTATTTTATCACAGTGATGAATTACATCTAAATAAAAATACTCTTTTTCCGTCCAGAAATATTAATATCGAAATTGAAGAAAATTTTCTTAAAAACCTTCAATTAACCGAAAACATTCTCGAAAAAGCAATTCAAAATTCTGTACTTACGAAATTTTTAATTTTGAAAATTTTTAAGGAAACAATCACTGCGGATGCATTTTCCAGCGATAGCATTACGATGTTATTTTCTCAATTATCGAATACTCATAAGCATTTGGACAGATATGAAAAAAGTCCGTATTGGGTAAAAAGCCTAAATGAATTATTAAACGATTGCTGGAATGAGAATCCAAACCTTCATGATCTGGCGCAGGTTTTACAACTAAATCCGATTACGATATCCAAACATTTTCCAAAATATTTTGGGTGCACGCTGGGTGAATATATGCGCCGAATCAAAATAAATCGTTCGCTTTCACTTATACAGTTAAACCAAAGCAATTTAACTGAAATTAGCTTAGAATGTGGGTTTGCTGATCAAAGCCATTTTATCAGAACCTTCAAAAACCTAACCGGATTTTTACCAAAGCAATTCCAAAAACTATAAGGCAGGCAAATTTCATTCTATTTTTTGGTTAAGCATCGATCTACATTTGCTTCAAATTAATACTTAAACCAAATCGAAATGGAAACCCTTACTACAAAACAAAAAATATTTAAATCACCTGTAACCAAGATGATTCTTGCATTGCTTGTTTTTATGACAGTTGTTATTATCGGACAACAGATTGCTTCAAAATTACTTAACTCGACTCCACTAGACAAAGACTATAGAAACCTTTTAAAAGGACTTTTTGTTTCGACATCATGTGTGTTAAGCTATATTCTTTTCTTTAAAAAATACGAAAAAAGAGCTGTAAAAGAATTTGCTTCAAAAGGAATTGCAAAAAATCTTATCATTGGAATTTCGGTTGGCTTTATCCTGCAATCGTTAACTATTTTAGTAATTTACCTAAACGGAAGTTATAGTGTTGCGGCTGTAAACCCGGTTTCATTTATCCTGATTCCTTTTGCCATTATGTTTACAGTGGCTATTATAGAAGAAATATTGGTTCGCGGAATTATATTTAGAGTTTTAGAAGAAAAACTGGGAAGCCATATTTCGCTTACCATTTCATCAGTTCTGTTTGGTGTTTTTCATCTAGCAAATCCTCACGGAACTTTGCTTTCGGGAATATGCATAACCACCGCAGGTTTTTTATTTGGAGCTGCTTATATTTACAGTCGCAGTTTATGGCTGCCAATTGCTTTACACTTTGCCTGGAACTTTACACAGTCGGGAATATTTGGCGCCATTACATCAGGAAACGAAAAAACAAATAGCTTACTTGAATCCAAAATACAAGGTCCTGAATATATTACAGGCGGTGAATTTGGCCCTGAAGGATCAATTCAGGCTATTGCCTTCTGTGTGGTTGCAACAATAGTATTTTTAATTTTAATTCATAAAGAAAATAAAATTATTAAACCATCCCGGAAAAGATAGTACTTGTAATTTATGTCTCACAAATTACCTATAACCCCCAGATAATTAAAAATTATCTGGGGGTTATATTTCATCATGTCTAATCTTTTTCCCCAACAAATAAAACAAAAAAATCCACCCAATAATCGGATGGATTTTAAATATCTATTTTGAAAAAAATTATTCTATTTCAGAAACTCTCATGGTATTTACCATTCCTTTATCTTTGATTGGCATCGCAGCAAGATTAATTAAATAATCTCCTTTTACAGCATAACCTTTTTCTACAGCAATTTGATTTACATCAGTTACTGTATCATCAGTACTATTTTCATTATCATAGAAAAATGATTTAACTCCCCATAATAAATTCAATTGTGTTAGAATTCTTCTGTTTGAAGTAAACACTAAAATATGTGCCGATGATGGTCTCCAGGCCGAAATTTGAAAAGCAGTATACCCACTATTTGTCAATGTACAAATGGCTTTTGCCTGAATTGTATTAGCCATTAAAGCCGCTTGTTGGCAAATTGTTTTAGTAATAAAACGTTTTGTTTTTATTTGTGGTGTGTTTTGTGGAACATGAATAAGCGGAGAGTTTTCAACAGCTTCACAAATTTGAGTCATTTTTTGAATTACCTGTACAGGATAGTTTCCTGTAGCAGTTTCTCCTGACAGCATCACCGCATCAGCTCCATCCATTACAGAGTTTGCAACGTCATTCACCTCTGCTCTTGTTGGCGTTAAGCTTGTAATCATTGTTTCCATCATTTGAGTAGCAACGATAACAGGAATTCTGGCAGTTTTAGCTCTTCGAATTAAGTCTTTTTGAACTAATGGTACTTCATGCGCAGGAAGTTCAACTCCTAAATCTCCACGAGCCACCATTAAAGCATCACAATATGCTACAATTCTATCCATGTTCTCTAAAGCTTCCGGCATTTCAATTTTAGCAACGATCGGAATTTTAACATCTGAATGTTTAGCAATTAATTCCTGTAAGTCTTGTAAATCACGAGGCGTTTTTACAAACGAAAGCGCAATCCAGTCTACTTTTTGCTCAATAGCAAAAATAGCATCCGCAATATCTTTTTCTGTTAATGCCGGTAAAGAAATCTTTGTATTTGGAAGATTAACTCCTTTTTTAGATTTTAATTCTCCCCCCTGAATAACTTTAGCAACAACTTCTGTCTTTTTATCCGTTGAAACGATCTCAAAAATAAGTTTCCCATCATCAAGTAAAATACGCTCTCCTTCATTCACATCATTTGGAAAGTTTTGATACTTCATAAATACTCTTTGAGCATTTCCTACAATATCTTCTGCAGTTGTAAAAGTGATTAAATCACCATCATTAACTGTAGTTCCTTCTTCCATTACTCCTACTCTAAGTTTAGGTCCCTGCAAATCTCCTAATATTGCAGTAGTATAACCAAACTCTTCATTTAAGCCTCTAATAATATTAATTTTCTCTTTTACACCTTCATAATCAGCATGCGAAAAATTAACTCTAAATACATTTACACCAGCGTCGATCATATCTTTAATGATCTCTTTCGTTCCACATGCAGGTCCAAGTGTGGCTACAATTTTGGTTTTTTTGTTTGTAAGCATTTTTTTTAAAAAATTAAATTGTTTTTTGATTTTATTTTATTGATATCTACAGCATAAATAGCTGCGATACTCTCAATTGTATTTAGCTTTTGCTGTATTTCTGAAAAGTTTATAGCCTCACCGCTATTATCTATTTTCAGGAAAAAATCTACTTTTTTGAATTCAGGAAGTAAATGAATTGTTGTTGAAACCTCACTATTTTCATTGGAAAACAAATTCTGAAAATCATTCGTACTCACTGAAATGATTTCATTTTTATTCTGAATCAAATTCCATGAAAGGGCTTTGTCGGTGTCATAATAATAGAATCTGGAAAAATTTGTTTCTCCTTCCTTAGTTTGAGCATGGATCTCGTTTTTACTCTTACTTAAGTTTATCGGAAGTTTTTTATTGATAAAATACGCTAATCTATAATCTTCTAAAGAAGTATGGATCGCCATTAAATAATAATCAATTTCGTCAAATTCGTCTAAATCTAATCTATGAATAGCCATTTCATAAAATATCAAGCTGTAAATATACTATTTCTATCGTAGCATCAATAGTTAAGAACAGCATGTTTTTGTTAATTTATAAACGAAAACGTTATAGCATTAGGAATATTACACTACTTTTCGTGTTATTTCTTATCCATTTTTTCCTGAAATGCAAAATATGCACGTTGCGAAGCTTTCTCTTCTGCTTTCTTTTTTGAAGTTGCTCTTGCCCTTGCAATTATTTTATCGTCTATACTTAATTTAACGCCAAACAAACGCTGCCCATCAATTCCGTTATCTTCAAAAATATCATAATGAAAGATTCTCTTCTCTTTTTGACACCATTCGATAACCAGACTTTTATAACTAATTACTTTTCCTTCAAGTCGTGCTATATCAACATAGGGTATAATGACTCTTTTTTGAATAAATTTTTCACAAAAAGAATAGCCCCGATCTAAATAAATAGCACCTATAAGTGCTTCAAAAATATTTCCGTGAATATTTTCACCAAAATGCTGAATAGGCACTTTACTCTCAACAAACCTTACTAAATTTAAATCTTTACCTAGTTCGTTCAAGTGTTCCCTGCTTACAATCTTAGAGCGCATTTTAGTCAAATAACCCTCATCACCGTTGGGTGCCTTATTAAATAAATGTGCAGCAATAACAGAACTTAACATAGCATCACCCAAAAATTCAAGTCTCTCATAATTAATGGGATTTCCGGATTCATCCAATTTATTAGAGGAGCGGTGTGTAAATGCTTTCTTGTAAAACCCTATAGTAATTGGCTGAAAACCAAGAATTTTCTGAATAGTGTCAAAAAAAATCCCGTCTTCTTGAGAACGGGATTTTGAAAATATTTTTTTGATAATATTCATAGACAAGACTAATCAACTAATTTTTTAAACAATACACAAGCGTTGTGTCCTCCAAAACCGAAAGTGTTACTCATAGCAACATTTACTTCTCTTTTTTGAGGTTTGTTCAAAGTTAGGTTTAATGACGGATCAATATTTTCATCAACAACAGTATGATTAATTGTTGGAGGAACAATACTGTGCTGCATCGCTAAAATAGACGCAATTGCCTCAATAGCACCAGCTGCACCAAGTAAGTGTCCAGTCATTGATTTTGTTGAATTTATGTTGATGTTTTTTGCATGGCTTCCAAACACAGCACTGATCGCTTTTAACTCAGCTACGTCTCCAAGAGGAGTAGAAGTTCCGTGTGTGTTGATATGATCAACATCTTCCGGGTTCATTCCTGCATCTCTTAAAGTATTTTTCATTACTGCAATAACTCCAATTCCTTCAGGATGTGGTGCAGTTAAGTGGTAAGCATCAGATGACATTCCACCTCCTCCAACTTCACAATAAATTTTTGCGCCTCTGGCTTTAGCATGTTCGTATTCTTCAAGGACCAATGCTCCTGCTCCTTCCCCTAAAACAAAACCATCTCTGGTAGCATCAAAAGGTCTGGAAGCCGTTTCCGGGCTTTCGTTTCTTGTAGATAAAGCGTGCATGGAACTAAAACCTCCCATACCTGCAATAGTAACTGCTGCTTCTGAACCTCCTGACACAATAACATCACACATTCCTAAACGAATATAGTTGAAAGCGTCAATTAAAGCATTTGCAGAAGAAGCACAAGCTGAAACAGTTGTATAATTAGGTCCCATATAGCCATTACGCATAGAAATATGCGCTGGCGCAATATCGGCAATCATTTTAGGAATAAAGAAAGGATTGAATTTTGGAGTTCCATCTCCTTTTGCATAATACATTACTTCATCCTGAAAAGTTTCCAAACCTCCAATTCCGGCTCCCCAAATAACTCCAACTCTTTGTTTGTCGATATTTTCGTCTGTTAATCCAGCATCTTTAATAGCTTCATCACTGGCCGCAACTGCATATTGAGCAAATTTATCTAATCTGCGCGATTCCTTGCGGTCCATATAATCTTCAATATTGAAGTTTTTTACTTCGCAGGCAAACTTAGTTTTATGTTTCTCTGTATCATAATACGTAATAGGGGCAGCACCGCTAACTCCATTAATAAGTGCATCCCAATATTCCTGGATATTATTTCCAATAGGAGTAAGAGCACCTAGTCCTGTAACAACAACTCGCTTTAATGCCATAAAAATGTATTTTGTGTCTTTAACAAATAAAACCCATGCTTTCTTAACTATAGTATTTACTTAAGAGCCATGGGCATTACAATATAAATATATCTTTTGATTGTGTACCAATCTAAATTTAAATTTTAAAAAAAATAATAACACCCGGTTTATACCATATAAACCGGGTGTATATTTATTATTTTTTAGCTTCCTCGATATAAGAAATAGCTTGACCAACAGTAGCAATGTTTTCTGCTTGATCGTCCGGAATTTGAATATCAAATTCTTTTTCGAATTCCATAATAAGCTCAACAGTGTCTAATGAGTCAGCTCCTAAATCATTAGTGAAGCTTGCTTCTGTTACAACTTCGTTTTCGTCAACACCTAATTTGTCTACGATAATCGCTTTTACTCTTGATGCAATGTCTGACATAATCTTTAATTTTAGAATTTAATTTGTTGGCAAAAATAAAAAACTTTATTTTAAAACAACTATTTAGTTAATAAATGTGTTACTAATTTATAAAATTAATTTCAAGAAAGGTCTTTTAATACTATTTATTTTGATTTTTTATTCCGTTTTTTGCATTCTCAAAATAAATTTGATTATGAAAAAAATTGTTGTTTTTGCCTCAGGTTCAGGCAGTAATGCAGAAAATATTATCAAACACTTTAAAGAAACTAAAATTGCAAATGTTGTTTCGGTCTTTACAAATAACCCAAATGCAAAAGTTATTCAAAGAGCAAAAAATCATCAAATTCCTGTCGAAATCTTCTCAAAAAACGAACTTTTAGAACGAAATGTATTACAAAAAATACAAGAAATCGACCCGGATCTGATCGTTCTGGCTGGATTTTTATTGAAATTCCCTGAAAACATAATTGAACTGTATCCAAATAAAATTATCAATATTCACCCTGCACTTTTACCTAATTATGGAGGAAAAGGCATGTACGGAATACACATACACAGGGCTATAGTCAATAATAAGGAAAAAGAAACAGGGATTTCTATTCATTATGTAAACGAACATTATGACGAAGGTGCCATTATTTTTCAGGCAAATGTTGCCCTGACCGACCAGGATACTCCTGAAACAGTCGCAGAGAAAATCCATGAATTAGAACAAAAACATTTCCCTGAGATTATTCAAAGATTATTAAGCGAATAAATACCAATCCAAAATAATTACAACACAAAAAATCAATTTTAGATTAGCTTAATCAATCTGAAATCTGAAATACAAAACAATGACTCACGAAGTACACATATATACAGACGGTGCTGCAAAAGGAAATCCCGGTAATGGCGGCTATGGAGTCGTTATGGAATTAGTTGGAACACCCCATAAAAAAGAGTTTTATGAAGGTTTTCGTTTAACAACAAATAACCGAATGGAACTTTTGGCTGTAATTGTTGGTTTAGAAAAACTGAAAAAGCCAAATATGAAAGTACTTGTGATTTCAGACTCAAAATATGTTGTCGATTCCGTTGAGAAGAAATGGATTTTAGGCTGGGAAAAAAAGAAATTTGCAGGCAGAAAGAATCCAGATTTATGGAAACGGTTTTTAGTTGTTTATCGCAAACATCAGGTTGATTTTAAATGGATTAAAGGCCATAATAATCATCCTCAAAACGAACGCTGCGATCAATTGGCTGTAATGGCATCGATGCAGCCTAAACTTTCTGTAGACACATATTACGAAACCATTGGATCTAAAGAATAAAAAAACGCATCAAAAATTGATGCGTTTTTTCGTTACTTACTTAATTTTTTTATCCTTCTTTATCAATATCTTTTGCTGTTTTAAAGCCAACCAAAAGTCCAATACCAGCCATTACAAAAATAATTGAAGGGTAAACTGCTCCATCATTTAATGAAGTGTAGGTTGTAATTAATAAAGCAATAAAAATTCCAACACCACTGCCTATTAACAAGAAAGCAAGATTTACAACAAAAATTTTCCAGGCAGAACCGCCTTTCCCTCTTCCTTTTAAAAATATACTGGCATCAACACCTTTTTCGATAAGAGCCAGACGTTCTCTGTTTCTTGTTGAGTAAATAAGATAGACAATCCCAAAGATTGTTGCACAAAAACTAAATGGTACTAATATTTCCGGTCCCATAATTTATATTGTTTTAATTGATTGATACTTCATATGACGATATCTTTTAAATTGAGGTTACATGTTTTGGTGAAAAATTTCAATTTTTAAATTAAAAACTCCAAAACCTGATGATTTTCAGCTAATTTTAAACATCATTAACAAGGATTTAATTTCAAAATACGAGTCGAAATGACAAAACGCATGAACCATTTTATGAATGTAAGTTTTTGTCAAAGTTCAATCCTTAATTATATATGTAAAATATCGAAGTTGAAATTTTGGAAATTTAAAAAACTGGAATTTATTTTTAAAATTCTTGTAACCTAAAAGAACAAATTGTCGTCCTATATAATATGAGTACAATACCTGATCAACATTATATCGATAAAATCCTTCAGGGCGAAACAAGTTCTTTTGCCGTGCTGGTTGACCGTTATAAGGATATGATTTTTACATTGGCCCTCAAAATGGTTAAAAACAGAGAAGAAGCCGAAGAAGTTTCTCAGGACACTTTTATCAAAATATATAATTCACTGAGTAAATTTAAAGGCGATTCTAAATTTTCGACCTGGATTTACAAAATAGCATATAACACCTGTTTAGATCGTCTGAAGAAAAGCAAAAAGGAAGAAAACAATATTTCGATAGATGAATTTTCGGCACACTTAATTAAAACGATGGACAATGCTTTAAGTGCTTTGCAAGAGAAAGAGCGAAAGCAGACGATTCAGAATTGTCTAAATTTATTAACAAGTGATGAGAATTTTCTGCTAACTTTATTTTATTTTGAAGATCAGAGTTTAGAAGAAATAGGTAAAATCATGAATATTAATGCTAATAATGTCAAGGTAAAATTATTTAGAAGCCGACAAAAGTTAGCTGTAATTTTGAAAAAGCAATTAGAACCAGAAATAATAGAATGTTATGAAAGAAAATGATAAAGAAATAGAAAATCTAATTGAGAAAATGATGGCCGAAAACACTTTAGAATCGCCATCTGCCGACTTTACATCCAATTTAATGTCACATATTCTTGTGGCTGAAAAAGCAAAAATTAAGCCTTATAAACCTTTGATTTCCATTTCAACATGGATTTTTATCGGAATTGCTTTGGCTGTTTTGGTCCTTTATAATGTCTTTTTTGCCGGAGCAGAAAATAATATAGAAATTGGAAAATCGTATACCGATAAAATTTCGGCAATTGTTTCCGGGATTCATATTTCTAAAACTACATTGTATGCAATCTTAATTGTTCCTTTTATGATTTTGGTTCAGGTTGGGGTTTTAAAGAATTATTTTGATAAGAAGTATCAGGTGTAATAGGATTTTAAAAAATGAAAACAAACTACCATTTTAAAAGCATTGTAAGAGCAAAAAGAATCTGCACGTATTTCTTCTTACTGTTATTGTTTTCTGCCCCTGGTTATGCAACTGCAATTTCATCAAACTTTACGACTAAAGAAATAAAATTTGTTAGTGAAGGAGTTTCACTTTCAGCAACTATTTTTACACCTAACAAAATACAGGCTGCTGTTGTGCTTGTTCATGGATCCGGACAAGAAAAAAGAATGATAAACTTTGCAACAATTCTGGCCGATAATGGAATTGCTGTTTTAACGTATGATAAACGTGGAGTCGGAGAATCAGAAGGTATATATGCTGGTCCTGAAGTAGGAACTAACAATGTAGATTTCTCAAACCTAAATCTTTTATCTTTAGATGCTAGCGCTGCCGTAAATACTTTATCTAAATCTTTATTAAATAATCAAATACCAATTGGTTTAATAGGGGGTAGTCAAGCTGGATGGATAATGCCATTGGCCGCAGAAAAAAACAAGAATGTCCAATTTATGACAATATTTAGCGGTGCGCTTATAACAGTCAAAGAACAATTGAGATTCCAATTTTATACAAATGGAGATAAAAATTTTTGGGATACACACTTAGAAGAAGAAGCGAGAAAACATGTATTCAATGATCCAGACAAATATGAATTTATTGATACAAATCCCAATGACATTCTTTCAAAATTATCAATTCCAGGACTCTGGATTTTTGGAGGTAAAGACATTCAAGTTCCAGTAAAGCTATCAATCGAATACCTTGATACATTAAAATCTAAAGGAAAACGTTATGAATATAAATTGTTTCCAAACTTGGGTCACAACACAGCATTTTCAAACTATGAAGAACCTATGAAGGATGCAATCAATTGGATAAAAAATATAAACAAGTTAAAGAATCATAAGTAAAAAAATATCCTAATACTATTCTTAACGTTTTAAGCGAAAAAAGAAAAACTTCATCCTTTAAAAAACTAAGACAAAAGCAAATTAGTTTTTTCCAAAATATAAGTTGCATTTTAAATCAGGAAAACATATTTTAAGCTTTCTGAAAAAACAATTTTAAACAATTCATTTACAAGAGTTTTACCTAGAAATCGTTGTCGTTTTTTTATGAAAATTTTGAGATTGCAAACCGTTGCAATATTGTAACTTATGAAGTATCTTTGCACCTTAATTCGAAATTCATAAAATGAATAAATTATTGATTGTTGGAACAGTTGCTTTCGACGCGATTGAAACTCCTTTCGGAAAAACAGATAAAATATTAGGTGGTGCTGCAACATACATTGGTTTATCAGCCTCATTTTTCAACCTGCAATCAGCCATAGTTTCTGTAGTTGGTGACGATTTTCCTCAGAAACATTTAGATTTACTGACTTCAAAAAATATCGATATCTCGGGTATCGAAATTGTAAAAGGCGGAAAAACCTTTTTCTGGAGCGGTTTATATCACAACGATCTTAATTCAAGAGACACTTTGGTAACAGAGTTAAATGTTTTAGCTGATTTTCAGCCAAAAGTTCCTCAAAATTTTAAAGATGCTGATGTTGTGATGTTAGGAAACTTACACCCGTTAGTACAAAGCAGTGTTTTGGATCAAATGGAGAAAAAACCAAAATTAGTGGTTTTAGACACCATGAACTTTTGGATGGACTGCGCTCTTCCGGAATTACTGGAGGTTATCAAACGTGTTGACGTTATTACAATCAATGACGAAGAAGCAAGACAGCTTTCAGGTGAATATTCATTAGTAAAAGCGGCTGCTAAAATTCAGGAAATGGGACCAAAATATGTGGTGATCAAAAAAGGAGAACACGGTGCGCTTTTATTCCACAACAGAGAAGTGTTCTTTGCGCCAGCTTTACCGCTGGAAGAAGTTTTTGATCCAACCGGAGCGGGAGATACTTTCGCTGGCGGATTTTCAGGATTTATTGCGCAAAGTGAAAATATTTCGTTTGGCAACATGAAAAACGCAATTATTTACGGTTCAAATTTAGCTTCATTTTGTGTCGAGAAATTCGGAACCGAGAGGATGGAAACATTAAGCAAGGCCGAAGTAGCGATTCGATTACAGCAATTTAAGTCGTTAACTCAGTTTGACATAGAAATATAATGCCGAAGAGCCTCGATAAAACGGGGCTTTTTTATTACGACAATACAGACAACTTACAACAACACAAATACAAAAACAATGAGCGACGCTTTAAAACACGAATGTGGTATAGCCTTAGTCAGACTTCTTAAACCGCTTGAATATTACAAAGAAAAATACGGAACTGCTTTTTACGGAATTCAGAAAATGTACCTGATGATGGAAAAACAGCACAACCGTGGTCAGGATGGTGCTGGTTTTGCAAGTATCAAATTAGATGTAGAACCTGGTGAACGTTATATCAGCAGGGTTCGTTCAAACCATTCACAGCCAATCCAGGATGTTTTCAAACAAATCAATGAACGTATCAGTGAGGAACTAAAAGCAAATCCTGAACTGAATGACAATATAAAAGAGCTAAAAGCAAACATACCTTATATAGGAGAATTGTTTTTAGGACACGTTCGTTACGGAACTTTCGGCAAAAACAGCATCGAAAGCGTACACCCCTTTTTACGTCAGAGCAACTGGATGCACCGTAATCTGATTTTGGCAGGAAACTTTAATATGACAAATGTTAAAGAACTCTTTCAAAATCTGGTTGAACTTGGACAACATCCAAAAGAAATGGCTGATACCGTTACTGTCATGGAAAAAATTGGTCACTTTTTAGATAAAGAAGTAATGCAATTGTATCAGGACTGTAAAGCAGAAGGATATTCAAAAAGAGAAGCCTCTCCGGTAATTGCAGAACGCCTGGATCTTGCAAAAATACTAACACGCTCAGCTAAAAATTTAGATGGTGGTTACGCAATGGCTGGTTTATTAGGGCACGGAGACGCATTTGTTTTTAGAGATCCGGCGGGTATTCGTCCGGCCTATTTCTATCAGGATGACGAAGTTGTTGTTGTAGCTTCAGAAAGACCTGTTATTCAAACTGTATTTAATGTTCCGTTTGAAAGCGTTAAGGAAATTGAACCTGGAAATGCCTTAATTATAAAGAAAAGCGGAAAAGTTACCATGAATCAAATTCTGGAACCAACCGTTAAAAAGGCTTGTTCTTTTGAAAGAATCTACTTTTCAAGAGGAAGTGATGCTGAAATTTATCAGGAACGTAAAAATTTAGGAAAATTAATTTTGCCTGCAGTTCTTAAAGCAATTGACAGCGACACAGATAACACCGTTTTCTCTTATATTCCAAATACAGCTGAAACCTCTTTTTATGGATTGGTTGAAGCAGCCCAGGATTTCTTAAACCAAAGAAAGAACAATTATATCTTAGAAAACAGAAATACATTAACCGCTGAGACACTTCAGGAACTTTTAGCTGTAAAAATACGCACAGAGAAAGTGGCCATTAAAGATGCTAAACTTAGAACCTTTATTACAGAAGACAGCAGCCGTGACGATTTAGTAGCTCACGTATATGATGTTACATACGGAGTGATTAAGCCAGAAGATAATTTGGTCATTATTGACGATAGTATTGTTCGTGGTACAACATTAAAAATGAGCATCATTAAAATGATGGATCGTTTAAAACCAAAACGTATTGTAATTGTTTCTTCTGCCCCGCAAATTCGTTATCCGGATTGCTACGGAATTGATATGGCAAAACTGGAAGGCCTTGTTGCTTTTAGAGCGGCTTTGGATTTATTGAAAGAAAGAAATTTATATCATATCGTTGATGAAGTATATGCAAAATGTAAAGCACAGGAAAATTATGTAGATACAGATGTTGTAAATTATGTAACAGCGATTTATGATCAATTTACACCTGAAGAAGTTTCAGACAGAATTGCCGAGATGTTAAGCTCTCCTGAAATCAATGCCGAAGTAAAAATTATCTTCCAAAAAGTAGAAGACTTACACATTGCCTGTCCGAAAAATCTCGGCGATTGGTATTTCACCGGAGAGTATCCAACTCCAGGCGGAAATCGTGTTGTAAATAGAGCATTTATTAACTTTTATGAAGGAAAAAACGCAAGAGCATACTAAATAAAAAGTTAAAAAATGCATTTCATCGGATTTTTATGTATTTCATCCTATATTTTTGGGAAAACTACAATGCTAATATATCTTTGAAGAACCATAACATTAGTAGGTTAAGTTTATGGTAGATTTGGGGCAAAAAAGGTGGGAGCAATCTCACCTTTTTTATTGGGATAAATTTAAATTTTTAGAAACCAATCAGTTAATCGGATATTATTACATTTAATCAGAAATATTTGAAATAAATAATATAGTGCCATACATTTGATCCACCATAAAATTAAGTAGGTTAAGTATATGGTAAATTTGGGGCAAAAAAGGCGGAAGAGATTCCGCCTTTTTTATTTAATAAATTCTCCCAAACTGAACATAACAATTTCAGAAACATAAATAAAAAAAATAGACAAACAATCTTTTGATTATCCGTCTATTTCTATATTACTTACTCTATTCTTTTATTTGTCTAAAGCAAATCTTCTTGCAACTTCTGTCCAATTAATTACACTAAAGAAAGCTTCAATATAATCTGGTCTTCTGTTTTGGTAGTTTAAGTAGTAAGCATGTTCCCAAACGTCCATTCCTAAGATTGGAGTTCCACCGTTACCAGCAACTTCTGGCATTAATGGGTTATCTTGATTTGGAGTACCTACAACTTCTAATTTTCCTCCTTTTTGAACTGTTAACCAAGCCCATCCTGAACCGAATTGCGTTGCACCAGCTTTAGCAAATTTTGCCTTAAACTCTTCGAAAGTTCCAAAAGAAGCCTCAATTGCAGCTAACAAATCACCTGTTGGTAATCCGCCACCGTTTGGAGACATAACAGTCCAGAATAAATTGTGGTTGTAAAAACCTCCACCGTTATTACGCACTGCTGCGTTAGATTTATCTAAATTGATTAAGATATTTTCTATTGTTTTTCCTTCTAAATCTGTACCTGTAATTGCAGCGTTAAGATTTGTTGTGTAAGCATTATGATGTTTAGAATGGTGGATCTCCATTGTGCGCGCATCAATATGTGGTTCTAATGCGTCATATGCATAAGGTAATTGTGGTAATTCAAAAGCCATGATATATGATTTTATGATTTATAATAATTTATTCAAATTTATACATTTAACTTTGGAATAGAAAATTCTATTTCGTTATAATTGAATTTAGTTAAGTGATAATTGTTGTTTTTACACTAAAATCGATGTAAAAGCCTTTACTTACCGTTAAAAGTTGTCATTGTATTTTCTAATCCTGCAGTACCAAAAGATTTGATAATTTCTGAAGCGACTTCGAGCCTTTCAGGTAATTTTGTTTTTTCCTCTTCATCCCAATCCCCTAAAACGTAATCAACCTGCTGCCCTTTTTTGAACTGATCACTGATACCAAACCGGAATCGGGTATATTGCTGCGTATTCAAAACCAGATTGATGTTTTTAAGTCCGTTGTGCCCTCCGTCGCTTCCTTTTGGTTTTATTCGGATGGTTCCAAAAGAGAGGTTTAAGTCATCTGTAATGACCAGAATATTTTCTAACGGAATGTTTTCATTATCCATCCAGTACTTTACCGCTTTTCCACTAAGGTTCATATAAGTGTTTGGCTTGAGCAGCAAAAAGGTCCTTCCTTTAAACTTGTATTGGGCAAGTGCACCGAGTTTGACAGTTTCGAAGGAAAGGCTTTCTTTTTTGGCTAAAAAGTCCAGTACTTTAAATCCAATGTTATGCCTTGTGTTAACATATTCGGCTCCGATGTTTCCTAATCCTACGATTAAATATTTTTTCATATAATCTGTGTTCTCTTCTTTTTGTGTTGATGAAAACAGTTTTGTAATCCATTTTATCATGCTTGCAAAAATAGGTTTAATTTGGTAATTAGAAAATGTGTCAATTAGATAATTTGATTTACATTGTCATTAACCGCAAAGAACGCAAAGGTTTTTTTCGCTAAGTTCGCTAAGTTCGCTAAGGGTAGCACGCAGATGACGCAGATTTTAAACCGATTTACGCGGATTTTTATTTATAACACCAAATTTACCCACATTTTTGTCATCCTGACGAAGGAAGGATCTCCGCAAGAAGCTCGACAATCTAAAGAAAATTGTTTTACTGGACTTCGACTTCGCTCAGTCTGACATGTTGTAGATTTTCTCATCTCAAAAGCTTATAAAAACTAAACGTTTAGCTAGCCCTGACAGAAGCGGTATCCTTTTTCTGGCTTCTTTAGCCAGGAAAAGATACAAGTGGATGGCAGGAACGTCTGGCCTTGAAAAAACGAAAAGTATCTGCTACAAACAAAAAATGTAAAAATATAAAAAGCTTCGACTTCGCTCAGTCTGACATTTGAAAATTTAGAACCTCAACCTCTTAGCAACTCAAAACCTCTAAAAACAAAAAAAGCACCAACCTTTCGATTGATGCTTTTGTATTGATTTGAAAAAATTATTTTTTCTTTCCTTTTGCAGGAGCTTTTGCAGCTTTTGCAGCTTCCTGAGCAGCTTTCATTGCAGCACGAGAAATTCTTACCTGAGCCACAACAGTGTTGTCCGGGTGCATCACTTTGTATTCTGGTGATCCAACTTTAGTAACGTATAATTTGTTACCCATTTCAAGTGGCGTAATATCTGCTTCAACAAAATCTGGAAGGTTTTTAGGTAAAGCTTTAACTTTTAATTTACGAGTGTTTAAACGTAAAACACCACCTGCAAGAACACCTTTAGATGTACCTACAACTTTTACAGGAACTTCCATAGTGATTTCTTTGTCATCAAATAATTGAAAGAAGTCAATGTGTAAGATTTTGTCAGATACCGGGTGAACCTGAATATCCTGTAAAATTGCATTGAATGATTTTCCTTTTCCAAGCTCAATCACAACTGTGTGTGCATTTGGAGTGTAAACCAAGTTTTTGAACGCTGCAGCGTCTGCTGAGAAGTGTACTGCCTGATTTCCTCCGTATAACACGCAAGGAACCGCTCCAGCATTACGTAAGGCTTTAGTTGACACTTTGCCCACGCTTTCTCTTTCTGATCCTTTAATTGTAATCGATTTCATTGTAAAAAAATATAGTTATTAAAAATATTCTAATTCTTGTTGTAGTGAGATTGCTTCGTTCCTCGCAATGACTACATTATAAATTTTCCACTGATGGAATTGTTGTGGTGCACCATGTGCATAACTTCTGCAAAAAGAGGCGCACAACTCACTACTCTTATTTTATCTGAATGTCTCTTTAAAGGAATAGAATCTGTTACGATTAATTCGCTCAATTTCGAGTTTTCAATTTTTTCGTAAGCTCCACCTGATAAGATAGCGTGGGTACAAATTGCCCTTACACTTAACGCTCCTTTTTCGATCATTAAATCGGCTGCTTTCGCCAAAGTACCGCCAGTATCGATCATATCGTCTACCAATACTACGTTACGTCCTTTTACTTCACCAATTAGTTCCATAGTGTCGATAACGTTAGCTGCTTTTCTTTGTTTGTAACAGATTACTACATCTGATTCTAAAAACTTAGAGTAAGCATATGCTCTTTTTGAACCTCCCATATCCGGAGATGCAATGGTTAAATTTTCTAATCCTAAACTTTCTACGTATGGTAAAAAGATGGTTGATGCAAATAAATGATCTACCGGTTTTTCGAAAAACCCCTGAATTTGATCTGCGTGCAAATCCATTGTCATTACTCTTGTTGCTCCGGCAGCATCTAATAGATTAGCTACTAATTTTGCTCCAATCGGAACTCTTGGTTTGTCTTTTCTGTCTTGTCTTGCCCAACCAAAATAAGGCATAACAGCTGTAATGTGTCTTGCTGATGCACGTTTTGCCGCATCGATCATTAGCAACAATTCCATCAAATTATCAGCAGTTGGAAAAGTGGAACACACGATAAAAACGCGTAATCCTCGGATTGATTCTTCGTAAGATGGCTGAAATTCTCCATCACTATACGTTGACATCGTTACTTTACCTAACGGAATCCCGTATTGTTCGGCAATTTTTTCTGCAAGATAAACACTTTGTGAACAAGCAAAAATTTTAGCTTCTGGTTCTAGGTGCGACATTATAATTTGTTGTTTTTGCTCCGCTGCTCTTTGTACAATTCGGCTTCACCATTTTCGGTAAAGCAAAATACATATAATTACCTCGGGTGTAGTTAGTTGTGTGTGCTTCGTTTTAACGAGGTGCAAATTTAGAAAATTTATTGGACACTGAAAGGAAAAATTTAAGTATTTTTAGTAGCACATTTAATTTTATTTTTTACATTTGCACCGTGTTAAAGGAATAAGCACACTTATGACTTCATAATTACTTATTCTATTGCGTTAAAATAACTGATTTATTAGTTGTTTTTTCGTCTGCTAAGCCCGGATGGCGGAATTGGTAGACGCGCTGGTCTCAAACACCTGTGGGAAACCGTGCCGGTTCGACTCCGGCTCCGGGTACATTAACGGTCAAACTGTTTTTTAACGGTTTGACCGTTTTTAATTTCCTGCAAGCACTTGCTAACTCTACTAAAATGCATGTTTTCTAATTTAATACTAGAATTGCAGATATTCAATTTTATCAGATAACTCAATTCTTTGAATTGAAGAATTATTTAGTGTCTGGCTAATTATTTTGACAACTCTCTCATACAAACCAATCGGACCCGGTAAATTTTGATATTTTGAATTCGAGTTTTTGAATGTTTTTTAATAGTAACGATTTTAAAACAATCTTTCAATCTATATTTTGACATGGTTGAGGATAAGTCACTTTACCATTTGTTTGTATTCAATGGGATCATCTGGCAAAATTAGTTTTGGCCCTTTCCATAACCTCATATAGGCCCTGAAATAAGAAATATTGTTATGCGGTTTAACAAATTTATTTAAATGCAACCATGGAACAGAAGGATTTTCATGATGTGCCAGATGGAGATTGAAATTAAGATAAAACAACCTAAACAATGGATTCATTTTATGATTGTGAGCACCATGAACGACAGATCTATGAGAGAAGGCATGACTAACATAATTTTGAGAAGACCATATAAATGCATGAAATAGATACATAAGTAAATATGGCACTATATTCAAGTTTAGAAAAATTATTATACCAATATGATAACAAATTGTTATCACACTTTCAATTCTAATTTTAATATACCTTTGACTGTTAGAATTAGTACCGTTCACCAATTCTGATATATCGTTTTTATTTTGAATAAGTAAATTTATTATCTCCCTTGGCAAAAGAGCGAAAACAAAAGTAGCAATGAGAATACTAATCCATTTAAACCCTATGTTAATCATAAAAAAGCTTATTTTTTTAAACCATCTTTTACGATGGTCATAATACAAATCAATTAGCTCATAGTCTGTTCGATTGTTTTTATGATGATTTAAATGCGCTTTCTGAATAAAGGTAAAGGAAGATCCAAACACAATAGAAAGCATAACACCTAAATAATAATTCATCTTTTTATCATTTAATGCTATATTGTGTTCAGCTTCATGAATAATGGAATAAACAGGAATAAGAAAAAGCCCAAAAAGCAAACAGATAATTAAAAATTTCAAGCCCAGAACTTCATTTTTTCCTCCAATGAATAAAAGATAATGGATTGCACTCACAAACAAAATGGAAAGCACAATGTTTATTTTATTTGGGATTGGATATTTTTCGTTTGCTTTAAGCATAACTGTCTTTTTTTAATTGATACACGCTGTCTTTTAACTTTTTCTTCATTTCCTGATGGTTTTCAAACATTTGATTTTCAAATTCATTACCAAAAACCAACCGAACATTAGTGTTACATTTATTAAAAAATTCTCTAAAAATAAACAACAAACCAATTTTATTACTTAAAGTATTTAAAAGATAGAAAACAGATGAATTTTTCGAATCAATAAATACAGGAACCACAGTTATTTTTGATTTGTTAATAAATTTTATACAAGTGTCATTCCATTCATTATCTGCAATGTTAAATTTTCTTCCTTTTATTTTTGATATATCTCCAGCCGGAAAAAAAACAACTACTTCATTATTTGATAAACTTTTAATTATTTCCTTTAATCCCAGATAACTTAAATGCTTTTTTTTACTGTGATCAAAAGGGTTAACATAAATGAAATTCTCTCCAAGAGCCTCGTGAATTTGAGCAAATTCTTTAAGCAAATAATTGACAACAATTTTTACTTTTTTATTACGTTTCAACAAAACATGAATGATGGATAGTCCATCTAATAATCCTGTAGGGTGATTTGCTACAATTATGAATGGCTTGTTCGACAGAAAGATATCATCATTTAGAAAAACAGCCTGGTTTTTAATGTTAAACTTATAAAACACAAAATCAATAAATTTTATATTCTTATAGGTTTTAGCCTCATCTAAAAGACTTTCAAAACGATTCATTTTGAGCAATAAACATATAGGTTGTAAAATAATTTTAATAAAGAAATTATTAAACCCTATTTTTTTTATGATCAACTCATATAAGTTCATTTTTTTGCATTATGATGTTTTCAAAATTATTTATGACATATTTGTGTTTTATAGAAAATCCGAACTGACTAAAAAATTTAATATTTTTATCTCCCTGTGTTGTAAGTACAATACACTTATTGATAATATCATTTTGTTGAAGAAAAATTTCTATTGATTTTTTACCGATACGAAATTGTTGACTCTCCAATTTTACTGCCAGCATGCAACAATGCCAAAATGATAAATGGGGTTCTATTTTTTTTAAGAAAGTAATGTTTATTTTTGAAATCTTCAATAATCTTTTTAACTCTCCAAAATCAATCAGAAAAGGGATAAAAATAATTCTACTCTTTATTAAATCAATAAGATTAGGTCTTAAATAACTTGAAGGTAAAAACGTAAATGTACCTACTATTTTTGAATTATGATATATGGCAAAAGTCCCATTATGTCTTGAATACAATCTCACCATACAGGTTAGCAATAGCTTCAATTTAGTTGCTCTTGTTTTTTTATTGTTAAAAACGTACAAATATGCATTATTGTTCAGCATAGATACAGTCAGTAAGTCTGCAATTTCATGAATCTGGTCATCGCTTATAACTTTTAGCACTATATCTAAAGCATTTAATTCTTTTTGTATATATGTATGTTCCATAATTGAGTAGTTTCTTTTTTTATTAACTCATCGTATTGATCACTTAAAATAAAATAATCATCCGAAAATGGTTTTGTTACTCGAAGGTTTCCACGAACTACAATTAAGCTCCCTTGTTCAATTTTAGGGCTAATTTCTTGCAGATAAGTCTCTTCTGTTTTTCCTTTGAGAAAAGACGGAACATCAGAGAGAGAAAGAAAAGTTGCATTTTCATGACTGTTTTTTATAACTTCAAAAATATTGCCCTGTATATATTTGACAGTAGTTTTATTAGCACCTTGCTTTATTTGTTGGAATAGTTCAGGATCTGCTTCAATAAGATAACCTTCTTTAAATTTTATGTTACCCCAGAAAGCCATTTGAGCAAAAAAACTACCTCTTATGCTTATGGTTTCAAAAATATTCAAAAATATTCGAGCAAAATTTTTATAAGTAGAACCTTTAATGTTTTTTTTAGGGAAATCACCTTTATACAGGATAGAATTTAAAACTGCAGAATTTCCAAGTAGCAATAAAACGATTTTCCAGCGCAGATGAGGGAAGAAATTAAGATAATAGAATTTCTGTTCTTCAAGGGATTTTGAAAAAAAGATTTTTTGCCCCTTCTTTCCTGTTATAAGATTATTTATTTTAGATAATTGAATAAGCATTTTTTCAAATTTCCCCATGTAGATTATCTTACTCCACTTATTTTGTTGAAAGAAGGCCCAAAGAAAAAGCCTGGCTTCACTTGAGATTGTGATACGATTAAAAATTTCCTGTCTTTCTGTTGGAGTTATGTCAGTTACAGAATATCCCCAAAAGTTACAAAACTCTTCGTGAGTCAATGCTTTTACGGTTTCAATTCTCAATTCTGTAATATATAATTGCTCTTTTAATATATCAACACAATTTATACATACCGGTTCTTTTGCAAAAAGAGGCAGAATACGTCCGCCGCTGCCTGCAATAGAAAAGACATTTTTGCTGTTTTGAGGACACAAGCTTAATTCAAGACTTGTATCCTCATCACCTAATGTATAGTTTAGTGTATTAAAATATTTACTTTTCATTACTTTATCAGGTCATTCAATAAATGATACCTACTTTTTCCTCCCTTTTTTAGGTTTAAATACTCATCCAAAACACTATCTAGCATTTCAGACTGAAGTCGAAGAGATGTTTTCAAAACTTTTTCAACAACATACCAATCATCATCTGTTTTGCAGAATTCGCTTATCATTTCATCTATTTCCTCAGCATGTTTTTCGTCAATCGTTGCATGTGAAATCAGAAAAGTCATCTGGCTTTTTTGCAAATTCAAAGTTGTTTTTACCTTTTCCATTAATTGTCCTATATACTGATATGAATCTTCCGCCCAAAAACTATATCCTAGCCTTTGCAAAGGGTTTCCATTTGTAGAAATCCAATACAAGTATCCAATGAATACTTCGGTATTAGGATGTGGGCTTGGAACCAGAAAGCTTTCTTTCTCTAAACCCAAACTCAGTAAGTCGTGCATGGCCATCATTTCATGTCCAGTTTCTTCTTCCGCATGTTCAAAGCAAAATTTTATATATTTAAATATTTTTTCTTTCATATGTGCACCCACAAGAGCCTGGTGTTTTGGATTGTGCATTACATAATGGTAGGTTTCGATTAGATATATGCCATAAAATCGGGCATCAAAATCTCCGTTTAAAATAAAATTAGCCCAATTTGAATTTTCCAATAAATTAGCCCATTCGCTGTCTCTTTTTTGTTTTAGCTCGATGAATCGGGAAACCGATACGTTTTCTTCAATTTTTTGTACTGACATATTTATAATTTTTTTGGTTAATGTTTATGTTCAATTGTATTAATTATATCTTCAATCTGACCGCCTACTAAATAGTAGTTGTGTGACGATCTGTCTTTTAACTCGAAACCTTGCTCCAGCAATAATTCTGCTCCAAGTCTTTTGTACATTCTCACTAATCCTGCATTACAGATTGCGAAATATCTAGTATAAGAAGTATTGTTAATGACCCAACAGCTGAAATTGTAAAATAACAAAGCGTGTAATTCTTTATTTCTATGATTTTCATCAATATATACCCTGTTTAGTTGCAATGTGGATTGATCGTTAAAAACAAAATTTAAGTATTCAGGAAGAGCGTCACTAAATTCCCATTTGCCATTTATTATAGGAGAGGCTCTACAACTGCCAATTATTGCCTTGTCTTTGCAATAAAAGAGAAAAGAATGATCATCATAGCCATCTTTTGCTATATGACCATATTTGCTGGTATTAAACAAGTAAGGAAATTTTTCTTTGGCAATTTCATACCTTGAATTATATATTTCATTTTTCTCTGTCTGTGTTTCCGCTAACTTAAAGGTAAAACTAGTATCTCTTGTTAATGTGTCATTGATTTTAGTCATATTGGTTTGATTTACTTTAACTTTTAACCTATTGTTCCCTTGTTTTAAGGATTTTGTAGTATTCCCTTAGTTATTTCTATTTCGTTTATATAATTAAATCAAACACATCATGCAAAAAAGCATGAGTAAGATTAATTTTTTCAAATAGTAAAAAGCTTTAGGCTAAAAACTAAACGATGAACTATATGCAACAACAATTGGCAGTTATTGCGCCGTTAAATTTTGTGGTATTTTAAGTTTTTGATTAAAAACTATATCAAATTTAGTTTTTTTTTCTAAAATATAACAATATTTTTCTTTCTTTTTAACTGAATTATAGCAGAAAATTGATTTAGGAGATTAATTATGAAAATATTTAACGGTCTCAGGCTGCACTTAAACGTTTTTCAGAGCAATTGAACGTCAAAACAAATCACAAACAACACATAATCAGTATCTTTATATGTAATTTCACTGCTGTTCTCAACTTTTATTTAATTATCATGAAAGCTAATGCGATACATCTTATAGTAATTGCAGGTGTTTTTTCTTTGAATAGTTTTAGTCAGGTAAACCAGGTAATTACCAATGCCGATATTCGAAAAGCACCCTTAAAGTTTGACGACAAATCCGACGAAGATCTTGTTATAGAATCGTATTCTGTCGAAGAAGTAATCAATCTCGCTGTCGGAAAAAAAAGAATTACGACATACGAAGTCTCAAAACTCGACATGGTCAACACCTACGATTTAGGACCCAATAACACCAGAACCGTAACAGCCATATACCAAAAAGCACATGTTAAAGCTACTGAACCTGTCGCACCCTCAAAAATAATAACTGTCAAAACCGACAAAACCATTCAGCCGATAAACATTAAGACAACCGTTCCTGCATATAGTAAAGACTCCGTAAGCATTAATGTTTTAAACATATACACTAATGTTGTAGACAAAGGATACAAATCAGCAGACATGCTTAAAAAGGTCGCAGATAAATTTTATTTTGAAAATGATTTTGAAGCAGCGACTAAATACTACTCAGAACTATTTAGTCTTGAAGAAAATTCAGAACCTGTATATTATTTACGATGTGCCAAGTCTCTAAAAGCAATTAATCAACCGGAAAAAGCTGAGGAGATGATTAAATTGTTTGAAAGTAAAAATACAGCTCTTGCAATGTCCAAAAAATAGAATCGGTTCGAAACAAAAAAAGACTATCAAAAAATGATAGTCTTTTAATAAGCTCCCCCTCTTGGGCTCGAACCAAGGACCCTCTGATTAACAGTCAGATGCTCTAACCAACTGAGCTAAGGAGGAATCACCTTAAAGGTAAATATGTTTGCTAAAAAAAGTTTGCTCCCCCTCTTGGGCTCGAACCAAGGACCCTCTGATTAACAGTCAGATGCTCTAACCAACTGAGCTAAGGAGGAAGTTGTTGCTCTTTTTAGCGAGTGCAAATATAATTGATTTTTTAGTTTCTCAAAAATATTTTAACTCTTTTTAAAAAATATTTTTTCTACTTCACAATTGCCTTGTAAATATCGTTCCCGTTGGCAAACAAAAGTAGTGCTATAAGTATTACGAAACCAACCATTTGGGCATTTTCAAGGAATTTATCACTTGGTTTTTTGCCACTAACAATTTCATATAATAAAAACATCACATGGCCTCCGTCAAGGGCCGGAATTGGCAATAAATTCATTACGCCAAGCATAATTGATAATAAAGCAGTGATTGACCAGAAAGCTTCCCAGCTCCAAGTGTCTGGAAAAACATTAAAAATTGAAGCAAAACCACCTACTTCTTTATAAGCTTCTGTTTTAGGATTGAATATCGTTTTAAGCTGACCTGCATATTCAACCAATCCGTTTGCTCCTGTTCTAATTCCAATTGGAATAGATTCTGCAAAAGTATATTGCTCACGATTAATTTTATAAAGATTCAATTTTTCCAGATTAGAATAAGGTAATCTATGAGGATACTCTATTCCTGCCTGAGATTTATTATTGAACTTTATGGTTGTCTGAATGATTTTATTATCCCTTTTTATTGTTACAGGAACAGTTTTTCCACTAAAATTTTTAAACTGTGAAGATACTTCATCTGCATATTTTAGAGGAATCCCATTTACGTGAGTTATGATATCAGCTTTTTGTAAAGTTTTAGTGTTAGGAGAACCTTTCTGGAATCCACTAACCACAAACGGAATTCTCATTTCTACTAAAGAATGTTTTACTCCAGAGTTACTAATCTTATTAATGATGTTAATAGGAAACTTAATCGTTTTTGTTTCGTTGTTTCTCTCTACCGTGACTTCTTTCCCCATGTATAAGTTCTTAGCGATATCATTGTAACGATCCATTTTCTTTCCGTTAACAGCAATAATTTTATCTCCCGTTTGTATTCCTGCCTTTTCAATTGCAGGATTGGTTACCCAAATACCATCTTTCAAATCCGCATTAGCCACATACGTATCACCGTAAACAAATGCCATACCTATATATATAATAAAAGCAAGAATAAAGTTTACCGTAACCCCTCCCAACATAATAATCAAACGCTGCCATGCCGGTTTCGAACGAAATTCCCATGGTTGAGGAGGAAGAGCCATTTGCTCTTTGTCCATACTCTCGTCTATCATTCCGGAGATTTTTACATACCCTCCAAGCGGAAGCCATCCAATTCCGTAAACGGTTTCGCCTATTTGTTTTTTAAACAACGAATATTTAACATCAAAAAATAAATAAAATTTTTCGACTCTGGTTTTAAATAATTTTGCAGGAATAAAATGCCCTAATTCGTGAAGAATAATAAGTAATGATAAACTCAATAGAAATTGAGAAAGCTTGATAACTATATCCATTTTGTATTTTTAGTTCTTAATTTAACGCACAAAAGTAACGTTTCTATTTTAATTTGACAGCGCAATATAATACATAAGGTTTTAAATGTTTGTTAATTAATAAACATTTGAATTTCTACTTTTACAAAGATGCTTTAACTTTACTTTTTAATCGCTATCCTATTCAATTGGTAGCATAAAACCATTAAAAGTTACAGATATGGCTTCATTATTATTCTCACCACTTACTATAAAAAATATTACGTTCAAAAACCGGATTGTTATTTCGCCAATGTGCCAATATTCTGCAGTAGAGGGATTTGCAAATAATTGGCATTTGGTTCACTTAGGAAGCCGGGCCAGCGGTGGCGCAGGTTTGATTATTCAGGAAGCTACAGCCGTTTCTCCCGAAGCCAGGATTTCTCCGGCAGATTTGGGAATCTGGAAAGACGGGCACATCGAAAAACTAAAAGAAATAAATGAATTTATAGTTTCTCAAAATTCGATCCCGGGAATCCAACTCGCTCATGCAGGACGAAAAGCCAGTGTTTCGGCTCCATGGCTGGGAAATAAAAAGTTAGAGAAATCAAATATAGGATGGCAAACTGTCGCTCCAAGCGCAATACCCTATCACGAAAATGAGCCATTTCTTCCGGAAGCTTTAGATAAAACCGGAATTCAAAAAGTGATTTCTGATTTTAAAAACGCTGCTAAAAGAGCCGTTGAAGCCGGATATCAGGTTATCGAAATCCATGCCGCACATGGTTATTTATTACATCAGTTTTTATCGCCTTTAACGAATGTGAGAACAGATGAATATGGCGGAAGTTTTGAAAACAGAATTCGTTTTACCTTAGAAATTGTTGAAGCCGTTCAGACAGAGTGGCCTTCAGATTGGCCTTTGTTTGTCAGAATTTCAGCGACAGACTGGGCGGAAGGAGGCTGGAATCCTGAAGAATCTGTACAGCTTTCGCAACTATTAAAAGAAAAAGGAGTAGATTTAATCGATGTTTCATCCGGCGGATTGGTTTCACATCAAAAAATTGCTATTGCCCCGGGTTATCAGGTTTCTTTTGCAGAAAAAGTAAAAAAAGAAGCTAATATTTTAACCGGAGCAGTTGGTTTGATTACCGAAGCCAAACAAGCTGAAGAAATTTTAAATAACAGTCAGGCCGATTTAATTTTGTTTGCCAGAGAATCACTAAGAAATCCACGCCTGCCATTAGATTTCGCCGCTGCATTAAACGACAATATTCAATGGCCAAAACAATACGAAAGAGCTAAACTATAAATTTATTAGCCACGCTTTACGAATTATAGTTTTTAAAATAAATTCGTGGATACGTAGCAGAAAAAAACATATAACAATGCAAAAAATAAAAACAGCACTATTATCATACGGAATGTCGGGAAAAGTTTTTCACGCTCCTTTTTTAGATCTTCATCCCGGTTTTGAATTATTAGGTTCATGGGAAAGAAGCAAAAAACTGATTCAGGAAGATTATCCAACTGTAAAAAGTTATCCTTTAATTGATGAATTATTGGCAGACGATGTAGATTTGGTTATTGTAAACACGCCTGTTGGAACTCATTTTGAATATGCTAAAAAAGTGCTTCTGGCCGGAAAACATGCCGTTGTTGAAAAAGCATTTACTACAACCGTAGCTGAGGCTGAAGAACTGGCTCAAATTGCCAAAGAGAAAGGTTTGAAACTGGCTGTTTTTCAAAACAGAAGATGGGACAGCGATTTTAAAACGATCCAGAAAGTAATTAACGATGGCGTTTTGGGAGATCTGGTTGAAGCCGAATTTCATTTTGACAGATACAATCCGATATTAAGTCCAAAAGCTCACAAAGAAACTGTCAATGACGGAGCCGGAATCCTCAAAGATTTAGGGCCTCATTTAATTGATCAGGCCGTTTGTCTGTTTGGTTCTCCAAAATCTGTTTTTTCAGATATTCGTTATACCAGAGAAAACTCGGTAGTAGATGACTGGATCGATTTGTTATTGATTTATGAAGATTTCAGGGTACGTTTAAAAGCTGGTTTTTTTGTGAGAGAAGCACATCCTGCTTATACCATTCACGGTAAAAAAGGTTCTTTTTTAAAACAGCGTGGCGATGTTCAGGAAGACGAACTCAAAATAGGTAAAAAACCAAACCGTGACTCCTGGGGAACAGAATTAGACGGTTTTGAAGGACTCTTGCACACCGAAATTGATGGAAAACCAATCCGTGAAAAAATCAAAACACTTCAGGGCAATTATTTTGAATATTTTGATGGTGTTTACAATGCCATTTCAAATAATAAACCGGAACCTGTTACCGCTCAGGACGGTGTAAAAGTAATGCAGGTTATTGAAGCCGCGATTGAGAGTAATGTGCAGAAAAAAATTATTAATTTACAATAAATGTTATATAGAAATTATTGCCGCACTTAACAGAATTGAAGGTTTTGATCTTAAAAGGGCTTCGACTCCGCTCAGCCTGACAACTGAATTTCAATTAAAACTAACTTGCTAAAAGACCTTTTTGTCATGAAAAACAAAAAAGAATTGTTACCGGAAGAACGTGATCAGCTGCTTAAAACTCTAAAAACCCGTTTTGAGAAAAACATAAACCGTCACCAAAATATGGATTGGGACAAAGTGCAGATAAAACTGGAATCTAATCCTGAAAAATTGTGGTCTCTTAATGAAATGGAGAAAACCGGAGGCGAACCGGATGTTGTAAGCTTTGACGAAAAAACATACGAATACATTTTTTTTGACTGTTCTGCAGAAAGCCCAAAAGGACGCAGAAGTGTTTGTTTTGACAGTGAAGCACAAGAATCAAGAAAAGAATTCAAACCAAAAAACAATGTTATTGACATGGCTGCCGCTATGAGCATTGAACTTTTATCCGAAGAACAATACAGGGAATTACAAAAGCTTGGAAAATTTGACCAAAAAAGTTCCAGCTGGATAAAAACGCCTCCTGAAATTAGAAAACTTGGCGGTGCGCTTTTTTGCGATTATCGTTATGAAACTATTTTTGTGTATCACAACGGAGCTGAATCGTATTATGCTGCAAGAGGTTTTCGGGGAGCACTAAGGGTTTAAATTCACAATTTATAAACAATAACGTTGTATATTTAATAAACAATTCGTTGTTCTTTAACTTTAAAATAGGAATTCCGTACCTTTGTATATACAAATTTAAAATGTATTTCTGTGATAGATTTCAATCCATTAGCCTTATTCCAAACCAAAGGAAAAATCAAAAAAGTCTATCGTGAGGCAAAAGCTTCCTATTTGAATAGAATTCGTTTTGCTGTTGGAATGTTTTATTTTGGAATGGGTTTGAGTTTTGCCACCTGGGCAAGCAGAATTCCGGATATTAAAACGGCTTTACATTTAAGCGAGGGAGAATTAGGTTCTGTTCTTTTTGCACTTCCGGTCGGACAATTGATTATCATGCCTTTTTCGGGCAAAATGGTAACTAAATTTGGAAGTCACCGCATTTTGATTTTCTCATTAATCATGTATGTTTTCAGCCTGACCAATTTAGGTCTGGCAGCAAGTGCGCTTCAGCTTTCCTTGGGATTATTCACCTTTGGTATATTTGGAAACTTGGCTAATATTGCCGTGAACACTCAGGGCGTTTATACTGAAACACTTTTCAAAAAAAATATCATGTCATCCTTTCACGGTATGTGGAGTTTTGCCGGATTTACAGGCGCTTTGGTAGGGCTGGGTATGCTATCACTTCATTTAACTCCTTACCATCATTTTATAATTGTAGGAATTGTTGTTTTGTTGATGGTTGCTTTCAATTTTAAATTTTTGGTTAAAGCAAAAGAAAAAATCAAACCTGCTAAAGAAGGTAAAAAATTATTTACCAAACCAGATAGCTCCTTATTATGGCTCGGAATAATTGGTTTTTGCAGCATGGCAAGCGAAGGCGTTATGTTTGACTGGAGCGGAATTTATTTTAAAGATATCGTAAAAGCTCCGGGTGCTTTAGTAATTTTAGGTTACACTTCTTTTATGATTATGATGGCCAGCGGACGCTTTATCGGAGATGCCATGAATAATAAATTTGGCCGAAAACGCGTCATGCAAATTAGTGGCTGCATGATTTCTTTGGGTCTTTTTACGGCTGTCTTCTTTCCTTACATTATACCTTGTACAATTGCTTTTATGATTATTGGTCTGGGTGTTTCTACTATAGTCCCTACCGTTTACAGCCTTGCAGGTAAAAACCCTACTGTGTCAGCAGGCGAAGCCTTAACGATAGTTTCGAGTGTCAGTTTCCTTGGATTTCTTATGGGTCCTCCTGTTATTGGGTATGTTGCAGAAACCTTAGGGCTTAAATTTTCTTTTGCCTTTATTGGAATCTTTGGTGTTTTGATTGCTTTTATGGTTTCTAAAATAAAAGTATCAGCATAATCTAAATCATTTCTCAAATTTTATAGGACGATAATTCTGCATACAAGTAATTTTTAACAGGAAAAAACAAATAAAAAGTATTTTTGTAGTATCTTTGTAATATAATTCACACCTAACTTTAAAGTTATTAATGTTTGAAAAATTTTAATACCACTAATTCTCTTATTTTCAATCATTTATATTTCCAAACTCAATTTGATTTTTTTGACTAAAATTTCTGAAAATTCAAAGTTTCAGTCAAAAAACTATTTACACCCTTTTCCTTTTACAGGAAAAGGGTTTTTTTAAACAAATTTGGTTTCATGCATAAAAAATTATTGGTTCTTACTTTATTTATAACTTTCAAAATTGCTTCTGCTCAGGAAAAAACTATTTTTTCAGGGCTGGTTATCGATTCTAAAACTCAAAGTCCATTAGAAAACACCGTAGTCAGTGTTCAAAATTCAACATTGATGCAACTCACCAAAAAAGACGGAACATTTGAACTGCATTCAGTTCTTCCTGGTGAGCAATTACTTTTAGTACACACTCAGGGTTATAAAGATTTACTACTAAAAGTTAATTCCAATTTTGGGCAAAAAGTAAATCTCGGAATCTTAGTATTAGAAGAAGATCAAACAGAAAATTTACAAACAACTATTATTTCGCTTTTAGAAAGCGATTTAGAAGAAAATAATACCTCTTCTGAAACTACCTCCGGACTTTTACAATCTTCGAGAGATGCATTTTTACAGGCAGCAGCATTCAACTGGGGTCAGGCAAGATTCAGTGTTCGTGGATTAGACAGTGAAAACGCAACCATGATGCTTAATGGGATGAAAATGAATAAAATTTTTGACGGCAGACCACAATGGAATAACTGGGGTGGATTGAATGATGTACTCAGAAATCAGGACTTTTCAATAGGTGCAGCTCCTTCCGACTATACTTTTGGAGGTATTTTAGGTACTCAGCAAATTTTTACACAGGCATCTTCTTATAGAAAAGGAACCCGAATATCTTTCTCGGGAACCAATACAAATTATAGCTGGAGAACCATGGTTACCTATGCTTCAGGAATGAAAACCTCTGGTTGGGCGTATGTCTTTTCTGTTGGAAAACGCTGGGCCGGCGAAGGCTATTTTGAAGGAACGAATTATAATGCAAACTCTTTTTTTATAAGTGTCGAGAAAAAATTGAACCCAAAACATTCTTTAAACTTTACGGGTTTTTACACCCCAAATGCCCGCGGAAAAAACTCGCCAAATACTAATGAAGTTATTAATCTAAAATCTGAGAAATACAATTCTTATTGGGGCTATCAAAATGGTGAAAAAAGAAATGCAAGAGTAAAAAATGTCGAAGAACCATTGCTGATGCTCAATCATTATTTTAAAATCAATGACCGAACCAATCTAACCTCAGCAATTATGTATCAGTTCGGAAAAATCGGTAACAGTAATATTGATTATCAAAATGCAGACAGTCCTGACCCAACTTATTACAGGAAATTGCCCAGTTATTTTAGTTCACTTTATGCTGCCGACAATGGAGAATTTTCGGGAGAATTTACTCCTGATTACGAAAATGCGGCAATAAGTAAAACCTTGTTTTTAGAAAATTCGCAGATTAACTGGGATGCAATGTACAAAGCCAATCAAAAAGCTGTCGTTAATAAGGAAGGAATCATTACTGGATATGAACCTTCAAAAAGCCATTATGTTCTTTATGAAGACAGAACCGACGACAAAACTTTAGCGTTTAACTCAAACCTTACTACGCAGCTTACAGAAAACATTTTTTTTAGCGGAGGAATACTTTTTAAAAATCTAAAATCACATAATTTTCAGAATCTTCTGGATTTATTAGGCGGTGAATATTTTGAGGATATTGATTTATTTTATATAGGAGACCAATCTCAATCGGATCTAAAAAACCCGGATCGTGAGGTAAAAACCGGTGATACTTATGGCTATAATTTTAATTTTTATGCTACAACGGCAGAAGCTTTTACGCAGTTTCGATTTGTGTACAGAAAAGTCGATTTTTACTTAGGAAATTCTTTTTCAACTTCAAAATACCAGAGAGAAGGTTTATACCAAAACGGCATTTATCCGGACAATTCATTCGGCAAAAGCGAAAAAGCAAATTTTGAAAATTTCGGATTCAAAGGCGGACTTAACTATAAAATTTCAGGAAAACAATGGCTTCTTTTTAGTGGAATGCATCAAACCAAAGCGCCTTCTCTCCGAAATACTTTTTCTAATTCGAGACTAAACAATTCAATTGTAAACGGAATCGAAAACGAAACTATAAGTAGTGCTGATCTCAATTATGTTTACCATTCCCCAAAACTAAAAATGCGTATTTCAGGTTATTATGCATTGATAAAAAATACCACAAAAACATCCTTCTTTTATGCCGAAGGAATTTTTGATGACGGAGCCGGCTATGACAATACAGATGCTTTTGTGAGTCAGACACTGACCAATTTAGACAAGAAAAACATCGGTGCCGAGTTAAGCCTTGAATATCAGGTTTCATCTACTCTTAAAAGTATTTTCTCAGCGGCTTACGGAAGTTACACCTATAGCAGCAATCCAAATGTTTTGATTACCAATGATGCCAATGCAGCGGTTGCAGATACAGAAAACACATTTGATTTTGGTAAATCCTTACTCAAAAATTACAAACAATCCGGTATGCCGCAACAGGCTTTTTCATGTGGAATAGAATATCGTGATCCTAAATTCTGGTGGATTTCTGCTAATCTCAATTACATTACAAACAGTTATGTCGATGTTTCTCCAATTTCAAGAACCTCCCGTTTTTATACCAATCCTGCCAGTGGTTTTAATTTTCCCGAGGCTTCAGAAGAACGGGCAAAAATGCTGTTAAAACAAGAAAAACTAAATCCGGTATCCCTCTTAAATATAACCGGTGGAAAATCCTGGCGCATTTACAATAAAACAATCGGACTTTTTGCCAGTGTTAACAATATAGTTGATTTTAGATATAAAACAGGCGGGTTTGAGCAGGCAAGAAATTCAAACTTCAGAGAATTGAATCAGGATGTTTCCAGCGGAACTCCTTCTTTTGGACCCAAATATTTTTATGGCTACGGAAGAACTTATTTTGTCAATATGACTATTAATTTATAATTTAAAAATCCTTTTTTCAAATGAAAAACAGCAATAAAAGTTTCATATCAATATTATTCCTATTCCTTTTTTGTAATTGCAATGATGATGTCAACATTCCAAAATTAGAATGCACGCAGCCTGATTTAATCGTAAACAGAACCGTTGAAAATGTGCTGAAAACGGCAACGATTACTGCTACAAAATATGTTTACGATGATATAATTGAAGCTTATGTAATTTCAAGTGATGAAAACGGAAACTTTTTTAAAATCCTGTATCTTCAGACTCTGGCGACAGACACCAAGCCAGCTGTTGGATTCAGCGTTGCTATAGATGCGACAAACACTTTTATAGATTATCGTGTTGGAAATAAAGTGTACATCAAATTAAAAGACCAGTTTACCGATTTATTTTATGGAGGAATGCGAATTGGAAGTCTATATGAAGGCAATTCAGGAGCCGCTTCGGTAGGAAGAATTTCTCAAAATGATTATAAAAAAGTAGTACATGCTTCGTGTACGATGCTCGATGAAGATCAATTAGTCAATTCAATTTCTATTGAAGAAGCTTTAGACGACAGTAAACTAAACACGCTTATTGAATTGTCTGACGTTCAGTTTTTGGAAGCAGCTATTGGCCGTCATTATTTTGAAGAGGCGAATAATGTTGGAGGATCTACCAACTGGGGACTAAGAGATAAATCCGGAAATCAGATCATTTTCAGAACCAGTAGTTTTGCTGATTTTTCAGACCATTTAGTTCCTGAAGGCAGCGGAAAAGTACGCGGAATTTTAACCAAATATGCTTCCGATTATCAATTAATGATCCGTTCAGAAAAAGATGTTGTTATGGATGGAAAAAGCAATATTCCTTTTTTTACCGAAGATTTTCAAACGGTTACCAATAATGTCAATTTTGCATTACCCGATTGGAGCAATATCGTAGAAAAAGCTTCAAAATTATGGAGAACTATGGTTACCGCCGGAAACGGTTATGCAGAATTTAACACTACAAGCACAACAGCTGCACAAAATATTGCCTGGCTGGTAACGCCAAAAATTAATTTAACTCAATATAAAAATACGGTATTGTCTTTTAGAAGTGCACAACATGACTTAAAAGTCGATTCGGCTTTGAACACTTTAGAAGTTTACATCTCAACCAATTTTGACGGATCAAATGTAACCAAAGCCACCTGGATAAAACTAGACGCAAAAGTAGCATCACTTTCTACACCAACACGCCAGTTTATGAGTTCCGGTGGAATTGATTTATCTGCTTATTCAGGAAATGTAAATATTGCATTTAAATATACAGGATCAGGAAAAGACAAGACACTTAACGGAGCATTTATGGTGGACGATGTGAAAATGTTTGGAGAAAAAAATTAGCTAATAACTAAACATCAAATAATAATTAATTCAAGTTGGTAGTTAATAGCTTTGTTTAATTGTAATCCAAAAACAAATAAAGTTAGTTAATAAATTTTTTAATCTGTATTTTAAAGAAGCAACCAAAATAATAAACACCCTTAAAATCAATAATAAACCAGTTAAAATTTAGAAAATATAATAGATTACAAAGTACAAATGGTTTATGAATTAATTTTAAAAATTATTTTAATCATAAATTGTTAATTTTTTATAGAATTTTGTATTTTGGTCGTCCCAAATCAATTGAAATACATATGAAAAAAATCTACTTGTTTGCCATCATTGCAATGGTTTCTACCAGTTTATTACACAGTCAGGACAGCCCAGTTCGCTTAAAACAAATTAACATTGTAAAAACAAATTACCAAAATTCTAAAGACGGTGAAATTGTAAACAAAACAGTTCTTTTTAAAGACGGAAAAATTGAAAGCATCACAACTTCAGATGTTATTCAGAAATTCTTTTACAATAAAAATGGATTATTGGATATGACCGTGAAGGATAAAATTGGGAGCGACTGGAAAGAAGTTATTAATTACACTTATAACGCAGATAACAATATTACAAAATTTGTAAACAAGTATCACGAAGGTAATGACTACATAACTAAAACCGTGACCTTTTCATACGATGGAGCAAGAATAAAAGCTATAACAAAGAAAAGTACAAATCACCAGAATATCCTTGAAGATATTGAATATATTGTAGAAAACGGCATTATTGTAAGACGCACCTCACGTGACAGAAATAAGGCCATTATTGGTAAAATTGAATATGTCTATGTAAATGACAACGTATCAAAACATAAGGGGCTTGTTGGAGATAAGATCTCTAAAACGTATACTTTTGATGATAAAAAGTCTGTAGATCAGTTAATCGTTCAGAATTTATTTGGCGATAATTATAAAATTATTGTTCCAATGATTTCATATCATGAAAATGAGTTTAGCTTTGAAACAATATCTTATAATAATGAAGTAAATTTCAGCCCTACTTCTACTGCTTTAGTTGCCGTAAGCAGAAAGTACAAATACAATAAATTAAATTTTCCTATTTCATGCTCTCAAATTGAAGAAAACGGAATTGTAAAAACAGAAAAAACATTTATTTACGAATAAACACTGTATTTCAGTTTACTTTAAACCATTTAGAGAATTAATTTTCTAAATGGTTTTGTTTTTATACAAGGTCTGCAACAATTTCTTAAATAGAACTTAAAAACAATATTCTATAAGTGTTAGTAGTTTACAAATCATTAAATTTGCAACTTATTCAAAGCTATGTTAGAAAAAGAAGTTATAAATTTTGAGAAAACAGCTATTGTTGGTATTGTAACTCAAAATCAAAGTGAAGAAAAACTTAACGAATATCTGGATGAATTAGAGTTTTTGACTTTTACCGCCGGTGGTGAAGTGATTAAACGCTTTTCGCAAAAAATGGAACGCCCGAATCCTAAAACTTTTGTTGGTACGGGAAAAATAGATGAAATTAATCTTTTTGTAAAAGAAAACAGTATATCAACTTTAATTTTTGATGATGAATTAACGCCATCGCAGCAAAAAAATATTTCTAAAATTATAGATTGTAAAATTCTGGACAGAACCAATCTTATCCTGGATATATTTGCTCAAAGAGCCGAAACATCGTATGCAAGAACACAAGTAGAACTAGCACAATGTCAATATTTACTGCCAAGACTTTCTGGTCTATGGACACACCTTGAGCGCCAAAAAGGGGGTATTGGTATGCGTGGTCCGGGTGAAACTGAGATTGAAACAGACAGACGTATCGTGCGTGACCGAATTTCGCTTCTGAAAGATAAAATCAAAACCATTGATAAACAAATGGGTGTTCAGCGAAGCAATCGCGGTGCGATGGTCAGAGTTGCTCTTGTGGGCTATACCAATGTTGGAAAATCAACCTTGATGAACGCTATTGGCAAAAGCGATGTTTTTGTTGAGAATAAATTGTTCGCAACCTTAGATACTACGGTTCGAAAAGTGGTGATTAAAAACCTGCCATTTTTACTTTCGGACACGGTAGGTTTTATTAGAAAATTGCCAACTCAATTGGTAGATTCTTTTAAAAGCACACTTGATGAAGTTCGCGAAGCCGATTTATTGCTACACATTGTAGACATATCGCATCCTGAATTTGAAGATCATATTGCCTCTGTAAATCAGACTTTGCAGGATATTAAAGCACATGAAAAACCGGTTATTATGGTTTTCAATAAAATTGATGCTTACAAACATCTGACGATTGATGAAGATGATTTAATGACTGAAAAGACGCCAAGACATTTTACACTTGAGGAGTGGAAAACAACCTGGATGCATCGTTTAGGCGAAGATAATGCTCTCTTTATTTCGGCTGCCAATAAAGAGAATTTCGAAGAATTCAGGGAAAGGGTTTACGAAGCTGTCCGACAGATTCATATTACGAGATTTCCTTATAATAAATTCCTGTATCCGGATTACAAGGATGCAATTGAGAAGGACGAAGAATAAAAATTCCTGATATTGTAAGTGCAAAAAAATAATTTATATTTTTATTAAAGTATAAACCAGATACAATATATAATAACAAAAGGCTGCTGAAAATTTTCAGCAGCCTTTTTATTATTGCTTTTAAAACTTTTAAAATCCGAAACTAATCCCTAGTCCAAAAACTTGTCTGGTTTGAAATCCCCTGAAAGCATTATCATCGTAAATGGCCTGGAAAGAAAAATTGGCTGATAGATATTTATTAACTTTCATAATGATATTTAAAGAGTAATCCATATCAACATTCTGTGGATCTTCTAAATAGTTTGAATAAACATTCAGGGTGTTTTCTGCAGTTACGTTGGTCATAATAGCCAGTTTGTAATAAATCGAGGAATAAAAACCTAATTCGTAACGTACACTTTTATTGGCATCGACTCCAAAATAAGTTCCATCTACGTAACCAGTTCCTGAAGTGTAAGCATTATCTACAAAAGTGAATTTTGAGGTTAACGGTGCAAAGTTTATTTTTAGATTGGCATCTTTTGACCAGTAAATACCAGGACCAGTAGTCAGATAACCCGGAGACAAAAACTTAGTACTTTCGGTTCTGATTTCTTTTCCGTTACTATCCTGACCATAAATATATCCTGTTGTGAACTGTGTCCTAAAATTCAAAAAATAGGAGTAATACCATTCTCCAAAAGCTTTTTTACCTACAATAGAGTTAAATTCTAAACGGTCATCTGTCTTTTTTGCGAAATCAGCCGTTTTAGTCTGTAAAAGTCCGTAAGAAGCCAGAATTTTGTTATCCCAGGTTATATCGTCTTTTTTGTAATTGAAGTCGTAATTAATTCCAAGAGTCCCTGAAAAACTGTCTTCTCCTCCTGCAATCCAGTTGTTGAAACTCGATTGATTTAACAACAGTGATACGGTTCCTTTGGTTTTCCAGCCTTCATCTACAACAGTATCGTTTATAATTTTAACTGCTTTTTCAGTATTCTGAATTAATTCTTTTTCGGTGTTTTGTGCCTGAACTAAAGCTAAATTTGCTAAAACGAAGAGTAATACAAGTATCTTTCTCATGGTTGTTTAGTTTAAGTGTATTAACAAATATAGTACTAAAAACGCTAAAGCCCGAGAGTTTATTGGGTTATAAAGAAAGTTATTTCTTAGATTCTTTATATAAGGGTACCGCAGAACATGCCTCTCCATACATAATGCTTCTGGCAAAAGGCTGTAAATATGTTGTTGCCAAAATATAAGCGCGCATAGGTACCGGTTTTTTGGAACAGCCTTTTACAATAACAGGTTTGTTTTTGTATGCCGAATAATCAATTGTTAATAAAATTTCTTCGTACAAACTTCCGTCCAGATCTTCTATTGTTCCATTAACTACTTTTTTTGCAAATGGAGCTAATTGTACTGCAACTAAAATTAATGCCCAAGCCGGGATAATAGCATCTGTACTGCAATGGACAGCCACATACTGATCCTGATATTGTGTCCAGTCATGATTTTTAAGATGCTCCCTAAAGTCTTTTTCTTTTAATAAAAATCCTTCCAGAAGCCATTGCGAAATGTCAATCTGTACACGCATTCCTTTGGGATAATAATCCTCCAGATCAAAAACTTCTAAGGCGCTGTTGGCAACTTTATTGATAATTTCTTCCATTTTTTTAGTCTGAAAGTCGAAGGTCGAAAGTCATAAAGTCTTTGTACTTTCAGACTTTATGACTTTCAACTTTACGACTATTTTTTAAAGCATTCCTAATTCTAATTTTGCTTCTTCGCTCATTAAATCTTTACTCCATGGCGGATCAAAAGTAATTTCTACCTCAACATCTTTTATGTGTTCGATTGTTTTTACTTTTTCCTCTACCTCTCTTGGTAAGCTTTCTGCAACCGGGCAGTTTGGAGATGTTAAAGTCATAAGGATTTTCACTTCGTAATCCGTATTCACCATTACATCATAAATCAATCCTAATTCGTAAATATCTACAGGAATCTCAGGATCGTAAATCGTTTTTAAAACTTTTACAATTGATTCTCCTAATTCGTTTGTGTCTATTTCTTGTTCCATTTTATTTGTTTTTTCTTTTTCACCATATAAGTGATATAAGTTCATTTAATTTTTGAAACCTATTTGTGTCGGATAATAAAAGCGCATTTAAGAAGCGAACTTAAATTTACTTATATAACTTATATGGTTTAATTTTTATTTTTTTTAATCTTCTAGCCAGCGATACAATTCGTTGACATATGTTTTTTGGCCTTCGTGATAAATATTTGTAACGTTAAAGTTTATCATTAGTCCAATTGGAGACTTTAAAAGTTTCATATAAGACATTAATTTGGCAATATGAACTGGAATAATCTGATCAACAGCTTTTAATTCAAGTACTAAACAATTTTCTATAAATAAATCACATCTTAAATCTGATTCCAATACTAAGCCCTTATATTCAACCGGAATAATCAACTCAGATTGAAAATTTATTCCTCTTAAAGATAATTCTCTTATCAAGCACTGATGATAAATGTTTTCTAAAAGCCCTGCGCCAATATTTTTATGAACTTCAATCGCCGCTCCATTAACCTGATAAATTAAATCCGTTAAATATTTCTTTGTTATCATGTAATTTTTTCACAATAATAAGAAATAAAAAAGAACGATAAAACTTACTTTTTTTATTTTTCACCATATAAGTAATATAAGTTCATTAAATACTGTAATCTTATATGATTTTCTTTCTTAAGTAAACCAGTAAGCACAAAGCTTATATTTTCTAATATGAACTTATATGGTTAAAAAAACTTTTAATTTTTGTTTTTTGAATCAAAAGCCAAAGCGTACATTTTGATGTTTTTTATCATTGAAACTAAACCGTTTGCACGTGTTGCAGATAGATGTTCCTTTAAACCAATTTCGTCTATAAACTCCGTATCTGCTTTTATAATATCTTCAGCTTTTTGATTGGAGAAAGCACGAATCAGAATTGCAATAATTCCTTTGGTTAAAATCGCATCACTGTCTGCTGTGAAAACAATTTTATCATCATTTTGTTCTCCCTGAAGCCACACTTTCGACTGGCAGCCTTTGATTAAATTTTCCTCTGTTTTATATTCTTCTTTGATTAACGGAAGACTTTTTCCTAATTCGATGATGTATTCGTAACGCTGCATCCAATCGTCAAACATCGAAAATTCATCTATTATTTCGTTTTGTATTTCTTTAATTGTCATAATTATTCTTTAACAAAATCAGTCAGCAAATTTACCAGTTTTTCAATTTCCTTTGGTGGAAAACCATTGTCAAAACCCGGTGTCTCGTAGGTTTTCTGATTTTGGGTTATTTTTAGATTCCCAATTGCGGCACCGTCATAAAAACGTTTTTCAGTTGGTGCTTTTAAAGTTGGTATACTTTCTAAATTTATTTTTTCGAATTCCGCTACAATCTGTTTCCATTTTGCATCATCGATTTTATTTTCTACTGCTTGTACATCTCTGCCATTGATAACTGAAACGGACTGATTTTGAACCACTATCTTTTTAAAATAGCCTCTTGACATAGCCGAATATTCAATAACTGTTGACGTCATGTCTGTTTTTTTTTGGCTGGAACATCCCGTTCCGATAAAAATAACGAGGAGCAATAATGATACAATTCTCATAAGATGAATTTTAGCTTAACATTGTTTTTGCTTTTTTAACGGCCTCAACCATTATATCAATTTCTTCTTTCGTATTGTAAAAAGAAAACGAAGCACGAATCGTTCCCGGGATACAAAAGAAATTCATAATTGGCTGCGCACAATGGTGTCCGGTACGAACTGCAATTCCTAATTTATCGATGATAGAACCAATGTCATAAGGATGAATCCCGTCTATATTAAACGAAACTACCGAAGCTTTATTTTTTCCGTTTCCGTAAATTCTCAAACCTTCGATTTCTAACAAACGTTTTGTAGCATGTTCTAACAATTTGTTTTCCTGAAGCTGAATATTTCCAAAACCAATATTGTTTAAATAATCAACTGCAGTTCCTAAAACTATTCCGCCAGCGATATTTGGGGTTCCGGCTTCAAATTTATGAGGCAGATCAGCATATGTTGTTTTTTCGAAAGTAACTTCTTTGATCATTTCACCACCACCTTGATATGGAGGCAGTTTGTTTAGCCATTCTTCTTTTCCGAATAAAATTCCGGTTCCGGTTGGCCCGCACATTTTATGCCCTGAAAAAGCGTAAAAGTCACAATCCAAATCCTGAACGTCCGGTTTTAAATGCGGAACAGCCTGTGCTCCGTCAATTAAAACAGCAGCTCCAACGGCATGTGCTTTAGCAATCATCTCCTTCACAGGATTGATTACACCAAGTGCATTCGAAATATGATTTACCGTAACGATTTTAGTTTTCTCAGATAATAAAGATTCATATTCGCTGATGATCAGTTCTCCTTCTTCATTGATCGGAATCACTTTTAAGACAGCTCCCGTTTTTTCACACAACATTTGCCACGGCACTATATTGCTGTGATGTTCCAAAGAAGAAACTAAAACTTCATCACCCGGTTTTAAAATAGAAGCAAAACCATTCGCTACTAAATTGATTCCGTGTGTTGTTCCTGAAGTAAATAAAACTTCATGAGAAAATTTGGCATTGATATGATGTTGCAATTTTACACGCGAAATTTCATACGCATCTGTCGCCAACTGACTCAAAGTATGAACTCCACGGTGAATATTGGCGTTTATTTCCTGATAGTATTTCGCTTCGGCATCAATCACGATTTGTGGTTTTTGCGAGGTTGCCCCATTGTCGAAATATATTAATGGTTTTCCGTTTACTTTTTCAGAAAGTATCGGAAAATCAGCTCTTATTTTTTGAATATCCAGCATAATTTATTTAGAAAAATTCTATTTACAAAAGTACTAAAACTAAATTGTTTTATCTGCCAATTCTATCATTTCCTTTTATAGTACTATCAAATTCAAAATTGTAATGCAGATTCCTCAAAAATTAATTCTTTTTTTCAGAGTTTCTTTCAAATAATTTAAAAACCAGCCTGATAAAATACTGTCTATAAATTATTTATATTGCATTCAAAACAACTGCAAAAAATTATGAAAAAAGTTTTTCGTTTACTTGGCATTCTTCTTCTTTTAATAATTCTTTATTTTGGTTTTACCACTTACCCAAAACTGGATCTGATTTCAGGCTTTTCAGCCAAAAGTATTGCTTCGGGACATTTTTTGGATAACCGTTCGAAAGAGTTAATCGAAAAAACCGACAATGATATTAACCTCATCGACCTGGCAACAAACACAATTGATGATGCCGGAAAATTTGCTACTTCCAATGTCTATGGATTAAAGGAACGAAAAGCCATTTACCGTGAAGGTTTGGGAGCAACTTTAATAAATGATGATTTTGATGTTTCAAAACCCTATTTGCTTCCCAGAAGATTAAAATCTAAAACTTTGCCTTTCCCTTACGGAAACATCGAGCCAAAAGACACGGTTTTTACCAATATTGATTACTCAAAACTAAAAAAAGCGATCGACAATGCTTTCGATAAATCCGGTGGAAAATTAAAAAGAACACGTGCCATAGTCGTTTTATACAAAAACAGACTGATTGCCGAAAAATACGATACCGGTTTTACGAAAGACAGTAAAATTTTAGGCTGGTCGATGACAAAAAGCATTACCAGTTCGGTCTTTGGGGTTTTAGCGAAACAAGGAAAAATAGATATTTTTAAACCAGCTCCTGTCGCAGAATGGCAAAAAGATGAGCGTAAAAACATCACCTAAACGACCTGCTGCACATGAATTCAGGTCTGGAATGGGAAGAAAACTACAATACCATCTGCGATGCAACAAAAATGCTTTTTCTGGCCGAAGATATGGGTAAAGTACAGCTGGACAAACCGGCTCAGTTTAAGCCCAACACACATTGGAATTACTCTTCGGGAACAACAAATTTGTTGTCGCTTATTTTAAGAAGACAATTTAAAACCCAACAGGAATACCTGAATTTCTGGTACAACGCCGTTATTGACAAAATCGGAATGACTTCGATGATTACAGAGCAGGACATGACCGGAACTTTTGTAGGATCTTCATACGGATGGCAATTGCACGTGACTGGTCAAAATTTGGATTATTATATCTAAATAAAGGCAATTGGAACGGTAAACAAATTCTCGACGAAAGCTGGATAAAATACACCGCAACTCCAACCAATACTTCTGAAGGAAAATATGGTGCACAATTCTGGCTGAATGCTGGCGGAAAATTCCCGGACGCTCCACGCGACATGTTTTACTGCAACGGTTATCAGGGTCAAATGGTTGCGATTATTCCATCAAAAGATATGGTGATTGTGAGAATGGGACTGAAGGAAGATCCTGCTTTTGATTTTAATGGGTTTTTGAAAGGGATTGTTGGGAGTGTGAAATAAAAAAATGTAATATATTTCATTCTTTTTAATATATTAGTCAAAAATTCATTTGTGAAAGTATTTGAAAACATATATTTTATCGGCGGGATTCATGGTGTGGGAAAAGGAACTATTTGTAAAGAAATAGCATCTAAGACTAGACTAATACATATAACTGCAAGTCAAGTTTTAAAATGGGAAGAAATTAGCGATAGCGATAATAAACTTGTAAAAGATATTAATTCATCACAAGACCGATTAATCAAAAACTTGAAAAATCTAATTAAAAAAGATGAAATATATCTTCTTGATGGTCACTTTTGTTTATTAAATTCAGATAGCATTCCATGTAGAATCAATGAAGATACTTTTGATCAAATTAATCCAAAAGCAATAACAATTGTAATTGATGATGTTGAAAAAATTGCAAAAAGATTAAAATCACGAGATGGTAAAATTTATAATATTCAGATTTTGAATGAATTGCAAGAAATGGAAATAGAATATGCAAAATATCTTTCAGATAAGTATTCAATTCCTTATATCGAAATAACAGACGGAAATTATAATCAACTAATGGAAAATATTTGATGAAAATTTTACTAGACACCAATATCATTATTCATAGAGAAGCAAACAAAATTTACAAACCTGAAATTGGTCAGCTTTTTAAATGGATTGACAATCTTAAATACTCCAAATATATTCATCCTTTAACCGTTGAAGAATTAGAAAGATATAAAGATCCAAATGCTCTTGGTACTATGAGTATTAAGATTGAAAGTTATAATTTACTAAAACATCAAGCTCCTTTAGGTCAGCAAATATTAAAAGTCAGCAAAAATATTGATAGTCAACACAATGATATAAATGACACTCAAATCTTAAACGAAGTTTATGAAGGTCGAGTTGATATTTTGATTTCAGAAGATAAAAAAATCCACACAAAGGCTAATTTATTAGGTATAGGAGATAAAGTTTTTAAAATTCAAAATTTCTTAGAAAAAGTAATATCTGAAAATCCAGAATTAGTTGATTATAAAGTTTTATCTGTACAAAAAGTTGATTTTGCTGAAGTAAATATAAAAGATGATTTTTTTAATAGTTTCAGAGAGGATTATGCTGAATTTGACAAATGGTTTAATAAAAAGTCCGATGACATTTGTTATGTCTGTTATAGTGAAAATCAATTAACCGCATTTTTATTTATAAAAAGAGAAGATGAAAATGAGAATTATTCTAATCTATCTCCTGTTTTCCAACCTAAAAAAAGATTAAAAATTGGTACATTTAAAGTAACTGCAAATGGTTATAAGATTGGAGAACGATTTTTAAAAATAATTTTTGATAACGCTTTACAATTTAGAGTTGATGAAATCTATGTTACAATTTTTGATAAAAGAGAAGAACAAGAAAGATTGATAGACTTATTAAAAATATGGGGATTTAATCATTTTGGGATAAAAACCACTCAAAATGGGGAAGAGCAAGTCTATGTTAGAAAATTTAATAAAGAACTTATCAATGTTGACAATCCTAAACTAACATTTCCATTCTTTTCTCGAGAACAAAATCTTTTTATAGTTCCAATTTATCCTGAATATCACACAGAATTATTTCCTGATTCGATATTAAACACTCAATCCCCAAAAGATTTTATTGAAAACTATCCTCATAGAAATGCTTTAAGTAAAGTATATATTTCTCGTTCTTATGAGAAAAAAATGAAATCAGGTGATGTTATTGTTTTCTATATGACTGGCGGAAAATATAAGGGCGTTGCAACAACATTAGGAATAGTTGAATCTTCAATTTTAGAAATTGAAAATGAAGAAGAATTCATTTCTCTATGTAGAAAAAGAAGTGTCTTTACAAATCAGGAATTATCAGAACACTGGAATCATAATTTAGCAAATAGACCCTTTATTGTGAACTTTCTTTATACATATTCATTTAGAAATAGACCTAATCTTGAATGGTTAGTCAATAATGGAATTATTTCAAGTTATGAAAATGTACCAAGAGGCTTTTCTAAAATAACAGTTGAACAATTTAATAAAGTTTTAAGGTATGCTTATGAATAAAAATCTTTAAAGGTTTTTTAAAAATGCGATATTTGCAATTAGTAATTTATGTGTTAGTGTATTTTATATCTAAATCAATATTTAATTAATTTTAATTATGAAAGTAGTAATGTCGATTAAGCCCCAATTTGCAAATAAAATATTTGACGGGACAAAGAAATTTGAGTTTAGAAAAGCTATTTTCAAAAACCAAAATGTTACTTCGGTTTTAGTTTATGCTTCTTCTCCTGTTCAAAAAGTAATTGGTGAATTCGAAATTGGTGAAATATTCAATTTAGACCTTAAAGAACTTTGGGATAAAACCAAAGAGCATTCAGGTATAACGGAAGATTATTTTTATGAATATTTTGAAAATAGAGAACAAGGTTTTGCAATTCAAATAAAAAATAAAAAAAGATTTACAAATCCTAAATGTTTAAAAACAGATTATAATTTAACTCCTCCTCAATCATTTGCATATTGGTCAAATGAATAAGTTAGTTTTAGCCCCGATAGAAGTGTAAATCCTTTTTTGAGATTCTTTATCGAAAAAAAGATTGCAACGAATAGCGGGAAATAGCTCCTAAAAAAACCGATAAACTAATAAAAGTCTATCGGTTTTTTATTTATAGATTTTGTATATAATTATTTTTTAGCCACAAACCTCGGATCAGATTCCATAACGGTTCCGCAATTATCGCAGGTTCTCAGCTCTTCTGAATTGTAGAAATGTTCGAAATGCGGCAGGAAATCTTTTTCGATATTGTGCAGTTCGAAAAACACTTCGTATAATTTATGGTTACAGTTGTCGCAATACCAAAGCAAACCATCTGTGTAGCCTAATCCGGCACGTTTTCTCTCAATCACCAAACCAATAGACCCCTCGGAACGAACTGGAGAATGCGGCACTTTTGCAGGATTGAGATACATATCGCCTGGATTCAGAATCATTTCTTTACGCTCGCCATCTTCCTGAATCACTACTTTTATATTGCCTTCCAATTGGTAAAAAAGCTCTTCGGTTTCGTTATAATGATAATCTTTTCGGGCATTTGGACCTGCTACAATCATCACAATATAGTCACCGGAGTCTACATATAAATTTTTATTTCCAACAGGCGGTTTTAGTAAATGACGGTTTTCGTCTACCCATTTAGTCAGGTTGAAAGGTTTTGCTATTGCCATTTTTTGAGATTCTAAGTTTATAAGAGGCTAAGTTAAGGAAAATTTGTAGAGACGCACAGCAGTGCGTCTGTATGATATGATAAAATTAATTATAGCCAAAGACGCACTGCTGTGCGCCTCTACGGTTACATTTCTTTTATCAGATAAATATAAACCGGAAAATGGTCGCTGAAACCCACTTCGTTTGTACTGTGCCGTAGCGGATACCCTTTGTATTTTCCTGAAGTTTGGATGAGATAGGGTTTATTGAAAATTCCGGCTTTCCAGAATTTAAACGATGAAAAATCAGGTTTTATGAGCGATTGTGTAATGATGATCTGGTCAAAAATATCCCAGGAATCACGAAACGCTGTTGTTCCCATGCCGCGTTTTGCCATTTCTTCAAAAGGATTATATGTACCTAATTCCGGAACTTCCGACTTTTTGTCTTTTGCTCCCAAGGCAACTTTTATACTTTTGTTATAAGGACCGTCATTTAAATCGCCCATTGTAATCACTTTTGCATTTGGATTGATTTGCTGTAACGAATCCATTATTTTGCGGTTTAATTTTCCGGCTGCTTCCCGATATTCACTTGTAGCTTTTTCACCTCCGGAACGCGAAGGCCAGTGATTAACTATAATACTGATTTCTTCTCCTTCTAAAAAACCCGTTATCAAAAGCTGGTCACGGGTAAAAACACGGTTGTTTTCCTTTTTTATTGCTGTCTCTTCATCAGGTGATTCTTCGTTTTTTTCTTCTTCTTTCTCTTTATTTTTTAATATATATAAAGGTATGTTTGAAAAAGTAGTGGGCTTGAAAAATTTCTTCTGATACAATAAAGCCACATCTATTCCGCGTTTGTCCGGCGAATCAAAATGGATGATTCCGTAATCAAAGGGCGATAATCCGGGCTGTTTCACTAAATCTTCCAGAACACCTCTGTTCTCAATTTCTGAAGCTCCAACAAAAACAGGCGCATTTGGGTTTTCCGGTTTGCCAATTTCTGATAGGACTTTTGAAAGGTTTTGTAGTTTCTGATTGTATTTTTCTGTTGTCCAGTTTTGACTTCCCAAAGGTGTCCATTCATCATCATTGGTGTAAACATCATCAATTGTGTCAAAAAGATTTTCGAAATTGTAAAAAGCTACTGTATGGATTACATATTTTTTAGCCTGACCAAAAGACGTAATTGAAAAAAAGAAAATCAAAAAAATTCTAAGTATTGTTATTTGCATAAAAATGGGGTTTTTAAATCGCTGAAATTAATGAATTTTTACATTTGTAAGAAATTTCAATTAATTTTATTTTTTTTAATCTCTATCTTTGTTATCAATAAATCAAAAGCCAAAAAGAAAATGAATACAAGCAGATTCCTTCCTATAAACAGCCCTTTTGCTTTTTGTAAATTCGTATTCCTTATTTTTGCTTTACAATCCTTTACCTGTCAATCACAACAAAATATGATAACACCACCTTATTTACAAAAAGGAGATACTGTAGCTCTTTTGGCAACAGCCCGAAAAAACATCGACGATAATTTAAAACCTACCATAGATTTACTAAAAAGCTGGGGATTAGAAGCTGTAATCGGAAGTTCAATTGGTCTGGATTACCATCAACTGGCAGGAACAGATGAACAGCGCGCTGCCGATTTTCAAAAACAACTTGATAATCCGAATATTAAGGCGATTTGGTGTGTGCGAGGCGGTTACGGAACTGTCAGAATGCTGGATTTACTGGATTTTACCAAATTTAAACAACATCCAAAATGGGTTGTTGGTTTTAGCGATGTGACAGTTTTACACAATCATTTGAATACGATGGGATACAAATCGATTCACGGCGTAATGCCGGTTACGATTCCGCGTGCGACTCCGGCAGCCATCAGTTCGATGAAATCGGCTTTGTTTGGTGAGCCTTTGTCTTATTCGGTTGCGCCTCATACTATGAACCGTTTTGGTCAGGGAACAGGTGAATTGGTGGGTGGAAATCTTTCTATCTTATACAGTTTATTAGGATCACCATCGGCAATTGACTGCAAGGACAAGATTCTTTTTATTGAAGATTTAGACGAATACCTCTATCATATTGATCGTATGATGATGAATTTACGTCGAAATGGCTGTATCGAAAATCTGAAAGGAATTATTATTGGCGGTATGACCAAAATGAAAGACAATGAAGTTCCTTGGGGAAAAAATGCACTTGAAATTATTGACGATGTGACTAAAAAATACAATATTCCGGTGATTTTTAATTTCCCGGCCGGACATATTCAGGACAATCGTGCACTAGTTATGGGAAGTACGATTTCAATTGAAGTGAATGCTTCCGGAAGTAATGTTGTTTTTAAGTAAAAAATTTATGAGTTAATAATTATAGGTTATGAGGTTAACAAATAATTTCATGGCCTATATTTTTTTACAACACTTTATTATCACTTATATCTCACAAATTTTAACTCATAACTCCAAAAAATGGCAGAACACAACGAACTTGGGAAAAAAGGTGAAGATCTTGCCGTAGAATATCTGCTTCAAAATGATTATAAAATTTTAGAACGAAACTGGATTTTTCAAAAAGCCGAAATTGATATTATTGCTAAAAAAGATCATTTTTTGGCCGTGATAGAAGTAAAGACCAGATCGAGTTTAGATTATGGTTCTCCTCAGGATTTTGTGAAACCAAAAAAGATTCAGCTTCTCATAAAAGCAGTAAATGCCTACATAAACGATAGGGAAAAGGATTTTGATAATGATTTAGAAATTCGTTTTGACATTATTGCCATCCATAAAACCGAGGAAACATTTGCTATTGAGCATCTTACTGACGCATTTTATCATTTTTAACATATTTTTTTATTGTTATATTTGTAACAAATTGTTTTTTTATTTATCTTTGCGAAGATTTATAACATCAAAAACAACCAAACTAACACAATTACGTTCAAAAAACAATTAAAGATTATGAAAACCGTTTCTTCTATTGTAGAAAATTACATCAAGACCAAGCCATTTTTACTCAATGCTCTTTCTCTTGGAATTATTAATCTGACTTCTTTGTCGCGCAACATCATGACCGAACTGGAAAGTGAATTTGGTAAAGAAGTAAAACAAGGTGCTGTAGTAATGTCCCTAAAAAGACTGACAGAAGAGTTAGATTTTAAACTAAACCACAAAATCAACAAGGTCATTAAAAACATTGGAGAAATCACAGTTCGTTCTGAATTGACAGATTACACTTTTGCAGCTTCTGACACTGTTTTAAACAAACAAGCTGATTTGATTTCTGATATTAATGTACTATCTGATATTTTTTATACCTCATCACGTGGCGTAAACGAAACCAATATCGTAGTAAGCAGCAGTATCAACCATTTAGTTGAAAAACATTTTATCCGCGAAAAACTGATTCAAAAATTGGATAACCTGGCTTCAATTACCGTAAAATTACCAAAAGAAAATATTGTAGTTCCCGGGATTTATTATTTCATTTTTCAGCGTTTAGCCTGGGAAGGAATCATTATTAATGAAGTAATTTCTACTTCAAACGAATTTACAATTCTGGTAGGAGAAGAACAAGTTGATGTTGCTTTTAAAGTAATCAAAGACTTAAAAAATTAATTTGTTTTGCCAAAACCCCAATCAAAAAAAAAATAAAAAAAAAGACAATATACGAAGAGACTGTTCATACAGTCTCTTTTTTTATGCCGTTTCGCAAGTAGCATTGTGCAGAACCGGAAAATTACATGAATTGGCTATAAAACACAATTGATTCGCTTTTATATGCAGCTCTAAAGCTTCCTGCATTTTATCTACATTTGCAATCTTCACTTTCGGATGTAAACGAACTTCTGTAAAGCGACCACTTCCATCGGCAGTAACTTCGAGTGTTGCTTCGGCATTATCGGTATATTCTAAAACTTCAATTCCGTTTTGGGAACACACATATAAATACGACATCATGTGGCAGGAAACCAAACTGCTTAAGAGTAAATCCTCAGGATTGTATAATTCGGGATCGCCTTTGAAAGCTTTTGCGGCTGAAACGTCTAAAATTGGTTTTCCTTCTATCAAAATTTTGTGGCTTTTACTATAAAATCTTGAAGTGTTTTCTGAAGTATTTTGCCTGGAAGTCCAGTTTATTACTGCTTTGAAAAGATGTTTGAATGGCATTTTTTGATTTTATTTTAAATTAGGCTTTTATATTTGATTAAAATGATCTCTTAAAGTCACAAGATAACTAAGATTTTCAAGCATTTATTTTAGAATGTATGGTATTAGTTTTTGAATTACCGAATCAATTGAAATATTCAATTCTTTTAACATGTATATTTGTAATGAAATATGATTTGGCTTAGATAAATAAGATTTTAGCTTAGTGGAAATTGCATTTACAAATTTATAGTCTTCACTTAAATATTCTCCAATATTTGTTGAACCATATCGATCATCTAATAATTGAGATAATTCTTTTATTGTTTTATTATCTACTTTCAAAATAGTATCAAAAAAAATATCGGGGTCTAAATGCTCAAATAATTCAATTTTGAATACATATTCTAAAAAAACTTCATTAATTCCTTCAATATTATTCTCTTTCAAATAAGTAATTAATTTATTAATTTTTTTGTTGTCCTTTTTACTTTCAATATCATTGTGAGCTTTAATTATAGCATCTACAATAATTTGATCTTTTCTTTCCTTTTGAAAATGATTTAATGTATCAAATATTCTTAAATCACTTTCATTTTTTAATTTTGCTAACGAAATTCCAGTCAATAAAATTCTATCTAAGATTTCATTATCTAAATCTATAAGTTCATTTTCTTTAAAAAAATAGTAAAATTCAGATATTTTTGAATATTCATAAATTGTATATTTCCCTTCTTCAGCAAATTCTAAAACTTTTTTCGTCAAATTAGAAAATTCTTCATTTGTCAAATCTCTAAAACCATATTGCATTAAAGATCTAAAGGAAGAAACTTCTGGCGGAACAACAGGAGGGGTTCTTAAATTTAGTTCTAACGTTAATTGTTCCTTATTTAAATAACCTGTCAAAATAAAAACATAAACAGTATTATAAAAATGATACTTATCAATATAATTAACTAAATATATATCATAGAATTTCTCTAAATCACTTTTTTCTTCTGGTTCACCTTCCTTTTGTTTTTTCCAATAATTACTCCCAACAGCAGAAGAAAAATTGAAAATTGCATAACTAGCATTTAAATCCTCGTAGCCTCGAGAATTTTTATAATCAATTGATGTAAGCTTTCCTAATTTAAATTCTATTGATATAATAAGTGTAAATAACAGCACCTCGTCAACGAACTGTTTATTAAAATTTTTTATTACTGGATAAAGAGTTTCAAGAGCTTGAATATAAAAATTTATTATTCTCAAATTATCTTGCTTATATTCAGTTAAAATATCCAAAATAAATATTTCACGAGATTTAAGAAATGTATAAAATTCTATATTTTCTTTCTCATGTTTAGAAAATAATAATGGTAAAGTTTTGGAAAGATTATTTTTAAAATTTAAAATTCTTCCAATTACTTTTTCTTTAATATTATTATACGCTATATCTTCATTGATTTTAGTTTCATCTGATAAAATAATTACTTTGAGATTTTTATGTTCTACATAATTATTTATAAAACCTAACACTTCCGATAAGGAGATTTTGCAACGTTCTAAATCATCAAAACAAACTATGTATTTTGATAATGTTGCCAAATCTAATTCAACATCCTTTAAAACATCTTCAATCCTTACTCCTAAAAATTTATTTGACAAAAGAGATATGACGTTTTTTCCGAATGTTATGGTACTTGTTGCTTTCTTATTCTCAAATTTATTCACATAAGGAATTAATCTAACTAAAAACTGATATTCAAGAGTTTCAATTTTACTCAACCCATTAAGAGATAAATATATTGCTTCATAACCATTGTCATTGCATATTTTAACTAAATCCGATTTCCAAAAATGAGTTTTTCCACTCCCCCAAGAACCATTTATTAATAAAGCATCATTTGTGTTTTTTGTAATTAAATAATTACTGAAAATTTCTTTTATATATGATGTCTCCATTTATATTAGGTTTTATGTTGAATAAGAAAGTTGTTCTAAATATAAAAAACTCTGTCTTAAAATTTCAATTTCTTTGCATTTTAAGTATTGACATAAAAAAAACCTCGAAATCACAACTTTCGAGGTTCTTTGAGAATTAAACTAACTAAACAAAATTCAAAAGAATTTATTTTTTTACAGAAAACTTAAATGTTGTTTTCGTTTTATAATTTTCGCCAGGATTTAAAACTGTCGTTGGAAAGTTTTTCTGGTTTGGAGAATCCGGATAATGTTCTGTTTCTAAACAGAAACCTGTTCTTTGTGCATAAGTTCCGCCGTTACGCATTGGTAAAGTTCCGTCAAGGAAATTTCCAGAATAGAACTGAATTCCAGGTTCGTCTGTGGTCATTTCTAAAACTCTTCCGCTTGCAGGGTGGTAAGCTGTTGCAATAACTGTTTTGCCTTTTTCTGTATTATTTAGTACCCAGCAGTGATCGTAACCTTTTCCTCTTATCAATTGTTCATCTTTAGCATCGATTTCTTTTCCAATTAATTTTGGTTTTCTGAAATCGAATGGCGTATTGGCTACATCCTGTAATTCTCCTGTTGGAATTAAAGTAGCATCTACCGGAACAATTTTATCGGCATTTAAAGTAATCTCGTGATCTAAAATTGTTTTAGAGAAATCCCCCGATAAGTTAAAATACGTATGCTGTGTTAAATTTACAACTGTCTTTTTATCAGTAGTAGCTTCGTAAAGTACCTCAAGTTCGTTGTTTTTAGTTAACGTATAAGTCACTACAACTTTTAGATTTCCAGGATAGCCTTCTTCCATATCTTTGCTTAAGTAAGATAATTTCAAAACAGCAGCTTCTCCTGATTTTGTTTCTTCTGCTTTCCATACTGCTCTAAAAAAACCTTCCGGTCCTCCGTGCAGCGCATTAGGTCCGTTGTTTGTAGCCAGTGTATATTCTTTACCGTCTAATGTAAATTTACCTTTTGCAATTCGGTTTCCGAAACGTCCGATCAATGCACCAAAGAACGGGTTTGGCTTCATGTATTGTTCCAGAGAATTAAATCCGGTTACTACATTTTCAGAAACACCGTCTTTATTTGGCACTTTCAAATCAGTGATAATACCTCCAAAAGTGATGATATCCACTTCCATCCCATTTTGGTTTTTCAGCTTATAGCTTTCAATTTTTTCTCCTTTTGGAGTTGTTCCGTAATCAGATTTTACAATTGTTACAGAATCTTTTGTGTCTTGAGTTGTGGTTGCATCCATTTTTTTATCGCTTTTACATTGAACAGAAAGTGTTGTCAAACCGATTATCGCAATTCCGAAAACACAACGTTTTAATACATTCATAATTTTTTTGGTTTAAAGTTGTAAAGTCAAAAGTCTTAAAGTCAAAAATCTAAGGTCGAAGTTACAAAATTTACCAAGGTTTCATTCGTTACATTGGCACTTTTAGACTTTCGACATTAGACTTTTGACTTAGTTTATATTACAATCCGTGTTGAAACGTATGGTAGTACGCTTCGTTGGCATTAATTTTATCTTTAAAATCTCTGATAGTAGTTTTTTCATCAATCACCAACAATTCAATTCCGGCAATGTCTGCAAAATCTTCCATAAACTCAGTTGTAACTGACTGGCTGTACACTGTATGGTGTGCTCCTCCAGCCAAAATCCATGCTGTAGCTGCAATATCCAGGTTTGGTTTACAATCCCATAAAACTCTTGCAACCGGTAATTTTGGCAATTCAGCCATTGGTTTAACCGCAACAACTTCGTTTACGATTAAACGGAAACGGTTCCCCATATCCACTAATGAAACATTGATTGCTTCTCCTGCAGGTGAGTTGAATACCAAACGTGCTGGATCTTCTTTTCCGCCAATCCCTAACGGGTGAACCTCGCAGGAAGCTTTTCCGTCAGCGATAGATGGACAGATTTCCAACATATGTGATCCTAAAACGTATGATTTTTGTGGTGTAAAGTGGTATGTGTAATCTTCCATGAACGAAGTTCCTCCTTCAAGACCAATGTTCATTACTTTTAATGCACGAACCATTGCAGCTGTTTTCCAGTCGCCTTCTCCACCAAAACCATAACCATCGGCCATTAATCTTTGTGTAGCGATTCCCGGTAATTGTTTCCATGCTCCCAGATTTTCAAATGTATCTGTAAAAGCTCCAAAACCTCCTTCTTCAAGGAAAGCTCTTAAACCTAATTCAATTTTTGCTGCCTCTACTAATGAACTTCTTTGTGCTCCGCCTTCTTTTAAAGAATCAGTCAAATTATAAGAAGCTTCATAAACCGCTAATAAATCGTTTAATTGCTGCTCTGTAACTTTCTCGATATGTTTGGTCACATCAGAAGAATCAAAACCGTTAACCGACATTCCGAAACGGATTTGAGCTTCAACTTTATCACCTTCCGTAACGGCAACTTCACGCATATTGTCTCCAATACGGGCTACTTTCAGGTTTTGAAGTTCGTCCCATCCTAAAGCTACTCTTGTCCAGATTCCTAATTTTTTCTGAACTCTTTCGTCTTCCCAGTGTCCTACAACCACTTTGCGTTTTTTACGCATTCTGGACATGATAAAACCAAATTCACGATCTCCATGAGCTGATTGATTAAGATTCATGAAATCCATGTCGATAGATCCCCACGGAATTTCAGCATTGTATTGGGTATGCAAGTGGCATAATGGTTTTTTCAAGATGCTTAATCCGCCAATCCACATTTTTGCAGGTGAGAAAGTATGCATCCAGGTAATCAATCCGATACAGTTTTTAGTAGTGTTTGCTGCCAGACATACATCTAAAATCTGAGCTGGAGATTTTACCACATCCTTATAAACTACTTTTACAGGAATTTGAGACGATTCTCCTAACCCTTTTGCAATTATCTGAGAATGTTCTGCTACTTTTCTTAATGTTTCTTCACCGTATAATTCCTGGCTTCCTACTACAAACCATACTTCTTTTTGAGAAATGTCAATCATTTTGTTATTTTTTGTTTCAAGTTTCAGGTTTCAAGTTTGCTTCTCCTGTTCGATCAGGACTCTCTATTCAAGTTTTTGAAATGCTGAAAATCTTTGTTATTTATTATTTGTTTTATTTCTTTTAAGTTTCAGATTCCAAGTTCAGCATTCCAACAACTTGAAACAAAAAAACCTGAAACCTGAAACTAAATTTTTACTGTCCGTAATACGAATCTTTTCCGTGTTTACGATTGTAATGTTTCTTTATTAAGGAATCTTTCAATCTTGGCGCATTCGGATTTATTTGTAAAGTCAGGTACGCCATTTCGGCTACGACTTCTAAAACTTTACTATTGTAAACCGCTTTTGCTGCATTTTTTCCCCAGGCAAACGGACCGTGGTTTCCAATTAGAACCATTTCTACTTCTTCGTAGGAAAGATTTTTTTCTTTGAAACAATCCAAAATCTGAATTCCGGTATTGTGTTCGTAGTTTCCTTCGATAAGCGAATCTGCCATTGGCGGGGCGCACGGAATATCAGCCGTTAAATGATCTGCATGTGTTGTCCCAAAAATTGGAATATCACGTTGCGACTGCGCCCAAGCCACCGAATAGGTCGCATGTGTATGCGCAACACCTCCAATATTCGGCCAGTTTTTGTATAAGTAAGCATGCGTTTTTGTGTCTGATGACGGACGCATAGTTCCTTCGATAATATTATTGTCAAAATCGACAATAACAATATCTTCGGGTTTTAAATCTTCGTAAGGAACACCGCTTGGTTTAATGGCAAAAACACCATTTTTTCTGTCGACTGCGCTTACATTTCCAAAAGTATAAACCACCAAATTCAATGCATTTAACTGCATGTTGGCTTCGTAACATTCTTGTTTTAAATCTTTATAGAGAGAACTCATTTTCTGTAATTTTAATAGATGGATCTGCAAAAGCACTTAATTGGTCGTAAGCTAAAAGTAATTTGTTGTAAGCAGCCACTTTGTCAAGTTGTGGCGTGTATTCACTTTCAAAAGGGCTTCCCATTTTTTGACTGGCTTCAATCACATTTGGATAAATTCCTGAAGCTACAGCAGCATAAATTGCAGCTCCCAAAGCAGGCGCCTGATCTGATAGAGCAACTTTTATTGGCTTGTTTAAAACGTTTGCCAAAGTCTGCATGATAAAAGGCGATTTACGGGCAACACCACCGATACCGATCACGCTGTCAATTTTTAAACCTTCTTCTTCAAAACGATCGACGATTTTTTTAGATCCAAAACAGATTGCGTTTACTAAAGCTTTAAAAATATGAGGTGCTTTTGATCCTAAAGATAAGTTTGAAATGGCGCTTTTTACTTCCTGATTAGCATCCGGAGTTCTGCGTCCGTTGATCCAGTCTAAAGCGGTTGGTACACTTTCAGACAATGGAATCTTTTCAGCTTCTTTGGTTAATTCTACAATTAATTTATCACTGAATTCTTCTCTTAATTGTTCTTTTTGGGCATCATTTAAAAGAGATGAAGAAGCTAATAATTGCTCTGTTGGCCACATTAATAATTCTTTGTACCAGGCCAGTAAATCTCCAAAAGCAGATTGTCCTGCTTCAAGACCTACAAATCCGGGAATCACAGATCCGTCAACCTGACCACAGATTCCGCGAACGGTTTTGGTACCTACTTCTTCATAAGAACCCACCAAAATATCGCAGGTTGAAGTTCCCATAACACGAACCAAAGTGTTTTCGCCAATTTTTGCACCAACTGCTCCAGAATGTGCATCGAAAGTTCCTACCGCTACAACTGTATCTGTAGAAAGTCCTAAACGATCTGCCCATCCTTTGCTTAAATTTCCGGCAACTAAATCTGAAGTATAGGTTTCGTCGTATAAATTTCCACGAAGCTGTGCTAAATACGGATGTAATTTTTCTAAGAATTCAACCGGAGGAAGTCCGTTCCAGTCTTCGTGCCACATTGCTTTGTGACCCGCAGCACAACGGCTTCTTTTAAATGTTTTTAAATCTTTGTCTTCAATTAACAAATAGGTCATTAAATCGCAGTGTTCCATCCAGGTGTGCGCTGCATTTCGAACGGCTTCATCTTCTCTCGCAATGTGCAGGATTTTTGCCCAAAACCATTCTGATGAATAAATTCCACCTACATATTTTGTTACGTTCTCTCCGCCCCAGCTAACTGCCAGTTCGTTGATTTCGTTTGCTTCATTTATCGATGTATGATCTTTCCATAACACCATCATCGCATTTGGATTCTCCTCAAAACCTTTTGTCAAAGCCAATGGAATTCCGTCTTTTGTAACTGGTACAGGAGAAGATCCTGTAGTATCTATACAGATTCCTTTTATTGCAGCAGGATCAACTTTGCTTTCCTTAACAACATTTTGAATCGTAATTTCCAATCCTTCAATATGATCCAAAGGATGCTGACGGAACTGATTAATCGATGCATCACAATATTGCTTATTCTTCCATCTTTTGTAATGAGAAACATTGGATGCCAATTCCTGCCCATTTTCAGTATCTATTAGCACCGCACGAACAGAATCTGTTCCGTAATCTAATCCTATAACGTAATTTTTCATTTCGAAATTCATTTTATGATGACAAATATAATATAATTAATTTATAAGTGTACAAAAAACACTTAATAAAAATTAGCTTGTTGTTTTTTACAGATAATGCATCAAAACAATGATTTATGTTTAAAACAAAAAACAAACGTAACTTATACATTTATTATGTTGCGATTATTTCATCTTTATTTTCAAAACAGTTACAGAATACGCTGGAAAATTGTATTGAATTTGGTTTCCTTTTACTTTAAATTCACTCTCTTTAGGACTAATTTTAGTAGGCGCTGCAAAAGAGTTCTCATCGTTAAGCCCATCTCCTTTCAAAATTACAGCTGTTCCTTTTGTATCTAATTTGGCTCCTTTTAAATCAATTGATGCATTTTGATCTGATGAAGCTGTATTCACTATTTTCAGAATTACTTCTTTTAAATTCACATCTTTCACTGCCGATGCAAACAAATCATTTTGACCTGTTACGGCTTGTCCATCTTTTGTAATATTGATTAAATCGGTTCCCTTATTGTTAGAAAACAATTTCTGAACATAATAATTTGGTGTTCCAAATGATTCTAAATTGTTGAACCAAATCATGTCCGGAGTCCACTGCCACCCTTCTTCGTGTGCTAATAAAGGTGCATAAGAAGTTAAATGAACGACCTCAGCATTACGTTCCATTCCAGTCATAAATGCTGCTTCAGAGAAAGCACATTCCCAGTTGTTTTTATTGTCCGGACTCGCAATCGCAACACTTTGTGCTGCATATTCTCCAGCAAAAATCTTTGGTCCTTTTCGATCGTAACTATCATAACGCGTTACATTTTTACGGAACCATGCCGGATCTTTGTAATAGTGTTCGTCAACGATTTCAGCATTCAGTTTTTTAAGTTCGGTCATGCCGTAATCAAAGAAATCTCCTTCAGGGAAAGGTCCTGTTCCTGAAACAATCGTAATGTTTGGATATTTGGCTTTAATCGCTTTTTGAAACACTTTGAAACGTTCAATATAATCCGGACCCCACTGCTCATTTCCAACTCCGATGAATTTTAAACTGAATGGTTTTGGATGTCCCATATCTGCCCTGAGTTTTCCCCAAATGGTTTCGGTTCCGCCATTCGCAAATTCAATTAAATCTAACGCATCCTGAACATACGGATCGATCTGATCCATCGGGACTAATTGTCCTGTATTGAACTGGCAAGCCATTCCACAGCTCAAAATTGGAAGCGGTGATGCACCAATGTCTTCTGAAAGCTGGAAATATTCAAAGAATCCTAAACCAAAACTTTGGAAATAATCCGGTGCTGGTCTGTGCGCAAATTCCATGTTCCAGCGGTTTACTGCCGTTTCTCTGTCTTCTATTTTTCCAACCGATTTTTTCCATTGATAACGTTCTGCCAAAGTTCTTCCTTCAACAATACAACCTCCTGGGAAACGTAAAAATCCCGGTTTCAAATCGTATAATAATTGTACTAAATCTTTACGAAGTCCGTTTTTTCTTCCCGCCCAGGTATCTTCCGGAAATAATGAAATATTATCTAAATCAATTACTCCGTTTCCTTCAAAAGTGATTTTTAATTTTGCTTTAGCTTCTGTTGCATTTGATGTTAATTGAGCCGTATAATTTGACCAGTCTTTTGATGTTGGAACAATTGAAGTTTCTCCTAAAACTTTATTGTTTTTGTCAATAAACTGGAATTTAATTTTCGAAATAGTACCTGAAATCTTTGAAGCTTTTAAAGTAAGATTGTATTTCAAATCTTTCTTGATTCCCATTCCTCTGAAACCTTCGTTAATCAGTTCATAACCATTTGCATCATTAATTGTAACGCGGCAATAATTATGGTTGGTTCCTTTTTGGGAATACTGAATCACATTTGCAATTCCGGATTGTTGGTTTAATTTATGACGGTCACTGTTCGGTTCCTGCCATCCCATCATTGGAAAAAGGAATTCGAATGATCTGTTTTTAATCATTTCTGCATATAAACCTCCATCTGCAGCAAAGTTGATGTCTTCGAAAAACACACCGTACATTGTCGGTTCAATTTTGGTTACTGTTTTTGCAATATCTACCTGAAGATTATTTTTTTGTGCCGATGCGAGAATACTGCTAAATAATAGTCCGCAGATTGTCGCTTTTGTGATTAATTTAGTGTTCATTTTTATTGTCTTTAATTTTATATTTTGCGGTTTTTGAACCATGAGTTTTACTGATTCAACAAATTTGCGCTGATTTAATTTTTCTAACACATAGATTCATAGTTTCCTTTTCATTAAAAAGGCATTTCATTTGTCTAAAAATACATCGCTTTGTGTTCAATTTTTTCTCCCGCAGATTATTGCAAATTGGAGCAGATTTTATTCCTTTAATCTTTGGCTTTATTTTAATTATAATTGATTTATCTATTTTAAAAGAGGCCATAAATCAGCGTCCCATTTCATTTCTTTTACAACTAATCTTGGTGTTCCGTTGGTTTTCTTTTCGTAAGCGTGATAAAAAATATAATCTTTACCATCAAAAGTATAAGCGCTGTTGTGGCCAGCACCAAAATAATTTTCATCGCCTTGAACCACAATACTTCCTCCACCTTCATTTAATGGTTTTCCGTCTTTATCGACATAAGGTCCGGTTGCGTTTTTAGATCTTCCAACCACAACTTTATAAGTGCTTTTTTCGCCGCGGCAACACAAATCCCAAGAAAGAAATTGATAATAATATCCGTTTTTCTTAAAAATAAACGGGGCTTCAAGCGCGCCGTCGCCTGGATCAGAATCGGATAATTCAAAAGTTCTTTTGCGCTTTGAAATGGTATGCCATTCCTGAGGCTGTGCAATTGATTTTAAATCTGGATTTAATTTTACCATTTTCAGTCCTTCCCAAAAAGAACCAAAAGAAAGCCAGGGTGTATTATTTTTATCAAAAATCAAATTTGGATCAATGGCATTCCACATGTCACGATTAGGCTGTGACTGAATTACAATTCCCTGATCGACCCATTTGTAATTTTTATCAGATGGATCTAATGTTGTATTAGTCGCAACGCCAATCGCCGAAGTATTTTTGGCGAAAGCCGAAACCGAATAATACAGGTAGTACATATTGTTATGAAAGGAGATGTCCGGTGCCCAGATATGGTTTTTAAAATCGGCTGCAACACCGTCTGCCCAAACTGGTTTTTCTTTGAAAACCTGAGGCTGTTTGTCCCATTTTTTTAAATCTTTTGAACTAAAGACACTAATTCCGTTTCCGGTACAATATAAATAATAAGTATCTTTTTGTTTAATCACAACCGGATCGTGAACAACAATGTCTTGCGCTATTGCTGCGGATCCTATTAGAATAAACAGGAGCGTGAATATTGATTTTATTTTGGTATACAATTGCATGATTATTTTTTATTTTACAATTCTTATTTGATAAATTTTAGACGTTTTTTTGCCGTCTTTAGACTTAATTTTTAAATTAATAATTTGAGTATTGTCTAATTTGAATTGAAGTATTTTGTCTTTTTTTGCGATAATCTCCGCAGGTTTTTCATTAATAAAAACATCGAGGTTATCCGTTTTAAAGTCTCCTAAAAAACTAATTTCAATAAATTTACCCTCTAGATTTTTATTTACCATTTGATAGGAAATATACGAGCTGGTATTTCTCCAAAAACCATCTTCCTCATAACCAGAGTCACTCTTTTCTCCTTTGTAATGATGATCTACCTCAGGCTGTTGTTCTCCACAATTTATTTTATCGACCGTGTTAGCTTCAATTGCCATAGCTTCGATTTCCTGTTGCTTTAACAATGCCTGCTTTTCTTTGTAATCTTCTTGTTTATAGGTTTGAAAATACATCTGATAACGGGCATCGTGTATTTCAAAGAAGGGTTGTAATTCTAATGAATCTAACTTAAAACGCATATTGCCTAAATCTTTAAGTTTTGAAACATAAGTTCCCTCGTCTCCTACCAGTGCATAAGCTTTGTCTAACGAAACGTATTTTCCCTGAGCAACATGCCCCATTCGGCTATCGTCAGCGAACAAGCCATCTAAATTTTCAGTAGAAGTTTTAGCGGCCAATACAATAGGACCATTTACAAATGCTGCCCAATTGGAGCCATCTGGCAATTTTTCTAAATGCGTTGAAGTCTTAAATGCAATGGTTATTTTATCTCCTGATTTCCATTTTCTTGCCAGACTAACATAATTAGCTGGTTTGGCTTGTATTTTTTGCAATTCCCCGTTTACTAAAATTTCGAAATTCGTTGCCCATTTTGGATAACGAATGTTCAAAACAAAAGATTTAGGATTCTTAAGTTTTAAAACAATCTCGCTGTTATTTTTATAAGGAAATTTTGTGGTTTGCTCTAATTCTATTCCTTTTTCTTTCCAGTTTAAAGTGGATGGAATAAATAGATTTACAAAAATATCATGCTCTGAATGGCTATAAATTAATTCTCCATATTTAGAATGATTTTCAAGACCTGTACCAACGCAACACCACATACTGGTTTCTGGCTGCGAGTACACGCGATAATGATTTGGCCGAATTGGAGTAAAGTACACAAAACCACCTCTGTTAGGCTCCTGGCTGGAAAGAATGTGATTGTAAAGTGTACGCTCATAAAAATCAAGGTAACTCACATCGTTTTTGTCTAAAAACAACGCTTTACTTAAACGTTCCATATTGTAGGAATTACAAGTTTCGGGGCCTTGATTTGATTTTAGCATGCCGCTAAAATCATCTATAGGATTGAAATGTTCCGCAACACTATTTCCTCCAAAAGCGACAGTTCTTTTTTCGGTTACATTTTTCCAAAAAAACTGCGCGGCATCGGACCATTGTTTATTATCCGATAGCTTTCCAATTTTCTCAAAACCAATAACTTTTGGTATTTGTGTATTAGCATGTAAACCCGTTAGTTTGTCTTCCTTTTTAATTAATGGATCGAGAATGGCTTTTTGCGAAAGCTTTTCAGCCGTTTCAAGATATTTTTTGTTTTTTGTAATGCTATATAAATCAGCAAAAGATTCGTTTATACCACCATGTTCTGTTTTTAAGATTCTTTGAATTTGCTCATCAGAAAGAGGTCGGATCAATTCGATAAACCAATCTCCTAATTTTATTACAATTTCTTTTGCCTTTTCATTACCCGTATAATTGTAGGCATCAATTAAACCTGCAAAAAGTTTATGAATATTATAGATTGGAACCCAGGTATTATTTAAACCAAAACCACTACCGTCTATATCTCCTTTATGAATTCTATCCCAAAAGACTTTTCCTTCAGGAATACCTCCAACATAACCAGTTCCGTCCTTTTGCTGGCAACGATCCAATTCAGAAATCATATAATCCAAACGGTCTTTAATTTCTTTATTTCCCGTAGAAGCATACATCATTGATAATGCTGCTAAATAATGACCTCCTATATGTCCATCAAGACCTATGTTTTCCCAGTTGCCATATCTATCCGCTTTTGTAGGTAAACCGGCAGCTATCAAATAAGGTGCTAGTAGTCGGTCTGGATTTAGGTCTAATAAATATTTAAGATCAACGTTTTGTGCATTTTTGAAAGGACCACTAGTTAGTTTTATCTCTTGCAATTTAAATTCCTGCATCTGTGCGATTGAAGGGAGAGTAATTAAGAGAGTTGCGACTAAATAAAATGATTTAGTCGTTATTTTTTTCAAACTCACTTTAATATAGGAGAAAGCCATGTGTTTAAAATATAATTATTAAAAATATTTCTTTTGTTAACCATATATGTGATATAAGTAAATTTAAGTTTTGGTTAACTGTAAACTTTGTTAGATCATATAAGCAGTGCCTATAAAAACTGAAAAACTAAACTGTACACTAAAAACCTGAACACTAATGACTAAACTACTGAATTCCTTCAGATGTCATCACAACTCGTTTCATTGTTCCGTCTTTGTTATAAAATAATTTATCAACGCAGACTGATCTTCTGAAACTTCCTCCGTGTGGAATGGAAGCTCCATTGTGATAAATAAAATACGATTGTCCTTTAAAATCAATTATTGACTGATGATTCGTATTGCTGTTTCCGGCTAATTCATTCAAAATTCCTTTAAATTCCCAAGGACCTGTAATTGATTTGCTCATGGCGTAGGCGATTTTCTCCGGAAACTGATACGCATACGACAAATAATACCAGTTTTTATGTTTGTGAATCCACGGCGCTTCGGTGAAACTTGGCAAATCGATTGTTTGGATTGGTCCGTCTAATTCTATCATATTTGCTTTTAATTTAGCATAATGACAAACGGTATTTCCCCAAATCAGATAAGCCTGGCCATCATCATCAATATAAACTGTCGGGTCAATATCATCCCAGCTTATTTTGGTGTGCGTTGTCATATCATTTGTAATTAGCGCTTTTCCTAAAGCATCTTTGAAAGGACCAATTGGATTGTCTGAAACTGCTACTCCAATCGATTTTCCGGGTATTGAACCGTGTTCTACCGTTACATACCAATAAAATTTTCCGTTTCTTTCAATTACCTGCGAAGCCCATGCATCTCCTTTTGCCCAAGCAAAATCAGTCACTTTTAACGGCACCTGATGTGATTCCCACTTTTTCATATCTGAAGAAGAATACACCACCCATTCATTCATCTTATAAAAATTAAAATCGTTTGGCGCTTCATCATGACCGGCGTATAAATACACTTTGTCTTTGTAAACCAATGCTGCAGGATCACCAGTATATTGATCTTTTATAATTGGATTATTGAATTTTGATGGATCGCTTTGAGCAACTACTTTACATGACGTAATTAAAGCTAAAAACGACAGGCTTGTAAATAGATTTTTCATTATCGTTTTTTTTTGCCCCAGATTGCACAAATTTTCTCGAATTTTAATTTGTGGAAATTTGTGCAATCCGGGGCTTATTTTTTCTCTCGCAGATTGAGCAGATTCTTATTTTAGAATTTTAAAAATTGAAATTTTCTAATTTTCTAATTTTCTAATTTTCTAATTAATCTTTTTACCCCAAACAGGTAATCCTGCAGCTGTATATCCGGAATAACTCAAAGTCACTTTTCTGGTTGCTAGTTCCCAATCCCAAGCATCGGATACATTACATTTTACTCCGTTTACCGTCAAGATTTTTTTAGTGCTGTCATACGACCAAGTTCCTGTTGCGTCACCGCTTACTTTTTTATCGGCAGTTAAATAAATTGTTCCTGCTTTTTGCATGGTTTTGTATTGGTAATTCATTGTGATTTGTTCCCAAGTTCCCACGAAATTTGCATCGGTAATTGTGGTTGCCGGAACTCCTGCATAACGTTCAGCTTCTACAACCGGCCAACCGTCTTCTGTCCATTGAATGGCGCGAACATGTCCCATCATTACGGCATTTGAAACGGCAATTCCTGGAACACCTTCAGGCAAACGCGCCTGAGAAGCATAATACCATTGCTTCGTATCTGGATTTTGAAAAACAGCACAATGCGAAAATCCAACCCAGCCTGTATGGTTTTTAAATTGGTACGGATGCGTAACCATTGGATAACATTCTGCTCCAGTTGTGATACTGCTTCCGCTGATGGTTAAATACGGGCCTAAAATGTTTTTAGAACGTGCCACGCGTGTATTATACGCAACTGACAATTCATCATATGCCAAGAACAAATAATAATATTGTGTATCTGGATTGTAGATAATTTCAGGGCCTTCGAGTGCTTGCCAGCGATTTGTACTTACATTTCCGCGTCCTGCAATTCTTACTCCGTAATCGTCAATGGTTTTTAATTTAGAGGGTTTTCCTGTTGCCGGATCCAGTTTTAAAGCTGCAATTCCAGAATGCCAAGAACCATAAATTAAATACTGATCGCCTTCTGGAGTCTGAATAAAACTCGGGTCGATGGCGTTGAATTTAAAATAAGCATCCCAATCGTTTCCGCCGTTTCGAACGTAACTTTTTACGCCATCTGGTTCAGAGCAAACTACCATTCCTTTATCAACCCAATTATTTGAAGCCAAATCATCTGTTTCGGCTAGACCGATAAAAGCACGTTCTGACCAAGATGTATTGGTATCTGTTCCTGTAATTGGATTCGTTACGACAATGCTGTAATACATTCTGAATTTATTTCCCACTTTTCGAACACAAGGCGCCCAATATCCATAACTCGGATTTGTGATTGGAGGAAGAGCCGGATTCATTCTTGCTCTTTTGTTGTTCAAAGAATCTTTTACCCATGCCGGAGCCTGAGTCATTGAAGATCCCATGAATTCCCAATTGATCAAATCTTTTGATCTTCGGTAGAAAAAATGTCCGTTTCCTTCGTGTGCATTTCCATAAGAAGCATCCGTTTGGTACATATAATAATATTCTCCAGATTTTTCTACTGAAGGATCGTGAACGTTGGCTAAATTCCATTGTGCTCTGCTATTCCAGGAAGAAATTGAAGTATAATTGTCAGCATAAGTTGGCCCCGGAAAAGTAGGTGTAACCACAGGTGGATCTACCACTACAGGCGGATCTGTGTCTTCATTTGCAGGGTCATCTTTTGAGCAGCTTACTACAACAAGAGCAAACAAAAAAAAACCGATGTACGAAGCCATTTTTAAAATGGAATTTGATTTTTTCATCTTTTGTATTTTTATTTTCCTTCTAAAACAACTACTGAGAAAGGAGGAATAATGATTTCTAATTTTCCTTTTTTATTTTCGAAACCTTTAAAAACTGTTGGTACAATTTTATTAGGTGTATCGAATGAATTGTAATCTTGTAATTTTGCTGATGTTATTATTGTTCCAGTGAAGTTTTTTACGCCAAGGTCTTTAACATCAATCTCAATTTTGTTTTTATTTTTGGCATCCACATTTACTAAAGAAATATGAATTGCCCCATTTTTATCTTTTGAAGCCGAAGCCGATACTGCAGGAAGTGTTTCTCCATTCACCGTATATAATGGCGACTGAAAACTTACAGGTAATAGTTTTGCATCCTGATGAACAGCGTATATTTTCATTACATGATAAGTAGGTGTAGTAATCATTTTTGCTTTGTCAGTTAAGATTACAGCCTGCAAAACATTTACACATTGCGCTAAGTTTGCCATTTTAACTCTGTCTGCATGGTTGTTGAAAATATTCAATGTTGAACCAGCTAAAACTGCGTCACGCATTGTATTTTGCTGATATAAAAATCCCGGATTTGTACCTTTTTCTACTTCATACCAACCTCCCCATTCGTCAACCAGCATGGCTACTTTTTTCTCAGGATCATATTTATCCATTATAGCACCGTGTTTGGTAACCAATTCTTCCATTTTTAGAGCAGATTGCATGGTTTTGAAATATTGTTCTTCTGTAAAATCAACTCCGTCTCCTTTTTTATTCCAGTTGATTACCGCATAATGATGCACACCAAGTCCGCCTAACATATTAAGCGGAATGTTTTTCATTAAAACTTCTGTCCAGTTATAATCGTCACCGTTTGAACCTGACGCGATGCGTGTGATTCCACCAGTATTTTCCCAGTCCGACATGAAAGTTGCAAATTTTCTATATTCTCCGGCATAATATTCAGCAGTCATATTTCCTCCGCAGCCCCATGCTTCATTACCAATTCCCCAGAATTTAACTTTCCATGGTTCTATCCTGCCATTCTTTTTACGCAAATCACTCATAGGGCTTTTTCCGCTAAAGTTGGTGTACTGGACCCAGTCAGCTAATTCCTGAACAGTACCGCTTCCCACGTTTCCTGATAAATAGGGCTCTGTTCCTAAAAGCTCACACATATTTAAGAAATCATGTGTCCCAAAACTGTTGTCTTCCGTTACTCCACCCCACCATTTGTTTACAATAGTTGGTCTTTGTTCCTGAGGTCCAATTCCGTCTTTCCAGTGGTAAGTATCGGCAAAACAACCGCCAGGCCATCTTAAATTTGGAATTTTCAAATCTTTTAAAGCCGCAATAATATCATTTCGAACTCCTTTAGTATTTGGTATTTTTGAAGTGTCACCCACAAAAAAACCTCCGTAAATGCAGCGCCCTAAATGTTCTGCAAAATGCCCGTAGATATTTTTGTTGATAGTTGGAGCCTTGTCATCATTTTTTAATGTGACAATCGTAGTTTCTTTTTGTGCGAAAGTAATTTGATTACAAAATGTAAATACAAATAGAATTAAAAATGTTTTTTTCATGTTATGGTATAGATAGTTATAAAGAGGGAAATTAATCAATTTTCCTCTTTATATTAATTTTTTAATACGAAAGCGTTGGCCATCCTCCTGACCATGTAAAGTATACAATTTCCATTTTTGGATTTCCATTGTCTGCTTTATTGTAATAATGAACAGCCCCTTTTTGGGTTCCGGTAATTCTGGATAAATGACCTGGTCCGATGTAATCGCCCTGAGAAGCCAGAACTGTTGTTCCCCCTCCGCTTTTTAGGGATACCCCATTTTTGTCAACAAAAGTTCCAAACGGACTTGTTGAACGGCCTACAACAATATAATAGGTACTGTTTACACCATTGCAGCAAGTACCTCGGTTTACAAACATATAGTAATAGCTGCCTTCTTTAATTAAACAAGGTGCTTCCCATGAAGCATTGTTTCCTCCTGCTACAACTGTTCTTGTTCCTGTTGGTTTTCCTGTGGAAGGATTAATCTGAACTACCCCAATTCCGGCATGCCAGGAACCATAGGCCATATAAACATTACTGCCATCAACTAAAATAGAAGCATCAATTGCATTTACATCTGATGAAGAATTAGAAGAAACCACAACGCCTCTGTCTGTCCACGTTGTCCCTCCACTTTGTGAAATTGAAGGAGCAGTTACTAACCCAATAGCAGAAGTAGCCGATCCGAAAGTAGAACAAGAGTAATACATGTTCCATCTGTTATTGAACCAGGCAACATCCGGTGCCCAAAATGTTTTGGTAAAACCAGGTACATACCCTGTTATCCAGCCTGGAGTAGATGTAAATACAGAGGTTCCCCATGTCCAGTTTGCCAAATCTCTTGAATATGTCATCGGAATATTATCCCCTGTCGTAAAAACATAATAATTAACTCCGCTTTTTACTATTGTGCTTGGGTCGTGTGAAGGAACATTTCCTACTACTGTTTTTGCTGTTAAATTTGTAATCTGAGAATCCTGAGTCACAGAAGCTGCTTCTTCGTTTGGAGAAACAACGTCTTCATTTTGACAACTTCCTAATAATATTGCTAATAAAACCAAACTTATAATTGTTTTCATTGTGATAATAATTTAGTTACTGAATGAATTTAACTTCTCTGGTATTCTATTCTTTTTAAAAAACATAATATCACATAGCAGTTTAAGCTGCCATATGATACTATGTAATCTCACTAATTCAATAAATATTTAATAACCATCATTTTGGATAGTCCCTGGATTGTAATCTTTTTCTTTTTGTGGTATCGGAAAATATTCTCTTCCTTTTACATAAGAATTGAATTCGTCATCTCTGGATTTTAACCATGCTAATTTTGTAAGGTCTTCTAACCATCCCCAGCGACGAATATCATCAAATCGGTGTCCTTCAAGAGCAAATTCCAAGAAACGCTCATGAGCTATTTGTTCTCTCATCGTTGTCTGTGTCAATCCTGGTTTTGCAGTTGCTAAATTTGGCAAATTAACGCGATCTCTTACTTTTTGAATATAAGTATAGGCTCCAGGGGTATCGCCTGTTTCGTTTAAACACTCTGCATACATAAGTAAAATATCTGCATATCGTAATATTCTTTCATTAATTCCTGATTTCCAGCCAAACTCATCTGTTTTTGTATCGGAGTTTTCATATTTATTACAAAAAAGATCATTTAAATCTCCTGGGCTACTTGCATAATGAGTAGCGAAATCAACACCGTACAATGTAACGCCACCCGGTTTATTATACATTATTGTGGCAATCAGGCGGGGATCTACTTCATTGGTAACTGTTTTTTCAATTTGAAAATCATTGAATAATGTTCGGGTAGGCTGAACATCTCTCCAGCCAAAACCTCTCGCACCATAAGTAACAGCTCTTGCGCTTGCAAGATTCCATGTAGGACCAGGTATACCTCCGTGAGGAAAAATATTTGTCCCTCCTAAAGAAGAATCAAATTGAACCTCAAATAACGATTCAGAATTGTTTTCGTTAGCCTCGGTAAAATTATCACGATAGTTTGCTACTAAAGAATATACACCTAAATCTATTACCTGCTTAAAAGTTGTTTTAGCATTTTCAAAATCTTTAGTAAATAAATAAGCTTTTCCTAAATATCCTAAAGCAGCACCTTTTGTTGCACGGCCTTTAAATCCTGCATCCAATCCTGTTACATTGTTGTATGAAGTCGGCAATAAATCAGTAGCCATTTTAAAATCGGCAATTACTTGTGCCCAGCCTTCTGCTTGTGTTTTTTGAGGATAAAAAGCGGCCGGTTCTGTTGGAACAGGTACATTTTTAAACATATTTACTGCATGAAACAAATATAATCCTCTCAAAAAATAAGCTTGTCCCAGTATTCTTTTTTTAAGTTCAGCATCTTCCATTGCAATTCCAGGCACTTTTGAGAGCACTTGATTTGCACGATTAATACCTATATAATAAGTTTCATAAGCCCATCCATAAATGTCAAAATTATAAACATCACTATTAAAACGTCCTACATTTAGCATTGCCCCCCAAGGACTTTCACTTCGTGAATCATCTGCTTTAAGATCTAAACATAATGGAGTACTTCGCTGATACGCACCATCTGTAACTAAAGCTGCATAAGTTGCATTTAAACCTTGCATTGCATCGGCATCTGTTTTCCAAAATGAACCTGTTGTTTCTAAATTAGGATCTGCCTGAACTAAATCTTCGTCGTTTACACAACTCGTTGCCAACACAAAAAGTGAAAGTGACAATGTAGCGTAACTTAATATTTTATATTTCATCTTGTTATATTTTTGTTTATTAACTAAATTAAAATTCAATCTCTACACCCATCGAAATTGTTCTTGGGTTTGGAAACGACCCTCCTTCGTAGGCTCTGGAAAATAATCCGTCACTAATGAAATCCGGATCATAACCTCTGTATTTTGTCAGAGTTAATAAATTTTGACCACTAAGATAAACTCTGGCTTTGTTAATAAATTTAGTATTTGCTAAAGAAATGTTATATCCTATTTGAGAATTTTGCAGTTTTATGTAATCACCGCTTTCGATAAATCGGTTAGAATCTCTACCGTTAGAATTAGGATCACCAATAATAGGTCTTGGTACATTTGTATCTGTGTTTGTTGGTGTCCAAAAATTTAACATATCGGTATGGGCATTAGAATATTGTCCAGCCATTAAGTCACGGTATGTTGAATTAAATATTTTATTTCCAGCGTTACCTTGCCAAAACATAGAAAAATCGAAATTTTTGTAAGAGCAGCTAAAATTTAAACCATAAGTATATTTTGGAATAGCAGATCCCTGAAAAGTTCTGTCTTCATTCGTAATTAAGTTGTTTCCATCTACATCTCTAAATTTAATATCGCCGGCTTTTGCATTATTTTGCGTTGGAGAAGATGCAACTTCTGCATCACTCTGAAAAATACCAATAGCTTCAAAAGCATATAATTCTCCTATTGATCTTCCTACTACTGTCTTTGAAGCGGCGCCATAAATTGGATCATTGTTTTTGTTTAGTTCCAGTACTTCATTTTTAAGTGTAGAAAAATTTGCTCCAACACTATACTTGAAAACATTATCATTATTAGCATACGATAAAGAGAACTCCAGTCCTGAATTTTTTACTTTCGCAACGTTTGTTGTAATAGATGCAGGGAAAGTTCCTGAAGATAAAGGCGTTGGTCCTTCTGCTAAAAGATCAGATGTTATTTTTTCATAAAATTCTCCTGTGAATTGTAATTTGTTTTGAAACAGTCCTAATTCTAAAGCCACAGAGCTGGATTTTGATGTTTCCCATTTAATATTTGGATCCTTTGCCGAAACAACAGTTGTTCCTGGTACCATTGTAGAAACACCTGCACTGGTAGTAAAAGAATAAGGGACAAAAGGATTAACCGTTTCAGCATAACTATATGGTCCAAGGGTATTATTACCTAAAATACCATAACCTCCTCTTAATTTAACTAAATTTACCCAAATAGGAAGTTTTATAAATTTCTCACTGCTTAACTTCCAACCAGCAGAAAAAGAATATGCATTTGCTGTATTATTTTTTTCAGCAAAGAGAGAAGATTTATCCTGTCTGAAATTACCCTGAATAAAATAACGATCATCATAACTGTAGTTTACTCTGCTTATGTACGATTTTGCTGTTATTTTAGATTCATATTCACGAGTCGTTACCTCATCTGCATTTTCTAAATGTACAATCTCTCCTGTTGCAAATCCTAAACCACTTGAGATATGATTGTAATGGTTAAAATTTTCCTGTGTTATACCTGCTAAAAGCTCAATCTTATGTTTATCTATGTTTAAATCATATGTAAGTGTATTATCCAAAAATGTTCTGGTTTCGCTACCGTTACTGGCATCAAGTATTGCTTTTTCCTCATTTACAACAAAATACCAGCCTAAATCACTTGGGGGATTAAAATATCTGTTTTTGAAGTCTAATCGGTCTGCACTTACATTTACTTTATATTTTAAACCTTTAAGAATTTCTAATTGTGCCCAAATATTTCCCACAAAACGATTTCTTCTGGTTTCGTTTTGCAACAGATTATTAAATCCTATTACGTTTAAAGAAATTGCCCTCTGCGTGTTTGAGTCTGCACCTCCGTAACCTCCAAGTCTATTTTCATCATATACTGGTATAGTTGGTATTGCTGTTACCAATCCGGATACTGCTGTACCAAAATAAGTGTTGAAGTTTTCTTTATCAGACTGTGTATAACTAACTTTTGTACCATATTTAAACTTTCCTTTTGTACCGCTTAAATTCAAATTATAAGCATATCTTTCGTATTGCTGAGGAGATTTAAGATAGCTGTCGTTTTTAAAATAATCCAAATTCAGATTATATGAAAGTGACTCTGCTCCACCCGAAACTGCAACTGAATGATTTTGAATTACACCTGTATCAAAAGCTTCATCCTGCCAGTTAGTATCTACATTATTTATATAATAGGGACTAGTTGGATCATTACCAGGTGCAATATTTATTGCCACCCCATTTTGAAGATCTCTGTTTTTTTCTGCTTCATTTGCAATAGTCTGATATCCAACTCTATCTGTTAACGACCATCTTTTAGTTATATCCTGTATGCTCAGGATAGATTTGTATTTGATGCTCATTGCTCCTGATTTTCCTTTTTTGGTAGTAATAATAACTACACCATTTGCACCTCGAACTCCATAAATTGCAGCTGTTGAGGCATCTTTAAGCACTTGCATAGACTCTATATCACCTGTCGCAAAATCATAAGGACTATCAACAATAACTCCATCAATAACCCAAAGAGGATTGTTATTAGTAAATGAACCAATTCCTCTAATTTTTATATTTACAAAACTACCAGGTTCTCCAGAAGACTGCACTGTAACACCCGCAACCTGACCTTGCAAAACTTTAGCAACATCATATGCTATTACCTTTTTAGCGCTTTCCATATTTACCACACCAACGGCTCCTGTAATGTCTCCTTTCTTTTGAGTACCATATCCTACTACAACTACTTCATTTAACTTATTGGTATCTTCACCTAATACAATATTTACTTTTGATTGACTACCTACTGTTACTTGTTGGTTTTCAAATCCAATAAATGAAAAAACCAACACATCAGTTGGCGATGCTTTAATAGAGTACTGCCCATCAAATCCGGTTGAGGTTGATGTTTGAGTTCCTTTTATCATAATGTTCACTCCCGGCAAAGGCAATTTGTCTTGTCCTGAAGTAACAATCCCGCTAATCTCTTTGCCCTGAGCCGACATAAGATTAACAGAAAATACTAGCATAAATAATGCTACGAGCCATTCTCTTTTTGGCAATAAAAAATTGCAATAAAGAAACATTTTTTTGTTTGTTATCATACTGGTGTTTTTAAGTTAGTTAGTGTATAATTATAAGTGTTAATTTTACATTTGTAAATTTAAATAAAAAAAAAGTGCAAAAACAAATTAATCTAATAAAAAAAGTGAATAAAAAAAATACATATTGCAATTTAAGTGTTAAATCAACATTTAAAATTTGATGGTCTTTTAAAAAAAATGTCTTTTAATCGTTTTATTTGTGTAAAAACTACACTTTTTATCAAAAAGCAAACATTTAATCAAAAAAACAGATGTTAAGAAAAAGTTATAAATAATGTGTTTTGAAAGAATAAAAATTAATTAAGCAAGTATATTTGTAATAAAAAACTTAATTAATAGCGTTAATTTTTACTTAAAATGTGTTTTATAAGGAATAAAACAATCTCTTTTTAGTACAAAATAGATTTAATTGTACTTTTACACATTTTTAATCTGAATTAAACATAAAATTTCAAGAAATTTTCTAAATAACTTTATTAAGTGTAAAATCGACATTAATAAATTATGAAACATATTGAGAAGTTTATATATTTACCGATAAAATATAAAATATGCTAAACAGTTATAGCTCTGCGGATAAGGTTTTATTAGCAGTAGATTGCATCATTTTTGGATTTGACCACCAGGGTTTAAAAATACTTTTGATTAAAAGAGACTTTGAACCTGAAAAGGGGAAGTGGTCCTTGATGGGAGGATTTTTAAAACGTGATGAGATATTAGACAATGCAGCCATTAGAATTCTGAATACCTATACCGGACTACACGATATTTATATGGAACAGCTGCACGCGTATAGTGAAATAGATCGTGACCCTGTAGACAGAACTATTTCTGTATCTTATTATGCCCTGATTAATATTGAAAACCATAATGAGGAATTGATTAAAAATTATCATGCAGAATGGTTTAGCATAGCTGATGCGCCAAATCTTATTTTTGACCACAATGAAATGGTACAACACGCCATTAGAAGATTGCGCTACAGAACTTCGATAAAACCAATTGGATTTGAATTACTTCCTGAAAAATTCACCATGCGACAATTATTAGAATTATACGAAGCAATTTTAAGCAAAGAACTCGACAAACGTAACTTTATCAGTAAAATCAATTCTTTGGAAATTTTGAATAAACTGGATGAAAAAGACATGCAGTCTTCCAGAAAAGGATCTTATTTGTATACTTTCAATAAAGAAAAATATGAAGAAAAATTACTTAACGATTTTGTCTTAAATTTATAAAAACGAAACACAAATTTTACATAAACCGCAAGTATCAAAAAAATAAAACCCTGAAAGCCCACAAACTTTCAGGGTTTTGCATTAAATAAAACTACTATTAAAACTAAACTAATTATTCTCTTTTTTTAACTATTACCTTTTTGATAATCTGCCAGAAATGTAGCTAAACCAATATCGGTTAAAGGATGTTTCAATAAACCTTCGATTGCGCTCAAAGGACCTGTGATAACATCTGATCCTATTTTTGCACAATTAATAATGTGCATTACATTTCGAACAGAAGCTGCCAGTATCTGGGTCTCAAATCCAAAATTGTCATAAATCAGCCTGATTTCTTCGATCAGATTCATACCGTCTGTTGAAACATCGTCCAGCCTTCCAATAAACGGAGAAACATAAGTTGCACCGGCCTTTGCTGCCAGCAATGCCTGTCCTGATGAAAACACAAGAGTACAATTGGTTCTGATTCCTTTATTCGAAAAATATTTAATGGCTTTTACACCATCTTTTATCATTGGGATTTTCACCACGATTTGCGGGTGTAATGCTGCCAGTTTTTCTCCCTCGGCAATCATTCCTTCAAAATCTGTTGAAATTACTTCGGCGCTTACATCACCGTCAACAAGTTTGCAGATTTTTATATAATGGTCCAGAATATTCTGAGCTCCGGTGATTCCTTCTTTTGCCATCAATGACGGATTCGTGGTAACACCATCCAAAACTCCTAAATCATTGGCTTCTTTAATATCTTTTAAGTTTGCTGTATCTATAAAAAATTTCATGTTTTCTTTTTGCTTTTAGTGGATTAAAAATTGTTTTCTTTTAAATATTTACTGATTTCCTCTGCTGCATTTTTACTAGTAAATCCAAATTTCTGATCTAATACTGAAGCAGGAGCAGAATAGCCGAAATGATCCAGGCCATATACTCTTCCGTTATTTCCAACCAGATTTTCCAGATTAACCGGAAGCCCTGCTGTAAGTCCGAATACCAGTCCACCATTCGGAATCACGCTTTCCTGATATTCTTTTGATTGTGATCTGAATAATCCTTCAGAAATTATCGAGGCTACATTTATTTTTACCTGCATCGTGCTTTCCAGTTCAGATGCCGCATCAATTAAAGTTGCCACTTCTGAGCCATTAGCAATTAAAGTGATATCCGGATTTTGAACTGATTTTACTAAATAACCTCCTTTTTTGGCTTCAGAGGCTTCTTCAAATCTTGAATTTCCATTAGTTGGAAGATCCTTAATATCCTGTCTCGAAAGAATCAAACCGGTTGGTGTTTTTTTATTCTCCAACGCCATTTGCCAGGCTACAGAAGTTTCAACAGCATCTGCCGGACGCAAAGCCAGTAAACTCTGATCTCCTGAATGGTTTTTAATTTTTTCCAATAATCGAATTTGTGCTTCCTGTTCGATTGGCTGATGCGTTGGCCCGTCTTCGCCTACGCGGAAAGAATCGTGCGTCCAAACATATTTTACCGGTAATTCCTGAATCGCTGCCAGACGAATTGCCGGTTTCATATAATCTGAAAACACAAAAAATGTAGCTACAACCGGAATTACTCCTCCGTGCAATGCGATTCCGTTGGCAATTGCAGCCATTGTTAATTCGGCAACACCAGCCTGTAAAAAGCCTCCGTGAAAATTATTCTTTTGCAAAACCGATGATTTTTTTAAGAAACCGTCTGTCTTGTCACTATTCGATAAATCTGCTGAAGACACAATCATATTCTCAACGTTTTCTGCCAGATAACCCAAAACTGCTGCAGAAGCATCACGCGTTGCTGCATTTGCTTTTTGGGTAATACTGCTAAAATCAAGATTTGGCAAATCTCCTGAGAAAAACTGTTGGATTTTTTGAGCCCGTTCAGGATTTTGATTCTCCCACGCTGCCATTTTTGATTTTCTTTCAGCTGATTCTGTAGTTTTACTTTTTAAAATAGCAGAATAATGTGCTGCAACTTCTTCATAAACCGCAAATGAATCTTCAATATTTGCACCTAAATTCTGTAGTGTTTTATTAAAATCAGCTTTTGTGGCGCCAATTGGTTTTCCGTGCAGTTCACATTGTCCTTCATACATTGATCCGTCTGCTGTCACACATCCTTTACCCATTATGGTTCTTCCTATAATCAGGGTTGGTTTTTCAGTTTCGTTAGTGGCATCTGTCAGGGCTTTACGAATCTGGTCATGATCATGTCCGTCAATCGTAGTCACCTTCCATCCCCATGATTCGTATTTCATGGCTGTATCTTCTGTCGTAACCTCATCGGTCATTGACGAAAGCTGTACGTCATTAGAGTCATAAAACATAATAAAATTGTTCAATCCCAAATGTCCTGCAATACGTCCTGCTCCTTGCGAAATTTCTTCCTGAACACCTCCGTCAGTGATGAATCCGTATATTTTATGATCGAATAAATTATCAAATCGTGCTGATAAAAATTTGGCTGCAATGGCTGCCCCTATTCCCATTACATGTCCCTGTCCTAAAGGTCCCGAAGTATTTTCAATTCCACGTTTCACATCAATTTCAGGATGTCCAGGCGTAACAGATCCCCATTGTCTGAAATTTTCTAAATCTGTTTTTTCATAATTCCCCAGCAAATGGTACTGTGCATACATCAAAGCCGAAAGATGTCCTGCATCCATAAAAAATCGGTCCCTGAAAATCCATTGCATATCTAATGGATCGTATTTTAAATATTCAGTATATAAAATGTGAAGAAAATCTGCACCTCCCATAGCTCCTCCGGGATGGCCTGAATTTGCTTTTTCTACCATTGAGATCGCTAAAGCACGTATATTATCTGCCGATAACTGGTCTATTTTGTTGTTCATTCTTGGTTATTTTTGTAAAGTTTTTGTGGTTTTTTCAATAGAGTTTTCGACTTGCAAATACCGGATTTGAAATCAAAATAATTTCAAAAATAATTGGGCAGAAACAAATCAAATAATAAGTGTGAAATTTACATTTACAAATGTATGTAAAATAATTTCACAAAAACAAAAAATATTTTGTTTATTTTTTTTACTAAATTTTTGAGGATTTATTAAGTACTGAAGAAATAAGCTGTCTTTTAAACAAAAAAATAATTTAAATACTTTACGTCAGTATTTGATTTAATGAAACTTGCTGAATATAATCTATATCTTGAAAAACATTACATTTGACTTTTATCAATCTTAATTTGTGTGAGCAATTTAATAAAGTACAACTAACAAAAATGAAAAATATATTTATAAAATTATGTATTGTGTTTTTCTTTTCTTCATACATATCAGCACAAGAAATTAATAAAAATGAATACTCAAATAAGATTTTGGGTGAATGGATTCAATTAAATTTCGACGCTGAATCGGGAGATTATAGCAAATCACAAATATTATATAATTTTAAAACCAATAATACTTTAGAAATCATTGACAATAATATTTTGAAAGGAAATTATAATTACGAAATAATATTGACGAATAATTACCAAAATATTTTTGTTTCTACCACGAACGACAAGCAACTTGCTGTCTTAAAGATTGTTGATAAAGAAGATAGCGATTATGTCGATGTTTATTCCATAAAAATATTATACAATGATGCGATTAAATTGATTATTGGAATGGAATTTCCAGGAGCCACATATAATCATATGACTTTGGAGAAAAAATAAAAAATATTAAATTAAAAAATAGCCCCTTTAATTTTTTCCCGAATAGTCTTTTTATAATCTTTAGGGTAGGTTCTGGCTCCCATAAAAATATCGGTCATGGCATTGGATAGAACAGCACCATAATTTTTGGCAACGAAATTGCGCAATCTTTTTTTGCCATAGAAAATTTTGGCCAAAGTGACTCCGGCTTTTATTTCGGGTAAAATACCATTTTTTAATTTTTCGTGATACAGTTCTGATGACTTTACAGGATCAAGTTTACCTTCTATAATGGATTGTGCTGCTAAAACTCCGCTTAATATGGCGTTTGAAATTCCTTCGGCAAGTACAGGGTCTGCAAATCCTGCTGAGTCGCCAATTAAAAAAACATTTTTACGAACAAAAGTATCTGTTCGTGGAGAAACCGGAATGACAAATCCGTGGGCGTCTTCTTTCACAATTTCTGTAATTCCTAATGTTTTTAAATAGTCTGCATAATATTTTTTCAAATCAATCTTCTGGTTCGCTTTTGTCAAAATACAAACCCCTACAGATAAATGATTTTTTTTTGGAAAACACCATCCATAACCATACGGGATAGCATCTATGTCAAAGCGGACGTTTTTTGATAATCTTTCAAAATCAGCCAAAGGAACTTCAATCTCATATTCTAAAGCCGGGATAACCGTCCGGGTTTCTTCCCATCCTGCCATTTTGGCTATCGGGCTTAATGCACCATCTCCGGCAATAATAAATTTTGCCTGTACATCACCTTCAGAAGTATGAATGGTTTGAATTTCACCGAAAGTAATAGCTGTAACTTTATGGTTTTGTAAAAGAGTAACACCATTTTCTTTTGATTTTTCGACTATCAGATTATCAAAAGCATCACGCATAATCATGCTAATTATGGGTCTGTCTCTTTTTGTTGTAAGCTTGATGTTTGTATTTGAAAAATAAGTATCGACTTCATGGAATTCTTTTTCAATGACAGATGAAATATCAAAAGGAATATTGTTTCTTCCTCTGTGAACTAAACCGCCACCGCATGTTTTATATCTTGGCAGCGTTTCTTTCTCAATTATGACAGTCGTAATTCCGCTTTTCGATAATTCAAAAGCAGCAGAAGCACCGGCCGGACCACTTCCAATTATGGCTACATCAAATACTTTCATTGTTTTTTTTCCAAAACTAAAGCAATCATAGTAAAAAACAAAATTTGATTATTTTCTGAACTTAACTAAAGTCTTGTTTAGGGTCTGTATTCAATAAAAAATATTAATTTTTAGTCTTTTTCCTAGCTATTATTGAGTACAATAATTTAAAAAATTCTATATATCCAAAATCGATTGAAAACTTAAAGTGAATTTCGCATAATTAGGGAAGACTTGTTTTCTATTTGTTCGTTTTTTCCTTTAAGAACCATATCTGCCAGTATTTTTCCCATGGCCTCAAAATGGGTAGAAATGGTGGTAATTCCGTTTGCAACGACTTTTTTCAAAGAAGTTTCATTATACGAAATAATTCCAAAATCAGTTCCTAATTTAAGGTTATGATTCCGTGCATTTTCAATTACCCCAACCAGGTCACGATCATTTGGAATCACATATAAATCTCCTATTGCGATTTCATGATCGGTAAACTGGGTAATAATTTCGTAATCAAAATGATGTTCTGTACAAAAATTTTCAAATCCGGTTTTCATTCCTAATGGCTCACGGAAACCAGGGAAAATTAAAATCAGTTTTTTGTATTTGCCCAGTCGTAATTTTCCTTTTAAAAGTCCTTCAAAAATATCTTTTTGATGATTTTGATAAATGGCAGGATACGATTTTAAATCCGGATTGGTCTGATCCAGGATAATCACTTCGTTTACTGGTAGGGTTTTTATGGTCTCAACTATCCCTGTCAGATTGGTGGGCATAATGATATATCTGGTATAATTGCCGTTTCCGTCATTTATTAATTTTTTGAAGACCGGAACATTGAAATGATGGAAAAAAATATCGACCTGAACGTTGTTTCCAATATTTTTTAAAAACGAATTATAGATGTCTTCTTTGAATATATTAAGCTCGTCAAAAAGTAGAAAAACCCTCTGTTTGATACTGGTTTCAACACTTTTAACGTAATAGCCTTTGCCTGGAATTGCATAAATTATCCCTCTTTTTTTGAGTTCATCATATGCCTGCAGCACGGTATCCCGCGATAAAGAAAAAGCTAGGCAGACCTTGTTGACAGAAGGAAGCCTGTCCCCTTTTTTTAGCTTCTCTTCATCAATTGCTTTTTCAACTGAAAGAATTATCTGTTTATATTTTGGTAAACCCAGATTATTTTGAATCGAAATTATACTCATGAAAAATATTTTTTTTGCAATAATACAAAAAACTGGTAGGTACTGGTATACAAGAAGCTAAAATAAATATAATTTTGAATTTTCACTTTTGATAAAAATAACATGAAATTAAAACATATATCGCATTTCCATAATCACTCTAATTGCAAATTATTTGGTTTATCTTCCGATAACGAAGAAATTCATTGTTTTGAACTGACCAATAAAAACGGAATGAAAGTACAGCTTACCAACTATGGTGCAACTGTAACTTCACTAAAAGTCCCTACATTAGATGGAAAACTGACAGATGTAGTTTTGGGTTTTGATAATGCTAATTCTTATATCGAATCGTATAATTTACCGAGTGCGCCCTATTTTGGCACAACAGTGGGACGTTATGCAGGGCGTATAAATAAAGGATGTTTTACTTTAAACAATAAAACATTTGAACTGGCGGGAAACAATAACGGAAACGCTCTACATGGAGGAAATACCGGTTTTGGTCAAAAAATATGGGATGTTAGGAATTTAACAGACCAGTCGATTACTTTTCATCTGATCAGCGAAAATTTAGAAGAAAATTATCCCGGAGAATTACAGGTTTTTTTAACCTATACTTTAACGGAAGAAAATGAGTTACAACTTGAATATAAAGCAAGTTCTTCAGAAGACACCATTATAAATCTTACCCATCACAGTTATTTTAATCTGAATGGACATGATTCGGATGTACTGGATCAGGAAATGTTTATTGACGCAGATAAAATGCTGGAAACAAATGAGGAGAGTATTCCAACCGGAAAATTCATTGCTCTTGAAGGTCATGATTTCGATTTCAGAACTGCAAAAAACTGTCCGGCTTCTATTGATAATTCGTTTGTTATTAATTCAGATGTAGCAATTGCTGCTCAGTTATTAAGTCCAAAAAATAATTTAAAGATGAGCGTTTATACGGATCAGCCCAGCGTTCATATTTATGTAGGCGGAAACTGTTTTGATATTTTGAAAGGAAAAGAAAACGTAAATTACACTCCGGTCAGCGGAATTTGTTTTGAAACCCAAAATTTCCCTGATGCTCCAAATCACAATCATTTCCCTAATTCAGTTTTAAAAAAGGGAGACGAATACCAGCAAACAACTATTTATAAATTTGAAAATATAAAGTAGAAATTATACCAAAAACAACTCAGAAAATTAAAAATAATGAACGAGATTTTAATACAGAATACCAATGCTTTTTTTGAGAAATCATTCGGGTCAGCCCCTCAAAAAATTGTACTTTCTCCGGGAAGAATCAATATTATCGGCGAACATATCGATTATAATGACGGTTATGTTTTACCAGCAGCAATTGATAAAATTATCTGTTTTGCTTTTGAAAAAAGCAATTCTAAAACATCCAAAATTATCGCTATCGATTTAAATGAAGAATTTGAAGTTGATCTAACTCAAAAAATTGAATTAAGTGATGTTGTCTGGACCAATTATATCCTTGGCGTTATCAAACAACTGCAGGATAATGGTTTTTCTTTCGAAGGTTTTAACTGCGTCTTCAGCAGTAATATTCCGGTTGGTTCAGGATTATCGTCATCTGCAGCTTTAGAATGCGGAATGATTTTCGGAATCAAAGAACTTTTCGGTTTAAAAATTGAGAAAGTAGATATTGCCTTATTAGGACAAAAAGCAGAGCACTGGGTAGGTATTAATTGTGGTATTATGGACCAGTTTTCAAGCGTTCACGGACTTGAAAATAAGGTAATCAAATTAGACTGCAACACGCTGGAATTTGAATATCACAATGCTGATTTCAAAGATTATTCACTGGTTTTATTTGACAGTAATGTAAAACACTCTCTTTTTACATCTGAATACAACAACAGAAGACTGGAGTGTGAAGAAGGACTTTCAATCATCAAAAACCATTTTCCCGAAATCAAAACGTTTAGGGATTGTACTGAAGATCAGGTTTTAAGCCTTAAGGATAAAATGTCTGAAGTGGTTTTTAAAAGAGTCCATTTTGTAGTTAAAGAAATTTTGCGTGTTAGTGAGGCTTGCGAGGCTTTGGATAACGGAAATATTGAGCTTTTAGGCCAATTGCTTTTTGATACCCATGACGGATTATCAAAGGATTATGAAGTAAGTTGTGCCGAACTGGATTTTATTGTAGAACAGGCCAAAAAAGAAGACGCAGTTGTTGGTTCCCGATTAATGGGAGGCGGTTTTGGAGGCTGTGCAATTACTTTAATCAAAAAAGGACATGAAAACAGAGTCAAAGAAGCTTTTACAAGCCTTTATTTTGATACATTTGGAATTGATTTAAAAATTTATGATGTGAAGGTCTCAAACGGAACATCACTTTATACCACAAATTAAGAATGAGAAATTTTGATATTAACGAAGATCCGCACAGACGTTACAATCCATTACTAAACGAATGGGTTTTGGTTTCACCTCATCGTGCAAAAAGACCATGGCAGGGTCAAAATGAAACTATTTCTACCGAAAAATTACCGGAATACGATCCAACCTGTTATTTATGTCCCGGAAATATTCGCGCCAATGGTGTGAATAATCCAAATTATGAAAGTTCGTTTGTTTTTGAAAATGATTTCGCAGCCATGAAGCAGGACGAAATCATGTTTGAAGACGACATCAGACAAACTTTTTTTAAAGCACAGCCGGAAAGAGGAATTTCAAGAGTAGTTTGTTTTTCACCAAGACACGACCTTACTTTACCTGAAATGGAAGTTCCCGGTATCGAAAATATTATCCGCACGTGGCAAAAAGAATATACTGATTTAGGCAATATTGACTATATCAACCACGTTCAGATCTTTGAAAATAAAGGAAGCGTTATGGGATGCAGCAACCCGCACCCACACGGACAAATCTGGGCTCAGTCGTCTTTGCCAACACAGGTTGAAAAAACACAGAATAATTTAAAAAGTTATTTTACTAAAAACAATAGCAACCTGTTACAGGATTATCTTCAGGCTGAATTAAAAAAAGAGGAACGCATCGTGATCGAAAATGATCATTTTGCAGCATTAGTTCCGTTTTGGGCAATCTGGCCATACGAAACGATGATTATCAGCAAAAGACATATTACCAAAATCACTGATTTTACAGCTGATGAAATTACTGCTTATGCCACTATCCTAAAACAGCTTACGACAAAATACGATAATCTTTTCAGCACTTCATTCCCGTATTCTTCAGGAATTCATCAGGCTCCTACAGACGGCGGAAAACATGAAGAATGGCAATTTCACATGCATTTTTATCCGCCATTATTGCGTTCTGCAACTGTAAAAAAATTCATGGTAGGATATGAAATGTTAGGCGAATCTCAGCGAGATATCACTCCTGAAAAAAGTGCTGCCATTTTAAGAGAGCAATCAGATATACACTATAAAAACAAATAAGATGAAAATAGTTGTTACAGGAGGATTAGGTTTTATTGGTTCTCATACAGTTGTAGAATTACAAAACGAAAATTTCGAAGTAATTGTTATAGACAATCTTTCTAATTCTTCGATTGAAGTTTTAGATGGTATCGAAAGAATTACAGGAAAAAAACCACTTTTTGAACAAATTGATGTAAGAGATAAAGCAGCCGTTCAGGATTTCTTCAAAAAATATAATGATGTTTCAGACGTTATTCATTTTGCAGCTTCAAAAGCTGTTGGCGAAAGTGTTCAGAATCCATTGCTGTATTATGAAAACAATATCAATTCTCTGGTTTACATTCTGCAGGAATTAAACAAAAAACCCGAAGCAAACTTTATTTTCAGTTCTTCCTGTACCGTTTACGGTCAGGCCGAAAAGATGCCAATTGCAGAATCTACGGCAATCCAGCCGGCAATGTCTCCATACGGAAACACCAAACAAATTGGCGAAGAAATTATTACTGATGTCACTAAAGTAAGTAATCTGAATGCAATTTTATTGCGCTATTTTAATCCGGTTGGTGCACATGAATCAAACGAAATTGGTGAACTACCACTTGGCGTTCCGCAAAATTTAGTTCCGTTTATTACCCAAACCGGAGCTGGTTTACGAAAAGAATTATCAGTTTACGGAAACGATTATCCAACTGTAGACGGAACCTGTGTTCGTGATTATATTCATGTTGTCGATCTGGCAAAGGCGCACGTAATTGCAATGCAAAGATTGGTAAACAAAACGAATACCGATAAACTGGAGATTTTTAATTTAGGAACCGGAAAAGGCAGCTCTGTACTTGAGGTAATCCATGCATTCGAAAAAGCAAGCGGTCAAAAATTGCCTTATAAAATTGTAGACAGAAGAGAAGGCGATGTTACCGAGGCGTATGCCAATACCGACAAAGCCAATAATGTTCTGGGCTGGAAAACACAATTGAGCCTTGATGATGCCATTGCCAGCGCCTGGAAATGGGAACAAAAAATCAGACAATAAAAAGTTTAAATAAAAATCGATATTATATCTTTTTGTTATAAATGTAAAAAACACATTTATTTATGTTGCCCGTAACTATTTTTACTTTACTTTTGATTTTCGATTTTTATAAAAAAAGCGCCAAATTAAAATACATATCGTATTTTTTTCGGATTAAAAGAATAAATTAATTAGTTTCGTAAGTATAATAAACTATTTTTGACATTTCACATTAAAAACAAACTTTAAAACTATCAAAAATCACTTTATATTAATTTCAAATATTACTAACAAATGAGCTCAAAACTTGCTTTTGCAGATTATGCAGTATTTATTATCTATTTTCTCGTTGTGTCCATTTATGGATACATCATCTATCGCAAACGCGAAAAAAACGAACACGATGCCAAGGCTTACTTCCTTGCTGAAGGAACTCTTACATGGTGGGCGATTGGAGCTTCTTTGATTGCTTCAAACATTTCAGCAGAACAATTTATCGGAATGAGTGGTGAGGGTTTCTTTCTGGGGATTGCAGTTGCTGCTTATGAGTGGATTGCCGCTATTGCTCTTATTATTGTTGCCGTTTGGTTTATCCCGGTATACCTGAAAAATAAGATCTATACAATGCCACAATTCTTAAAAACACGTTACAATGAATCTACTGCTTTAATTATGGCCGTTTTCTGGTTGTTTTTATATGTTTTTGTAAACCTTACTTCTATTTTATATTTAGGAGCCGTTGCTATTAACGGTTTAGCAGGTGGAGAATATCTGCATGCTATTATGATTGGTTTGGCTGTTTTTGCTTTAATTATCTCTTTGGGAGGTATGAAAGTGGTAGCTTATACAGACGTTATCCAGGTAGCGGTTTTAATTATTGGAGGTTTGGTTACTTCTTATATTGCTTTGACTGTTGTAGCAGAAAGTTTTGGTTTCGGAAAAGACGCTCTTGCCGGTTTCAACTTATTGATGGAAAAAGCTCCTGAGCATTTCAAAATGATTATTCCTGAGCCAACGGCTGCTTCTACTCAAAACGATATTGACAAATACCTGACTTTCCCTGGAATGATGTCCTATTTGGCAGGTATCTGGATCATCAACCTTAACTATTGGGGATGTAACCAGTACATCACGCAAAGAGCATTGGGTGCTGATTTGCAAACTGCCCGTACAGGTATTTTGTTCGCAGGTTTCTTAAAATTATTAATGCCTGTTATCGTAATGTTACCGGGTATTGCAGCTTATGTTTTGTACCAAAATGGTGATTTACCACAATTGGTTGGTGGAAAAGACGGAGCTTACTCAGCCATGTTGACATTCTTGCCAACAGGTCTTAAAGGATTATCTGTTGCCGCTTTAACAGCAGCTATCGTTGCTTCGTTAGCAGGAAAAGTAAACAGTATTTCTACAATTTATACGTTAGACGTTCACAAAAAATACATTCAAAAAAATGCCAGCGACAGACATCAGGTAAACATTGGTAGATATGCCGTTTTCGCAGCGATGCTCTTGGCTGTTTTATTTACATGGAATGACGTTCTTGGAATTGGTGGTGTTGGTGGATTCACGTACATCCAAAAATATACCGGATTCATTAGCCCTGGAGTATTTGCAATGTTCGTTTTAGGTATGTTCTGGAAAAGAACTACAGGAGCGGCAGCTATTGTAGGTGTAATTTTAGGATTTGTATTATCTGTTTTATTTAATGAATATGCTCCTGCATTGTTTGGAAACGAAACTTTATTGTACACAGCTTATAAAAATGCTAAAGGTATCTACGAAATTCCGTTCCACATCTGTATGGGATTATCATTCTTCTTTACAACCCTTGTAATGGTAGCAATGAGTTTTGCAGGTCCAAAAGTAAACCCTAAAGCTTTCGAAACAGAGCCTGGAATGTTCTCTGTAAAACCACAAACTACAGTATTGATCGTAATTACTTTATTAGTTATCGTAGCTTTATACGTTAAGTTCTGGTAAAATAATCATGTTTAAATAATTACCAAAAAGACTGCCTTTAAAAGGCAGTCTTTTTTTTACATCATGCAAATAATTTGAGAGAAAAAACATATATTTGGCTACCCAAATGTCAACAACTATATGTCCTATATTCCAGAGCCTTCTTATAAGGATTATTTAACCTATACCATTAAAAAAGGCGATACCTTAGTGAGTGTCGCTCATAAGTTAGGCCTTGATACTTATGCTCTTAGAGCTTATCATAATAGATTTTGCCCATTACAGGATTTGATAGAAGCTGATTTTCCATCGCGGCTTGAATACCTTATTTTACCTCCTCCCGAAATAGAACTTTCTGATGAAGAAAGAGAAAAACAGCGTAAAAAAGTAGTTTTTCATGAAGCTCCTTTCAAAATGTCTTTGAATAATGCACAAATCAGCAACTCGTATGGTGTATTGTATACCATAGAAAACGGATCGGAAACGCATACTATAAAACAGGAAATTAACGTTGAATGGAAAGCAAAAAACGAAAATGGCTTTTATTTTTTTGAAGTAGACAGAATTGGAAATATCTACATAAACGATACCGCCGCCAGCACTATGGCCGAAGAAATTGCCGAAAAAGCTTCTGCTGCCCTATACCCTTTATTGGTTGTAGTGGACCAAAACGGAAAATGGGTTTACATTAACAACTTTAGCCAGATTGAAGAACGCTGGCAGGAAACCAAAAAACAAATCCTCAAATATTATGAAGGAGATTATGTCGAAAAATACCTCTCTATTTACGACAGAAATTTAGAAGACAGCGATACCTTATATCTCTCCCTTTCAAAAGACTGGTTTTTAAATGCCTTTTTTAACGGACTCCATACAGAATACCCACCTTCATTATCGATTCAGAAAGAAATTGATTTTCCTCTTATTGCCAAAACTGAAAATATAAAATATCTGGTCGATCAAAAATTAGACGATCGTCTGGATGTTGATAATTTTTTAGTGATCGACGTTAATGGAAAACTTCATGATGAACGAACCAAAACCGATTTTGAAAACGAATTAAATTTACCTGTAAAAGAATATTCAGAGCAACAAGCTGTTGGCAGCTACAGGGCAAAATATTTTTTAAACCCTGAAGATTATATTCCCGAGAGCATTTTTATATCCTGCAATTTAGAACTCGATGTCCCGCAGAAATACTCGGTTTCGATTGCTAACTTAAACGAACGTAAAGAAATCAGTGCAACGCCGAAACAGGAATTATTTATCGAAGAAACCCAGCCTCAAAAAAAGTGGTGGCAATTTTAAACAACCTAAATTATGAGCGAAAAACATTTTGTAGTCCAGGGGGCTACCTGCAAATGCAAGTTTAGTGAAGACCCTTCTAAAACGGATAAAATTAAGGTCAAATCACACAAAAAACATTTTGGAAATGATAAGGAAGGATCAGAAAAACTAATTGCTACTACTAAAGAAATTGGGCAGACTTTAGAAAAAAACACCTTTGGAAAATGCAAAAAACAACCTGCGGGCAATAGTTTTTTGCCTTGTCAGGCTGTAATAACAAAATGGAGCGGTTTTTATGAAAATGTAACCCTTAGCAATCAGGGCAAAATACTCCTGGAAAACAGCAAAGCAACCTGCCCCATGGGAGCTCCGGACTGTATCGAAATTACAGACCACGGACAAACAGCAGAGCCCGGCGAACAAAATTTTAAAAATGCCGAGCCTATGGTGCACAATCTTGTAAACCCAATGGTTGATGTTAGGGAAATGTATACTAATGAGGCTAAACATGAAGGTCTAATTTTTAACAATTAATTTTTACTAAATGGCAAAAGGTGTTAAAAGAATAAAATGGACAGGAAAAGGAAAAGTAATAAGCGACCAATCTGTTCCTAATAAAAAAGTAGCTGTTCATCCTGATGGAGTTGTGAGCTTTGAAGTAGATTTATGGCATGATGGCACGACGAAAGAAGAGAAAAAAAAGAGTATGACATGGATACTTCAGGATCGAAAAAAAGAAAAAATTGTGAGGCAGTTGACTTTGGCTGCCGATACCCCTTTTGAGGTAAACATTCCAAAATATTTATGTGGCCCGTTTGAATATTATCTGGAAGCCAGTCTTTCCGGAAAAAGAGATATTCACAATGTAACTGGCCTGCTTATACAGGGGTCTACGCCAGCAAAATTAGTAGAGAGCAAATGGTCTCAGAAACAAGATGGGGAAGATGTTCGCAAAAAACACTTTTTCTCATACGGAGAAAAGGTATTCCTTAAACTTAATACAGAAGGACTCAACGGACATAAAAATATAAAAATTGAAATTTTCAGACATGTAGATTTCAAGACTGACCCTGTAATACGTACAATCCATGGGGTAGAAGTCATTGATGGTGAAATAAATCTGGAAATTAAAAATACCTATTCATGGAGTACAACCATGAAAGGAATAAAAGAAACAGAACAATTTTATGTGAAAATTTATGACCCTGTTGCAAAGGTTTATATAACCGATGAAAAAAAACTTGAGGATCATGCTACGTTTTTAAGAATCAAGAAACAAACTGTTTCTCATGAAGTAAAACCCCCTGCAAATTTATCTCCTTTAAAAAATGGTGCGCCGGAAACAAATAAAGTACGACATGAATTGTGCAAGTTTGAAACCATTAGTTTAACTGAGCCTACTAAAACAACACTGCTTTTTAATAATGGTCAAAATCTAGGCATAGTATCCAGCCCAAAAACACCAATTAATAAAACTATTTTATTTGACTTTGAAAAATATGAGATAACTCCTGATGCCAAAACTACCCTCAATAATATTTTGCAATATTTATTAGGATCAGAGCACTCAACAATCAAAATTGATGGTCATGCCTGCGTAATTGGTAAAGAAGAATACAACCAAAAATTATCACAACAGCGAAGCGATGCTGTAAAAAAGATTTTTGTTGATGGCGGTTTAGACTCGCGCCGAATAATATCTAGAGGTCGTGGTGAAGTAAATCCAACAGATGACAAAAAGGAACGTGATAATATAAAACACCAAAACGAAAAAGAATATATTGAAAATCGTCGCGTGGATATTTCGTTTGACTCTATTGGGCACGATGCCCAAACCATAGTTTATGAAACTATTGCCCCAAGTCATGCTCAAAATATTACGATAGATATAACAGAATATCAAAACAAAGCATGTCTTAAACATGTAAAACATCAAAAAAACATCAAAATAACTTCCCCAGAGTACAGGACCCCAGTAAATAAAGTTACAAATAAATTGGATTTTCCTGTTCAATCAGATTTATCGTGGCTGAACCCTGCTCCGTTACAATATATTTGGCCAAAGTACAATTTAACTAACATTACAAGTGCTGAAAAAAGTATGGATTCAGCAAATAATTATTCTATTCATATTCATTCCTGTCGCTATTTTTCAAATGATGCCAATACCACAATACTATTAAAAGCATATCCGGATATAAAATGGACTTTTGAATTTTTCTTAAATTTAACTAATGATTTAAGTGTAAAATGGCAAAAAAAAAATGAATTTGACGTTAAAGAATTACAAAAAAAATCAGGAAAAATAGGTGCTGAAAGAAGATGGAAACAAAAAGATGCTTCTTTTGGATTTAGTTTAAAAGCAAAATGGGATAATGACAAACAAACTAAAGAATTAAAACAAAAATACGAGACTAAATTCAAAAAATTTTATGATGTATTTAATTCTATAGGTGCACTAGCTGATGGTATAACCAATAAAACAAAAGGCACAATAAGCGATAAAGTATCAAAGAGTATTCCCGCAAGTTTTATTGTAAAACCACCCAATTTATCGTTTACAGGAAACTGGTTTTTAAGCCATCCTAAAGATAACAAGAAAATAATAGGAACAGATGTAACAATAGGACTACACGCAAAACCTCTTATTGGGTTGGAAGTTACAATTGATTTATTGGGGGCAATTGTTTTTATCGGAGGAGAGATTTTTGGTTTAGGACCTGGGGTTCTTAAATTATATAATGCAATTCAAGGTAAACTAAAAGAAGGAATAAAAGTAGGTAATGAAAAAAACGGATTAAGTGCTAGTGTCGATATTTATATGGATTTAATAATCACTAATACCATTACTATTGATGCTGATCTTAAATTTCATACTGCAGGAAAAGCCAAAGATTCAAAATTTGAATTAAAGGCAGAAAATAAATTAAAGGTAGAATTAAAAGTAGGTGTAAAAATAAAAGGAGAAGCAGCTGTTGTAATCATTAAAGTTAAAGCTTACTTTGAGGCTTCTGCAAGTGCGGAAGCATCTGTAACTTTTGGACACGGAATAACTTATGATGATAAAGGACTTTATTATAGACCTAAATTAGGCTTTGACGGAATGGATGCAAAATATATTGTTAAAATAAGTGTCGCACTTGCAATGAAAATCGTCAAAGACAAAAAGTCTGTTGAAGAAACTAAAGAAGGTGAATATACCATCGCAGATGGAACCATCAAAGATGTTATTCCTCCGTTTGATGTCATAAAAGAATTAGAAGAATTATTTAATATAAGTGCCAATATTCCATTAATTAAAAATTAAAACAACAATGAAAAATTTTATATTATTACTTACAACTATTATAATGATCACATCCTGCAACTCTCAAACGGATCTAGAAACATTAAAATTCGGTTCTGATATTTCATCAATAATTAAAGATACAACAAGATTTGAAAAAGATGAAAACATCAGATATAGTTTTGTTGCTTATGTAACTAAAGATATTGATGATTTTAAATATGGCAATGTAAATATCTCAAAATTAGCAATTAAAGATAATGCAAAAAATAGCTTAATCAAATACACTAGCAATTTGTCCCTTTATGTTGATAATTTTAAAAACAATAAATTATCTGGCTTAATCATTAAAATTGAAAATGAAAATGAGGGGGGAAATTTATTAAAATATATAAAAACTAAATTAGGGAAACCTTTATTAGAAAACATATATGATAAAGACAATCATATTCAATCCCAATATTTGTGGGATGACAAAAAAGGGAATCAATTAGTTTACATAACACAAAATACTGAATATTACAATAATGATAAAAATAGATTCATTTCGACAGAAGTAACTATTCTAAAAAAAGGAATTAAACTAAATCCTGATCAGGGCAATAATCCTGAAACAATAAAAAAAATATTAGAAGAGAATCCTAATGCTTTTGATGTATTAGAGATATTAAAAAGTCGTTTTAATTAAAATTATGAAGCAGATATATTACGAATTAGACTGCAGTGCTTTGATGTGTTATTTTGAAGTACTAATAAATGATGTTTGTGTTTTTTCTTTAAATGTAGACGGACAAGCATCAATGGATATTCCTATAAATAGTGGGATTTTAGAAAAAGGCGAACAAAATATAGAAATTAGAGTCTTGCCTCTATCAGGAGGCAAAGAACTTCATAAAGAAGCTTATGTAAGATATAAAGTTATAGAATATGACGTAAGTTCTGGAGATTTTCAATTTGTTCAGCAATTTGAAAATTTCCAAACAGCTCCTGTTGAAAAGATTCCTTTGCTTATACATAAAAGTGTTTTTATGGCAGATGTTTCCTACAAGTTAGATGCATGGCAAAATGGAGTGGACTTAAAAGACGTAAACTTTGATTTAAAAAAAGCTTTAGTTCAAGAATGTGAAGAAATAATTAATGCGTTGAATAACAAAGATTATAAGTTATTTACAGATAAGTTCTCAAAAAAAGAGAAAAATAATGCTATCGCAATGTATTTAACACAAGAAGAATCTAAAAATAGAATCTCAAATATATTAGGCGAGCTGGAAGATGGTTTCAAAGCAATGCCAATTGATAATAATTTTTATATTGAATATTCAGCATATAACAGATTAGCAACTTTAAAAAGATTAAATAGGATGCCGGCTTTGTATTTAGAAAATTCTAAAACAAATGAAGAAATCGTTTTAGATGTTCGCTTTTGCGGTATAAAAGGTAGTACTCATTTTGAGATTTTTTAACACCTTTTTTAATGTATTAAATTTTAAGAGGGAATCATACTTTATGAAACTACAGCAAAAACGAGAATTTTACAATAGACATTACAGAATATCAAAATAAGGCATGTCGTAAAAATGTACACAAGAAAAATATTACAATAAAATCAACTGAGTTTGCTACTAAGAATCAGGTTGCAGATAAATTAGACTTTCCGGTGAGATCTAATTTGTCCGTTCTGAATCCTTTGCCAATGCAATATATCTGGTCAAAAGTTTTTGCAAACGAATATAATATTCATGTGCATTCCTGTCGTTATTTTTCTAATGATGCTAATACTACTATACAAGTAAAAGCTTATCCTGATATCAAATGGGATTTTCATTTCTTTTTAAATCTCAGTAATATGGCAAGTGTAAAATGGCAAAATTTATCTCCTGCAAAACATAAAGAAATGCAAAGTAAAGCGGGTAAAATTGGTGCGGAAAAAAGATGGAAACAAACAGAAATAGATTTTGGAGTCGTCTTAGAAGCAAATTGGAATAAAATTACCGACGATAAATATGGTAGTCATTTTGATGCTACCTTCAAACATGAAGCGAAAATTAAACAATTATATTCTGTCTTTTCATCCTTAAAAGAATTTTCAAAAGGAGTTACTGGTGGTACAAAAGGAATTGCAAAAAAAAGTAATTTACCTTTCGATGTTCAAATGAAACCGCCTAATTTTTGTTTAGGTGCAGAATGGCAATTAGCACGGGGAACCAAAAAAGGAGTTCCTACTAAAGTGTTGGGCATGGAATATAAATTTTATTTTAAAGCTGAACCCCTTATTGCCTTAGTGCTAACGATAGACTTGCTTGACTTGGCAGTACAAACTGCAGGTACCCTTGCCGGAGGTCCAGCCGGTAATGAAGTTGCAATAATAATATTAGATATAATTAAGGCGTGGGCAGCAAAAGACAGAAAGGTTGGGATTACTTTTAAAATTTTATTTGATTTAATATTAACCGGACAAATTGATGGCAGTGCAGATATGACTATTAATACCGAATCTGATGATAATAAAGGTAATGCAGAATTGAAAACAAAACTCTCTGCTGAAATAAAACTAGAAGTTGAACTAAAAGCAAAAGCAGTATTTCTTGAGGTTACTGCTTATGCAGCAGGTATAGCTAAAGCTTCCATAACTTTTGGACATTCTTTAACTTATAACCAAAACTCAAAAAGTGTATATTACCGACCAGAAATGAAGTTTGATACTGTAGAAGGGAAAGTTTTAATAAAAGTAGAAGCTGGACTTTCTTCAAAAAAACTTGGTCTAAATCTTAAAGATGATGCAACTGTCGTTAATGATACCTATACATTTTGGGAAGGATTTGATGTTATTAAAAAAATTGAAAAAACAACAGGATATAGTGCCAATATAAATTTAATTTAATTCATGAAAAAAACAATTTTACTAACAGTCGTTTGTATTGTAATGCAAAGCTGTAATTCACAAAAAAAAGATTTATCAAAAATCACATTTACTGAAAAATACGATACTTTTTTTGGTAATATTCCTAACGAATTTAGAGAAAATAGTTCTATTATAGATTATAAATTATATGATGTTTACAAAACAGAATCGGAAAAAGCACTCAACTTTAATGGAGTAGACTTAAGCGGATACCGTGATAAAAAAGGAGAATTTGGAACTAACACTGCGAGTTTTGAATTTTCAAAAAAAGATAAGATACTAAATTTCTACTCTATCACATTATTCTACAATAAGAATGTGAAAGAATTAATTAGTAATTTAAATCGTAGTATAGGAAAGCCCGTTTATATTTCCATGCTTGATGAAAGCGACGATATACCATATTCTTTATTATGGGAAGATAAAACAAATTACTATTCGTTGACAGGTGCAAATCAAAACACACCAAATTTTGCCGTGTTCAAAAAAGATAATTCGACAATTCGTAAACAAAAAATATCTGGAGATCTTCAATATTATGGTGACTATTTAGATTATTTAGATAAAAAAGGTTTAAAAAAGGAAAAATTTACTTATAAAAATTTTGTAGACTACAAAACTAAAGAAGGAAATAATCATTATATAGAAGATTATAGAAAACCATAAACTAATATGAAAAAAATAGTTTTATTAGCAGTCATTTGCACTGTAATACAAAGCTGTAACTCACAAAAAAAAGATTTATCAAAAATCACATTTACTGAAAAATACGATACTTTTTTTGGCGATATTCCTAACGAATATAGCGAGAATAGTTCTATGATAGATTATAATTTGTATGATGTCTATAATACTGAATCTGAAAAAGCACTTAACTTTAATGGAGTTGATTTAAGCGGTTACCGTGATAAAAAAGGAGAATTTGGTACTAATTCTGTAAGTTTTGAATTTTCAAAAAAAGACAGAACACTAACTTACTACTATGTTACATTATTTCACAATAAAAATATAAACAAATTAATCGAAGCGATAAATTCAAAAGTAGGCAAACCTTCATATGTCCCAAGTCCTTCTGAAGGCGATACTTTACCAGACGCTTTTTTGTGGGAAGACAAAACGAGTTTTTATACTCTATCAGGAGTTACCCAAAATCAAGCTGATTTTATCGTTTTTAAAAAAACCGATTTAACAATTCGAAAGAAAATGTTATCAGCTGGTAATTTTCAATATTATGGTGATTATTTATATCATCTGGAAAAAAACAATTTACAAAAAAACGTTTTTAGTTATAAAAACTTTGTTGACTACAAAAGAAAAGAAGGGAATAATTTCTATATCGATGATTATAGAAAACCGTAAAACGATATGAAAAAAATAATTTTATTGGCAGTCGTTTGTATTGTAATACAAGGCTGTAATTCACAAAAAAAAGATTTATCAAAAATCACATTTACTGAAAAATACGACACTTTCTTTGGTGATATACCTAATGAATATAAGGAAAATAATTCCATAATAGACTCTAATTTGTTTAATGTTTACGATACAGAATCCGAAAAAGCACTTTATTTTAACGGCGTTGATTTAAGTGGATATCGTGATAAAAAAGGAGAATTTGGAACTAATTATGTAAGTTTTGAATTTTCAAAAAAAGATAAAATACTAAATTATTATTCTGTAGAATTGTTTTATACTAAAAATATAAATCAATTAATTGAAACCTTAAATAATAAAATAGGGAAACCTGTTTATATAAGAATGCTTTTATCTAAACCAAAAAACATTAATCCTGATGCTTTATTATGGGAAGATAACACGAGTTTTTATACTCTAACTGGCGCTACTCAAAATCACTCTAAATTTAGCGCTTTTAAAAAAACCGATTTAACAATTCGAAAGCAAATGTTATCAGCTGGTAATTTCCAATATTATGGTGACTATTTGGAATATTTAGAAGAAAAAAATAAGACGAGTAAACAAATTTCTTATTATCAATATGCAAAACTTATGGAAAGTGAAGGAGATGAGCATTATATTGAAAGATATGTTAAACCTTAGTTATATCAGATCAATAATATTATCATTACTGTGTATCGTAATACAAGGCTGCAATTCACAAACAAAAAACAAATCAGAAAAAGTAGAAATTCAAATGCCATTCGATTTAGTAAATCTTACTTTAAAGGAAGATATAGAAAATATCATGTTATCTGTAAATCTTTCAAAAAAAGATACTATAAAAAATAATGAGCTTACTTTATTAGGTAACGAAAAGCTTGTATTTGCATCAGAAAAATTATTGGTTTTCAATAAAATAAAAATTGCTGGGAAAAATAATTTAGACATAAATAATATAATATTTCATTACGGTAAAATTGATCCCGAAATTGGAGTCCTTAACAATGAAAAAAATAATGTTTTAGGAATGTACCAAATAAATTTATATACAAAAATTGAATCTGATAAACTATATAATAATCTTAAACTGCTATTTGGAAAGCCAAAGAATACTTATAGCCTAGGTCCTATCAATACTACTCTATGGATAAATAACAATATCTGTTATTATTATTTTACAAAAGATAATGATGAGTTTTATAGGGTCTTGTTTGTTTACAAAAAAAATGATAAAGAATGGGTAGATTTTATTGGATCATTAGGCTTTGATAGTGGGAATCTTAAATCAATTAATTAGCTTAATTATGAGAAAATTAATTTTTATCACTCTCTGCATTCTTATTCAAAGCTGTAATTCACAAACTACGAAAAAAGAAGAAGAGAAAAAACCATTGATATCGAAACCTCCAATGGAAACAAAAAAAAATAACTCTAAGAAACTGCTTGATCTTACAAATTTAAAATTTAAGACCCGGATAGACGAAATACTAAGCAGAATTGGATTGACATTAAACGATAATGCTTTAAATGAATATAATATTTCAGGAGATTATGACGAATTTAAATTTACTCCTCGTCAAATAAATTTATTTGGAAATAATATTGATTTTGAAAAAAACGAAACTTCCTTCTTTTATAACAAAAAAGATAAGCTTGTTTGGTGTTATGAAATAAATATTTTAGATAATGATGATGCGCTCAAAATAATTAAAATTTTTGAAAACAAATACGGTGCAAAACCTGCATTTTCAAAAATTTCTTTGTCCACAAAAGAGCATCCTCTTTTTTTAGATGAAAATGGAGAATTCAAAAAAGATAAAATGGAGCAACGCATTTTAGTCTGGGAAGACTTAAAAGAAAAGGCTACTTTTTTCCTCATTTATAAGGTTAATTATGACACAAAACCTGTTGAAGGTAGTTTACAAATAATCGCAATAGACAAAGACAATAAAAAATATAAAGATTGGGTTTCATACAGGTCTTTGGATATGTATTATAAAAATTAGATTTTAAAATTTCTAAAGAGAAAAATTAAATGCTCATGAGGAATCAAACTACAAAATCAGTTATAATTAACTGACAAATTAAGCCCTATAAAAAACAATAAGTTTTCAATTAATTGAACTAAAAATGATATACGAGCCCTATTACACCTTAGACTTTTCAGTCGCAGCCTGAAATTTTGAAATTTTGATAAACGATATTCCTGTACTAACAATGGAAGCCGAAGGTCAAATATCTAGTAATGTTCCGGTAAATTACGCTATTTATAATTCTGGAGAACAATTTGTAAAAGCGATTATAAAACCTCTTTCCGGACAACAAAATCTAGATCCTGAAGCCTCTTTAAGATTTAACGTTAGGCTATACGATGTAGCAAATAATGAATTTAAACACATAAAAGACTTGCCGGAAACAGCGGTTCAAAAAGTGGAAGAAAATCAAAAAATTCCGTTATTGACCACTTCAACAGAATTTACTGCTGAGATTACATACTCATTAACCAAATGGACTGATGGCGAAAATTTAGAAGATGTAGCTGATTTTAAAGAAAAACTTATTACAGCATATGATAAATTGGCTGATCTTCTTAAAGAAGAAAAGTACAGTGAATTTGCCGAAAAAATTAAGGTTAGAGAAAAAAATATGGCAACATCAATGTATCTAAGCAGTTCTGAATCTAATGCACGAATTAATGGTTTAATTGACGATGCTAAAAATGGTTTTAAAGTAATGCCTTTTCCTAAAGACACAATCTTAAGATTTTATGGATATGGCAAATTAGCAACATTCAAAAAACTAAATGGAGAGCCTGCCTTTTATTTGTATAATAACGAAACAAAAGAAGAACTAATGATCGATCAAATGTTTTATATTCCTAAAGGAAAAACAGAACCTGAAATTATTTAAAAGCAATATGACGGGGTTAATATTATTGATTATCATAAGCCTTGTGATGACATCATGTAATTCTCAAACAGATTTAGAAACATTAAAAATTGATACGAAGATTGCTAAAAAGATTAAAGATATGCATGAAGGTAGTGATGAACTGGAAATAATTAGATAGATGGATTTTACTGACAAATACTTTCTTTCAGGAATTTTATTGTTTAGCTTTATTGTGTCAATTCCGCAATTTAAGAGCCTGAGAGAAGAAAGTAATTTCCTAGCTAAACTAATTGCATTCTTATTTTTAATTATTAGTCGTTTCATACTGTATCTTTTCACATTAGGAATGACTTTCGGTATTTTTTCTATAGTGAAAAATTATTATAACGGAGATGTTTATAAGGCAACTATAGTTTCTTATCGCAGTTATACGAAACAAGAATCAGATTCTCGAATGAAAAGACGATATGAGGTTACTTATAATGTTCCTATGTTTGAATTCTTTGTTAATAATGAGAAAATTAGAGTAGAGTCTTCAGCCCACACTTCATCATCAGTTCCAATTATTGGGAGTACATTGAAAATTTCGTACTCAAAAGGAGGATTAAGAACGCAAGAACATAAATTTTCTGATTATTTAATTTTCTTTATTTTATTTGTATTTTCCACATTTTTGTGCTTTACTTCATTAATATATACAGCATATTCATTGGGATATCCATTGAAAAATAAAAAAGCAATATTTTTTATAATGTTAAAGACCCATTTTGTTTTACTGCAATTGTTTTTAATGTTTTGTTTGTATTTTATTTATATAAAGCTAATTGTGGTTTCGATATGGACAGCATTAAGTATTATTACGTTTATCATCTTGAGTTTATTTTTAGCAATCCGTAGGTTTCAAAAAGATTTTACCCTTATGGAAAAACCAGACAAACCAATTAGTAAATCAGATAAAATATATTTTTAATGTTAATTTCCGAAAAAAGTAAAGATACAATTACTCATGATTATACAGGATTTAAAATTATAGATCCATCTCAAGAATCAAGTTGCTTAATAAAGTGGTCAACAATCGAAACTATTATTTTTTCACCAAATAATCATTATTAAGATTCTGCACAATGGATTATTTATTTAAACAAAGCTCCCGAATGGCGTTTAAACTCAAATGCTTGGTGGTTGGGGAGAATAACATTTTTTTTAACTTATAAAAAATATAAAAAAAAGCGGATAAGAGATGATGTTAATAAAGATTTCTATGAGCTACCTAATTTAGTTGAAAAGTATTTACATAAAAAAGAAGAGATAAACTATTCTGAAGACAATAGCAAAGGAGAATTGATATCTAGAAAAGTAACGGTAAAAGAAGACAGAACAATCACAAAAGAGTATTATAAACCAATTAGATCCGTGGGATTACCTTGGAAAATTCTATATGATAGATATGATCGAACTGTAGAGGAAATTTATAAAAGAGATGGATCAATTTAACATTAAAATATAGGAAAAACAATGTAATCTACTGAAAAAAACCATAAAGAAAAAATAAAAATGGCGGAAGATTGGCTTAATAATAACGATTATGAAAATAGAGCTCTTGTTTGAAGAAACGTTTAAATTGGAATATCAAGCATGCGGAAAACTAGTTACTTTGCTACACTTAGCAGATCGAGAAGGAATTATTAGAATGCGAAACAAAGCAATCCAGATGAAAATATACATTTAGATTTTCTTTTTCAAAGAAAAGAAAAAGGACAAAAATTAACTGTAATATAATTATTAGAATAGATATGAAAAATAAATTATTGGCACTTGCTGCTTTTTTTGCATTAATAAGCTGTAAAAAAGAATTCAAAGTAAATGATGCTTTTAGAGAAGAAATACTTTCTAAGGTGCACATACAAAAAGACACTTTAGTCGTCTTTAATACATTATTAGATAGTTTAGATCAAAAAAAGATTTCGTTTTGTGAATATTTCAACTATTCACATTATGCTCTTTCTGATTCATGCACATTGATATTAGATAAAAAATATGAGGTAAGGCTTGGGAATTATTCTCCCGAATATTTTGAAGAACATCATAAAATGTTAAGTAATGCAATTAAAAACTATGAAAAAAGATTAGGAATTGATGAAAACTCAGCGAGAATTGGAGAATATATAGAGGTAACTAACGATATAATAAAAAATCATTGTATAACTCAGGATAAAAAATAGAAGATGATCCTAAGTTAATTTTTGATTTTATCGTATTGTAATTAATTGTACAAGTTTAATAAAAGAGTCAGGGAAGATGCCTAATGATTCTGCAGTAAAAACTATCTCACATATCTAATTGTACATTTTTGTACAGAAGAATAATACCAACATTACTGTTCGATTTTAATAATCCTTTCCATTTTTTTGTACACATATTTGAAAATTACATCTCTTCCCTTTTTATTTATAAAAACACTTAAACATCATTTTTAATTCCCCTAAAACATCATGAACAAATTATTATTAAAAACAATATTTATAATTCTTTCACTGTCTGTGTTTTCCTGTACACAGAAAGACGTTTCAAAAAACACTACATTATTTCTGACAACCAATAACGGAAACCTATACAGCATAGATTTAGCAACCGGAAAATGCAATTGGCAAAACATAAAAAATATAGAAGACACCCGCAGTGACTCCTATTTTAAAATTGACAAGAATACCATAATAAAATCCTATGAAAACGGAGAAATAATTGTGTTTAATAAACAGACAGGTGCTATCATAAAAAAATATCAGGAAAATGAGTCTATACCTGAAAGTCCCTCACTTTTTATGTTTTCGCAATACCCACTTGTGTATGAGAGTAATTTTATTTTTTCTAATTTAAATGGAAAAGTAAAATCTATTAATTCGAATACAATGCAGCCAAATTGGGTATATGATGTAAAAAATAAAGTGTTTGTATCGCCAACTGCTATTGGAGATAAAATTATTGTAAACACCGGCTATAATCTCTGTGCTGTAAATGCAAAAAACGGGCAATTTATTACCAACCTGAAATTTGTTCATCCGCTACCGCATGAACCAGTGGTAAGTGATGGAGAAATTTTTGTTATCGATGAAAACGGAAATGCTTTTTGTCTTGATCAGGAATTAAACACAAAGTGGCAATTTGAAGTAAATAATTATATAACCGACACACAATACGATGAGAACGCCAATACTAATGTGACTACAGATACCAATATTAACACCTTAACTAATCTTACTGCAGGAGAAAAACTAATTGTACTGGGAGATGCAGAACATATTATTGGTATTGATAAAAAAACCGGACAAATGAAATGGTTAGCAACCATACCAATTATCAATTGGGAGTCTCCAGAGGATGTAGCTCAGGTTAGAAAGAATTTACGAGAAGATCAGGATCTCCATAGTATATTGAATGACCAAGTGGGAGTGCTGAAATCATTACAAATAATAGACGAAGAAGTTGTTGCAAATACTTCTTCCTGTATTGCGGTATATGACTCAAACAATGGTAATTTAAAAAGAAAAAAGTTTCTTTTCAACAACGAGATTGTAGGAGCAATAAAAGCTACTAATGATTTTTATTATTATTTGCGCAAAGATGGGGTTTTATATAAACTCGACAAAACACTAAAAACAGAAACAATAGTTTATAAAGGGATAAAATACAAACCCGAGGATGACTATACAAGCCCATATATGCAGATTGAATAAATAATTATCCATTTTATCAAACATTAAAAAAATAAAGATGCTGAAAAAGACGATAATAGTACCTATCGACTAAAATCGTACAGAACCGCTTCACTTAATCATTTTAAGTTTGGCGGGGTTTCTTTTTCTAAATATGCTGTACCTAAGTAACAGATCACAATTATTACAAATTAACGCGTATTTTTTTTTTAGATTAAAAAAAGCTCAATACTTACCCCAAAAAAAGGGTTTCACACTTATGGAAAAGCTAATTGAACCATGGGTTAAATCAAATAAACTTTTTTTATATATTAAATCTTGCGATAGTCCAAAAATCTGCTTTTCTTGTTTTAATTAAAGGATCTGCTTTTATACAAATCAAATTCAAAGCTGAATATATCAAGCACAATTTCATGGTTTAAATCCGGATGGCATAAATACAAACCCTCTTCTAATACCCGATCCGGAAAAGTGTCAGAAAATGAACCACAGATGCTAAGATTATTAATAACCACAAATTTTGAATTATCATTTGTCAGCTTTATTCTGAAATAGCCATACAGATTATCACTGTATTCGACTGACAGAATTTCAAAAATAAAATTCGTTAATAAACCATGTTTGTCTGAGAAGTAACCCATATTTCCTAAACTTTCATTTTTTATTATTTTCATAATTACTGATGATTTTTAATTTATAACTACGGTAATCTTTTTATTTGCATTAAATATTAATTTTTTCTAATACGGTCTGTTTTT
>NZ_CAIJDP010000065.1 GCF_903819435.1 Flavobacterium salmonis | reverse complement strand
CAATACACGCGGTGACACTCGATGGGTTTATTATAAAGCTTACACTCTTTGTATTCGCACTACAATTAAACAAATCAATTAACTAGCAACTTGAATTAATTATGATTTCGGGTTTTTTTATTTATATAAAAAATCTTACTTTTATCGTCCCTAAATTTATATAAATATGAAAAACCTATTTTTATTGGTGAGTTTTTTTCTATGTGTAGAAAATTATTCACAAGCAACAAAACCTTTTCCTGCCAATATTACTTTTAATAATGGCTTAATGGCAACGACAAAAGATAGCCAGGATGCCAAAGCCAATTATGATACCTGGAAATCCAACTTTACGGAGTCCTGTACGAATGGAAGATACAGGGTAAAATTTAATTCCTCAGAAACCGTTTCAGAAGGAATTGCCTATGGAATGCTGCTTAGTGTTTACAAAGGCGATAAAGATCTTTTTGACGGTCTCTGGCTGTACTATAAAGATAATGTTAATGCCAATGGTGTAATGAATTGGAAAATCAATGGATGTTCAGGAATCAATGGTTCCAACGGTGCTACAGATGCCGAATTAGACGCTGCATTTGCATTAATCGTTGCCGATTATCAATGGGGAAGCATCGGAACAATAAATTATAAAAATGATGCTAAAACTTTAATTACTGCCATCAAAACCCATGAAATAGAAGCCAACACTTTTGTGCTAAAACCTGGAGATGCTTTTGGCGGAAGCTCAATTACCAATCCTTCCTATTTTTCTCCTGCTTATTACAGAGCTTTTGGTGTTTTTACGAATGATACCACTTTTTGGAATGCTGTTGCTTCCAAAGCTTATACTATAATCAATAATAATTTAACTGTAAACAATGCTGTTGGCGGTTTAGTATCTGACTGGTGTACGGCATCAGGCGCTTACTCATCTGAAGCTAACGGATATGCTAATCAAGGTAAATTGTATACTTATGATGCATGCAGAACGCCTTGGAGAATTGCTGTTGATTATTTATGGTATGGAACTCCGGATGCTAAAACGTATTCTAAAAAATCCTCAGATTTTGTTAGAATAACTCTTGGTGGAACGGCAAATATCAAAGATGGTTACAATCAAAATGGAACGCTAATTGGACAATGGCACAACGCTCCTTTTGTGGGTGCTTTTGCTTGTGCAGCAATGGCTGGAGAAAATCAAGGCCATTTAGATGCTTCTTATGCTGATTTAAAAAGTACAAACGAGCCAGGCAACTACTTTAATCACACAATGAAAACATTGTATTCGTTTTTATTAACCGGTAATTTTTATTTGCCTCCGAGCGCAACTTTATCCAATAATGATTTTGATATTGAAGAATCTACAGTTTCGCTTTACCCAAATCCGAGTGCAGATAAATTTACTGTTCTGGCGCCTGAAAATTCATTGATTACAGTTTTCACTCCGCAGGGAAACCTTATTTCAGAACAAAAAACAACTTCTGAAAATACTGATATTAATTTAGCTAACCAATCCTCTGGTTTGTATCTGATAAAAATTACAAACGGTGCTAAAAGTATCACCAAAAAAGTCATCATAAAATAACTTATAAACTAAAAACTCCCAAACTACATTGTAATTTGGGAGTTTTTTTATTGTTAAGATTCTTACTTACACTTATTTCTTTCAAAAATACGAATCAGCTGCTCTAATGCTGTTTTAGTTTTAAAATCTTCTTTTTCAATAGCAGCAATGAGTTTTGGACATCCTGCAAACGCCTCTTTAGACATTTTTTTGATATTTGAACCGGTTTCCGTATGAACAGCGATGCCGGCATTTGATTTTAAAAACCCAAAATACAATTCATCGCTTTTTTTCTTACCAAAAAAATAGGTAGTATCTCCTGACTGACCTGAAGTTTTACCTTTTACAGCATTATATTGCATCGTTCCTGCAAAATCAACACATCCAATTTTGATATCTCTGTCATAGAGAATATAAAACCATTTTTTCTCTTTTGATTTAGAAAACTTTCCGGAAAATGCACCTGCAGAGGTTAAATAGAATCTTTCGGCTAAAAACTCATTCTCACCATCTGTATATTCTATTTTTTTGATAACATCACTTGCAATTTTTTCCTTTTTTGCTTTTTCATCTGTTTTGAAAATTACTTTAGAATCGCCATTTTCGACCATTTCGGCCAAACCTGCTTTTTTAGTTCCGTCTTCCATATACAAAACTGCCTGAATAAATTTAGCGTGACCAATAGTCGAGAACAAAACTGCGATTACAATTAAGATAATTTTTTTCATGATTTGGGGATTTAATGATTTCTTACAAATATATAGTATTGGGAAGAATATTTTTTAAAAAGAAAACTCCAAAAACTGTGATTGTAATTTGACGTTTTTATTTAATAATCTAGTTTAAAAAATTTGCAGGGAAATCTTTATATATTTGATGAAATTTATATTTATGAAAAAAACTTTACTCTTTTTAATTTTATTTTTACAGTTTTTAATAGCTTTTTCACAAAATATTGGAGACATAACATTGCCATTGGGTATAAGTCCAGGTTTTAATGCAACCGGTACTGTTTATAAAAGTATTATTCAATCTGATGGGAAAATACTTGTTGGGGGCTACTTTTCAACTTATTTAGGCCTTAAACAAAATTTTTTGATTCGTTTAAACTCAGACGGAAGTAAAGATGAATCATTTGAAATAGGAACCGGACCTAATAATTCGATTTTAACTATAGCTCTTCAAAACGATGGAAAAATAATTATCGGTGGTGCGTTTACTTCTTATCAGGGATTTGAATGCAATCGTTTAGCTCGTTTGAATACGGACGGAAGTAAAGATAATTCTTTTGATGTTGGAACTGGATTTGATAATATTGTAAGATCTGTAGTTATTCAGACAGATGGTAAAATTCTTGTCGGAGGTAATTTTAATTCTTACCAGGATAAAAGTCAGAGAAAAATAATTCGGTTAAATAGTGATGGAACCAATGATGACACATTTAATATTGAAACAGGATTTAATGGTAACGTTAATTCAATTATTTTGCAAAATGATAGTAAAATAATTGTGGGAGGAAGCTTTACTCAATATAAAAATTTAACTTCAAATAGTCTTATTCGGTTAAATGATAATGGAAATTATGATACTTCTTTTGTTACAGGAACAGGATTTAACGGGAGTGTTCAATCCATAGCAATACAGACAGATGGAAAAATAGTTGTTGGTGGAAGTTTTACCGTCTATCAAAGAAATACCTACAATCGTTTAATCCGTCTGGATACTAAGGGAAATGTTTCTAGTGGCAGCTTTAATAACGCTTCTGGATTTGATGGTACTGTATATACGGTAGCCATTCAAAATGATGGAAAAATATTGGCTGGGGGAGATTTTTCAAAAAAAATTCGTCGTTTTAATACTAACTTAACTATTGACAATTCTTTTAATATTGGTGAAGGCTTTTCTTCTGAGAAACTTCCTAATATTGTTTATGGATGTACCGTATATTCGATTACACTCAAAGCCAATGAAAATATTCTTGTAAGTGGTCTTTATACCAGCTATAATGCATTTACTCAAAATAGTTTTACTTGTCTGAATCCAGATGGTAATCGAAATACAGATTTTGGAATAAAGATAGGATTCAATGATAACATATATGCTATAACCAAACAGGATGATGGAAAAATTCTTGTAGGAGGAGAATTTACATCCTATAATGGAATTGCTCAAAAATATTTAATTCGATTAAATCCTGATGGTACTAAAGATGAATCTTTTAATATTGGTACCGGATTTGACAATAGTGTTAACACAATAGTACTACAAACGGATGGAAAAATTCTTGTAACAGGGAAGTTTACTGAATATCAGGGAATAGAAGGTTTTTGGTATATCATTCGTTTAAATTCAGATGGTAGTATTGATAATTCCTTTAAGTATTCATCTAAATTGGGTATTATTAATAGTGTAGTATTACAGCCTGATGGAAAAATAATTTTTGGAAGAGGTTTTGAACAAAATTCTTCAGATTTTTATTTGGTTCGTTTAAATACAGACGGTTCTCGCGATACTTCTTTTAAAACAAAATTTGATGTATATCTCTACACAATTGGCATCAAATCTATCGTTTTACAACCAGACGGAAAAATACTTGCCGGCGGAGACTTTTACGCCTTTAATGGAAAAAACCAAAAGTATTTAATTCGTTTAAACAGCGATGGTACCAAAGATGATTCCTTTAATATAGGAACCGGATTTGATAGTCAGATTTTATCTTTAGTTTTGCAAAATGACGGAAAAATAATTGTGGGAGGTGAGTTTACAAATTATCAGGGAGTCTCTCAAAGAAATTTAATTCGTTTAAATAGCGATGGTAGCAAAGATAATTCTTTCGATATTGGAACAGGATTTAGCTATGATGCCAGTACTACACCAAGTGGAGTTATTACTACATCAATAAAACCCAATGGAAAAATTCTTGTAGGAGGTACTTTTAATTCTTATCAGCAAAACAATCAAAATAATCTTATTTGCTTAAATTCTGATGGGTCCAAAGATGATTCCTTTGATATTGGAACAGGGTTAAATTACGCTGTCAATGCTATACTTCAGCAAGATAATGGAGAACTTCTGGTAGGGGGCAATTTTACTACTTATAAAAAAGATCATAGATCTGCTCATTTAATTGGCATAAAAGGAAATGAAGTTACCTTATCTAACGAAGATTTCATTCAAGAAAACAAACAATTTTCTTTATCGCCAAATCCAACCAAGAGTATATTAAACATAAACTCCTTAAACGAAACAAATAATTATTCTGTAAAAATTTATAATTTAATAGGAAGGTTAATTTATACCAACGAAAATGTAAATTCATCAATAGATGTAAGTTCATTTACTCCTGGTTTGTATTTGATTAAAATTAAAACAGAAACCAGAGAAACTTCTCAAAAATTCATAAAATTATAATTTCCACATTTTATAAAAACAAAACTCCCAAACTACATTGTAATTTGGGAGTTTTTTTTATGTGAAAATTTTAAGAATTTTAAAATTGGAATTTCTATAATATCATCGTCAGCTGAATCCTCTTTCTATCCTCATCAACCTCAGTAACTTTAACATCAACATGCTGGTGAAGTTTAACCACCTCATTTACATCACTAACAAAACCTACTTTCAATTGCGAAATATGAACCAGTCCGCTTTCTTTTATTCCGATATCTACAAAACAGCCAAAATTGGTAATGTTCTTCACATTTCATGGTTTAAATCTTTATCTGTTTTTTTAATTATACTTCATTTTTAAAAAAAAATGATATAATATCAAAAATATTTTTAACTTTGTTAAAAATATATTTAACTTTGTTAAAATGAAACTACCTGTTAATTGCCCAAGTTGCGAAAATGCTTTACGAGTAAGCATGATGAAATGCGATCAGTGTCAAACCGAAGTAAGTGGTACTTATGATTTGCCACTGTATTTAAAATTAAGCAGAGAGGATCAAGATTTTATTCTGGAATTTTTTCTTTCAAGTGGAAGTATCAAAGAAATGGCTAAACAAGCAGGAAACTCTTATCCTACTATGCGGAATAAAATGGATGACCTCATTGAAAAAATTAAAAAATTAAAATCATAACCATGAATTGGAAATTTCTATTAAATCCGTTTTCAAAATTTTCAGAAAAACAATTGTTTATTACTGGTGTTTTGTATTTCATTATCAACTTCTTTACTTGCTTTTTTACAAAAATCCAAATGGATAGCCTCTTTCATTTTACTGAAAATGAAAACCTAAGCCTAACCTCTGCCTTTTTGTTGGTTACTATTAGCAACGTTTCTGCCATCATTTTTCTTTTTTTATTGGCACTAATAATTAATAAAAAAACACGATTTATTGATATTGCAAATACCGTTTTAATTTCGCAAGCACCTAACTTTCTTGTCTTACTATGTATAAAAATTATTAGCATGAATAGTTTGGCTAAAAATCTAAAAACAAATGCCGAAGCAGTAAATACTTTAAAAATAAATCCCCTAGAGTTAGTACCATTCGTATTTTGCATGTTGATACTACTTGCCATTATTATTTACGGTTTTGTTTTGATTTATAACGGTTTTAAAACTGCTACTAACTTTAAAAAATGGCAGCACATTGCCTTATTTGCAGTATTATTATTCGTTTTTATACTTTTTCATCAGGTTTATATTCAAAATTTGAATCTTTGATATAACCTTTAAAATCAAAATTCTATTCTTATTAACATCCCTTTCAAATTTAAATAATTTGTAAAAGGCTAACAATCTATTGTCTAAAATAAAAAATTGAAAACCATGAAAACAAAAATTTTAACCCTAATGCTATTAAGCATTCAATTTATTTTCGCGCAAGAAATAACAGGCTCTTGGCAAGGCGAATTAGACGTTCAAGGAATGAAACTTCCATTGATTATTCATATCAAAAAAGATGGTAATAAACTCATTTCAAGTCTAGAAAGTCCAAAACAAGGCGCTACTAATATTCCAATTTCTACGATAAGCTTTATTGAAAATCAACTCTTATTTGATGCTGCTTCTCTAGGTCTTAGCTATTCAGGAAAATATAGTAATGAAACAATTGATGGTGTTTTTAAACAAGGTGGTATGGAGATGCCTTTGATTTTTACAAAACTAAAGGATGGTGAAACTGTAAAGAAAATAAATAGGCCTCAAACTCCTAAAGCACCTTTTAATTATGTTACCGAAGAGATAAGTTTTGTAAACCCAACTGATAAAAATACGTTGGCAGGAACAATCTCTGAACCGAAAAATTTTGATAAAAAAAGACCCATTTTAGTCATGATAACAGGTTCTGGTAGGCAAAATCGTGATGAAGAGCTTTTTGGGCACAAACCTTTTGCTGTTATTGCTGATGATTTTGCCAAAAAGGGAATTGCAACTCTTAGAATGGATGACCGCGGGGTAGGTGGCTCCTCACAAGCTAGCAAAAGTGAAACGACCTATAATTATGCTACCGATATTAGTGCTGCTGTAGACTTCTTGATAAAAAAAGGGTATCAAAACATTGGATTAATAGGACATAGCGAAGGCGGAATGATTGCTCCAATAGTAGCATCATTGAATAAAAAGGTATCTTTTATGATTTTAATGGCTGGTCCTGGAATACCTATCGATGAATTGTTAGCTAAACAAATTTATTTATCATCGAAATTAACAGGTATGAATGAAGAAAATTTGCAAAAAGAACTACAATCAAACCAAAAAACATTTGCCTTTATAAAAAATTACGCTGGAAATGATTACGAAAAAGATTTAAAAAATTTTCTAACCAAAGATGGGGAAGAAATAAACGAAGAGAATATGAAACAGTTAAAAAATACTTGGTTTAGATACTTTATTAGTTTTAATCCTGATAATTATGTTTCACAAATAAAAATACCTGTGCTAGCAATCAACGGAAGTTTAGATTTTCAAGTTCCCGCAAAAGATAACTTAGCCGCAATTGAAAAATTATTAAAAAAAGCCAAAAATAAAAATTTTGAAACTTATGAATTCGAAGGAATGAATCACCTGTTTCAAGAATGTAAAACTGGTGCACTCGCTGAATATGCCGAAATAGAACAAACTATCTCTCCTAAAGTACTTGATAAAATGAGTACTTGGATTTTAGACAAATAGAATAAAAAGCCCCTAAAAAAATCGGGGCTTTAGTCTTTTATAGTATCATCGTCAACTGAATCCTCTTTCTATCCTCATCAACCTCAGTAACTTTCACATCAACATGCTGATGTAATTTTACAACCTCATTTACATCACTCACAAAACCGGCTTTCAATTGCGAAATATGGACCAGTCCGCTTTCTTTTATTCCGATATCTACAAAACAGCCAAAATTGGTAATGTTGTTCACAATTCCCGGCAAGATCATTCCGGTTTTTAAATCTTTAATTGATTTTACGTTTGCATCAAATTCAAAAACCTTAGCTGACTTTCTTGGATCTAATCCGGGCTTTTCAAGCTCTTTTATGATGTCTTTTAAAGTTAGTAAACCAATTTCTGGTGTAATGTAGTTTTCGGCCTTAATAAGCGCTGTTTTATCTTTGTTGGCAATTAAATCGTTTACCGAAAGTTTCAAATCTTTTGCCATTTTCTCTACAACAGGATACGCTTCAGGATGCACTGCCGAATTGTCCAATGGATTTTTTGCATTCGAAATTCTGATAAATGCTGCACCTTGCTGATACGCCTTATCTCCTAAACGAGGCACTTTTTTTAGCTGTTTTCTGTCTTCAAAAGGCCCGTTTTCAGAACGGTATTGTACAATGTTTTCAGCAAGCTTCTCTCCTATTCCACTCACATAACTTAGCAAATGTTTACTGGCAGTGTTGATATTGATTCCAACTGAATTCACACATCTTATTACTGTATTATCAAGCTCTTCTTTTAATTTCGTCTGGTCCACATCATGCTGGTACTGCCCTACTCCAATTGCTTTTGGGTCGATTTTTACCAACTCTGCCAAAGGATCTGAAAGTCGTCTTCCGATAGAAACAGAACCACGAACCGTAACATCATAATTAGGAAATTCTTCTCTCGCAATTTTTGATGCTGAGTAAACCGAAGCCCCAGCTTCTGAAACTATAAAAACCTGCAGTGGTTTGTCAAACGCGATTTTTTTGATAAAGAACTCTGTTTCTCTCGAAGCCGTTCCATTTCCAATAGAAATTGCATCAATCTGATAGGCATTTACCATAGAACGGATTTTTTTGATCGCCATTGCTTCCTCATTTTGAGGCGCGTGCGGATAAATGGTTTCGTTATACAATAAATCTCCTTTCTCGTCCAGACAAACTACTTTACAACCGCTTCTGAATCCTGGGTCAATCGCCAAAATTCTTTTTTCTCCCAACGGCGGAGCCAATAACAACTGACCTAAATTGTTAGCAAAAACCTGAATAGAATTTGCATCTGCCTTTGCTTTTGCTTCCTGCAAAGTTTCATTTCCAATAGCCGGATTCAATAAACGTTTGTAACTATCTTCAATTGCCAGTTGTAAATGAGCCGTAGTACTATTTTGTTTTTTAATGATGATTTCATCAATAATATCGTAGGCTTCATCCAGATCAACATCAATTTTCATCTTTACAAAACCTTCATTTTCTGCACGAAGCATAGCTAATAAACGGTGTGAAGGAGCTTTTGTCAAAGGCTCTTCCCAATCAAAATACTGACTGAATTTTTGTGCGCCCTCTTCCTCTGCTTTCTTTTTAACGACTTTAGTAGCAATGGTTGCTTTTCGCTGAAACAATCTTCGCAGCTGCTTACGTACATAAATATTTTCATTGATCCATTCGGCTACAATATCTCTCGCGCCTTGCATCGCAGCTTCTTCATTAATTACATTTTCATTAATATATTGCGTTGAAATAAAATCAACATCGACATTACTTTCTGAGATAATGATTTTTGCCAAAGGTTCCAAACCGAATTCGCGGGCCACATCGGCTTTTGTTTTTTTCTTCTTTTTGTACGGAAGGTAAAAATCTTCTATCTCCTGCAAATCAAAACTATCTTCAATCTTTTTCTTTAATTCCGGCGTAAGGGCCTTTTGTTCTTCGATAGATTTTAAAACCGCTTCTTTACGTTTTATAAGTGTTTCGTATTCTTTTTGAAGCTTTGCAATCTGTTCAATTACAACTTCATCCAGATTTCCGGTTGTATCTTTTCGGTAACGGGAAATAAACGGAATCGTGCAATCTTCTTCTAATAATTGAACGGTTTTTTGAATGTTAATTGCTGCTGTCTGAACAGATTTCGCAATGAATTGAATATTAGTCATACTTTTAATGAAATATATTTCTTAATTACAAAATGATAGAATCTGCCAATTAAACTTTTTGGATGATTTATCATTCACTTGGCTAAAATAATATCTTTGTTTTTAATTTTAAGCCTATGAAAGTTTTATTACTGTATTTTTTAATTATAAATTTTACTGTCTTTATTATAGCAGGATATGACAAATATCAAGCACAGAAAAATAAACGCAGAATTCCTGAAAATACACTTTTTTCACTGGCTTTTTTTGGAGGTTCTATTGGTTTATTATTAGCAATGTTATTGTTCAGACATAAAACGAGTAAATCATCCTTTATCGTGAAGTTTTGCGGAATTTTGGGTATACAGATTACTCTTATAATTGTCTTCTTAAATTACAAAAAGTAGATATTAACAATGTTAATATCTAAAAAAGAACTTTATAATTACTGATATACAATGTTTTAAATAAAAACGCCGGACAAATTTAAAAATCCGCCCGGTGTTTCTTTCAATAGGTGCGAAGCACCGAATTTTTTTGACTTTTTATGAACAGGCAATTTTATTTACCCTATTTTGATGTCTTCCTCCTTCAAATTCAGTATTCAAAAAAGTTTCAACCATTTCTACTGCTTGTGGAATTGATGTAAAACGCGCCGGAATGCTGATAATGTTAGCATCATTATGCAAACGGACTAAAACGGCAATTTCTTTACTCCAGCATAAACCGGCTCTTACTTTTGGATGTTTGTTCACTGTCATGGCTATTCCGTTTCCGCTTCCGCAGATAACGATTCCAAAATCAGCTTTTCCTTCAGATACATCAGTCGCAACCGGATGACCAAAATCAGGATAATCTACAGAATCCTCAGAATCTGTTCCGTAATTGGTTACTTCATATCCTTTTGCTTTAAGCATAGCTACAATTGCTTTTTTATACTCCGGTCCTGCGTGATCGTTTCCTATCGAAATTTTCATTTTAAATACTATTAAGTTGTGTCCTGCAAATTTAACCAAAGAATCCAGAAGTAATTCTATTTGAAAAAGAAAAGTTAGCTGCGATTACATAAATTTCAACTATTATTACATCCAGAAATTTCAGATTGTATTTTTCATCAGTGATTAAAATAGACTTTCTCTTATAACTTTGCATCATATTACAAATACTCATTTTAAGTTAAAATATACTATAAATATAAATCACTTTATATCAAAACATTATCGGTTATTAACAATTTTAACTTTGGTGTAAGTATTTCATAATCAGTAAGAAATAAATAAAATATTTGTTAAAATTTTGTGATGTTAATATGAGTTTGTAATTCGTTGATATTCAGTTAACTTTAAATTAACAGAAAATGTTAATAAGTTCAGATAGAAAATTAGAAGTTTTTTTTGGATGTTTAAAAAAAATACGTAATCCAAAACTGAAATTTAAAATGCAAGAAAAGTTTCATGAATTTTTAGAAAAGTTATCAATATCAAAATTGCCATTTTCAACAATAATCCACATATCAACTTATTTACAAAATGAATTAAAATTTGGTTGTGAACCGTTGTTAATTAAAATACAAAAAGTCTTATAAATTAATCATTTAACAAAATATAAGTATGTTGATAACTCTATATAACTAAGAGTAACTTCATTTCAATACTTTTAAAAATAAAATTATTGCACATATTAACACACTATAATAACCATCAAAAATTAATTAAATTTAAAATTTTCTTTTTGTTGTATTTAATATATGTTGACAACTTTGAAATTTAAAAGAGAAAAAAAAATTTTGAATTGAAATTTAGTTTGATTCAGACAATTTTGATATTATTTAAAAATTGGTGAATTTTTTTTAAACTGATCAATGTTTGCTTTTCCGTGATTGCTTATTATAATTTTTATATTTACAGCTAAATTTTTTAAATCAATATCTTTTATGAAAAAAACTTTACTCTTAATTTTATTTCCTTTATTCAGTTTTAGCCAAGCTCAAATTGGTAACGACATATACGGAGATGCAGAAAATAATCAATTTGGTAGCAGCGTTGCTATTTCAGCAGATGGAACCATTATAGCAAGCGGTGGTATAGGTTTTAATACAGTAAGAGTATATAAAAATGTAGATGGTAGTTGGATACAGCTTGGTGCAGATCTTAAAAGCAGCTGGTTATCAGGTACTAGTATTTCACTTTCTAGTGATGGCACTATTATAGCAGTTGGTAACCCGGAAAATTCAAATAATGGAAATAATGCAGGAAGTGTTGATGTATATAAAAATGTAAGTGGTACCTGGACGACAATAGGAAATTTGTATGGTTTAACAGCGGGAGATTTTTTTGGAACTAGTGTTTCAATTTCTTCCGATGGTTCAATTTTAGGTATTGGCGCTTATAATAAAAATGGAAGCGCAGTAAAATCAGGACAAGTAACTGTTTTTCAAAATATTTCAGGCAGCTGGACACAAATAGGAAATGCAATTAACGGTAAATTAGCCTCAGATCGATTTGGAAAAAAGCTTAAAATATCGGCTGATGGTTCTATTTTAGCAGTTGGTGCTCCTGAAAGTGATGGTAATGGGGAAGATTCAGGACAGGTAAGAGTATTTCAGAATATTTCAGGCAGTTGGATACAAATAGGAAATGATATTAATGGAGAAGGTGCCGGTGATTTGAGTGGTAATAATTTAGCACTATCTTCAGATGGAACTATTCTAGCAATTGGAGCTCCCAGAAATGATGGTAATGGATCAGATTCAGGTCACGTTAGGGTTTATTTTAATAATGCAGGTACCTGGAAACAAATAGGAAGTGATATCAATGGAGAAGAATATAGGGATTATAGTGGTCAAGATGTTTCTCTTTCTTCTGATGGAAAAATTTTAGCTGTTGGTGCCATTTATAATTATGGAAAAGCCGGAAAAAATACCGGACATGTTAGAACCTATCAAAATGTAGCAGGCGTCTGGAAAAAGTTTGGAGCTGATATTGATGGAACAGCTGTAGATGATAATAGTGGAGGAAGTGTTGCTCTTTCTTCAAATGGCAAAGTTTTAGTAATAGGAGCTGTAGCTAATGCACTAAAAGGTCCCTATACAGGTCAGGTTAGGGTGTTTAGTTTAACAGGTATGTTAAGTACAGATAAATTTGTTATGGATAACTTTAGTATATATCCTAATCCAGCATCAGAAGTAGTAAATATTAACTTAAGTGAAATTTTAACCTTAGAAAAAGTAAATATTTATAACACTTTAGGTCAATTGGTAAAAACAGAAAAAAGTAATGCTGTTTCAGTAAGTTCTTTATCAAACGGAACTTATTACTTTGAAATTATTACCGATAAAGGAAAAGGAACTAAGACTGTTTTAGTAAAATAGAAATAAATAAAAGTTTGAAAGCTGCCATAATGGTAGCTTTTTTTGTTTAAATAATTTTAAACGATTTTAAGAGGACTATTAAGATTATCCAGAATCTGCTGAACTTCTTCGAAATCTTCAGGATGAACTTTGAGTTTGATTCCACCCAATGCGCTAGTATACATTGGAACAACCGACAAAGTCATTTCGTTTTCAAAAAAATATGGAATTCCTTGCTGCTCTAATAAGTGTTTAAGAATGACCGTTTCATAGTCATAATTGAATATAGCAATAGTTTTAAAGCTTTCCATAAAGGTCTTTTTATAAAGATACGAAATAAGCATTATTAAAATCTGGTATAAGCGTTAATTAAATATATCAACTAAAAATGACCTTTAAATAAAATTAAATAACTACCTACTAAAGTTATAATTTTAATAATTCTAATTCTTAAAATCTGTTATCTGGTATCTTATTTGTAATTTTAAACTTTATAAGAAAAGATATATGAGTAAGAAAATTAGAAAACCGATAAAAAATGAGAAAGATTTCTCAGGAAAAATACTGAAGATTTTATCGAAAAGCCCTAATAAAGCATTTAATTACAAACAAATAGCTGCAAAGCTTGAACTTGATGATACAAAAAGCAGAAACCAGATCATAAAAGACTTAAAAATAATGGCTGGTTCCAAAAAAATTATTGAATCTGAGCCTGGGAACTATTTGGTGAAAGCGGAGAGTCAGGATTATTACGAAGGAACAATAGATATGACAAGCCGTAAAACAGCTTATTTTATTTGTGAAGATTTTACCGAAGATGTTTTTATTCCGACCAATAATCTGAATCGCGCATTAGACAAAGACAAAGTTAAAGTTTACGTTTACAACCGAAGAAAAGGAAAAAGACCCGAAGGTGAAGTAATTGAAGTTGTTGAAAGAAACAAAACAGAATTCGTTGGAGTAATTGATATTCAGCCCAATTTTGCTTTTGTATCAACGGCAAATCCAAAAATGTATACCGATATTTTTATTCCTAAAGATAAAATAGGAGAAGCAGAAAATGGTGATGTTGTTTTAGTGAATATTGAAGATTGGCCAAAAAGAGCCGATAGTCCTTTTGGATCTGTAATTAAAGTTTTAGGAAAACCTGGAGAACATAATACAGAAATTCATGCGATTTTAGCAGAATATGGTTTACCATCTGATTTTCCGGTAGAAGTAGAGGTTTATGCACAAAAAATAGACACTTCAATTCAGGAATCTGAGATTGCAAAACGTCGTGACATGCGTGACACGCTTACGTTTACGATTGATCCCAAAGATGCCAAAGATTTTGATGATGCCTTGTCTTTCAAAAAGTTAGAAAACGGAAATTACGAAATTGGAGTTCATATTGCTGATGTTTCGTATTATTTAGAAGAAGGAACAATTTTGGATGATGAAGCTTATCAAAGAGCAACTTCGGTATATTTGGTAGATAGAGTAGTGCCAATGCTTCCTGAAGTTTTGTCTAATTTTGCCTGTTCACTTCGTCCAAATGAAGAGAAATATACGTTCTCTGCAGTATTCGAAGTTTCTCCAACAGCGCAGGTTATCAATCAATGGTTTGGCAGAACGGTAATTTATTCTGATCAGCGTTTTGCTTATGAAGAAGCACAATATATTATTGAAACAAAAGACAAGACAATTCCAATTGATATTTCGATTACAGGAGAATCGTATGTTGTTCCGGATGAAATTGTTGAAGCAACTTTAAAATTAGATGAATTAGCTAAGATTTTAAGAAAGAAAAGAATGCAGAATGGCGCAATTTCTTTTGACAAAGTAGAAGTAAAATTCAATCTTGATGCTCAAGGAGAACCAGAAGGTGTTTATTTTAAAGTTTCTAAAGATGCCAATCACTTGATTGAAGAGTTCATGCTTTTAGCCAACAGAAAAGTGGCGGAATATATTGGAAAACAAAAGAAAACATTTATTTATAGAATCCACGACGAACCAAACGAAGACAAATTAATTGCGATGGCAGGTGTAATTGCTAAATTTGGTTATAAAATTGATTTTCGTAACAAAGGGGATATTTCGAAGTCTTTGAATGCATTGATGGAAGAAGTTAACGGTAAAAAAGAGCAAAATCTTATTGATACCCTTGCTATTAGAAGTATGAGTAAAGCCAAATATTCGACAGATAATATTGGTCATTATGGTTTGGCTTTTGATTATTACAGTCATTTTACTTCGCCAATTCGTAGATATCCTGACGTTATGGTACATCGATTATTACAGTTTTATCTTGATGCAGGAAAATCTGTAGATGAAGAAATTTACGAAACAAAATGTCTGCATTGTTCGAATATGGAAAGTTTAGCGACTAATGCTGAAAGAGACAGTATCAAATATATGCAGGTGAAATACATGCAGGATCATCAGGACGAAGAATTTTTGGGCGTTATTTCAGGAGTTACAGAATGGGGAATTTATGTTGAAATTATTTCAAATAAATGTGAAGGTATGGTAAGAATCAGAGAAATAAAAGATGATTATTATACTTTTGATGAAAAGCAATATGCCTTGGTTGGAGCAACTTCAAACAGTATATTGCAATTAGGAGATGAAATTTACGTTAAAGTAAAAAATGCAGATTTAGTTAAAAAACAATTAGATTTTCATTTTTTACGAAGAGCTGAATAGTTGTTAAATTTAAAAATTTATAAAATGAAAAAATTAATTATAGTCGTTGCAATTTTAATTGTGCAATTGTCTTTTAGTCAGGTTACCAAAGAATTAGGAGATTTTGATTCGGTAAAAGTATTTGATAAATTACATGTAAAATTAGTTCAGTCCTCTGAAAATAAAATTGTAATAAAAGGAGCAAGAGAATCAGAACTTGAAGTTGTTAACAAGTCAGGTTTATTAAAATTAAGAATGCCTTTTCCAAAATTATTATCAGGAGACGATTTAGATATTACATTATATTACAAACATATTGAGCTTATTGATGTTAATGAAGGGGCTTTGGTTTCCAGTGGTAAAGTTATAAAAGCAACTTCATTTAAAGTAAGTGCCCAGGAAGGTGGCAAAATTAATGTAGATTTGGATGTAGATAAACTAAATGTAAGTTCAGTTTCCGGTGGAGAAATTACTTTATCTGGTAAAGCTTCAAATCAGGTCGCAAAACTGGGAGCTGGAGGATATTTATTAGCAAGTAAATTAAATACATCTCAAACTACTGTAAGCGTTTCTGCCGGAGGAAAAGCAGATGTAAATGCTTCTACATTAGTTGATGCAAAAGTTAGCGCAGGAGGCTCTATTTACATTTATGGAAAGCCAAAACAAATTAATCAGAAGACTGTTTTTGGCGGAAAAATTGAAGAAGTAAAGTAAACTAATTATATTTTAATGATAAATGATATTGTAGCTGGGCTGCCATGGGGACTTTTTTTAAGTTTTATGGTAGGCCCGGTATTTTTTATACTATTAGAAACCAGTATTACCAAAGGCTTCAGAGCTGCTATAGTCTTTGATTTTGGTGTAGTACTGGGTGATGTATTTTTTATAGCAATTGCATATTTAGGAAGCTACAGATTAATTCAGAGTTTAAAAGACAAGCCAGCTCTTTTTATCTTTGGAGGTATAATTATGTTAGCATACGGTATAATTTCTTTTGTAAGATTAAAGAATGAAGAAAAAATTGACGATGAAGAAATAGATAGGGATATCATTAAAAGAAATTACGGAAGTTTGTTCATAAAAGGCTTTTTACTAAACGTTATCAACATTGGAGTACTAGGTTTTTGGTTAGCGGTAATTATTTCTGTCGGACCAAAATTAGAAATGCAAAACTCCAGAATGTTTACTTTTTTTACTTCTGTTATTATCACTTATTTATTGGTTGATTGTCTTAAAATTTTACTAGCCAAACAATTAAAATCTAAAATGACACCAACCAATATCTTAAAGATTAAAAAAGGTATCAGTATAGTTCTAATGATTTTTGGATTTGTTTTGATGATTCAAGGCTGGTTTCCGAAAGAAAAAGAAATGGTTAAAAATGCTTTTGAGAAGATTGAGAAGTAGACGAATTATTATGATTAAAAAACTACTTTTATTCTTCTTTTTTTCTTTCTCGTTAAATAGTATAGCACAAAAAGATTCTGTAGTTGTTGATAAACCCAGTATAGCTGTAGTTTCTGCTGATAAATTAAATGTTGTTTACAGAGGAGTTTTAAATCCAATTTCTATTGCGGTTCCAAATTGTAAATCTTTTACTGCTTCTGGTTCAGGGTTAAATAAAAATAAGGAAGGAAAATATTATCTTTCTCCTGGTCAGGGACTTTACTCCATAATTAAAGTTGATATTATATTAAATGATAATTCAATAATTAGTGAAGAGCATAAATTTAAGATAAAACAAATTAATAATCCTTTAGCAACTATTAACGAAAAAAGCTGTTATCAAAAATGTATTTTAGAAATGACAAGAAATGAACTTTCTAATGCTACAATTGGTTTTAGTTTACCACAAGATTTGCTTTTTGATATGGATCTTTCTAATTATAAAATAAACAGCTTTATTGTAAAATTACCTCACAATGTAAAGATATTTATTTCTGGTAATCAGGTAAGTAAGGAAGTTTTAGATAAAATTAAAAAATTGAAAAAAGGATCAATTTTTTCAATTACTGATATCGGATATTCTTTCCCTGGATCTGAAAATTATCTTTTACCAAGACTTCTTCCAATCAAAATTATGGTTGTAGAAGAAGAAATAAAAGAAAATTATTATGAAAGTAAAGAGTTTATCAGAGATAGTATTCGAAGAATAAAAAATGAAAAGAAACTTTTAAAAAGATAATTAAATCCTCTGATTTTCAGAGGATTTTTTGTGCTTAATCAGTAATTTTATCATCTGCCTGATTAGAAATGACACAGATGCAAAAAAATTAAATATAAAAAAAACTTCAAATTGCTTTAGAGGTTTTGAGGTATCGTCCGAATTCGAAGCAATATTTTTAATTAATTTTTTTAAAAATTAGACATAAAAAAACCTCTAAATTGCTTTAGAGGTTTTAGAGGCATCGTCCGGATTCGAACCGGAGTAGGAGCTTTTGCAGAGCCCAGCCTAGCCGCTCGGCCACGACGCCATTGCTTGAACGGATGGCAAAAGTAACCAAAATCTTTAAAATTCAAAAGTTTAAAGTAAAGTATTTTAAAAATTTACTGAAATGTATTCAAAAATTACTTTCTAATTTCCGTCATTTTTATAGTAACTGATTCAACATCACCACCAATAGGAGGATTTATTTTTGAAACCCAAACTGTTGTTTTTTCTGCAGTTTCTATTTCAGCAAGTACACGAATATTGATTCTTTTGGCCACATGTTCTAGTAAATGCGAACGAATTGCCATTTCTTCAGTCACAATTTTATTCAAATGAACATAGTCAACAGTATCCAAAAGATGATCTGTTTCAGCCGATTTTTGAAGATTAGTTTTCACTTTTAGATCGACTGTGTAGTCAGATCCAATTTTTCCTTCTTCAATCATACATCCGTGGTAGGAAAAAGTTCGGATGTTTTTTAGTTTAATAACTCCCATTTTTGTATTGTTTCACGTTTAAAGTTTCAGGTTTTGCGCCACTTAAATAACTTTAAATCTGAAACCTGAAACCTTTTTTTTATCTTTGCTAAAATTACTATAAATAATGGCATCAGAAGAGAAATCACTCAATTTTATTGAACAAATCATAGAAGAAGATCTGAAATTAGGTCTGTCAAATTCTAAATTACGTTTTCGTTTTCCACCCGAACCAAATGGTTATTTACACATTGGACACGCAAGTTCTATTGCATTAAATTTTGGTTTAGGAATTGATTATCAGTCACCTGTAAATTTGCGTTTTGATGATACCAATCCTGAAAAAGAAGAACAGGAATTTGTTGATGCCATTAAAAAAGATGTAGAATGGTTAGGCTATAAGTGGACAGAAGAGCGTTATGCTTCTGATTATTTTCAGCAACTATATGACTGGGCAGTTTTACTAATTAAAAAAGATAAAGCCTATGTTGACAGCCAGTCTTCTGAAGATATGGCGATTCAAAAAGGAACACCATCAACTGAAGGTGTTAATAGCCCTTATAGAAATCGTTCTGTAGAAGAAAATTTAGAGTTATTCGAAAGAATGAAAAGCGGTGAATTTGAAGCAGGTACTCATATTCTTCGTGCCAAAATTGACATGAAATCTACCAATATGTTAATGCGTGATCCTATCATGTACAGGATCTTGCATAAGCATCATCATAGAACAGGGGATACCTGGAAAATTTACCCAATGTACGATTGGGCACACGGTCAAAGCGATTATTTAGAAGCCATTTCACATTCATTTTGCACACTGGAATTCTTGCCTCATCGTGAATTATACGATTGGTTTTTAGATCAGATCATTGATGAAAATCAGATTCGTCCAAAGCAAAGAGAATTTGCAAGACGTAACTTATCACATACCGTTGTTAGTAAAAGAAAATTACAGCAACTAGTTAAAGAAAAGCATGTTAACGGTTGGGATGATCCAAGAATGTCAACTATTTCCGGATTAAGAAGACGAGGTTATACAGCTGCTTCATTGCGTAATTTTGCTAATACAATTGGTATTGCAAAACGTGATAATTTGATCAATGTATCCGTTTTAGAATTTTGTATTCGTGAAGATTTGAACAAAATCGCACCTCGTGTAATGGCCGTTTTAGATCCTGTAAAATTGGTAATTACAAATTATCCTGAAGGAAAAGAAGAGTGGCTGGAAGCTGAAAATAATCAGGAAGATGAAAATGCTGGTTTCAGAAAAGTGCCTTTTTCTCGTGAATTATATATCGAAAGAGAAGACTTTTTAGAAGAAGCTCCGGCGAAGTTTTTCCGTTTGACTTTAGGAAAAGAAGTGCGTCTTAAAAATGCGTATATCATTAAATGTGAGGCAGCTCAAGATGTTAAAAAAGATAATAATGGAAATATTACAGAAATTCATGTTACTTATGATACTGATTCTTTGAGTGGAAGTGGGACAGAAGCAAGCCAAAGAAAAGTTTCCGGAACATTGCACTGGGTTTCTATTCAGCATGCAGTTGAAGCTGAAGTTCGACTATATGATCGTTTGTTTACAGATGAAGCACCAGACAGTTATAAGGATAAAAATTTCTTAGATTTTGTAAATCCAAATTCATTAGAAATTGTAAAAGGATTCGTTGAACCAAGTTTGGCTACAGCTCAAAATGAAGATAAATTTCAGTTTCAACGTTTGGGTTATTTTACTGTTGATAAAGACTCAACTCCTTCAAAATTAGTATTTAACAAAACTGTTGGATTAAAAGATGCCTGGGAAGAAAAAGGTAAAAAAGAAGAGAACAGTATCAATAATTCTTTAAAAGACATCAACAAATATTTTAAAGTTGAAACGGATGAAGAACGTGAGGAAATTGCAAATACAATAGGTTTAAGTATACAAAATGTATCTAGTTTTTCTTTATTACAAAATTCATTTAAGAGAAATATCAACAATAATAAAGGCTCACTCTTATTTGCTCATTTCATTTTAAAGTATTCTCATTTAGATTATTATGATTTTGAAGAAGAAGATATTAAAAAATTATTTTCAATGTCATTGAGAAGTGAGTCTACATATGTACGTAGAGAAGCACTTTGGAAATCAAGAGATTTGAAAGAAATTGAATTAAGAAATAGTTTTTATAGTGATTTTTTAAAATTAAAAGAAAATATTCCTAAAAATGCTTCGGAAAGTGAAATCTTAGTTATATCTGAAATTACTAATATTTACAAATAAATATAATCTATTGAAAAGCGCTTTTTATAAGCGCTTTTTTATTATTTATTTTTTCTATATAAAATATATTTTTAATAAATATTTTATATTAAAAGTAGCCTTCATAAATTGATTTTAAAAGGTTTTTTTATTTCTTCCGATATAGAATTCATCTTTTTTAAAATAGTTAAAATAAACGCTTTATTTTAATTTTAGCTCTTCTTTTAGCCATCTTTACAGCTTATTAACAATGGAATGTTTATAAAGTTGCTATCTAAGATTTAGTTTTAAAAAATGTATGGATTTCTTCAAAATAAATGATGAAATTATATTAAATCAATTTTATTTATAATTTTGTATATTTTAAAGATTATATTTATTATATATTAAATCTATTGTTTTTTTAATTTTAATAGATTATTTAAACTAAAAATGACCTTCATAATTTAATTTTAAGACCTTTTTTTACTTATTTCATCTCTTAACTCATCTTTTGAATAATTGTTGATTTTTGAGCTTTATTTTAATTTTCGCCATCGTTTTTGTCGGTTTAACGGGTTGTTAACATACAATTGTTTATAAAGTTGCTATTTTTATCCAAAGATCAAATCTGAAATTTATAATTAAAAAAAGCACTTTAGGAATCGAATCTGGTTTTTTAAAAAATTGAAAAATTTACTTTTTTGTTTTTATAATTTATTCAATGCTGATTTCTGAAATTGGTTTTATCATTTATAAATTTTTATTTTTATCATTTTTTATTCCTCAAATTTAATTGGAATGAAGTATGTATTTTTCAGAAGTATATACGGCTGAAATAAGCTTTAAGTTTTTTGCGTGTATTATTGAAAAGTATTAGAGGCTATTGCTTATGTTTATTAACTTTATGTAAATTACTTTTAGACAATATTTTAGAATATCAAAAATTAGTATCTTTATTAATCATTTAAATTAAATATTATGTCAAACAATTCAAATACTATTGCAGCAATTTTGGCCGGAGCAGCAGTAGGAGCAGCTATAGGAATTTTGTTAGCTCCTGATAAAGGCTCAAACACAAGAGCAAAAATTAAAGAAAATCTGGGAGATACTGCCAACAATTTAAAAGACTCCTTAGAAGCAAGTTCAGAAGTTTTGCGTGAAAAATTTGCAAGTGCTACAGAGAATCTTGATGGAACTTTTGATGAATTACTTTCAAATGTAAGCCATAAAACAGAAGAAGTTATTTCTTTTTTAGAATCTAAACTAGCTGATTTGAAGACGCAAAACGCTAAATATCAAAAGTAATAATCCAGGCAACACAAAACTTACCTGATTTATAGTTGATATAATTTTTTTATAATATTTGATATTCAGTTTGTAATCAGTTTGTTTTGTGTTTCTTTTTTAATGAAATTTAAAATTATGGCTTTTGAAGAATTAAAAGAAAATACAGAGAATATTCAGGAAAGTACCAAAGCTTATATTGACAGTAATTTAGCGTATTATAAACTCTGGGGATTTAAGGTTGCGATGAAATCAACAACTTTAATTTTTAAATTTACTTTGATTTTATTGTGTTTTAGTATGGTTCTTATTTTTGGATCTTTTGCCGCAGCGTATGCTTTTGGTTCTTTATTTGAAAGTAATGCACTCGGATTTTTAGCAGTAGGAGGGATCTATTTTGTGTTTACAATTTTACTTTTTTTTATAAAAGACAAGTTTGTTGAAGGTCCGATTTTAGAGAAATTTTCAGAAATCTTTTTTAACGATTAATTTATGGAAGTAAAAAAATACTCATCGTATGCTGAAATAGAAAAAGATCTTGAAATTTTAAAACTCGAAAAAGAAATCAGTTATCAGAAATTGGTTTTAAGTTTTCAAAAAACTAGAGAAAATATTACACCAGAAAATGTTATGAATGGCATTTTTTCTTCATTCAAAGATTACCTTTCAAATTCTTATGGAAGTATTTTTCAATCGATTTTACCTTATATAATCGGTTGGTTTATAAATAAAAAAAGAGGCAATTGAGCCTCTTTTTCGTTTTTGATATTTATTAATTTTCTGGAGTTATATCATCTTCATAACCGCTTTGTGGCTGTATTGGTTTTGGTTTCTCCACTTTTTTATTGTTTTTCTTCATCATTTCCCCAACTTGGTTAGATGCTGAGAATGAAGCTACCATATTATTCAACATATCACTTCCTGCTTGTGGTGAATTAGGCAACAAAATTAAATTAGAATTAGCATCAGCTCCAATTGCCTGAAGCGTATCATAATGTTGAGTGACAACAATTAGGGCAGAAGCTTCCTGGGAATTTATTCCAACATTATTCAAAACTTCAACACTTTCTACTAAACCTCTTGCAATTTCACGACGCTGATCTGCAATACCCTGACCTTGTAAACGTTTACTTTCTGCTTCGGCTTTTGCTTTAGCAACGATTCTGATTCTTGAACTTTCAGCTTCAAATTCTGCAGCTGTTTTTTCTCTATCGGCAGCGTTGATTCTGTTCATTGCATTTTTTACCTGGATATCCGGATCAATATCCGTAACCAAAGTATTGATGATATCATAACCATATGTAGTCATAGCTTCGTTCAATTCTCTTTTTACAGCTATGGCGATATCATCTTTTCTTTCAAAAACATCATCCAGTTTTAGTTTTGGAACTTCGGCACGAACGACATCAAAAACATACGCCGTGATCTGATCGTGAGGATATTCGAGTTTATAAAAAGCATCGTATACTTTTTCCTGAATAACTTTAAACTGTACCGAAACTTTCATTTTGATAAAAACGTTGTCTTTGGTTTTGGTTTCAATAATAACATCTAACTGTTGAATTTTTAGATTTACTCTTCCGGCAATTCTGTCAACAACCGGAATTTTAAGTTGCAAACCTGAATTTCTAACACTCTGAAATTTTCCAAATCTTTCGATAATTACAGAGGATTGTTGTTTTACTGTAAAGAATAACGATAGGAAAATAAAGAATGCAATTACAAAAATGATAATGAATGGGATACTCATAGTGATATTGATTTAAGTTTTTAGGTGCGGTAAATTACGAAATTTCTTCGGGTTTGAATATAAAAAAACGCTAAGAACATTTTATTAATGTTACTTAGCGTTTGCATTTTGAAAGTATATTTTTTTACAAAGAACTTATTGCCTTCTGAATCCTAGATATAGTTTCTTCTTTTCCGATGATTTCAACAATGTCAAATAGGTGAGGGCCTTTTAAAGCTCCAACCAAACTTAAACGAAAAGGCTGCATCACTTTGCCCATTCCAATTTCGTTTTTAGTTAACCAGTCTTTTACAATTGCTTCAATATTTGCTGAATCAAAACCATCAATATATTCTAGAGTTGAAATCAATTCCTGCATTAAAGCCGGTGTTTCTTCTTTCCAGTTTTTGCTTGCTTTTTCATCGTATGATGTTGGTGCGTGGAAAAAGAAATCTGTTAAATCCCAAAATTCAGAAACAAAATGAGCACGTTCTTTTATCAAAGAAACAATTCTTGTAATATCAAATTTAGAAATATCAATTCCTTTTTCTACTAAAATAGGAGTGAAGCTTTTCGCTAAATCTGCATCATTTTGTTTAATTAAATATTGGTGATTGAACCATTTGTTTTTCTCCGGATCAAATTTTGCTCCCGATTTGTGAACTCGGTTTAAGTCAAACGACTCTACTAATTCCTCTAAAGAAAATAATTCCTTATCAGTTCCGTCATTCCATCCTAAAAGAGCAAGAAAATTTATAACTGCTTCCGGGAAAAATCCTTTCTCTCTGTAACCTGATGAAATGCCTTCTTCCGTTTTCCATTCTAATGGAAACACAGGAAATCCTAATTTGTCACCATCTCTTTTAGATAATTTTCCGTTTCCAACAGGTTTTAAAATCAAAGGTAAATGTGCAAATTCCGGAGCATCCCAACCAAAAGCTCTGTATAATAAAACGTGTAGTGGCATAGACGGCAACCATTCTTCTCCACGAATTACATGTGAAGTTTCCATTAAATGATCATCAACAATATTAGCTAAATGATAAGTTGGCATTCCGTCACTTTTAAATAATACTTTATCATCAAGAAGATTCGTTTCGAATTTTACATCACCACGAATGATATCTTTCAAGTGTAAAGTTTCATCAACCGGAGTTTTAAAACGGATCACATAATGTTCTCCATTTGTAATTCTTTTAGAAACTTCTTCTGCAGAAATTACCAAAGACGTATCTAACTTTTCACGATTATGATGATTGTAAATAAATGTTTTTCCTTCGGCTTCGTGTTGTTTTCTATGTGCATCTAAAGCTTCGGGAGTATCAAAAGCATAATACGCCCAACCAGAATTGATCAATTGATCAGCATATTGTTGGTATAAATCTTTACGATCACTTTGTCTGTACGGACCAAATTTTTCATTTTTTGCAACGGTTTCATCAGGCGAAATTCCTAACCATTCTAAAGCTTCCATAATATAAGCCTCAGCTCCCGGAACAAAACGAGTCTGATCTGTATCTTCAATCCTCAGATAAAAAACACCGTTATGTTTTTTGGCAAATAAATAATTAAATAGGGCAGTACGAACTCCGCCAATATGTAGAGGTCCTGTTGGACTTGGTGCAAAACGCACACGAACTTGCTTTAACATTTGTATAAATTTTGATGCAAAGATACAACTCTGAATTAGAAAATTAGAAAATGTGTATAATGAGATAATGTCTTGTTTGTAGCTTAATTGACTAATTTTCTAATGGGTCATTTTCTAATTAAAATTACTACTTTTATGGGTTATAAATTAAACAGATTCATTTTGAAAACATCATCTGCCATATATCAAAAGCTGGAAGCTTTTATTAAAAAATATTATACGAATGAATTGATAAAAGGAATACTTCTTTTTACCGGTTTTGGACTTTTGTATTTTTTATTTACGCTTTTTATTGAGTATTTCCTTTGGTTAAAACCCCTCGGAAGAACACTTTTATTTTGGCTTTTTATAGGAGTAGAAGTTTATCTTTTGTTTCGTTTTATTCTGTTTCCAGTATTTAAGTTATTCAAACTTCAAAAAGGAATAGATTATAATCAGGCTTCTGCCATTATTGGAAATCATTTTACTGAAGTGAGTGATAAGCTGACAAACTTTTTACAGCTTTCGGCTTATGAGAATTCAGCAGAAAGTTCAGAGTTGATGTTGGCTTCGATAGAGCAAAAAGCAAATTCGCTACAACCAATTCCGTTTGGAAATGCAATCAATTTTAATTCAAACAGAAAGTATTTGCCATTAGCACTTATTCCAATTTTACTTTTTGTAGTGTTTTATATTTCAGGAAACAGCAATATTATTTCTCAAAGTTTAAATAGAGTAGTGCATTTTAATGCTACATTTTTACCTCCGGCGCTTTTCAAATTTGTGGTGCTAAATCAAAATTTGCAAACAGAACAGAACAAAGATTTTGTTGTAAAAATGGAATCTGTTGGAAACATCGTTCCCGAAAATGTGATGATTCATATTGGTGATGAAAGTTATTTTATGGAATCTTCTCAGCCAGGAAAGTTTGAATTCAAGTTTGAAAAACCAGTTGACAATGTTTCTTTTTCTTTTGAAGGAAATTCAGTTTCATCTGAAGAATACGAATTAAAAGTAATCACAGTTCCATCAATCGCCAACTTCGAAATGGTTCTGAATTTTCCATCTTACTTAAAAAAGAAATCAGAAACCATTCAGGGAACCGGAAATGCTATCGTTCCTGAAGGTACTTTGGTAACCTGGAAAATGAATACACAGTCGACTCAGGAGATTGTTTGGAAGGATGAAAACGCAACTTTTAAGTTTAACAAGGCTGAAAATGAGTTTAAATTAAGTAAAAATATTGGTCAAAACACAGAATATCAAATTCTTACTTCTAATAATAAGGTTAAAAACTATGAGAAATTAGATTATCACTTGTCAGTTATCAAGGATCAGCACCCAACAATTACTGTTTCTCCTGCGCCGGATAGTTTAAAGCTGGATAAGAATTATGTTTTAGGAAGACTTGGAGATGATTACGGATTATCAAAATTGCAGATAGTTTACTACGAACGTAACAAACCTCAAACAGCAAAGCGTGGAACTATTCCGGTAAAGCAAGCTGTATTTGATCAGTTCGTTTTTTCTTTTCCAAGCAACTTGACAGTTGAAGAAGGAGTATCTTATGAATACTATTTTGAAGTTTTTGATAACGATGCACCACATCATTTTAAGAGTACAAAGTCTTCTGTTTTTTCAGACAGAGTATCTACTACAGATGAAATTCACGATCTGGAATTGCAACAGCAAAATCAAAACATTAATAGTTTATCTAAATCATTAAAAAATCAAACTAAGCAAATTTCCGAAATGGATAAAATCCAGAATACAGGAAAAGAAAAAGATAATTTAGAATTTAAAGATCAGCAAAAAATTAATGATTTTATTAAACGTCAAAAACAACAAGACGAAATGATGAAACAATTTGCTGAAAAAATGAATAAGGATTTAGATAAATTCAAAGACGATAAAAAGGACAAAACTTCAGAAGATTTACAAAAGCGTTTAGAGGATGCAGATAAAGATTTAGAGAAAAATCAGAAATTATTGGATGAATTGAAGAACCTAAATGATAAATTAAACAGCGAAGAACTGTTTGATAAAATGGAAAAGTTCAAACAAATCAGTAAAAATCAATCTAGAAATTTAGAACAATTAGTTGAATTAACCAAAAGATTTTACGTAGAAAAGAAAGCAGGACAAGTTGCAGAAAAATTAGATAAGCTTGCAGAAAAACAAGAACAGCTTTCTAATAAAGATAAAGAAAACACATCTGAGAAGCAGGAAGAAATCAATAAAGCATTTGATAAAATTCAGGAAGATTTAAAAGACTTAAAAGAAGAAAATAAAACATTAAAATCTCCTCTTGATATTCCTTCTGATGTATCAAAAGAAAAAGATGTGAAAGATGATTTGCAGAAAGCATCAGAAGAATTGAACAAAAAAAAATCATCTTCGGCTAAACCAAAACAGAAAAGTGCAGCAAAGAAAATGAAGAGTATGGCACAACAAATGGACTCCAGTATGGAAGGTGGAGAACAAGAACAGCTTGAAGAAGATGTTGCAATGCTTCGCCAGATTCTGGATAATTTGCTGGCTTATTCCTTATCACAGGAAAATGTAATGAAACAATTTAAGTCTATGAAATTGGGTTCTTCTATATATACGAAGAACATTAAAGTACAACAGAATTTAAAACAACAGTTTAAACATGTCGATGATAGTTTGTTTGCTTTGTCTTTACGTAACCCAAAAGTAGCAGAAGATGTAACTAAGGAAATTGGAAATGTACAATATAATATAGACAAAGCGATCGAATCTTTGACAGACGTTCAGGTTCCAAAAGGAGTTTCGCACCAACAATATGCAGTTTCCTCTGCCAATAAGTTAGCTGACTTTTTGAGTGATTTATTAAATAACATGCAGATGTCTATGTCTAAACCGGGCGCAGGAAAACCAAAACCAGGAGACGGACAAGGAATGCAATTGCCGGATATTATTCAAAAGCAAAAAGGTCTTGCCGATAAAATGAAAGACGGAATGAAACCGGGTGATAAACCAGGAGATAAACCAGGACAAGGTCAAGGTCAAAAACCAGGACAAGGAAAAAGTGGTCAGGGAAAAGATGGAAAAGAAGGTCAGGGAAATAGTGGTAATAATGGCTCTTCTGGAAAAGAGGGTAAAAGTGGTAAAGGAGAAAAAGAAGGAAAAGAGGGTGATGATGGAGAAGGGGACGCTGAAAAAATAATGGAGATTTACAAAGAGCAGGTAAAACTTCGTGAAGAGTTGCAAAAAGAGTTAGCTAGAAAAGGATTAGATTCTCAGGGAAGATCTGTTATTGAACAAATGAAACAATCTGAAAAGCAACTTTTGAATAAAGGATTTAAGAATGAGAACTTGCAAAGAATCTTAAATATCCAACAAGAATTATTAAAATTAAATAATGCAGTTCAGCAACAAGGTCAGGATACGAAGCGTCAATCAGAAACAAATAAGGCTGAATTTACTAATAGAAGTAATGCGTTGCCAAGCTCATTATTGGATTATTTAAATAGTGTAGAGATTTTAAATAGACAATCGCTACCTTTGCGCTCAAATTTTAACCAAAAGGTTCAAGAATATTTTAATACCAAATGATCAATTTTAATTACGAAACAGATTTTAATTTAGAAAACGAAGAAGTCTTTACTGATTGGTTGAGCGCTGTAATTGTTTCTGAAAAGAAAAACGAAGGAGAGATAAATTACATTTTTTGTGATGATGAATATCTTCACAAGATTAATGTTGAATATCTGGATCACGATACATTAACAGATATCATCAGTTTTGATTATACAGTTGGAAACGAATTAAACGGTGATATTTTTGTTTCTGTTGAAAGAGTAGAAGATAATGCAAACGATTTCAATGTTTCTTTTGATGAAGAATTAAAACGAGTTTTAGCTCACGGTATATTACATTACTGCGGATATAAAGATAAAACAGAAAAGGATGCAGAGTTAATGCGTTCCAAAGAAGATGAAAAAATAGCGATGTTCCACGTGAAACTTTAACTTAAATATCTTTTTTTAAAGTTTAAAATTTATGTTCCACGTGAAACATTGTTCTAAATTTTATATAAACAAATAAACGTTCCACGTGGAACGTTTTTTAAGTTTTAGGTTTTTATTGAATTCGTTCCACGTGGAACATGAAAATCTTTGTTTTAAGTTTAAGGTTTAATTAGTTAATTGTTCGACGTAAAACAGTTTAAATTCGAATCTAGTAAATCAGAAAATAATAAAAATGTTTCACGTGGAACATGTCTTAGGTTTACCGGAAACATGAAAGATGAATAATGGAAATAAAATATATGTTTCACGTCGAACATAATTCAGGGGTAATTTTGAAACCTGAATCAAAAATAAAGAATGTTAATTCTGAGAACTGACTTAACCGGTTTCCAGAGAATAATAAAACAAAATGTTTTTAGAAGAATACGATGTTATTGTGGTCGGTGCTGGCCATGCAGGATCTGAAGCTGCAGCTGCGGCTGCAAATTTGGGGTCAAAAACTTTATTGGTTACAATGAGTTTGCAGAACATTGCACAGATGTCTTGTAACCCAGCGATGGGAGGAATTGCAAAAGGACAGATCGTTCGTGAGATTGATGCGCTTGGAGGTTACTCCGGAATTGTTTCAGACAGAACAGCAATTCAGTTTAAGATGTTAAATAAATCGAAAGGACCAGCAATGTGGTCGCCAAGAGTTCAAAGTGATCGAATGCGTTTTGCTGAAGAATGGAGAATGATGTTGGAGGGAACTCCAAATTTGGATTTCTACCAAGAGATGGTAAAAGGTTTGATTATCGAGAACGGAAAGATAAAAGGAATCAGAACTTCGCTTGGAGTTGAGATTCGTTCGAAATCTGTTGTCCTGACAAACGGAACTTTTTTGAATGGATTGATTCATATCGGAGACAAACAATTCGGTGGAGGAAGAGCGGGCGAAAGTGCCGCTTTTGGTATTACCGAAGATTTGGTTGCAGTAGGTTTTGAATCTGGAAGAATGAAAACAGGAACGCCGCCGAGAGTCGATGGACGTTCTTTGGATTATTCTAAAATGAACGAAGAAAAAGGAGATGCGAAACCGGATAAATTTTCGTATTCTGATTTAACCTTTCCATTGACCGAACAAAGATCGTGTCACATGACGTATACTTCTTTGGATGTGCATGATATTTTGAGATCAGGTTTTGATCGTTCGCCAATGTTCAACGGAAGAATAAAAAGTATCGGTCCGAGATATTGTCCTTCGATTGAGGATAAGATAAATCGTTTTGCAGATAAAGAAAGACATCAATTATTTGTTGAACCGGAAGGATGGAAAACTTGTGAGGTTTACGTTAATGGATTTTCAACTTCGCTTCCCGAAGATATTCAATTTAAAGCGTTGCGTTCTGTTGCTGGTTTTAAGAATGTAAAATTTCTTCGCCCGGGCTATGCAATCGAATATGATTATTTTCCACCGACACAGTTGAAACATACTTTAGAAACAAAGTTAGTTGAAGGGTTATATTTTGCCGGACAAATAAACGGAACAACAGGATATGAAGAAGCAGCATCTCAAGGTTTAATGGCAGGAATAAATGCACATTTAAAAGTGCACGAAAAAGCGCCTTTAATTTTGAAACGTGATGAAGCTTATATTGGAGTTTTGATTGACGACTTAATTACGAAAGGAACAGAAGAACCTTATCGTATGTTTACGTCAAGAGCAGAATACAGAACATTGTTGCGACAAGATAATGCCGATTTCAGATTGACCCCAATGTCATATGAAATTGGTTTAGCTTCTGAAGCTCGTTTGCGTAGAATGGAACGTAAATTAAACGAGTCTGAAAAAATGGTTCAGTTTTTTAAAGAAACTAGTGTTTCGGTTGCAGAAACGAATCCGATTTTGGAAGCGAAAGAAAGTGCACCAATTTCTCAGGGTGATAAAATGTTTAAAGTTTTTTCACGTCCGCAATTAGATTTGGAGGATATGATGAAATTTGAAAAAGTGAAAGCTTACGCTGAAGAAAATGATCTTGATCAGGAAATTTTGGAGCAGGCAGAAATCCAGGTTAAATATTCCGGATATATCGAAAAGGAAAGAAATAACGCAGATAAATTGACTAGACTCGAGGAAGTAAAAATCCCTGAGAATTTTGATTATAATAAGATTAAATCAATGTCTATTGAAGCGAAACAAAAATTAGGTAAAATTCGTCCTGTAACAATTTCACAGGCATCAAGAATCAGCGGAGTTTCTCCGAGTGATATTTCTGTGCTTTTGATTTATATGGGTAGATAATTTTTTTTTAGGTTTCAACTTTTGTTGCAATTTGAAACTTGAAACCTGAAACAAATTTAAAAATTGTTCCACGTGAAACGTATTCTCAAAATTTATTAAAATAGTTGAAAAAGAAATTTTATCTTTTGAGGAAAAAGAAGTTTTACGAGAGATTTGGAATGTAGAATATCAGTAAGATTGATATATAAAACAGCCGAAGAATTTGATATTTATTTAAACGGACTTTTAAATACAAAACATTATTTGCTGCTTGATGATGAAAACAAAATCAATGGTTGGGCTTATACTTTTTTAAGAGAAAATGAAGATTGGTTTAGATTAATTTTGAATCATAAATTTCAGGGGAAAGGAAACGGTTCTCTTTTGATTAATTTAATTAAAAGCAAAAATAATAGCTTGAATGGATGGGCAAGTGATGGCGAAAAAGAAGTTAAACAAAACGAGTCTTTTTATAAATCTCCAATGCAGTTTTATCTCAAAAATGGTTTTACAATTATCCCGGAAATACGAATTGAAAATGAAAAATTATCAGCTGTTAAAATTAATTGGAAGGGCTGAATTCAAAATATAAATATTAAAAGAGACAAACCCTAAAAGTAAAAATTCCACTTTTAGGGTTTACTATGAAATTAAACCAAAATACCTATAATTTAAAAATGGACGTTTTAAACAAAAAACATTTTCTGACTGTAAAAGACCATTCAGTTTCAAAAGAAATTTTCGATTTGTATTATGATGAAAATCTAGATATGCTAATTACATCTCCCCAACCGGATTTAGAAAATCTTGGAAGATATTACGAAAGCGAAGATTATATCTCGCACACAGATAATAAACGTTCCGTTTTTGAAAAAGCGTATCATTTTGTAAAAAATATTGCTTTAAAAAACAAACTGAATCTGATCAATTCAGAACAAACTCAAAAAGGGAAAATTTTAGACATTGGTGCCGGAACCGGAGATTTTTTATTAACGGCAAAAAATGACGGTTGGGAAACTTTTGGAGTAGAACCAAGCGAAAGAGCAAAAGAAATTGCAAAGAAAAAAGGAATTTCATTTGTGGAGCAAATCAGCGAATTGGAAAATAATTTTTTTGACGTAATTACAATGTGGCACGTTTTGGAACACGTTCCAAATTTAGAATTACAAATCCAGGAATTGAAGCGTTTATTAAAGCCAACTGGAACATTAATTGTTGCGGTTCCAAATTTCAAATCTTTCGATGCAAAACATTACGGAGAATTTTGGGCAGCTTTTGATGTACCGATTCATTTTTGGCATTTCTCGAAAAAAGCAATAAAATCGCTGTTCGAAAAAGTAGACATGAAATTGGAAAAAGTTCTTCCGATGAAATTTGATTCTTTTTATGTGAGTCTTTTGTCCGAAAAATATAAAACCGGAAAAATGAATTTTATTCGTGCTTTTTTTATCGGTTTACGATCAAATTTAAAAGCGTCTTCAACAAAAGAGTATTCATCGCACATTTATGTCTTAAAAAACAGCTAAAACGTAAAATAAGCTTATTTACGGCATGTTTTTAAGTAAAACGAGGGTTTGTGTTGTCTTTTTTAAGAAAACAGCTCTAATAAAAGATATGAAAGCCACTTTTAATAGTGATATCTTATCGTTGATTTTTTGTCCATAAATAAAACTAATATGATAAAATTATAGCATTTTTTGAACTTTATGTCGATGCTATTTATTTTTTTATATTTTTGTCTTTCATACATAAAAAATAGAAAATTCAGAAAATGAAAAAAGCATTAGTAATTATCGCGCTTTCGGTTTTAGTTGTTTCATGTGAGAAAGCGGCTGAAGTAAAGGAAGTAAAAACAGCTTACGTAGATACTTCGGTTTTAATGAAAGAGTACACTGAAGCAAAAGACCTTGAAGCAAAATACAAAGCACAATCAGAAGAAAAAGGAAGACAACTTCAAGCTGAGATAAATCGTTTCAAACAAGATGCTGCTAATTTTCAAAGTCAGGCACAGGCAAACGGTCAGGCCTGGGCACAACAAAGAGGTGCTGAATTACAAAAAAGAGAACAACAATTGGGTTATGCTCAACAACAATTAGCGCAGCAATTGCAACAAGAAAGCGGAGTTGAAATGGATTCTCTTGTAAGCGGTGTGAAAAAATTCATTAAAGATTACGGAAAGAAAAACGGATATTCCTATATCTACGGTACAGGTGATGCTGCAACTGTTTTATATGCACAAGATAAATACGACATTACAAAAGAAATTATTAAAGCTTTGAACGATAAATACAAAGCGGAGCCAAAAACAGATGAAAAAGCTCCAACTAAAGAAGAGGCAAAGAAATAACAACTAAAATAACTAACTATTCTAAAACCTAAATCTAATTAACAGATTTAGGTTTTTTTATTTTATAAAAATGCGATACTTTTAGTCTTCAATATACGCCCAATGCAAAACGTTTCAGAAGCAGCTGCTTATACTTTACAATTTATCAATCAAACGCAAAAATCGATATTCCTGACAGGCAAAGCCGGAACAGGAAAGACTACACTTTTACGTGAAATTATCGCTACTACACATAAAAATACGGTGGTTGTGGCACCAACAGGAATCGCCGCCTTGAATGCTGGCGGAGTAACCATTCATTCGATGTTTCAATTGCCATTTTCGGCTTTTATTCCTTCGTATGATGACAATTCCCAATTCACTGAGACTGTAAAATTTGAAAATAAGGAAACTTTACGAAGGCATTTCAAAATGAATAATGTAAAACGTAATGTGATCCGTAACATGGAATTGCTGATTATTGATGAAGTAAGTATGTTACGTTCTGATTTGCTGGACGCCATAGATTTTATGATGCAGACGGTTCGCAAAAATTCTCAGGCTTTTGGTGGTGTTCAGGTACTTTTTATTGGAGATTTACTGCAATTACCGCCAGTCATTCGGGATGAAGAATGGCGAACTTTACGCAATTATTACAAAGGAAAATTCTTTTTTCATTCGCATGTAATTCAGCAAAATCCACCGCTTTACATTGAATTATCTAAGATTTATCGACAGACTGATGATTCTTTTATCTCGGTTTTGAACAATCTTCGAAACAATCAGATTACGCCTCAGGATATTCAGATTTTAAACGAATATGTTAAACCTGATTTTGATTTGAAAAATAATCCCGGCTATATTACGCTCACAACACACAATGCAAAGGCTGATTCGATCAATGAACAGGCAATTGGTGATTTGGCAGGAAATGAATATACCTATCAGCCTTTTATTGTTGGCGATTTTCCCGAAAAAATATTTCCGGTTGAAGAAAATCTGAAACTAAAGGTAGGAGCACAGGTGATGTTTGTTAAAAACGATTTATCTTTTGATAAAAGGTATTTTAACGGAAAAATGGGTGTTGTAAAATCACTTTCACCAGAAGAAATCTTTGTGCATTTTCCGGAAGAGAACAAAACGATTGAGGTTGAAAAATACGAGTGGAAAAACATCCGGTATAAGATAAATGAGCTTACGAAAGAAATAGAAGAGGAGGTTTTAGGGACTTTTGCGCATTATCCGCTAAAATTGGCGTGGGCAATTACAGTACATAAAAGTCAGGGTCTAACTTTTGAGAAAGCTGCGCTTGATGTATCGCAAGTTTTTTTGCCAGGACAAGCGTATGTTGCATTATCACGTTTAACTTCCTTAAAAGGGCTTATTTTGCTTTCTCCGCTTCAAATGAATGGTATTTCAAACGATCAGGAGGTAATGGATTATGCTTTGAATAAAGCAACCGAAGACGTTCTGGAAAAACATTTGCATTTTGAAACCAAAAATTTTATTCATAACTATTTGATTAACAGTTTTAACTGGATAGATTTAGCTCAGGAATGGCGCAATCACAGATTTAGTTACAACGAAAATGCTGCTAATTCCGAAAAATCAAAACATTCTGTTTGGGCACATAAGCGTCTTGAAACAATTGAATTGCTAATAGATCCTTCGCAAAAGTTTGTGCATCAGCTCAATAAAATTTTTAGTAAAGAAACTGTTGATTTATTTTTCGTCCAGGAAAGGGTAGTGGCTGCCTATGAGTATTTTTTTAAACCGATGGATAAACTGGTTACAGATCTTCTGCAGAAAATGGCCGAAATTCAGAAATTCAAAAAAGTAAAAGAATTTTATGAAGAATTAGCTTTATTGGACGATCTGCAAACAAAGACTGTTTTACGCTTAATGAAGGCCAAATTATTGATCGAAATAGTTGTTGCGGGTGAAACCATTTGTAAGGAAAAATTAACGTCCTCAACGATTAAAAATTACAAATCAGATAAGATTTCGAAAATTCGTGACGAGTTTAAAATGAGCAATACCGATATTTTCAAGTTAGATGAGCCAATTGTACGCTATACCTCGAAAAAATTAGATAAGAACGAGCCAAAAGCAATTAAGAAAACCACCGTTGAAGAGACATATGATTTGTGGATTGAGAAAAATTCAATTGCTGATATTGCCCGACTTCGAAAACTTACGATACAGACTATTGAAATGCATTTAGTTAAATTGATTCAGGCAAAAAAAATCGAAATCTCGGATGTTTTACCCTATGATAAGATATTGGCACTGCGAGATGCTTTCGAATTTTATCAGGAGGAATCTCTTAACGGATTAAAAGAAAAACACGGTGATGAATTCACCTGGGATGAGTTAAAAATGTTTAAAGCCAGTATTAATTAAGTATCTTTAAAATTAATGTTCCACGTAAAACATAGACAATACAGATTATGAAAAAGATAAAAATTATATGCCTGTTTCTATCAGTACTTACAATTAATTTAGTTAAAAGCCAGGATTTGAAACCGGAATATCAAAAGTTTATTAAAACCTTTATTTCGAATGTAAAAAATGATAAAAAGCAAGCTCTTGCTGCTATGATTTCGTATCCGTTCAAAAGAGAATATCCAATTCCGGAAATTAAAAGTAAAGAAGAGTTTGTAAAACGATATTCTGAAATTTTTGATGCTACTTTGAAGAATGAAATCATAAAATCGGATCCTGCTAAAGACTGGTCAGAAATGGGCTGGAGAGGTATTATGCTCAATCAGGGTACAATATGGATTGATACTGACGGTCGCCTGATTTCGATAAATTATCAGTCCAAATTCGAAAAGGATCTTAAAAATAATATAATCGCTAAAGAGAAAACGAAATTACATACTTCAATAGCTAAGTTTAAAGTGCCTGAATGTATATTAGAAACTAGTAAATTCAGGATTAGAATAGATGATTTAGGAAATAATAACTATCGTTATGCTTCCTGGTCTTTGAAAAAGAAAATGACTGAAGAACCTGATCTGGTGATTTCTAAAGGAAAAGTGATTTTGGATGGAAATGGTGGAAATCATCGATTTGAATTTAAAAAAGGACAATATATTTACGAATGTCATATATCACCTCTACGAGAAAATGGCACTGCTCCGGCAGGATTGACTATTTACCAAAACAAAAAAATAATTCTTTCTCAGGACGCTGAAATTGTTCCACGTTAAACAAAAAATCCTATTCGTTCAGAATAGGATTTTTTATATATTAAAAAGAGGCTCTAATTTCGTCTAATTCTTTTTTCTGTTGTAATAGTTTGAGCTCCAGTTTATCAATTTCAAGTTTTTGCTTAGTTGACTTTATTTTTAATTTCTGAATTTCTTCTTCAGAATTTTTGCTGCTTGCAATTTGACTGTCAGTTTTTTGATTTGCAGCTTTTTGTTTTTCTATTTTCTTTTGTGTTTTCTTAATAGATTTTTCTGCGCTATTAACCTCCCGCTGATGCTTCTCAATTTTTTTCTGCTCTTTATTTATTTTATTTTGATGCTCTTCCGCTGTTTTAGCCTCCTGAATCGCTTTTTCTGAAGGAACGCTGGTCTCCTGTGCAAAAAAAGATTGTGACGTCATAAGAAGGCATATAATAATAAATAGTCTAATGGTAAACTTCATAATCTTTGTAGTTCTAAAGTGAATAATAAAACAAATGAATTTTTCTCTCTAAGCTTTATAAATTTTCGATTAAAATCCAGGCGTCAGGATTTTCAGCTTTACGAATTTCTCTTTGTGCTTTTTCAGCTTCAGACATGGTAGCGTAACTTCCATATAACACAGGGAATAATCCGTGTTTATTTTCGCCAAGCATTCTGGCTTCGTAGCCATTTTTTATTAATTGGTTATATGCTTTTTTAGCGTTTTGCTCACTTCTAAAAGCCCCTGCAATAATGTGATATGGCATTGTTTTATCTACTGCTTCTGTTTTTGAAGTATCTATAGATAGCGTTACTGCAGGTAAAGGATTTTGAATCATAAAGGTAGCTTCCTGAATTTTGTTCTGCACCTTTTTCTGAACAGTACTTTCAACAACTAGGGTTTGTGTTGCAATTTCTTGTTCATACAGCGGATAGCCAATACTTCCTGTAATTCCAAGACCCAACACAAATATGGCCGCATATTTTAAATACGAATTTGAAGATTTTCTTTCTTCGTCTGCGTATAGAGTTGCAGGTTCTTTTTTCTCGATTCTTTGAATTTCTTTCTCGAAATTTTCTCTTTTTACCAAAGGTGAAACAAAAGGGCTCAATCCAAATGAACTTGTTAAATAATTATTTTCTTGGTTTGGACTGAAAACGAAGTTGTTATCACTATTGAGACGAATTTCACCAATATTTTTTAAATGTAAAATTCCATCCTCTTCTAAGGTTTTTTTCCAATTTAAAATTTCAAAAGCAATGGCACTAACAGCAAAACCATAAGATGTTTTTTCTGAATTAGCTATATGATTTGCCAGTAAACCATCATTGTTTTTGATTTGACTGTTAAAAGAGACCATTTTCTTCGGTGGAAAAAACGAATTTGTGCTTTCATTAAGCTGTGCCGACTGAATTTCGGTTAAAAAAGCTCCGAATCCTGGAACCGTTACACACTGATAACGATATAATAACTGCGCGATGTAAGTTTCGATTTTCATAGTAACAAAGTTATAACTCCAATATAGTTATCAAAATTTTATTCACAATTTTTATTAACAATCTGTATGTATTTGATTTTTAAAGGATTAAGTATTTTTTTTGTTTTTATAATATTATAAAATATCTTTAAAAATTTATTTTTGAGTTACTTTTGAACGTATGATTATTAAATCTAATTTAATGATATTCTAATAAATACCCATTTGTAGGTATTCTTTTTCTTTCATAAATCCATAGATTTGAATATTACAAACCAATAAAATAAAATTATGAAAAATTATGATGTAAAAGGTATTCTTTTAGAAGGTAAAAAAGCAGTTATAGCAGTAGCATTACCTGAACCGGCAAGGAATAATATGTATGGAATATACAAAATCTATAATATTTCGGATGAGGAAGGAAATAAAATTGTAATTCATTTTAAAGATTTTTTAGGAAAAGATTTTACAGGGGATGGCGGTGATTTTGTATCGTTTATAATTGATTTGAATGAAACTGAAAAAAACGGAATTTTAGAAATTGATTTTACTAAACAAATTAAAGTTGCTTTTCATCATCAAAATAATGAATTAACGAGAACTCCTCAAAGAATATATACGGATAAATATAGTGGTCCATTTATTCCAGACACTACAGGAAGAGGAACAATTCGTGAAAGTGTATAAAAAAAGATTACATAAAACCATTAGTTTTCTGCTCATTTTACTTTGTATGGTGAGCATTTGTTTTGGGCAAAATAAAGTCCTCAGTACGATCGATAAGAATATTGAAAAAGGGAAATCAAAAGAGGCACTAAAACAACTTTCTCTAATAAACACAACTGCTTTTTTACCGGAAGATTTGGGGTATTATTATTTTCTGACAGCAAAAAGTTATAGTAAAGAAAACAACGATGTAAAAGCGATTGAAAATTATTTAACAGCTAAAAAGCAATATTTAAAAGCCAAAGTTGTAGAGAAAGCAATGGAAATTAATCTCAATATTGCTTCATTATTAGTTAGTTACAAAGACAATACACAAAAGCACCAGTTCTATCTCAAAGAATATATGGATTATGCCGTAGCAACAAACAATGATGCTAAAATTCTTAAGGGATATGTTCAAATAGCTTCTTTAAAAATAAATAAAAAAGAAGCTGAGGAAAGTTTGCTTTATTTTAGAAAGGCAATAGCTTTAAACAAAATCGTCAAGGATAAAAAACTGGAAAGTAAAATCTATAATAATCTTGCAGTTCTTTTTAGTGATGTATTATATAAACCAGATTCCAGTTTGTATTATCTCCATAAAGATAATTTGCTTTTGCATCAGGAAAAAACACCAAATTCAAACTACATCTGTTATAATTTGATGAATCAGGCTTCTAACTATTCACAGCTTCGTCAATATGATAAGGCAATTGCTTTATTACATCAGGCTGATAAAATAAAACTAATTGAGTACAAGAAGGTTAATAAAGAGAACATCAATAATTTCCTTTACTTAAATTACAAAGATGCTAAAAACATGGATAAGGCATTGCTCCATCTAGAAATTGCAAATAAATATCACGACTCTCTAAATACGGAACAGCAAAATATTGCCATCAATAATTTTGATACCAAATACAAAACTCAGGAAAAAGAACTCGAAAATCTTGAATTAAAAACAAACATTAAAATAAATAATATTATTTTATATCTGATTTTAAGCATATTGATTATTGTATTGGTAGTAAGTGTTTTAGGATATAAAAACATTACTAAAAAGAAAAAAATTGCTGAACAGGAAAAACTAATCGGGATACAAAAAATCGAAAAAATGCTTAAAGATCAAGAGCTTAATGAAATTGATTTAATGCTTGAAAGCCAGGAAAAGGAACGTCAAAATATAGCTAACGAATTACATGATAATTTGGGGAGTATGCTGGCCACATTAAAACTAAATTTTCAAAATCTGAAACATCAAAATGCGACTACAAATCAACAAGAAAATAAGCTTTACGATAAAACTGATGCTTTATTAGAAGAAGCATATCAAAAAGTACGCAATATTGCACACCTTAAAAATCTGGGTGTTATTGGTAGTGAGGGATTGTTGGTTGCGGTTAATAAAATGGCGGATAAAATGAGTGTTTTAGAACATTTAAAAATTAATGTTATTCCGTTTGGTCTAACAGAAAGATTAGAAAATACTATAGAAGTTACTTTATTCCGAATGATTCAGGAACTGTGCACTAACATCATAAAACATTCTGAAGCAACCGAAGTTAATATCTATTTAACTCAGGGGGCACCTGCTGAAATTAATATTATTATAGAAGATAACGGTAAAGGTTTTGATCCGAAAATCATTGTGAGTAAATCGGGAATTGGTCTCAAAAATATGGAGAAAAAAGTAGAACAAATGGGCGGGACATTTACGATAGATTCAATTTTGACCAAAGGAACATCCATCATTATAGACTTACCATTATGATCACAATAATCATTGCCGAAGACCATCAGTCTCTTATTGACGGTATCAAACTTTCTTTGGAATTTGAAGGTGACATTACCGTTGTAGGAGAAGCCAATGATGGGGATGAGCTAATACAATTGGTTCGAAAAAAAAGACCACAGGTTGTTATTACAGACATTCGAATGCCAAAATGTGATGGAATTTCTGCTACCAAAATTATTAAGAAAGAATTTCCCGAGATTAAGGTCATCGCTTTTAGTATGTTTGACCAGTCTGAAGCTATTCAGCAAATGAAAGAAGCAGGGGCATCAGGGTATATTATGAAAAACTCCCCGCTCAAGAAATTGATTGAAGCTATTAGAGCTATTTTAAGCAACGAAACTTTTTTTGACGACGCTATTATTGTAAAAGATGAATTAACTAAACAAAACATCCTTTTAAGCAATCGTGAGAAAGAAATCCTTAGACTTATTGGTGAAGGAAAAACATCTAACGAAATTGCCGATCTACTTTTTATCAGTAAAAGCACTGTTGATACCCACCGCAAAAACATCCTCAAAAAAATGAATCTCTATGGCAAAACAGACTTAATACGTTTTGCAGTAGAACGCAAGTATGATTTTTGAGTTTTATTTTTACTCAGCTTTCCATTTGTAAATTAAATCAAAATAGTTTTTTCCAAATAATCCCCATTTGTAGGGATTTTTTTGTGCGCTGTAATTTGGAATTTTGATTTAATAATCAACCAGTTAGCCGAAAAGGGGAATTAGAGTAGGCGAACCAAAATTATAGAAAATTATGAAAACAAAAATTACTTACTTAGCAGCATTAATGACATTTTTTTCATTAATAAATACAGAATTTTCATTTAGCCAATGCGAAGGAAACCAAGTTGAATTAGATGCAATTAAACTTAAATATGAATCTAAGTACAAAGATGTTGAAAAAAAAGCTGAAGATATTAAGGATGATGCACCAAGTCCTAATATCGCAGAACAATCAATTCAAACTGATTTTGTAGTTGAAATGAAAGAACAGCATTTTGCCCTAGATTTAGTTTCAATTACAATGAAAGACAAGAAAATATCTTTTGGAATACCTCAAATTACAATGGAAATGAAATCTATAAAATTCGATGAGGTTTATACAAAAATGGTTTTAAAAAAAACAGGGCAATATCCTCAAATCCATTGTAAAGACACGTGGATACACCTCCCATTTGGCGGTAAAACTAAAGGGGTTCCAAAGTGTACAACTATTTGGAAAGATATTTTGACTGAGGTTCCAGAAGTTCACACAAGAACGGTCGAAATAAAAACAAATTTACCAAAATTTAAAATGGCAATAACTGAATTTATTACCGCTATTCCTGAGTTTAAGATGGTAAGACAGGATATTAAAATGAATTTACCTAGCATAACCATAAAAAATGTGAAGGCAGAAACCAAACAAATGGAAAAAGAAACTGAAGAATTGAAGAATTACAGCCAAGATTTGATAGGGGAACAAAAAAAAGATTTTGCTACTGCAATTTCAGGAAATTTTCAATGCCAACGAAATAATCTTTTAATAAAAAGAGATGAGTTAACGAATAGTTTTTTAAATTCAATTAAGGAAATTGATTTGAACATAGAACAATTAAATACGAATGGTTTTGATCCCTCAAATCTGAAGTCATCTGATGGTCAAACAGTTAATCTTCTAGAGTTAAAAAGGCAATTAGTAGACAAGGAAAAAGAGGCTTTAATCAGTATCGATAATGCAATTAATGAATTAAATGTAACAGAAAAGAAAACTCTGAATGAATATTTAGCCGTCTAAAATTTATATAACTGCTGTTTAGCAACATTTAAGTTTGCTAGATTATCAATCTAAATTATCATGATAACAGTTACAGGAACTTCTTGTAACTGTTTTTATTTGTATTTTATTTTTGAAAGAATTTACTTCTAATTCATATATTTGCCATCTTGAAAAACTAAACCTGTTTTTCAAATTATCCATCCTTCTAAAATTATACAAGCCATGACAGAACAAGATTTATTTTATTTATTAGCCTTACTCAGGGTTGAAGGTGTAGGAGATATTATGGCTAAAAAATTACTATCAAATTTTGGAAGCGCTGAAGAAATTTTCAAAACAAAATCCAATAAAATTGTAGCTATTGATGGTGTTGGATCAGCATTACTAAAAAATTTAAAAGATAAATCTGTTTTTGAAAAGGCGAATCAGGAACTGGAATTTATTAAGGAAAATAACATTCAAACTTCTTTTTTTAAGGACGATAAATATCCGGAAAGGTTGAAGCATTGCATTGATGCCCCGGTTTTAATTTTTTCGGCAGGAAATATCAATTTAGAAAACAAACGAATAATAAGTATTGTGGGTACACGCCAAATAACCTCTTACGGAACGGAATTCTGTAAAAAACTGATAGAAGATTTGGCTCCGCTTGATCCTATAATTGTTAGTGGTTTTGCGTATGGAGTTGATATCGTGGCACATCAGTTAGCGATGGAAAATGAGTTACAAACTATTGGAGTTCTGGCGCATGGATTAAATCAAATTTACCCGAAAACGCATAAAAAATACATGACAAAGATGGAACAAAATGGCGGTTTCATTACCGAATTTTGGAGTTCTACCAATCCTGATAAAGAAAATTTTGTACGACGCAATCGAATAGTTGCAGGCATGAGCGAAGCAACAATCGTTATAGAGTCTGCTGATAGGGGTGGTTCGCTTATCACAGCAAATCTGGCCAATGACTACAATCGGGATGTTTTTGCTGTTCCTGGCCGTGTCACAGATAAATATAGTCAGGGCTGTAATCAATTGATTAAAACACAAAAAGCAAATGTACTCACTAATGCTGCCGATTTGGTTTATATGCTCAACTGGGATATCGAAAACAAGTCAAAACCGGTACAAAAACAATTGTTTGTAGATTTAGAATCAGACGAGCAAAAAATTTACGATTACCTGCTTAAAAATGGAAAAGAATTGTTGGATATAATTGCGCTTCACTGTGAATTTCCAATCTATAAAATTTCCGGGATGTTATTGAATATGGAGCTAAAAGGCGTTATTAGACCTTTGCCAGGAAAGTTGTTTGAGGCGATTTGATTTTAAAAGATCATAATTTATTTATGTGACTTGAAAGCATTTGTAAAAAATAGGATCATTGAGAGAAGAGAAAAAATTGCATTCACTATAAAATTTTCTAAAAATACTAATGTGAGGATAATAATCTCGAAATGAACAATAGAAAGATAATAGTTAGTCTTTCGCCGAATAAGGAAAATGATCAAATATCCAATGATAAAAAGAATTTGAGAAAGGGTAAAAATTAATGAAGTGAAGAAAACCTGATTGGATATATCATATGCCCATCCCACGGTTTTATTTATTCCATAAGATTGCTCATATCCAAATAGATAAGCCAGTATAAATCCAAATCCGAAAAGCAATATTAAGAGAAAAAACAGGTATTTTGTAAATATTTTTTTCAGCATTTTGCTTAATAAATTTGACCCAATGAGTTAAAATTTTCAATATTACCCAACAAGTTTTCACAATCCTGCCGGGTTTTAATATTTTAATTATTTTTCAAATCCGAGCACTTCACGAACTCTGGCCAAAACGCCATCAGCAACAACAGAAGCTTTTTCAGCACCTTTTTTCAAAAGCGCATCTACTTCCTCAAGGTTGTTTATGTAGTAATTGTATTTTTCTCTTTCAGTTTTAAATTTTTCGGTAATCAATTCAAACAGCGCTTGTTTGGCATGACCATAACCATAATTTCCTCCAAGATAATTGGCTCTCATTTCGGCTATTTGAGTTTCATTTGCCAATAAAGAATAAATAGCAAACGCATTACAGGTATCTGGATTTTTAGGATCTTCAAGCGGAGTACTGTCAGTTTCGATACTCATAATTTGTTTACGCAAAACTTTATCATCAAGGAAAATATTGATAATATTATTTGCAGATTTACTCATTTTCCCGCCATTAGTTCCTGGAATCAATTTGCCTTCTTCCTGAATTATAGCTTCCGGAAGTACGAATGTTTCTCCCATTTGACGATTAAAGCTTGAAGCGACATCACGCGTGATTTCTATATGTTGTTTTTGATCTTTTCCAACTGGAACAAATTCAGCATCATATAATAAAATATCTGCAGCCATTAACATCGGGTAGGTAAAAAGCCCGGCATTGACATCACTTAAACGATCAGATTTATCTTTAAATGAATGTGCTAAAGTCAAACGCTGGTATGGAAAAAAGCAACTTAAATACCACGTCAATTCAGCTGTCTGCGCCACATCAGATTGTCTGTAGAATGTAACTTTATCGGGGTTTAAACCACATGCAAGCCATGCTGCTGCAGTACTATAGGTGTTTTCTCTTAATGTTTTCCCGTCTTTTATTTGAGTAATCGAATGTAAATCGGCTATAAACAAATAAGATTCGTTTGCCGGATTATTTGATAATTCGATTGCGGGAATAATTGCTCCCAATAAATTGCCTAAGTGTGGGGTTCCGGTACTCTGAACACCGGTAAGTATTTTTGCCATTCTGGTTCTTATTTCTAATTGCAAAGTTCGCAAACTTTTTTGCAAAGGATGCAAGGTTTATTTTTTTCTTCTGCAAAAATTAAAAAAGTTTTCTAAAAGTTCTCTGAGATTTCAGCTTTTATTTTCAGAAAAATTTAAATATTCTAAAAATCTAATGGTCTAAAATCTAAATTTACATCGGTTTTCTTACATTTGAAGCTATGAAAGGAATTAAAATTGTTTTTTGGATTATTTGGCGTATTTGGTTTTATATTGTAATGGCGATTCCAATATTAATCATGCTGCCGTTTTTGTTGGCTTCAATTATAACTGAAAAAGGTTATCCCTATTTCTTTAAAATGGCTCGTATTTGGGCAAAGTTCATTCTTTTTGGGATGGGTTTTTATTATAAAATTGAACGTCTTCAAAAGCTTGAAAAAGGAAAAAGCTATATGATTGTTGCTAATCATACTTCAATGACAGACATTATGCTGATGTTGGCAGTGGTACGTAATCCATTTGTTTTTGTTGGTAAAAAAGAGTTGGCCAAGATACCTTTATTTGGGTTTTTCTATAAAAGAACTTGTATTTTAGTCGATAGAAATTCTTCAAAAAGCAAAAATGAAGTTTTCAAAAGAGCTCAGGACAGATTGAATCAGGGACTTAGTATTTGTATTTTTCCCGAGGGAGGAGTTCCTGACGATGAATCAATTTTACTCGATGAGTTTAAAGATGGAGCCTTTCGATTGGCAATAGACCATCAAATTCCAATTGTGCCAATTGTTTTTGCCGATAATAAAGAACGGTTTTCTTATACTTTTTTAAGTGGAAGTCCCGGAAAAATGAGAGTCAAAATACTTCCTTTTATCGAAACAAAATCTTTAACAAGTGACAATAGAAAAGACCTGAGGGATCAGACCAGACAATTGATTTATAAAGGTTTACTTGAATTTAAGAAAGAAGAATTTAAATAAATTAATAAACCCGACAAAATTTTTAGTTTCTGTCGGGTTTTCTTTTTGAATTAAAACCCCTTTTATATTCAAAAATTTTATCTGTAAATTTATTTCTAAGAAATAAAGCGTATGTCTTTTTAATTTTAGGAATGTTTTTCTTTTTCGATTACAAATATTGACCGATTTTTAGATGATTAAAAATTAAAAATCGATAAAAATCTTCAAAATAATAAAAACCCGCTAGTAACCAAAACAAAAAAACTAACGGATTTTTATTGAAATAACCAACCCAATTTATTCTAAAAAGTTTCGAAAGTATTTTAACAAACACCATTCGAAATTGTACGTTACTAATAAGATGGTAAAATTTATAAAAGGTTGCGTCTTTAGTTTTACTTTTAAATAAAAAACCCGACAAGTTAAATTTGTCGGGTTTTATAAAGTATGTAATTTGCAGATTTTTAAAGATTAAGCATTAGCAGATTCTTTAATATGTGCTTTAATTTTTACTTCTAATTCATCAGCTAATTCAGGATTGTCTTTGATTAATGATTTAACAGCATCGCGTCCTTGTCCTAATTTTGTTTCTCCATAACTAAACCATGATCCCGCTTTTTTAACTATTTCGAATTCTACCGCTAAGTCTAAAATTTCTCCTGTTTTAGAAACTCCTTCCCCATACATGATGTCGAATTCTGCAGTCTTAAAAGGCGGAGCCACTTTATTTTTTACAATCTTAACTTTCGTTCTGTTTCCAATCACATTTTCTCCATCTTTTATTTGTGAAGAACGGCGAATATCTAAACGAACAGAAGCGTAAAATTTCAATGCATTACCACCAGTTGTAGTTTCAGGGTTACCAAACATAACACCAATTTTTTCTCTCAATTGGTTGATAAAGAATACAGTACAGTTTGTCTTACTGATAGTCCCGGTAAGTTTTCTTAAAGCCTGAGACATCAAACGTGCGTGAAGACCCATTTTAGAATCTCCCATTTCACCTTCAATTTCACTTTTTGGAGTTAAGGCTGCAACAGAGTCAATTACAACTATATCAATTGCTCCTGAGCGAATAAGGTTTTCTGCGATTTCTAAAGCTTGTTCACCATTATCTGGCTGAGAAATGATCAGGTTTTCTATATCAACACCTAATTTTTCAGCATAATTTCTGTCAAAAGCATGCTCAGCATCTATAAAAGCTGCAATTCCTCCAGCTTTTTGAGCTTCTGCAATCGCATGTAGAGTTAATGTAGTTTTACCTGAAGATTCCGGACCGTATATTTCAATTATTCTTCCTTTTGGATAGCCATTTACTCCAAGTGCTAAATCAACACCCAGAGAACCTGAAGAAATTGTTTCAACTTCTACAATGGCTTTGTCCCCCATTTTCATTACGGTTCCTTTTCCGTAAGTTTTATCTAATTTATCAAGCGTAAGTTGTAGCGCTTTTAATTTGGCATCTTTCTCTGAACTCATCTCTTTTTTTTCTTTTTCTTTCATCTAAATTTTTATAATTCTTCTCTTTCAAACATACTATCAGAAAATCAATAACCTTCTGATTTATATTTATATGGCTTGTAATTTTGTAAAAATACTTCTTTTTTTTGAAGTAGCAATCAAATATGACACCTTAAAAAGTAAGATTTTTAAGATATAAATAAAGCCTTCAATTCTGTAGCATCTTCGGGTTTTATTTTTCCTGCTAATAATAAACTTAATTGCTTGCGACGTAATGCAGCATCAAAACGTTGTTTTTCAATTTCTGTTTCTGGTTCAATTGGTGCTACTTCTACAGGTCTGCCGGTATCATCAACAGCGACAAAAGTATATATGGCTTCGTTGGCTTTTGTTCTAAGTCCGGATTCTCGATCTTCTACCCAGACATCAATAAAAATTTCCATAGAACTTTTGAATGATCTGGACACTTTAGCTTCAACAGTTACAACACTTCCTAATGGAATTGCTCTATTAAAAGCTACATGGTTCACAGATGCGGTAACAGTAATCCTTCGTGAATGTCTTCTTGCGGCAATACTGGCAGCACGATCCATACGTGCTAATAATTCACCTCCAAAAAGATTATTTAAAGGATTTGTTTCGCTAGGTAAAACTAAGTCGGTTAATATTGTCAAAGATTCTGAAGGATGTTTTGGATTCATTTTTTTGATATAAAATTTAAAATAATTGTGTTGATTTAGTTCAACCAATAAACAGCCATAACGGCTGGAATAAAATAGATTACAATAGTTCTTGCACCATCATAATCTTTTGCTAATCGTTGTCCGAAAAGCATCATTAATAAACAAATACAGGAAAAGATAGCTCCATAAAAACCAAATTCCCGACCACTGTTTGTTAACAATTGTATAGCACCAACCACGCATAGAACACCGGAAATTAATTCTAAAACTAAAAGATGAAGTAAGGCGAGTGGTACTTGTTTTTTTAATATTGTTTTTGCAAAATGCTCTGTGAGCCAGCTAACATTATCTTTCCAGTAAAAAATTTTCTCATAACCTGATTGTAAAAAAGTTAAGGCTAAAAAGGCTAATAGTAAAATGGATGCAACATTATTCATACGGAAATTATTTTTTATGAATTAAACGAGTCAGTTTTATAGATAAATCAGTTAAAATTATTTTTGAATTTCCGTTTCTTTCAATGTGATACATCGCATCTGAAAGTTCTTTGAAAATATCGTGGATGTTGTTTCCGTTTACAAAAGGAGCAAAATTTTCCAGTTTAAATTTGTCCACTTTTGGTTCAATATAAACTAAATCCGGAGCTTCATAATTCAATAAAAGAGCCTGACGAAACATTTCAATACAAAAATGAATGAATTTTTTCTGGCTTTCACGACCTAAAGCTGCAATTTCTTCACTCCAGGAAATTAAGTCCTGAATAGCGGCAGCATTTCCTTTAGCTCTGAACGCAGCACGGACCCAATTGACAAACCATTGCTCAAAAGGATATTCGGAATCATCTTCTTTTAAGATAGAAATAGCTTTATTGAAATTTCCCTGAGCCTGATGTGCAATTTTTTTAGCTAAGTTCTGATCTATATTTTCCTGAGAAATTAACGCTTCAGAAATTACTCTTTCAGGCAAGCCATTAAAGTGAATTACCTGACAACGTGATCGAATGGTTTGTATTATATCTTCTTCATTTTCAGAAATGAGAATAAAAATGGTCTTATCAGATGGTTCTTCCAGCAGTTTCAAAAGTTTATTTGATGCTGCAATATTCATTTTATCGGCCATCCAGATAATCATGATTTTGTATCCTCCTTCGTATGATTTTAACGAAAGTGATTTTAAAACTTCCTGAGCATCTTCTACACGTATCTCACCTTGTTTGTTTTGTACACCCAAAATTTTATACCAGTCAAATAAGCCACCATATGGCATTTCCTGAATAAAATTTCTCCAATCCTGAATGAAATCTAAACTTTTGGGTTTTGTTTTAACATCTTCAGTTGTTACTGTTGGATAGATAAAATGTAAATCGGGATGAGAAATGTTTTGAAATTTTAGATTGCAGGAATCATTCCCATTTGAATTTTCATTCCCTTTGTTATTGCATAAAATGTATTGGGCATAAGCAATAGCAGTCGATAATGTACCACTTCCTTCTGGCCCAATGAAGAGTTGTGCATGAGGAATTCTCCCTGAAGAAGCACTTTTTATTAAGTGGCTTTTGATATAATCCTGACCTAAAATTTCTGAAAATTGCATAGAGCAAAGATATAAGAAAATGAGAGAGTCAAAAAAATTATAAATTAAACTTTATTTATTCATTTAATTTCTAGTTGTGTAATTTGTTTTTAACTTAATTGTTAATTTTTATTCTCTTAAGTTTTGTTAACATTGATGTTATTTCGAAGAGATATTAAGAATTTTTTGTTAATAGTTTTTTCAGATCCAAGATCAAATCATGTTTTTTTTTGATATTTTGTTCAACATACAAACATCATTTTTTTCTAAATCCAAATAAAAATCTTACATAAAAAGGCCTTGATATAATGAAACAGTAATAGACGTTAAGGGCATATTTTACTGATATAAAAACATGATTTTAAGTTTTTTTTAAGTCTTTTTTTTAAAAAAAAAAATATTAAAGTTGCAGATTAAGTTAATTTATATATTTTTGTTTTCATCAACAACGAACTTTTAATAAGAATCTATGAAAGGGAAAATTATTTTTTTAAGTGCATTTTTTTTATTTACTACAGGGGCTATAAATGCCCAGGCTAAAAATGCTCCTCGCAGTATCATTAGTACTACAGCTCTTATTCGTAAATATCACGATCAAAAGGAATTGAGTGGAATGCAAAAAGGAGAATTATTAGAGTTGTATATTGAGCGTATTAAAGTTTTAGTAAAAACACTTCCTTACATTGCTTTGGTTACCAAACCTGGTGTTACTATGGCAGACTTAGGTATACCAGACGATAATGAACACAAAAAATCTTTAGAAAATCAAGCTTTAGGAACTAGTGCATTTTTAGATACTACTGTAGATTTTCAAAGAAAAATGATGCCTTATTCAGACAAGGCAAATTTAATAGCAGCAATTTTATTTTACGAAGGAACATTGAAATCTTTACATGAATTCAACGAATTGAACGAAATGTAATTTTTTAAATATTTTTGAAACCCTTTTTAAAATGTTTACGTAAATGGATTAAATTTCATTTAGCATTTTAAAAAGGGTATTAAAAACAGCTCGTTCTCGATGTATTCTGATTTTTTTGGAAAACGCGGGATGAGTTTTTATAATTTACGCATACCCAAATTTATTATTAACCCTAATACCCCCTTATCATGAAAAAATTTACTCAAATTATCTGCGTTCTTTTGACAGTTGCAAGTATGAGTGCTCAACAAGAAAAAGGAATTATGGGCTACAACAATTGGTTGAATAACTGGACCGAATTTAAGCCTAACAAAGTTGAATACGGTGAAGCCAACCAAATTTTAGCTGGAAACATTTCAACAAACACAAAACTGCTTAAGAAAAACATTTATGTTTTGCAGGGAAATGTTTATATTACTAACAATGCTGTTTTATCAATTGAGCCGGGAACATTAATTATCGGTGATTTCGAAACAAAAGGAACATTGGTAGTCACAAAAGGTGCATCAATTATTGCAGACGGTTTAGAGACTGACCCAATTGTATTTACTTCTAACAGAAGTCAGAAAAAAGCTGGTGACTGGGGAGGTATTGTGATTCTTGGCGATGCTCCGATTAATAAATTTGGAAATGTTGGTTCTTATAATTTAGATCTTGATCCTACAAAAACTACTTATGGTGGTGATAATGTTGCAGGAAACTCAGGGATATTAAGATTTGTAAGAATTGAATTTGCCGGTAAAAAAGTAAAAGGTTCAGGAACTTTCAATGGTCTAACACTTGCTGGTGTTGGAAATAAAACAATCTTAGAAAATGTAATGGTAAGTTATTCTGCAGGAGATTCATTTGGATTTTTTGGAGGAGATCTTAATGCTACTAAATTAGTTTCTTATAAATCTATCAATGATGATTATAAGTTTACTCAAGGAGTTCAATGTCGTTTGCATAACTCACTTGCAGTAAGATCTTCTTACTTATCAAGTAACAAAGATGGATCCCGTTGTTTAGAAGTTGCTTCATATGAGAAAAAGAGTGAAACAGATTTTACTAAAAAACAAACTTTAGTTGTAGCATCAAACATTACAATGCTTAATGATAGTGAAAATATAAATGCAGATATTCAGTCAGGTTTAGTAAAAGAAGCTGTATATATTGCTGAAAATGCTTCATTGGAAATAAAACGTAGTGTAATTTCAGGTTTTAATCCTGCAGTTTTATTAGATAGTAAAACAGAAATTAACGATGCTAATCTCAAGAAAATTAAATTTGAAGAAATGTTTTTCAACCTATGTAAAGGTAATATATTTACAGAATTCAATTCTAACAATGAAGATTTAGAGAGTTGGTATGGTAACAGTGTGTTTTTTAACGTATACTCTCAAAGTGATAACAAAGAAACTTTTATAGATATTTTTAATCCAAAAAAACCAGATTTCAGACTTCAATTAGGAAAAATTACTGCTTCAAGCGGTAATAGATAATAGATTTAGATTTTTATTTCAAAGCGTAAATTTTATTAATAAAAGTCCCCAGACAATTTATGTATATGTCTTAAGACAGGACCCAAATAAAGATCAAATAGAATATGGCCCCAAGTATTAAAAAGTATTTTATATATACAATATTTTTGGTTTCCCCTTTATCGTTAAGTTTATATGCCCAATGCAAAATTGAAAAACCTATAAATTCAAATGTTGCTGTTGGTCAACAAGATCATACTTTAAAAAATTTAAACCAAATAACGGAAATTACATCTGTAATTGATTTAGAGTATTCTAAACAGTTTATAGTAGAGCTATCCATCCCCAAGGGTAGCTTTGCTGTAGAAGCTGAAAGAATTGACAAAACAAATAGAGCTGTCAATTCAGAAAAAGAATCAAAAAAAATCTCATCTTATTCTGTTCTTGCAAAAGATATTATTGAGAATTATAAATATGACTTTTCTGAAACTTTTATAGACATTTTGTTTTTTGAAGATATAGACTTAGCAAGAATTCGTACTATATGATGCAAAAAACTACTCTTTCTCTGATAAAAACATTACTTTTTTCAGGAGTATTTTTATTTACCGTTTACCATTCTAATGCGCAAACAATTTCAGCCAGTAAGTTTGATTTTGTAAATATTTGCGCAGGAGATATAGTAAGCGGCATACCCTTTAATGAGTATAATGTGACCTTAACATATAGCGATTTCTCTTCAGATGTCGTTTTTGATGTAGAATTAAGTGATGAGAACGGAGTATTTGTAACTTCGACTCCAATTCTTGCTACAAAATTAGATGTAACTAATCCTTCTGTAACTCAGCAAACAATAAAATTTGCTATTCCTGCCGGAATCAAAGGATCTAATAATTATAGCATAAGAGTTAGAAGTAACAAAGGAATAAATAGTACAAGAATTAGAAATTTTGCTAACGCAACTTCTTTTGCAGTATACTACAAAGATTATGTAAAAGCATTTACAATTAATAATCAAGGCACTTCTGCAACATTTTGTTCAGGAGGAAGCCTGACTCTTTCTGTTGATAATCCGACACCAAATACAACTAATTCATCTCCGGCAAATTATCCAAACCTTAAATACAAATGGTATAAAGATGACGTATTAATTTCAGGACAAAGTGATAAAATTTTGACTGTTAATGCTACTGGAAGCTATTATGCGGAGTTGGATTATGGAGTATGCTCAGATGTTAATTTTAGTTCTAATCGTGTTACTGTAACGAGCGCATCCGGATCAGGTTCATCTACAACTATTAGCTCCAGTTTAGGAAATCCTTTTTGTGCAAACGGAAGTAACACTATCCTGACTGCTACTGGTGGTGGAAATAGCTATATATGGAAAAAAGATGGTTCTGTAATTGCAGGAGCAACTAGCAGGACATACAGTACTATTGAATCAGGAGTTTATACAGTAGATATTAATTTTGGCGGCTGTTCGGGTTCAGGAAGTATAAATCTGATACGGAATAGTTTCGATGCTAGTATTGATGTTGCTGATGAAACATCTATCGACGAAGGTGAAACTTTAAGTGTCACTGTAACAGATGATGCTTCAAACCCAACTTATGAATGGTATTTGAATGGTAATCTTATTGCAGGAGCAACTACTGATACTTATTTAATATCTTTTAGAGGAAAATATAAAGTAAAAGTTTCTCAGGCAGGTGGGTGTATTTCTACAAAAGAATTTAGTTTTAAAGTTAACGGACCAGCGGGTAATGCTACAGTAATTCCAAATATCATTAAGCTAAGTGATTCTCCATATTGGAATATTCCTGATGTTTATAGAAATGAAAGCACAAAGGTTATAATTATAAGCTCAAGTGGCGAAAAGGTTCTGGACGTTGTCAATTATCAGGGTGATTGGCCACAGACAGGATTAGATATTAAAAATGTAAATCCGGTATATTACTATGTTATTAAAGGCGATGCAGGTGAAAAAAAAGGATCAATAACGGTGCTGAAATAATATGAAGAAATTTTTACTATTCTTAACTTTATTATGCGGTACATCACATTTACTCTATTCTCAGGATACAAATGAGAATGGAGTTGTTTCGTTTTCATTACCTGTCCGAAATTCATTAAAGTTTAATAGATATTTAATCAACCCAACATTCAGTTTTGTTCGTGAGCAAAACCCAATGGTAAGTTTTTATAATAAAAGACAATACGTACAATTTGATGATGCACCTAATACTTACCTTTTTAATTATTCAGGACGTTTAAAAGAAAATGATGGTTATGCTATAGGTTTGTTTCAGCAAAATTACGGTTTAATGACCGTTTTTGGAGGAGTTGTCAATTTTGCCCATAATATTGTTCTACAGGAAGACAGTAATTTAACTTTTGGATTAAACGTTGGTGCTTATCAAAGTGGTTTAGACAAAGGAAAAATAATATCTGATGATGTAGTATTAGATACTGATTATCCATCAAATACTTTAATTGCTATAAATCCAGGTATTAATTACGGAACTGCTTTTCTTGATTTCGGATTATCCATGAATAATTTGGTACTGTATAATTTTGGTTCTGGAATGGTAAAAGACGATCCTGAAAAAGCCATTCAACTGCATGCTATGTACACAGGCTACATAGACAGTTACGGATTTTTTGATCAAAGTAAATTTTCAGGAATTGTAAAAACAGAAATTAAAAAAGACAATACGATTATTTCTGGACTTGCCATGCTTACTATGCCTCAGGGAATTTGGGCACAAGTAGGTTATAATACTCTATATGGTCTTTCCGGTGGATTAGGAGTTAACATAACAGCTAATATCGCAATTGAATACAATTATGAAAGAGGTTTAGGTAATTTCACAAATTTAGGAGCTTCTCATGAATTTGTTATTGCGTACAAATTTAAAAATACAAGATACTATTATGGAGATGATGAAGAAGGTTCTTTAATAGATACTTCAAAACCAAAACCTGTAATAGCAAAAAAATCGACTCCTACTGTTACAAGAGTAGATGGTGCTACAAAAGCAAAATTAGCTGCAGAAGCAAAAGCAAAAGCTGATGCTGAGGCACAGAAAGTTAGATTAGCTGCTGCAGAAAAAGTTAAGGCAGATGCAGAAGCAGCAGCAAAAGCAAAATTAGATGCTGATAATAAGGCTAAAGCCGATGCAGAAGCATTAAAAATCAAATTAGCAGCAGAAAACAAAATTAAAGCCGATGCAGAGGCTACTAAATCGAAATTATTAGCAGAAGCCAGAGCCAAAGCTGATGCAGAAGAGGCTAAACGTAAAGCAGAAGCCAAGGCAAAAACAGAAGCTGCAGATTTGCAATCTATCATAGCTGCTGATGCTAAAGCAAAAGCCGATTCAGATGCATTACAAGCCAGAATAGCTGCAGAATCAAAAGCTAAAGCTGCGGCTGAAGCTAAAACAAAAGCTGCGAAAGATGCAGCAATCAAAGCTAAGGCTGCTGCTGATGCTAAAGCCAGAACAGCTGCATTATTAGCAGAAAAGGAAAGATTAGCTGCTGAAGCTAAATTAAAAGTAGATGCAGAAGAGAGACAAGCCAGAATTGCTGCAGAAGCCAAGGCAAAGGCTGATGCTGAAGCGTTACAGGCCAAACTTGTTGCTGATGCTAAAGCAAAAGCTGATGCAGAAGCCCTTAAAATAAAACTTGCAGCCGATGCTAAAGCGAAAGCCGATGCAGAAGCGTTACAGGCTAAACTTGTTGCTGATGCCAAAGCAAAAGCTGATATGGAAGCATTACAAGCGAAATTACTTGCTGATGCTAAAGTTAAAGCTGATGCAGAAGCAACTAATAAAGCAAAAGCAGAACAAGAAGCAAAACAGTTAAAATTAGCTGAGGAAGCAAAAGCTAAAGCGAAAGCTGATGCAGAAGCCCTTCAGGCCAAACTTGCAGCAGACGCTAAAGCAAAAGCTGATGCAGAAGCTCTTAAAGCGAAATTAGCAGCAGACGCTAAAGCAAAAGCTGATGCAGAAGCTCTTCAGGCCAAACTTGCAGCAGATGCGAAAGCTAAAGCTGATGCAGAAGCCCTTCAGGCCAAACTTGCAGCAGACGCTAAAGCAAAAGCTGATGCAGAAGCTCTTAAAGCGAAATTAGCAGCAGA
>NZ_CAIJDP010000064.1 GCF_903819435.1 Flavobacterium salmonis | reverse complement strand
AATTATCATGCATCAGGAATCAGGGTAGATCAGGAAGCCACATGGGTCGGGCTGGGCTGGTCACTCGATGCAGGAAGCAGGATATCAAGAACAATCAATAGTGCTGATGATTTTATGATCTATCATAATGACAGAAATTATCCATTTTGTGAAAAGGGATATTATGAAGCACCTGATATAGGGCCAAACTTCGATAACCAATATCGGATAGATGGTGTTGATGCTTGTCCGGTAAACTGGGGATACGAATATCATATGATATGTGATCCCGAGCCGGATATCTTTTATTACAGCCTGCCGGGAGGATTGAACGGCAAATTTATACTTGACAAATCAAGAGGAGCTGTCCTTTTTGATAAATCTCATAATTTAAAAATTGAAATTATTAGAAATCCGGGGGTCACTTTTAGAATAACTGACAACGAAGGAAATCAATATCTGTACAGCCAAACAGAGATTACAAAAAATTATACTGAAAACAGTGCATTAAATAAAAATTTAATTACCTATAATACTAAATATGATGACAATACCACATCTTATGTGACCTGGACAAGATTCATCGCTGCAACTTGTGCGGATGAGGATGACTATATTGCAGATCGGCAAAGTCCTTATGCTGCAGAAACAAGCTGGTGCTTAAACAAAATAACGACAAAAAATGGCAAGGAAATCAATTTTACCTATGACATGGAAGAGCAGTATCTTCCAACGCAGGAGTCCAGTGAAAAATATCATTTTGAAACACAAAGCTGGCTTTACTATTACAGATCTAAAGTTGTCAATATAGCATGGCGATTAAAATCGATCCAGGGTGATTTTGGCCGTGTTGATTTTACATGTTCTGAGAGAGATGATATAAAAGGCACCAGTAAAAAGTTGGACCAAATCTCGATCCGCAACAGCAATAATGCCCTTCTGAAATCCTTTAAATTTGAGTACAGCTATTTTAATGATGACTATTCAGGTAATGCACAATATGTGAATGTATTCAAAAGACTTAAATTGAACAAGGTAACCGAATATTCCGCTTTGGACCAGCCATTAAATGCAGGTCATCTTTTTGACTATTACCCAGGCAGTTTCCCTGCCAAAAATTCAAAAAATGTCGATTATTGGGGATTTCAGAATGGAAAAGATTATGGTGAAAATTATGTAATTGGAATAAATACAGGCAATAACCAAAAATATCTTGGGGTAAAAAAAGATGCCAATTTTCAAAAAGCAGTCATAGGAACATTAAAAAAAATAACTTACCCAACAGGCGGATCTGCAGATTTTAAATTTGAGAGCAATATAATTCCGTCGGGCTTTTTTTCCACTTATACAGCTGATGCCGAATCTTCTACAAAAACTGTCTATAAATCTGTATATAACCCTTATACTGCGCAAGGAAGCGGTCCCTCACAAGATGTGTATCGTTTTGAGATCAAGGGAAAAACAATACTCACAATAGATTGCAACTTAGAAAATTATTGGGGACAAAAAGATCCAACTTATAATTATAATCAATCCAATTATCCATTGGGGGTGTTGCGCAGGATAACCCCATCACCAACTACTTTATATACTTATATATGCCCTTATGTTTATGATGAATCAATATATTTGGGTGAAGGTACTGAAGCATCGTTGACACAAAGACAATTTACATTACAGGCAGGAACCTATGAATTAGTAGCGGCCACTCCTCCAAAAGATGTACAGGTAAGCTGGAAATTGTATTTTGATTATTTTTACACTGAAAATCCTTTAACTTCTTATTTTGACGGAGGTGGGATAAGAATAAGTGAAATTAAAACAGATGCCAAAATCAGAAAATTCAAATATGGGCCAGGAATTATGCCAGTTGAGCCAATGTTGTATTATTTCGGCACAAGGTTCGGAATTCCTCCTCATATCGGTGGTTGTATTGTTCAGGTATCTGAGTCTAAAGCTCCCTTATCAACTTTTAATCGAGGAAATGCAGTGGGTTATGATTGGGTAGAGGAATCCCTTACAGATGAAGAGGGAGATGTTTCCACTATACGAACGACTTTCCATAATGTTACTGAAGAACTATTTGATAATTTTTATCCCAATTCACCAGTTTATATAAACTATACCAATGGATTGACCAAATCCATCGAAAAGTTTACCACCAAAAAAGGAAGCATTGCAAGGCTTGTAGAAAAAGAGGATTTTATCTA
>NZ_CAIJDP010000063.1 GCF_903819435.1 Flavobacterium salmonis | reverse complement strand
ACAAAAAGTGGTCACACAGGGCGCTACCGTAACCACCACCGATTATTTGGCAGGGTATCAGTATGAGAACAGCGCACTGAAATTCTTCCCGACCGCCGAAGGCTACGTAGAACCTGAAGCAAGTTCTTATAAATATATATTCCAGTACAAAGATCACTTGGGCAATGTACGTTTGAGCTATGACAAGACCCTTGCCATCAAGGAGGAAAGCAATTACTATTCTTTTGGACTCAAACAAGAAGGATACAATACTGTGAAAATTGGTGTAGAGAATAAGTATAAGTACAACGGCAAGGAACTGCAGGATGAGCTGGGGCTTAACTTTTACGACTATGGAGCACGTAATTATGACCCAGCTTTGGGACGTTGGATGAATGTTGACCCGCTGGCAGAAGTTTCTAGAAGATGGTCACCTTACAATTACTGCTATAATAATCCAGTAATAAATGTTGACCCAGATGGAATGAAACCTGAAAGTTCTCAAACAGCCAATGTTTATTATGATTGGGATGAAGGTGGTTATAGAACCCAAGATGGTAAGACTGCAACTGCAGAAGAAGCATTGGATGAATCTAATTGGAATCCATTAACTGCTGATATTTTTAATAGTTATGTTCAAAAAAAATATGGAGTATCTGATAATCAAATAGGAGATTTTGCTGGGAAACTATTTGAAAAGGCTTTTATAAGGTTTGGAGAGATGAATTTTGAAAAAGATGCTAATTTTGAAGGAGTTTCAGAGCGTTCTACACTTTCTATTCCCGATGCTTATGCGGATGGAGAACATTTTAATTATAAACAATTAATGTTTGTTCGTTATGAGAAATCTATTTGGTGGGAAGTCAAAGCGAGAAATAAAAATGTTACATTGGATAAACAAATTAAAGGTTTTATTGATGGTTTAGCTGATGAATTTAAGTACACCGCAACTAAAACAGGAGCTGCTTTTTTGGCAATTGTCACTACTAGCAATAGTCGTGTTACTCCAGATGTGTATGTTTACGCTAAAGCACGAGGTGTCGCAATTCAACATTGGCAAGCCCAATATAAAATGGATAACGGAACAATGCATGTTGATTTTGGATATAAAAATAGTCCAGCTACTCCACCCGTTTTTCAATTTAATTGGAATCCAGTAAAGTTATGAGTTGTATAAAACTAATAATATTAAACATACTAATTATGAGTATGAGTTTAAAATCGTATTCGCAAAAATTTGAAATTGTTAGTTCAAATTTTGCTAGAAACTTAATGTCAAAATCGGAGCCAAAGCTTATTAAAAATTTGGAGAGAAATAATTGTCCTGTTTATAAGTTGGAAGGCAATCAATTCTTGGTTTATTCATCAATAAGTAAATTCAGTATTCTATTTAAAGACATTAAAGATTTAAAAGAAATAGAAACTGTTAAAAGATTTTCAATTGATTTAGAAACTGAAGATATTAGAGAAAGTGAGCAAGAACGGATATTAAACATGACAAAATCTGCAAATGATTATGCTAAAGATTTAGAAAAAAAATTTAATATTAATTTGGATTTGAAAAACTTATCAAATATTGATATTCTTGATGAAAAAATTAAGGAATTTGGAGTTGAAAATCTTTCTGAAAAAGAAATATTCGCTATTAGTATTTATTTAGATGAGTTCTTTAGGAATAATACGGAAACATATTGGGCAATTGAGAAAGTTTTTACACTAAATACTTACTGGATTCCTTTTCTTAAAAGTAAGAATGATAACAAGGAATATAGTTTCTATAGAACATTATTTAAATCATATATTGATAATGAAAGTGGCTATCTCAATCTTAAATTAAACTATCTTTTAGAGCTCGCTAAATACAAAAACATCCCAGTCTTATCACAAGAACATATTGATTTTATAAAATCATTTCAAACAACAAATTAGACTTGAACATAGAAAAGCCATTCCACATCGGAGTGGCTTTTGTCTTTTATAACTACAATTATAGCTATTTTAAATGTACCAAAAAGCTAAATTATGTACCCAGATTAGCCTGTTTCCGCTGGGAAGGCCTATAAAAAATGCAAATTAGGATTCAAGCTCCCACCTCCTCCCTGTTTCGGCTATTTCAAAACTAAATTCCTCGATTTAGTTCCTCAAATTACCTCCCTGTGATAGGGCTTGTGTACCTATTTCAGTCAACACCATTGATAAGGTAAATGAAAATAGTATTAATTTTTGAAGTTCCACCGACCATTGTCTCATTTTGGAACACCTATTTTCATACAAAAAAAAATATTTTTCAAAAAAAAGTGCCATAAAGCTACACTTTTGAAAGTTTGTTAGTATTTATTATAAAGATGCTTGACTAATCTCCTTGTATGGAGTTCCTGTATCTGCCAATAACGAAATACTAACCAACTAACAGAATGAAATATGAAAATATAAAAACATTTATAAAAAGTACAAAATCAAGTAAAAGTACTATTTACAGATTCTACAAAAAGAATGAAGAACTATTTGCTGAAACCAACCTAAGAAACGGAAAAAGAATGTTCCCTGCTGACCATGCGAGATATTTTGACAGTGAAATCATGTTTGATGAAAATAAAGCTCTGAGACAAGAAAATCAATCGATGAGAAACCTCATAGACTGTCTGGCTGATAAACAGAGCCTGCAACATACCTTCTGGCAGATGGACTGGAGTTTTTTCTTTACGATAGCGTACAAAACAGACCGCAATAAGACAAGCTGTTTTAAGCAGATGCACGGACTTTATGATTATCTGAGCCAAAAATACGGAGCATCAACAGAAATCCGACTGTTCTTTACAACTGAACCGTTCCCAAACCGAAAAGGCTGTCACAATCATTTTGTCATCCACATAGAAGATAAGAATCTTCATGAGCAGATTGTAACGGAGATTCAGGACTACTTCAACTACGACAGAACCGATGTAAGTGTTTATGACCGATACAAAGCTGGATTGTTCTACATGTCCAAAGAAGGTCTTAGCGGAGAAGATTGGGATTTTATCAGCAACGGCACAAATACTACAGACTATGAGAATTAAGCTTAAACTTTCTCAGCTCAAAGAGGTATTGCAGTCACAACCGCTCAAACTGCCAATCAGTTTTAAAAGGGAAAATTTTTCCGACAAAGAGTTTTCAGAATTTACACGATTAATACAACCCGACCGCTCGGATATGCGCAACGATAGAACAGAAATGTTTTCTCTGTCCGACCGCTCGGATATATCAACGCAACGATAGCGCGGTTTTGCAAACCGTGCCCGCGAAGAGTCTCTATAAAGTATATAAAAGTAAAACCTCGCAATTTGCGAGGTTTTACTTTTATATCAAACTTATTTTAGTATACTTTATAAAATGGTTAACTGTTGTGCCAACACCCTGCTCTCTATAGTGTTCTAATGAGAATCCCCTTTAAAAATGAACTGCCCAAAAATAGTGTCGATTATTTACTGATTAGCTTTTCAAGCCTCGCCATCATTTCATCCTTCTCTTTCAGCATACGCTCATATAACGCAATTTTTTCTTCGTGAAGTTTTTTTAATTCGTCCAATGGATTGATGTTAAATACAGGCTTAGCGTTACCTATGTAAGCCTCTTTTTCAATATTAAACGTATTCGAAATAATATTTACCGCCTGTTCCTCATCAAAATTCTGAAAAGCTTCCACAGGAATTTTCAATACAGAAGAGATCTGTTTAAGCAGGTTGTCTTCAATAACATCTTTCTGCTCCAGCATAGAAATTTTCTTTTGGTTCCAGTCTTCACCCAGATCATAAGCCAATGCTTCCTGCTTTATGTTAAGCATTTCTCTAAAACGTTTTACGTTTCTTCCCTGATGAATTTTCTGTTCCATAATGAGTGTTAGTTTTCTGAAGGCTCAAAGATAAAGCCATCTGCATTAAAAAGTCTGAATTTCAAAGATAAAAAAATATCTGTAAAATATCCCTTTGTCAGATCGTATATCCAAATCCGGAATAGTTTATCCTTTTGAAAGAGTAGAACTTCACTTGTGAATTTTAAATCTTCCCCCTTCGAAAAAGAATAAGATATACTTTAAAACTAATTTTTGGGCAACCTATGAAACAGAAAATCTTCGGCTTCTTTTCTGAAAAAATCCAATAGAAATTATTTCCCTCTCCGAAGTGTTCCTTTCTAATGCTGTGCAATCCCGAAAGCTTTCGGGACCTGCTTTGCACTTACTATTCATCTCTTCATGAGAAAATAAAACCCGTTGGCGGAGAAGTTTTCAACAACCTAGTTCCGAAGAGTTCCTTATGAAAAGCCGCGTTAGAAAAGAACACTTCGGAGAGTTGGGAATTCATGATTTTAATTTCATTGCTGTTTATTGTTTTTTCAACCTTTTAAAATCCTCGATATATAAACCTTTGGCAGTATTTGTAGGGTTGAATGCAGCAAGATTGCCAATCGACAAAGAAGGATTGGTGGTTTTTGCTGTAGTTCGCATGGTTTGGCCTGTAATTAATTCGAGAGCTTTCTTCAAAGAAGGATCTTTTTCGTTTCCAAATTCAACCAGATTTAAGAAAATACTATAAGGATTGATTTCGTAATCAGGTGTAATTTTCGCTGGATTTGCGTCTTTATCTTTGTTATAATATGAAAAGGTAATGGGTTGCAATTGCCATTTGTGTTTAGTACTTCGATTGGCATACGAGATATAATTATAAGCAGGAGAATCGTATAGTGTGTTGGATCCTACAAATTTACCAACAGTTTCTTCGCCTATTGTGACTACGTTAATGTATTTTTTTAGACATTGTATAGTGAGTTCACTGGCAGAAGCAGTTTGAAAACTTACCAGCACATATATTTTGGTCAAAGCAAGGCTGTTTATACTTTCTTCTCTCTGAAAAGTGGGTTCGTTATCAACCAGGTTAAAAATGTTTACTTTTTCGGAAAGATTTTCATAGCCGTCTTCACTATTGTGCTTATTATTGAAGTCTAAGTAAATATAGGGTTTATTGGTAAAACTGCCATTAATCATTTGCGCCAGAGCAACTGCAGTTTCTAATGAACCGCCTCCATTGTATCTTAAATCTAAAACCAATTCGTTAATTCCATCCGATTTCATTTTAGCGAAAGCCGCGTTGAGTTCGTCATTATAATCGGATTTAAAAGCATTAAAAACCAGATAACCAATGTTCTTTGCTCCATATACTTTCTTTTCGTAATAAGCAACAGGGTTTTCGTCAATTTCGGCTTTTGTTACAGTCAGAGTTCCTGCTTTGTCTGTGGTTACCATACTACTGCTTGTAATTTGCACACTTGCTGCCAGAGTAATGGTGAATTGTGTGTTTTCTAGTTGGGCATAATTACTTGCAGTAAGCTGGCTTCCATTTATTTTTGTAATAACGTCACCTCTTTTCAATCCCGCCAAAGCTGCTGGTGAGCCAGGTACAGTGTAGTTAATTAAAGCTACCATATTTGTATTGGATGCGTCTTTAGGATAAATTCCATAGCTAAAACCACCTTGTTTTTCGACTTCTGCGATTTTTGAAACCTGTACTATTTCATTACTGTTTTCAATCCAGGAAAATCTATCGACAGTTCCTCTTTGATATAGAAGTGAATAAAAAAGCGCATCGGGAGTTTTTCCGTTAATAAAATTGTTATATGATGCGGTAGAAGCGATTTTGCTGTCGGACAAATTGGCAACGTTGGGTTGCCAGTAGTACCAGGAATTCATAGCTTTCCAGACAAAGTTGTTAATCTCGTCTGGCTGGGTAGTTGTAGTTTCATTAGAATCAGAATCCTTGCTGCAAGCTGTAAAGGTCAATCCTACAAGTAATGTTGTAACAATATATTTTAATTTCATTATTTTTTTCAATCGTTTAATTTAAGTTAAATTTGTGGGTATAAAAACGCTAAAAGTATGAAAAATAGTATTCCAAAAGCCGTCTTTTTATTATTTTATTTCGGAGTTTTTTTTCTTTTTTCCTGCTCCGGACAACTTTTAGAGATTAAAAACCAAACGTATAAAAGTTATAACAGGAATAATGAGAGAGGATATGTAGTTAGTTTTAAATTAAATGACGCTGCCGTTGTTCCTAAATCGGTAGTAATTAATGGTATTGTTCAGAATATATCCAAAGAAAACAAAATTGGAGATACTTACCAGGTAAATGTGATTGCACAAACTACCCTAATTCATAATTACGAAGTAAAATTAGATAAAAAAGAAAATGGAATTTATTTTGAGAAAAATTCCAATATATTTTTTCAACCTGTAAAATTCAAATTAATCACTGAGTAATTGAAAAAGCAGATCATCTAATAGTAAATGTTTTAGACAATAAATGGTTTATTCGTTATAATCAATACTAATTAAATAAAAAATGAAACAAAAAAAAATCTTTCTTATTCTATTTATAGCAGCACTTTTTAATTTTAGCTATTCGCAAAATTTTGAAAAGAAAAAAATAGGTGTAATTTTTAATATAAATGGTCCGTACAGAATAACCAGACAAGCAATGTCTAATACGATTGAAAAATCAAACGTAGACAAAAAGGATATGTTTTATGGTGCTTATAAGTTTTTAGAGACAGGAAAAGGGAACCCAACGGAAAGAATAATTAACGCATATTTAAAAAATTTAGCTTCATTTAATGTTGAAATTATTCAAATAAAAGATACAATTATTAGTGGAGGAAATTACCCAAATTATGTTTACGAAAAACAAGAATATACAAGCGATTATTTGAAAAATACAAAAACAAAATACAATTTAGACTATTTGCTTGTTGTTAATGGCCAATTTGGAATTGAATTTGAAAAAGCAGGATATATTAATGGAGATAAAAGAACAAATATATTTTTAAGGAATGATTTTATAAATTTAGAAACAAATGAAGAAGTTTCAAATTTTAATGTTGGGAATATTAGCAATATTAAAAAGAAAAATATACTTAGTCCTCCAAATTTTCCAAATATTGAAGAAAGTATGAATAACCTTTTAAATGACAAAGTGTTACCAGAAATTGAACGTAAAATTAAACGAAAAATAGTTATTTAAAGCAGAGATAATATAATTAAAGTAAACAAAAAGGCTGTCCTTACTTTTCGGACAGCCTCTTTTATAACTTATAGTTTTGACAATATTAGTTTAATATTGTTCAGGACAAGTTCCGGCTCTTCAAGTTGAATAAAATGTCCGGATTTTATTGTCGTGATATGTTTAAAATTAGTAATTCCTTCCTTAAGTGATTCCTTAGAGTCGTACCATAATTTTCTATCGGCTGCGTCATGTTCCGCATCTGTTTTCATACTTGTTATGGCCATAACCGGAACGTCAGGCAAATTAGGCAGCGTCGCTGTATATTTAAAATCTTCAATTAATTGCAGTGTTTCTAAAGCTATGCCTGAATTTGCACCATTAGCCATTTTATAATTGTTGTAATAGGTGTTTATCTGTTCTTGTGAATAATGATTGTATTTTTCGTGAGAAGCATCAACAAACACTAATCCTGCAACTTTTTCAGGATTTTTTATGGCATAATCTCTAATAATCAAACCTCCTAATGAATGTCCTACGAGTACCACTTTTCTGCCATTTGCAAATTGATTTATCACAGTTTCAAGTTCACTTCTTAATGTATTAATATCCCTTGGCTCAGTATTAAAACCTGATTTTCCATAGCCGGCTCTATCGTATAATAAAACATCAGAATCCAGAAAATTAGCTATTGTTATAATTTCTGAGGATTTTCCGGTGCTGTACCAGGAGGTATGATCATTGCCGAGACCTGATTCGAAAACAACCAAATAGTTTGATTTTTTTGATACTGTATATGCCATTAGTTTATGGGTTCCTAAGTCTACAGCAATTCCCGGATATTCTGCTTTACGATCATTATTATCGTCTGAGCATGAAATACAACAGAGGACAGAAAAAGTAATTATGAAAATAGATTTTAATCTAAATTTAATGATTTTGTTTAGCTTTAATTTTCGTGTTTCTTTTTTAAAGTTCATAGTAGTATTTTATTTTTTTTAAATAAATCTGATACAAATATTAGTATCATTTACCACTTAAAAGTTCTGATTTATCAATCAGGACTACTTTTAAAATAAACTATAATCTACAAATTCATAATTGGTCAAAAATTAAAAAAACTTAGAGAATTTGTGCTAAAGCGACGTTTGCTTTTTTAAATTCTGATGGAGTTTGATTGGTGTTTTTCTTAAAAGTTGTATAAAAAACTGTTTTAGAATTGAAACCCACTTCAAAAGCAATTCCTATTAAATTCAAATGCTGCATTTTTGGATCCTGAATTAATTTTTTAGCTTCTTCGATCCGGTAACGATTAATAAATTGGTAAAAATTTTCGTTAAAACCTTTATTAATAATGTACGAAAGTTGATGAGATGAAATATCCAGTTGTGAAGCCAATTTGAATAAACTCAATTCAGGGTTCAAAAAAGGCTTTTGATTGTTCATTACCTCAATTAAAACTGATTTCATTTCCTGTAAACTGATATCAGAAATTAGTTTTTTCTCATTGCTCTCTACATTGAAATTCTCCCGTATAATTACATCCATTTCTTTTTTTTCTTGTTGATTAAGACTTGGAATTTCTTTTTGTTTTAAAGAATAATAAGCAATAAAAAAAACGCCTATCAGATAAAAAAGACTGGCAAAAAGATCGAATGAACTATTGGTTTTTGCCAATTTAAAGAAATTGTCCATTAACCAAAGACCTGTTATAATGAGCACACAAACTACTACTTTTTGTAGCCATGCTAAGTTAATTGCAGATACATTTGAAGTGTACAAAAATAAATTCTTTTGATAGAAAGTAATTTCTCTGTAAGCTGCAATGCAGTAGAGAATGACCTGTAGACAAAAAATTAAATTAAAAACAGTTATAATTAAAACAGCATTCTTTTTATCGGTAGCAGTTGGAGCAGGCACATCAACCAATAGTGAAAGTAAAAGCAAGAGAAAAATTATAAAAGCAAAGGCAAAATGAAAATTATCTTTGATTCGCCATTTTCTATTAGGTTGAATAAAATAAATTACACTAAAATAAAAAACAGGAGCAACTATAAAATCTGTTAAGCCAAGAAAATCATTTATGAGCATTCTTGTTTTCATAAACTCAGTTTTCTCTAATAAATCATTAAACTGAATCAGGAAAATACACAGAATAAAAAAGCCAAACCATCGATTAACCCGACTGTTTAGCTGATTAATATTTGCAAAGATTAAAAATGCCAGTAATAAAGTCGTTCCTGCAACAAAAAAGCTGAATAGTTGATCCATTAAAAGCCAATTTTTTAAGCGTGTATGTAAGTTTAAGTATTTTGAAAATGATAAAAATACTAAATATTTGCAGTACTGTTTTTTATTTTCTCATGAACATAGGAATAGGCAGCGCAAAGTCAGTCCCGAAAGCTTTCGGGATTGCGCAGTGTTAGAAAGGAATACTTTAGAGAGCAGGCTAATTTATTGAAAAGCAAATTGTAGTTTAACTCTATTATAGATATTAAACTTCCAATGAAGAGGCATCAGTTAAATTTGCTTTCAATTCTTCAGGTAAATAAGGTCTTCCTCCGGTTGCAGGAATACAAGTTCCTGTAAATACTGCTGAGGCCATTATTTTTCCATTTTTTAGTATTGATTGTTTAAAATGCAGTCTTGGTAATCCCTGAGCATCTGTATAAACAGTACAGGTCACATCAAAATTATCGTCTTTTTTGAGGGAGCGTATAAATTTGATTTTATACTCTGATAAAACCATAAATACACCATTTTCTGCCTGTTGAACGAAATCAAAACCTAGAATTTCCCTAATATAATCATGGCGGCATTCCTCCATATAAAATGGGTAATATAAGCCATCCATAATACCTTGTACATCTATATGTTTGTCTACAACAGTGTAATTTTTTGAGTATTCCATAGTATTGATTATCGAGTTTTAATTTTTATAAAAAACGCAAATATTTTGGCATTATTGCGGTCTAAATTCCCGATTGCTTGTATATGCGCAACGATAGCTTGGAAATTCTTTTCGTTCAATAAACTATTTCAAAAGTCTTGTCTTCCGATAATGGTAATAATCTCTACCCGTTTATCTCCGTTAATTTGGTAGTAAATAGTATCAACACCACAAACACAATAACGATATCCTTTTTTAATATGATCTGCAGATGGAAATAAAAAAGGATTTTCCTCTATTTTTTCAAAACAATCATAAAACATATTAAAATAGCTGTCAGCCTGATTAATACCAAACTTATTAACACCATAATAATAGATTCTTTTTAAATCTTCTTTGGCTTCACTACTTAAATAGTAGCTATACATTAGGCAGATCTTTTTTAAATTCGGCTAACATTTCTTCTCTGGTTTGTTTTTTTGCAAATCCGCTTTTTTCTCCCTTATCTATTTTAGCTCTCACAAACTCAAAGTATTCTTCTTGTGAACGAGCCTGCTTAATCAAATAGTTAATAGCTTCACTTTTACTGCTAAACTCTTCTGTATGAACCTGATTTTTCAACCACTCATCATTCGGGGCAGTTAAGGATATACTTTGACGTGTCATAAATAATACAAATTTTAGATTGGTGTAAATTTACACCAAAACTTTGAAATTAAAAATAGATTAGTATGAAATAGTTTTTAATTGTTGATTTACAACCTACTGCTGTTCGAAGTCTCCCGACTTCGTACCCGTTCCAACATTCTATAATGTGATGCTATTACTTTTACAGACTTCTCTTTGTTTATTCTCTATGCGGGTGCGAAGTCAGAAGACGTTCGCACAGCTTTTCATAAGAACTCTTCGGGAAGCGGGATAATTTTCTTACTCAAAAAGGTTTTGGGATTGATTCAAAAAAATACTGTAAACGAAAGTTCACAAAACAAAAAAAGCTCCAGATTTCTCTGAAGCTTTACTGAGTAGTGGTTTTTTTATTAGATTAACTAAGTGAATTTATTACCCATATACCCCAAAAAGTCATCACCTCTAATGTGAAATCAACTTGTCCTTATAGTTTCTTTTTTGACTCTTTTTGGTCTGAATAATATTTTAAAATTGGTATTAAAACAGTTTCCTTTTTAAAATTTAATTTAAAAAGGAAACTGTTATTATTGAGCATTGACAATACTAGTCAGCAATTGCAATCCAGGTAACAAAGTAATTTGATGCAGCATTTTTACTATTTATTGTAAACGATTCCAAAGAAATTGAAGTTATCGTTTCAACAGAACCCACCGGTCCGGGACCATTTTTCCAAAAAGGGGAGACTACAATTTCCGGCATAGTAACAAAAGGGCTTTCGAAAGTAATAACTAAAGGTCCTTCTGCTGTTTTGTTGACCAATCCTGTTTTAATAATTTGTGCCATTTTTTTTATGTTTTATTACTTACTCATAAGACTTTTCAGTTTCCGCCTTCGCTTTTTACTGTGCGAAACAGTTCGTTTTTTAAAGTGGGTTCTGCTCCACTGTTTTTAATTTATTGTTTCCTCGAAAACATCCCAATAAACAAAGTTTTATAAATCATGTAAACACATTTAGGTTATGTTATTGAGAAAATTAATTAGAAACGAATGTTGAAAATAAATTGCACTAGCTTTCTTTTTGTTTTCTATTCTAAAATTACAACAGAAGTAAAATCTAGAATAAAAAAATGACATAAGACGGGAATTTACACCCATGAGAGAGTTAGAAATTATAACGAGGCTATTTTTCCACATAAAGCACTAGTAATTAAGATATAATTAAATAAACGCTATGCGATTTTGAATAAAATTAGAAACTGGAATAAAAAAATCATTTTAAATCATTCTGGATAACAAAAAAACATAGACCTACACAAACATGCCAGTAAAACAAACTAAATAGCCATAGCAAGTATTAACACAGAACTTCATCAATTACAAGGAAAAAGTCACATAGCGTGGCAAACATTTTGGGATTTAAAACAATTGGAATTATCAGTGTAATTAGTTTTTGATGATCAATTTTCGTCAGTTACTAGTGTTTTCGATAGAAAATTGTATTAATAACAGAAAAATTATCATTGAGTATAGTTCATTATACACTTTTGGTTCCGTTTTTCTGCACAAAAATACTCGAAATGAACGTTTTAATAATTTTCTTACTCCAAAGGTTTTGGGATTGATTCAAAAAAATACTGTAAACGAAAGTTCACAAAACAAAAAAAACTCCAGATTTCTCTGAAGCTTTACTTAGTAGCGGGTGAAATCGTTTTTTCGAACTTGATTAAGCAATAATAGCGTTTAAATTCTTTCCGTGCCCGTTCCTAATATTAATAAAAACTGATATAAAAGTATATAGTTAAAAACTGGATTTTATTAAATCTGTTAAGATATACTTTGCGGGCATGGATTACAAATCTGCGCGATTGGGATATATATGATTATTTAATAATCAAGTATTTTTACTAGATTAATATTTTTCATTATTTACTACTTTAGCGATTTAAATTTAACCATAAAAATGAAAAATAAAATTGTTCTCTTTAGAAATTTGCTAGAACGAAACAAAATATTTTTAGAAGTTTTAACAGCCGTTGTATTAACTAGTACAAGTATTTTTGTTTCTTTCCAAGCTAATAATATTGCTAATCAAGCTAATATTATATCTAATACCCAAACAGGTATTATGAAAATGGAAAATACACCAAGTTTAGAGATTAGAAAGATACAAACAGTCAATGATTCTTCAGGAATAGAGAATGTTAGTAAATGGACTGTATTAAATAATAATAGTAGTATATCAAATTTTGAAATTGAAAAACAATACGCATATTTAAATATTGTTAAAAGAGAAAATAGTGCTGAAATAAATATTCCGTTAATGGAATACGTTGATATTGAAGGAAGATCAACAGGACAAAATGAAGGTTTAATATATGAATTTGATAATAAAAATTGCAGTAAAAATGAACTACTGACAAGACAATTAATTTGGGATTATGGATATACTCAAATAAAAAGTTACATTGAAATATCATATACAAATGTACTGACCAAAAAAGAAACTAAATATTATCAAATTACACCCTTAATTCAAGAAATTTCAGAAAAGGAATGGGCTTCGATTAAGAAAGATTGGAGTAGTAAAAGTAAAAGTGTAATGCATTTACAGGATATACAAAAAAATGTCCAAAAAATAAAAAAAATATTTTGAGTAACAAAAACAGTATTTAATGAGGCTGTCCGAAAAGTATGGACTGCCTCTTTTTTATACTAAAATATTTCGACTCCTATTGGAGACGAATTTCATTTATGCAATTCTCAGAGGCTAGCTTCGACTTTTCGGACAGCCTCATATATCTTTTATAAATAACTATTTACCAATCAATTTCTCAAGCCTAACCATCATTTCATCCTTCTCTTTCAACATACGCTCATATAAAGCAATCTTTTCATCATATAATTGAACAATTTTATCAATTGGATTAAATGTACAGTTTGGGTTAACTGCATTTAATGTTGATGTATCATTACTTGTAAAAGTATTAGAAATAATATTTATCGCTTGCTCCTCATCAAAATTCTGAAAAGCTTCAACAGGAATTTTCAATACAGCAGAGATTTGTTTCAACAGATTGTCTTCAATTACATCTTTTTGCTCCAGCATAGAAATTTTCTTTTGGTTCCAGTCTTCACCCAGATCATAAGCCAATGCTTCCTGCTTGATGTTAAGCATTTCTCTAAAACGTTTTACGTTTCTTCCCTGATGAATTTTCTGTTCCATAAATGAGTGTTAGTTTTCCAGAGGCTCAAAGATAAAGCCATCTGCATTAAAAAGTCTGAATTTCAAAGATAAAAAAATATCTGTAAAATATCCCTTTGTCAGATAGTATATCCAAATCCGGAATAGTTTATCCTTTTGAAAGAGTAGAACTTCGCTTGTAAATTTTAAATTTTCCCGCCATGAAAAAGAATAAGATATACTTTGACACTAATTTTTGGGCAGCCTATGAAGCAGAAAATCCACTTGAGGCTCTTTACTCTTTTTTTGACTTTGCCCAACTCGATTACTACAAGCAGATGTTGAGTGATGTGGTCATGCATTGCCACAGGAGCAAGATATACAAACAAGACAATCCATGCGAAATTTTTGTTTTCTACACTGCTGTATGCTCTTTTATCAAAGTGTGTTATTGCTTAAACAGAAAAAGCAGAAAATGGAAAGTGAAAAGTTCGGGCGATTATCAGTCCATAACGCAGCTGGCTTCTCTCAGTAAAGAAGAATACGCGAATCCTTTTTTGGTATTCCAAAGCGCATTTGAAGAGAAAACTCCCGAAGAGTTTACTTTTTTTCTCTACGAAATCGTCCAGATCTCATTGTCTCCCCATACAGAAGAGCTTGATTATGATCTCGTAACGTGCTATATCCATTTAATCAGAATGCTCGATGCCGGGCAGATTATGGGCGAAAGAGGCATTGAAAAGATTGAAAAAGAAGAAGAAATTATCCCTGTAAACGAATAAAATATCCTCTGGTTAACTTCAAAACACGATATTATGAAAACTTCAGAAAGGGTACGTTTTTTATCTATTCTTCAAAGCTTCGGCATTTTTATTCTTTAGGAGTCTTTTTTTGTGGTTACAAAGTAAATAGATGTATTTTATCTAAAATTAAATTTCCATGGGGTCAATAATTACCTTGTAAACATTGGTGATTAACATTTTTGTGTAAATAAAAAGCTACATGTTATTTTTGAAAAATGTATTTCGACGTTTATTCAAGTAGATTACCGACTAACATAGTTATTATTTTAAGGTTTATTTAGTTTTGTCCAACTCAAACTACTGATTATTAAACTAAAAACTATTCTTAGAACCTATTTTAATTTTATGATACTTGTATAATTAAGCCTCAATCGCTTTCACAAAAATATAATTTGTATGCGAGTAGTGCTTTATTCTTCCTTTCAAAAAGCTATCCTTTTCTAAAAAATTATTTTGGATTTTAATTCCCTTGCCAAACCATAAACGCCTATGTATAATTTTACTTTCAAAGTGCTTAATTACTTTAAATTGACTTTTTTTAATGTGTTTCTTATTTTTTACAAAAAAAATGCATTGTCTTTTTGTAACGACAGAATAGTAAACATCAATTTGACAGAAAAATTAAAATCAGTTTTAATTTCAAAAACAACCCTAATTGCTATACTATTATGTTTTGTTGTTTCGGCAAAAGCCCAAACAGGTCCTTCGGATGATTTTGACGGAGATGGTATCGTAAATTCCCAGGATTTGGATGATGATAATGATGGAATTTTGGATACTGATGAGTGTAATAATTTAATTTTATCGGGGAGTTTTGAAAATGTTACTACACCGCTTGATGGAAATAATGTAGGTGCAAATATTGCGCCATGGGTTCTGGGTACAGGTAATCAGGCAAATGTAGTTCGGGTTGATGGACCGGGACCCTATACTTATCCAAGTGGATTTGGACCACAAAGTAGTGCAGATCCTGGCTTAGCAAATGTTAATACGTATCAACGATATTTGGATATAGCAAATGGTGCAAATGATTTTTATCAAACTTTTACAATTACAGGAACAGGAAATACGATATTAACGTTTAGTGGTTTTTTCTCTTCAAGGAACAGGGCGTTTGGAGACTCTAATCCGGCTACAGGTGTAGGATCTATAAGAATTGTAGATGGAACCGGAATCGGTGGGACCGTAAGAGCTACAACTGGAAATATTTCAGTTACAAATAATACTAGCTGGACTTTTATTGAAGGCGTAGTGAGTTTGCCTGCTGGTACTTATTCGTATGTTGTATCAATGGATAATGCTATAAATTTTGATAATGCCAGTTTAACGGGCATGTGTGATACTGATCTTGATACTATTCCAAATAAATTTGATTTAGATTCTGATAACGACGGCTGTTCAGATGCTAACGAGTATTATCATTTAGCTTCTGCCGATGGTAATGATGGAGGTGTTTATGGTGTAGGAACTCCAACGGTTAACAGTACAGGGCTTGTAACCGGACCGGTTGCGGCCACTTATTCAGGAAATTATGCAAATGCAACTGTTGGTGGTGGTGTTTCAAGTGTTTTAAATTCTGCAACACCTGCAGATCAATCTGTACTTGCAGGCGGAAATATAACATTTACAACCACTGTTACAACCTCAGGTTCCGGAACAACAGAGCATCAATGGCAAGTGAGCACAAATAATGGTACTACCTGGACTAACATTACTAATGGTGGTGTTTATTCAGGAGCAACAACTGGTACTTTGACTATTACGGCGGCTACTGCAGCAATGAATAGCTATAAATATAGAGATTTAGTTAAACAAAGTAATTTAGCTTGTGGTCCTACTTCCAGAGTGGCTAATTTGTGTGTTTTAACCACACCAACTTTAACTTCGCCAACTCCAATTTGTTCAGGGAGCGATGCCGTTTTCACGATTACAGGTACAGCAGGAAATGTAGTCACTTACACAGGAGCAGTTTCAGGTACAGCAACAATAGGTTCAGGAGGAACTGTAACTGTAACGACATTAGGAGTTTCACCTAATACTACTTTAAATTTAACTAATGTAAGCAATGGAACATGCAGTCTTGCAATATCCGTTACAAGGACTGTGGTTGTAAACAGCACTGCTGGAGCACCAAACAATACTACTACTACAACTGCTATCTGCGAAAACACGACCAAAGCCTTATCCGCTACTCCGGCTGGAGGAACGTGGTCAGTATTTTCAGGAGGGGGGAGCATTTCGGGTACGACTTATACCCCTGCAGACGTAGCAGCCGATACTCCGGTAACGGTTCGTTATACGATTGCCGCCAACGGATCATGTGCCGCTAGAAGTTCTGATGTAACATTCACTGTCAATGCATTTGCAGGCACAGCCAATAATACCACTACAACAACAGCAATTTGCGAGAATACCACCAAAGCCTTATCTGCAACACCGGCAGGCGGAAGCTGGTCAGTAGTTTCAGGAGGCGGAAGCATTTCAGGAACGACTTATACACCAGCAGACGTAGCAGCCGATACTCCGGTAACGGTTCGTTATACAGTTGCCGCCAACGGATCATGCGGGGCTACCACTTCAGATGTTACTTTTACGGTGAATGTATTTGCAGGCACAGCCAATAATACCACTACAACAACAGCAATTTGTGAGAATACCACCAAAGCCTTATCCGCAACACCGGCAGGAGGAAGCTGGTCGGTAGTTTCAGGAGGCGGAAGCATTTCAGGAACGACTTATACCCCAGCAGACGTAGCAGCCAATACTCCGGTAACGGTTCGTTATACAGTGGCTGCGAACGGATCATGCGGGGCTACCACTTCAGATGTAACATTTACTGTGAATGTATTTGCAGGCACAGCTAATAATACCACTACAACAACAGCAATTTGCGAGAATACCACCAAATCCTTATCCGCAACTCCGGCAGGAGGAAGCTGGTCGGTAGTTTCAGGAGGCGGAAGCATTTCAGGAACGACTTATACCCCGGCAGACGTAGCAGCCAATACTCCGGTAACGGTTCGTTATACAGTGGCTGCGAACGGATCATGTGCGGCTACCACTTCAGATGTTATATTTACTGTGAACCCTTTTGCAGGCACAGCCAATAATATTACCACAACAACAGCAATTTGTGAAAACACGACCAAAGCCTTGTCAGCTACACCTGCAGGCGGAACCTGGTCGGTAGTTTCAGGAGGCGGAAGCATTTCAGGAACGACTTATACCCCGGCAGACGTGGCAGCCGATACTCCGGTAACGGTTCGTTATACGGTTGCAGCGAACGGATCATGCGGGGCTACCACTTCAGATGTTACTTTTACGGTGAATGTATTTGCAGGCACAGCCAATAATACTACCACAACAACAGCAATTTGTGAAAACACGACCAAAGCCTTATCCGCTACGCCTGCAGGCGGAACCTGGTCGGTAGTTTCGGGAGGCGGAAGCATTTCAGGAACGACTTATACCCCGGCAGACGTAGCAGCCAATACTCCGGTAACGGTTCGTTATACAGTTGCCGCCAACGGATCATGCGGGGCTACCACTTCAGATGTTACTTTTACTGTGAATGTATTTGCAGGCACAGCCAGCAATACCACTTCAACAACAGCAATTTGTGAG
>NZ_CAIJDP010000062.1 GCF_903819435.1 Flavobacterium salmonis | reverse complement strand
CCCCTCCTTAATAAACGCTGATCTTTTAAATCCTTAAATTGTCTGTCTTCCAAAATTTGGCTTTTTCAAATATAAACATTTTTGTGTCCAGACGGTAGGATAGGAGGGAAAATCCTTTTGTTTTGGGGTTCAAAACAAAAGATTTGGAAGGACGGCGGGAAATAACTACTAAACTTGAATGCAAAACTCGAAGATTAAATAGAATTAAAACACCAAGTATATGCATAAAAAACCTAAGTTAAAACTATCGGAATCGCAATATCATTCCTTATAGTTTGCTAATCAAAACGAATAGCTTTTACGGGAGAAATCTTGGTTATAATATAGGAGGGAATTAATAATGCTAAGAAACAAATCACTATAGTCATTAAATTCAACAAGGCTACATAAGCCCAATTTATATAAACTGGCGCTTGATTAACATAGTAATTTTCGGGATTTAATTGAACTACTCCAAATTGCTGTTGAATTAACAATATTGAAATACCTATTAAGTTTCCCCAAAACAGTCCTCGTATTATAAGATAAAAAGCATTGCACAAAAATATTTTACGCACTGTCCAGTTATTCGCGCCCAGTGCTTTTAGAATTCCAATCATTTGTGTACGTTCTAAAATTAGCACTAATAAAGCAACTACCATGTTTATTGTTGCTACCAAAATCATAACGGCTAAAATAACGATAATGTTGAAATCGAAAAGCTGAAGCCAATCGAAAATATAACTATATTTTTCAATTATAGTTTTAGTATCTAAACTTGATGATGTTTGCTCGTAGATTTGATTACCTGTTGTTTTGATGTTATTAAAATCTTTTACAAAAACTTCAAAAGCTCCTACCTGATCCGGAGTCCATTTATTAATTCTTTGGATATGACGAATGTCTCCTATTATATACGTAGCATCGAAATCCTGAAAACCTGAATTAAAAACACCTGTAATTTTGAATCGGCGGCTATTTGGCATTTTGCCTTGCTCTTCTTTAATAAAAAAAGTATTGAAGTTATCGCCTACTTTTAAATTAAGCCTATTAGCAAGAAATTTGGAAATTATAACTTCTTCATTTAAACTTTTAGAGAAATCAGGTAATTTCCCTTCTACTAAATATTCTTTTATATTATTCCAATCATAATCTGACCCAACTCCTTTAAAAATTATTCCTTCAAAAGCTTTTTCAGTTCTAATTATTCCAGCTTTACTTGCGACAGCCTGAATATGACTTACATCTGGAACTGATTTGAAATTGGGATAAAAATCTTGTTTTTTAGAAATAGGAATCAATGTTACTTCAGAATTATTGTTATCATAATTCGAAATAATCACCTGGCCGTTGAAAGCTGAAACTTTATCGCGTATTTTTTTCTGCAATCCAATTCCTGTTGCTACCGAAACCAACATCATAATAATACCAATCGCAATAGCAGAAATAGCGATTTTGATAATTGGCGCCGAAATACTGCTTTTGTAATTTTTAGCAGCAATAAGTCTTTTAGCTATAAAATATTCTAAATTCAATTTATGATTGGTCTTATGTTGATTTAATAATTTTATTTGGTGTAATTCAAAAGTACATCTAAAAAACCAAAAAAGAATTGTTCCTAAAAATAATTAGATCCTATTTAGATTCTTATAAAGGAAGTTTCTTTTTCATTTCTTCAACAATATTATATGCAGCCGGACAAATGGCAACATTTTTTAAGGTAAGATCTGCAATTTGATGAAACTTTTTCCGATCTGTATGAGGAAATTCTCTACAAGCCTTTGGACGAACATCATAAATCATACAATAATTTTCATTGTCAAGAAAAGTACAGGGAACACTTTTTAAAACATAGTCTTTATCTTCGTCTATTCGAAGATATTGATCGATGAATTGCTGTGGTTTTTGCCTAAAAGATTTTGAAATCCTTTCAATATCAGCCAAAGTAAATAACGGTCCGGTTGTCTTACAACAATTAGCACATTGCAAACAATCCGTTTTTTTAAATTCGGCATCATGCAAATCCTGCATAACATAATCTAAATTTTTAGGTTGCTTCTTTTTCAGCTTATCAAAATACTTTTTGTTTTCGATATGCTTATCTTTGGCTAACTTATTTAAGTTGTTTAAAATCTGTTTCAAGTTTACTATTTAAAGTTGATCTGCAAAATTAAACAACTTTAAACTCGAAACCTTAATCTTTGAACTAAATTACAATGAAAGATCTTTTTGGAAAAGCGATGTTTGATTTTCAAACCAATAATTCACCTGAAGATATTATTACCGAAACCACTATTTCAGAAGAAGATGAAATGAGTATTGATTATTTATTTCGTTCTTATAACGAAATGCCTAAAATAGAACAAAAAGCGCTACAATTGGCCACTGGAAAAATATTAGATGTTGGCTGCGGAGCCGGAAGCCATAGCTTATCACTACAGAATGATCGCAATTTAGATGTGATTTCGATTGACATTTCTGAAAAAGCAATAGAAACATGCAAACTTAGAGGCGTAAAAGATGCCAAAGTTCAAAACATATTAGATTTTGAGGGAGAAAAATTTGACACCATTATATTATTAATGAATGGCGTTGGTATTTTTGGAAAATTAGAAAATTGTAACAAGTATTTGTATAAACTAAAATCACTTTTAAATCAAGACGGACAAATCCTGCTCGACAGTTCAGATATTATTTATATGTTTGATGAAGATGAGGATGGTGGAAAATGGATTCCCTCAAATAATGATTATTATGGTGAACTTGTCTTTAATATATCCTACAAAGGAGAAAAAGAAGAGCCTTTTGACTGGCTTTATTTAGATTACAACACACTTCAAAATGCTGCAATTGCAAATGGACTTAAATGCGAATTGATTTTAGAAGGTGAGCATTATGATTATTTAGCCAGACTTTTTATTTAACATTAAAAATACTCGATGAAAGAATCTGATTTAGAAAAATTAAAATATCCAATAGGAAAATTTGAAGTTCCTGCAAAATATACCATCGGATATATTTCAAGTAAAATTGAAGAAATAGCAACTTTTCCTGAAAGACTGAAAAAGAAATCATTCATTTAAGCGACGACCAACTGAACACTCCATATCGCCCCGCAGGATGGACTCTTCGTCAAGTAATCCATCATTGTGCAGAAAGCCATATGAATTGTTTTATCAGAATTAAATGGGCATTGACTGAAAATAATCCGGTTATAAAAGCCTACGATGAAACTTTATGGAGCGAACTGCCTGATAATTTACAAATGCCTATCGAACCTACACTGAATTTATTAAGTGGTTTGCATTTTAGAATAACTTATATCCTTAAAAGTTTATCTGAAACTGATTTAAAAAAATCTTTTATTCATCCGGAGAGTAATTCTGAAATCAGTATAAATCAAATGATTGGATTATATGCCTGGCACGGAAATCATCATTTATCGCATATCACATCTTTAAAAAAAGATAAAAACTGGGTATAAACATTATTTCCAATGAGTTAAAACAAAAAATCTCTTCATTTGAAGAGTTTTTTTGTTTTATGGTATGTTCAAATATTTATGAGTTTGAAGTGAAACCCTCCATTTTGGATTGTTCATTACATAATCAACAATTAGCGGAGTCATTTCTTCTTTTTTACTCCATTCTGGCTGAAGAAATAAAATCGCACCATCATTTACAAGTTCAGCTTGTTCTTCGGCAAAGATAAAATCGTGTTTATTATGAATAATTACTTTTAACTCATGCGCATTAGCGTAAACCGTCTGAGTGGGTAATTTATTTTTTTTAGGCGACAAACAAATCCAATCCCAAGTACCTGTAAGCGGATATGCTCCTGAAGTTTCAATATGGACTTTCAGGTTTTTATTTTTCAATTCCTGAGTTAAAAAAGTCATATCCCACATTAACGGTTCACCTCCTGTTATTACAACTGTATCGGCATAAATTGAAGCATTTTTCACAATTAAATCGATACTCGTAGGCGGATGCAATGCTGCATTCCAACTTTCTTTCACATCACACCAATGACAGCCTACATCGCAACCTCCAATTCGTATAAAGTAAGCCGCTGTTCCCGTATGAAAACCTTCACCCTGAATCGTATAAAATTCTTCCATTAAAGGCAACATTGCTCCTCTATTTACCTCTAATTGTATTTCTTTTGATAACATTATTTTATTTTAAAGTGCAAAGATAGTTAATTAAATACGGAACATAAAAAAACCGATAGCTCAAAGAACTACCGGTTTATATTTAGTAATATAAAATCTTTACTATTTCAAAGATTTAACAGATTGAGCAGCATATGTATTTGCAGGATCTAAAACTAAAGTTTTATTAAAATACTCGATAGCTTTAGCTTTGTCAGTGTTTGCATAAGCCGCACCAATTGCATTGTAAGATTCAACAACTTTCTTCACAGTAGCAGGCTTAGCCAATTCTTCTGGTCCTTTAGCTGTAGCTTTATTAGCATACTCAGTGTAATTTTTAATAATTAAATCATCTTTGTCTAATAAGCTGTTAATTCTTCCTTTATATAAATAAGCCTCATCATAGGTAGGTGAAGCAACTAAAATTTTATCAAAAGTAGCATCTGCGTTTGACAAAGCTGTTTTATCACGACCTTCAGCTGGTTTACTTGCATTACCATAATAAACAGAAATACCATAATAAACTGCATCATCTAAATAATTTTTAGATTCTGTATTAGCTGCTCCAAGTTCAAAAATAGCAGCCGCCTGAGTATATTGTTTTTTACCAAATAAGGCTTTCCCAAAATCAGCAAGTTCTTCTACAACTAATGGTTCTAATTCAATCGCTTTTTTGATATCAGCTAATCCAGCATCAAAAGCAGCTGGGTCAACAACACCTTCTGCGCTTGTTCCTTTTTTAATTTTAGATAACCCTAAATACAAATAATCTCTACCAATCACTTTGTTTGTAGGCGTTTTAATAAAATCTTCTATAGATTTAATTGCTACATCAGCATTGCCGTTTTCGTAAGCAGCATATCCTAAATACCTAAAAATTCTAGGATTTACTTTATTCTCTGCAATCATTTTGTTCGCAACTTCTTCAAGTTTTTTATAATCTTTCACTAAAATCAAGAAATCAGCATGACGCATTTTAGAATCTAAAGAGTAATCAGTTAGACTCAGGTATTTCTCATAATTTGTAATTGCATTTTGTAAATTTACTTTAGCTGTAGAAGGCTTATTTCTGGCCCACTTATAATAAGTTTCTGCTAATTCTCTGTAAACAGGACCATAATTAGAATTTAAAGCAATAACCTCATTAAACGATTTAATCGCTTCATCATATGATTTAGCACCTTTCAATAAAACCCCTAATTGCATTTTTGCTCTTAAAAGTGTTGGATCTGCAGTAAATGCATCACGGTAAGCCTTATAAGCATCGTTTTGGTTATTTGCGCCATAATAAGCATCTCCTATTGTTAAAAGTGCAATTGCATTTTGTGGTTCAACTGCCAAAGCACGTTGCAATACAGCAACAGCATTAGCATAATCCGGATTATCAGAATTTATATATGCTCTACCAATGTAAATAAATTCATCTACACTTTTACGTTTCATATCTTTTGTTGCCAAACCGAAGTTTGCCTGAGCAGCTGCCGTATTTTTCTCATCAAGATCTATTTGTCCTAATCCTATATAATTTAAATTCTTTTTGTCGGCTGCCTCTAATCCATTTAAATAATAGATTTTAGCAGAGTCAACAACACTTTCATTTAAATATATATTTCCTAAAACAAAATTTGCTTCTCCATCAGAAGGTTTAGCTTTGATGATAGATTTCAGCAATGATTTTGCTTTTTGAAATTGCTCTGCATCAATTGCTTTTTTAGCTTCTTTGATATCTTGCGCTTTTGCAACAGAAACTGAAGCAACTAAGGCAAGACTAAAAATTTTAAATTTATTCATCTCTATTGTAATTAATTTTCTTTATCGTTTATAATTTTATTTCTAATTTCCAGTTTTCTACCAGGAGTTCGAACTGGCATTAAACCTGATTTTAGAACAATACGCTGTCCAATGTCTCCTGCTATGAATGAAGCAAAGCCCATTCCTAATCCTGAATATCCCTGACAATTTATGACAAACAATTTACGTGCCAGAGGATATTTTTCTTCTGCAATATCATTTTGGGTTGGGCTATAATATTTATTACTATTTAATCCTTTAACACTCAAAACATTCAAATCATGAATAATATTCTGCATTTCCGGTGATGGCTGAGATAGCCAATTAACCCCAACAACACCAATCATACCATCATTTTCAGATACAAATTTAATAACTTCTTCATTGGTCTTAAATGAAAAAACGCTCTTAGCCGGTATATCCTTAACTTTAGCCAAATCTTTCATAAACCTTACTGTGCTAGAGTTGGGGTTATCAAAGACCAATCCTTTTATTTGAGGATTAGATATTCCTTTCATAAAATCAATTACAGTTTTTAACGCAATCAAAGTATCATTATTGCTTTTATTGGAAATAAAAGCAATAGCATCACTGGCAAATGGAGTAATTCTAGGGTTTATCTTGAGTTTTACAAATTTATCTGTTTCTTCCTTAGTTAAATCTCTCGCTGTAACAACAACCTTTGTCTTCTCATTCAACAAATCATTGATTAGCTCTGCCTCCGATTTAGCTTTAACAACAACTTTAGCATCATAGTATGTTCCCTCAAAAACAGCAACCTGATCATCTATAATTGGCTTAACCGTTTCATCGACAGTAACTTCTATAGATCCCTTTAAAATTGTTTCCTTGTTCGAATCGTTTTTACTTTTTTGGTTACACATCGCAAACAAAAAGATAAAAACAATCAAAGCCAAAATTTTAACATTTTTTAACATGTTATTCAGTTTTAGAATTTATTAATCTTAAAAATCGTATCCCAGAATATACTATTAACAAAATACCAAATGCATATCTATAGATAGGATCCATGTTTAATGGTAATTTTTTCCAAAACATAATCATTAAACCCAGTACAAGATAAATCAAAAAAAACAATATTCCTAAAACGAGAAGAAATCGCTCTTTGAGCGATTTCTTCTGAATATTATCCAATATATTCTTTAACATTACTCTGCAGATTGAATTGTAATAGGAAGAGAATAAAGTACCCTTACTTTTTTACCATTTTGTTCACCAGGAGTCCATTTAGGGCATTTTTTCAAAACCCTGATAGCTTCAGCTCCAGTCCCGTATCCGATATCTCTTAAAACTTTAATATCAGTTAGTGAACCATCTTTCTCAACTACAAATGTAACATATACTTTACCTTTTAAACCTTCTTCTTCAGGAGTCTTGTAATTGTTTCCTACGAATTTGTAGAATTTTTCCATCCCTCCAGGGAAATCCGGTTTTACTTCGATACCAGCCGTGTTATATACGTTATTATCTTCTTGTACGATTTCAGCAACCGGTCCTTTACCAACTGGTTCATCAACAGTTAAAACTGCATCCGGGTCACCTTTAATAGTTTCAGAACCGATTTTCTTTTCTTTAAGATCCACAATTTTTGGTGGCTCTTCAGTAATCTCTTCAGTTTTAGCTACTACAGGTTTCACAAATTTCACCTGATCAACTTTTGGCGGTGGTGGTGGCGGCGGTGGCGTATTAGGCTTTACTTCCTCTTTTTTTGGAGGCAGTTTTATTTTAGTCAGCTTAATCTCGTTAGCTAACACTTCCTCATCACCAGAATCAGGTATTAAACTCATAATAAGAGGAGCAGCTACAGCTAAGCTAAAAACAATAGAACCAATGATAAGTGCTCTTACCGTAGTTTTAGTATTTGATTTTCTTAACTCATATGCACCATATATCTTATTACGTCCTTCGAATACGATATCAAGCCACTGATTTTTTATAATATCTAATTTCATTTTTATTGATTATTAGGTTATTAAAAAAATAAAATTATTTTTTCTCTAACAATTCTGTTTCTTTAGGAAGAAAATCATTAACAATAGCATAAGTTTCAACACCTGAAATTGCCATTTCATCTAAAATGTCAACAAGATTCTTATACTTCGATTTTTTACCTGGCTTGATGATGACAATAATCCCTTTAGTCTTATCGCCAGTATACTCAAGTACTGATTTTTTATTTGACAATAATACTTTACGGATTCCGTCTTTTCCGTAAGCTATATCTTTAGGTCCAGCAATAGGAGTATCAATTAATCCCATATAATAGATAAGCTTATTATTCTCACCCATTATAATCGTCATAGTTCTCTTCTCATCGACTTTAAACTTGTTATCCGTTTTTTCGTCTTTATCTGGCAAACCTAGCGGCATCGCTTGTGGTTTAGACAACGTCGTGGTCAACATAAAGAATGTGATCAATAAGAAAGCCAAATCTACCATTGCCGTTAAATCGACCTTTGAATTTTGCTTTTTACTTCTTACTTTACCACCTTTTCCGCCGCCACCGTCGCCGGTATTTAATTCAGCCATTTTAGTGTATATTTTTTAATTAAAAGTCTTTACCTCTCATACCTGTAACCAAGTTAAAGGAATTGATTTTCTGATCCTGCAAAATATCCATAATCTTTTTGATTTGTGGATAATCTTCTTTTGCATCCCCTTTTATTGCAATCTGCAATTCTTTAGTACCTCCACTTAAATCAATTGCAGCTCTTCTTGAAACCAAAAGCCATTCTTTCAGCTGATTGTTTAAAGAGTCAATTGGAATTCCAGGCTGATTTGTCTTAGTTCTCTCTGCAGCCTTCATATCAATGATTTGCTTTAGATTTGCAAGCGGCACACCAAAGTCGTCCATTAACGAAAACTTAGTTTTATCCTCCTCTGAAAAAGCAACTCCTAATTTCGCACCCATACCCTCAAGAGTTTGTTTACGCAATTCTCTTCCTTTTAAATCAAAAAACACTTTGCTTTTCCCGTCTTTTCCTTTACCTATTGAAATAATAGCCAAATCAGAATCCGGCAATTTAGTTAACACAGTAGATGAAGGCGTATCAACTGGAAGTGCTTCAGGCACTTTAGCAGTAGCGGTCAAAATAAAGAACGTAAGCAAAAGGAACGCAACATCACACATGGCAGTCATATCTGTCGATGTTGACTTTTTTTTCATTTTTATTTTAGCCATTCTCTTTTTATTTTATTTTGATAATTAATCTAAAATTAATATCAAAAATTAATTATTGTCTTAAGCTTCCTCTGAATTTTCTGTAAGTATTTACGATTGTAGTACCAGCCTCATCGATTGAGTAAGTTAAATCGTCAATTTTAGCAGTAAAGAAGTTATAAGAAACGATTGCTAATACTGAAGTAGAGATACCTGTTGCAGTATTAATAAGTGCTTCAGAGATACCTGTTGCTAAAGCAGCCTGATCTGGAGTTCCTGCAGAAGCCAACGCACCAAACGCTTTAATCATCCCTGATACAGTTCCTAACAATCCACCTAAAGTTCCTAATGATACTAAAGTAGAAATAATAGTCATATTTTTCTCTAACATTGGCATTTCTAATGAAGTTGCCTCTTCGATTTCTTTGTGGATTACTTCTGAAGCTTCTTCACTATTGAAACCTTCTTTTTTAACGTCTTGGTATTTAATCAAAGCAGATTTAATTGCATTTGCAACTGAACCTTGTTGTTTGTCGCATGATGCGATAGCAGCTTCAATGTTACCTTCTTTGATGCTTCCTTGTACATTTTTCATAAATGCATCTAAATTAGCTTTACCAGCAGCTTTTGAAATAACAAAAAATCTTTCAATAGAAAAAACAACAACCATTAAAAACATACCTAATAATACTGGTACAATGAAACCTCCTTTATAAACCATACCTAAAGTATTCAATGGATGACCTGTTTCAGCGTTTCCTCCTTCAAAGTTAGCAGGAGCTCCCATAACGAATTTCCAGATTAACCAACCAACAAAAACACATGCTACAATAATGATTCCTGAAACCATCCCTCCTCCATTTGAAGTGCTTTCTTTTTTAACTTTAACGTTTGCCATTTTTTTTAATTTTAATAGTTTTAAATAATTTTTATTTTTAGTTATATTTAACTTGTAGAGGAGCAAATTTATATTTTTAGTTTAAATAAAAAAACTTTTTTTAATTTAATTGAATGAAATTTAACTTGGAATTACAAAAGATCTCATTAAATTGGCCGAGTATTTTTTTTGATAAACCAAAAAAATGGGTAATTTATAGAAAAATTACAACGTTTTAGTAAATATTCAAATATTCCTTTGTTATCTTCTTAAAAACCTGCGAAATTATTTTTTATATTATTTTCAATAAAAAAGCCTGTTTTCCTGTTAAAAAAAACCAATAAAAGCTAAGAAAAGAACCAAAAAACCAAGCAATTCTCTTATAATCATCTAAATTACAACTAAAATATGAATAAAAAAGACAATTTCATTGAAGATATAAACAATGGATATTCATCTAAAGGCGGCAGCATTACACTGGGGGGTGCAATTCTTGACGGAAATGCAATTGCAGAAGCTCATGTAAAAATCCCTTTAAAAACCTTAAACCGACATGGTCTGATTGCGGGTGCAACCGGAACTGGTAAAACAAAAACGATTCAGATTTTTTCAGAACAGCTTTCAAATGCCGGAATCCCTGTTTTGATGATGGATATAAAAGGTGATTTTAGCGGTATTGCAAAAGAAGGAATAGAGGAAGACTTTATTGCCGAACGTCATACTAAAATAAACATACCTTACAATGTTAGTTCTTTCCCGGTTGAATTAATGTCATTATCTAAACAAGATGGTGTGCGGCTTCGTTCGACTGTTTCTGAGTTTGGTCCTGTATTATTTTCCAGAATTTTAGATTTAAACGACACTCAAGCTGGTGTAGTGGCTGTCATTTTTAAATATTGCGATGATAATAAAATGCCTTTATTAGATCTGAAGGACATCAAAAAAGTCATCAATTATATTACGGAAGAAGGTAAAGAAGAAATTGAAGAAAACTACGGCAAAATCTCCACCTCTACAACCGGAACTATTTTAAGAAAAATCATTGAACTCGAACAACAGGGAGGTGATTTGTTTTTTGGAGAATTATCATTTGAAATTGATGATCTGATGCGAATAGATGAAAATGGAAAAGGGTATATAAATATTATCCGCCTGACGGATATTCAGGACAAACCCAAATTATTCTCTACTTTCATGTTAAGTTTATTGGCCGAAATTTATCAACAAATGCCTGAAAAAGGAGATGCTGAAAAACCAGAACTGATTATTTTTATTGATGAAGCTCATTTGATTTTCAGCGAAGCCAGCAAAGCGCTTTTAGACCAAATTGAAACCATTGTAAAATTGATTCGATCAAAAGGTATTGGTGTTTATTTCATAACACAAAATCCAATGGACGTACCGAGTGGGGTTTTGGCTCAATTAGGTTTAAAAATTCAGCATGCGCTTAGGGCATTTACAGCAAATGACAGACAAGCAATCAAAAAAACAGCTGATAATTACCCAACTTCTGAATATTATAAAACTGACGAATTGCTTACTAGCTTAGGCATAGGAGAAGCGCTCGTAACTGCTTTAAACGAAAAAGGAGCCCCTACTCCTCTTGTAGCGACTATGATGCGTGCTCCACAAAGCCGAATGGATATTTTAACATCAGATGAAATTGACAACATTAACAATAAATCTAAATTAGTTAAAAAATACGCTGAAGAAATTGACAGAGAAAGTGCTTATGAAATCCTAAACAAGAAAATTGATGAAGCTGCTCAGGCTGCTGCCGAACAGGAAGAACAGGCTCCGACAAGAGCATCAAAAGCAGAACCAAGTACGGCGAGTGTTGTTGGAAAATCGGTTTTGAAAGTTGTAACGAGTGCTACATTTATTCGTGGCGTTTTTGGCGTCCTAACTAAAATATTTAAAAAATAAAAACAAATCAATTACAATGTCAAAAAACAGATTGACATTGTAATTGTTTTTAATGCAATTATTTTTTAAGCAGTTCCAAAATCTTATTTTCAACTTCAGGAGTGTTCCAGATATTTTCAATGTTATCCATTCGTAATACTTCTTCCATAATTCCGTTCTGAAAGTCTCCAATTGCCAGAGCTTCGGCATACGGACGATCGCTGAAAGTTACACGACTGTAAAGCGGAATCCATTTTTCAGGGTATTTATCTGAGAATACTTTTTCTATTTTCTTTTGCAGTAAAAATTTTTCATCGGCAGTTTTAGTACTCATTTCCATAAAATTTCGATACGAAAGTTCCGCAATTGCATCAGCATTTGGCTTTCGGGAAATTTGATATTCTGAAAAGATTTTTTTCCAGTCATTTCCATACTTTTCAATCATTTCATTTAATATGGTAATATCTTCAAAACCAGCATTCATCCCTTGTCCATAAAAAGGAACTATAGCGTGACACGCATCTCCAATTAAAGCAATTTTATCTTCATATGTCCACGGAAAACATTTCATTGTAACCAGAGTACTTGTTGGATTTTTAAAGAAATCTTCTGCGAGCTTCGGAATTACTTCAATCGAATCCGGGAAGTTTTTCTCAAAGAAATCTTCTACCATTTTTCGGTCTGTTAGCGAAGCAAATGAATTTTCTCCTTCAAAAGGCATAAATAAAGTACAAGTAAAACTCCCGTCAAGATTAGGAAGCGCAATCAGCATATATTCACCTCTGGGCCAGATATGAAAAGAATTTTTATCCAGTTTATGTGATCCGTTCGGGTTGGCCGGAATATTTAATTCTTTATAGCCCATATTCAAAAATTCCTGCGAATAATTAAACATGCTCTGACGCTGCATCCTGTGACGGATTCTCGAAAAGGCACCATCTGCACCAAAAACCATATCGTATTTCCTCTCTTCCCACTCTCCTCTTTCAGTTTCACCAATATGCAAAGTAGCATCATTTAGTGTCACATCCCAGATTTTTTCCTCAAAATAAAACTCAGCTCCGGCTTCTTCGGCAAGATCAATCATTTTTCGGTTTAGTGTTCCTCTTGAAATCGAATAAATTGACTCACCCTCTTGTCCATAATTCTGAAAATTGAGTTTATCGACCAGATGAATCGCCCGCTTATCCATAGGAATAGCGATTTCACGAACTGAATCTCCAACTTCAACACGATCAAGGGCTTTCCAGCCTCTGTTTGACATTGCCAGATTAATGGAACGGCCTGAAAAATTTATTTTGCGAATATCCGGACTACGATCATAAACATGAACGATGTGACCTGCTTTTTTAAGATAAATTGCCAACAGCGATCCTACAAGTCCGGAACCAACAACAGCAATTTTTAGTGAAGTTTGCATCAAGAAAATCTATATAAGGCCGTAAAAATAAGTAATAAATACACAACAGCTTTAAAATAACCCAAATATTTCCTCCTTATCATTGATATTTAGTTGGTCATGACATTAAGTTAAGAGATTTTAGATTAACGATTAACGATTTTTGATTTCAGATTTGGTTTGGCTAAATATTAGATTGATGATTTTAGAAGGTTTTTACATCTGAAATCAAAAATCGTTAATCAAAAATCAGCAATCATTTTATCATTTAATCCTCAACTTAATGATATTAGCCTCTACCCATCATGTGACATTAGTCTTCATAAAAAATTGGTTTCAGCTTTACAAAATACTTTATAAAAGAATGAAACCAAATGACAAAAAAATCGTCTAACATATAATCACATTTAAATTTCAATAAAAATTTGTAATTTTAAACACAACACACTGGATATCTACGCATTAAAGTTTCAATCATCAATCAAAAACAAAATCAGTCAATCAAAATTCTACTCATTTTTCAATACTTTAAAATCAACAAACAAAAAAAATGAAAGTCCACACTACGAACTACCAAAACACATTTATTGAAATTGCAGAAGACTGTCCTTTAACGAGTGGCGAAATTCCACCGGTAAAAGGCGAGAACAAAACAATTGCTAATATTGAGTTTGAGATGATCAGTACACATCCGTATCAGTATTCTTCGGACGATGTTTTGTTTCAGGTGTTTACTGACAAAAAAGATTTGACTAAATCAGAATATACCGAAGCGAGGAAACAATTTTTCTCGAAAGGACAAGCATGTCTCAGAGCCTCTCCTTTAACAAAACGTTATGGCTGGGGAATACACAATGACGAAAGCGGAAAAATTGCCCTTTACGGAGTGGAAACCCCGGAATATAAAAAACTTTCTAATGATAAAAATATTCAAGTTGTCAAAGCTATGCGCACTTCAAGAAAATAAATTTTCTCAAAACAAATAGTATCGTAATGGATATCTTAGTTACTCCGATAACAAATTTTAAAAATTTGTTATCGGTTTTTTTTATTCAAAACTGATTTATTCAATCGAATATTTAAAACAAAAAATACTATTTTAGCGCCACCCAAAAAACAATATTAAAACGCAAAACCAAACGGTTTACAACTTTAAACAACCTATGAAAAATTTTAAAAAAAAGCATTCTCTTTTGATTTTATTACTCCTCATATTGGCTCCATATATTGGTATTTCTCAAACCTATTCTACACCAGTACAAATGCCTACTCAACAAAATGCAATTATTGTCAATGAAATCATTGAAGCGACCCATTACAAAACCTATTTCGTCGATTATTGTCTAAACAAAATAAACGAAACTGCTTTCAAAGAAAAATGGAATGAACAAAAAACAATGGAAATAACTGAAACTATCAATTTTAGAAATTTCAGAGATGCCGTTTATAATTTGTTTGCTTTTCACGACGAAATAGAATTAGAAACGCTTTTAAAAACATATCAAAAGGACAAAATATATCAGACCACAAATATAATGACTACGAATAAAGCGCTTAATATCAATCTTGACATATATGCCAGAGATATTGTTACAGGAAAATATATTAGGGCCAAGTAAAATATGCCTATTTGAACTATATCCGTTCTAAATCTATTCGATAATGAAATACAGAGAAATAAAAGCAGATGGCTTTCTATCAAACTTTATCGAATGCTTTTGGGAATATGAAAACACGATACAAATACAACATTGCATAATACCAGATGGTTGTTTTGATTTAATTGCAGAATATGAGAACGAAAAGCTAACACAAATAAAGCTTACAGGCGTTTGGACAAAGCCCGTAAATATAACACTACCAAAATCAACAAAATTATTTGCCATTCGATTTAAGCTTATTTCAGCAGAATACATATTTCAAAAAGAGATAAAATCAATTCTGGAAAAAACACAATGTTTGCCAATAAACTTTTGGGGAATTGACACTTTAAAAAGTGATGACCTCGATCTATTTGCTGCTAATCTTTTGAATCAAATAATTTTTTCTATTAACGATATCAAAAAAATTGATGAAAGGAAAATTTCTCTTTTTAACCTCATATACGAAAAGAAAATTTACAACGTCAGTCAATTGTCAGAAAGCACTTTTTGGAACAGTCGCCAAATTAACAGGTATTTTTACAAACAATTTGGATTTCCGTTAAAAACACTTCTGAATATAATGCGATGCAATGAAACCTATCCTGAAATCGCCAACAAAAAACTATATAACACGAATCAATATACAGATCAGGCACATTATATAAAAGAGATCAAAAAATATACAGGATCTACTCCACGAGAATTAGCAAAAAATGAAAATGACCGATTTTTACAATTATCGACTCTCATTAAAAAGTAAGTTTGTCTTTTAAATTAAAACTATAGACTTATGAAAGCAAACAAACTAACACCCAATTTTGAAGTAACTAATATTAAAAAGACTGTCGAATTTTATCAGGATATTTTAGGCTTTCATTTAGTTATGGCTGTTCCCGAAACTCAGGATGGAGTTGATTCGTCTTTTGATGAAAATAAAGAATATATCTATGCTTTGGTTTCAAAAGATAATATAGAATTGATGTTTCAACGAACAGACTCTTTTAAAGAAGATATTATCTTTTCAAAAGGAATTGCCATTGGAGCGACCGTTTCTTTTTATATCGAAATAGAAGGAATTGATAGCTTTTATCAGGAAATCAGCAACAAAAAAATTGAAAGTACTCCATTAAAGAAAGCATGGTACGGCATGAAGGAATTTTACATCCTGGACAATAATGGATATATTTTAGGAATAGCTGAAAAAGCTAAAAGTTAGTAAAGTGAATTTTTAAAAACTAACTTTTAGCTCTGGCTTTTTTTAATTAAAACTTCGGCTTTAAAATCAATTTGGTCGAAGTTTTTACAATTTCTTCTTTATTCAGCTTCATTTTTCTGAATTTTCCTGAATTAAACATTTCGGCCTGATCGCTGTAATGTTTGCTAAACGGATTTCCTGATTGTCCTGTTGGCAAAATACTCCAGCTATTTTCAATGTCTGAGAAATCGATAACTCTTCTTGTTGAAGGACCTCCCTTTACATAATATTTACCTTCATCATTAAAGCCAAAAAACTGATTGTTAATTACCTCGTTTGATCCTGGAGCCGCAAAAGGCCCTACATTAAAAAGACCACGAAGCAAAGCCACTTTTCCTAAAGGATGTTCGTGCTCAACAGTGTGTACTTCTCCCCATTTCCAGTCAGTAATTGTATTTCCTAATTGTTTTTGAAGTGAAGCAATAGTTTCATGAAACGATTTTGAAATAATATCTTTTCTTGTTTCTTTCACTTTGTTAGTTTTAATGTTATCCCACCAAACCGAATTTTCATTTTTAATTTGATGCGCTATCACTTGCTTGCCGACAGAAATTCCTAAGAACAAATTGAAATTATCGACTCCCATTTCATCTTCAAATGTATTCTTGAGGTAGAGGTAAATCCACTTGTTGTAAATCGTTGGCCCAAGATCTTCCAGATTGGTTGTTCCTTTCCATGATTTTAAAACATTTACAGCTTCTTTTTCTTTTGATGAGATCGAATTGAAATCAATATTCGAAATTAAATTTCGGGTAACCTCGACCGCGACATCAGATCTATTATCATAAATCATTTTGCTGATTTCTTCTTTATCCCAATTCGATTTTTTATCCATTAATGTCGAAATCCTTTTAGCGCGATCTTCCGGCAAATAGTATCCCGGATACAAATAACCATCAATTGCTTCCGGTTGGTTATTCGCCGAATACACATAACCCCACTTTGGATTTTCTGCAGATGGATTTTTGGAAAAATCCAGATATTCTGCAATATCATCTTTTCCACTAGTACCATCCAAAATAAAAAATGAATTCACACCCTTATTATGCTTATATAATGTACCTGTAGCCCACCAGGCAACATTTCCTTTAGCGTCGCCATACATTACATTCAATCCCGGTGCTGCAACTAATTGCACTGCTTTTTTAAAATCACTCTTGCTTTTAGCATGTGAAAGCCCATAAACGGCATCCAGAATCCGGATAGGCTGCTGCGTATAAATCCATGACATAGCTACCGGATTTTTATTTTTTAAACGCTCCAGCAAATTATTCATAATTGGTCCATGACGGCTTGATTTAACGGTCAGGACTACATCAGAAGTATCTTTAACACTGATTGTTTTTGTTCTGGATTCATAGTTGGCAAAACCTGTTGGCGTCTGGTATTGAGATGAATCTCCAGGTTTGTCTTTTTCCTGATAAAAATCGATATCATCGTTCTCGAACATGGTTAAACCATAAGCATAATCACGATTGTGCGCTAATAACGGAAATGGGGTTCCTGCCAGATAACATCCATATAATTCATGATTTGGTGTTATTATATGCGCCTCATACCAGGTGGCAGGCTGCGAAAACCCAATATGCGGATCATTTGCAAAAATAACTTTCCCGTTTTTTGTTTTATTTGGACCCGCAATCCAACTGTTGCTGCCTACAAATGGTGGAATTGGTGATTTATCCAGCAATGCTGCAACTGATTTTGCAATCTCGGTATACGCTTCAATCTCTTTTGAACTTTTGATTTGTGTGGTATTAAATTCTCCTTCAATTCCTAAATCTTTCAAATATTGCATTCCATATTTGTTTCGTATATCAGTTAATAAAGGATCTGTTTTTTGAGCTATTGCAAAACTAAAAGACATGTATCCAAAAATATTATAAACATCTTTTATAGTGAATTTTTCTTTTTTGACACCAATCAGGGTAAATTCAATTGGCGTTACTCCTTCTTCCAAATATTGGTTAATGCCGTCTAAATATGCTAATGTCAATTGATAGCCCGGGCTATCTTTATCTAATTTTGCAATGGCTTTAGCAGAAGCTTCTTCAATGCCTATCCCAGAGAAAAACATATCATTTTTTAATGCTACAGCCCCAAAAATCTCTGATAATCTTCCAGGCGCAATTCTTCGAAGTAATTCCATTTGCCACAACCTATCCTGAGCATGAACATATCCCAATGCAGTCATAGCATCTTTTTCGGAATCAGCGTAAATATGTGGAATTCCAAAATCATCAAAATAAACGCTGGTTTCTTTTTGGAGATTTTTTAATTCTATTTCGCCCTCATATCTCGGTTTTAAATGAAAAATATAGGCAAATAAACTTATTGCAGCAACTACAATCAGCACCAAAATAATCAGCAGGATTTTTTTAATTATCTTCATATTAAAGCTAATGAAAAAGTAATATTATAACTTAAAAGTAAAATCGTGTAAAAAAGCAGTTATTTTAAAAATCTAAATTTATGTAATTAATACCAATACGATAATGTCAATATTAAAAAAAATAGCAATCGGTCTAATTTCTTTATTCCTTCTAGGTATATTTCTGGACATTGGTCTTAATTACTGGATCAAAAAACAGCTTCCTATTATTATTCATGAGAAAAACAACACTGTATATAATATCAATTATGAAAAAATAGAAGTTTCGCTTTGGTCAAGAAATATCTATGCACAGACGTTATTAGTAAGCCCTAAAAATCAGCCAAAAGACAGCAAAAACGGACTCTTTTCTAAAATTGAATCCATCACAATCGAGCATTTCAATATTTGGGATCTTGCTTTTAACGATGTTATACAGGCAGAGAGTATTATTATCAATAAACCACGAATAATATTATATAAAAAAGGTGAAAAATTATTGAACAACAGCAAAAGTATTAAAAGTGAAATTCTTGAACCTTTTCGTAAAATAATTGCGGTTTCAAATATTTATTTAAATGACGGAACCGCTGATGTCGTTTCTCTAGATTCTGAAAAACCAATTTTAAGCATCAAAAAAATCATTCTTAAATTAGAAGGAATTTTGTTGACAGACGCTACTTTAAAAGAGAAAATTCCAATTCAATATAAAAGTTATGCCTTAGTAATTGACAGCTTATTTTTTCGCACAAGTGCTTTTTATCATTTGAATATTGGCAAAATAAGTACTGGAAAGAACTTTCTGAAAATTAATAATTTCTCCTATATACCGCAATTTAATCGTCCTGATTTTATAAAGCAGTTAAAAAAAGAAAAAGACATTAATATCCTGAAATTTGATTCGGCTCAAGTAGCAAAAATGAATTGGGGATTCAAAAATGACCGTTTTTTCTTTAAGGCGAACTCGATTGTAATCAACCATTTTGACGCCAACATTTATCGCGGCAAAATGCCAGCAGACGATCTGAGCAAAAAATATCTATATAATCATTTATTACGGAATATAAAATTTCCACTTGAAATTGACACGCTGCAGGTTCTTAAATCTAAACTTGTTTATGAAGAAGAGAAAGATTTTTCTAAAGGCCCGGGAGTTTTAAATTTTGATAAATTTAATTTGCAGGCAACCAATATAAAGAGTGGTTTTGGATTAAAAAAAACTGATGATGTTAAGATTAAAGTGAATTGTATTTTCATGAAAACTTCTCCATTAGATGTCGATTGGAGTTTTAATGTTTTAGACAAAAAAGACAGTTTTCATATTCAGGGTGTAATCTCAAACTTTGATGTTGCGGCAATGGAAAGATTCAGCAAACCTTATATGAATGCTTCATTTACAGGAGTTTTTAATAAATATCGTTTTAATTTTTATGGGAACGATGATGCTGTAAAAGGAAATGCATCCTTAGATTATGATGATCTAAAAGTGAAACTTTATAAAAAGAAAAATCCCCAAAAAGTAGCAAAACTCAAAAGTGCTATCGTTAATCTGGTAGTCAAAAATGATTCGAAAGATAAAGTCAAAAATGCCGATGTCGAACTAAAAAGAATTCAGGAAAAATCATTTTACAATTTTTTATGGAGAAGCATTGCCGAATCTTTGAAAAAGATTTTAATCTAGTTATCAATCTATTGCAAACCTGACAATTATCAGGTTTTTAGAAAATGTTTTTTTCAACCTTTGTTTTTATTTTAATCAAAAAACAAATGACAAAAAAGCCTTTACACACTTTTCATATTCCGGTAATGGGACTTGCTTATACAATTGACAGCCCAATTCGGGTGGCACAGTACGGGATTTCGTCTGTAATATCAATTGCAGATGATGATTTGATCGAGAAGATGCGTAATTTTTACAGTACCAAATTCAATATTCCGTATGAAGAAATATCTCAGAAATTTCATGATTACCGGGCCGAAAGAATTACTTCTTATCTGAATCTTGTTGACAAAATCGTAAAAGAAAAATTCGAAAATTTTAAAACAGAAATTGCCGAGAGCAAAACTGCCTTAGAAAATTTTATCGCGATGCTTCCCAATACCTCCGATATCAAAAAAGGTTTTCAAAATTTACTTGAAGAAGGAATTTCTTTTAAAGAAAACATTCAAAGCTATATTGAATCCAATCTTTTTCCGGGAGAAATTGATGTTAACATCATGACGAAACTGGACAAAGATAATTTTGTTAAAAGCAAACAGCTCCCTACTGAATTTAATGATGCACATGCTGCTTTAAGGGGTTTTGCCAACAGCAATCTTGAATCTTCGGTTGTACTTTCGGCTGGTATGAATCCGCGATTGTACAGTTATTTTGAAAATTTCAAGGATTTTTTCCCGGATGAAAATAATCAGCTTAGAAAGAAAATTATTTTAAAAGTCAGTGACTTTAGATCTGCTATGATTCAGGGGAATTTTTTAGCCAAAAAAGGGCTTTGGGTTTCAGAATATCGAATTGAATCCGGATTAAATTGCGGTGGACATGCTTTTGCTACTGAAGGACTTTTATTAGGTACTATTCTGGAAGAATTCAAGCACAAAAAAAAGCAATTAGTGAATTCCGCACATGAGTTAATGGTAAAAGCATTACAGCAAAAAAATGCAATTATACCAAATAAGCCTTTAGATCTAAAAATCACAGTTCAGGGAGGCGTAGGAACGGCTGAAGAACATGAATTTTTATTAAATAAATATCACGTTGATTCTGTTGGTTGGGGATCGCCATTTTTGTTGGTTGCCGAAGCCACATCAGTAGATCGTGATACCCGAAATTTATTGATAAACGCAAAGGAGGAAGATTTGTATTTAAGTCATATTTCTCCCTTAGGAGTTCCGTTTAATACTTTGAAAGGGACTACAAATGAAATCCTGAAACAAAAACGAATTCAGGAAAACAAAGCCGGGAGTTCATGTCCAAAAAAATTTCTGGCATTAAGTAAGGAATATGATTCGCACGGAATTTGTACTGCTTCAAAAAAATACCAGGATATAAAACTGAAAGAACTGAACGCCATAAAAAATACTATTTCGCTAAATGCTTTTGAGAACGCTAAAACTAAAATTACAGAGAAGTCTTGTTTGTGTGTTGGTTTGGCCAACGCATCCTATTTAGAGAATGATATAAGTATAAAAGGGCAAGCCCAAGGAGTAGTTATTTGTCCCGGACCAAATATGGCTTATTTTGACCAGGAAGTTTCTTTAAAAGATATGCTACAGCACATTTATGGAAATAAGTCAGTTTTGAGAACTCAAAATCGGCCTAATTTATTTGTGAAGGAACTTAAAATGTACATCGAATATTTAAAAAATGAAATTGCTACGCTTTCCGGAGAAATAAATTCTAACCAGCTTAAAAAATGGAATACCTTTAAAACAAATATTTTAGAAGGAATCGAATACTATCAAACACTGTTTTCTTCGAATTCATATTTTAAAAACGATGAAGAACGAATCAGGAATCAATTCAATTTTTATAAATCTGAATTAGATTCAATTCAAATCCCGATATTAAAACTAGCCTAAATAACAAACCCCGATTTATTTCTAAAATCGGGGTTTGTTATTATAATAGAATTCAAAATATATTTTATTTCTTTTTGCTATCAATAATTGCACCTGTTCCTGCTCCAACGCCAGCTCCGGCCAAACCGCCAATAATGGCTCCTTCACCTTTTTTCTTACTGACTGCAGCACCTGTTATTGCTCCAACACCGGCACCAATTACCGCACCTTTTGCAGTAGAACTCCAACCTTTCTTTTTAGCGGGTGCAGCAGTAGTTGTTCTATCTTGCGGATGTACCACTACCACTTTTTGTGCCTCTGCCTTTTCTGCTTCAGCTTTTTCTTTTTCCTCTTGCAAATTAGCCATTTCCGTTTTCATTGAATCAATTACTCTTTGCTTTTCAATTTCAACTTTCATTGAATCAATACTCGCTTGTTTCACTTTATTTAGATCTTCCTTACTTTGATTTTGACAAGAAGTAATAAGTATAGCCGCTAATAAAATATATAAGCCTTTCATAATTGTAGATTTAAATTAGTACACTACAAAGTAAAAGAGAACATATATTACAAGTGTTACATGATTTTGTTTAAAATTTACAGAATTAAATGATATTACTTATTTACCTAAAATTCCTTTTTTTAAGATCTGTCCAAAATCGTACATATCTTCAAAAGAACAATACAGAGGAACGGGTGCCAATCGAATAACATTAGGTTCGCGCCAGTCTGTAATCACTCCGTTTTTCATTAAATAATCGAATAAGCTTCTTCCTTCTCCGTGTAAAAAAACAGATAATTGAGAAGCTCTTTCTTCAGGATTTGATGGCGTGATAATTTCGAAACTACTCTCAACTTCCTTATCTATTTCGTGGAGTATAAATTCTAAATAAGAGGTGATTTTGTCTCTTTTTTTAATTAAGGCATCCATTCCAACTTCAGCAAACATTTCTACCGAAGCTAAATAAGGAGCCAAAGAAAGTACCGGCAAATTGCTGATTTGCCAGCCTCCTGCTCCATCTACAGGATCAAAATTAGGCTCCATTTTAAAACGGCGCTCTTTGTTATGTCCCCACCAGCCTGCAAATCTTGGTAAATTGACATTATGGTGTTTTTCGTGAACAAAACAACCGGAAGCATTTCCAGGTCCTGAATTCATATATTTGTAACTGCACCAGGCAGCAAAATCTACATTCCAGTCATGAAGTTCTAACTTGATATTTCCTGCTGCATGCGCTAAATCCCAGCCTACTTTTGCACCTGCTTTTTGTCCGGCGGCAGTAATAGTTTTAATGTCAAAAACCTGTCCGGTATAATAATTTACACCGCCAATTAAAACCAAGGCTAGTTCATCACCTACTTCTTCAATTTTTGCCAAAACATCTTCCAGGCGAATATTGTGTTCGCCATCACGACGTTTGATTTCTACAATAGCCTCTTCGGGTTTATAACCATGAAAATTAACCTGACTTTGAAACATATACTGATCTGAAGGAAACGCTTTTTCTTCACAGATAATTTTATAACGGGTTGCTGTTGGCTGATAAAAAGAAACCATCAATAAATGAAGGTTTACGGTCAAAGTATTCATAACCGTAACTTCTGAAGGCAAAGCACCTACGATTTTACTTAAAGGTTCAGGGAATCTTTCCTGATAATCCCACCATGGTTTTTCAGCATAAAAATGACCTTCTACCGCAAGATCTGCCCAGTCATTCATTATTTCATCAATATAGGATTTGGTTCTTTTGGGCTGTAATCCTAAAGAGTTTCCTGTGAAATAAATAACACGTTTGTCATTTACTTTCGGAAAAATAAACTGATCCTGATAGTGATTTAAAGCGTCTTGTGAGTCGAGTTGTTTTGCGAATTCGCGTGTATTTTGAAAAGTCATTGTTTTTGTTTTGTGCAGTAAAAATAAAAAAAAATGCTCTAAAAGTTGTTTTTTGTTTCAGGTTTCAAATTTCAGGTTCGGTGTTACTAAATTAAAATATTAATACACTGATAAAAACAGATTCACTATAACTAAAACGCTGCTTAAAACCGGATTTTTCTTTTGGATTGGAATTGCGTTAGGGATAGAAATGGAAAGCTTTTGCGATGAAAACCGTAGTAATACTGCAACGAGGAAGCGACCATCGGAAGCTCCCAAAGTGCTTGTATTACTTGGTTTTTATTGCAAAACTTGAAATGGATGGCCCGTAATACGCCGAAATTTGAAATAAAAAAACCCGTCATCACTGACAGGTTTCTTAAATTTATATGTTTTTCAGATTAGATGATTAACATCGCATCTCCGTAAGAATAAAATTTGTATCCTTCTTTGATTGCTTCATCGTAAGCTTTTTTCATTAAATCATGACCACAAAAAGCAGAAATCATCATTAATAATGTTGATTTTGGTGTATGGAAATTTGTAATCATACAGTTTGCAATGCTAAAATCGTGAGGAGGAAAAATGAATTTATTTGTCCAGCCTTCATAAGGATTCAAAGTGCTTTGTGACGATACAGAGCTTTCTATAGCACGCATTGAAGTAGTTCCTACTGCACAAATGCGTTTTTTCTTTCCTTTTGCTTCATTCACAATATCACAGGCAGCTTGATTGATAATCAATTCTTCTGAATCCATTTTGTGTTTCGATAAATCTTCAACCTCAACCGGATTAAAAGTTCCAAGACCAACGTGAAGGGTTACTTCAGCAAAATTTACTCCTTTGATTTCCAGTTTTTTCAAAAGGTGTTTTGAAAAGTGTAAACCTGCAGTTGGTGCCGCTACAGCTCCCTCTTCTTTTGCATAAATAGTCTGGTATCTTTCTGCGTCTTCCGGAGTTACCTCACGGCTGATGTATTTTGGAATTGGAGTTTCTCCAAGTTCTGTTAATTTGTTTCTGAATTCTTCGTAAGAACCGTCATATAAAAAACGTAAAGTTCTACCACGAGAAGTCGTATTGTCAATTACCTCAGCAACTAACGAATCGTCATCTCCAAAATAAAGTTTGTTTCCGATACGGATTTTTCTGGCCGGATCAACCAAAACATCCCAAAGACGTTGTTCTGAATTCAATTCTCTTAACAAGAAAACTTCGATTCTTGCTCCTGTTTTTTCTTTGTTTCCGTACAAGCGTGCAGGAAAAACTTTTGTATTATTAAGTATTAAAACGTCTCCGTCATCAAAATAATTGATAACATCTTTAAACATTTTGTGTTCTATAGTTTGTTTTTTACGGTCTATTACCATCAAACGAGACTCATCTCTGTTTTCTGCCGGGAATTCTGCTAAAAGTTCTTTTGGTAAATTGAAACTGAAGTGTGATAATTTCATATTTGAATTGTTGATTTTAAAATGTAGCTTTTAGATTTTGTATCTAAAATTGTAAATCGTGTGCAAATATACGATTGTGAGACAGGCGTTGTCAAGTGTTTTACTGTTTATTTTCAAAAGTCGTTGATTTAGTGGTGTTTCGACAACATTGAAAAACGTTTTTTGCACCATATAAGTGATGTAAGTTCATTTAATTTGAATTCTTAAAAATTAGTGCGTGTTTTTTGTTTTGCTAAAGCCGAAAAAATAATCATAAAAAAACCTCCAGTTGAAATTGGAGGCTATTCAATTATGCTCATTTTATTTAAATGAACTTACATCACTTATATGGTTTAAAAACTTTTATAGTTCTGAGATTTCGAAGTTTAATTGTTTTAAATCATTCCAGAAATCCGGGTATGATTTTGAAACTACTTCGGCATTTTCGATGATGATTGGCACTTTCAATGCTAATGGAGCAAATGCCATCGCCATACGGTGATCGTTATAAGTTGCAATTTTTACATTGTGATTAATCGTTTCAGAAAGTCCTAAAGTCAAACTATCATTTGTTACCGAAATATTGGCTCCTAATTTTGTAAGTTCAATTCGAAGTGCTTCAAGTCTGTCCGTTTCTTTAATTTTTAAAGTATGAAGACCTGTTAAATGACAGCCGATTCCTAAACCTAAACAAGTTACCACAATTGTTTGTGCAATATCAGGTGTATTATTCAAGTCAAAATTTACGGTTTCAAATTTAAAATCAGGCTGTTTTACCAACGTCATTTTGTTTCCTTCGAAAGTAGTTTTGACTCCCATTTTTTCATAAATAGAAACCAAAGCAGAGTCTCCCTGCAAACTATTTTCCTTATAACTGCTCAAAGTTATCGATGCCGCATCAGCCAAAGCAACCAAACTAAAGAAATAAGAAGCCGAACTCCAGTCAGATTCTACTACCATTTCTTTTGATGCAACAGCTTCTTTTGGATAAACTTTAATTACGTTTCCTTCAAAACTGGTTTGGATATCCAAATCTTTGAGCAAAGCCAAAGTCATTTTGATGTATGGAATTGAAGTAATTTCACCTTCTAAAGTCAGTTCTAAGCCATTTTCTAATTTTGAAGCAATCAATAAAAGAGCCGAAATATACTGACTGCTGACATTTGCCGCTAAGCTTACTTTTGAAGCTGTAACTTTTTTTCCTTTGATTCTTATTGGCGGGTAACCCTCTTCTTTTTCATAAGAGATTTCAACTCCCAATTGCGCCAAAGCTTCAACTAAAATTTTTATCGGACGTTCCTGCATTCTGCTTGAACCTGTCATTACAACTTCACGCCCTTCATTTACTGCAAAATAAGCTGTTAAAAAACGCATTGCAGTTCCTGCATGATGAATATCTACAATCTCGTCATTCCCAATCAAAGCTTTTTGCATTACCTCGCTATCATCGGAGTTAGAAGTATTTGCGAGTGTAATATTTGAGAATAATGCTTTTAACAGTAACAAACGATTGGTTTCGCTTTTTGATCCTGTAACCGCAATTTGACCTTGTAAATTTTTATGATTGGTTTGAAGTAATAAATTCATTTTTTTAATTATAAGTTGTAAATTTTGAATTATGAATGATTAGAAACGTAATTCAGACGCGCAATTTACCACTCCCCATTCATAATTCAAAATTCAAAACTCATAATTCAAAACTTATGAGTGATATTTCACAATTATTTCAATTTATCATTGTTTTTATGACGATCTTTATCCCTGACCGACTTTAAATCCATTTTTTTGTCAAATGCTGCCTGCAAATCGATACCGGTTTGATTGGCCAGACATAAAACTACAAAAACAACATCAGCCAGTTCTTCACCCAAATCTTTGTTTTTATCGCTTTCTTTTTCCGATTGTTCGCCGTATCTTCGGGCAATAATTCGGGCAACTTCGCCTACTTCTTCTGTAAGCTGAGCCATATTGGTTAATTCATTAAAATAGCGGACACCGTGTTCTTTTATCCAGGTATCAACGTCAAGTTGTGCATTTTTCAAATCCATTGTTATATTTTTTTAAGAACAATTTTCTCGTTTTGACTTATAATCGCTTTCTGAAAAAGATTTTTCAAGACTTCATATTCATCTGCTGCAAAAGTACTCTTGTTTATTTCTCTTGAACTGGTAATTTGAATATTGTTTTGCTCATTCGAAATATTCAATACAAATACTATTTGTTTATCTTCAGACGAGATACGTAAAGGCTTAGGCATTGATTCTACCATATATCCATCAGGAATTTGTAAGCTCAAATTGATTTTTTCCTGTAACGGATATCCAAAATAAATAGCCATTCGTCTTTTTTCCTGAGTAAAAGGATTTTTGGATTTTGTAAAAAACAATAAGGGATTAATAAATATTTTGCCTCCTATCATTTCAGATTGATTATCTGTTACAAAATTAAATGTTTCCTGAACCGGATCTGAAAATTTTGCATTTTTATTTTCTGCACTATAGTCTGAAATTTTTAATCCTCCTAATTTTTCCTCTAATGTTTCAAGATAATTTTCGACATTTTTATTGGCATTAAGAATCCTGAAATTGTATGCCTCATATTTAGTTTTCTTCACCCTGATTGTCCCTTTCATCTTTCCGGAACTATCTATTTTTGCCAATACATTTGAGGATTCAATTGATACATTTTGAGGATTTAGATCTATTTCTTCTGAGGTTCCGTCTTTTTTAATAAGTCTTCCTTTCCAGTTTAAAACATTTAAAGGCAAAACTCCCGGTGTTGTAAATTTATGAGAAGCATCCAGCAGTATTTGCTTTCCATCAATTTCAGCTGCAGCAATAACATAATTAAAACCTGTTCTTGTTGGATAAACAGGCACACCATTTTCTAATGTACTTACCAAAACCGGATTAGCAGCTATTCCGCACAATTTCAACATATTAATTAAAATAAAATTGATTTCGGCGACATTACCAGTTTGAGCAGCATATGCTTTTACAACACCTGCGTCAGTATAATAACCGTTTTCTTCATTCCAATTCATTTTGTTTTGAACGAATTGAAAAATAGTATTCACTTTTTCGTTTTGTGATGCTACATTGGTCAATAAACGCTTTACATCCTCTGTTAAAAAATTAAACTCGTTAAGTTCCTTTCCGAATTTTTGTTCCTTAAAAATTGTTGTTGCAACACCTTCCCATGTAACCGAATAATCTTTAACAGGCTGTTCCGGCATGCGCACCCTTTCCAGCTCTTGGGTAATAGCCCCCCTGTAATTCTCTACATTATTTATATATGGTTCATCAATCAAAGCCGGAATATCCCTGCCGGAATAATAGGAATTAATCTGAGTATATGTCAATGTTCTACTTTGGTTATACTCATTTTCATAATTTTGGTTGCCGCTGGCTAATTTAAAATCTGATTCTATAGGCAGGTTTCCAATTAAAATTGGTTTATAAATATAATACTCTGGAATTTCTGTTTTATATTCGAAATAGTTTACAGGAATCCTGTATTGAATATCAAAATCCGGAAGTTTAACAATATTCTCTGATTTTAGAATATATTTATATTCTATGACAGAACCAACTTTAACGTTAGGGAGCGTAATAATCCTTTCGTTCCAGTATTTATTTACATTTTTCTTAAACTCTCCCTGATTATTAAGTTTTGTTTTAACAATTGATCCCTTTTCAAGATTGTACGTTACCGCATTAGAAAATTCTACCTTATCCTTATCCAGATCTTCATATCCTACATAAAATCGTACTTTTTGGTTAGCCCAACTGAGTCCTTCTTTTTTATAAATTTTAATTTTAAATTCATAAACATTATTTGCCGAAAAACCGCTTTTTGGATTATACGTAAAAAAAGTCCGCCCCTTTTTAAATAATATTGCTGCCACTGCTGAAGAATCTTGTGGATGCACTTTTTCTTCCAATTCAGCAATGGTAACTTTTCCTAACTCATAATTCTGGGCTTTTGTCTTAATAAAAACAAAAATGAATACTATTGAAATAACTATTGTACGCAATCTCATTTTTAAATTCTCTTTAAAACAATTTTTTCGCTTTCTTTTGCAATCATTGCTTTGTAATATTCTTTCAGCATTTCATATTGTTGTGTCGACACAATAGCGTTATTAATCTGGTGAGAAATAGTCATTTGAAGCGTATTTTCGTTTGCCGCTATATTAAATTTAAAAGAACCTAAATTGTCTTCCATATTTATTACGGCGGGTGTAGGTATTGTTTCAACTGCAAATCCATCCGGAATCTTTATTGTTATGTTATATTTATCCATAAAAGGAAATCCAAAATCAACCGGGTATTCTCTTGTTTCCTGATTAAAAGGATTTTTTTCATTGGTAAAAAACAACATTGGACTAACATAGATTTTTCCTCCAATTACCTCGGATAAATTATTTCCTGTAAAAGAATATGTTTCTATAATAGGCTTCAGGATTTCTTTTTCGTTTGTCTTTGCATAATCGCTGATTTCTATTTTATTGTTTTGATTTTCCAGTTTTTCCAGATACTCATCTTCTTTGGTACTAAAAATATTCTCTCTGGTAATCATAGCATTATAATCTGTGCATTGTCTTCTTGTTTGTCCTGTAACTTTACCTTCAGGGTCAATACTGTAAGTTAAAAAAACAATATCATTTGATGTTTTTTTAGGCATTAAATCGATTTGTTCTGAAGTCCCGTCTTTTCGTATCAATCTTCCATACCAGTTTAAAGTTCTAAATGGTAAAACATTGGGAACAGAAAATCTATCTGATGCATCTAATAATATGTAGCCGTTTTCAGTTTCAACTGCTGTGATTACATAATTATAGGCGGTTCTGTTAGGAAAAAATGCCACTCCGTTAGACCTTGTGCTAACCAAAACAGGATTTGCCGTTAAGCCAGAATAACGTAACATTGCTGTCAGCATTAAATTTATCTCTGCAATATTTCCTGATTTTTCCTGATATGCTTTACGTACACCTTTATCACAACTGTAGCCATGATATTTATTCCATTTCACATTTGATTTAACATGATTTAAAATAACTACTATTTTTTCTTCGGGTGTTGTTACTCCTGCCAGTAAAGCTTTTAAATCATCTTCAAAATATCCTGTTTTATTTAATTCAGGGCCAAAATCTTCATATTCGTAAATTGTCCTTGCTACCGAGTTCCAATCTGTAGAAAAAGTTTTCATTGGACTATTAGGATACTTAACCATTGAAAGTTCTTGTTCTAAACTTGCCGTATAATTGTCTATATTATTAACATACGATTCCTCTTTCATTGCAGGTAAATTCTCAGCAATATAGGTAGTTTGTGTTTCAAGGTAATCAACAGTATCTGTAGAAAATGTTGTATGTGAATTAAGTCCTCTTTCTTTGCTTGTAAATAAGATTGATCTTGATCGTGTTTCTGTTGTTACTTTAGGAAAAATATATCCTTTTTGTCTGGCATTAAAAGTATAATACTCTGGTATATAAGTTGTATATTCTGAGTAATTCACTGGAATACTACTTTGAAAAGCCCACCCTTTCATCATTCCAATAGTAGGTGTTCTCACTGTATAACTATATTCGAATACTGAGCCTTCTTTTACATTAGGCATTGTGATTTTTTTTCTTGCATAGTATTTATCAACCTCTTCATTAAAAACACCATCACTTTTAAGTTTGGTTTTCTCAATTTTTCCATTCACTAAATTAAAAGTATTAACATTCGAAAAATCAACTTTTTCTCTTGATTCATTGCTTCCAATGTAATAGGACACATTTTGATTTGCCCAATCATAACCTTCTTTTTTATATATTTTAACTCGTGTATCTACCTGAGTAACCAAAATAAAGCCATCATTAGTATCATATTCAATACTGGATTTACCCTTTTTATATAAAATAGCCGCTGCTGCAGATGAATCTCTCGGGTGTTTTTTTTCTTCTAATTCAGCTATAGATACTCTTCCTAATTTAAATTCTTGTGCAGTTGTTTTGGAAAGAATAAAAAGCAGAGATAAGAAACTAAAAAATTTAATGAATTTCATTGGGTTTGTTTTTTTGTTGATTTGATTAGTTCTTGGTCAAAATGATTTTGGCATTATCATTTTTTGAAACTTGTTCCATAAAAAGACGATATTCATCATATTCTTTGTTTGAATATTTTCCTTTATTTAAAAACATAGAACGTTTGTATGTGAGTTTATTATTTTCATTTTTGATGATTTCTGTTTTATACTCCCCAAACTTTCCTTTTAATTCGAAGTTTGAAGGTAGAAATTCGATTGAAAAACCTGCAGGAAGATTAATTTCAATTTCATCTGTATCTAAATAACCGCGCTGGATTTGAAATGGATTTTTACGATTTCTTATACGCTTAACATTTCCTGTATACTGATTAAAGGCATCCATTACAAAAATCATTTTATTGGCAGAAATTGTTCCATAATTTACTGCTGTAATCTGAATATCTTCTGTAAAACGAATATTCTCTTTATCATTGGTAAAATTGATTTTACCTAATTTAAGATTATTTATATTACCCCAATATTCTTTATAATGTGCTTCTTTTTCTGTAGGCTGTAATTTCTCTACAATCATTTTTCTTCCATATTGTGAACCTTCAGACCGGATATTGATTTTTCCAGCAAAACTGCCATTTTCATCTATTGTATAAGTTCCTTTGCTAAATTGCGCATTATTTAATGGATCATAAATTCTTGTTCTGATTATTTCTCCTCCATCAGGTTTAATTACAACTACTTTTCTATTATCTGTAAAATTTGCCTGATATCCAAAAGGGTCATCCTGACTTGTGCATTCTAAAAAAACGTATTTATCTTTATCAGGAACACATAAAATCGCATGATTACCCTGGATAGAAAAAAAATCTTCATCAATATCTCTTAAATCTAAATCACCGTATAATTCTGTGTAAAAGGAAGAAACGCCAACCACATCTAATAATGCTCTGGTATAATTAGACAATGCTTTACAATCACCATAACCTAATCTATCGACATCACTTGCAAACATTGGTTTCCATCCTCCAATCCCTACCTGAACACTGACGTATCTGGATTTTTCCTGTACAAATTGGTATACAATTTTTGCTTTTTTTATAGGATCTGTTTCATTACCTATCAGTGTTTTAATTTTTAATTTTGTTTCTTCCGGCAACAATGTTGTTCCTGCTAAAATTTTGTCCGAAAACCATTTACCATATTCTTTCCAATTTTTTGCATTGCCATCAACTCCCTCCAGATTAAAATATTCCAGACTCATCAATACTTTTGGATATAAATCGGAAAAAGCGGGACTAAGATCTTCTGCCTTCTGAGCTAAAATATTGACAGCTTCGTAACTTAGCTTAGTATCTGTATCAGCTGTTTTTTTAATATTAAATCCTGAAAAATAAAACTCTTTCTTTTTAAAACCAAGATTATTAGGAAAAGTAACATTTAGTATACATTTTTCGACACTTACGTAATATCCTCCCAAAAAATACCATTGCGGTATAAAAGCGGTATTTGAAGTTTCAGTTTCACTTTTATAAACAATTGTAAAAGGATATGAAACTGGTGTATAATCTAAATAAACGACACGGTTATCTGAAAAAAGAGTACTTCCACCTGCAGCGCTTTGGTCTCTAAAATCTTTTCGTTTAATCTTTTTTATTTCGTTACCAAATGCATCATAAACAATCGCTTCGATGTTTTTTATTGAAGTTGTTTTATCATAGTGCTGATAAGCATCAATATCATTTAATCCTTTCTCATTAAAAACTGATACAACCCTTTGTGTTTTGATATTCATACTTCTCTGGGAAGCAATGGTAATATCCATTTGATCTAGTCGCACAACTGCATTGGCATTCTCTTTAAGACTATCGGCAATTTTAGCAGTCGAGTAGTCACTCTTTTGAGCATTAGAAACAAGGGAAAATAAGAAGAAAATTAATGCGAAAACCTGATTTTTCATTAGTAAGTATTTTCGTCAAATATATAGCATTTTTAGAAATCCTTAACAAATATTTGTGCTATTTATTCTTTGTTTTTACTATCAATTAAAATCGTTACAGGCCCGTCATTTATAAGGCTGACTTTCATGTCTGCACCAAATATTCCGGTTTGTATTTTCTTCTGAAATTCATTTTCTAAAGATCTCACAAAACTCTCATACATCGGAATTGCAAACTCTGGTTTTGAAGCTTTAATGTATGAAGGACGGTTTCCTTTTTTAGTTGAAGCATGGAGTGTAAACTGACTTACTACAATAATATCACCATCAATGTCCTGAACTGAGCAATTCATTACGCCATTTTCGTCACCAAAAATGCGCATTTTTATGATTTTCCCAACGAGCCAGTCAATATCATCCTGAGTATCGATATCTTCTATACCAACCAAAACTAATAGTCCTTGTTTAATATCTGCAACAATTTTAGAATCAACGGTTACAGATGCCTGAGAAACTCTTTGAAGAACAACTTTCATATCTTAGTCTAAAGTTTGAAAGTCATAAAGTTGAAAGTCTAAAATCTCACTTTGGACTTAAGACATTTGACTTTAGACTATTATTTATTTCTGGTTCCTGGTTTCATCGCTGATTTTTCGGTCTTCATCGTAAGAGTCGGTGCGATAATTTTCCTCATCACCTTCCAGTATTTTAAGATAACTGTTGTAGCGTGACCATGCAATTTCATCTTTTTCCAAAGCTGCTTTTATGGCGCAATGAGGCTCTTCTTTATGCAGACAATTATTGAATTTACATTGATCTTTCAATTTAAAAAATTCAGGAAAATATCCGCTGATTTCTTCTTTTTCCATATCAACAATTCCGAACCCTTTAATTCCGGGAGTATCAATGATTTTTGCATCAAAAGACAAATCATACATTTCTGCAAAAGTTGTAGTGTGCTGCCCTTGTTTACTGGCTTCTGAAATATTTTTGGTTTTAAGGTGCAATGATGGTTCCATAGCATTTACCAAAGTCGATTTTCCAACACCAGAATGTCCTGAAAACATGCTTACTTTACCAATCATCATTTCTTTTAATTCGTCAATCCCTTTCATTTCTGTTGATGAAACACGAAGGCATTTGTACCCAATTTGCTGATATACATATTGCATATACAATTGGTCATCCAGAGTTGTTTCATCAAAAGTGTCAATTTTATTAAAAACCAATATGGTCTCTATATTGTAAGCTTCGGCAGTTACCAGAAAGCGATCTATAAAATTAAAAGTAGTGGGTGGGTTATTAATGGTAATCAGCAAAAATACCCTGTCTATATTGGATGCAATGATATGCATCTGATGTGACAGATTAACTGATTTACGAACGATGTAATTCTTTCTTTCGTGAATATTATGAATCATACCTGTAACGGCATCCGAAGTTTCTTCCAATTCATAATCGACAATATCACCTACAGCAATAGGATTAGTGCTTTTGATGCCTTTCATCCTAAACTTCCCTTTCATACGGCATTCTATAAAATCGCCTTGTTCAGATTTTACGGTGTACCAGCTTCCTGTAGATTTATAAACGAGTCCTGTCATTCAAATTGTAGGTTTTAGATTTATTCTTAAAAAATAAAAGGCAAAATTACGTTTTTTGAATTCAACAACGAAACTTCGCCTTTTAAAAATAAATATGAATCTCCTAATTGGATATGTTTACCAAATAATTTCGGCTAAAACATCATTTTCTTTGACTTTTCCAAGCTGAATTGTTTTAAGAATTTTAGAGGTCTTTCCGGATTTGGTCGTATAAATTTCAACCATAACCGTTGCAGGACCATTTTCTGTTAATTCATTTTCTCCAAAATAGTTGGTTTTTATTTGGTATTTCCCTTTCACTGCATTTCGAATCAGATATTGTTCAGGACCATATCCTTGTGTAAAGTCTTTTGAAAAGCTTGCCCCAGATTCTGTTACTTTATGTCCATAATAACATTCTTCACCCGTGGGTTCAATAATATGCAGATCCAAATCAACATCCATCAAGTTCCAGTTCATGATAATTCTAATATCGACCGGCATTTTATCAAGATATTTTTTATCTAATTTTGCGGTTTTCAAATCAGTATGTTCGATAAGCATTCGGTTTAAATCCATCAAAATAATATCTTCAACCCCTTGATATTGTCCGCTCATTTCTCCATAATAATTCACTTCCAAAGCTTTTACCAATTGATCAAAAGCTTCCTGATATTTACCTGCATCTTCCAAAGCCAGTGCATAATCTCTTAAACTTTGAGGTTCATGAGCTCTCCATTTAGCAACTTGTTTTGCTGTAAATGACGCATCTTCAAAATCCTTCCATTGGCGCAAAGTATAGGTTAATGTTTTATAAAGCTGATGATTTTCTAATCCTAAATCTGCAATATTACTGATTACCTGCAGTGCTTTTTTTACATCTCCCTGATTATAGAAAAAGTGCGCCACGTCAAAATAAAAACTCGGGTTTCTCTCCTGAGATTTTCTCAATTCGAAATACAAATCATATTGTTTTTGTTTTGGTGCCGATGCCAAAGCTTTTAAATATAATCTGTCCGGGTTCCATGTTTTGGTTTCGTTTTGATTGGTTTCGTTTTGAATTGTATTACCATTTTTAGTAGTAACCATTATCACTCCATTTGACGCCCTGCTCCCATAAATAGCAGTTGTAGAAGCATCTTTTAAAACATTAATTGAAGCAATATCATCTTTATTTAGATCTTCTATTTTACCTTGATAAACTTCTCCATTTACAATTATTAAAGGCTGATTTGCAACTGTGGAATTCCCTCTTATTCTTATACTATTATTTGATGCCTCTTCTACTTCCACTCCGGCAACTTTACCCGCAAGTGTTTGTATTACATTATTTGAAAGTCCTGGTGCTATAGTTCTTTCCGGAACATAAGAAACTGATTGTACTGAACCTGTAAGGTCTGATTTTTTCATTGAGGCATAACCCGTCACAACTACTTCTTTTAATTCATTCGTTTGTTTATCACCGTCTCTGTAAACCTCTTCAGATTTCACAACCGTAGGTGCTACAAATAAAACCTGATCAACTTTTGGAGCAGGAGGAGGCGAAGCAACTGAATTATCTTGGACAATCTCAGAAACAGGTCCCGATCCAACTGGTTCATCAACAGTCAAAACAGCATCCGGATCACTCTTAATCGTTTCATAAACCACCCCTTTCTTTTTCTTAGACTTTGGCAAAACTTTTGGAACCACATATTTTATATCTTTTTCCCACCAAGAATTTAATCCTTCAAAATAGCTGTCTATATTTTCCCAGTTGTTTTTTTGTTTAGCGAGATTGGTATCATGTTCCTGCTTTTTGATTCTGTCAAACTCAGTTCGTAATTCGGCCGGAGGAATAATATCATACATAATATAATCCCGAATATCCTCTAACACAATCAGTGAAGTGTTTTTGGTTATAATGCCGTATTTCTTTCCTAAAGATTCAATTTCTTCTGCATTTTTAGCATATTGCAAATCAAGGCTGGCTATTTTTTTCTGAGCCCAAAGTTTTTCAATATTAACATCAGTCGTGCTTTGAACCGAAGCATCTAAGGTTATTTTTCTTTCCTGAACGGCTTCATTGTTATAACCAAACAAAAGCGTTATTTCATTTTTTGAATTCAATGAAATTCCAGAAAAACTAAAGCTTCCCGAAACCGAAACCCCTTCCATCGGAAACAAATCTGTAACCGTAAAATTCTCCTTTATTCCTAAAAACTTCAAATTGTTACTTACCAATTTATCTAAAGCATTTTCAACATTCGATTGATTTAGATTAATGAAATTTCCGCTTCTTTGCATCGAAGAATAATTCAAAAAAGCAAAATCTGCCGAAACTGAAGATGTAATTGTATATACTGTTCTCTTCGTTTTTGGCAAGACATTCTCACTCAAAGAAGATAATCCGTCGGAGAAAAATAAATATTCGTCCTGATTTTCAAAATTGATTTGTGAAAAACGGGTTCCTCCATCATATTTCGTGTTCTCCAAAACGGTTTTCAATTCAGACCAGTTTCCATTTGAAATCACAAATTCTTTTTGTTTTTCGAAAGTGTAATTTAGAAAATACAAAGTCACTTTTGTGTTTTTTATCTTTTGAAAATAAGCGTCTAATAAATTTAATTCCTTTTTCAAATCACGCGTCTGGCAGCTCAAAGAATTATCCCAAATCAGACCAATTGAAGCCGGTGCTTTTTTAGCTGTTCTATTACCTTCTATAAAAGTATTTCCGTAAAAATAATGCTGACCTCCAACATTCTGCATCACGATACTTGGAATATTCTGCTGAATTGGAATCTTGAAAAGCATTTTTTCAGAAGGCTGATAATTTTCTTTTTTTAGTGAAGTCTGAAATGATTGGTTCCAGTTCGAGAAAGCAATAGCATCACCAGAATTTTCAGCAATAGTTGGTGAAGCAGAAGCTCCCAAAACCGAAACATTGATCTCAAATTTATCCAGTTTTTTAGGATAACGACTCACCAGCTGATACGACAGATTGCTTTTATCAAATGCAGAAAGCTCTTCTTCGTAACCAATAATTACGATTCGTTCTCCGTTTGGCATTAAAGGATAAATTCGGGTTCTAAAATTATTTCCATCCACTTTTTCCAATAATCCCGGATCAACCCGACGATGTTCAATGGCTTCAAAAACCTGTTTCCCTTTATTTTTATTTACCGGAACCGCTTCGCGCATTTTACCGTTAATATCAATTGCATATCTTGAAACTGAGACATTTTCCGGCAACGGAAAAATAAGTTCTGCTTCCATCTGACGAGTTCCCGAATTAAAAAAATGCATTTCGGCAGTAGTGTAGGCAATATTTCCAATTACCTTAACATTAACAAGCAGCTGACTCATTTTGACCTTTTCAGCTTCCTCTCCTTTTACGTTCAGTTCAGGACTTTGAGCAAAAACTTTAACGGCTGAAAACAGTAAAACGCAAAACAGTAATTTCAGATTAACCTGAAAAATTTTAGACGGAGATAAACACATATTTGATTTCATGATACGAAAGTTAAGGTTGTATATTGATATAGAGAATGGAAATACTAAAAAGGTTGGAAATAACTTCAATTAATTTGAAAAAAAAATCTCCAAACCTTATATTAAAAGGGATGGAGATTCTATTTTAATTATCTAATCACTTCTGTGATATAAGAAAAATAAATAACAAGTTTTACAAAAAACTTAAACTAACTTATATCACTTATATGGTTTAGAAAAAATTATGCATTCAATACTTTTTCCTGATGACCAATACTTTCCTGATGGATTGCTTTGAACATTTTCAAAACAAACTCTTCAGTAAGACCTTTTTTCTCACCTTCCAGAATCATTTTTCCTAAGATTTCGTTCCAACGGCTGTTTTGAAGAATTGCAACGTTTGCATCTTTTTTCACCTGACCAATTTCGTCAGCTACTTTCATACGTTTTCCTAAAAGCTCTAATAAGTTAGCATCCAAAACGTCGATGTTAGCTCTTAATTTAGTCATTTTTGAACTGTACTCATCTGTAGTATCATCTGTTTTTCTGATAGTCAAATCTTTGATGATTTGTTTCAAAGCATCAGGAGTTACTTGCTGAGCAGCATCAGACCATGCATTGTCCGGGTCGAAGTGCGTTTCGATGATCATACCGTCGTAGTTCAAATCTAAAGCTTCCTGAGTAACTTCGAAAATCATTTTACGATCTCCTGTAATGTGAGATGGATCAATGATTAATGGTAAATCGGGGAATTTATTTTGCAATTCGATAGCAATCTGCCATTCCGGGATATTTCTGTATTTTGTTTTTTCGTAAGTAGAAAAACCTCTATGGATCACACCTAATTTCTCAATACCTGCCATGTGTAAACGCTCAACACCACCTAACCATAAAGCCAAATCTGGGTTTACCGGGTTTTTAACCAAAACGATTTTATCAGTTCCTTTCAAAGTATCAGCAATTTCCTGAACTGCGAAAGGGTTTGCAGTTGTACGGGCACCAACCCATAAAACGTCTATATCATGTTCTAAAGCCAGTTTACAATGCGCTGCAGTTGCAACTTCAGTTCCCATCAATAAACCAGTTTCAGCTTTTGCTTTTTGCAACCATTTCAAACCAATTTCTCCAACACCTTCAAATCCTCCCGGACGCGTTCTTGGTTTCCAGATTCCTGCTCTGAATACACTAACTTTTGAATCTTTCAATTCGTGAGCAATTTTCAAAACCTGATCTTCAGTTTCTGCACTACATGGTCCAGCTATCACAAGTGGGTGATTTAAATTGAAATCTTCTAACCACTTTCTCATTTCTTTCTTATTTTCCATCTTATTCTAATTTACTTTTTAATTGTTAATCCGTTTAATATCTCTTTTATTTTATTTGTGCTTTCCATTTCTTCAAAAATGGCATTGTAATTTTCTTCTTTCAGCAAATCCCTAAATCGACTGAGATTCGATATATATTCTTCTAATGTTTCAATAACATGTTCTTTGTTCTGCTTAAAAATTGGTGTCCACATCGCCGGTGAACTTTTTGCGAGACGAACGGTACTTTCAAATCCACTGCCCGCCATGTCAAAAATATCCTGTTCGTCTTTTTCTTTGTTCATTACTGTTTTTCCGAGCATAAACGAACTAATGTGCGACAAATGCGAAACATAAGCAATGTGTTTATCATGCGAAACGGGATCCATGTATCTAATTCTCATTCCGATCGAACTGAAAAGATTCAATGCTTTCTCCTGCAGTTTAAAAGCTGTCTTTTCTACTTCACATATAATGTTTGTCTTTCCTTGAAACAAACCTCTTATTGCCGCCGAAGGTCCCGAAAACTCTGTTCCTGCAATTGGGTGCGTAGCAATAAAATTTCTTCTCTTCGGATGGTTTGCTACTGCATCGCAAATTGGTTTTTTAGTCGATCCAACTTCAAAAACAATCGTTTTATCTCCAACGGCGTCCAAAACTTTAGGTAAAACGGTAAGCGCAACATCAACAGGAACCGAAACAATTACAAAATCTGCTTTTTGTAAATCTTCAAAACTTCCAGCTTCGTCAATAACTCCAAGATCAATTGCTTCCTGCAAATGTTGCTCGTTACTATCGATTCCTAAAATAGTAGCATCAGGATAACGCCCTTTGATGTCTAACACCATTGAACCGCCTATTAATCCTATTCCTATTACATATACTTTCATAATTCTTTTTATTTGAAGCTGTTTCCTGCTATCCGCTGTATCTTTTATGGTGAACCCCACCATAAAAGGATGCCGCTTCTATCAGGGCTAGGGCTTCATGTTTTCATAAGAGCTTTAAACTTCCTGAAAGGTTTTGAAAACCTTGCAGGAAATCTTAGTACTTAATTCTAAAGTCTCAATACTAAAACCTATCTATCGCTTCCTGTACTTTTTCTTCTTTTACACACAATGAGAACCTGATATACCCTTCGCCGTTGCTTCCAAAAATAGTTCCCGGTGTAATAAAAATATGTTTCTCGTATAATATTTCGTCAATGAACTTCTCTGCTGATTCGATTCCTTCCGGCAATTTTGCCCAGACAAAAAGTCCAACCCCTTCTTTATACACTTTACAGTTTAATTTTTCTGCTAGCTTTTCGGTTAATTCTCTACGGCGTCTGTAAATTTTGTTTTGATCTTCGAACCAGGATTTATCACATTTTAAAGCTGCAATTGCTCCTTTCTGAATTCCGTAGAACATACCGCTGTCCATGTTGCTTTTTACTTTTAACACTGCATCGATAATTTCAGGATTTCCTAAAACCATCCCGACTCTCCAGCCGGCCATATTGAATGTTTTACTCAGTGAATTCAATTCTAAAGCCACATCCTTCGCACCTTCCACCTGTAATAAACTCATCGGATTGTCGTTCAAAACAAAACTATACGGATTGTCGTTGATCAGTAATATGTTGTGTTTTTTAGCAAAAGCAACCAGTTTTTCAAATAACGCTAAATTTCCTCTTGCTCCTGTCGGCATGTGCGGATAACCCAACCACATGATTTTTACTTTCGAAAGATCCAGTTTCTCCAAAGCTTCAAAATCCGGCTCCCATGCATTAGCTTCTTTCAAATCATAATAAACCGGAACTGCTTCTACCAAATTGGTTACCGAAGTGTAAGTCGGATAACCCGGATTCGGAATCAAAACATGATCGCCCGGGTTTAAAAATGCAAGCGAAATATGCATAATTCCTTCTTTTGACCCCATCAATGGTAAAATCTCGTTATTTGGATTCACTGCAACACCAAATTGATCCCGATAAAAATCTGCCATCGCCTGCCTCATTTCCGGTAATCCCTGATAGCTTTGATAACCATGTCCGTTTTCATCCTGAATTGCCGCGGCTACCGCTTCAATTACTGCTTTCGACGGACTCAAATCAGGGCTTCCGATTCCCATATTGATGATTGATTTTCCTTCAGACATGAGTTGACGAACTTCTCTCAATTTTGATGAAAAGTAGTATTCTTCAACTGTATCTAATCTTTTTGCTGTTGTAATCATTGTTTTCTGCTTTAGGCTTTAAGCTGTAAGCTTTAGGCTCTTTTTATTTTTGACTTTATGACTTTCGACTTTCCAACTTTAAGACTGACTTAAAGGCTTTGTATTTTTATATTCTCCCAACACCTTAAAATATTCCGCCATAATATTGAGTAACGATTTGGCTTTCGAGTAATCTTCATAATTTTCAAATGTCACATCTACGAAAAACGAATATTTCCATGGTGTTTCAATTTTTGGAAGTGACTGAATTTTTGTCAAATTCAGTTTGCAGTCACTCATTACATTTAGAACTGCTGCCAGACTGCCTCTTTTATGATCGAGTTCAAATTTGATAGACGCTCTGTTGATCTCGTTTTCAGGCAAAAATGAATTTTGCTTTTTGATGATTACGAAACGCGTCATATTATTTTTAATCGTCTGAATCTCCGGTGCTATAATTTCAAGATTATACATTTCCGATGCTACTTTACTTCCTATTGCAGCAATTCCTGTTAACTGTTTTTCCTGAATTCTTCTTGCTGTTTCGGCTGTATCTTTATCCTCTACCAATTTGATGTTTGGATATTGTTTTAAGAAATCCATACATTGCAATAATGCCATCGGGTGTGAATGAACTTCTTTAATATCTTCAATTTTCTGACCTTTCAAAGCCATTAAATTTTGGTGAATACTTAAATAATGTTCTCCTATAATGTGCAAATTATTCTTGTCAATCAAAGCATAATTCGGAATAATTGGTCCTGCAATCGAATTTTCAATTGCCATAACTGCCTGATCTGATTTCCCTGCAAGAAGGCTGTCAACCAATTCCTCAAAAGACAGACATTCATCAATATCTACGTTTTCAGAAAAATATTCCTTAACAACCTGATGATGAAAAGAACCTTTGATACCTTGTATTGCAATTTTAGCTGTCATATAGTCAAAAAAAAATCCTGATTTTCATCAGGATTGTATATTAGTTTTATTTGTCTTTTAATTTGTTTCAAATAACCATAGCACAATCCTAACTTCTACTAAAGAAGAAATAAAAATTGTTGCTAAAATAAAAACGGTTAGTTGCCATTTTGTTTGTGTTATTTTTTAAATTCTGTGCGAATGTATAAATTATTTTAACTGCACCAAAAAAAAAAATGCATTTTATGAAACAAAAAAGGATTTCTTAACAAAATTAGCTTGTTTTGTATGATATTTTAATAAATGAGGCTTAAAATGAGATTTATATAATTGGTTTTGAGGAAGATTCTAAAGTGTTTAAATTATATTGAATAAGTTTCATTTTAAAATCCTAATCCTGAAAAACTAAAACAAACCTGAAACAGGACTATTCTTAATCCCAATTTTTGAATAATCAAAATCCATTTTTTGCTGTAATAATGAGGCATACACCGACCTAAAATCAATTTGGTGTTTTAAATCGCCGTTATCCAAATCGGCTAAATTTGGATTATTGCCCAGAATTGTTCCTTTGTTATTTCCTCCAATCACAAACATTGGCGCCGCAGTTCCGTGATCGGTTCCGCTTCCGTTGTCTTTTACGCGTCTTCCAAATTCAGAAAACACCACGATTGTAACGTTTTGAAGCAATTTTGCCTGCTTCAGATCCGTATAAAAACTAAATAAAGCATCATTCAGTTCTGTCAATTTTCTTTCATGAAGAGAAAGCTGATTGTCATGCGTGTCAAATCCGCCAAGGGAAGTATAATACACTTTCGAATTCAGGTTTCCTTTTACAAGCCTTGCAATCCATTCCAGATTTTTGGACAATCCTGTTTTAGGATAACTGATTTCTGTTTTCGATTGTTTCAGGGCATTTTGAATATCATCTGAACCTTCTACAACCGAATTGGCGATTTTACGAACAAAATCCAATTGTGGATTATCGGATAGTTTTTCATTTTCCTTATTTGATTTCACCTTAAAACGATCGGGATCTTTAACAGTAATTGCATTCGGCTCCAAACCTTTCAAGGCCAGATTGTAAATCGAATCGAGATTGATTCCGGCAGTTGGCTGATGATCGTGACATTGCAGATCCAAGTAACGTCCTAACCAACCTTCGTTGATGTATTTATTGGAATCTGCTGCAGTCTGCCAAATTTCCTGACTGCGGAAATGCGAACGAACCGGTTCCGGATAACCGACATTCTGAATTACGGTTAAATCTCCGTTTTGCTGCATCTGAGCAAAATCTTTTAATGCCGGATGAAATGCCATTCCTTTATTTTTGCCCACCACTATATCTTTATTCAGGGCAATTTTAGTTCTGTATTCGTAATACAACGGATCATCGTAAGGAATAAAAGTATTCAGTCCGTCGTTTCCTCCGTTGAGCTGAACAAAAACCAGGCACTGTTCACCGATTACCAAACTACTTTGTTCGCCAAATGCATGCAAAAAACTTGGAAGCACAAGCATTCCGCCGGTAAATGTCCCTGTTAAGGTTAGAAAATTTCTTCTGTTCATGATGATAGCATTTTAAATTAACTGGTATTCGGGTAATTTGGTGATATAATTAAACAAACGCACTACTGCAAAATTGGCATTGGGCTCTTTAGGATCAAAATCATATTTAAGCAGATTTTCCATATCTTTTTGCATGGATTCGTTTACATTAAACAACAATCTGTTTGACAATTCGGCTATGATGGTTTTATTATTTCCGTTGGCGTCAAATTCAACTTTTATCTCTCTTTTCTCCAATTCTAATTTAGGCTTCGGATTTTCACTAGTCATCGAATTGAGTATTTTTTTTGAAAGCTTCCGTCCGCTGCAAAGCAGGTCCGAAGTATTATTTCGCTGCAGATAAACCTGCGAAGTCAGCCATGAATTTCCTCCATCCCAGCCTTTCACATTGACCTGATTGTACAAATCCATTCCCTGCTGTTTTAGAAAAGCAACAATCATCGCTTCATCGTAATCTTTTAACTGCAATTCATCAATAAGCTGAAAAATATAAACCAGAGGGTCTTTGATTTTATTGCCCGAAACATCTTTGGCATATTCTTCAGTAAAGATTTTAGTAAGCAACGGTTTCATTTCAAAATTTACTTTCCTGAAATAGTCACCATAATATTTCACCGATTCTTCTGAGGGATTATCATAAAGAAACCATTTCAGAATTTTTCGTGTAATCAAATACGGAATGCTTTTTTGTTCGAAAATAATATCAACCAGATCATCGGCTTTCCAGTTTCCCGTTCTTCCAAAATAGGTTTTATTGCTGTTATCTTCTAAGTTTTTTCTATAAACCCCACCTTCATCGCCATAATTTAATCCTGCCAGGGCTCTTGCACCGTTTTTAATATCTTCTTCGGTATAATTCCCGATTCCGATGGTGAATAGTTCCAGTAATTCGCGGCTTAGATTTTCATTGATTTTGCCTTTTTTGTTATCGACATTATCCAGGTATTTGATCATGGCATTCGATTTTACGATCTTTTTGGTCATTTCCTTGAAATTTCCAAAAGCATTCTCTCGCAAAATCATGTTGTGCTGGTAAATCCAGTAATTAACTTTTACTTTTTGGGATGTGGATACGAAATGATTGTGCCAGAAACAAACCATTTTTTCGCGTAACGGAAATTCATCGGTTTGCATTTTTGCAACCCACCATTTTTTTAATTCATTAGTAGTCTGGGGCTCTTTTTTCTGAATTTTGTTTTTCTCTTCGGGATCGAGCTTTTTTATGGATTGCCGTAATTCTTTATATTCAGCAATTGTTTTGGGACTGTCTTGTAAAAAAGCAGGAAATTGAGTATCAAATTTTGAATCATAAGATTTCTTTAGAAATTTTTCTAATCCGAATTTTTCAATTTTAGCAGCTTCTTTTCCTGAGAAGCCCAATCGTAACGACCAAAGATTGCTTTTTTTCATAAATTAAGAATTATTTAAGAATAAGACTTTGGATTTTTGGAAAGGTTTAATTGGAGATTATAACGTTTAATTGATTTGTATATTTTCTAAGTACTTATGCCAAAAAAAAATAGCTATATAAATAGCTATTTTTTAATACATTCTATCAAACTAATAATTATTCTTGATTATCACTTTTTTTCTGTCTTTTATTAAACTCTAGAAGGTTTTTTTTACTTGCTTGTAAAATATCTTTTTTAGACTCTGATTCGATTTCATCTGGAGTAAAATTTTCAGCATTAATATATGTCATAGGATTTGATTTCTTAATGGATTTTACCATATCAACTTTTGCAAATTGTTCTTGTTGTTCCAAAGCCATTTTTCTTAAAAATTCAAATCTTTGTTTCTTAGGCGTTCCTAATTTTATTAATTGAGAACTAAGAGATTCTAAATTCGACATAACTAACAAATCATTGATACTTGAAAAATCTCTCATATTCTTACCATCCTTTGCATGTTCAGTATTAGCTTCTTTCCATTCTTTCGCAGTATATCCGTATAGTGCTAAATTCAACAAATCAGCTTCATTAGCATATTCAATACCCTGCTTTTCAAATGGCAAAATGCTATGTGGAATAATATGTTTTTGAACTGCATCTGTATGAAGAACATAATTTACTTTTGTCATAAGTCGCCTAACATCCCATTCTAAATTATATTGATTACTTTCAACTTCTTTTAATCTTTGATATTCTTTGTAAAGATAAATTTTAAAAACAGAGCTAATTGCTGATCCAAACTCCATAGCAATATCTCGATGAGCATAAGTTCCTCCATTTTTACCAGCTTTTGAAAATATACCGATTGCATTTGTACTTTCAACCCAGCCATTTACACTTAAAGTAAAAGAAGGCACACCTGCACTTCTTCTAAAGTGGTCATATTCGACCACTTTAAAATTTGGATTATAAAGTGTTTCCCAAGTTCCCATATATTCTATGGTAGAAACACTTCTAAGCCAGTTTTTAATAACATCTGCAGCCCTTGCATCTCCTTCTTTCGCGCTTACCATATCTGTAAGACATATATAATCTTCATTATCTTTTGTATAAACAGAAACCGGAATATTATCAACTATAATTTTTTGCACTTTACTCATTCTCTCAACATTTATTTAAACAAATTAATTAAGTTTTATTTAATCAACACTAATCTTTACAACCTCTTCATTTCTTAAAAAAACAACTTTATATGTTTTAAAAAAAGCAGCTATCATTACAATAACTGCTTTCTATTAACTTCAGAATAAATCTTTACTCCTTATTCTATCTTCTTTTCTCTAAAAAAATTAAGACCCACACATCTCACAATCTTCAGGACCTGCTGCTTGTGCTTTTAGCAACATTGCTTTGTACTCTTCGATATTGATTTCCTCAGTTTCTGCAACTAAAGCTGGTGTTTCTTCTTTTTTATCATTGTTTAATGTGAATTTAATCGCATCAACTGCTGATTTTGTTCTCAGGTAATACATACCTGTTTTTAAACCTGACTGCCATGCATAGAAATGCATTGACGTTAGTTTAGAATAGTTGGCATCCTGCATGAACAAGTTCAATGATTGTGATTGGTCAATGAAATAACCTCTTTGGCGTGACATATCGATTATGTCTTTCATCGACATTTCCCAAACGGTTTTGTATAGTTCTTTTAAGTCTTGCGGAATCACATCAATATTCTGAACTGATCCGTTATGACGCATGATTTCCTGTTTCAACGTCTCATTCCATAAACCTCTTTCTACCAAGTCATGCAATAAATGTTTGTTTACTACGATGAATTCTCCAGACAATACACGACGTGTGTAAATGTTTGATGTATAGGGTTCGAAAGCTTCGTTGTTTCCTAAAATCTGAGAAGTCGAAGCTGTTGGCATTGGCGCAACTAATAATGAGTTACGAACTCCGTGCTCTACAACCTCTTTTCTTAAGGATGCCCAGTCCCAACGGCCTGACAATTCTTCATCTTTCATTCCCCACATATTGTATTGGAATTCTCCTTTAGACATTGGAGAACCTTCAAATGTAGAATAGGGTCCTTCTTCTTTCGCCATTTCCATAGAAGCGGTTACAGCTGCGAAGTATAATGTTTCGAAAATTTCCTGGTTTAATTTTTTTGCTTCATCACTTGTAAACGGCATACGCAACATGATGAAAGCATCAGCCAAACCTTGTACTCCCAATCCAACCGGACGGTGACGTAAGTTAGAGTTTTCTGCTTCTTTTACAGGATAGTAATTTCTGTCGATTACTTTGTTCAGGTTACGGGTTACACGTTTTGTAACATTGTAAAGCGCTTCGTGATCGAATTTTCCGTTTTCAATAAACATTGGTAACGAAATAGAAGCCAGGTTACAAACTGCAATTTCATCTTTAGATGTGTACTCCATAATCTCCGTACACAAGTTTGAAGAACGAATTGTTCCTAAATTCTTGTGGTTTGATTTACGGTTGGCGGCATCTTTGTACAACATGTAAGGCGTTCCAGTTTCGATTTGTGATTCCAAAATTTTCTCCCATAATTCACGAGCACGAATCGTTTTTCTACCTTTTCCTCTAAATTCATAATCAAGGTACATTGCTTCGAATTCATCTCCGTAAACATCATATAAACCAGGACATTCGTTAGGGCACATTAAAGTCCATGATGCATCTTCCTGCACACGTTTCATGAATAAATCAGATGTCCACATTGCAAAGAATAAATCTCTTGCACGCATTTCTTCTTTTCCTGTGTTTTTCTTTAAATCTAAGAAATCAAAGATATCCGCATGCCAGGTTTCGATGTAAATCGCAAAGCTTCCTTTACGTTTTCCACCACCCTGATCTACATAACGTGCTGTATCATTGAATACTCGCAACATCGGAACAATTCCGTTTGAAGTTCCGTTTGTACCGCGAATGTAAGATCCTGTTGCACGAACGTTATGAATAGAAAGACCAATTCCTCCTGCTGATTGCGAGATTTTTGCTGTTTGTTTTAAAGTATCGTAAATACCATCAATACTGTCATCCTGCATAGCCAAAAGGAAACAAGAAGACATTTGTGGTTTTGGAGTTCCAGCATTGAACAACGTTGGCGTTGCATGCGTGAAATATTTTTTAGACATTAAATCGTAAGTCTCAATTACCGATTTTAAATCATCTAAGTGAATCCCTACCGAAACACGCATCAACATATGCTGTGGACGCTCAACGATTTTTCCATTGATTTTCAACAAATACGAACGCTCTAAGGTTTTAAAACCAAAATAATCGTAATTGAAATCTCTGGTATAAATGATATGAGAATCTAAGAAAGCTGCATTTTCCTGAATCACTTTATATACGTCATCAGCAATTAATGGTGCATCCTGACCGTTTCTTGGATTTACGTAGTGATACATATCTTTCATCGTTTCTGAGAACGATTTTTTAGTATTTGAATGCAGGTTTGAGATTGCCACACGAGCTGCCAATTGCGCATAATCAGGATGTGCAATAGTCATAGAAGCCGCTGTTTCTGCCGCAAGATTATCAAGTTCAGATGTAGAAACTCCGTCATACAATCCTTCGATAACTCTCATGGCTACCTTAACAGGATCTACAAGCTCATTAAGCCCGTAACACAATTTTTTGATTCTTTCTGTAATCTTATCAAACATTACCGGCTCTTTGTGGCCATCTCTTTTTACTACATACATAAGCTTACTTTTTTAGTGTTATTGAAAAAATTAAAGTCACTGGAAAACGAATTCCAGCACTTAAACATTGTGTGATTTTTAATTATTTTTTGAGAATTACAGCATTCTCAATAGCTACCCTATTCCAACCTGAAATCAGACCGAAAAAGCGTTGAAAATTATTGAATCTTCGATTTGGGAAAAGAGATTCTAAAAATGTTTTGTTATAAAATTTTAATCTTAATCAGTGTTTATTTTGGGGTTAAACACTAAAATATTTTTGTTGTCTAAAAATCTGCATCGAATGAAATTTTCTGAGCATCACTATCTGTGTTCATCACACCTGATTTTTGATACTCTGCAACACGTTTTTCAAAGAAATTGGTTTTTCCCTGAAGAGAAATCATGTCCATGAAATCAAACGGATTAGCTGATCCATAAACACGTTCACAACCTAATTCTACTAATAATCTGTCTGCAACAAATTCTAAATATTGTGTCATTAAAGTCGCATTCATTCCAATCAAACTAACCGGAAGAGATTCTGTAACAAATTCTCTTTCGATATTTAAAGCATCAACAATGATTTCTTTAATTCTTTCTTTTGGAACTTTGTTAATCAAATGGTGATTATGCAGGTGAACGGCAAAATCACAATGTACACCTTCGTCGCGGGAAATCAATTCATTAGAAAAAGTCAAACCTGGCATTAAACCACGTTTTTTTAACCAATAAATAGAACAAAAAGCTCCTGAGAAGAAAATTCCTTCAACCGCAGCAAAAGCAATCAGCCTTTCAGCAAATGAATCAGACTCGATCCATTTTAAAGCCCATTCTGCTTTTTTACCAATTGCAGGGAATACTTCCAAAGCATTAAACAATTCAGCTTTTTCTGCTTCGTCTTTGACATAAGTATCAATTAATAAAGAATAAGTCTCACTGTGAATATTCTCCATCATAATTTGGAAACCGTAGAAAAATTTAGCTTCGGCATATTGTACCTCATTTACAAAGTTCTCAGCCAGGTTTTCATTTACGATTCCGTCAGAAGCAGCAAAAAATGCCAAAATATGTTTAATGAAATATCTTTCGTCGTCACTTAATTTATTGTTCCAATCTGTCAAGTCCTGATGCAAATCAATTTCTTCGGCAGTCCAAAAACTAGCTTCCATTTTTTTATACCATTCCCAAATATCATGATGTTTAATTGGAAAAATAACGAAACGATTCTTGTTTTCTTGTAGTATTGGTTCAACTTGTGACATTGTTGTTTTTTGTTTAATTTTTATAATGAATTTCCCCTTATTCAAAACGATTACAAAGATTGTCATTTGTCGTCAAAAATCAAACTCAAACTTATTCACAATCTGACATAGTTTTTAACAACTACGATAAATGACATGATTTTCATACAATTATTTAATTATTTGAAAATAAGACACTTAGGCTCCGTCATTTCCTCTTAACCCCCCGTAAAATATAGAATTTTTAGAATAAAAAGCAAGTATTTTAAATTCTTTTAAAAAGTTTTTTTTGAGTGAAATTTTTATTTTTTTGAGTCAAAATAGGTGTGAAAAATACACGTTATGCATTCGATATTTTTTAAAAAATTTCTTTACCTTTTTCAGCTATTTCTTAGCTCTTTTTTAGCTCTTCAGCAACTTTCTCAAGTTCTAAATACCAGTCTTCTCCAAAACGGCGAATTAGTGCCTCTTTGACAAATTTATAAACCGGAACTTCTAATTCCTTTCCTAAAGAACAGGCATCGTCACAAATGTCCCATTTGTCATAATTAACAGCAGCGAACTCCGTAAAATCTTTCACACGGATTGGATACAAATGACAGGAAACAGGTTTTTTCCAGTCAACGATTCCCTGATTGTAGGCTTGTTCGATTCCACAAAGAGCGGTTTTACCATCAAAAATTACATAAGCACAATCTTTTTCATCAATTAATGGCGTTTCAAGATCACCATCGGTTCCTTTTACCCAGGTTCCCTGTGCTTCGATTGCAGCAATTCCTTCTTTACGCAAAAAAGGTTTTACTTTCGGATAAATTTCTTCCAGTATTTTTGTCTCTGCTTCACTTAAAGGAGCACCTGCATCCCCGTCAACACAGCAAGCTCCTTTACAAGCTGATAAGTTGCACACAAATTCTTTTTCAAGAATATCTTCTGAAATAATGGTTTTTCCTAATTGAAACATGATGATAAAATACTGAATTTATAAAGTGCAAAGATAGTCAAAGAAAAGACATAAAAAATCCAGCATGGAGATTCGCAAAGGTTTATACTACTTTCACTGAAGTTTTATTATTATTTATGATGTTTAAAATAACACTTCGTGAATCTTTGCACAAAATCTTTGCGAAACTATGTTACAAAAATCATCATTGTTGCAAATATTTCATTTTTAACAACGAAAACATGTTTTTGTAACAAAAATACATAGTGTCAAAAAATCACCTAACTTTATTAACTACTTTTGCAAAGTTTTTAACCCCTAAAAATCAAAACGATATGTTAGAAATCAGTTTAAAAGAAATCATCACAATAAGCATGGTGCTTTTTGCTGTTATTGATATTGTGGGTTCCATTCCGATTATTGTGAATTTACGAGCTAAAGTAGGCCATATCGAATCTGAAAAAGCTTCACTTGTTGCAGGTACTATAATGATTGTTTTTCTTTTTGTTGGAGAAGGGCTATTGAATCTAATAGGAATTGATGTACATTCGTTTGCAGTAGCAGGTTCGTTTGTATTATTCTTTCTGGCACTGGAAATGATTTTAGGTATTAGAATTTACCGTGATGAAGAACCTGGATCAGCATCAATCGTTCCATTAGCTTTTCCGTTAATTGCCGGAGCAGGAACCATGACTACTTTACTTTCGTTACGATCTCAATTTCATACCATTAATATTATTATTGCGATTTTATTGAATATTATCCTGGTTTATATTGTTTTAAAATCATCAAAAAAAATTGAAACTTTACTGGGCGAAAACGGACTTGGTGTAGTCCGCAAGACATTTGGAGTAATTCTCTTAGCAATAGCTGTTAAATTATTCGCTGCTAATGTTAAAGGTTTGTTTGTCTAAAGGATATTTTCATAAATTTGCATCATAAAATTCTAAAATACAGCCCAAAGGCTTTCTATCCAAAAGGGACTTCTTTATTATTTTAGACAAACAAACAGCCTTATGAAAATCTTTACTTCCATCTTAGTGCTTTTGGCATTAGCTTTAATTGTGTTTAACATTACGCAGCTTGATTTCCAAAATCCTTTTCAGGGAGACAGCGCAGTAGCTTTAATTGGAATTGCCGCTTCATTCTGTGCCGTTTTAATTCTTTTAATTTTTAGAATTTCGAAAAGTATCGAAGAAAAAACAAACGGCAGATAATATGTTTGATGTTTTAATTATTGGCGGAGGGGTTTCTGGCATGTCCTGTGCTCTCGTATTAGGTTCTGCTAAAAACAAAGCTTTTGTTACCGATAAAAAAATCGGAATTTTTACACATCAAAAAAATTCTTCGTTACAAGAAGCTATTTTTTACAACGCTTACGGCATAAAACCAGGCAAATTAGGTTCCGAATTATTATCTGAAAGCACAGAAGATTTAACTCAGACATATCCACACATTTCTCAGATTCCAAATGAGAAAGTAATTAAAATTGAGGGGATGTATCCTGAATTTACGGTAACTACAAATAAAAACTGTTACCAGACAAAAACCATTGTAATAGGAATAGGCTCTGCGAATACTTTTGACATCGAAGGTTTGATGCAATATGTTGAACCACACAAAAAAGCCTTACCCGAAAAACAACGTATCCAGCTTAAAAATGACGATCATAAAGTAGCCGATGGCATTTATGTTATTGGAACTTTGGCAGGCTGGAGAAGTCAGCTGGCTATTGCTGCCGGAAGCGGTGCTGCTGTTGCCACTGATATTCTTACTTTATGGAATAATGGCGCGCAGACTCATGCACATGACAGTATTCGATAAAATTTCAAAAATAAGTTTCTTTATAAAATTACAAACCTTTAACAAATTAAGTTTATTTAGCAAAAATGGTAAATAAACTTAATTTGTTAAAGGTTTTATTTTTTTCTCCAGGTTTCTAAAATTTTATTTAACCGAAATAATCCTGGCTACCTTAATATGATTTTCATTTTCGGCTTTCCAGATTTCTCCTTGTACCGAAACCTCATCTCCTTCTTTAAAACTTTTGAAGTTTTCCGGCCCGCCAACATTCACAATACTAACTGTTGCAAAATAAACTTCATTTTTAGCTGTATTGATTTTAGCCGTATAACCGTCCTTACCATTCTCAATAGATTCAACTTTTCCTGAAACTGTCTTTTTATCTTTCATACAGGCACAAGAAGCCACAAAAGTCATTAAAACGAATAGAAAGCTTATTTTTATTAGATTTTTCATGTTTTTTATTTTATTATTTATTGTAAGGCTACACAGCTTCCTGCTATTATTTTTAAACTTTCATCAAATTGTTTCCAGACTCTGATGTAACGAAAAAGGCCACTTATCGGATTATTATTAAAAGCTCCTTTTAAAGAAACGGTCACAGCAACCACAGCAGTATCACCAATTATATTGATAATTTGATCTGAAGCTTCCAGTGAATCAATTTTTATTTTACCTGAGCGATAGGAATCTAAATCGAATTCTTTAGTAATAGTATTTCCGTCCGGCAAATTGAATAGCAAATCGTCGTGCAACATCTTTTCTAAAACTAAAACATCCGCTTTTTTAACAGCTGTCAGAAGTTCGATTTCAGCATTTACAATAGTTTCTGTTTTCATTATAAAAAAATTAGAAGATTATTTCTTTACATTCAGAACCTTTTTAATCATGGCATCCTCTTTTAAAATTACATCATAATAATACAATTCTCCGTATAATTGTCGGGCAAACTCGGCAGTAATATAACGATTGACCAAATCTTTGGTTTTATCTAACTTAAGATCCAGGCCGGTCATAAAAATGTAGTTTTTGAATTTCTTAAAATAAACATCAGACTTTTTCATTTTGTCCAAAAACGCATTAAAATGAAGTCCTGCGAAAGCATTTCTGTTTTTATCCAGTTCTTCAAAGACAAAATGGCCTACAACTCCTGTTTGCAGCAAGTAAGCTACATTTTCATTGCCGTGCTCTGCTTCCATTGGCACAAAAACATCAGGAACGATTCCGCCACCTCCGTATACTATTTTCCCTTTTGGTGTTTTAAATTTTAAAGAATCGGCCACTTTTATACTGTCTTTTGCATATAACTCACCTGATTTTATTCTTGCCTCAGATTCTTTATAATATTCTTCGTTTCCTTTAGCATACGGTTTTTGAATAGATCTTCCGGTAGGGGTGTAATACCTCGCCACAGTTAACCGAACAGCGGAACCATCATTGAAATCCATTTCGCGCTGCACTAAACCTTTTCCAAAAGAACGTCTTCCTACAATAGTTCCACGGTCGTTGTCCTGAATAGCACCAGCCAGAATCTCACTTGCCGAAGCACTGTTTTCATTAATCAAAACCGTTACTTTTCCGGTTTCAAAACTTCCACTTTTGGTTGCGTATGTTTTTTCGGTAGTCCCATTTTTGTTTTTGGTAAACACGATCAGCTGTTTGTCTTTCAAAAACTCATCGGCAATAGCCACAGCCTCTTCCATATAACCACCGCCGTTATCACGAAGATCGATTACCAGCGACTGAATGCCTTTTTGTTTTAATCTTGATAAACCAGCCTTAAACTCATCATAAGTTGTTTCGGCAAAACGATTGATTTTGATGTAACCTGTTTTATTGTCAAGCAACAAAGAAGCATCAACACTTTTTAGCGGGATTACATCTCTCTTGATTTTAAACTTTAATTTCTTTTGTTCAGATTTCCTAAAAATTGTCAATTCGATTTCAGAACCTTTTATCCCTTTTAACTTAGAAAACAAACTATCAGAAGGCAATTTTCTGCCATATAATTTTGTTTTTCCGGCATATAAAATCCGATCTCCAGATTTTATTCCGGCTTTTGCCGAAGGACCGTTTTCAACAGGTTTTATAATGGCTACAGAATCTTTATACATATAAAAATTAATTCCTACACCTACAAAATCACCTTTCATACTTTCGGCAACTTCTGCTTGTTCACTAGGCGGAATATAAACAGAATGCGGGTCTAATTTGGACAAAATATTATCTACAGTCAAATTTACAATCGAATCCGTGTTAACACTATCTACATACTCATTATTGATAAAATCAATTAGTTTATTCAGCTTGGTTTTAGAGTAATTTTTTGCCAAAAACTGATCCTCAACAGGAGCATTCATAAGGCTTCCGAGAACTGTTCCAAGAGCAAAAGTTGCTCCGATAATAATTGGCAAATATTTTGGATTGAATTTCATTATTCTTCTAAAAAAGGAATATGTTCTACTTCTACACCGGCTTTTATTAAAAACTGAATTCCGGAATCATCACGATATCCATCCTGATACACTACTCTTTTTATACCAGACTGATGTATTAGTTTACTGCATTCTTTGCAGGGCGAAAGCGTAATGTATAAGGTCGCTCCTTCACACGATTGTGTTGATCTGGCTACTTTCAAAATAGCATTCGCTTCAGCGTGTAAAACATCCCAGCGTGTTAATCCATCTTCATCTTCACAGCAATTTTCAAATCCGGATGGTGTACCATTGTAACCATCAGAAATAATCATTCTGTCTTTTACGATAATTGCACCAACCTTTTTACGCTTACAATACGATAATGAACCCCATTCTTTTGCAATTCGCAAATATGCTTTATCGTATTTATTTAATTTTTTTATTTCCATTATTTTATCTGTTCCAAATTGGACTCTCTACAATCATCGGAATTACAACACCGATTATAAAAGCTGACATCACGAGTGCCCAATCACGTTTTGAAAAACGAAATACTGTCTGTACTATATAGGACAGTATCAAAACCACAAAAACCACTATCAGTTGCGCAGCTTCGATTCCAAGAGCGAATTCCAATAAAGGTACTAATTTTGAAGAAGGAGTTCCTCCTAAAATGGTTTTAAAATAATTTGAAAACCCAAGTCCGTGTATAATCCCAAAAAACAAGGTCAGAAAAAACACTAAATTAACACTTTCGTTTTTAGAGGATTTACCGGCTGTAAAGAGATTAAACATTGCTGCTGCCAAAATTGTAATTGGAATTAAAAATTCTACGAGATTTGCTTTCACTGCAATAATTCCAAAAACAGAAAGCAACAATGCTAATGTATGACCAACCGTAAACAGCGTAACGAGTAATAAAATCCTCTTCCAGTCCTTAAAAGCATACGGAGTTGTTAAAGCGATTAAAAACAACACATGGTCATACGCATGAATATCTAAAACATGCTTTAAACCTATCTGAAAATAAATCCAAAATTCTGACATGAGGTTACTTGTATTAATTAATTTGGGCTTGTAAACTTACGATTTATTTTGAAAATTAAACAAAGCCCTTATTCATTGAACGGATAAAAATAAGTTAAATTTTATGAGAACTTTAAAATTAATAATTTAAAATAAAATATATCTTTGCCTAATAAAACCCTTTTAATTATGTCATTTTCAGATTTATTTGATAGCGAATTCAAACAAAGAAATAAAGGTCACTTTTCAGCTATTGTTCGTGTAGCATTAGCAGACGGAATTGTACATCCCGAAGAAAAAAATTTCTTGGATAAATTAGCTTCACGTTTAGAGATTTCAGAAACTGAGTATGAAGAAATACTAAACGATCCATTAAAATACCCTATTAACCCTCCTTACTTACATGTTCAGCGATTAGAACGTTTATACGATTTAACCAGAATGGTACATGTTGATCATCATCTTGAAGACAAACAGGAAGTAATGTTGAAAAAATTAGGAATTGCTTTAGGATTTACTCCGGGCAATGTAAATCATATTATTGCAAAAGCATTGTCACTAGTCGATCAAAAAGTAGATGGCGATACTTTTGTTTATGAAATGCAACACATGCACAAATAATATTTAGTTCAGACTAAATTATAAAACCCGACAAATTTGAAACTTGTCGGGTTTTTTTGTTAAATCCAGATTCATGAATTATTAAATATAATATAATTTGGTATTTTAATTTTCAACAATTCATTTTATAAAAAATGAATTCTGGTATTTTAATCTTTAATTAATTTCAAACCCAATTTTCCGTATCGTTCCTGAGAGTCATTTGCAGTAATCTCATATGTATAATTTCCTTTTTTTAGAAGTGTTTCTCCAACATAATCAATAGGCTGCAATGTATACGTTTTTCCGTCAATTTCTAACTCAACAAATGCATAACTGTATGCTTTTGCAAATATTTTGTATGTCGTATTCTGCCCGGAACTTACATTCTCAAAACTCACATTTCCAGTTGAAGTATTTACTGTAATATTTTGAAAATTAAATTTACTCGCATTCGATAATCGAATTCTTAATTCGGACGAATCGTCATTAGAACAGCCAAATAGAGCCAGAACCATGATAACTAAAATCAATATTTTTTTCATAAGGTTTATTTTACTTAAAAGATATTGAAAATGTAAAAAGGTTGCGTTTAGAAAAAAATTATGGCTATTGTGCTTCTGCCATAAACTCTTCTGCTTTTTCTACCATGTTAATGCTTCCACAGAAAAACGGAACTCTTTGATGCAGTTCGGTTGGCTGGATTTCCATAATTCTTCCAAAACCGTCTGTTGCTTTTCCACCGGCTTGTTCTGCAATGAAGGCCATCGGATTGCACTCATACATCAAACGTAATTTCCCTTTTGGTGCTTTTGAACTTGTTGGATATAAATAAATCCCTCCTTTAATCATATTTCTATGAAAATCAGACACTAAACTTCCAATATATCTTGAAGTATAAGGTCTGTCTTCTTCTTCACGCTGACAATATTTAATATAATTTTTGACACCCTGCGGAAAGTGTACATAATTCCCTTCGTTTACCGAATAAATATTCCCGTCTTTAGGAAATTGCATGTTTGGATGTGACAAATAAAATGTACCAATGGCAGGATTTAAAGTAAATCCGTTTACACCATGACCTGTTGTGTACACCAGCATAGTAGATGTTCCGTAAATTACGTATCCGGCTGCCACCTGATTAATGCCCGGCTGTAAAAAATCCTCGCTTGTTACCGGAGTTCCAATTGGGGTGACTCTTCTAAAAACAGAAAAAATTGTTCCCAAAGAAACATTTACTTCAATGTTTGAAGATCCGTCAAGAGGATCCATTAAGATCACGTACTTATTATTATTACTGTTGTCGCTCCCCTTGACAGTAATATATTCGTCGTTTTCTTCTGAAGCAATTCCACAGACAATCTCACGGTTTATTAACGTCTGGATAAATACTTCGTTTGCATACACATCTAATTTTTGCTGTTCTTCTCCCTGAATATTTTGTTCGCCTACTGCGCCAATTATATCCACTAATCCAGCTTTGTTTACCTTATAGTTTACGACTTTTGCCGCCAAACGTATAGAGTTGATAATCCGGGACAGTTCACCGGATGAATACTGAAATGCTTTTTGGTTCTCAATAATAAACTCTCCCAGTGTTTTATTGCGTTCTTCCATTGCTATATCGTTGTAGTTTTTAGTTATAAGTCACAAATATCGCTTTTTTTGTGAGAATGATTCAAAAATTATTTCGTTAGTTTGCTACTATTGTATATTTGCTAATGAAACGCACAGACTTTCATTTAAAAAAATATTTAATTAGAGAATAACAGGTTAAAAATATGAATTATGAATATTAGAAAAGGAAAACCTGAAGATATGAAATCGGTTTTAGCACTGATTCAGGAGCTTGCAATATTCGAAAAAGAGCCGGATGCTGTTTTAATAACCCAAGAAGATTTGATCCGTGATGGTTTTGGAGAAAATCCATTGTTTCATGTTTTTGTAGCAGATGTTGATAAGGAGATTGTTGGAATTGCATTATATTATTATCGTTATTCTAGCTGGAAAGGAAAAACAATACACCTTGAAGATTTAATTGTAAAAGAAAAAATGCGTGGTACTGGTTTAGGTTCTGCACTTTATTCTGAAATAATGAAACAAGGAAAAAAAGAAAATGTTCGAAGAATTGAATGGAATGTTCTCAACTGGAATACTCCTGCCGTAAATTTCTACGAGAACTCTGGCGCAAAAGTTATCGAGGAATGGAGAGTAGTCCAAATGGATGAAGCAGGCATTAATTCGTACTTAGAAAAAATAAACTAATCAAACAAAAAGCGACAGAACAAAAGGAGGATGGTCTGTCAAATATTAAAATTTTAAAAAACTGATAGAGATGCACTGCAGTGCGTCTCAACAATACAAATTAAAGATGAGAGTATTTAAATTTGGTGGTGCATCGGTAAAAGATGCTGAAGGAATTAAGAACGTTTATGACGTTTTACAAAAAGTGGGTTATGAAGATGTGATTTTAGTAGTTTCGGCTATGGGAAAAACCACAAATGCATTAGAAGTCGTTATTAAAAACTATTTTGATAAATCAGCAGAACTTAGTTCTTCTGTACAAGAGATAAAAAAATATCACAATCAAATATTGTTAGATTTATTTGAGGACGAAAAACACGAAGTTTTTGCTGCAATTAATGAGCAATTTTCAGAATTAGAATATTTTTTGGCACACAATAAATCTCCAAATTACAATTTTGTTTACGACCAGATTGTGAGTTTTGGTGAATTGATTTCGACAAACATCCTAAGTCATTTTATGAATTTCAGAGGAATTCAGACGCAATGGCTGGATGTTCGTAATTTTATAAAAACAGATTCTAATTACAGAGATGCAGAAGTAGATTGGGAAACTACCCAGCAAAACATCAGCAAAAATGTAACAAGAAAAATATTAAACATCACTCAGGGATTTTTAGGGGCTGATGAAAATAATTTCACTACCACTTTAGGCCGTGAAGGTTCTGACTATACTGCCGGAATTTTTGCTTATTGCCTGAATGCTGAAAGTGTTACCATCTGGAAAGACGTTCCGGGAGTCATGAATGCAGATCCTCGTTATTTTGAAAATGCGAGTTTATTAAATCAGATTTCATACCGTGAAGCCATTGAACTTGCTTTTTACGGTGCAACGGTTATTCACCCGAAAACATTACAGCCCTTACAGAAAAAAGAGATTCCGTTATATGTTAAATCTTTTATCAACCCACTATTAAAAGGAACGTGTGTTTCTAAAGGAGTTGATTTAGAACCTTATCTACCTTGTTTTATTGTAAAAAGAAACCAGCTTTTAATCTCGCTTTCTTCTATTGATTTCTCCTTTATCATGGAAGAAAACATCAGTGAAATTTTTGGATTATTTCATGAATTTAAATTAAAGGTAAATTTGATTCAGAACTCAGCGATTAGTTTTTCTGTTTGTGTTGAAGATAAATTTGAAAACTTCAACGAACTGAATGCGATTCTTTCGAAAAAATTCAAAGTCGATTTTACTGACAATGTAACATTATATACAATTCGTCATTTTAGTGAAGAAGCGGCACAAACGGTTGAAGAAAACAAAGAAGTTTTACTAAAGCAAGTAAGCCGAGAGACTATGCAGATTGTAACCAAAGAACTCAATTAATCTTAGAAGAGGTTATATTTAATTCAAGATAATAAAGGTTTCACTTAAAAGTGAAGCCTTTTGTTTTTTATAATCTTTTAGAAGTACCTTATAAAACAATTCATTAAATTTATATTCGTTTAAGAAAATCAACTCTATTAATCTTCCAAATTATGGATTACGATAACGACCCGGATGAAGAAACCAAAAACAAATGGGAAAATGACCCTGATAATTGGATTTGGGGTGTTTTTTATTATAACCCAAAAGATAAAAGACTATTTCCTCCTAAAAAAATAAAGCAATTTGGATACACCACTAATTTTGCGAATCCTCATTCTGTTTTTGCATTGATCATCTTAATGATAACTCTTATTGTCATAGGAAGACACCTCAATTAAGCATTTTATACAATAACTAAACCTATATCTGCCACAACATTTCCCGATTATAAATACTACTTTTGACTTTTTAGAGTTAAAGTATTTATGCTGAAAAAATTACTGTTTTTAATGATTTTCATTTGGTTTTCCGGGCTTCAGGCTCAGGAAACAAATTTACTCTATAAAACCAAAAAAGTAATTGCTACACGAGATACTATTCATCTGGAAAATGTGAGTATCAATTCTGGTTTTTTTCAGCTTTTAAATTCTAAAAATGAACCTGTAGATTCTACATTTTATAAAATTGATTTTCAAAAAGGAAAACTTCTTTTAAATGAAAAATTCACTTCAGATTCCGATACGCTTATTGTTAATTATTTAAAATATCCTGAATTTCTAACCAAAGAATACAGCCTTTACAAATCGAATCAGGTAGTGAGTAATGATATTGGTTCTGAAAAATTATATAAAATAGAAAATCCCAATGCTAAAAAAGCAACCCCGTTTGACGGATTGAATACCTCCGGGAGCATCACTCGTGGTGTTACAATTGGAAACAACCAAAATACGGTTTTAAACTCTAATTTAGATCTTCAGATTACAGGAAAAATTTCAGATAAAATAAGTCTGCGGGCTTCGCTTCAGGACAGCAACATACCATTGCAGGATGGCGGTTATTCGCAAAAACTGGATCAGTTCGATAATATCTTTATGGAATTATTCAGTGACGAATGGAACATTCGGGCAGGTGATGTCTTTTTAGAAAACAGAAAAACACAATTTTTGAGTTTCAACAAAAAAGTGCAGGGACTTTCGACCAGTTTTGATTTTGGAGGAGAGGATAATAAAACCAATGTATTTGCATCAGTAGCTTTTGCAAAAGGACAATATGCCAAAAGTACCTTTACAGGTCAGGAAGGCAATCAGGGACCCTATAAACTAAAAGGACAAAATGGAGAATTGTATGTTTTGGTTATTTCGGGATCTGAACGTGTTTATGTGAATGGTATTTTGCTTAAAAGAGGCGAAAATAATGATTATGTGATTGATTACAATGCCGGAGAAATTGTTTTTACATCACTTTTCACGATTACTTCCGAAATGCGAATCAATATTGAATATCAATATTCGGATAGAAATTATAACCGAATGGTAACCTATGCCGGCGCTTCTCATGAAAACAAAAGCTGGAGTTTTGCCGGTTATTTATATTCGGAAAATGATTTAAAAAATCAGCCTTTACAGCAAAATCTTTCTTCGGAACAAGTTGAAGTTTTAAGTCAGGCAGGAGATGACACAACTTTAATGACAGCACCATCTGCCTATGAAGACACTTATTCCAACACTAAAATTTTATACAAAAAAACAATTCAAAATTCAGTCGAAATTTATGAATATTCAAACAACTCAGCAGATGTTTTGTACAATGTAAAATTTAGCCTAGTTGGAGTTAATTCCGGAAATTATGTAATTCAGAATACAAATTCAGTTGAGCGGATTTATGAATATATTGCTCCTGTAAACGGAATACTTCAGGGAAATTACGAACCTATCATACAATTAGTGGCACCAATGAAACTTCAGGCTGCCACTTTTTTAGGAAAATACAATCCTAATGAAAAAACGCTGGTTGATTTTGAAATTGCAATAAGTAATAACGACAAAAATTTATTTTCGGATAATGATGATAACGATAATAACGGAGTTGCTTTGAAATTGAATACAAAAAAACGACTTTTTTCTAAAAACTGGACATTGGATGGGTATGCCAATTATCAGTTTGTAGAAGAAAATTTTAAATCCGTTGAACGTTTATACAATATTGAATTTAACAGGGATTGGAATTTAAGTACTACTTTTTTAGGCAATCAGAGTCTTTTGGTAACTGGTCTGAATTTTGATTTATTTTCAAAGAAAAAAACTTCCAGCATTGGTTTATTCAACTATCAGTTTGAAAAATTAGATTTTACAGAAAGTTATTCAGGAACCAGACATACTTCAACAGCCTTCTTTAAATTAAAAAACTGGACTATCGAAAATCAGGGCAGTTTTTTGAAAAGTGATGCCACAATTTCAACTTCAAAATTTATTAGAAACCTGACCAAAACCAAATATCATTTTGGAAAAAACTGGGTTGGCGGCAATATTCAGATCGAAGACAATCAGGAAAGAGATAAAGCTACAAACCAACTTTCGGCAATTAGTCAGCGCTTTTCAGAATATGGTGTTTTTATAGGACGTGGAGACAGCACCAAAGTTTTTGTAGAACTGGGTTATTTAAGACGAAAAAACGATAGTTTACAAAATGGATTATTGGAGCACGTAAGCAATTCGCAAACCTATTTTTTGAAATCTAAACTGATTCAGAACAAAAAAACAGACCTTGCTGTTTATGCCAGTTATAGAAACCTTGATTTTACAGCTGCCAATCGAAAAAGTGAACCTTCACTGAACTCAAGAGTTTTATATAATGATCGTTTCTTTAATCAGTTTATTCAAACAGGAACTGCTTACGAAACCAGTTCAGGAACCATTGCACAACAGGAATACAATTATATTGAAGTTCCGGCAGGTCAGGGTGTGTATGCATGGAATGATTATAACAACAATGGTATTAAGGAATTAGATGAATTTGAAACAGCCTCTTTTCCAGACCAGGCAAAATTCATTCGGATTTTTTTACCTAATCAGGTTTACATCAAAACCAATCAGAATAAATTTTCGTTATCGCTTACGTTAAATCCGCTACAGTGGCAAAACGAAAAAGGTTTCAAAAAAATAGCTTCTTATTTTTATAATCAAACCTCCTTTATAAAAGATCGGAAAGTAAAAAGTAATGGCGATAATTTTGAAATAAATCCGTTTAAGGATTCTGACGAAAATATGTTAGGGTTAAATTCGAGTTTTAGAAACAGTTTGTTTTATAACCGGGGCAAACAAAAGCATTCTGTAACTTATTCTTATCTGATTAATAATGGAAAAAACCTGCTTTCGATTGGTTCGCAATCTGTAAAAAACTATTCACATCAATTGCAGTACACGCATTTATATCAAAAAAGCTGGCTGTTGAATTTATTTACCAAAACAATTCAGACCTCATTAACTTCAAAAGATTTTACTGCTAAAAATTATGATTTAACCGGCTATCAGGTTGCTCCTAAAATCAGTTATTTATTTTCTAAAAACACCAGTTTAGATTTCTTTTATGAATTACAGAGAAAAGAAAACCTCATTGGAAACTTTGAAACCTTAAATCAAAACCGTTTGGGAACTTCATTTTCGTATTCCGGAGATAAAAAAGTGACCGTAAACGGAGAGTTCTCTTTTTATAAAAACAAATTTACAGGAGATGAATTTTCATCTGTAGGATTTCAAATGCTGGAAGGCCTTCAGGCAGGACAAAATTTAGTCTGGAAATTACTTTTACAGAAAAATATAACCCAATTTTTAGATGTAAATTTAAATTATCAGGGCCGTCAAAGTGAAACGGGTGCAACTGTGCATACAGGAAATATTCAGTTAAGAGCTTATTTTTAACAGATTATAAAATTGTAATGATAAATTGATTAATTTTAAATTGAAATTTTAACCTTTGAAACTATGAAAAAATTAGTATTGCTTTGTTTAATGATTGTTTTATCTGGTCATTTTTACGCACAGGAAACAACAAAAACTACGAAAGCCAAAACCGAAACGGCAGCTCAAAAGAAAAAAGCCGCAGATAAAGCTAAAGCAGATGCCAAAAAAGAAGCTAAGAAAGCTAAAGTAGCTTCTGATAAAGCAGCAGAAGCATCCGAAAAAGCAAAAAAGGAATCCGCTAATGCAAAAAAAGAGACAAAAAAAGAAACTGCCAATACTAAAACTGCAGCAGATAAAAAAGCCGAAAAAGCAAAAAAAGAAGCCAACAGCGCAAAGAGTGATGCTACAAAAGCTAAGGACGAAGCGGTAAAAGCTAAAAAAACCGTTTCTGCTAAAGGCACTAAGACTATAAAAGAGACAAACGAAAAAGCACCAAAAGTAGCTGATAAGGTTACCGGTGAGTATAATGGCAAAAAAGTCTATACCGGTCCAAAAGGTGGAAAATACTATATCAATAAAAACGGAAACAAAACATATATTCAGGATTAAAAAACTTTCTATCTGACCAAAGAAGTCCAGATTTCGACGAGAAGTCTGGGCTTTTTTAGTTTATTTATTATGAGGAAGTAATCCCGAATGGAATCAAAGGCTTTAACTGTAAATGGCTATGATTCTGCTCAAACTGACACTTTTTTAGTTTCAATTATTGTTGAATATTCGTTTTCGTTGAAACTTGAATTTCAGAGTTAATAATTTAGTAATGTATCCGAAATAACAAAAAAAGAGTATTTCTGTATCTTCGTTTGAAAAATCGCCATATATGAGCATCGAATATACTTCCAATAAAACTATTTTAATAACTCCTTTGAACTGGGGATTAGGTCATGCAACCCGATGTATTCCGATAATTAAGGCATTACAGGAAAACAATTATATACCCATAATTGCATCTGATGGTATTGCATTGTCATTATTACAAAAAGAGTTTCCATACATTCAAACCTTAGAATTGCCTTCTTACCATATTGAATATGCTAAAAACGGCAAAAACTTTAAATGGAAGCTGATTAAAAGTTTACCTAAAATGATTACAGCTATTTTAGACGAAAAGAAAATAGTGAATTCCTGGATCAGAAAATATGATATCGACGGTATCATTTCGGATAATAGATTAGGAGTTTTCAGTAAAAAAGTCCCTTCTGTCTTTATCACGCATCAATTGAATGTGATGACAGGAAATACCACAAAGTTTACCAGCAAATGCCATCAGTACTTTATCAAAAAATACGATCAGTGCTGGATTCCCGATACTAACGAAACCCCTAACTTAACAGGAGACCTTGGACATCTGAAAGATAACAATTTACCCCTGAAATACATTGGCCCATTGAGCAGAATGCGCAAAAAAGAAACGCCAAAACAATATGATTTGATGATTATATTATCCGGTCCGGAACCACAGCGTACCATGCTGGAAGAAAAATTACATGCAGAAATTGCACGATACACAGGAGAGGTCGTTTTTGTAAAAGGAGTTGTCGAAAAAACGCAAACCAAGCAACAATTTAAAAACGTTACCTATTACAATTTCATGAATACCAAACAGCTGGAACAAACTTTTAACGAAAGTGATTTGGTCTTATGCCGCTCAGGTTATACTACAGTTATGGATTTGGCAAAGCTGGAAAAAAAAGCATTTTTTATCCCAACTCCAGGACAATATGAGCAGGAGTATCTAGCCGTAAAACTTCAGGATGAAAACTTAGTACCCTATGCAACGCAAAACGACTTTACTATTGAAGATCTTTCAAAAGTAAAATCGTTTAAAGGTTTGTCCCAATTTAAAACTAATATCGACTGGGATTCGTTATTTACTGTTTTTGAGAAGTAAGATTAAAAATTGAACTGTGCCTGAAGTCTCAATAAATTTCCTTGTTGTCTGTTAACAGGCAGGGCGCTGTCTTCAAAAGTTCTGTCGGCAAGTACATATTCTGCTGTTAGCTCGAATGCTTTTATTGGCTGCCATTCAACACCAATTTGGTAATCTCTTACTATGTATCTTCTTGCATCTTTTTCATATTTTTTACCTCCGTCATAATATTGAAATTTGGCAAAAGGATAAATATGCTGTTTTTTAATATCCCATTTATAATTTAATAAAACATAACCTCCGTTCAAATCTGTAACGTCAACATTTTTGGTTACTGTATTATATCGTGGTCCTGTACCAAAGTTATACTCCGTTTGGATTCCGAAGGGTTTTGGATACAAAACAAAAGTCGCTCCTATTCTCTGGTCCTTTATATATTGTGGATCATTAACCGTAACTCCTGAAGAAATTTCTCCTGTAAAGGCCCATTTTCCTGTATACGCCTGAATTCCGGGTTCTATAATCTGGTTTCCAATAACAAACGGGTAAGTCACCCTTGCTACAACATTCAAATCTCTGTTTCCGTCTATTTTATTTGCTATCTGACCGTTATAAACTCCAAAAGCAAAAACTCCAAAATCGCCAGAGCCTTTGTAACCATCGTTTACCAGCATTGCAAAACGTTCTCTGATTTCTGCAGGTGCCCAGTAAAAGAACATCCCTAAATCACGCTCATTTGCTATTGCGCTGTTTATTCCATCTGCACGGTCTAAAGTCAGACGTTGTGAACTGGACTGCATGTTCTCAAACCCATACGGAATTTTGCTCTGCCCCACGCGAAGACGATATTCTCTTTTTTTATCGAAAGAAAGGTCAAAATACAAATCCCTAATCTGAACAAAATTTTGAATTCCGCTACTTGGTGAACTCGCAAAATCCGGTTGAAAATAAAAGAACACATTTGGATGCACCTGACCTGAAAATACTAAACGTGCACGGCGAATAAAAAGTCCGTTGTTTGCTTTTGCATCCAGAGCTGTAGATGTTGTCCCCCAGGATTTGTCACATTGGTCGCAGGAAACTTTATCGTTTGTAGAAAGTAAACCATTATATCTTATTTGTGCATAACCTCTTAGTGAGATTCTGTCATACCAATGTTCTTCTATGCCTCCTCCAGATTTAGTATCAGGTAGTTTTGCCTTATTTATAGAATCTAAAATACGCATTACCTCGTTTTTCACATCCTGTTTGTTGAGTTCCTGTGCTTTTGTAGCACATGTAAGCAGTACTAAAACTGCAATTATTGCTCTTTTTATCATTTTTTCTAATGCCCTTAATTTCAAGATGCAAAGATGTAACCACCTATGTTAAGAAATCATTAACCAGATGTTATTATAATAAAAATTTAATGTTACGAACAAACCCGGAAAGTTTATTTATTGTTAAAACCCTTATTGTACAGTGTTTGACAGAACAGATACTTACAATTACTTAACTTCAGGTTTTTGAGGTTTTTGTGCTTTTTCGAGGGTAAAAGAGAATTCAGATCCAATTCCGAACTCACTTTCTACATAAACTTTTTCCTTATGCGCTTCAATAATATGTTTTACAATAGCCAATCCTAAACCGGAACCTCCTTCAGATCGTGTACCGCTTTTGTCAACTCTGTAAAAACGTTCAAAGAGACGTGGAATGTTTTGTTTTTCAACCCCTTCTCCATTATCACTAATACGGATTAGCACCTTTTTCTTGGTCAGATTAACGACTCCAACTTCAGTCAAGCCACCTTCTCTCCCATATTTAATAGAATTGACAATTAAATTCTCTAAGACCTGCTGGATTCTGTCTTTATCTCCCTTTACTAATAAGGATTGCAGATTCTTACTTTCGAAAGCCAGTTTGATTTTCTTTTTATCGGCTTTCATTTCCAACAAATCAAAAACATTCTGAAGCAATTCGACAATATTGAATTCGGTAATATTTAAATCCAGATCTCCAGACTCCAGTTTGGTAATCATATCAAGATCTTCAACTATGTAGATCAATCTTTCTACTCCTTTTTCAGCACGTTTTAGATATTTTTTCCGGATTGTCTTATCATCCATTGCTCCATCCAATAGAGTTGAAACGTAACCCTGAACCGTAAATAAAGGTGTTTTAAGTTCGTGCGAAACGTTTCCTAAAAACTCTCTTCGGTATTGCTCCCTGATTTCGAGCATTTCGATTTCGAGCTTTTTATCTGTAGCAAATTTTTTCACCTCCCGCGAAAGCGTTTCCATATCGGTAGTTATCGGCTGATTGATAAGTGTAGTCGATTGCAGCAGTGAAACCTCATCATAGATTTTTTTTACTCTTCTGTAAATAAATCGTTCAACACGATATTGCAGTACTAAAAAAGAAAAGATATATACAGAAATTATAAAAATTATTCCAAACCCAACCTGATATTTTAATTGATTTTTATAAAATATATTCAGCAGCAGCAACACAAAGCCAGTTGTGAAAAGACTTATATACAATGCTGATTTGATAGCGAATTTGTAGGTTTTTTTGAAATTAATTTTCATTGAAACAGCGATATTTTTTTTAAACAATAAACCATTTAAGAAATTAATCCCATCAAGTTTTTTTTGACTTAATGAAACAAATTTCTAAATGGTTTTTAAATTTTATTCTTTTATAAAGAGTTAAGAATTTTACGCTTCAAATTTATAACCAACCCCTTTTATAGTTTTAAAAAGGTCTTCGCCAATTTTTTCACGCAATTTTCTAATGTGTACATCAATTGTTCTTCCGCCAACTACTACTTCATTTCCCCAAACCTTATCCAGGATTTCGTCTCTTTTAAATACTTTCCCTGGTTTTGAAGCTAACAAATAAAACAATTCGAATTCTTTTCTTGGAAGGGAAATTTCAATATTATCTTTAATGATTTTGTATTCTTCACGATTAATCTCTATTCCGCCTACGTTTAAGGTATCCGTAACAACTTCCTGTTCTTTCAGCCTTCTTAATAAAGCCTTTACTTTACTAACCAGTACTTTTGGCTTAATTGGTTTTGTAATATAGTCATCGGCACCGGCATCAAAACCAGCTACCTGCGAATAGTCTTCGCTTCTGGCTGTTAAAAATGTTATGATAACGTTATTTAATTCCGGGATTTTTCTAATATGCTCACACGCTTCCATACCATCCATTTCTGCCATCATGACATCCATGATAATAAGATCCGGCAATTCTTTTTGAGCTTTTGTGATTGCTTCTCTTCCATTCGAAGCCGTTACAATCTGGTAGCCTTCCTGAGCAAGGTTATAGCCTACAATTTCAAGGATATCCGGTTCATCGTCGACTAGTAAAATCTTGGTTTGTGTTTTTTTCATAAATAGCAAAAGTTGAAATTTTTACATCAAATTTCCTGTATTATATATTTGATGTTTTTGAATTGCGATGGTAAATATACTATAAAAACAACGGTTAAAAAGTCGTGTTAACGGTAATTTAATTTGGTAACAATTTGATAATCTACAAGACACAAAAACATAACAAGTGCCTAACATGAACTTTACAGTGCGTGTATTTCTTTGCACAAAAATAAATCAAACACAACACTGAAATGAAATTCAATTTAAAATTTCTATTAATTGCATTATTTATCTGTGCCATTTCGGTCGCACAAAACAAAGGTACAATTTCTGGAGTATTAACCGACAAAGAAACTAATAATGAAGCACTTCCTTTTGCGAATATTTTAATTAAAGGAACAAACATTAGTACCAACACTGACATTGAAGGAAAATATTCCTTATCTGTAAATCCGGGAAACTATACTATTATCTTTAGTTTTATTGGATATGAATCTGTAGAAAAACCTGTTACTGTTAAAGAAAACGAAACTATGACTGTTAACCAGGTATTATCCGCCGGAGGCTATACTCTTAAGGATGTTGTTGTAAAATCAACAGGAGGAAACAGAGAAAAAGAAACTGCTCTTTTATTAGATCAAAAAAATGCTGTCGTTATTAAACAAAGTATCGGTGCACAGGAAATGTCAAGAAAAGGAGTTAGCGATGTTGAAGAAGGTTTAACAAAAATTACCGGGATTACAAAAGTAGAAGGAAGAGGTTTATTTGTAAGAGGTTTGGAAGATCGTTACAACAATCTTTTACTAAATGACTTGGCTGTTCCATCAAACAATCCATTTAAAAAAATCATTCCTTTGGATATTTTTCCAACTGATATTGTAAGTATTTTAGAAACATACAAAACTTTCAATACTAATTTATACGGTGATTTTGCCGGAGCTACTTTTAACATAGTAACAACTGCTACTGGAAAAAGCCAGACTAAAATTAATTTTGGAGCTGGTTACACGATCAATAATAACCTAAAAAAATTCCTTATTTCCCGAGACGCAACTTCAACATCTGATTTTTTCGGATTGTCAGGCAATGAAAGAGATTTACCATCTGCAATAAACAAAAATCCTAGTTTTCAAACATTAACTGCAGATCAGGCCGCAAACGGATTTGGCTCAGGATTTGACGTCAAAAGCGATGTAGCTCCTCTAAATACAAGTTTTGGAATTACTCATTCTGAAAAATTCAATATAGGGAAAAACCAAAACGTATTTCAATATTTGATTTCACTTAACTATGATAATAAATTTCAGATAAGAAGTGGTGCAGATAGATTTTTCAATCCAGGGCAAGGAAACTACAGTAATGATTTAGTTACAACACAGTATAAATTTATAACAAACTCTTCTGTATTAGCCGCTTTAACTTATAAAACAAAAAGGTTTTCTCTTACATCAAACACCACCTATCTAAAATCGACCGAAAATTCAATACAAGATCAGCTGGGTTACACAAATTCTAATGTAAACCAACCAAATGGTTTTATAAGAATGAACCAATTACAAGAGTCTACTTTTTTAAACACACAATTGTTTGGCAATTATAAAATAACTGAGGACGAAAGACACACTATAAAATCAGGTATTTCATACTCTACAACACAATACGAACTACCTGACAGAAAATCTTTCAGCGGTACTAAGGTTGACGATAACACAACTTCGATAAGCTATTCTGGAAATAGTATAGTTAGACAATATCTTAATTTTAAAGGTGATAATCACATTTCTGGCTTACTGGAATATAATTGGAAATTTGGAAATGAAGATCTAAGCAAATCACACAAACTTACAGCAGGATATAGTGGTTACATGAATAAAATGGGATCGGAATTTAGATTTCTTGTATCACAAAGACTAAACTCAAATAGTGTTACTTTCTCAACTAATACTCCTGATTCAACTTTAAAAAATGAGATTTTAAACAATAATTTCACCTACAGCGATGGAACGAACCCAACTTACAAAGCAATGTTAGAGGAGTTTATTAACGCTGGATACTTAGACTTTGCCTTCAAATTTTCTGAAAAAATTGAATTAAATGTAGGTGCAAGAGTTGAACAGACTCATAGAGATACAAAATACAAAGAAGCGGGAAGTTTTGAAGATCCTTATCAAACAATAACTAATGATAAAACAGATTTTTTGCCATCTTTAAACACAAAATATATTTTAAATGAGAATTCAAACTTACGATTTGCAGCCTCAAAAACAATTACAAGACCTGTAATTATGGAGTCTTATCCTCTTGAGTTTGTGAATCCAGACGGCACCATAGAACAAGGTAATCCTTTATTAATCAATAGTGACAATTATAACTTTGATTTGAAATACGAATTATTCCCAACCAATAAGGAATTAATTTCTGCCACAATTTTCAGTAAAATAATAGAAAACCCTATTGAAAGATTATTTACAAACTCAGCTGGAAGCGGTGGACAGATTATGACATACGGTAACTCTCAAAAAGCTTTACTATATGGTGCTGAATTCGAGTTTTTATTTCAATTCGAAAGAATTTCAAAATCATTATCTAATTTCTCTTTAGGTGCTAATGCGTCATTAATGGATTCAAAAGTAACTATTGAAAAGACTTTTAAAAACGGAGTTAACAATCCCGAAACTATCGCAGCAGATGAGAACCCTTCCAGAAAACTACAGGGAGCATCTCCTTGGATAGTAAATGCCGATCTTAAATACGATACTGAGTTTAGTGAAAAATGGAAAAGTTCTATGACTATGGTGTACAATGTCTATAGTAAACGAATCTATGCTGTAGGAACAAATAAATTAGATAATTATTATGAAATGCCATTTGGTAAACTTGATTTTATTTGGCAAAACAAAATTTCAGACAAATTTGATGTTAAACTTTCTGTAGACAACATATTAAACCCATCTTATAAAATAGAAATGGGTGAAAAGAGCAGACTTGAAATCACTGAAAGAGATTTAACAGTAAGAGAATACAAAAAAGGAGTTGGTTTCTCTATGAATATATCTTATACCTTTTAAAAAAACACTTAACAATTACAAAACATAAACTTAAAGAACAAGTGTTAATTTGATAACATTCTCTTAAATAGATCATAAAGAGACTCATATTAAATTTGTTGAAGATTAAAAATCAAATAAAAAATCACACTTTATGAAAAAATTAGTATTCTGCTTAGCAGTTTTAGGAAGTATCTTTACAGGATGTTCAAGTGACAATGATAACAGCACACCGATAAAACAACCAGTAGTCGGAGAAATATCTTCAAATATTACAGCAAATACAACTTATGCTTATGGTAACTATACCTTAAAAGGGATGATAAAAGTTAGCGAAGGTGTAACTCTTACTTTCGAAGCTGGTTCTACAATTACTTGCGACAAATCTACTGGACAAAATGGTCTTATTATATTAAAGGGAGGAAAACTAATTGCTAATGGTACCGCAGACGCTCCAATCGTTTTTACTGAAAAATCAAAAATAGGAGGTTCTTGGGCTGGAATTATTATGTATGGTGATGCTCCAATTGTAAACTCTGCAACTGCTGCTGCTCCACAAACAGCTGTTTCGGAAGATGGTTTAGGATTGACATACGGAGGTTCAAATGAAGCACACAACGGAGGTTCATTGAAATATGTAAGAGTTGAATATGCCGGACAAGTAATCACTTCTAACAGTAAAGAAAATAACGGATTCTCATTCTACTCTGTTGGATCAGGAACAACATTAGATCACTTAGTATCTTACAAAGGTAATGATGATGGTTTTGAATTTTACGGAGGAACTGTAAGCTTAACTAACTCAATATCTTACGGAAACAGTGATGACTCTTTTGACTGGCAAGATGGATGGAGAGGTCAAAACAATACAAACTGGTATGCTTATCAAACAGGTGTTGCTAACTACGGCTTAGAAGTAGAATCTAAAAGTGTTGATAATGCGTTCTGGCCAAAAGTTACTAACATCACTCTTAAAAGAGCTGCTGGTACAACTACGGAATCACAAGGTGAAGTTCAACTGGATGCTATTCAATTTAAAAAAGAAGGAAATGGTGATTACAGCAACATCGTGATTGATGGTTATATTAGCCAAGCGGCTGTAGGTGAAAATAAGGCTATTAGTGGTGGTGCAATTCAAATACAAGACAAAGTAACTTATGACCACCAAGTTGCGGGAGGAAAAATCAAATTAAACAACGTAAAAATTACTAACTCTCCTATTACTTTTATTTCAGGAGTTCCAGCTTCATTCACAGTAACTGCAGCTAGTTTTGTTCCAGCATCAAACTGGACAACTAGTACTACAGCTACAGGAGCTACTTTAACTTCTGGTGCATGGGCTACTGTTGACGGAGTAAATTTATTGAGCAATCTAATGAGCAATCCCAATCCATCAAAGCAATAATTTTAGTTTACATAAATTGTTAAAAACATCCTAAATATTTAGGATGTTTTTTTTTGGCGTAATATTTGAAAACTTTTTTTGTATATTTACTCAACCAAAATAAAGCGATGGCAAAAAACTACTTTTATATTACTCTCTTACTGGCTTTTTTCTTTACTGTTAGCAGCTCAGCTCAGGATAAGCAATCGCCAAAAACTCGTGATGCAGTTTCCATAGAGGGACTTAGCTTGTACCCTAACCCTGTTACAAACGGAAAAGTATATATTACTTCTAAAAATGATTTAGAAAAAGAGATTATTATTTTTGATGTATTAGGAAAAAAGGTTTTTCAGGCACACTTGACAACAAAAGAATTAAACATTCCGGATTTAACTCCAGGAGTTTATATCATCAAAATAAGCGAACAGAACAATTCGGCGACACGAAAGTTAATTGTTCGGTAAAACATAAAAATTCACATAAAGCTCCAATAATTTGGGGCTTTTTTATTGCTTTTACATCCTACAATTATTTATACCTTTGCACAAAAAAAGTTTTGATTACAGCCAACGATATATTTACCATTTCAAGTCAGAAACAATTTGAAAAAATAGCACTAAAAGTGTTTCGTTTTCAGCACGAGAATAATAAAGTATATCGTGATTTCTGTGATTTTTTAAAAGTAAATCCACAGCAGGTAAAATCATTGGAACAAATTCCATTTCTGCCAATCCAATTTTTTAAAAGTCATGAAGTTGTTTCTAATTCAGACCTTGCGGAAGTAACTTTTACCAGCAGCGGAACTACCGGAATGATTACAAGCCGACATTTGGTTACCGATGTTTACCTTTACGAAGAAAGTTACCGAAACGGATTTTCTCAATTTTACGGCAATATCGAAGATTACGTTGTTTTAGCCCTTTTACCGTCTTATCTTGAACGTGATGGCTCTTCGTTAATTTATATGGTTGAAGACTTAATAAAACTATCCAATCAGTCTGAAAGCGGGTTTTATTTACACAATCACGATGACTTAATTAAAAAACTGACTGCTTTAGACGAATCCGGACAAAATGTAATTTTAATTGGTGTTACTTATGCATTATTAGATTTGATTGAAAAACATCAATTTCAGCTTCAAAATACCATTATTATGGAAACGGGTGGAATGAAAGGCAAACGTAAAGAAATGATTCGCGAAGAATTACACGAACAGCTTTGTAAAGGTTTTGGTGTTTCTTCTATTCATTCAGAATATGGTATGACCGAACTTTTAGCACAGGCTTATTCTTTAGGCGAAGGCGTTTTTGAATGCCCTTCGTGGATGCATGTTCTAATGCGCGATCCGGAAGATGCTCTAACATACGTGAAAGACGGAAAAACAGGCGGAATCAATGTTATTGATCTGGCCAATATCAACTCTTGTTCCTTTATCGCTACGCAGGATTTAGGCAAAAAATATCCCAACAACTCTTTCGAGGTATTGGGACGTTTTGATAATTCTGATATTCGTGGCTGTAATTTGATGGTTCTTTAATTTTCTTCTGCTAGCCCAATACTATCAATACCTTCTTTTCTCAATAATTCTTTTTCCTCAAGTCCTTTATTTTCTAAAAATTTATAGACTCCATAACACCCCAGACCTCCCAAAATAGCAAACACAAAATCTAGTCCCGAGTTATAATAACTTTCATCATCCAAAGCGTCAATTCCGTTTATAACAGCAATTATGATCACATACAGAATTGCCGCCAAAAAAGTTATTCCGTAGTACGATCCTAATCCAATAAAGAAATATTTCCATTTATTTTTATCGTTCTCAATGGCTAAATTACTAAACGCTTTCCAAATCCAATAAATTAGTAAAATTCCAATCATAATATTGTTTTAAGGGATAAACTTACTAAAAATAGTCATTGCTTTTATTTTTTTACTTCATAAAAAAATCCCAACCACTCTTTCGAGATATTGGGACTTTTGATAATACCGATTGTAATTTAATGGACTCTAAACCATTAATCATTCTCAATATTTACAACAAAATATTTTTTCTTTTTACCAAACTGAACGAGAATATATTTATCAAAAAATACATCTTTTGAAGTCAATAAAGTTTCAACCTGAATTTTCTGTTTATTCACCGATACCGCATTGCTTGCAAGAGCTTTTCTGGCTTCACCACGTGACGGGAAAATCTGAGTTAAATCGGATAAGGCCAATACAGCATCAATTCCGTTTGTCAATTCTGATCTTTTGATAACTGGCTGGTCAAATTCAGAGAATATATCATTAAAGAATTCTTCTCCTTCTTCAACTAAACTTTCAATTGTAAAATTTGAAAATACAAATTCAGATTTCTTTATTGCATCTTCTAACGCTTCTTTTCCGTGTACAAAAACCGTAATTTCTTCCGCTAATTTCTTTTGCAAAACTCTCAAATGCGGAGCTTCTGTATGTTCTTTAATTAAAGAATCAATTGTCTCTTTATCTAAGAAAGTAAAAATCTTAATATATTTCTCAGCATCAACATCTGTTGTTCTTAACCAAAATTGGTAAAAATTATACGTTGAAGTTTTATCGGCGTCAAGCCAAACATTTCCTCCTTCAGTTTTACCAAATTTAGAACCATCTGCTTTTGTGATTAAAGGAGTAGTTAAAGCAAATGCTTTAGCTCCTTCACCACCCATTCTGCGCACTAATTCTGTACCTGTGGTAATATTTCCCCATTGGTCAGAACCTCCCATTTGCAAAAGGCAGTTGTTGTTTTTATATAAATGATAAAAGTCGTATCCCTGAATTAACTGATAGGTGAATTCTGTAAAAGACATTCCTTCGCCTTCTCCGTTGATTCTTTTTTTAACAGAATCCTTCGCCATCATATAATTTACCGTAATACGTTTTCCAACTTCACGGGCAAAATCAATAAACGAGAATTCTTTCATCCAGTCATAGTTATTCACCATGATTGGCCCGTTTGGTTCTTTTGAATTAAAATCTAAAAAACGAGACAGAACGCTTTTGATTCCGGCAACATTTTTAGCTAAAGTTTCTTCGTTCAGCAAATTTCTTTCATCAGATTTTCCGGATGGATCACCAATCATTCCGGTTGCACCACCCACTAAAGCAACAGGCTGATGACCAAAATTCTTTAAATGAACCAGCAAAATAATCTGAACCATACTGCCAATATGCAGCGAATCTGCCGTTGGATCGAAACCAATATAAGCCGATGTTACCTCTTTTAGCAATTGTTCTTCCGTTCCTGGCATGCTATCATGGTACAAACCGCGCCACTTTAATTCTTCAACTAGATTCTTCATTTTAAAATATTTTTGCGCAAATGTAATCAATGTCAATATCAAAATCAAAAAGCAATGGCAATAACAATCTCAAAAAGCAATGGCAATGGCAAATTTCAATGGCAAATTCAAAAAGCAATTAAAAACCTTTGCAACTTTGATCCTCTGTAACTTTGCACCTTTCAGCCAAAAACTTATCTTTACAAAATGGTATTAGTAACAGGAGGAACTGGTTTAGTTGGCGCACATTTATTGCTTCATTTAATTGAAAATGGAGAAAATGTCCGGGCTATTTACCGCAGCCAAAACAATATCCAAAAAACAAAATCTGTTTTTGAATTGTATAAAAAAGGTGATTTATTTGAAAAAATCAATTGGCTTGAAGCCGATATTCTGGACGTTCCTTCTCTGGAGATTGCTTTTATCGGAATAGAATATGTTTACCATTGTGCTGCCTTGATTTCTTTTAATCCAAAAGATGAAGATGCACTTCGGAAAACCAATATCGAAGGAACAGCCAATATGGTTAATTTTGCTTTAGCCAAAGGAGTAAAAAAATTCTGTTATGTAAGTTCAATTGCAGCTTTAGGAGATTTACAGCCACACGAAACTTACATCACCGAGGAAACTGACTGGAATCCGGAAAAGCCTCACAGCGACTACGCTATTTCAAAATATGGTGCAGAGATGGAAGCCTGGAGAGGCGTTCAGGAAGGTTTGGATGTAATTATTATAAATCCCGGAGTAATTTTAGCTCCCGTTTCAACAAAATCAATTTTCGAATACGGAAGCAATGTACTGTATATAAAAGTAAGTAAAGGACTTTCATTCTACACCCTTGGAAATACCGGATTTATTGCTATAAATGATGTCGTAAAAATTGCATTTGAATTAATGAAAAGCAATATAAAAAACGAACGTTTCACGCTAATTGCAGATAATATTATTTTCAGGGATGTTCTAAATACAATTGCTGATGCTTTAAAGGTAAAAAAACCAACAATTCACGCAAAACCAATATTTATGAATTTACTTTGTGTTGCAGATAGAATAGTATCAACTTTACTTTTTCAAAAAAGAAGCCTGACAAAAGCAGCCGCAAAAGCCTCTTATTCTAAAAGCCTATACTCTAATGAAAAAATAAAAACCGCTCTGGGAACGGTTTTTTTAGATGTAAATCAATACATAAACGAAGTATCAAAATTATAATCCTTTATGCTGAACTCGTTTCTTTCTTTTTACAGAGTCGACATTTATTTTTTTTATGACTTTCTTTACAGAATCTTTAGGAGTTTCTTTTAATTTTTTCTTTTTTGCTTCAGCAGCCTTTTTTGCCTCTGCTATTTTTTTAGCTTTAGCAGCCTTTTTTTCTTCTGCTTTTATCTTTTTTTCGATAACTTTTTTTTCTTTATCCAGCCTTGCATTTATTTCATCAAACATTTCTTTATAGTTATCATAGTCAGCGGCATAATAGATGTTGCTTTGAGCAAATTGAAGACTATCAACCTTGTATTTTTTAAAAATAAACTTCTTAGGGTTGGACTCAACCGAATCCAGCGATAAAGGCTGTTGGTATTTTATAGCATCCAAAAGAGATAAATCATATATAATATCAATCATTTTTTCTTTCGCGATAAGTTTAGCAGGTTCTTTGACTAGCTCTTTTTTACAACTTACAGAAAGAAATAAAACCAATAGTATAAATACAAAATTCTTCATTGCTGTTTATCTGTTAAATAATAGTCGCTTTCCGGCACGAACATCTTTTACTTTAAAGTTGTTATAAACCATTTCGCCATTTACAAAAGTATGTGTAATTCTTGATTTAAAAGTAAAATTCTCAAACGGAGACCACCCACATTTATACAAAATATTATCCGGTTTTACGCTCCAAGGCAAACTTGGGTTTACAATAACCAAATCAGCATAATACCCTACTTTTACAAAACCTCTTTTTTCGATTTTAAAAATCTTCGCCGGATTATGACACATTTTCTCAATGATTTTCTCAACGCTGATTTTACCCTGATGATGCGCTTCAAACATAGCTATAACAGCATGTTGTACTAAAGGACCACCTGACGGGGCATTTAAATAAGACTGGCTTTTTTCTTCTTTTGTATGTGGTGCATGATCCGTTGCAATAACATCGATACGGCCATCATTTAAAGCTTTCCAAAGTTCTTTTCTGTCATTAGCCGTTTTTACAGCCGGATTCCATTTGATGAAATTCCCTTTTGTTTTATAATCCTCATCGGTAAACCAAAGATGATGTACACAAACCTCTGCTGTGATTTTTTTATCTTCCAACGGAATTTTATTCGTAAACAATTCCATTTCTTTCGCAGTCGAAAGATGGAAAATATGCAAACGTGCTCCGGTTTTTTTAGCCAAAGCCACTGCTTTTGAAGAGGAGATATAACAAGCTTCCGCACTTCTGATTAAATGATGCGCCGTTACCGGAACCTCATCCCCATATTGTTCTTTGTAAGCTGCAAGATTATTTTGAATTGTAGTTTCATCTTCACAATGAACGGCGATTAACATTGGTGTGCTTGAAAATATTCTTTCTAAAGTCGCTTCGTTGTCTACCAGCATATTTCCGGTTGAAGAACCAAGAAAAATCTTGATTCCGGCAACATTTTTTGGATTAGTTTTTAAAACTTCTTCCAGGTTATCATTGGTTGCTCCCATCATAAACGAATAATTCGCAAAAGATTTCTGGGAAGCAATTTGATATTTATCTTCTAAAATTTCCTGGGTAACAGCATTCGGAACCGTATTGGGCTGTTCGATAAAGGAAGTAATTCCTCCTGCAACCGCAGCTCTTGACTCAGATTCAATATCTCCTTTATGTGTTAATCCCGGTTCTCTAAAATGTACCTGATCGTCAATTGCACCCGGAATCAAATAACTTCCTTCAGCATCTATTACTTTACAATCAGATGATTTTAGGCTGATGCTGTCTGCAACTTCAACAATTAAGTCGTTTTCTATTAAAACATCCCCTTCAAAAATTGATCCTTCGTTTACAATTTTAGCATTTTTAATTAAAATCCTGTTCATCACCGTTCTTTTATAATGTATTGAATAATTTTTTTAATCGAAGAGAAATAACTCCAAGTATCGCTTCCTTAATAATAGCATTGCTCATTTTCGAGACTCCTTTGGTACGATCTGTAAAAATAATCGGAACTTCTGTGATTTCAAATTTAGCACAATAAGTTCTATATTTCATCTCGATCTGAAAAGCATACCCGACAAATTTTATTTTATCGAGATTTATCTTTTCCAAAACCTCTCTTTTGTAACAAACAAAACCTGCTGTTGCATCATGAATTTTCATTCCGGTAATAAACTTCACATAAACCGAAGCAAAATAAGACATTAGCACACGACTTAAAGGCCAGTTCACCACATTTACACCTGTAACATAACGAGAACCCACAGCTAAAGCAGCCCCACCAAAATGACAGGCATCATATAATTTTTCAAGATCATTTGGATTATGTGAAAAATCAGCATCCATTTCAAAAATGAAATCATATTTACGTTCCAAAGCCCATCTGAAACCGTGAACATAAGCCGTCCCTAATCCTGATTTTTTTGCCCTTTTTTCAAGAAACAGTCTTTCCTGAAATTCTTCCTGAAGCGCTACCACCTTATCAGCGGTATGATCCGGCGAATTGTCATCAATGATTAAAAGGTGAAATGATTTATGTTGCGAAAGCACCGCACGTACTATGCTTTCAATATTTTCAATCTCGTTGTAAGTAGGAATTATGACAATACAATCATTCATTTTTTCTGCGTAATTTCACCGCAAAAGTAAACTTTTTATAGCATTTGATTCATAATAAATGTATAATAAAAGTATTGAGACAAAAAATTACTAATTTTGTATCGTTATGATTGAACAGCTTCATCCCAGAATTATAGAAAACAAAGATTGGGCAACACTTTTATTTGTGTTGGCTTTTGCCGTTGTTGCCATTACTAAATCTGCTTATGAAAATAGATTTAGTGAGTTTACAAAACTTATTTTCTCAGATAAATATGTAAAAATTTATCGTGACGTTTCGCATTTAAAAAGCAGTTTTACTGTAGGTTTGTTTTTTGTACAAATTATTTCGTATGCTTTTTTTATACAGTTGACGATGCATATTTTTAAATTTCCCGAATCAGGATATGCTACAAAATCAGACTGGATGCTTTTCACACAGATTGCTACTTTACTAACCTACTTTATCTTAGCGAAGTATTTAATAGAAAAAATCATAGGAACTGCCTTCAATATTGATGAGTTTGTTGATCTTTTTAACCTGCAAAAAGCAACTTACAGAACATACATTGGTCTTCTGATACTCCCTGTTAATGCAATTTTGTTTTATAATAACAATGTCCCTAAGAGTATACCACTAGCAATAATAGGGGTTTCGGCATGTATAAGTATGTTTTCCTACTTTATTTCAATTAAAACTTATCAAAATACAATAATCAACAAATTATTTTATTTTATTTTATATCTTTGCGCTCTTGAAATAGCCCCTTATTATTTCCTTTATTATTGGATTACAAAAGAGGTGGCTTAGTAAATGTTTATAATATGAAAGTGAAAACAATTTTGGTGTCACAGCCTGAACCTAAAGTGGAAAACTCCCCTTACTTTGAGCTCCAACAGAAACACAAAATAAAAATTGATTTCAGACCTTTTATTCATGTGGAGGGAGTTAGTGCAAAAGAGATTAGGTTACAAAAAATCGATCTTAATCATTATACTGCGATCATTTTAACGAGCCGAAATGCGGTTGATCATTTTTTCAGGGTAGCTGAAGAAATGCGCTACAAAGTTCCTGAAGGATTGAAATATTTTTGTCAATCAGAAGCGGTGGCATTTTACCTGCAAAAATATGTGGTGTACAGAAAACGTAAAATATACGTGGGTGCTAAAGATTTTGCAGATTTATCACCACTTATAAAAAAATACAAAGACGAAAAATTTCTGCTTCCAGCCTCTGATCAGTTAAACGCAGATGCTCCTGTAACATTAAACGGATTAAAAGTAGATTGGGCACAAGCTATTTTTTACAGAACTGTAATGAGCGACTTATCAGATTTAGCTGATGTTTATTATGATGTTTTGGCGTTTTTCAGTCCAACAGGAATCAAATCCTTGTTTAAAAACTTTCCTGATTTTAAACAAAACAATACCAGAATTGCTGTTTTTGGAAGCACAACCCAAAAAGAAGCATTAGACCACGGATTAAGAATTGATATTCTTGCCCCGACTCCTGAAACTCCTTCTATGACAATGGCTTTAGAAAAATATATTAGTGAGGCAAATAAAAAATAATCCTTACTATTTACAACTTAGATTCCAAATTTCAACTTTTTATGTTGGAATTTGGAATTTTTATTTCCACCCATTTTAACTACATTTGATTTCTATTCTAAACCAAATTAGCAGGATTAGTTTCAAATTACAAGTTATGAAAATCAACTCGCTATTAATCGAAATTGACGGTATCGACAAGGAAATCCTTCGTTATTTAATGGATGATGCCCGAAAACCTATTTTACAAATTGCAAACAAAATTGGCATTTCCGGAGCCGCGATTCATCAGCGGTTAAAGAAACTGGAACAATCAGGTGTGATTTCAGGATCAAAATTTACTGTAAATCCTAAAGTATTAGGCTATAACACGATGGCTTTTATTGGAGTTTACTTAGATAAAGCCTCCCGAAACTCTGAAGCTGTAAAAGATTTAAAAAAAATCCCTGAAGTTCTGGAATGCCATTACACCACAGGAAACTGGTCGGTTTTGATTAAAATCATTTGTAGAGACAACGAACATTTGATGCAGCTTTTAAATACCAAAATTCAGGCAATTGAAGGGGTTTCGAGAACTGAAACGTTTATTTCGCTGGATCAGCAGATTGACAGACAGATACAATTGTAAATTAGATAATTTAAAAAAACTACATATAAAACTATAAACCCGACGGATTTTTAAAAATCTGTCGGGTTTTCTATAAATTATCTAATTGACTAATTATCTAAATTGCCACATTAAAAATTAATTCCTCCTGCTTCCTGAGTAAATCGAAATATAATACAATAGCGTAGCAATAGAACCAATAGCCGCTACAACATAAGTTCTTGCAGCCCATTTTAAAGCATCTTTTGCACCGGCCTGTTCTTGTTGTGTCAACATTCGTTTATTTTCCAACCAAGCCAGCGCACGATTACTTGCATCATATTCAACTGGCAATGTTATAATAGTAAATAAAGTTGTTGCTGCAAAAATCACGATACCCACTAACAATAACTGCGGAAAAGTTCTTATCATAAGGATTCCGGCCAGCAAAATCCATTGTACATAATTTGATGCTACACTAACAATAGGAACTAATGCTGAACGCATTGTCAGCCATTCATAACCAAGGGCATGCTGTACGGCGTGACCACATTCGTGTGCTGCAACAGCGGCCGCTGCCGCGTTTCTGTGATTGTAAACTGCTTCACTTAAATTAACCGTTTTATCTGACGGATTATAATGGTCTGTCAATTGTCCCGGAGTCGAAATTACACGAACATCACGAATACCATTATCAGCCAGCATTTTTTCTGCAATTTCCTTTCCGCTCATTCCGTTTTGCAATTGCAGTTTCGAATACAACTCGAACTTACTCTTTAACTTTGAACTCACCAGCCAGCTAATCAGCATTATCGCACCGGCGAGAATTAAATATTCTCTTCCCATATTTATATTTTTTAGTTTATGTTTTGTCTTGTAAAATCACAACAATTTACGAACCATTTTTGTAAAATGTCAAAATGACACACAACTTTAGATTTTAATTATGAATTGTTTCGCAAAAAACTAAACACAAACTTATTACTCCAAAGAAATCTAAACATTAAGTCAATCGAACCGTAAGATTCCTACGGAATGACAAACTATATTGAAACAAAAATCCAAACCCCAATCGTAAAATTGGAATTTGGACTCGAGATAGCGTACAGGCGAAGCAATTTCAAAATATTGATTTTATTAATCCAATTGCTTATTTATATCTTTCAAATTTATAATCAGATCATTAATTTTTACCTGTTGTTTTTTAATTTGTTTCGGACGCATATAAAACCAGTTAAAACCAATCCAAAGCAAGGTTACGCCATATGTAATCAGCGCATAAAAAACAGTCATCCTTGAAGCGTATTCATACATATACAAACAAATTCCCGCAAGAAGTAAAACAAAGTACCAACTCAATATAGTAGACTGCATAAATTGTTGTTTTCTTTTAATTAAAATTAGTTTTTGCAAATATTCCTGATTGGTTTGGTTTGTATCAATATCTTTATAGATACGCAATAAGCCATTGTAAAATCCCACATACATTATCATTGCCACGATTGCCAAAACGATTCCGATTTTAGTCGAAATAAATTGCGGCTGATAATAGTACCAAATAAAAATAATAAAAGCAGATGTGGCAAAAAGCAGAATATTGGTTTTCCATAAACTTCTCAAACCTGCTTTTTTGAATTGTTTTAGCCTTGCCATCAAATCCTCTATATTGGGCTGATTTACGGTTTGTTTTTTCCATAAATCTTTAAAATCTATATTATTGCTGTCCATTTTCTTTGAATTTTTGAGTCAGTTTTTCTTTTATTCTGTGAATTTTCACTCTAACATTAGCTTCAGAAAGTCCAACGATTTTTGCAATTTCTGCCTGCTTTACATCTTCCAGTTCCAGTGAAATAATGATACGCTCTGTTTCGGGCAATTCGGCTATGCATTTGTACAAATACTGAATTTGTGGTTCAATTGAAGTTTGCTTTTCTTCCGAAAGATGAACAGGCAAGTCTGATTTTGGAAAACGTTTTTCTTTCTCGATCTGCCTTAAACAGGTATTAGAAGCAATCCTGAAAATCCAGGTTCCAATAGCCGATTCGTTTCTAAAAGTTTCCAGCTTCTGCCATACAATGATAAAAGTTTCCTGAGCCAAATCCTGAGCAGCATCATAATCATTTACAAATCCCATGCAAAGCCTGAAAATCCTGTCCCAATATGTTTTGTAGATTTCTTCGAATTCCATCTTACGATTTTAAAAAATGATTTAATTGTTCCAAATACCATGCTGTATCATCATACATTATAAAATGCAGGCCTTTGTTTGCGTATTTAAAATCAGCTGTTTTCAGGTTTTTATATTGTTCGTCGATTATAGGTTTTAAATTTATAAAATAAGACTCTAATAAAATTAACGACGGACATTTTATCTGTGCAATCCTGTTTCTCAAATCGGTATTATAAAAATCACAATACATTTGTCCGAAAGTGGTTCTGTCTGATTTTACACTCCAACCCACAACCAATTCCAGTTTTGTAGCATCCTGTAAAAGTCTCGGCATGGTTTGTTTCTGCATCTCATAAAACTGAGTTTCATTCATCGCCGTCATTTGGTTTACAGTTGAAGAACAATTATTGTTTTCTTTTGATTTGAAAGAAGGATCACTCAAAGCTGCCAGACACGGAAGCGCATCCACAACCACAATTTTCCCAATCAATTCCGGATAATCGGCAGCGATAGCAAGCGCCAATCCGCCACCCATACTGTGTCCAACAATTATTGGTTTTTCAATTTTATTGTTTTGGATATAATTAGCAATTTCTGTTTTCCAGTTTTCGAATGATGGATTTAACTGTGGTTTTACTCCCGCGAAACCAGCCATTGTGAATGTGTAGCAAGTAAAATTTTTTTCGAATGCGGTTTTGGTTTCGTTCCAGACTTCTCCGGAAGAAGCAAATCCCGGAATAAATAGTATAGCTTGTTTCCCTTTTCCGGTTTTAAGAACTTCAAAAGGATATGATTTGGTTTGTGCAAAAACATTGAAACATAATACAGAAAATAAAAGGGCGATAATCAAAATATACTTTTTCATTTTTAATAGATTTAAGTTGTTAATTAATCGGATCCGCCCTTTGGATACGAGAACTATTAAAATGTTACAACTGAAATTAAAATTTCAATAAAAAAATTCCAAATTCCAATATTGAAACGGAAATTCTGACGTGATTTGCGTGCGGAGATTCCTCCTTCGTCGGAATGACAAACTGGGTGTTGGCTAGGGTTTAACGCAAGAACTTCGCATTTTTGTCATTCCGACGAAGGAGGACACGAGTGATAGCGAACTGGCGAAGCAATCTCCACAAGTAGCTCGACAAAGATTGGCGACATTGATTGCGGAGCTTCTCGCGAAGATTCCTCGTCCCTCGGAATGACAAACTATGTGTTTTAGAAAAAAATCTGTGAAAATTAGTATAATTGGCAGCAAAAAACACGCACAAAAAAAATTCCAAACCCCAACAAAAATTGGGATTTGGAATTTAAAATATTTGAAAATTGATTTATTAAATCGCAAAATTGATAACCCTTCCGGGAACAATAATCACTTTATTTGGTGTTCTTCCATCTAATTGACGCAACGTTCTTTCATCTTTCATAATGATTTCTTCGATTTGTTCCTTGGTTAAATCCAAAGGCAATTTGATCGTAAAACGCATTTTTCCGTTGAAAGAAACCGGGTATTCTTTTTCAGATTCCACCAAATGCTTTTCTTCAAAAATTGGGAAAGCAACATCAGAAATTGAAGTTGTATGTCCCAACTGCGACCATAATTCTTCTGCGATATGCGGTGCATAAGGCGAAACCAAAATGGCTAAAGGCTCTAAAATGGCACGTGAATGACAGTTTTGAGAAGACAATTCGTTTACACAAATCATAAACTGAGAAACCGAAGTATTGAAAGAGAAATTCTCGATATCTTCAGCTACTTTTTTAATGGTTTTGTGCAATGATTTTAAGTTGTCTTTTGTTGGTTCGTCGTTGTTTACGATTAAACCGTTGTCATCAAAATACAATCTCCATAATTTTTTCAGGAAACCAAATACACCAGAAATACCCGCCGTGTTCCAGGGTTTTGCCTGCTCTAACGGACCTAAAAACATTTCGTACAAACGTAATGTATCAGCACCGTATTCAGCACAAATATCATCCGGAGTTACAACATTGTATTTTGATTTTGACATTTTTTCAACTTCGCGGCCTACAATGTATTTTCCGTTTTCTTCTTTAAGAAATTCTGCATTAGCGTAATATTCTCTCCATGCTTTGAATTTTTCAATGTCCAACTCATCCGAAGAATTTATCATCGAAACATCAGCATGGATTTCAGATATCTCTAAGTTCCCCAAATTAATATAAATATTTGGAAATGCAGATTTGATCTGATTTAAATAAAATTCTTTTACCTTCTCTTTTTCATCTTCATCACCCTTTTTAATTTTATCATATATCGATTTTGTGATGAATAAAGTAGGCATATCTGAGTTTAATATACTAAATCCTTCATTTGGATCAGACTCTATTACACCGTGAACTCTATAAACAAAAGCACTAGTCCCCAAAATCATCCCCTGATTGATCAGTTTTTTGAATGGCTCTTCAGTTGGAGCAAAACCTTTGTCTTTTAAGAATTTATTCCAGAAACGAGAATACAATAAGTGTCCGGTTGCGTGTTCGCTTCCTCCAATGTATAAATCTACGCTTTCCCAATATTTCAATGCGTCTTTACGAGCGAATTCGTCTTCACTATCAGCATCCATATAACGCATCCAATACCAGGAACTTCCTGCCCAGCCCGGCATCGTATTCAATTCAAGCGGAAAAATGGTTTTGTTGTCAATTTTTTCATTAAAATCAACATCATTAATTACTGTATTCCATGCCCATTTAATAGAATTTCCTAATGGTGGCAAGCCGTCTTCGGTTGGTAAATATTTTTCAACTTCAGGCAAAATAATTGGCAAATGCTGTGCGTCGATCATTTTTGGAAGTCCATTAACATAATACACCGGGAATGGCTCACCCCAATAACGCTGACGAGAGAAAACCGCGTCACGCAAACGGTAATTTGTTTTTCCGGTTCCCTGACCAATTTCTTCTAATTTTTCGATGACTTTTTTAGTAGCCTCTTTATAATTCAATCCGTTTAAGAAATCCGAATTGGCGATCTCTACATTGTCTTTCGAACCGTAAGCCACTTCAGAAATATCTACATTCGCAAAAATATTCTTGATTTCCGGCATTCCGTTTTGTCCTTTAAAGAAATTTGCAAAAGCGTAATCTCTTTCGTCTCCACAAGGAACAGCCATTACAGCACCAGTTCCGTAACCAGCCAAAACATAATCACCAATCCAAACCGGAATAGCTTCTTTTGTAAAAGGATGTTCCGCATACGCTCCTGTAAATACTCCCGAAATGGTTTTTACATCAGCCATACGCTCACGCTCAGAACGTTTAGCTGTTTTTTCGATATACGCTTCAACAGCTGCTTTTTGTTCCGGAGTGGTAATTTTAGCCACCAAATCATGTTCCGGAGCCAAAGTCATAAAAGTAACTCCGAAGATGGTATCAGGACGGGTTGTGAAAACTTCGATAAAAGAGTCGAAAGTCGAATGTCGAAAGTCTGAAAGTGCAGCTTCACTTTCGACTTGCGACTTTTGACTTTTGACTTTAAATTTTACCATCGCCCCCACAGATTTTCCAATCCAGTTTCTTTGAGACTCTTTTATTGACTCGCTCCAGTCGATATCATTTAGCCCCTGAAGCAAACGTTCGGCATAAGCAGAAATTCGCATACTCCATTGTGTCATTTTTTTTCTGATGACAGGATAGCCTCCACGCTCCGAAACTCCGTTTACAATTTCGTCATTTGCCAAAACAGTTCCTAAACCGGGACACCAGTTTACTTCTGTTTCTGCCAAATACGTTAATCGGTATTGTAGTAATATTTTCTCTTGCTCATCTGCCGAAAATGCATTCCATTCGCCTGACGAAAAAGAAACGATATTATCATCGCAAACAGCATTTACATTCGCATTTCCTTCTTTTTCAAAAATAGCGGTCAGAGTCGAAATGTCTTCGGCTTTGTCAGAATCTTTATTGTACCATGAATTGAATAACTGAATAAAAATCCATTGTGTATGTTTGTAATAATCCGGATTTGAGGTTCGCACTTCGCGCGCCCAGTCAAATGAAAATCCGATTTTATCTAATTGTTTTCTGTATCCGGCGATTTGTTTTCCTTCTTTATCAACACCTCCATCAATGTTTACGCGAGTTGTATCTTCCGGACGCTGACCTGTCTGAATTGCATATTGCTCAGCCGGTAATCCAAAACTGTCGTAACCCATTGGATGCAAAACATTAAATCCCTGATGTCTTTTGAAGCGAGAATACACATCTGAAGCAATATAACCCAGCGGATGCCCCACATGAAGCCCTGCTCCAGATGGATAAGGAAACATATCGAGAACATAATGTTTAGGTCTTTCAGAGTTATTTTTTGCTGCAAAAGTTTGATTTTCTGCCCAATACTTTTGCCATTTGGCGTCTATTTCGTTTGGATTGTATTTCATTTCTAAGTTACTAAGGTTCTAAGTTGCAAAGATACTAAGGCTTTCCTCTCTTTGTGACTGGATTATAAGTTGGCAAATTTACATTTATTACAGATTGTACCAAAGCTATTTCATTGGCAAACAAATAAAATAACAAATTACGTATTTTAATTAAGTAAAAACACGTACTATTGTACTGTGTGATTACAGCTATTCCGTAAAGTTGGCAAAAGCTTAATCAGTATAAATTAATGCGAACTTTGTGTTTTTACTGTAACAAAATATAAAAATCTTTGCGGCCTTTCCGGTCAAAACATTTCTCTGGTGTCGTATTTCAATATCTAATTGTACATTTATGGTATAAAAGTTCGTTATTAACTTCATATAAAGAAATTCTTTATTATTTTTACCACATAATTTAAGCAGACTATGAGTTCTAACTTTGATAAATTTCAAAAGCGCAGGTTAATTTCCTCTTATTTTTCGGTAGTATTAAGTGTATTCTTGGTTTTATTCCTTTTGGGAGTACTGGGATTATTCATTATTAATTCAAAAAAACTGGCCAATGATTTTAAAGAAAAAATCGCCATGACAGTTTTCTTTAAAAACGAAGCTACAGATAGTGTTACCAAGGCATTTGATACCGAATTAAAAAGAGCTCCTTTTGCAAAATCGTATGTATACGTTACAAAAGAAAAAGCGGCAAAAGAACATACAGATATCATTGGCGAAGATTTCCTGACCTTTTTAGGAGAAAATCCATTATTGAATTCTTACGATATTCATTTAAAAGCAGATTATGTTGAAAGAGACAGTATCACAAGAATTGAAAGCGATTTACGTAAAAACACGATGATCGAAGACATTGTTTACGACAAACAACTAGTAAACTTAGTAAATGACAATATCAAAAAAGTAAGTATGTGGATTTTGATTATCAGCGGTTTCCTTGCGGTGATTGCGGTTTTATTAATCAACAGTTCCTTGCGTTTATCCATTCATTCAAATAGATTTATTATTAAAACCATGCAAATGGTTGGAGCGACAAAAGCCTTTATTCGTAAGCCTTTTGTAGTGCGTAGTGTAAAACTTGGAATGTTGGGAGCTGGTTTAGCTATCATTGCCCTGATTGCTCTTTTAATGTATGTTGAAACTAATTTCCCGGGATTAGGAATTTTAGAAGACAAAGCCTTAATAGGATTGGTTCTATTAGCTGTCTTTGGATTAGGCGTTTTAATTACCTGGGTCAGTACACATTTTGCTACACAAAGATTCCTGAATTTAAGAACAGACGATCTTTATTAATTTTAGATTTAATAAAAAAATACCCTTAAACCTCGCTTAGGGTGACAAAAAGATAATAATGAAAAATAATATTAAAGAAGAACAAGAACAACCTCAAAAACAAGAATTTCTTTTTGACGGCATCAATTACAAAATTTTATTGATTGGAATTGGCGTTATCGCACTTGGATTTTTTTTAATGTCTGGTGGAGGAAGTACTGATCCAAATGTTTTCAATGAAGATGTTTTTAGTTTCAGACGTATTCGTTTAGCTCCAACAACTGTTTTAATTGGTTTTGGAATCACGATTTATTCTATCTTCAAGAAATCTAAATAGACTTTTTTTAGATTTCTTAGACTGTAGATCTTTAGATTATTCGATTAATCTTTAAAAAAAGTCTAAAATCTAAGATATCTAAGAATCTAAAAATCTAAATTAATGAATACATTACAAGCAATTCTTATTGCAATAGTTGAAGGATTAACAGAATATCTGCCTGTTTCCTCTACAGCACACATGATTTTTACAAGTTCTTTTTTCGGAATACAGGAAGATGATTTTGTAAAATTGTTTCAGGTATCTATTCAGTTTGGGGCTATTTTGGCCGTTGTTGTTTTATATTGGAAGAAATTTTTTGACTTCAGTAAAATCAATTTTTATGTTAAGCTGGCCTGTGCTGTTATTCCCGCATTGATTTTAGGAAAATTATTTGATGACAAAATTGATGCTGTTTTAGGAAATCCTGTTCCGATAGCTATTGTTTTAATACTGGGCGGAATTGTATTGCTTTTTATTGATAATCAATTCAAAAATCCAACCATTATTAACGAAGAAGATATTACAATAAAAAAAGCCGTAACAATCGGTTTTTGGCAGTGCCTTGCTATGATGCCCGGAACAAGCCGTTCTGCCGCTTCTATAATTGGCGGAATGCAGCAAGGATTAGACAGGCAGACTGCTGCGGAATTTTCGTTTTTTCTTGCCGTTCCTACAATGCTGGCAGTTACAACCTATTCATTGTTATTAAAAACTTATGAAGTTTCGCAACTGAAAGGTTACGAATTATTGACACAATCCCCTGAGAATCTGAAATTATTTTTGATTGGAAACGTAATCGCATTTGTAGTAGCCATTATTGCTATAAAATCTTTCATTGGAATCATCAAAAAATACGGTTTTAAACCATGGGGTTATTACAGAATTGTGGCTGGAATACTTTTATTGGCGTATTTTTCCTTAAATAAATAATTTTGAAAACACCCGAAGAATATTTAAACGGACAAGTCTTACTGATTGATAAACCTTTAAAATGGAGTTCTTTTCAGGCTGTTAACAAATTAAAATACCTTTTAATTAATAAAGTTGGACTTCCAAAAAAGTTTAAAATTGGTCACGCCGGAACATTAGATCCTTTAGCTACAGGACTTTTATTAATCTGTACAGGGAAATTCACAAAAAAAATATCTGAACTTCAGGGGCAGGCAAAAGAATATACCGGAACGTTTTACATTGGAGCCACTACTCCATCATATGATCTGGAAACTGAAATCGACGTGACTTTTCCAACAGATCATATTGATCAGGATTTAATTTATGAAACGGTAAAACAGTTTTTAGGTGAAATCGATCAAAAACCACCTATTTTTTCAGCCATTAAAAAAGATGGGGTTCGCTTGTATGAGCATGCACGTGCGGGAGAAACTGTCGAAATTGCCAGTAGAAAAACCACAATTCATGAATTTGAAATTACAAGAATTGAATTGCCTGAAATTGACTTTAGGGTAGTTTGCAGCAAAGGAACTTATATTCGGTCATTAGCTTTTGATTTTGGAAAAGCCCTTAGATCAGGTTCCCATTTGACCGTTTTGCGCCGAACTAAAATTGGTGATTACGATGTTAAAGATGCTATTGATATTATGATGTTTGAAGAAAGCATTTAAAGAATAAAAAAAAGCACATTACAAATAAGACGGGAGTAATGTGCTTAAACTAATTTTGGATAAAAATAATATTATTTCATACTTCACGCAGTTAATAATGCGGTATATTTTTTCCTCCAAACAAAAATCTTGAAAATAAATCATAGAACTTTTCGAATAACTTCTTCATAATAGTGAATTTTTTAATGGTTAATTAGTAAAGACACCTATAAAAAAAGCAAGTCAAATAATAGAAATGGGATCTATGGCAGCAAGATACAAAAATATAATTTAAAAAATAAATATTTTACTACTTTTTTAACATTATATTGTTTGTTTTCAGCGTATTAACAAATTCAAACTTTAGAGTTTCATAATATTTATAAAGGTTATAATCGATTATACCTGATGTTCTCCATAATATTGAGCAATTCTTCCTGAACCGAAATTCCTTTATCTGCTAAATACCACAATTGCAAATCGGTTTTGATTTTTTCATCGATAACACCAAAATCCCTTTTGTAATTTGCCATCAGCTCTGTCGCTCCTTTTGGTCTCGGTCCCCAGTGTGTCCGCACAATTCCGGCTTCTTTACAGATTACAATAACTTTTGGGATTGCTTTGCCCCCATTTGTTAAATACTGGCCCATTAATTCCTCATTTTGATCTCTTAAAACAATTCGAAGGTCAATTCTTTTCTCCGATGCTAGAGCCATCTTATTTAAGACAGGAAGTATTTGGGCAGCATCGCCACACCATCCTTCAGAAATAACCATCCAAATATAATGTTTGTCTAAATTTTGCAGTTTCGAAATTACATCTTCGGAAATTTTAATGGTTTTATCCAGACGATTCATTCTGGCTTCATTCAAACTAGTATAATGCCTTAAACTTTCAGACTGTTCATCTCCGGTTGATTTCCCTTCTGATAATAAATCGGTAACTAATTTTCTATATTCAACATAGGAATAACTATGGAATAATGCTTTGGCTACAATACTTTTCATGTTCTTTGTTTTAGGTCTGATAAATTTAAGCAATTTAATAAAGCCCAAATAATGACTTTTGTCATAATAAAGAGAATAAATCTCTTAAACAAAAGTCATTAGCAATTCTTACTTTTAATGAAAAGCGGTTATTACAATTCTAGGTATCACACGTTACATCATCCCAATCGGCTTCGCCATAATTTATCAGCCAGTTTAAAGCATAGTGCCGTTCGTACACCACTCCCGGATGAATCGCAGTCATCTCTTCTCCGTTTAACCTCGCATCCACACACGCCCAGTCTAATCTGTAATACAAATCGTTTAATCTCAATATTTCTGATTTGCTTTTGGTTTCAAAAACAGAATTAATAAAATCATTCGGATCTCGATCCGGAGCTACAGGGTATTCCTCTGCCGGAATGTCATTTAAACTGCATAGTTTATCGGGAAATCCTAAATCCTCAATCTTATTTAATGCGAACATCAAAGTCCAAATACATTCACATTTCCATGATTCATTACTTTTTTTCTGTTCCGTCGGATTCGCTAAAAAGTCTTTTTCATTTGGGGTAACAAAATCCCATAAATTATAATGCTGAAGATATTCGATCGCTTCTCCATTCGAGATAGTATCAAAAGCCACCAAATTAGTGATAGCCAAAACACAAACACGTACTGCTACTTCTTTTGGGGTTCTGAGAACAACATCTTGCTCCGGCTCTATATAAGGCAGATAATTATTTATTTTGATATCCTTTTCCCGCAGAATTTTTTCGCTGTTTGTTTTCAATTCCTTCTGAAATTCAGTTATTTCTACAAGTTCTTTGTCATAATAAATGCTGTTAATTTTTACTTCTAAACCTTCAATTTCACAATTTCCATTAATATCCAGGATTAGATTTAAATTTTCATCCAGAAAATGCTGTTCATTAGATTGACTGATTATTGTTTTGGGCTGTACAAATAATACAGCTTCAAAATCTTTGGCTAACTTTTGAAGCAATTCTTTTAAACTCTTAGTCTGCCCTTTTTGCTGAGTAATTGAAAACTCTGAATTCAAGGTCTGAATTTTATGAAGAAATAACGATTTTACTTTTTCGTTATTGGAGTCTAAAGAATCTACATATCCATATAAACCTCTAAGATTTCCGGTTAGAGGAGAATCATCAGTTTCAGGCAGCTGATAAGATGGTTCTTTTCTTTCTCTGTATTGAACTATTAGCTTGCTTCCGGAACTAAAGAAACCATCTTTAGTTTCAATTGAAGCAATTTGAGATCCATCCTGACTGGTACTTGTAATAGTAGCTTTGGGATAACTGCTCCTGAGTACCTCAACTATTTTATCAAAACCAATTTGATGAGAATAAAGTGTACAAATCATAATTTTTATCTTAGTTTTAAGTTATTATATTTATTTATTTTTTAAAAGGAAGAGTCATCTGCTTCTTAATTTTAAACCAAAAAAACAAAAACAATTCTTACAAAAATAAAAGAATTTCATTCAAATATAGAGAGAAATTATTTTTGTAAACATTATTTCTAAAAAACAGAATATGTCTATATTTGCAGAAACAAAAGCAACACACATGAAATATAAAAGAATTCTTCTAAAACTAAGCGGTGAAGCGTTAATGGGAGACTTACAATACGGAATTGACCCTAAAAGATTAGCCGAATATGCCGAAGAAATTAAGCAAATTCACAGTAAGGGAGTAGAAATTGCTATTGTTATTGGAGGTGGAAATATTTTTAGAGGAGTTGCAGGAGCAAGTGCCGGTATGGATAGAGTACAAGGTGATTATATGGGAATGCTGGCAACTGTTATTAACGGAATGGCTTTACAGGGTGCACTTGAAGACAAAGGAATGAAAACCCGTCTGCAGACTGCCTTAAAAATGGAGTCTATCGCAGAACCTTACATCAAAAGAAGAGCCGACCGTCATCTTGAAAAAGGAAGAATCGTAATTTTTGGTGCCGGAACCGGAAACCCATATTTTACTACCGATACAGCAGCTGTTTTAAGAGGAATAGAAATTAATGCTGATGTTATTCTAAAAGGAACCCGTGTTGATGGTGTTTATGATTGTGATCCTGAAAAAAATGCTTCGGCAGTAAAATTTGATTTTATTTCGTTTGAGGATGTCCTTAAAAAAGGATTAAACGTAATGGACACAACTGCGTTTACTTTGAGCCAGGAAAATAAACTACCAATCGTTGTTTTTGATATGAACAAAATTGGAAACTTATTAAAAATCTGCGAGGGCGAAAACATCGGAACTGTAGTTAATATTTAAAACATCGGAGATTGTTAGACGTTCAATGATTTAGACTTTTGAGGTCTCTAATTTTGAATAACAATTTTAAAAATAAATTATATTAGTTAGCATAAGGTGATTTACTTTAGTTTAAAAATTAAATCATCGAAAATCTAAAAATCTAAAAAAATGAGTGAAGAAATTGATTTTATATTAGAAAGTACTGAAGAATCAATGAATGGTTCTATTGCACATTTAGAAAAAGAGTTTCTTAATATCCGTGCAGGAAAAGCTTCTCCAGCTATGTTAGGAAGTGTTTTTGTAGAATATTACGGATCAGCAACACCTCTTTCTCAAGTGTCAAAAATCAGTGTTCCTGATGCAAGAACAATCACACTGCAGCCTTTTGAAAAAAATATGCTGCAAGTTATCGAAAAAGCAATTATGGTTGCCAATATTGGTTTCAATCCGATGAATAATGGGGATGTAATAATAATCAGCGTTCCGCCTTTGACAGAAGATCGCCGTAGAGAATTGGCAAAACAGGCAAAAGCTGAAGCCGAAGATGCTAAGATTGGTGTACGTAATGTTCGTAAAGATGCCAACACCGACATTAAAAAATTAGAAAAAGAAGGAACTTCTGAAGATATTTGCAAATCTGCAGAAGAAGAAGTTCAGAACTTAACGAATGCTTACATCAAAAAAATTGATGAATTATTGGCCGCAAAAGAAGCCGAAATCATGAAAGTGTAACTTATTTGTCACAAAATTAAGAATCCGTTTGGTTAAAATTATACCAGACGGATTTTTTTATTCTTATTTTTGCATACCAAAAATACATTCTTATCGTTTTGAATCCATATTACACTATATGAAGCTATTCTGTTTTTTAACTTTGTTTTTTACGCTGACTCTACATGCGCAATTTCAAATAAACGGAATTGTAAACGACTCTAAAAACAAACCTCTTCCGTTTGCTACTATCACTACTTCAGACAATAACAATACGATTACGGATGTTGATGGAAAATTTATACTTTCTTCTAAAGTAAAAATTACTTCTTTTACTGTTTCGTATATTGGTTATCAAACGAAAGCAATCACCGTTTCAGACAATAAAAAGTTTTATCCAATCTCGCTTAAGCAAAGAACAGACAATCTCAAAGAAGTTATTATTTCGAATGAGAATCCTGCATTAGCAATTTTAAGAAAGGTTATTAGCAATAAAAACAATAATAACCCGCAAAAAAAATTAAATAGTTTTGAGTATAAAACATATAGCAAACTGATTGTAACAGCAAATCCTGACTCAATCAAAGGCAGAATTGACTCTTCTGCGGCTTATAAAGATTTAAAGAAAAAAAGAATTAATGTTGACTCTTCTGACTATAAATTTAAAGAACTTATAAGCAAACAGCATTTGTTTCAAACAGAAAAACTATCACAATATCAATTCGGAAACAAAAAACTCAAAGAAACCATTCTGGGTACAAAGATGGCAGGTTTTAAGCAGCCTGTTTACGAAATTATTGCTTTCAATTTACAGTCAATTTCTATTTATGATCCTAAATATGAACTCTTTGAAACCAAATACAATAATCCTATTTCTAATGATGCTTTAAAAGATTACAATTATAAATTATTAGACACTGTTGCTATTCAGGGCCGAAACACCTTTATGGTCCATTTTAAGAACAAGAAAAAAAGAAGAGCATCCGGCTTAGAAGGTGTTTTATATATTGATCAGGAAAATTATGCCATTGCCAAAGCAGTCATGCGTATAAAAGGGGTTCTCGACATTAGCGGAGTCCATGAATTTGAATATGTGCCCGAAGAAAAAATCTGGTTCCCGGGCAATACTACTTTTAAAATTGTAAAAGGGAAAAATGACGATGATATTAAAATTTTAGGCGGCACTATCCAGTTTGACGGAGATATAGAAGAAGGTTTTGAAATTAGAGAAAAAAGTGCTTCCGATTTTACTTATTTACTTTCTGAAAGCAATAATTTCGACATCCACTACAATACAACTACCCCAATAAATAACCCATCGCTTTATATCGAAATTGAAGATGATGCCAGCAAAAAAACAGAAGATTTCTGGAACCAATACCGAAAAGAAAGTCTTGATTTGAAAGGTCAGAAAACCTATTTATTACTAGACAGCCTGTCTGTTCGTAACAGAATCGAAAAACGCTTAGGAATAGGCAGGAAAATCATTAATGGTTTTTATCCAATAGGACCGGCAGATCTTGATTTGAAAAAAATCATCAGCTATAATAACTATGAAGGTTTCAGACTTGGACTTGGAGGCATTACAAACGAACGTTTTTCTAAATATTTCAGGATTGAAGGCTATGGTGCCTATGGTACAAAAGATGGAAACTTTAAATACAATTTGGGCTTTGGAGTTTTATTGGACAAAAACACTAATACCTGGCTAAACGGATCTTATACTGATGATGTCAGGGAAATTGCGAGCACTCTTTTTGCCGTCGACAAACGTGTTTTTAAAATTTATGATCCACGCCCTATTAACATTAGTACTTTCTACCATTATATTAGCTGGAAAACTAATCTTCAAACTAAAATTATTCCAAAAACAGAAGCTGTTTTAGAAATATCAAGAAATCAAATCGAACCTAAATTTGATTATCTTTTTAATTTAAACGGAAAATTATATTCAAGCTATGTGATGACCACAACAATGCTTTCGATAGTTTGGGCACCGTTTAGTGATTTTATGCAGACACCAACAGGCAGAAACGAAACTGAAAAGCGATTTCCAAGATTTACGTTTCAATATACACAGTCTTTGCCAAATGTTTTAGATAATGATTTTACATTCAGTAAAATAGATTTTAAAACTGAATATGAAAAAAAATATCTGAACGGTCAGAAAACCAGCTTTTTATTGCAGGGAGGCTTTGCTACAGGCGATGTACCTATAACCCATTTGTACAACACTATGCCAAACAATCTTAATAAAGAAACGATTATTCAGCGTATTACTTTTTCCGGAAGAAACAGTTTTGAAACCATGTATTTTAATGAGTTTTTCTCTAATCAGTATGCCTTTTTTCAAGTCAAACACGGTTTCAACCGAATTAAAATAATGAAAAAAGTCCGTCCCTCATTGGTGTTAGTAACCCGAATGGCCTGGGGACACATGCAAAATCCTGAGCAGCATATTGGCCCAGCTTATAAAACCCTGGAAAAAGGATTCTTTGAATCCGGGATTGAGTTAAACAAAATTTACAAAGGTTTTGGTTTAGGCGGTTTTTACCGATACGGACCAAATCAATTACCAAAATTCGAGGATAACATTGCCGTTAAAATTTCTTATGTTATCGATTTGGGATTGTAAATTAAATTCCAATCTTTTTAAATCCCAAATTCCACCCAAAAGAAGTTCCACTTGATAAAACAATAAAGCGTGGTAAAACATTTGCATAAAATGAAATCCCAAACCCCAATCATAAAATTGGAATTTGGGATTTTTATATTGGAATTAAAAAAACCTTATGGTTTCAAAATTAAAACTGATGGCGTATTATTCAGCCAGATACTTTGAGATTCAATCAGTTTTTTCCAGCTGTCTAAACTTATAATCATTAAATTTTGAGTTTCTAAAAACTCTTTTTTTATGGTTCTGTCGTGCATAATCATAATGTGGTTTGGTGCAATCTGTTCAATCGAACGAATACTTTCCTGCATGTCCCGGGTACTTTTTACTTCGCCACTAGCATCGAGAACTGTAATTTGCGAACCGTTATTATTAATTAATTTCTTTGCATAATCAATCAAAAAAGAATCTTCTTTACTAAAAACAGGCATAAAAATGCGGTCTACTTCTTCCAGATCTTTGTCAATAAAAATTCCAACCGGCATTTTAGTTTTGGCAATAATATGGCGTGTTCTTTCATCAAAGGGAGAGTTTTCAAACAGACCTTCTTTTCCGGTAAACTTATCGATCAAACGATCCGGATTTACAATTCTCGATGTAAACCCTAATATTTTACCAAGCAGAGTTCCTTCAAAAATAGATTGCCCTAACCCTACCAACAACAAATCATATTCTCCCTGATTTGCAGTGTCTATAATTTCGGTATCAATATCATTTGTTACTTTAAAAACGCTTACCATATTCTGGTTCAAACGCTCAGATTCTTCGATAACCGGAAACAGCATTTTACGTTCATGGTCTTTGACATCAAAAGAGTGAATTTCGGTACTTAAAGACAAGTGCATTGCCGTTACAATCGAGTTATCCGATTGTTTTTTCACCAAACTATTGGCGATTTGCAAAAGTTTTTTCCCTCTTTCCGGAGTTGCAAACGAAAGGAGAATTTTGTACTTGCTTTTGTTTCCAATTTCCTGAGGTACTATTGTTGGTTTATCCTTAAAAATATAACCAATAAAATCTAAGGCCGGGCCAGTCATAAAAGTAGTAACCAAAGCCATAATAACCATCATCGTAAAAATCTCCGTTGATAAAACTCCCAGGTCATAACCAATATTTAAAACGACCAATTCCATTAATCCACGTGTATTCATTAAGGCTCCAATAGCCAAACTGTCTTTCCAGTTTTGTCCAACGAATTTTGCTGCAAAAGCACTTCCAAAGAATTTTCCAACAACTGCAACTGCAATAATTACAGCCGTGACTTTCCATAAATAGGGATCGTTAAGCAAACCAATCTGTGTACGTAAACCAGTAAACACAAAGAATAAAGGCAATAAAACGATGATAGAAACGTCTTCGACTTTTTCAATAAAAATATTTCTGAATTTATTGTTTTCCGGCATAATGGCTCCGGCTAAAAATGCTCCAAACAAAGCATGAATCCCAATTAATTCTGATGCGTATGAAGAAAACAAAAGTGTTATGAAGAAAATAGCAACTACAGGTTTGTTCAGACTTTCGCGGGTCGAATTTAAATCGCCTACTCGTTTCAGGAATGGTCTCACTACCTTAAGCATGACAATCACATACAAAATAGCCAGTCCTATAACATATAAAGCACTTGTAAAGGAACCCGCTTTTACAATTGCAATTACAACTGCCAGAATACACCAGGCCGTAATATCATCGGCAGCGGCACAGGTTATGGCAATGGTTCCGAGTTTTGTTTTTTGCATGCCCCGTTCCTGAACAATTCTGGCCAGAACGGGAAAGGCCGTGATACTCATCGCAATACCCATAAACAAACCAAAAGAAGCAAATTCTACGCCTTCAGGCGCAAAAGTACCGTAAATGAAATAAGCTAAACTTAGTCCTAAAGCAAACGGAATGACAATACTGGCGTGACTGATTACCACAGACTCATGTGCTTTATTTTTTAGCACTTTCAAATCCAGCTCCATTCCGATTACGAACATGAAAAGTATTAAACCAATCTGACTTAAGAATTGCAGATTTCCTAAAGATTCTTTTGGAAACAAAGCTGCTGAAAATTCCGGAAAATACATTCCGACCAAAGAGGGTCCTAAAACAATTCCGGCAATCATTTCTCCTATTACTGATGGCTGCCCAATTTTTCTGAAAATCCAGCCAAATAACCGTGCTGCTAAAATAATAGTTACAATTTGAGCCAGTAAAATTGCCAGAGGATGCTGCAGGTTCTCAATCATTGAATTTAAAAAGTCATTCCAATGATTGCTTTCGATTTTTTTATGAATGATTCCACGGCCTGCTTCAAGTGAAGCACCTTTTGAAATTACCCAATATATCAGAGCAGTAAAACCACCAATAACAGTAACGTAGAATAAAGAATTTTTAATATTATTCATAACCCGTATTTTAAATTATGGGGCAAATATCAGTACTGCAAAGGTTGTGAAAAAGTAAATTTACAGCTAATTTTCAATTTATGTAACAAGTCCGAAAAACTTTGTAATAAGTTAGATTTTGACCTTTTTCAAAAAGTCAGAACGATACGTTTCACTCAGAATTAATGTACTGTTTTTGTCATTCTTTTCTAAATGATGCAACACAATCTCGTTATGATTAAAAAATTTTATTGCTTTTACCGCTACAATTTCTTTTTTATTAATTCGACAAAAATCAGTTTCCGGCAATTCTTTTAAAAGTGTATCAAATTTTACGTTTTTTAAATTCAAAAAACTTCCATCTGTCAAAATAACTGTTTTGTCACGACTGTCGCTGATAGCTGTTTTAATGTACTGAATCTGATTAAAATACAACAAAGTTTTTCCCTTGTCGGTATTCAGCTGAATGAATTTTTTAGCTGTTTCGGGTTTATTGAATCGCTCAAAAGCTTTTGAAATTGCTTTTTGCAATCGCTCCAGTTTTACCGGTTTTGTAATATAATCTACGGCATCAATATTAAAAGCTTCGGCCGCATAATCTTTGTATGCTGTGCAAAAAATCACTAATTTATTCTGAATCATTTCTGCCAGATGCAAACCGTCAATTCCGGGCATTTCGATGTCTGATATTAATAAATCAAAATCGAGATCCGAAATTTCGGCAAGCAGTTTTTCCGGATTATTAAATGTTTTTACGATTTCAATTTCGGGAATTTGTTCGCAAAGCATTTTCAGGTACGTTAATCCTGGTAACTCATCGTCCAGTAGCAAGCATTTCAGTTTTGTATTCAAGTAAATCTATTTTTAAATGTGCAATATAAATATCGTTTTCTGTAAACCTTTCGAGTTTGAAGTTGTTTTTGTAGATGATTCTTAAACGGTGTTCCAAAGTTGTATTTCCTAAACCGCCTCGTTCTTTTTTCAGTACTTTTTTATCCGATATTTTATTCGAAACCGTCATAAAAAAAGCATTGTCTCTAAACTCAAAAACTACCGAAATAAAAGCATCGGCACTCTGCAGATCAGCATGTTTAAAAGCATTTTCGATTAAATCTATTGAAATTAGCGGTGCTAATAAAGGCTGATCGTATAATTTATCTTCTTTGTTGATATTCGTTTTGATCTTTAGCTCAAAAAGCGGGCTGATTTTAATTTTGTTGATTTCGATTAGATTCAATGCAAAATCAATCTCTTCTTTCGCCGTGACAAATTTCTTTTTGCTTTCGTATAAAATATAATCCAGAACATTCGCCAGTTTATCCAAAGCAAAATAAGTCTGATATGCATGCGACTGAATAGAATTTAAAATATTCTTAAACAAATGCGGATTCAGTTTGGACTCCAAAGTCTCCAATTGCAGGTCATTCACTTTTCTTTCCAGCGCATAAAAACTTTCTTCAGCATCTTCTTTTGCTTTTTTAGACTGCATTAATTGATACACCATGAAACCAATGATGACAATCAGCAATAAAATAATCGCTAAAAAAATAAATGTGATGGTGTTGTTTTCCTCCATGTTGTTTATTACTTATTTATATTCTGATTAGTCTGTATAAATTTTTTAATGACTGGAAACAAACTTCAACCCAATAATTGAAGCAATCAATGTTGAAAGAAAAAATATTCTCCAGAAAGTTGCCGGTTCTTTAAAAATCAAAATTCCAACTAAAACGGTTCCAACAGCACCAATTCCTGTCCAGACAGCATAAGCAGTACCTATTGGCAAAACCTGTGTGGCTTTATAAAGCAAAAGCATACTTATTGAAAGGCAAACAAAAAAACCAACCATCCAATAGGTTGAAATAATCCCTGTCGTTTCTTTGGCTTTGCCTAAACAAGAGGCAAAACCCACTTCAAAAAGTCCGGCAATGATTAATAAAATCCAATTCATTTTTATTCTTTTTAAAATTGAATACAAAGATGAGAAAAGCTATTATACAAATGACAGAAAACAATGAATATCGTAAAAAAACATACTGTTAATTAATGTTAACAAATCGCAAAAACAAAGCTCTTTATTAATCATTTATAGCACTTTTCATTACATTTGCATCCATTTTACAAATTTTATGAAAAACACTATACAAGTTGGATTCTGGGAAAAATTAGCCCGAATCATACTTAAAAATAGAATTATTATATTGGTTTTTGTTATTGCAGTTACAATTTTCCTCGCTTTTCAATGGAGAAACCTATCGATGACTTATACCGAAGCCAATTTGCTTCCAAAAGATCACATTGCAAACAAAGAGTATCAAAAATTTCTGGATAAATTTGGTGAAGAAGGAAACCTGATTGTAATTGGGTTTCAGGATAAAGAATTCTTTACGCCAAAAAATTACGCGGCCTGGAACGAATTGATGACAGGTTTAAAAAAATCTAAAGAAGTGGATTTGGTGGTTTCTCTAAATGATTTAAAAAAGTTAGAGAAAGACACGGTGAATGAAAAATTCGTTCTTAATCCCTTTATTGATCAAAGTAAAACAGTTGATCCGGAATATTTAAAAACGGTTCAGCACGATTTGTTTAATAATTTACCTTTTTACGAAGGATTGCTTTTTAACAAACAAAGCGGAAGCGTCCGTTCGGCCATTTACATGAATAAAGCGCTGGTTAATACCGCCGAAAGAAAGACTTTTATTTTGGAAAACCTGGTTCCAAAAATCGATAAATTCGAAAAAACTACCGGAATCGATTTGCGTGTTTCCGGAATGCCATACATCAGAACGATCAATGCTGATAACATGAAAGGCGAAATCGGGCTTTTTATTGGTGCGGCGTTGCTAACCGTTTCGCTGATTTTCTTTTTCTTTTTCCGTTCGTTTAGAGCAACGCTTATTTCAATCTGTATTTTGATTGTAGGTGTAATCTGGTCGTTTGGAACGCTTGGATTATTTCATTATAAAATTACAGTTTTAACGGCAATCATTCCACCCTTAATTATTGTAATCGGAATCACGAATTGCATTTTCCTGATCAATAAATACCAGCAGGAAATTAAACTGCATAACAATCAGGCAAAGGCTTTACAGCGTATTATTTCGAAAATTGGAGTTTCGACCTTAATGACGAATTTAACTACGGCGATTGGTTTTGCTACGTTTATGATTACCGGAAATGATTTGCTTTTTGAATTTGGTCTGGTAACTTCGATTAACGTGATTTCTGTCTATTTATTGACGCTTTTAATTGTACCGATTGTGTACAGTTTCATGCCTGTTCCGGGAGAAAAACATTTATATCATTTAACGAAAACCTACATTTCGACTTTATTGGATTTTGTAGAAAATGTGGTCAGAAACAAACGAAAAGTAATTTATACGATTTACGGCTTGCTTTTGGTCTTCAGTGTTATTGGAGTTGCTCAAATGAAGGTTTCTGGGAGTTTAATTGGTGAAATGCCAAAAAGCGCTTCTTTTTTTAAAGATATTTTATTCTACGAAAAAGAGTTCAACGGTGTCATGCCGCTTGAAATCATGATTGACACCAAAAAGAAAAAAGGTGTCATGAAGGCTTCAACTATTCGTAAAATGGATGAACTGCAAAATACAATTGCAGAAATGCCTGAATTGGCAAAACCTGTTTCGATTGTGAATTTGGTTAAATATTCAAAGCAGGCTTTCTATAACGGAAATCCTGAATATTATCAATTACCAACTTCGCAGGAACAGACCTTTATTTTGGGTTATGCTAAAAATGCGACTAAAAACAGCAAAGACAATTTAATGAAAGCCTATGTTGATTCGACAGGACAATATGCCAGAATCACGACTTTCATGAAAGATATTGGTACGGATGAAATGGCGAAAGTCGAGAAAAAATTACATTCAAAAATTGATGAGATTTTCCCAAAAGACCGTTACGAAGTTACTGTTACCGGAAAAGCCTTGGTTTTCCAAAAAGGAACATCATATCTGGTTGACAACTTAATTGAATCGCTGATTTTTGCGATTTTAGTGATTGCTATTTTGATGTTGTATTTGTTCCGATCGTTCAAAATGGTTTTTGCATCGGTAATTACGAATGTTTTACCGCTTTGCATTACATCCGGATTAATGGGTTATTTTGGAATTCCGCTTAAGCCTTCAACGATTTTAGTATTCAGTATTGCATTTGGAATTTCGGTTGATAATGCGATTCAATTTATGGCGAAGTACAAACATGATTTAATTCAAAGCAACGGGAAAGTAAAAAAATCTGTTTTCAGTGCCTTGAGAGAAACCGGAATTAGTACTTTTTATACTTCTGTAGTTTTAATTTTAGGATTTGCTACTTTCACGCTTTCCAGTTTTAGCGGTACAATAGCGCTTGGTGCATTGATTTCCTGCACACTGGCGTTTGCGATGTTTGCCAATTTATTGGTTTTACCGGCTTTGGTTTTGACTTTTGAGAAGAAGAAAGCTAAGAAAGAGGATTTGGAAGGATTTGAAGGAAACACGAATTTCACGAATTAGCACGGATTATAAGTTAATGTCATTTACATGATAAAAAAAACAATATTATCATTCTGCATTTTATTTTCTATCCTTTCGTATGGGCAAGAAAACATATTGAGCGACGAACAATTAAACTTAAGTGGAGCCAGCAAAGTAGAATTTGCAGATGGAGATGATGAAATTCGAAAATTAGCTAAATCTGATATAGAAAATCACACACCCTTTTTACTTTTAAGAGGAGGAATGAATCAACTTATTTCGCCATCAGACCAAGAATTTGAAAGAAAATTTAAGATATACTTTTTCAATTATGGCTGCATAGCTCCAAGTGAAGCCGTTGAAAGTATTTATAATCAAGTAGTCTTCGAATTTCTATATTTAAAATATGGAAAAAAATGGATGAAAGAAATAAGAAAAGATATTTCCGGATTTAAGAAATTTAAGAAGGCCATACAAAAATGAAAAATAATTGATTCTTTTGAAAACGAGTCCCTAGCCCCCGATAGAAGCGACATCCTTTTCAGGCAATCGGGAATATCTTGTTTATCGTAAATGATCTGCCTAAAAAGATATAGCGGATAGCGGGAAACAGCTTCTAATTTTAATAATTATCGTTTATATTTGCAGTTATTACGCAACAAATAATTTAATTTCAACATTATATATAAAAATGAGACACACAAAAGTTAAAGACTTATTAAACAGTACGACGACGCTTCAGGAGGTTAATGCAAAAGGATGGGTGAGAACTTTTAGAAATAATCAGTTTATTGCGCTAAATGACGGTTCTACCATTAATAATATACAATGTGTTGTTGATTTTGAAAATACACCGGAAGAAACTTTAAAAAGAATCACGACCGGAGCTGCGGTTTCTGTTTTTGGAACTTTGGTTGAAAGTAAAGGTGCGGGTCAGAAATACGAAATTCAGGTTAACAAACTTGAAATTTTAGGAGATTCTGATGCGGAGAAATTCCCGATGCAGCCTAAAAAACACTCTTTAGAATTTTTACGTGAAAATGCTCACTTGCGCGTACGTACAAATGCTTTTGGTGCGATTATGCGTGTGCGTTCTGTATTGTCATTTGCAGTTCACAAATATTTTCAGGATAAAGGTTTTGTTTATGTAAACACACCAATCATTACCGGAGCTGATGCGGAAGGTGCCGGAGAAATGTTTCAGGTAACTTCATTGCCTTTGGATAATCTTCCAAAAAATGAAGAAGGAAACATTGATTTCAAAAAAGATTTCTTCGGAAAACATACTAACTTAACGGTTTCGGGACAATTAGAAGGAGAAACTTTTGCAATGGCTTTGGGTCAGATTTATACTTTTGGACCCACTTTTAGAGCAGAAAATTCAAATACTTCCCGTCACTTGGCAGAATTTTGGATGATCGAGCCGGAAGTTGCTTTCAACGATTTGGATGACAACATGGATTTGGCTGAAGATTTTATTCAGTACGTAATTAAATATGCTTTAGACAATTGTGGAGACGATTTGAAATTCTTAGAAGGAAGACTTCTTGAAGAAGAAAAATCAAAACCACAGGCAGACAGAAGCGAAATGGCTTTGTTGGAGAAATTGAACTTCGTTTTGGAGAATAACTTCAAACGTGTTTCGTACACGGAAGCAATTGATATTTTAAGAGATTCAACTCCAAATAAAAAGAAGAAATTCCAATATTTAATCAACGAATGGGGCGCTGATTTACAGTCAGAACACGAGCGTTATTTAGTAGAAAAACACTTTAAATGTCCGGTAATTTTATTTGATTACCCGGCAAACATTAAAGCGTTTTACATGCGTTTGAACGACAACACCGAACCAGGAAGAGAAACGGTTCGTGCAATGGACATCCTTTTCCCTGGAATTGGAGAAATCGTCGGAGGTTCTGAAAGAGAAGAGCGTTACGATGTTTTGGTTGAAAAAATGAAAGCCTTAGAAATCGACGAAGAAGAATTATACTGGTACTTAGACACCAGAAGATTTGGTTCCGCAACACACGCAGGTTTCGGTTTAGGATTTGAACGTCTGGTATTGTTTGTAACTGGAATGACAAACATTAGAGACGTAATTCCTTTCCCTAGAACTCCTGGAAGCGCGGAATTTTAAGAAATAAATTTAATCGGTTAATCGTTCATTCGGTTAACCGATTTTCACGAATTGACAAATTGACAATTAAACAAATAAACGATTAAACATAATAATGCTAAAGCAATTTTTAAATTTAAAATTATCCCAAAAATTATCTCCACAGCAAATTCAGCTGATGAAGTTAATTCAATTGCCTACGCAAGCTTTTGAACAACGTTTATTGGAAGAAATGAACGAAAATCCGGCTTTAGAGGCAGGACAGGAAGATGAATATGAAGCCGATGAATTTGCCAATGAAGACTACGACGATTATGATGATGCGGAATCTGACAGAATCGAAGCGGAAGACATTAACATTGACGAATACTTAAGTGACGACGATACGCCTGATTACAAGACTCAGGTTAATAATTATGGAGACGAAGAAGAACGTGAAACACCTTTTGCTTCGCCAATAAGTTTTCATCAGGATTTGATCAATCAGCTGAATACTTTTATTTTGAATGATGAAGAGCGCGAAATCGCTGAATTCCTCGTTGGAAGTATTGACGATATGGGTTACATTCGCAGAAGCATTCCGGATATTGTAGACGATATGGCTTTTACTCAGGGAATTTACACTGATGAAACAATGGTCGAAAAAATGCTGCATGTTATTCACGAATTAGAACCTTCGGGGGTTGGAGCACGTGATTTACAAGAATGTTTATTGCTTCAGTTAAAACATAAAACACCAACAGAATATGTTGATTTGGCGATTGATATTATAGAGAATCAGTTTGATGCTTTTACGAAGAAACATTACGACAAATTATTACAGAAATACAGCGTTTCTAACGAACAGCTTAAAAAAGCAATTCACGAAATCGAAAGACTGAATCCTAAACCGGGCGGTTCATTTACAGGGAATAATAAAGTTACAGAAAATGTAGTTCCGGATTTTGCGATCAGAATTGTTGATGGCGAACTGGAACTAACTTTAAACGGACGAAATGCTCCTTCCCTGCACGTTTCTAAGGATTATCAGGAAATGATGCAGACGTATAAAGATTCTCGTGATAAATCGACGGCACAGAAAGATGCGGTTCAGTTTATCAAACAAAAACTGGATTCGGCTAAATGGTTTATCGATGCGATCAGACAGCGTCAGGAAACACTCTTTGTGACCATGAATGCGATTATGCATTATCAGGAAGAATTTTTTCTGGACGGCGACGAAACCAAACTAAAACCCATGATCTTAAAAGACATTGCCGATATGGTTGGTTTGGATATTTCAACGATTTCGCGTGTAGCCAACAGCAAATATGTCGAAACACCATACGGGACAAAACTAATTAAGGAATTTTTCTCTGAGGCAATGAAAAATGATCAGGGAGAAGATGTTTCCACTTTAGAAATCAAAAAAATTCTTAAAAATACCATTGAAGAAGAAGATAAAAAGAAACCGCTTCCAGACGATCAACTGGCTGAAATCTTAAAAGAAAAAGGGTATCCAATTGCAAGAAGAACTATTGCAAAATACCGGGAACAGCTTGATATTCCGGTTGCCCGAATGAGAAAGAAGATTTAATTTTTTATAAAATAGAAAACCCGACAGAATTTAAATTTGTGTCGGGTTTTTATTTAGATTAAAAGCTTATTTATACTGATCCGGAAATATCTTCACATCAAACAAAAATGCTTTATTTTTATCACTGTAACTATACGCCAAAGTATAATCATTATCCCTGAAAACCTGAAATCCCGTATTTTCTTTTGCTGTACTGATCAGACTTTTTTCAATTTCCTTTTTTATTATATCTACTTCAGCCGTTTCTTTTACAACATTCAACAAAGTCAAATTGTACTTAACAATCCTTTCTTCATGTAAACTTACGCTATCTAAACGAATTCCTTCCTGAATAGTCAACGGGCAATTTTTATTGTACTTTTCTACCAATTGGGTTGCTTCAATATTTATCTCTTCAGTATTTTCAGCAATAAAAAAATAAAAATAACCCGCTATGCCCATTGCAATTACAAGGATTGCTAAAAATAAAATATTCTGTTTTCTCATGTTAGTAGTGTTAAGGCATAAAACATTAGGGCTTCATTATTTCTCCTGACTTTTTTTCATTGCATTAAAGTATGCTGCACGGCTCAAGGGTTCGTATTCTTCTGTTTCACCCAACATTACCAATTTATCATTATCGGTTTTACGGAAGCTGTAATTGGCAAGGTTTCCGGTTCTGGTACAAACTGCGTGAACTTTGGTTACATACTCTGCAGTTGCCATAAGTCCGGGCATTGGTCCGAAAGGGTTTCCTTTAAAATCCATATCCAGACCGGCAACAATCACACGAATTCCCTGATTCGCAAGATCGTTACAAACTGTAATAATTTCATCATCAAAAAACTGAGCCTCATCAATACCGATAACATCGCAGCCCTGAGCTAATATTGCAATATTAGCAGCAGCCGGAACTGGAGTTGAGCGAATTTCATTGGAATCATGAGATACTACCATTTCATCATGATAGCGGGTATCAATAGCAGGTTTGAAGATTTCTACTTTTTGTTTGGCAAATTGAGCACGTTTTAATCTGCGGATTAACTCCTCGGTCTTACCCGAAAACATTGATCCACAAATAACTTCAATCCAACCAAATTGTTCTTTGTGATTTACTGTATTTTCGAGAAACATTTTGTATTTTTCTACCTTTAAAAATGAATAGTTTTTATTACTTTGTACTGGTAATAAATCGATGTGAAAATTGTTGTTTTACACTTTTTCAAAAATAGAGAATTTTTATCAAACTGAAGATTCGCTCACGTTTATTAACAGAAAATAAATATCAGGCGAATTTCTTTCGCGAATTAAAAAGACATTCAAAATATACTAAAATACCCTATTCACTATAATTTCAACAGTTATGAAAAAAAAATTGGAAGCCGATTTAATCAGCATTGCACATCGAATTTTAAAACTTAAAAACAAATCCGATATCAATCAATTATATCTTGAAACACAGAAATTATACGAAAAATTAGCGGTTTTAAAATTTGTCGAAGAGAATTTCGACGATTTAAAACCAACTATCGGTTATAGTGAAATAGAATCTCAAGTTGAAACTGTTTTTGAAAAAGAAGAAAATCTTCCGGCTGAAATAAAGGCTGAAGAAACACTTCCGACTGCCGTTGAAGAAACTGTAATTGAAGCCGAAACTATTCCTGAACCTGAAATCATTGAAAAAACACCGGCAGAAATAGTTGCTGAAGTTCCGGAAGTAATGACTAAAAAACAAGAAATCATAATTGATGTACCTGTAGAAGTAGTCGAGGAAATTGCTGAAAAAATTGAAGAACCGATTTTTGAAACCAAAAAGGAAACAGAACCTGCAGAAGGACTTTCGTTTAAAACTGTAAACGATTTAAAACCAATTCCAGATTTTAAACCTGCTTTTGAATTAGAAAAAGAAGAAATAATAGCAGAAGAACCAAAAGCAGCAACTCCTGAAAAATCAGATGCTGTTTCGATTTCGTTTGAAGATATTCTGGGTGTTAATTATGCCGATGCACAATTTGTCAAGGTAGATGATTTTAAAAATGTCGCTCCTGCACCTACAGCATCAATAAATGAATTTCAAGAGAAGCAAGCACCTGTTCAGGCTACAATTGCAGAACCAGTAAAACCTAAAACTGTTCCGTTAAACGAAAAACTGGCTAAAGGTTTTCATATTGATCTAAATGATCGCATCGCCTTTACCAAAAATCTTTTCGGAAATAATACCGAAGATTACAGCCGTGTTTTGAATCAGTTATTGACATTCGACAGTTTTAGTGAAGCAAAAGAATTTATCGAAACCATGGTAAAACCTGATTACAGCGACTGGCAGGGAAAAGAAGATTATGAAGAACGTTTTCTTGGAATTATTGAGAAGAAATTTTCATAACCCTTTTCGTTTCACATTTTACATTTCACAAATAAACTATGTCTAAATTATATATCGTTCCAACACCAATTGGCAATCTTGAAGACATGACTTTCAGAGCCATTCGCATTTTGAAAGAAGTCGATCTGATTTTGGCCGAAGACACCAGAACGAGCGGTAAACTCCTGAAGCATTTTGAAATTGGCACGCACATGCACAGCCATCATATGCACAACGAACACAAAACAACCGAAAATCTAATCGCCCGTCTGAAAGCAGGTGAAACCATCGCCTTAATTTCAGATGCCGGAACTCCGGCCATTTCAGATCCCGGATTTTTACTGACCCGCGCCTGCGTTGAAAATAAAATTGAAGTAGAATGTCTTCCTGGAGCAACAGCTTTTGTTCCCGCTTTAGTAAACAGCGGACTTCCAAACGACAAATTTGTTTTTGAAGGTTTTCTGCCTGATAAAAAAGGGCGTCAAACCCGTTTTTTGGCTTTAGCCGAAGAAACCAGAACGATGATTTTGTACGTTTCGCCACATAAATTAGTCAAAACTTTAGCCGAATTTATTCAATATTTTGGAGAAGACAGACAAGTTTGCGTCTCGCGTGAATTATCAAAATTGCATGAAGAAAATGTACGAGGAACTGCTAAAGAAGTTTTAGCGCATTTTGAAAAAACAGCTCCAAGAGGAGAAATTGTTGTGGTGGTTGCCGGAAAAACAATAATCAAAGAACCTAAGAAAAGTAAATTTTCTAAGGATGATGAAGAATAAAAAATTATTTCAACCATAGATTTAACAGATTAGAAATCCTTGAAATCATTTAATCAGTTGCAAACAAACTAAAGCAGTAAACAAATCCCAATCATGAGCATCCAAGCCTTTTTAGAAAAAGTAAAACAAACACCCACACAAATCACATTTCCTGAAACTATTGCAGTAATTGAAGAGAACTATAACTTTACTCCAACCGCTTTTCAAAACGGAACACAACATAACGCAGCCGGTGAAAATTCAGGTTCCTGCAAATTGTTTTCTTTTGCAAAATTGCAAAAGTTAAGCAAAGAAGAAACTTTAGCATGCTTCGGCGCTTTTTATTTTGAAGAAGTTTTAGGTGATCCAAACGGAACAAACCATCAAAACATTAGAAATTTCATCAATTTAGGCTGGGATGGAATCCAGTTTGAAGGAGATGCTTTGACTTTGAAATCTTAACTATTTTGGCCACAGATAAAACGAATTTTCACTACTACTGAGAAAATAAGTTACTTCTTAACCTTTATGGTTAAATAATTTCCAAATCAACAAATGAAAAACTATTTCCGCTAAATAATCCTTTATCAGATAACTTTAAATCGGGAATAACCAGTAAAGCCATAAACGAAAGCGTCATAAAAGGCGCTTTCAGATTGCTTCCTAATTCTTTTGCCATTGCATCAATTTCCTGGTATAATTTTCCTGTTTCCCAACCATTTTTGTCACTCATAATTCCGGCAACAGGCAACGGTAGCATTTTGCTTTCAGAACCATTTACGGCACAAACTCCACCGGTATTTTTAATAATCAGATTAACAGCATTACAAATTTCTTCGTCAGAAGTTCCCAATACAACAATATTATGACAATCGTGTGCTACAGAACTGGCGATAGCGCCTTTTTTCAGACCAAAATTCTTAATGAAGGCAATAGCAGGCTTGGTATCCTGATAACGATTCACAACAGCCATTTTCAGAATATCATTTTCGGTATCTGAAACGATTTTTCCATCAACGATTAAGGATTGATGGTGAATTTCATTGGTAATTAATTGTCCTTCCAAAGCTTCAATTACTCTGATTTTTGAACCCGAACCCGAAACTTTAAAATCGCTTATTTCTTTAGAAGTGATATTGAAATTATTGGGCGTTTCAAATGGAGTATGTTTTATGAAAGACTCACCATCTTCGGCAACTAATTCGCCATTGATGTAAGTTTGTTTCACTTTGAAATCAACTAAATCTTCGACTACGATAAAATCTGCAGCATCGTTTACTTTCAACAAACCTACATCCATTTTATAATGATTCACAGGATTCACACAAGCTGCCTGTAAGACTTTAAAAATGTCAATTCCTTTCGCAACTGCACGTGCGCAAAGCGAATTAATATGGTTTATGATTAAATCATCAGGATGTTTATCGTCTGAACAAAACATCATGTTTTCGAAATATTTTGGAAGTAAATCGATGAGTGCTTCGAAATTTTTGGCAGCACTTCCTTCCCGAATAATAACCTTCATTCCCAGAGATAATTTTTCTTCGGCTTCTTCAAAAGTAAAGCATTCGTGGTCGGTAGAAATCCCGGCTGAAATATATTTTTGAACCGCTTCACCTCTTAATCCCGGCGCATGACCATCAACGGGTTTGTTGAAATGTTTCGCCCATTGAATTTTCTTTAAAACTTCTTCTTCATTTAATAAAACACCCGGATAATTCATCATTTCTGCCAAATAATAAATGTCGGGAGAAGCCAATAATTCCTTAATCCCATCTGAATCTATGATAGCGCCAGCACTTTCGAAAGAAGTAGCAGGAACACAAGACGGTGCACCAAAATGAAATTTCAACGGTACTTTTTTGCTGTTTTCAATCATATAATAAACGCCTGCCGTTCCTAAAACATTTGCGATTTCGTGTGGGTCAGAAATGGTGGCAACTGTTCCGTGAAGTACGGCTATTTTTGCAAACTCGGAAGGAACGAGCATCGAACTTTCGATATGAATATGGGCGTCAATAAATCCAGGCATAATGTAATTTTTCACATTGTGGTTTTTCTCCATTATCGAAATGATTTTTTTGTTTTCGACAGTGATTTCCCCAGCATAAATACGTCGGTTCCGGATATCAATAATTTGCCCCTGAATTTTCATTTTGTTTGTTTTAAAAATGATATAATCAAAAGTAATAACAAATTTTCGTTTTTTCTTTTCTCAAATGACCTTAATATAGCTTATTAAGACAGATAACCATATAAGATCACTTAAGGTGTTTATATTTGATTAAAATTTGCATTGAAGAAGATTAAAATGATTCGCTATTTTAAACTAAATTTGTTCTCTCACATAAAACCCTAATTCTTAATTTTCAATTCATAATTATTTATGCGCTGGACCATCAAATCAAAACCTTCAGAAGCAAAGGTAAAACATCTTGCAGCCGCTTTAAATGTAGAAGATTTTGTAGCAACACTTTTGATTCAGCGTGGAATTGAAACTTTTGAAGACGCTAAAAATTTCTTTCGTCCTTCATTAGAACATCTCCACGATCCGTTTCTGATGAAAGATATGGACAAAGCGGTTGCCCGAATAGAATCAGCAATTGAAAATCAGGAAAATATTTTGGTATTTGGTGATTATGATGTAGATGGTACAACGGCCGTTTCTTTGGTTTCTTCTTATCTAAAATCGCATTATCCAAATATTGCCACTTACATTCCTGATCGTTATGATGAAGGGTACGGAATTTCGTTTAAAGGAATTGACTTTGCAGAAGACAACGGATTTTCACTGATTATCGCTTTAGACTGTGGAATAAAATCAATCGATCATATCGCCTACGCGAAAGAAAAAAACATCGATTTTATCATTTGTGATCACCACAGACCCGGAGAATTTCTACCGGATGCAGTTGCAATTTTAGATCCAAAAAGAGAAGACTGCTCTTATCCTTACGATGAATTGTGCGGCTGCGGCGTTGGTTTTAAATTGATTCAGGCTTTAGGACAGAATCGAAATGAAACCATTGAAGATCTGGTTTCGTATCTTGATTTAGTTGCTACCGCAATTGCTGCAGATATTGTCCCTATTACGGGAGAAAACAGAGTTTTGGCTTATTTCGGATTGCAGGTGATCAATAGCGATCCGAGACCGGGAATTAAAGCTTTGGTGCATCAGATAAAAAAGAAAACTTTAGACATTACCGATGTTGTTTTTATCATTTCTCCCAGAATAAATGCCGCAGGAAGAATTAAGCACGGCAATCATGCGGTTGAATTGCTAACCGAATTCAATTTTGAGCAGGCACAGCAATTTGCTTCTGAAATCGAACAATACAATTCGGATCGAAAAGATTTAGACAAAAAAATCACGAAAGAAGCGTTTCAGCAAATTATAGAAAATCAGGAAGAAGAACGATTTTCAACTGTTGTTTTTCAGGAAGACTGGCACAAAGGCGTAATCGGAATTGTAGCTTCAAGGTTAATTGAAACGTATTATCGTCCGACTTTAGTTTTTACCAAAAGTGGCGATAAATATGCAGCCTCTGCCCGATCTGTAAAAGGTTTTGATGTTTACAATGCCTTAGATGCCTGTGCGGAACATCTGGAGCAATTTGGAGGCCACATGTACGCAGCAGGAATGACTTTGAAAGCAGAAAATTATGTGGCTTTCAAAACCGCTTTTGAGAAATGTGTAGAAGAAACTATTCTGCCTGAAATGAGAACTCCGGAAATTGAAATTGATGCCGAAATCAATTTTTCGGATATTACGCCCAAACTAATTCGGATTTTAAAACAATTCGAACCTTTTGGTCCGCAAAATATGACCCCGGTTTTTATAACCCAAAACGTAAAAGATACTGGTTATGCTAAAACTCTGGGTGCAGATGATGAACATTTGAGACTTTTTGTAAAACAGAATAATTCAGACGGAATTGCCGCAATAGGTTTTGGACTTGGAAAAAAAATAGAAATCACAAAAAATCAAAATACTTTTCAGTTAGCCTATTCGCTGGCTGAAAATGAGTGGAATGATACTGTTTCAACTCAGCTTATGCTTAAAGATATTAGAACAAATGAAGAATAAAGAGAAGAAAAACGACCCGTATCAGGCGTTACGTTATAGAGAATTTAATGTTTTTTTATTATTGCGTTTTGCCATGGTTTTTGCCTGGTCCATGCAGTTTATTGTGATTGAATGGGAAGTATACAGTTTAACTAAGAATCCACTTTCGTTAGGACTTATTGGATTGATGGAAGTTATACCCGCCGTTTCGATGGCATTATTTGCCGGACACATGGTCGACCAGCGTGAGAAAAAAGGATTATTGGTAAAATGTATCCTCGGATTCTCTGTGATTAGCTTCGGGCTCTTTTTACTAACCTGGCCAAAAGTTGTAGACGGATTCTCATCAGATACAATTTTATATTCTATTTATGCCCTGGTTTTTTTAGGAGGACTGGTTCGTGCTTTTCTTGGACCAACAATTTTCTCTCTCTTGTCATTAATCGTACCTAAAAAAGCATATCCAAATGCTGCTACCTGGAGCAGTTCTGTCTGGCAGATCGGAGCAGTTTTAGGACCGGCTGTAGCGGGTTTTTCAATTAATTTCATTGGAGTTCACTGGTCTATGTGTACAGTTGTTGGATTTTCTGTTTTCTCTTTAATTGCTTTATCACAAATAGAGAAAAAACCGATTTTAAATCCAAAAATTGGTGAACCGTTAATGGAGAGCCTGAAAGAAGGAATCAAATTTGTGTTTAACAATAAAACCATCCTTGGTGTACTTTCATTAGATATGGTTGCGGTTCTGTTTGGTGGTGCAGTTGCTTTATTACCTGTTTTTGCTCAGGATATTTTAAAAGTAGGACCAGAAGGATTTGGAGTATTAAGGGCAGCTCCGGCTATTGGTGCTTTTATTACCATGTTAATTTCTGCCTATGTTCCTTTGTATAAGAAAGCCGGAATGAAACTTTTAATCGCCATTTTTGTTTTCGGATTGTGTATAATTTTATTCGGAATCTCTACTATTTTCTGGCTTTCAGTCGCAGCCTTATTTTTGAGCGGAGTTGCTGATGGAATTTCAGTAGTAATTCGCCAGACTATTCTGCAGCTTAAAACTCCCGATCACATGCGTGGGCGTGTAGCGGCCGTAAACTCAATGTTTGTTGGTTCATCAAATGAGTTAGGTGCCTTTGAAAGCGGTTTGACAGCTAAATTAATGACACCCGTGATTTCTGTAATTTTTGGAGGAAGTATGACATTATTAACCGTTTTAGGCTTCGGAGCGGCTTCACCAACCTTTAGAAATTTAGATCTTCAAAAAGATATGGAAGATCATCAGAATATGGAATAATGAAATCATTACTAACAGCATTATTTTTAGCAATATCTCTTTTCGCAAAGGGACAAAATCTTTATATTAAGACATACGGAAATCAAACAAACAAAGCAGTAATTTTTATACATGGAGGTCCAGGAGGCAATGCAACTTTGTTTGAAGCAACAACAGCACAAAAACTGGCAGATACTGGTTTTTATGTAATTATTTATGACAGAAGAGGCGAAGGAAGATCTGCAGATCCAAATGCAAAGTTTACTTACGATGAAGCATTTCAGGATTTAAATTCAATTTATAAAAAATATCATTTAAAAAAGGCTATTTTATTAAGTCATAGTTTTGGTGGTTTGGTAGCGACGCTTTACACTAATAAATACCCACAGCATGTTAGTGCTTTGGTTCTTGCCGGTGGTTTATTTTCGCAGCAGGAAACGTATAACCATATTTTAAATACACTTCAAAAAAAATACAGTAATGATGCTGAACAACTGAAGAGAATAAGTTATGTTGAAAATTTAGACAAAAAGTCTGCAGCATATCGAAAAGGATGTTTTGAACTTGCAGGAGAAAACAATTTTTTCAAAATGCCAAAACCTACGGATTATTCTAAAAATTTATACACTGAATATGAAACAGGAGAATTTTTCAAAACAAACATCCGAAATAAAAATGCAACATTGCTTTTTTATCAAAACGAAAAACAAAACAATATTGACAGCCGGCCTTTTTTGAAAAAAATCAAAACTAACCGTATTCCTGTTTTTGGAATTTACGGAAAAGATGACGGCATTTTTTCATTGGTACAAATTACTTCGCTTAAAAATATAACCGGTAGCAATCATTTTGCTTTTATTGAAAATTGTTCTCACTATTTATTTGTAGATCAACAAGATGAATTTATAAATCAAGTAAAAAAATGGTTCCATTAGCTTTAATATTTTGCGAATGATATTAAAATTTTTATAACGAATGAATCTCTGGACTAATTTTTACTTATGGAATCAAAAAAAAATAACAATTTTTAAGATTCTTTATTTAGAATTAATATAAATAATATTTATATTTGTTTGAATAAAGGATTTATAGATGAAAGATATTGAACAGATATACCATAATAACTTTGGAGTTGCCTTTTACTGGAAAAAGGAAAACAAAACGATATTAGATAAAGTACAATTGGTTTTTAGAGAGACCGGATTTTATCTTTCTGTTGCCGAATTGAATCAGTTTTGTGATTTGATTGACGACAGTCTTATTGAAAATACTTGCTGTGAATCCTGTCAGCTAAAAAACAGCTGCCATAAATTTTTACTCAAAACCCCTCTGCCACAAGTAGATTTAGCAGTTTCGATGAAAGAAATAAAATCAATAAAGGACTTGGTCGAAGGAACTTTATTTCGATTAGATCTGGATGAATATGTATATGGGGCAGGCTTAAATTAAGAAGTATCATTTTTTTAACAGTTATTTTTTTACAATTTAAATATATTTATTTAAAAAAAGTAAATTTAAATTATAAAGAAAGCACGTATTGTTTTTACCATTTTTATTTTCGGCATATTTTTAACAGGTTGCAAAAATGAATCGGACGATTATACAGAGCCTCGCGGAACAGATTATGCAAGCTCTGAAAGTTGTGTTCAGTGTCATCAAAAGCAACACCAAACAGCTATTCACAGTGGTCATTTTAAAGCCTCATTACCTGCTACTAAAGAAAACATTCTAGGATATTTTGCAAATGGCAAAAATACTTTTGTGTATGACAAGAATACTAAAGTAGTCATGGAGGAGCGTAATGATTCCTTTTATCAGGTATTATACAAAAGCGGTAAAGAAATTAAAGCATATCCCTTTGACGTTATTTTCGGGTTCAAACATGCACAAACCAGCGGTTACTGGAAAAACCACCGATTTTATGAGCTACCGATTTCTTATTATAAATCTATAAACAACTGGGCAACAAGTCCTAATTATTCAGCCACCAAACCTGATTTTAACAGAAAAATAATAAAAGAATGTTTTGCATGTCACAGCTCCAATATCGCAAGCAAATATGTGACTACAGCCAGCACCGAAACCTATACTTTTATGGGGATGGAAGTCGATGACTTTATGAACAAAAACACTTTACTTTACGGAATAGATTGCGAACGTTGCCATGGACCGGCAAAAAAACATGTTCAGACGCATTTAAAATTTCCTGATTTAAAGAAAACTAAAAATATGGTATCTTTTAGAAATCTAAACAGGCAGCAAAGAATAGATGCTTGCGGACTATGCCATTCAGGTGGTGATCACACTAAACTAAAATCAAGATTTCAATTTAAACCCGGAGAAAGTCTTTCTGATTATTTTAAAGAGAACCAACGCTCAAAAGACACTTTAAATTATGATGTCCATGGTAATCAATTAGGTTTGCTTTCTCGAAGCAAATGTTTTCAGAAAAGCCAGACTATGGATTGTATTACCTGCCATAATCCTCATCAGGACTCACCGAAAAGCTACATGTCTTATTCTAAAATTTGTATGAGCTGTCATCAAAACGCACAACACAATGCTGTAACCCTAAAAACAATCTCAAAATTGAGGTTAACGAATAATTGTGTGGAATGTCATATGCCAAAACAAGATTCAAAAGCAATTCATTTTCAGCAATCAAATAGTTCAGCTGTTACCAGTTACTCGTTAAGAACACACAAAATAGCTATTTATGCGGCAGCTAAAAAATAATTATTTCTCAAACTTTTGAAGTTCAAATTTTTCACCATCAAAAACACCATAGGTAAAATAGCCAATCCAATCGCCTAAATTTACATATTCAGAGTCTTTACCAACCGGAATAATCATAGGTAGGTGACGGTGTCCGAAGATGAAATAATTATAATGTTTGGTTTCGAGTTTACGTTTGGCGTACAAAACCAGCCATTCGTTCTCTTCACCTAAAAACTTAACATCATCATCTCCGGAAATCAATTTGTTTTTAACTGATAAATATTGCGCCAAACGCACACCAACATCAGGATGCAGCCAACGGAAAAACCATTTAGAAAACGGATTTGTAAAGACCTTTTTCATTCGCTTATAGCCTTTGTCTCCGGGACCTTTTCCGTCGCCGTGACCAATTAAGAAAGTCTTTCCGTTAAAGGTAAATTCTTTATTATCATGATAAACCGGAATATTCAATTCGGTTTCAAAATAATCATTCATCCATAAATCATGGTTTCCAACAAAGAAAAAAATTGGGATTCCGCTATCACGAATTTCGGCCAGCTTTCCAAGAATACGAACAAACCCTTTTGGAACAACCATTTTATATTCGAACCAAAAATCGAATAAATCACCTAATAAAAAAATAGCTTCTGCATCTTCTTTTACCTCATCAAGCCACGCTACAAATTTCTTTTCACGAGGCAAACTCAATTCAGGAGTCGGCGCTCCAAAATGCTGGTCAGAAGCAAAATATATTTTTTTCATTTAGATTTTAGATTGTTAGATCTTAGACTTCTTAGATTTTATAATTCAGTCCTATTTTCATTCTGAACGAAGTCGAAGGGTTGGAATTTGGAAATTAAGAATTGGAATTTTAAAGATTATCAGAAGCGTACCATTCTGCAAATGAAGAGTCGGTTTCCTGAAGTTTTAGTGAGAAAAGTTTAATTCCTGAAGGTAATCTTGCTACAATTCTGGCTGCAAAATCAATTACCATATTTTCACTGGTTGGCTGATAATCGACAAGAATTACATGATGCCCACGATTTTTCAGTTCGTTTGCCAATTCGATATGTGGGGTAGTTTCGTTAAATACAGTGGCATGGTCAAACTGATCGACAATTTCTTCTTTTACAATTTTCTTTAGATCCGAAAAATCGATTACCATTCCGAATTTTACATTTGACCGGTCTGTAATTGGCGAACCAATAACCGTTACCGATAATTTATAACTGTGTCCGTGAACGTTTTTACATTTTCCGTCGTAGCCGTATAAAGCGTGTCCGGTTTCGAAGCTAAATTGTTTTGTAATTCTGATATTACTCATCGGTTGTTTTTTCTGCAAATTTAGCAAATACAAGCGAGAAAAAGTCTTTTAATAGAAAAAGGTCTTATTTAGGGTTTTAGCCCTGATGGTCGAATTGCTCTTGCAATTACCTTTTGTGCCGGGGTTCGGCACAAAAGATATAGCAGACAGCAGGAAATTGCTTCTGAAAAAACTACTTCTTAAATTGCAATAAAGCCTTTTTCGTAAAATCTGACAAAACCAGTTTTCCGGTAATTTTAGCACGCTCGATTAGAATGGATTCCCATTGCTCTGTACCTTCCCAAATAATTTTCTTCATTTCGAATAAAGCCTCAGGATTGTATGAACTTAGTTTTTGAGCAAAATTTTGAACTTCTGTATCCAGATCTTCCGCGTTATGAAGCGACGCAAAAAGTCCGTTTTGTAAGGCCCAGCTTGCCGGTTTCCATTCGTGTGCAGCCAAAGTCATTTCGGTCATTGCTGTTTTTCCAATTTTACGGGAAACGGCCGGTTCAATCACAAACGGGCCAATTCCGATAGCTAATTCCGAAAGTTTCACAGCACTTTCCGGCGTTGCCAGAACATAATCGCAGGTGGCAATAATTCCGACACCACCCCCTACGGCTTTTCCCTGAACACGGCCAATAATAAGTTTTGTACAATTTCGCATTGCATTGAGCAAATGAGCAAAACCGGAGAAAAATTCGGTTCCCTGTTCTTCATTTTGTACGGTCAGAAGTTCGTCAAAGGAGGCGCCTGAACAAAATACTTTCGAACCTTCGCTTTGCAGGACAATTACAGCAATGGTTTCGTTTCTGCTTAACAAATTAATTTCGGCTGTCAATCGATCCAATAATTCACGTGGAAAAGAATTGCTTGCCGGGTGTCCAAACTGAATGGTTGCTACCTTATTTTGAAAGGAAGTTTCTAAACTTCCATTGCTATTTTCTGAACTCATAAAATTAGTTTTAAAAGTAAAGTTACGGTTTTGAAAAATATTTTGCCTGAAACTCTCTTAAATTTGTTTTTTGAAAATTAATTGACTTTATTTGCTTTCGCTATGGGGGATTAGCTCATTTGGCTAGAGCGCTTGCCTGGCAGGCAAGAGGTGGTCGGTTCGAATCCGATATTCTCCACAAAAAAACCGTATTACTCGACTGTAGTACGGTTTTTTACTTTTAAGAAAATCATCTTTCGCTAACATTGTCAAAATCCGGTTCGTCTTCATCCGCTTTTTTAAAGTCATTATTTAAAAGTTCCATTAATTTCTTTTTCTCTTTTTGATTTTTTTTACTTATAAACACAATCAAAACAAAAACGACTACTGCTACAATACCTAAAACTATCCAATTGATTTCCATTACTTTAATTTTTAAATAAAAATAATGTTTTTAAAACTTCATTATATTACCTAAAGGTTAAACATTATAATTGTGTTAAACTGTTTTTTGTTGCCTTTTATATCTGGGCAATTATAATTAAATTGCTATCAAAGATTAAAAGTACAAATTGTATTTTGACTGCATAAATTAATCGTCATGGATTCTGATAAATTTATTTTTTGCCTTGAAGGCGTTTCAGATATAGAAAACAACACGGCTACTGAAGTGGTTAAAAGTCTTGAAAAAATGGCTTTTAATCAGGGTATTTCGAGCATTTATAAAACTTGTGACACGATCGAAGGACTTGAAGAAAGCCTGAATACTTTGTTATATGACGACCATAATTTTAAAGATTACGAAATAATCTATCTCGTGATGAAAGGCGAACCCAACAATATTTGCCTTCATGACTACTATTATAGTTTAGAAGAAATTGCCGAAATCTTCGAAGGAAAAATGAAGGGGAAGATTCTACATTTTGCCAATTCAAAAATACTGGATTTAAACGAAGAGGAAGCGCAATATTTTTTGGATATTACCGGCGCAAGAGCTATTTCCGGCTACGGAACAGAGTCTAATAAATTTACCAGTACCGGTTCTGTCGACAAAGCTTTTTTTAAATTATGCCAGGAAGAAGACGATCTTATTGAAATTGTAGAGACTCTTTACGAAAAGCATTACGATCTTTGTAAACTACTCGATTTTAGAATGTATTATTAACTATTTAGGAGCAGTTTATTTAAGTTTTCAAATAGAAATTTTGTCCTGCTGTCCGCTATATCTTTTTCTGTCTAAAAAAGCCATAAAAAGGATACCGCTCCCATCAGGGCTAAGTTAGAGATTCTCGATTTTTCAAGAAACTTTAGACATTTACAATAAAAAAGCCCCAAATAGTGTCTAACTTTTTGGGGGCAGTTCATTTACGAGAGCTTTCAATTATATTGTTTCAAATTCAAACCTAAGCCTGATCATCAGTTGTAGCTTCCGGAGCATTAGTTTTTACAGAGGCAATACCGTTATCTCTGGCTGCAATGCTTTCGTACATTTCGCTTGCGCCGATGATTTGACCGTTTGATGCTTTTAAATTAAAATACGGTTTTCCGCTTGATGACTCTTTTTTATCATACTTTGAATCATCCTGCGAATTCGTTTTTACAGATTCTATTCCGTTTAAACAAGCTGCCTTTGTTGAATAACCTTCGCTTGTTAAAATGGTCTGACCGTTGCCGGCCTTTAGATTAAATTGAAATTCTCCGTTGGCTCTCTTGGTAATTACAAATTTTCCCATGCTGATTTTTTTGGTTTAAGTTTAGAAATATTCTTATTGTACTTCTATAAAATTACAAAACTTAGAAATAGGATTTTATGGTTTCCCATAAATTATTGAATTTATAAACTACTTTAGTAAAATACCTAAACGAATCGATCCGTAAAAATAACCTGTATTGGTATTGTGAACAGGATCTTTTAATTCTCTTCCACGATAAATAAAGGAGTAAGATAAATTAAGATTATTATAACGATACTTAAAACCTGCCTCAGCATTAAAACGCAAGGGTTCCAAATCAAAAGTCAAGGGGCTTGAGTCATTAAACATACTGCCCTGAATCGTGGCATCATAAAACTGATAATTCACGCTTGGAATTGCATAAAAATAAAACTCCCGAATAGTATACTGTGGTTCAAAACTTACTGATGCATCATGCAAATTAGAATCGTAAACCGGCAGTAGCTTCTTAAAACCAAACCGGGCTAAAAATCCCGTAGAAACCCCTGTAAAAATAGTCCCCAAATTCGCTTCTGACTGAAAATGAAAATCTATAAAATCATTATGCTTACCGGCGAATAATTTTTTAGAATATACAATATGTGCTTGTACAGCCAAAGCATTATGGAGTTGATTTTCCCAGCCATACACTTTTTTATACCCTATGATATGATGAAAACTTTTTTGTGTTTCTTCACCAAAAGCATTAGGTCCCATATAGCCCAGCTGAAAATCTGTTTTTAAAACTGATTCACTTTGATAAAAAAAGCTGCGTCCAACTTCTGCAAAAAGATACCCCGTAAAAGGCCGATCATTTATCGTAACCGCTTCCTCATTAATAAATCTAGGATTATAAATGTATTGCCCGATTCTGAGTTCAGTAATTTTTTTATTGATTTTCTCATTACTGTTTTTTGACAAAAAACGATAAAAAAGTTCCAGTCCATTGGTATAATACATGTCATTTTTAGACGAAGTATACAAATCGTTATCTGTAATAAGCCCAATTTCTTTTGTTTTTCCTTGCCCAAAAGTTAAGGATGTACCCATTATCAGGAATGCAAAAAAAGCTTTTTTACTTCCCATCATAATTGATTTTTCCAACGGCACGCATCTCACGAACAATTCTTTCTTTTCTTCTAACAATATAACTTGATGAACCTGTCGCTTTAAATTTTCTCGGATTTGGAAGAATTGCTGCAATTCCTGCAGCCTGCATTGGTGTTAAGCTTGAGGCATCACGGCGGTACCAATATTCTGTTGCTGCATAAGCTCCATAAACTCCATCTCCCATTTCGATACTGTTCAGATAAACCTCCATGATACGTTCTTTGCCCCAGATGAGTTCAATTAGAACTGTAAAATAAGCTTCCAGACCTTTACGAAAATAACTCTTTCCCTGCCAAAGAAAAACGTTTTTGGCTGTTTGCTGTGAAATAGTACTTCCTCCACGAATTCTACGGCCACGTTCATTGCTTTTATATGCCTTTTGAAGTGCCTTAAAATCGAATCCGTTGTGATACAAAAAAGTTCCGTCTTCACTGGCGATCACTGCTTTTTGAAGATTCTTCGAAATTTTTTCAATTGGTTCCCAATTATGATCAAAATACACTTCTTTATCTGCCATTTTATTTTCAATTACCCGGATTACCATAAGTGGTGTAAAGAACACCGGGACATATTTGAAAATAACAACTGACGCAATCGAAACCCCGAAAAACCATAAAGCAGCTTTGATGAAAAACCATTTTATTTTTTGCACTAAATTACGATTTGACTTTTTAGAAACCGGTTTAGATTTACCTGTGGTTGCTTTTTTTTGTATTGGTTTTTTGGTTGCCATTATATTGAATTCTATTTATTAATTGCACCATCCAAACTAGAGCTTACAATTATTTTTTTATCACTTTAAAAATTTCTTTCTTTTCTTCACTTTTTAAAACAATTAAATACAAACCAGCTGAAAATCGTTTAAAATCGACCGATATTTTTGAATCTGAATATTTATTCTCAAAAAGCAATTGTCCGTTTACATCATAAACTTCTAAATTCGAAATTATTGAATTACTTTCTATATTTAAAATATTTTCTACTGGATTTGGATAATATTTAAAATCTGTCGTTATATTTTTATCAACCGATAAACTTTCAACCGTTTTAGCAAAGCTAAGATTGTCTAAATAGGCATTATCACCTAAATAAGATTTTCCGATATGCTGCAGTGAAATTCTAATTTCTGAACCTACATACGGAGTTAAGTCAAACAAATATTTTTCAAAATTATCTCCACTATTTTTTTCGGGTTTTATTATTTCACCTAAAACGTTACCGTTTACAACAACCCTAAACATCGATTCGGTATTACTGTTAACAAAAGTCTGTTTCAACATAAAACTCATAAACAAGGAAGTAGCTTTTGTAGCATCTACTTTTGTGTTAACTTTTGTAATGCTCCTTTGGTTTAATTCCCAAACCGAAACTGAATTTTCTGCTGTTTTCCCGGAAACAGAGTTATTTGAAGCAGTTACCCACTCATCAGAACTGCTATTCCCTTTCATCACAACAATTTTATTATTGATGGATTGACTATCAGATTCAACATCGATATAAGAATTTGTAGTCTCTTCTAAAATTACATCATCTGAAATTTCATTTTGAAAATCATAAAAAGTTAATGCTTTATTTCCATCTACAGCTGCTTTATACCCCTCCTTTAATTCAAATTTATCTGCCACTAAATTAGGAGCACCGGAGTTTGAAAAATTCATCAAAAAACTGTAATCACCAGAAATCATAGGAGTAAAGTAATAGGAAAGATCAGTATAATTATATTCTGTAAGTCTACCTGAGCCCGATGTTGATATATTTGTCTCCATATTGTAGTCGTTCTGTCCTCTACCCACAGAAAGACCGACTCCTTGCGTTCTGTATTCGTAACTATTTCTGGCTTTTAAACTAAATTTATATGTTGTGCCGGCAGTCAGAAAAAACATTGGCGTCATCAATTCTGTGCGATGACTCCCTCTTATATGCAAATAACTTGTATCATCATATCCGGTACGTATATAATCTGGGCCATAACTGTAATAATTATCTGAAACAGCAGTCTTTTCTAAGGTCAGATCTCCATACAAGAGCTTAAAGCAGTCCGGCAATACATTTGCCCCATAATTTTCTAAATTGCTAAAGTTTTCCATCCACGGCAGTGATTTACCTTTGCAGGTAGTTTCAATTTTCTTTGGTCCCACCACAATCGAATTTCCAGAATCACAAACTGTTTTTAGATAAAACTGATAGGAAGTTCCTTCTTCTAAATTAGAAATCTTAATTTCATTTGTATTGGCAACAGCAATTTTACCTGTTCCGGGAATAAAACCTGTCAGGCCATATTCTATCTCGACCTTTTCTGATGTTTTATTTTTAGAAGTCCAGTTTATTTGCAATGATTCACTATTTATATTTGAAAACACAACATCAACAGGATCCTTGCATGACAAAGTCTGATCGTAATAAATATCGTCAATTAAAACCCGATTGGTTCCTTGAAATTCTAAATTCTCGGCTACAAATAGAAAAGCGATTTGTTTATTAGCTCCTTTGTATTCAGAAAAATCAACGTTTATCTCTTTTCCGTATACAGGGAGATTTCGTAATTCTTCTAATGAAATATATTGATACGGTTCAAAAGTACTTATATCAATAGGGTTCTTAATAGTTCCAATAATCAAGTTAGCAAATTTCAAATCGGCAGCAGTTATTTGCTGATTAAGCCAAAATTTAATTTTTTTATTTTGATCAAAATCATCTAAATAAGGCGATACCAAAAGTGCAGTTTCCTCATTGTTTTGAAGATAAAAGACATTTGGTCCGCTATTTATATTTGGTAAATAATATTCGTAGAGCTGAGTATCAAGAAAACTATTTTTAGTCCAGCAAAAATTAGGAATTTCATTAGACAGCGGATATTGATCAAAATTCTCAATAAACGGCGCTTTTTCTGTGCATCCAATTTTAAAGGTATAACGATCTGACCATTCACTTACTATTGCTTTTTCGCAATATGCCCGCACCCGATAGTCGTAGATTCCTGGCGCTAAACCTGTCAAATTATAAGGGTTAGTATTTACATTGACAAGAGTTCCCTGACCATCTGCAAAACCTTTTGGTCCATATTCTATATCCCAGCTTTCTGATGCTTTTTTTGTATTATTATCTCTCCAATCCAAAGAAGCGCTATCAGATCCTGATTGTCTGGCACCTAATAGTCCTGATCTTGGGCATTCATTTTGAACATATTCAAAATCATCAATATAAAAGTAATCCAATCGCTGATTTTTGGAACTATGTTTGAAACCAACAAACTTATCTGTTCCGTAGTAATCTGAAAACTCTATTTCATATTTGATCCACTTATCATTATTTTCGACAGGAACAGTTAAAACCTTATAGGTCGTAAACGTATTATAATCTCTAGGATCAGCTAATGTACCAATGGTAACTTCTATTGGTTTTTTTGAAATTACTGCTCTGGTTTTTAACCAAAAAACAATTTTTTTATAGTGGTCAAGATCTTTCAGCCTTGGTGATACTAATACAACACGGTCAGCATCCTCACCTGTACCAGCCGGAAAAGGATCATCTGTTTCGTTGGTCACACAAATAGATTTGGTATCACTATGTATCAAAGTTCCCGCATTCCCCTTTATTTCAGAAATGTAGCGATTTTTATTATACCATCTTTGATTAAAGTATGGTACTATTCTGGTCCAGCATCCTGTCTTTTCAAAAGAAACATTTTCAAAACCGTCAGTGTAACCGGCCGTAAAACCTTCACAATTTGTTCTAAAGTATCCCCTATCTGACCATGGGCTGTAATTACTCCCACATTTAGAACGCACATAAAAGTCATAATCAGTTCCCCCTAATATCGATTCTGTAATTTTAAAAGGATAACCCGTTGCCGTAACAATTGTTCCTTTTCCATGCTCAAAACCTTTTGGTCCATATTCGACCTGCCATTCTGAGGCTGGTTTATAGTTATCCCATTTTACTATTGCAAAATCATATCCAAAATCGACTGTCGCTGGGTTTAGGGGTTCATTACAAGAAGGAGCTTTCTCATATATAAAATCATCAATATTAAATTGTGATTTACCTTCATTATTATACCTAATTGCAATGTAATGATGATTATTGCTTTTTATATAATTATCTAAATAAACGGTATGCTCTTTCCATTCTGAAGATTTGTTATCATTTTGAAGCTCATTCATTTCTGAAGGCAAAATCGACTTTAAGGCTACAAATGTTGAGGCATCTTTAGGGTCAGACATTGTCCCAATTGTAAGACTTGTACGGTTATATGTTTCCTCACTACTATAAGTTATCAAACTAAATTTTATTCTTTTATCAGCATCTAAATCTCCAATATATGGCGTTATAAGATAAGCTTTGTCTACATTTAAAGTCCCTACAAAATTCGACATTCTAATGCTTGCCTCACCTGTTTTAGCTATAAGTTTTGGTGTTTCGCCCAGATTTTCCATGCTAGATCTTACTAAGCAATTATTTTCAATTGTACTCCAGCAGGGATCAACATATTTTGCACCTTCAAACGAAGTACTGTAATATGTGGAAATTACTGTACAAGGAGTTTTAAAACTAATCGTTTTTGTCCAGTTAGAATATAAATCATCAATACAATGAGCCCTTACTTTAATTTCATAATCTGTATTCCCAATTAAATTTGTTAAAGTATAAGAACTGCCCTGGAACTTTACAATTTCGGTCGTACGACGAACAACATTGGTTAAACTAATTTCATAATCATTTTGATTTTGAGAATCAAAATTTATCTGAGCCGAATTCTGTTCTACATTTGTCAGCGAAAAATTAGTCAGATCATAACAATTCGAAGCCGTTTCGTAGCTAAAATCATCAATACTTATATCCTCATTGGCACCATAATATTTTCTTTTAAATAAAAACACAATATATTGATCATCGCCCTTATAATTATTAAAATAAACTGTTTTCTGATTCCAGCCATAGCCCTGTGTAGTTTCTGGACGTGAAAGCAAATGAAAAGTACTTAGATCATTTGGGTTTGTCATTGTTCCAACGAGCAATTCGCTGTCACTACCATAGCCATAAGTCCAAAATTTTATTTTTCGGTCAGTTGCCAAATCATTAAATTTTGGAGATACTAAAGCTATTTCAGAACCAGTAGCATAATTATAATTTGTCATGCTCATTGAAAATCCTGGTTTATTACTCTCACTATGATTGTCCTGGCTCGGATAGATTCCTGCAGTGCTGGAAGAATTTTTATAAATTAATCCCCTCCATTCTAATTTTGTTTCACTTTGAGTATCAAAATTTGTAGTATATCCTACCGAAAAAACTTTATCACTTGTTGGAAAAATTGTTTTTGCTGCAGACCAATCTGTCCACACAAGATTATTGTTGGTTAAATATCTTTGTCTGACTCTAAAATCATAGCCATATAAAGGATTTACGGTAAATCTATAAAAGTGAATCCCTGAAACACTTCTAACGGTGCCTTGTCCGGATTTAAAACCAATTGGACCGTATTCAAATTGCCATTCATAAGTTGACATAAAGTCATAATCATTAAATGTAACCTCAACATCTCCGGTATAAGAAACGGTAACACTAAAATTAGGTTCTGCAATTTTGGTTTCGGCAATTGGGTTTGCTCGTAAAAAAAGTAGGTTAAAAATAGAAAAAAGAACAACAAGTGTAGTTTTTTGCATGTTTGGGATTTTTTTTAGTTAGTGGTTTCGTTTAAACGTGTTATATTAAATCTGCTAATTCTGTTCCTATCAAACTTCCTATTGCTACTCCCATTCCACCCAAACGCACTCCGCAAAAGACATTTTCTGATAACTGCGTAACGATTGGATTCTTACTATTTCCAATCCCCATTATACCGCTCCACCAATGTTCAATTTGAAAATTTTGATGTGGCAAAATTACATTAATAAGTAAATTCTCCAATTTATTTTGAATAATTTTTGTCTGACCAAATTCTGTTGTGTTTTCTGCTGCAAAATCCAGATTTCTACCACCTCCTAATAAAATTCTATTTCCGATATTTCTAAAATAATAATAACCCCGATCGAGATGAAAAGTTCCCTTGATATCCAAGCCTTCAATTGGTTTTGTTATTAAAACTTGAGCACGAGCAGGTCTTACAGCTCCATTTGTCAAAGATTCTGCAAAACCATTATTAGCGAAAAGTATTTTTTTAGAACTAAAACTAAAATCATTCAGTACAACTTCAACATGGTTTCCGGCATCAGCATAAGAAGTTACGGTTTGCTGATTCAGGATTAAAATATTGGCAGCGACAGCCTGTTTTAGCAATTCCTGCATCATATTTCCAGTATCAATCTGCGCTTCAAAAGGATTAAAAATTAAATACTCCTGAATATTTTCAAACCCAAAACGGTCTACTTCTTTGGTAAAAACCTCTGCTTTAAAAAGTGGTTTTAAAATTTCATTAATAAAAGGCAATCTGTTCACGCATTCATTAAAACCAAATTCATCCTCTTTCAAAAACAATTCATAACCACCGTAAGGCCTGAAATCTATTACATCATCCCCAAGCCTTTTTCGAAGCAGCTGCAAACCCTGCCAGCGTTTTTGAATTAGCTGTACTACATCTTCTTCTGTATGTGTTTTTAAGTCATCCATAATTTCAGAAATACTTCCAAAACAGGCAAAACCTGCATTTTTGGTACTGGCTCCTTGTGGTAACATTCCTTTTTCCAATACGAGAATTTTTGCCGTTGGGAATCTTTCGCGTAAGCGCAATCCGGCATGCAAACCTACAATGCCGCTTCCAACTATGGTATAATCTACGTTCGTAAACCAATTTTTAAGTTCCCAATAACTTAATTCCATCACCTCAATTTTTTATAAAAATAATGATTTTTTGTGCCAAAAAATAAATTCCAAATCTGAAATTCCAAATCCCAAACTTAATTTTAAATTTATTCATGACAAAAAAACTCTTACTGTAGTTTTTTGAAATTTGAATTTAAGAACCAGCATTTAAACTCCTAAACTTTAACAATTATATAGTATTTGAAATTTAACTAATCGGAACTGAAATGTTGTATTTTTAGCACCATAAAAAAATAAAATTTTTATTATGAAAAAAGTATTATTCATAACCTTAATAATGATGAGTTTAAACGCTATCGGGCAAAATGTAATGTCGCAGGAATTACTATGGAAATTAGGAAGAGTAACACCACTTGGAATTTCAAAAGATGCCAAAAATATTGTTTTTAAGGTTTCGACCCCTTCTGTCGAAGAAAACAAATCACATTCTAAATTTTATGTTCTCCCGGTAAACGGAGGAAATGCAACTGAAATTAAAGACACTAAAGAAATTCTGGCCGACAAAAACATTTCGCCAGACGGAAAATATCTGGTGTATAATGAAGAAGTAAAACTGGAAAAAGTGTTAGGAAAAGATTTCTATCCAAATCTTGACAAAGCGGAGGCCCAAATTTATAATGGCCTGGATTATCGCCATTGGGATACCTGGAACGAAGGGAAATTTAATCATGTTTTTTATAAAGAAAACAAAGACGGCGCAAAAGGAATTGACATTTTAAAAGGTGAAAATTTTGACAGCCCTCAAAAACCTTTTGGAGGTGACGAAGATTATATCTGGTCTCCGGACAGCAAAAGCATTTTGTATGTGTGCAAGAAAAAAGCCGGAACTGAATATGCTATTTCTACAAATACAAATATTTACGAGTACAATTTAGAAACCCAAAAAACAGTAAACAGAACTGAGGACAATTTGGGTTACGATACGGCCCCTCAATTTTCTCCAACAGGAAATTTATCGTGGCTGCAAATGAAACGTGACGGTTACGAGTCTGATAAAAATGATATTATTGTTGAGTTTAAAGGAATCAAACAAAACTTAACCGCAAACTGGGATGGAACTGTAGATAATTTTATCTGGAGCAAGGATGGTAAAAATGTATATTTTACAGCTCCGGTTGATGGAACCAAACAGCTTTTTATTGTCAATTTTCCGGGAGTAACCCGAATTGCAATTACAGTTCGTCAATTGACAAATGGTGATTTTGACGTAAATGACTTAGTTGGTTTCTCTGGTGATGACATTATTGCAACGCGATCTGATATGAATCACGCTTCTGAAATTTATTCTTTTAATTTGAAGAAAAACACCTGGAAGCAATTATCAAACATTAACACAGAAACATACAAAACGTTAGCCCTGAGCAAAACCGAAAAGCGTTATGTGATTACAACTGACGGTAAAAAAATGCTGGTTTGGGTAATTTTGCCTCCCAATTTTGACGCTTCAAAAAAATATCCAACTTTATTGTTCTGTCAGGGAGGACCTCAAAGTCCGTTGACACAATCATATTCTTTCCGTTGGAATTTCTCTTTAATGGCTGCGAAAGGTTATGTGGTTGTAGCGCCAAACCGTCGTGGAATGCCGGGTCATGGTGTAGAATGGAACGAGCAGATCAGCAAAGACTGGGGCGGTCAGGTTATGGATGATTACCTGTCTGCTATTGATGATGTTACCAAAGAAAACTACGTTGACAAAAGCCGTTTAGGATGTGTGGGCGCAAGCTATGGAGGATATTCTGTATTTTATTTAGCCGGAATTCACAAAAACCGATTTAAGACATTCATTGCTCACGATGGCGTTTTTAATACACAAAGCATGTTTGGCACTACCGAAGAAGTTTTCTTTAATAACTGGGATTTTGGCGGTGCTTACTGGGAAAAAGATAATGCGGTTGCACAAAAAAGCTACACAACATTTAATCCGGCAACTTTGGTTGGAAACTGGAACAAGCCTATTTTAATTGTTCAGGGCGGAAAAGATTTTCGTGTACCAATCGGGCAAAGTCAGGAGGCTTTTCAGGCAGCACAGTTAAGGGGCATAAAAAGCCGTTTACTCTATTTTCCTGATGAAAACCACTGGGTCTTAAAGCCTCAGAATGCACAGGTTTGGCAAAACGAATTTTTTAAATGGTTAGACGAAACACTTTAATTAAAAAACTAAATTAGAACTGGCCACAGATTTATAGTCTGTGGTCTTTTTTTTTTAGGAAAGTTTGGCTTTTTAAAACAGATAATATTAAATAAATTGCAGTAATCATTTCAAAAAAGCTACACTAACAATTTATGGAAAGTAAAAAAAGCTACATGCCCATCAAGGTTCTCTTTAGTTATGCTGCATTACTGGCACTTGTTGTTACCGTAGGATGGTTTTTATATTCTGAAAATGTAGTATACAATAAATTAGAAAATAAAATTGCCCATGAAAAAACCAAAATATTACGGGTAAGCAAACTTTTTTCGAATGTATATAAAACAGAAAGTTTGGCCCGAAAGACAATTCAGACCAACTCTGAAAAAGATTTCAAAAGTTATTTGATTGAAACTGATTCTTTACGTTCCCGAATAGACACTCTAAAACAAATTGTTACAACAGAATATCAAAAAGTTTTATTGGATAGCGTAACTTACTTATTATCTGAAAAAACAGAAAACATCAGACAATTAAAAACCATAAAAAACAAAGCCGAAGATGAAGTTTCTGTAAACACTGCTATTGATGAAATTACCAAAATGGAGTTTAAACTACGAAAACTGGAACTTCAGGATTTTACCAAAAGTCCGAATGATCTAGGGAGTTATCAACGAAATGTTTTGCAAAAATACGTTGATTACCTCAATCAGAATATTCCGGATGACAGCACGAATACTTTAAGCAAACAAGCTTCTGATTCGATTTTGGCCAATTCAAAAAAACTTCTGAGCGATGTAAAACAAAAAGCCGAAAAGAAAAAAGAATCTTTAAATTTCGAAGAAAACAAACTGCTTAAAAACGAAATTGCCATTTCTGAACAACTTCGAAAAGTGCTTCGGATTATTGAGCGGGAAATTATCATCAACTCAATAAAAAACAATTCACTAAAAGAAAAATCTCTTAAAAAAGTGAACGAAATTGTTACCGCTTCGGCCATTATCGGTTTATTACTTACGGTAGTCTTCTCAATTATAATTGTAAGCGATTATTCAAAATCGCAATTGTATAAAAAGCAGTTAGAAATTGCCAATTTTAAAACCAAAAACCTGCTTAAAAGCCGGGAACAGCTAATCTCGACAGTAAGTCATGATTTAAAAACACCGTTGAGTACCATTGTAGGGTATTCAGAACTTTTGGGCAATTCTGATGTTACTACCAAACAATCCTACTTTATCAAAAATATCAAGAATTCCTCTGAATATATTACTCAATTGGTCCAGGATCTATTGGATTTTTCTCAAATTGAAGCCGGAAAAATCACAATTGAGAAAGTTCCTTTTTTGTTACCTGAAATCATTGATGAAGTGGCTAAAAACATTCAGACTGTTTACAAACAAAAAAATATCGACCTTATTATCAATGCTGATGAAAAACTGAGCACAAAAATCGTTGGAGATCCGTTTCGCTTAAAACAAATTTTGAGCAACATTATCGGGAATGCCTATAAATTTACTGAAGAAGGTTTTATAAAAATTAGTGCTTATGTAGCCGAAGGTAATGACTTTTTTACAATTACTATTGAAGATTCAGGAATTGGAATTGAGAAAGAAGACCAGAAATTAGTTTTTGAAGAATTTGCTCAGGCAAATGAAAACATCGAAAAAAAATATGGCGGAACTGGTTTGGGACTGGCTATTTGTCAAAAAATAATTTCGATTTTAGGTGGAAAATTAAACCTTAAAAGTACGTTTGGAGAAGGAAGTACTTTTAAAATTACACTTCCACTGTTATTCGATTCAAGTGTAAGTTTAACAGAAACTAAATCAGAAGAAATTATTCCGATTTCTAAAAACTTAACTTTTATTGTTGTTGATGACGACATCAATTTATTGAATTTAACCAGTACTGTATTAAAACAGCAAAATCATCAGGTATTCTCCTTTACACATGCTACAAAAGCTTTAGAATCAATTCAAAACACTGATTTTGATTTTATAATTACTGATATTCAAATGCCCGAAGTTGATGGTTTTTTGTTTATTGAAAAATTAAAACAAGAAACCAATTCATTTTATAAAGGTCAACCCATTATTGCTATAACCGGACGAACAGATTTAGATTTTTATGTCTATTCAAAAGCTGGTTTTTCAACTGTGATAAAAAAACCATATTCTCCAAAAATTCTGCTTGAAACTATCCAGCGTGTTTTAGACAACAATATTCTTTCTGATAAAATTGTAAAAACTAAAAAGGAATTATCTTCAAAATCGTATTCTTTAACATCTTTAAAAGAGTTTTTGGGAAATGATAATGATGCTTCGAAAGAGTTTATAGAATCATTTATAGAAAGCACAAAGCTCAATTTAAGCGCTTTGAAAAATGCCGTGCAAGAAAAAAATATATCCGAAATAAATTCAATTGCACACCGGATAGCCCCTATGTTCAGACAGATTCAGGCAGATGAAATTGGAGAAATTTTAAAAACACTGGAACAAAATAATTTAGATAATTCAGAACTAGATTCTCTTTATAATAATTTAAAAGTCAAAATCGATTTACTTTTTGAAACTTTAAAAAAGGAAAATTTTTAATCGATATTATATTGTTTCAATTTATTGTAAAGTGTTTTTCGGGTTATTTTCAAAAGCTTTGCTGCTTCTGATTTATTGTTTTGAGTTCTGGATAAAGCATGAATGATAGCTTCTTTTTCATTATCTGATAAGGAAAAACTACCGGAATTACTTTGTTTTTCTATCTGAAAAAACTCAATAGGCAAAACATCACTTTCAATGAAGTCTCCCTGAGATAAAAGTGTGGCTCGTTTGATGCAGTTTTGAAGTTCACGGAGATTTCCAGGCCAGCTATATTTTTGAAAAATAGCCACTACTTCCGGTGAGAATCCGATAATATCTTTGTTTAACTGATGATTTGCTTTGTCTAAAAAATAATCTGCAAAAACCATCAAATCTTCTCCTCTGTCTGTTAATGAAGGAGACTGAATAGAAAATTCATTAATACGGTGATATAAATCTTCACGGAAATCGCCATTTTTTACAGCTTCACGCAAATCCTCGTTAGTTGCTGTAATAATTCGAATATCAACATTGATTTCCTTATTGCTGCCAACCGGTTTTATTTTTCTTTCCTGAAGTGCTCTCAGCAATTGAATCTGATTCTCATAAGAAAGATTTCCAATTTCGTCCAAAAAAAGGGTTCCTCCATTTGCTGCTTCAAAATAACCGGTTTTATCACTGATTGCTCCTGTAAAAGATCCTTTTAAATGTCCAAAAAATTCACTGGCAGCCAACTCTTTCGGAATAGCACCACAGTCAACAGCGATGAAATTATTGTTTTTACGATGGCTTTGCTGATGGATACTTTTAGCGATAATCTCTTTTCCGGTTCCGCTTTCACCAATAATTAAAACAGACATATCGGTAGGACTGACCAATTTAATATGTTCTAACAATTTTTTTGAGGCAACAGAAATTCCTCGTACAAATTCGTTATCAGAAGAAACCTCTTTTGTTGGAATTCTTTTTTCTTTTACTATTTCTTTTTGAGCAGGTACGGTTTGCAATGCATTTGTAATAACCAGTAAAACCTCATCGGGATTAAACGGCTTCGAGATGTAATCAGAAGCTCCATTTTTTATTGCTTTTACGGCCGTATTTACATCTGAATAGCCTGTCATAAGCACAACAGGAATTTGAGGATGCGAAATCTTAAATTCGGTCATCAAAACAATACCATCAGCATCAGGTAAACGAAGATCCATCAAAATTAAATCAAAGGATTCTTTTTTGACACACAATCTCGCTTCCTCTGCTGAAAAAGCAATGGTTACCTCGTATGCTCTCTTTATCAGAAATTTTTCTAATAATTTGCAGAATGAAATATCGTCTTCGATTAATAATATCTTTAGCATCGCTTTTTGGGACTTTTTTGCTAAAATACCACTATTAATACAGTATTTTCACAAAATTTTGCAAAAAAAAGAGATTGCCATGAGCAATCTCTTTTTCACCAAAAACATAAATCTAATTCACCTAATTACATTTTCAACCAGTTACCCTCAGCATCTGAATAGACACTAGCCGTTTGGTCTTCTACTGCTATATCTAACTGATATTCGCCATTTTCATTTATATACGCTTTTACAATTACAGCGCCCGGGTAAGAATCTTCTAAAGCTGTTATTACAGCAGCAGGCACATCTGAAATTGCTATTTCAGTGAATGCACTTTGGTAAGCCGTTTCCATTTTTACAGGTTCATTTTTTACATTTGTCGATGCATAAATTGACAAACTTCCTAGAATTACTGCCGTTGACAAGATTAATTTTTTCATGATATTTGTTTTTTATAAGGGTTACTTTTTAATAATATTTCCTGATGTATCAGTAAAAATAGTATACTTTTTATCTCCATTTGTAATTTCTAATTTGTACTCGTTTTTAGCATTTTTATATGCCTTTTCAAGTTTCGTGTTTGGAAAAGATTTTTCAACTGTGGATTTTACAGCTGCCGGTATCGAATCTGCTGTGACTTCAGTATATTCATCCTGAATAATAACTGAATTAACCATCGTTCCTGCAGGAATTGATGCCTGAACTGACAAACCTCCTAAAATAATTACTGCAGATAAGATTAATTTTCTCATAATATTTTTTTTTTTAAAATTATTTTTTGATGATGTTTCCCTTTTCATCTGTATAAACAGTAGATTTTTCGTTTCTTACTGTTATCTCTATTTTATATTCTTTTTTGTCATTTACATATGCCTTGTCAAGTTTTACACCTGGATAAGCATTATCTAATCCCGTTTTAACAGCTGCCGGGACAGAATCAACTTCTTTATATTCGTCCTGAACATTTACTGAATTGGCAGTTGTATTTGTTTGATTAAATGTCGCTGCCTGAATTGACAAACTTCCTAAAACGATGGCTGCTGATAAGATTAACTTTTTCATAATAACTGTTTTAAGGATTATTTAAATCATTTTTTGATCCAGGTTCCATCAGCATTCGCAAACAGATTACCAACTTTGTCACCTACAGCAACATCTAGTTTATATTCAGATTTTGCATTTTTATATGCTTTAGAAAGTACTGCATCAGGATATGCTTTTTTTAAAGCTTCGGTAATTGCTGCCGGCACTTCTTCTAATTTAATTTCTGTATATTCATCCTGTATAGAAATTGTTTTCACTATACTATTTGAAATTGGAGAAGTTGATGCAAATGAAGTTAAACCTCCCAAAATGATTGCGGCTGATAAAAATAAATTTTTCATAATGTATATATTTAATTATTTATAGTTGTTTTATACATGAGATAAAGAAATTATTGTGCCACAACAAAAACAAGACAGCCAATCAATAATAAATTACTGTTTTTCAATTAATTAGTAAATATAAACATTTTTTTTTAATAGCTACATAGTGTGTAATTTTTAAAAAACAGTGCGTAAAAAGTATACACGAATGTATTACTTGATTTCTAAATCCAAATTATTTCAAAATGTACTAGACTAACACTCTTTTGTATGAATAATCATTCTAAAACATTATTCGGTTTTTATGGTATTTCGAAATTTAGAATTACTGAAAATTTGAAATTTATTTAATTTGACATATTAACCTTACTTAATGAATCAAATATTTGATAAACAGAAAATTACATGATTTATTTTAATCAAAAAAAGACAGCTTAAACAGCTTTATTATCAAAAAAAACATCCCATCTCCTTTTTTTTCACATAATTATCAACAATAGCATTACAATTACTTCATCTTCCCTTTTAATTAACATTTAAGTCGTAATTTTGCGTCAAAATTTTAAAATTGTAATAATGAAAAAAATAGTACTATTACTTGTCCTAATTGCGACATTGGGGAACGTTACTGCTCAGACAAGCACTGGTGAAAGTTTAACAGATGGAAATTATAATAAATGGTCTATCGAATTTGCAGGCGGATTTAATAAACCGCAAAAGCCTATGACATTTTCTACTTCAACTCCAAACCTTTACGTTTTTGATTTAGGAGCACGTTACATGTTCAATAATAAATTTGGTTTAAAAGCTGACTTTGGTTACAACAGCTTTCAAGAGGGAAAAAATACACCTGAATTCAGTACAAAATATTACAGAATTGGTCTTCAGGGAGTAGCAAATTTAGGAAGAATCATGAATTTTGAAAACTGGACAAATACAATTGGTTTGTTAGGGCATGGAGGCTTTGGAGCTGCACATTTCGAAGATCAAAATTCTCCAATAAAAGACAAAATGTTTAATTTTATTGCTGGAGTTACTGCCCAAATTAAATTATCAAACAAATTAGCCATAACTGGAGATTTAACAACAATTCTAAATGCCAGTCAAGATTATTCTTTTGATGCAGCAAGTACGAACAAGGTAGCTGGTTTTTCAGGAATATTATTTAATGGTACAATAGGTCTAACTTTATACTTAGGCAAAAACGAAAAACACGCTGACTGGATTACACTTATTGACAAAGATGCATTAGCGCAAAGAGAAAGAATTGACAATCTTGAAAAAATGTTAATCGATAGTGATAAAGATGGTGTGGCAGATTATTTAGATCTTGAACCTAATACCATTGCAGGACTTATGGTAGATTCTAAAGGAAGAGCTGTTGATTTAAACAATAATGGTATACCTGATGAATTAGAAAGTTATTTAACAAAAACTTACCCAAACAAAATTAACGGTAATGATCCGATAAGCGATAGCGAATCAATTACAAAATTAGTTAACGGAGGTTATGTTGCTGCATATTTCGACTTTAACAAATCTACACCTACCGATTCTTCTATAGACGGTATTAATTTTGTAGTCAACTATTTAAGAAACAATCCTTCAGCTTCTGTTGAAATTACAGGTTATGCTGATGAAATTGGTAACGCTTCATACAATGAAAAATTAGCTAATGAAAGAGCTAATAGTGTAAAAGACATCCTTCTTAAAGCAAAGATTGCTTCTGAGAGAATAAATGTTACTAGTGGCGGTGTAGATGCTTCTGTAGATAAAGAATCTGCTTTAGCGAGAAAGCTGGCAAGAAGAGTTACTTTCAAAATAAAAAACTAAAATAACTTTCTAAGTTTTAAAATACTGCTTAAAAAACTAAAAGCTACATCAAACAAGATGTAGCTTTTTTTATTAGAAATCTCTTTCAGCGAAGAGTATTACATATCCCATAAAAACTGCAATAAAGAGGGACAAACAAAATTTCATGCTCTTTTTAACGGCAAAAATACCGTCTTTATAGTATTCTAATTTTAAATTTGAATTAAATAATCAGCGTCAGTCTGTTAAATAAAAAATCCTATTTAACCAAAAAATCAATAAACGATATTCCTGAAATTTCAATCAATGCGAATCAGAAGTTTCGAAAACATAAATTAGATAAGTTAAGACATAAAAAAACCTCATTTTTCAATGAGGTTTTAGTATTTATTCGATTGGATTCATTTTAAAAGTATCCATAAATGCAGTTGTATAATCTCCTGCAATATATCTTGGATCATCCATTAATTGTCTGTGAAAAGGTATTGTAGTTTTAACACCCTCGATAACAAATTCATCCAAAGCTCTTCGCATTTTACTGATAGCTTCTTCACGTGATTGAGCAGTCGTAATCAACTTGGCAATCATTGAATCGTAATTTGGCGGAATAGTATACCCTGAATAAACGTGAGTATCTAAACGAACTCCGTGACCTCCAGGCATATGAAGCGTAGTAATCTTTCCCGGTGAAGGACGAAAATCGTTATAAGGATCTTCAGCATTAATACGACATTCTATAGCATGTAATTCCGGCAAATAGTTTCTTCCTGAAATTGGAATTCCTGCAGCTACCATAATTTGCTCACGAATCAGGTCATAATCAATAACCTGCTCTGTGATTGGGTGTTCTACCTGAATTCGTGTATTCATTTCCATGAAATAGAAATTTCTGTGTTTATCAACCAAAAATTCTACTGTTCCGGCTCCTTCGTATTTAATGTATTCAGCAGCTTTTACAGCAGCTTCTCCCATTGCAGTACGCAATTCATCGGTCATGAAAGGTGAAGGTGTTTCTTCAGTTAGTTTTTGGTGACGACGTTGTACCGAACAATCTCTTTCAGAAAGATGACATGCTTTTCCGTATGAATCCCCAACAACCTGAATTTCAATATGACGTGGCTCTTCGATAAGTTTCTCCATGTACATTCCGTCATTTCCAAATGCTGCTGCAGCTTCCTGACGCGCACTTTCCCAAGCTTTCAGCAGTTCCTCTTCTTTCCAGACAGCACGCATTCCTTTTCCACCACCACCGGCCGTTGCTTTAAGCATTACCGGGTAACCAAATTCTTTAGCTAATTTTTGTGTTTGTTCGAAAGATTCCAACAATCCGTCAGAACCTGGTACACATGGAACTCCTGCTGCTTTCATTGTAGCTTTTGCAGAAGCTTTATCTCCCATTCTGTCAATCATTTCAGGGGCAGCACCAATAAATTTGATTCCATGTTCCTGACAAATTTTAGAGAATTTAGCATTCTCCGAAAGAAATCCGTATCCCGGATGTATTGCATCTGCATTAGTAATTTCTGCAGCAGCAATTATATTTGACATTTTCAAATACGATAAGTTACTTGGAGGAGGACCAATACAAACCGCTTCATCAGCAAATTTAACATGTAAACTTTCTGCATCAGCTGTAGAATAAACTGCAACAGTTTTGATTCCCATCTCTTTACAAGTACGAATTACACGAAGTGCAATTTCCCCTCTATTCGCAATTAATATTTTTTTAAACATCTTTTTAAAATTAGATAATTTGGATAATTAGATAATTGAATGATTAGATTTAGACACTTTCGAAAAGTTAAAATCTAAAAATCTAAGATCTAAAATTAAGATGGATCAACTAAGAATAAAGGTTGGTCAAATTCTACAGGAGACATATCGTCAACAAGAATTTTCACTATTTTACCTGAAACTTCTGATTCAATTTCGTTGAATAATTTCATTGCTTCAATTACACAAAGAACATCACCTTTTGAAATAACACTTCCTACTTCTGTAAAAACTGGTTTATCCGGAGATGGTTTTCTATAAAAAGTTCCGATAATTGGAGATTTTATAGTAATGAATTTAGAATTCTCAGCTGGAGCTGCTGCTTCACTATTTACATTTACAACTACCGGTGCTTGTTGAGGAGCAACTGCTTGTGGCAATGCCGCCTGAGCTGGTAATTGTTGTACATAAGTAGCCTCAGTTACATTTGTTTCTAAAGTTGTTCTAATGGTGATTTTTACATCATCCATTTCTAACTTTACCTCTGCAACTCCCGAATTTGCTACAAATTTGATTAGGTTTTGAATTTCTTTTAAATCCATAATGATTCGTTTTTAGTTTTAATTTATTTCTTATCGTAAGCCCATTTCAGATAAATAGATCCCCATGTGAATCCACCTCCAAAAGCGGCAAAAATAACATTATCTCCTTTTTTAAACTTGTCCTCAAAGTCAGCTAATACTAATGGCAAGGTTCCTGAAGTTGTATTACCATATCTTTCGATATTTACAAGCACTTTAGACTCATCAAGATCTAATCTGCCTGCAGTAGCATCAATAATACGCCTGTTTGCCTGATGTGGCACTAACCAGCTTACATCTTCTTTTGTTAAATTATTTCTTTGTAAAATTAATTCACTTGCATCAGCCATATTAGTAACAGCATATTTAAAAACTGTTTTACCATCCTGCATAATATTATGCTGTCTGTTTTTAATGGTTTCTTCAGAAGCAGGGATCAAAGAACCTCCTGCAGGAATTTTAAGAAAATCGCGTCCTACACCATCACTTCTTAAGTACTCATCCTGTAAACCTAAACCTTCATAATTTGGTTCAAATAAAACCGCTCCCGCTCCATCACCAAAAATAATACAGGTCGATCTGTCTGTATAATCTACAATTGATGACATTTTATCGGCACCAATTAATAACACTTTTTTGTAACGTCCGGATTGTACATAAGCTGCTGCCGTAGACATTCCGTATAAAAAACTGGAACAAGCTGCTTGCAGGTCGTAAGCAAATGCATTAGTCGCTCCAATTTCTGTGGCTACATAGACACCTGTGGCTGCCACCATCATATCCGGTGTTGCTGTTGCCATTATTACCATATCAATTTCTAAAGGATCAATATTGGCTTTTGCTATTAAATCTTGTGCTGCTTTTATTGCAAGGTAGGAAGTTCCTTTATCAGCATCTTTAAGAATTCTTCTTTCTTTTATTCCGGTACGGGTAGTAATCCATTCATCATTGGTATCAACCATTGTTTCTAGCACTTTGTTAGAAAGCACAAAATCAGGAACGTATCCTCCAACAGCGGTAATTGCGGCTGTGATTGTATTCATTATATTCTATTATTTCCTCTCAAATATTGCTATTTGAAAAATTCTTAAAAGACTTGAAAATTACAAAAAAAATTCTAAACGTATTGTCGTAAATTTCCTTAAAAAAGAAAGTTATAACAAACAAAAAAAACTCTCACATAGTGAGAGTTCTCATATCATTTACAAAAACGTATTAAGCAACCGCTTCAGATTTATCGATAACAACTTGCCCTCTGTAATACATTTTACCTTCATGCCAGTAAGCTCTGTGGTATAAATGTGCTTCACCTGTAATAGGACATGTAGCGATCTGAGCTACAGTAGCTTTATAATGTGTTCTTCTCTTATCTCTTCTTGTTTTCGAGATTTTTCTCTTAGGATGTGCCATTTTACTATATTATTTATCCGTTAATAGTTTCTTTAATTTGTCCCAACGCGGGTCAATATCTTCTTCTTGTTTACTCTCTTCTTTGACTTGCTTCGCCTGTTCGCTATCGCTCGAGTCTTTGACTTTTAATTCATTTAGTTTTGCCAGGGCTTCAGTTTGTAAACTTCCATCCTTTACACCAGGGTGAACGCGTTTAAGCGGAACTGACAATGCAATCATTTCATAGATGTATTGTGCTACATCTATTTCAAACTCACCGTGTGGCAAAATAAGCAATTCCTCATTGTCGTTATTAAATTCATCTCCAAAACGAACGATGAGTCTCATTTTTCCTTTTATAGGCAAATCAAAATCCTCGCTTGTTAAATCACATGGCACATTTACAGTCCCTTTATGTTTGAAATTTAACTCTAACAGGTTGCTCCCTTTATCTAAAACTAAACTGACTTTGATATCCGAAGCTTGAAATTCATCATAATCAAAGTCCTCAAAGAACTTCTTACTTATTTGATACTCAAAATGGTGTTTTCCTAGTTTTAATCCCACGAAAGGAATTAAAAATTCTTTTGTTTTGCTCATTTCAACATCAATTTGTCCAATTAGTATCTAAAACTCAGATACCTGAATTGGGGTGCAAAGATATAAAATTATTATAAAACTAATAATCTTATTCACCTTTTTTTGTTTATAACTGTTTTTCTTTTATTTTAAGAGGTTTTTGGCTAATCTCTTCATACAGATTACGCGAACGAAAAATATCAATTGCCAGATAAACCGCTTCCTTAAATGAATTATAATCTGCCATATCTTTCCCGGCAATATCATAAGCTGTACCGTGATCCGGCGAGGTTCTGATTCTGTTCAGACCTGCTGAATAATTCACTCCTTTCCCAAATGATAATGTTTTAAAAGGGATTAATCCCTGGTCGTGATAGGTTGCCACGACAGCGTCATATTTTTCATGCTGACCGCTTCCAAAAAAACCATCTGCAGGAAATGGTCCAAAAACCATAGTTCCTTTTTCGAATATTTTCTTTAAAGCAGGTTTTAATACCAAATCATCTTCTTTCCCAATTACACCTCCATCACCGGCATGCGGATTTAAGCTCAATACAGCAATTTTTGGCTTTACAATACTAAAATCCTGAATTAATGATTTTCTGATTGTTTCGATTTTTCTTGTAATTAATTCTTCTGTCAACTGAGAAGAAACTTCACTTAAAGGAACATGATCTGTCAGTAATCCAACCCTTAAATCATCATGAACCATCATCATTAATGCATTCCCTTCCAACTCCTGATCCAAATAATCTGTGTGACCAGGAAATTTAAAATCTTCTGATTGAATATTATATTTATTTATTGGGGCAGTCACCAAAACATCTACATCTCCATCCTTTAAGGCTTTTGTCGCAGCGACAAACGATTTTATAGCATACTCGCCTATTTTCTCATCATTTGTGCCTAAATTTATGTCAACACTTTCTCTCCAAAGATTGAGAACATTCAATTTCCCTGGCAAAACCTGATCTAATTTATCAACTCCATGAAATTGAACTGTAGATGTGAAGCTTTTTTTAACGAAAGAAAGTATTTTGGCATTGGCAAAAATAACCGGCGTACATAATTCTAACATACGAGAATCTTCGAATGTTTTTAATATAACTTCGCTTCCAATACCGTTTAAATCTCCAATAGAAATTCCAACAATTATATTTTCTGCTTTTTTATTCATGAGCTCAGATTATTTATTACTAAATTAATGTGCAAAGATATAAATAATTAAGCTTATAAATAGCCTAATCGGGTAACATATCAATTCAAATTCAATCCATTTAAAAGAATTAGTTTTACATGAAAGGGCTGAAAATTAAATTAATTTTCAGCCCTTTCATTATTAGATTATAATAAGTGCTCTTACTTAAACTTCTTTCTTCTCTGGCAGCATAATTGACAATAATACTGAAATTATAAGGATTCCTCCAATAACAATCAGCGAATAAATTGATTCGATGTGATAAAACGGAGCAATAATCATTTTTATACCAATGAAAGAAAGGATAATTGCCAGCCCGTATTGCAGTTTACTGAATAGGTGAATAAAGTTATCCAATAAAAAGAATAATGCTCTTAATCCTAAAATTGCAAAAATATTAGACGTATAAAGAATAAACGGATCATTTGAAATAGCAAAAATTGCTGGAATAGAATCTACTGCGAATAATAAATCCGTAAATTCGATTACCGCAACAACTACTAAAAGCGGAGTAGCTAATTTTTTTCCGTTTTCGTATGTGAAGAATTTATCCCCATCGTATTTATCAGAAACGCTGAAAAACTTTCTGATCAGTCTTGCTCCTCTTGTGTTGTTATAATCTTCTTCGTCATCGTCATCGCCCGCAGACCAAGATTTGATTCCTGCATACACCAGAAACAGTCCAAAAGCGGTCATAATAAGGTTGATATCATATTTAAACCCTTCTAAACCAGCAAGATTTAGCAATTTATTTAAGTAAGTAAGTTCTATTAAGAAAGCTCCCGAAAATATAAAAATCGCTCTTAAAACAAGGGCTCCAATAATTCCCCAGAATAAAACTTTGTGTTTGTTTTCGTTTTGTACATCAAAAAACTTAAAAACTAATATAAAAACAAATAGATTATCTACAGAAAGCGCCTTTTCGATCCAGTATGCTGACTGAAACTCATAAAATTTAGCAGCACCTGCAAAGTGATAAATTAAACCACTAAAAATCATGGCTAAACTTATCCAGACTAATGACCAGGTAATCGCTTCTTTATTCGTCACAACATGACTCTTCTTGTTGAAAATTCCCAAATCCAGTAATAGCATGATTAGTACAGCGACCGCAAAAACTATTATAAGTCCTGGATGTTCTGAAAAAATAGGGTGTTGATTCATTTTAAATATTAATTAAGTTAGATTTTAAATTATTTATTAGCCATTGTAACTACTAAAACCCGGCCGCCTTCTTCCTTTGATAAGAGTATTTTTTTACCATCGGTAAGTTCCAGCATTGATCCAATTGGAATTTCTTTGTCGTTTGTAACATCTTTTAATGAGGTTAGTTTTTGATTGACAAACACCCACTTATCATTAAAAAAAGTAAAATAACCAACCGGCACTTTTTGAAGCTGGGTTAGTTTCTCATTTCTGGCAATATTACGATTAACATGCCATTGAAACAAGTATTGATCATTATAAACCATTAACCTATGATTTTCAGGTTTCCAAACGGTTTCCTCGAACTGGTAATACAAGTCTAAAATTGGCAGCGTCCCTTTGTGAGCAGTATTACAAAACGGGCATATTGGCGTATTTGTATTATCAAAAACATACCATTTTTGCTCACATGAGACATTCTGACATTTCTGCATTAAATCAGTTGTTTTCAGCAATGCTACCTCCCATTCTTCGGCATTTGGTCTTTGCATTGGATTGTGTAATCCATCAATAAAAACTTTATCAAACAGGTTTTTTAAATAAGGCCCTGTGATTGTGTAGGGCAATTTGACAATATCTGCCCAGGGCAAATCCCATTTCGAAACCTGATTAAGTTTTGGCCTATTCATTGGATCTGTCGGATGCTCTATAAACATTGCTTTTTCGCCCATTGACAGCAAGTCATCTTTTTCAGTATCTAAATCATGTACCTTCCCTCCTTTTAATGGATGCCTGTGCAATAAAAGCATATAAATTAAAACCGGCAATGCATGTAAGTCGGTTAATCGGTTTGGCAATTTCCTGTTTGGATCGGTTTTATTGAGATGCTTGGTCGAAAGTACTTCCGGAGCAATAAATTCTGCCGTGCCAATTACTTCTGCCGGAAACAATCCCGGAACCACTAATCCGTCCAAATCTATCATACAAGCCGATTTATTGACGGGATCAATCAAAACGTTATTGTATGATAAATCAGAATGCGCCAATCCCATTGCATGCATCTTTTTTACACCGCGGGTCAGATTAACACAAACCTGAAAATAACTTAGCCAGTCGCCCAACTCTGATTTTGCAACACGTAGCGGAAAATGCGGATTTCTAAATTTAGCACCTGCAAACCATTTCCCGTTTTTCTCTTTTCCCCGAATTAAATCGCTCGTTTCATATCCTTTATTAAAGAAAAACTTAGAATTGTAAGTCGGGACTATGATTCCGGTTAATCCTTTATATTCAACAACATCTGTTGGCCATCTGTACACTTCGTTTAAATAGTAATCGCCTGCATCGCCGTTTTGAATCTGTGCTAAATATTTATTGGTTATTCTTTGTAATCTTTCTTTTTGATTAAAATCTAATTTATCTCTAAATAATGCAACAACATATTTTTTGTCGGGACTAAAATAAACATCCTTTACACCACCACGCATGGGTTCATCATTATCAACAAACTGATAGGTTTTTGCAGCATCATTGATTGATTTTACTGTAATCGTATTCATTTTTAATAAATTATAGCAAGGGTTCTGTCATCATGATTTCCCGGACTCCAAAAATCCATCCAGGCAGAAAGCTGCTTCGCAATTTCAGGATTATTTTTATCAAATTCAACTTGGATTCCATCTTCATTTTTCCCTTTCAAATCATCAATAAATCCTCTCCAGTTTTCAATTTTTTCCAAATTAGCTTCAACAACAAATTTAGGATCATAAATACCGTCTGTCATCAGCATTAAATAAGAGAAGTCATCTATTAATTTAAAACCAAATCTTGAAGAAAATTTATCATCTTGAAAAATTTCAGGCATGGTAATAAATCGTGTTCCGCCTCCATAATCACCAACGTCAAGCCAGTTCATTAATTTGATTTCTGTGAGCTCTTTATTTAACAATCCTATTGGACAATCACCAATTCCAAAAGTTAGAATAGCATATCCAAAATCGTATTTTTTAACCAGGGCAAAAATTAAAGTTGTGTGTAAATCTTTTAATTCTGTTTTGTTTTTTATTGTAAATTCTTCTAGTTTTTGATGTGCAAAATGTACTGCTTTTGAAAGATTTTCATAAACAAACTGATTTATTTTTTTTGATGTTACGTCACTTAATTTATTATGATGATTGGCCAATACCTCATCAAATTCTTTTAGGTTTTCCGGGTTCAAATTTTCTTCAAAATATTGAATTACAGACTCACACGCTATTCTTGATCCCTTACGGGATAATTTCGCAGAACCTGCTCCATCTGAAACAGCTACTACACTCCAGCCAATTTGATCAAAATTTTTAAATACAAAATCATCTTCTCTAAAAGATCCGGAATTTGCATGGCTTCGTCCTCTTTTTGAAGATATTACAATATTTTTGTCCAAAAATCCCAAAAAAACTGCTTCGTTATCCCGTTTCCAAAATGGATCATTTTTATCACTTTCAAGATTTTTCCATAAGGATTTAGGATCAGGATTTATGATAAGTGTTAGTGTTTTTTTATTTAAAACCGAATCTTCCGGTTCACCATCAATTTTAAATAATATGCTTATTTTTAAATCGCCGCTTATTTTCGGAATTCCAAAAAGCATTTCGTCCGCCTCATTAAATTCAAGTCCTGTATTTTCTAAACCATTTATTTCAAAGGAAATAAAATCATTCCAACCCAAAGTATTGAAATCAATTTTTGCCTGATATTTTTTATTTACGATGCCGTTCGGAATTGAGACAGTCTGCGTCAAAATATCATCAATTCTATTTTTCAATATCCAATTCTGCATAATCATTTTTTGGTTTTCCTGAATTATTTTTACTGCATTGACATTTTTTTCATCGGAAATAAACTCATCAAAGAGAGCTGCTTTATCTGAAGAAATGTCTATTTTATGCTGGGATAAAAAAGACTGAATATATCTTTTGACTTCCTTCATGAATTACCCTTGTGTTCTGCTCACATCAAATCCGCCTTCTCCTGAAGTGTAACTTCCCTGATTATTGCACCATGGACAAGTACTTATTTCTTCATCGCCAATACAATGTATTTTATCACAAACACAAACCGCAAAAGCTATTTGGTTTCCACAGCAGGGACACGTTGGCCCTCCGATAAGTTCATCTGTATTTACTTTAGTGCTAAAATTTGTAGAATCAGCCAACTCGAAATAGGAATTATCGACCTGATAGGCTCCGACCAATTTATAACTTTTAGAAGATAGTTCAATTCCGGCGTAAATAGACTCCGCAATACTTTTGCGATATTTCATTAAGTACGGCCTTTTAGTATTTTGACATTTACCATTTAAAACCACAAAATTATCATCGACATATTGACGGTTTGGCACCTCTTTGGTTAAGTCTATTTTCGAAAGTGTTTCTCCGTCTAATTTTGCCAATTCAAAACCACTAGAATTATTTTCGACACTTATACTACTGGTCTTAATAGAATCTGTTACCCATTTAAAAAACTCTTTGTATGACTGGACATTTGTATTTTTAAAATGCAAAACATTGTCTGTAAGTTCACCTAATAATTTTGTATCTGTTTCGTTTCCGAAAGAAATCGCAATTAAATTGGCTGTTCGCTGCCAGTTTCGTTTCCATTCGTTAATTGCCATTTTAGTATCATCAGTTGGAACTCCATCAGTAAATAAAAAAACAATAGGTTTCCAATCACCTTTAACTTCATATGTTGTTTTTACAATATTACTGCGCAATTCATACATTAAATGTCCTAAGCCTTTGCTTAAGGATGTACCGCTGCCAATTGGAAATTTAGGAGGATAAAAACTCACTATCTCCTGAAGAGGAACCAATGTTTTAGGCTGACCGGCAAATACTATAATTGATACAAATACGGTTTCAAGTGCATAAGGATCTGTTTTTAATGCCTGAATAATAGTAGCCAATCCTTCTTCAACCTCCTGAATAGGCTCTCCAACCATTGACTCAGAAATATCGATTAAAAAATATATGGGTAATCTTCTCATTTTAAAGGAAATTTAATATCATTAAAATATAATTGAAAGCACAATCTGAGTTATATTAACAGATAAACCAACTCCAAACTTAGAAGGTTTATCAGTAGTTTATAAAATTAAATGTATAAGAAAATACGATCGCAAAAAAATCAAAACAGATGAAGTCAATATTCAATTTATTTTACATCTACTTAGAATGATTAATATCTCAATATGTAGTTCAAATTAAATCACTACAATTATTTCACTTGGTGGAGGAGGCAGCGTAACACTTTCGCCAGTTCCCTGACTTTTATTGCCTTGTTCGATGGTTTCTGATACCCATTTGAAAAATTGTTTTAGTGTCGAACTATCGGCAGAGGCCAGATGAACCACATGGTCTGTCAATTCTTTTAGAATTTCATCGTTTGCCATATGTCCGGCCGCGCAACCAACTACAGCTCCAAAACTTAGGCTTTTTATTTCCTGAGTTTTTTGTCTGTAAAGCTGAATATCTGAAGGTTTCCCATCAGTAAATACAAAAAGTAAAGGTTTCCAGTCTCCTTTTTGGGTAGCTGAACCCTTTATAACATCCTTATTTACTTTTTGAATAACAAAATCCAGTGCTGCTCCTGTATTTGTAGGACCACTTTGCGGACAGGTTATCTCAGGTAATTGAAAGTGAACCAGTTCTGTCAATGGAACAATTTCTTTTACTTCACGATCATAAGTAATAATACTGATCCAGAGTGAATCTAAGGCCTGAGCATCTGAACGCAAAGTATTGACCATGCCGCTTAAAGCATTGTTTAATGCCTGAATTGGTTCTCCGTACATAGAACCGGAAGTGTCTAATAAAAAATATACCGGTAGTCTTCTCATATCACGTGAAAAAATTTCATAATAATTAATCTAACCCTATTTCTCCATTATATCCCGAAATATCACACATGAATATCAGAGACATGTTATTCCTGTTATTTAGCACTCCAATAGTATTTAACCTTCTACAGATAAGACTCTACAATTTTATGAATAGTCTGTCCTAAGAAAGTATCATCTGTAGGATCTCCAATGGCACTAAATTTCCATTCACCATTACGCTTGTATAATTTTCCCATAATGATGGAACGTTTATTTACATATTGGGCTTCTGCAGAAACATTGTAAGCTGCAAATTCTGAAACTACTTTTGTGGGAGTACCTTCGTACATTCTGATTTTTGCATACGGGATTTGAGAGAAATCTTCTTTTCCTGCATTATTCAGAAAGAAAAATATCTGATTCACTTTAGCATCAACTTTAGAAAGATCTACAGTAATAATTTCATTATCCAAACCATCATCACCTCCACTATCTCCGGCAAGATCATCACCGGTGTGTTTTAAGGCACCATCTACACTCGACAACTTCCCTTTTGGAAGGCCAAATTGCTGTAAGACTTCAATTTTGTATAAAGGAGAATATAAATGATCACAAAGTTTATTTTGGTCATCAATTAAAACACAACTTAAATCTAAGTCAACTTCTGTTACATTTTTTGATAATCCTAAAAATCCTTTCGTTTCAATTGCTCCCCAGTTTACACCAACACAAAAATTTGTTAATGACTCGCCGCTTGATTTTATTAAATCAATCTTTTGTCCTTTGGTTAAGTTAATTGCCATAGTTTTAATCAGGTTTTAATTAGTTATATTTATTTAAATAATCCTGCAAACCACCTTTCATACCAATCCCTACTGCTTCAAATTTCCACTCGTTGTTTCTTTTGTAAATTCTCCCAAATTCTACTGCAGTTTCAATAGAAAAATCTTCATCCAGTTCATATTTAACCAATTCTGTGTTTGTCTGATCCAGAATTCTGATAAATGAATTTCTAATTTGTCCAAAATTTTGTCTTTTTGTATCTGCCTGATGAATCGTTACTACAAAAGAAATTTCGTGCACATCGGGAGAGATTACAGATAAATCAATCTGGATTTTTTCATCATCTCCGTCACCATCACCGGTTAAATTATCTCCTGCATGAGTTACTGCTCCATCAGGCGATTTTAAATTATTGTAATAAACAAAATGGTTGTCATTCGGAATTTTTCCGTTTGCACCAACTAAAAATACTGAAGCATCCACATCAAAACTTGATCCGGTATTGCTTGAGTTACTATCCCATCCAAGACCTACAGTAAACTTTGGTGCATCTATACTTTGTCTTTGTCCTTTTTCTAAGTTAATTGCCATTTTATCTCTTTAATTAATATTTATATTCAACATTGTTTTTAAAATATTGGTTTGTTCATCAACATTTTGAAGTTCTTCCAGAAAATCTACTGATGAAATTTTGTCATGATATTCCTTTAGTACTTCTAAAACATTTTCGGGCAGCGTTGTTTTTACGACACTGAGTTCTCTCTTCAATTCTGCATTTTTGTTTTTCAGATCTATTATAATTTCTTCTTTTGCAGATCCGTTTTTTGAAATATCAATATCCTTAGTATTTTCTTCATTCAAAAAATAAAATGATTTTTCATTGGCTACAAAAACAAATTTATCATTAGAATCCCTAAATTCATAAACCTCAATTATTTCATTATTACAAACCAGTCCGCACAAAAACTTAATTTTAAAATTCAGAATATTCAAACGTCCTAAAAGTTTTTTTTCAAATTTGGCATATGGATTTTCATATACACTTTTATTCAATTGTGAAAGCTTTTCGTACTGATCAATTGTAATCTCCCTGTAATATTCGGCCTGAATACTCTGAGAAAAAATCATTATATCATTCCAATTAAAAAAAACATCTTTTTCTGAAACAAATAACTCATAGAGTTCTTCTATCTTTTTGGACATATTTTGAGCATGCAGCTGCATTTGTTTGGCAAACTTACTCTCTCCTATTTCCTGTTTTAATTTTGATAAAATATCTTCATTAATATAGATTTCATCACTGATTAAAACATATTGCTGTTCTTTTGATTTTTTTATTTTTTGAAACAAATCAATAAGACTGCTTGTAAACTGAATGTGAAACAGTTCTAATTTATTAATATCTAATATCCGGTTTTTTTCAAAAAGAGTATGAATAATTTTTGTCCTTACCAAAATCCCGACAAGATCCTTGTGGTTAAAGAAATTGGATAACAATTCTAAAACCACAAGTTTTCTGTTACTGTCTTTTATTATTTGAAGATATCTTTCTTCTTCTTCCTCCTGCATTTATCTAATTTCCAATATTCGATTTTTGTAATTCCCTAGCTTACAACGCCTTTTTTTAATTCTTGCTCAAGACTTTGTAAACCTGCGTCCAGCTGTCTTCTGGTTTCTGTACCCTGATCGTGTATTTGTTTTACTTCTGTCAAAGTATCGATCAATGATTTGGTTGTCATTTTCAGCGTTTCAAGTGAAACAATTGTGTTTTCGTTTTCTCTGGCAACTTCAATACTGTTTTGTTTCAGCATTTCAGCATTTTTCTGCAAAATTGTATTTGTTGTTTCAGAAACTCTACGCTGAACTTCAATATTCTGTTTTTGTCTTTGCAATGCTACCGCTAGTGTCAATTGGTTTTTCCAAACCGGCATTGTTGTAGTCAAAATAGACTGTGCTTTTTCTGCTATAGAAGTATTATTGTTCTGAACTACTCTAATTTGCGCCAAAGACTGCAACATGATAAAACGAACAATTTTCATATCGGCAAGACGTTTGTCCAGTCTGTTAATGAAAGTTCTTTTATCCGAAATCTGATAATCCTGATATTGCGCACTATTGCCTTCCATTACAGCAAGTTCTTCATTTAATTCCTTAAATCGAATTTGCCCTGCAATAATGTGCTTTTCCATTTCTTTGATCAGATTCACATTACCATCAAACATCGTCTGAAGTGCACTGTTATCTTTCACAGAGTTGATCATTCCGGCTTTTACCTTATTACTGATTTTTTCAATATTTACAGTAATTCGATCGTATTCCTGGAATAATTTTTTTACATCGGTAATTAACTTATTCAATAAAGGAATTTTAGAGATAAATCTCTTAAATGGCCCCTGATCTAATTGATCAACATCTACATAATTCAATTCAGTAAGCAGATCATTGATAAGAGTTCCTACTTCGCCGGAATTATAAGTTCTGACATTTGTTAAGAAAGTATCACTCTGCTTTGCAATAGAGTTTTGAATTTCGGCACCATAATTCAGAATTGAATTGGCATCATTCTCATTTAACTGATTAGAAATAGACTTGTAATTATTTACATCAGCTTCTGTAATCGAAGCTAAGTTTACATTTCCATCCTTATCAATTAAAGCAGAATTCTCCTGAGTAACTAATTGATTTTCTGACATGACTATAAGTGATTCTGTTGAATTGTTACGATTGTCTGCTCTAGTTTCTTATCGTTTGTTGGTACACCAACTGCACTAAATTTCCATTCATCATTTCTCTTGTAAAAAACACCTAAAACCATAGAAACGTTTCCGGCAAAAGTAGCATCGTTTGCAACATCAAAACGTGCAAATTCCTGACTAACCTTGGTTGGTGTCCCTTCGTAAATGCGAATAGAAGCAAATGGAATATCTTTAAAATCCTGACCTCTAAAACTATTTATAAAAAACGCTACGTGATTAGCTGCCGGACTTAATTGAGAAAAATCTAAGGTTATAACTTCGTTATCTAATCCGTCATCTCCATTTAAATCTCCTGTTAAATCATCTCCACTATGTTTAATTGCGCGGTCGTTTGAAATCAGTTTTCTAAAATTTACTGAATCAATATGATTTTTTTTATCATCATAAACTGCACAGCTTGCATCTAAATCTACTGCTTCTTTTTTTGTCCCAAAGAATCCCTTTTTTTCAATTGCTCCCCAATTTACTCCAACACAAATGTTTTGTAATTTTGTACCGTTACTTTTTTCAAGATTTATACGTTGTCCTTTTTCTAAATTAATTGCCATATCTTAGTTATATTTATTTAAGTAATCCTCTAATCCGCCTTTCATTCCAACTCCAATGGCTTCAAATTTCCATTGTCCGTCTTTATTGTATATTCTTCCAAATTCAACTGCTGTTTCTATCGAAAAATCTTCTTCTAGTTCATATTTAACCAATTCTGTATTATTACTGTCATCCACAATTCTAATGAATGAATTTCGAACCTGACCAAAATTTTGTTTTCTGCTTACAGCATCATGAATGGTTACAACAATGCAGATTTCCTTTACTGTCGGATTGATTTTTGTTAAATCAATTTTAATCTGTTCATCATCTCCCTCTCCTTCTCCTGTCAGGTTATCACCCGTATGTATTACAGCTTCATCCGGTGATTTTAAATTATTGTAAAAAACAAAATGTGAATCAGATAAAATTTTTCCGTTATCACCCAGAATAAAAACAGAGGCATCAAGATCAAAACCTGAACCTGTACTGCTGTTATTCGTGTCCCATCCTAAACCAATAGTAAATTTTGGTGCATTTATATTTTCCCTTTGTCCTTTTTGCAAATTGATAGCCATAGTCTAATCTATTTTTATTACGTTAATATTCTTTTTATATTCTAAAATTTGATGGTAATTATTACTTATCGCAAGATGAAATAATTCGTTGCTTTTCTTTCTTGAAATATTAGAGATCAGATAAGCAAACTGTTTATCATCCATGCTTAAAATAAATTTTACGATTCGGGTGTTGTATTGAAAATCTTCACTATTTACTATTGAAACAATATCTTCTACACTTTTAACAGCAAAATAATTGTAATGATTTTCTATTTTGGGATGAATGTCTTTGTTTATTAATTCTGCAAAATACACAAACACAAAATCTCCCTTTACCTCATATTGGTCCAGGATTTTATTTACGGTATGTTCATGACTTCCTGTTATTTTGATATCATCAACAAATATGCAAAGTTTGCCTTCAATAAAATTACGATCTATATAATACGTATCATTAGAAATTAATTTAATACGCTGTTCAAAATCCAAATTTCCATAATCTGTTACATAAGTTTGGTTTCTGTAAATTTTAGATTCAATGCAGGCTTTTTTACCATTTTTAAACAAGAAGCTATTAAGCTCTTTTTTAAAATAGTAGCATAAAAAATTGGATGCCGTAGGAATAGACAAATAAGGGCTGGGTAAGATTACAATATCTTTTTCAGATAAGATTACGTCTTTAAATTGTGCCACAAATCCGTCAAAGAGTTCTTCTGCAAATTTCTCTGCAAAGAACTTATCTCCAAATTTAAACCTGCTGTATTCTGCTTCCGTAAATGGGCAGCTTTCTTTTTCTGTTATTTTGTATAAACTGTAACTTTTATTCACTGTTATATTTTTAAGAGATGAGCGTTAAAACCAAATTTCAATGCTCCGTTATAATCGGCAACACTATTATCGCCAATATGTAAAACATCTTTTTTCTCTATTTTTTTATATTTATTAATTTCATCAAACACCAATTGATAGATCTCTATATTCGGCTTAGAGAACCCAACTTCATCCGAGTAAATCTGAAACTTAAAATAATCAAGCAGATCGTAATATTTTAATAATTTTCGTAATGTAAAACCCTTAATAAAACCCGTATTACTCAAAACACTGATCGATTTTCCTTCACTGGTAACTTTATCAAACATTTTTTGAATATCCGTAAAAATTAAAACCGGTTTATTTTCTAAAAACAATTCTTCTGTGAGATTATAAAACTGAGATAGCTTCTCGGTTCCATAATTACTGAGATTTACATTTAGAGCTCCTAAAATTAAATAATATATTTCGAATGTTTCTATATTTAATCCCGTGTTTTCATTTATATTATTACACAGAACATCATAATATCGTACAACTTCAGTGACTTTTTCAATTGGTTGTTCGATTTCAAAAAAATCCTGAAACAATAAATTCCTTTTTTGCTTAAATTCAGGATTCGATTTTATTAATGTAAGCCACAGATCAAAAGAAAGGTGACTGTAATTTTCATAATTTATTTTCAATGGTATGTATTTTTAGTCGGCAAGTATGCTGTTGAGTAAAATCAATCCTGTTTTTTTTTAAACTCAAAAAATATTTTACTTAAATCAGTTCCTGCAATATCTTAAATTTTATATTTTTTATCTATAAATCAAATTCAGCAAATCTCTTTACAAAATGATTTTTCCAATAGTCATTTTTGACAACCAGATGTCAATTGTTTGATCTTTTGAAAATTTACTACTAGCACTATTGTTGAAATCTTAAAACTTACAATAATACGAAAAAGCGTACTAAGTATAAATGAGGAATTCTGGAAAACAGAAATATTTATCAACAAAGAAGGAAGCCAGGACGGCAAATGTGTTTTCCTGACATCTGCTTTCGCTTTTTAATTATAACTTTGCCTTATAATTAACATTTAGTAAAACAAAAGCAATATGTTTACAGGAATTATAGAAACCTTAGGAAGGATTCACGAAATACAAAAAGACCAAAATAATCTTCATATAACAGTTGATTCTTCTATTACAAACGAATTAAAAATTGACCAAAGTGTATCTCATAACGGAATTTGCCTCACAGTTGTCGCTGTAAAAGATTCTTTTTATACTGTAACAGCGATCGAGGAAACGATTTTAAAAACAAATATTGGGGACTGGAAAACCGGTGACGTAGTTAATCTTGAGCGAGGAATGAAACTTGGCGACAGACTTGACGGACATATTGTACAAGGTCATGTAGACCAAACCGGTACTTGTATTAAAATCGAAGAAGCCAACGGTAGTTGGAATTATACTTTTGAATATGAGAAGAACCTGAACAACATAACCATTGAAAAAGGCTCAATAACCGTAAATGGAGTTAGCTTAACGGTAGTAAACTCTAAAACAAACGAATTTAGTGTTTCAATAATACCTTATACTTTTGAAAATACAAATTTTAAAAATTTCGAAATAGGAACGAAGATAAATTTAGAATTTGATGTAGTTGGAAAATACATTTCGAGACTCTATTCAATAAATAAATAGTAATAAAACGATTTAAAAAAACAAAAGCTTCAGTTTAAACTGAAGCTTTTGTTTTTAATTTATGTTTATATATTGCAAATGCACCTAAGGAAAGTCCAAAAAACATTAATAACATCAAATTATCATCTATATCTGTTTCAGGAAAAGGATCGGTCGCAGTTGTACTAGCCGCCTTAGCAGTAGATGGATTTGGTGGTTCTGGCGCAGCAAATACAGTTATTACACTAAACAACATCAGAAACACAATTACAATTTTACTTATCATTTTCATATGAAACAAATACTTTAGATCTTAGTATAAACTTAAAAATGTTCTTTGTAATTAATGAAAGCATGGTTCTTCCACTAAATCTGCAACAAATGTATTGCTTTTTATTCAAAAAAAATAGCGTCTAAAAAAAAAGCTTCATAAAAAATTATGAAGCTTTTTTTAAGTGGTCCCACCTGTATCTCAATTATATAACTAATAAAGAGTTACATATGGAATTTTAGAGCTTTCATTACACAAGAAATCAAAAATACATTACTATGGACTCTTATCCATGTATGTGGGTTTGAGCATCACTTAAAATTATTTATTTTTTATAACATAATCTATATATTCTTGCATCCAATCTTGTTCATTTATATCTGGTCTGTAAGCCATGTGCATACAAATTAAAGAATAAAATGAAATTACTTTATATTTATTTTTAACCTCAATACTCTTATTTAAGTTTTTATGCCACAAGTCAAGAAAATAAAAATCTTGAGGATTAGTGAAAATTCGAGTTGTCCAAAATCTACTTACGAATGGATAAAGTATAAACAACAATGTACCTTCTGAAAATCCTTTAATTGCTTTTTCCAAATAAGGCATTAATGCCAAATGTATTTTAAGAGCTTCTCTTGATGGCGCTTTCAAGGAACAAATTAGGTAGCATATTATTTGTAAAGGCTTCTTATTTTCATTTTCAATTCCATTTACCCAATCAATTATTTTTCTACTGCTAATGTAATCCCTTGGAAAATTATCTAAAATGTAATATATGTTTGTTATCACATCTTTATCTTGATATAGAAAATCATTCCTAAACAAATGCTCTTTTATATTTTTTACACATTGCTCTTCAGTATTCTTATTCTCAATAATTAAAGTTAGTTCTTTTAATAAAATTGGAATTAAATTGTACGTGAGATAATAATAATCTTTATCCTTATTGGAAGGAAGTCTCTCCAACATATTTAAAAACATCTGCTTCTGTTGGCTGTTATGCAACTCATCAGCCATTCCAATATTAACAGTGTCTTCATAATCAGTTATTTCTTTTTCAATTTCCGCAGATTCCTGATACTTATTTTGCAAAATTTTATAAACAACAAAACTTCTTAAACTGTTTTTGAAATTGTATAAGAAAATTTCTTTATCCATTTCAAAAGCTTTATTGGCCCATTTCACTGCATTATCTTTATCATTATAGAATTCAAAACATTGTATTAATAAAAAAACATTCAAATACTTCCTTTCATCATAATACCATTCTTTAAGCAGTACCGGATTATAATTATTATTTAAAATCCCTCGATAAGGCACTACATAGGAATCTCCACTTTGTGATTTTTCTGGCGGTCTATTAAAACTTAAAATTTGGAATATATAATTTAAGGCATTACCAATTTGTACTACAACAATGTTATAATCATTAATATCAGCAAAATCATCTATTTCTTTATATGCTATTAGCAATAATTCATAACACTCTGCAAGATTATAAATAGCCTTTTTAGAATCACCTAATAACCAAAAAGATATTGCATATTCTCCCCATAACTTAGCAATAGAAAGTCTTGAGACTTTTATTTCATTTTGTGCAAATTCAAGAGCTTTCTTTGTGTATTCGTGCGCGACAACTTTATCTTTATCTCCAAATATTTTCGCAATAGTTAAATAGGTATCAAGTTTAGTTATTACAGAAATATTTATTGCTTCAATATCTAAAAGAATTAATAAAGCTTCGTCTTTTTTACCATTATAAAATTGCTGTCTTCCTAGCTCGTCCTTTATTAAAAATATAGCTTCTTGCGATACATATTTGCTTTTAACCTTTTCATAATACAATTCCGCATCAGATAATTTATTTAACTTCTCAGCAATTATAAATATGTTAGTTTTTACAGAATATGCCCCTAATATTTGTAAATTATTTTCTATTGCTTTCGCTTCAACAAATTCAATAGATTGCATTTTTTCTTCCCAACTATTTTCTTTTTCTAATATATTATCAAATAATCTTCGTGAAAAAAGATGCATCCTACTATGGTCGAAGAAAGATTCTTCTTTACCAATTTTATTAAAACAGTCAAACCATGCTTCTATTTCATCATCATAAATTATCTTATCAAAAATCACCCACAAGTTGTTATATAAATTCTCTTCAGATTCTTCAAAATCTTTAAAGTCAATTTCATTTAAAGATTCCAAATACAAAAGTGCTTTTTTTACATCATCCAGAATATAACTCTTAAATAATATTAATGTAGAAGTATTAATAATTTCAATCTGTAAATCTGAGTTACTTTTAATTATATTTTCTAAATCCTCTCTTATTAAAACTTTATTTTCCAAACTAAATTTAGGATGCTTTTTTAATTGCAAATCGTTAAAAATGTGTAATTGTAGCAATCTTATAGCTAATTTTGTTAAAGACTTCATTTGTTCAGGAAGACTTGTACTAACCCAAAAGCTTCCAAAAATAGTATCAGTGAAAATTTCAGGATATTTAAAATATGTTTGTAATGCCATGATCATTATCATTCCAGCATCATCATAAGATTCTCCTGCTAAAAAATAATTCATTGCTCTTTGGGAATCATATTGCGAAAGATTTTTTTTAGATAAGACATGTTGTGCTAATCTATTATTTATCTCTTTTTTTGTCTCTTGTAATACGTTATTAGTTCCTAAATTTTTAATCAATGGTGATATAAAATACGTTTCATCAGCGTTTTTTTGCAACCATGTCCCCGACAAACTATTTATTTTTTCATAGGGCGAATTTATCGCAGGATTCACATTACTTATAATTTCAATCGTATCATTTGATATCGTACCTAAAACAATATTTAATCTATATAAAATTTCTCTTGCAGATTCGTTTTGTGTAGTATGCAGTAATTTTTGATATGTTTCTTCATTTAACTCAGTAAATGCCTTCCCAGAAAAAAAATCTGTAAATTCATCTAATGGAATAGTCCACTCACTATTTTCTAAGTATTGACAAATTATTTGTACAAAAACAGGATAGCCTTCTGAAATGCTTTTAATTATTGTTGAATATTTTAAAGATTTTGACTCTTCAGTATAAGTCGAGATTATATCTTCTATCTCTTGTTTATTAAGCAGTGGAATAGACAACTCAATAAAATTATCTTTAATTGGATTTATAATTTTATTATTAATCTTAAAATTTGATGTAGATAATATTTTTATATTACTTACCAAACAATAATTCAATAATTCAATAAAAAGTTTGTTTATATTATCATCAAATCCTAATTGTGGTAAATCATCAAAAATTATTAATTTACTATTTTCATTTTCAAAATATTTAGTCAATATTTCTTTAAAAACTAATACTATAATATTCTTAAATTCGTTATCTGATAAATCTTTAAAGTTATAACTTAAGCAATTATTATTATTTAGGTTTTCACTTAACAATAAAGACAACTGTGATTTTCCTGTATCATAACCCCCATATATGTTTAGCCAGGTCTTTTCTCCCCATTCTGCTTTAATTTTTTCTATGGTTACTGCTCTCCTACTTATGTTTTTAGAGAGTGTAGCCAACGAGCCACTATATGAATGTGGATTGTTGATTACAATGTTATTATAGGGATTGTTTTTTAATATAGAAGATATATCTACTATATCTTTATCAGAAGTAGTTTGTAAAATAAAAACATTAGAATTAGTTAAGTTTTTAACTTCAATATTTTCATTTTTAGTATTTTGTTTAAAAAGATTTCTAAAAAAATCAATAACCATTTATCTTTTTTTAATTCTTATTTCTGAACTATCAGTAATATTAGAAATATTATACTCTCCTTTATCTTCTTTATCAATATCAAAATTCACTTTTGATTTAGAAACATCTTTTACAAAAAATTTATTTTGTATAGATTCGCCAAAAACCAATACAATTAAAGATAACGATTGTCCACAAACAACAGTAATTGGCTCATAATCAAAATTAGATTTCTTAATCCAAAAGATTGCCAAAACTAAAATCAGAAGATTTATTATTATTGATATATTCTTAATTTTATTACTCATTTGATTAGTTATAATTACATTAAATTTTTAGATTCGATAACTCATAATTTTTAAATCTCAAACAATAAAACACAAAATAAATTATTTAACCATCAGTTAGTTTTTAAAAGAGATTCCTGTGTAAACTTAATTAAAAAAGTCCTCTTTTGAAAAAGGACTTTCCGTAATGACTAATAAACTTGTTAACAATATATTGCTTAGTGGAGAGCCAAATAATTATTTTTTATCTATAAACTTTGTAAACTCAAAAGAATTATTACTACAATCTACAACATTATTTTTCACTTTCGATTTAGCGTTTAACCATTTTTCAGTTACATCCTTTTGAGATGTCATTATCTCTGTTTCTGTATTATTAATTTGATCTATTAATTTCATGTAATATTGACTTAACAATATCATTTTAAATTTTATTTTGAAAAACATATATTGTATATAAAAGTCAATGGTGGTAAGGCTTTCCGAAGAAGTTTGAGCATATGTTTGAGCTCTAATAAAAAAGCCTTAACAATCTCTAGGATTATCAAGGCTTTACAAACTTTCTATGTGGTCCCACCTGGGCTCGAACCAGGGACCACCTGATTATGAGTCAGGTGCTCTAACCAGCTGAGCTATAGGACCGGTTTGAGGATGCAATATTACTACTATTTTTTATTTGCTCCAAATATTTTAGACTATCATTTGCACTTAATTTCAATATTAACGATTCTTATTTAAAATTAAATTGATTATCAACCAATTATTCAATCTTAAAAATCATTTGATTTCCTGACAAAGCTCTACTAAAACGCCGTTTGTGCTTTTAGGGTGCAGAAAAACTACTATTTTATTGTCTGCTCCAGGCTTTGGATTCTCATTTATCAAAACAAAACCTTCACTTTTTAACCTTACAATTTCTGATTCTATATCTTCAACATCAAAAGCAATGTGATGAATTCCCTCTCCTTTTTTTTCTAAAAACTTTGCAATTGGACTTTCGGGGTCTGTTGCCATTAAGAGTTCAATTTTATTTGTTCCGGTTTGAAAAAAAGAAGTCACTACATTTTCTGACTCCACAATTTCTGTTTTATAAGACGGAACACCCAATAATTTCTCAAACAAAATATTGGCTTCATCTATATTTTTTACTGCAATTCCTATATGTTCAATTTTATTCACCATAATATAAAATTCATGAGTAAAAAAACTTTTTAATTATTGATTGACATAAGTATTAAAATAACTGCATTCAGCGATTACATCCTCATAATATTTCGTATCAGAATAGTCTTTTTTTAATGTCTTAAATCCTTCCCAGGCAATAAAATTCACTTTATCATCCTGTCTGTCCCACCAGCTAACATTTTTATATTTGGTATTGTAGTATTCATTTCGTTCGCATTTTGCCATCATATAAATACATTTTGCTTTCTGCTCTTTAGTTGTTGCTGCATCAAATGCTTTTTTATAATACATTTTAGAAACATCACAAGAATAAGCCCCTGTATTTTCACTTGAAATACTAATTTCATAGAAGCTTCTTCCGTTTCCAAAATAAGTAATATTATAAAATGCGTTTCCTAACAACAAACTATTGGTGTAAACATCTTCCTTTTGAGTTATTTTATGCTGCATCGCTTTTATGGTAGTCAAAAATTCGATTTGGGTATATTTCTTTTTTTGATACGCCGCATGATCACAATCATGACAGTCTTTTATATTTCCATTAAACGGATTTCCTGAAAAAGTAAAATATTGAACAGAATCTGCCTGTTGCATAAAAACAATAGCTTCAGGAATTTTATTCTTATAAGTGGCCTGAACTGCCTGAAAGTTATTAATATCTTTTAATTTTAAAGGATAAATTCCGGCAGCAATTTTCTCCATTTCGGTTTTATTGGATTTACTCAGGAATGCTTTCATGTCTAACAAATCTTTTTCATTGTTATAAAAAGTGCTTCCCGAACTCCAATATCCATAATTAGAAGAACCAAAAAGTTCAGCCATTACAGGATTTGCTTTTGCGCTGTACAGAACTGCTAAATAATTTTTGCTCCATTGTACTGCATTTTCATAACGAAATTCCTGTCCTCTATATTTTTTTGGAAGTTCATTATAAAGCCAATTCAAATCAGCCAGAATTGTTTTTTCATTTTTATCTGTAAGTTTATCAATTTTACTCATATTATTTACAAATCTTAACAATCTTAACTGATAACCTGCCAGTTCAGTTTTTGGAAGTGTTTTTTCGGCTTTATCAAAATTCTTGTCTACATTTGCAAAATCTCCTTTTAATGTTTGCAGATACCCTAATGCAATATCCCACAAATAAGGTCTTTCTGTATTTCCTGCAGCGGAAATTTTAGCAATTAAATCAAATGCATTTTTATCCAGTTTTGCATAATTTTCAGTTCTATTTTCTTCGATTGACTGTTCTTTCATCGGAAGATTTTCTCCGGCATTCTGTTTAAAGGAATTATTTATACCTTCTTCCTGTTTATTAACCAATCGCGTTACGAGATAATTTAAGTGTTCACTTTTCGGATCCAGTTCGTAAATCTTTTCAATAGCCTGTTTTTCATCTTTATGATAACCGTGAATGGCCCAAAGAGCAGCTTTCTCTTTATTATTTTTGGCCATTGCCAATGATTTGTTCCAATCGGATTCACTTTTTGGATTAAAACAATATGCCGTCACCACTCTCATTTCTGGGCATTTATCAAAAACCTTTGCATACAAATAATTAGAAACTGCATATTTTTTTTGTTTATAATTGATACCTGCCACATAAGCAAGTGCACGATAATACAAGGTATTTTTAACAACATTAGCTTCAGTTTTATTAAAAAACAAAATCGCTTTTTGTTTGTCCGTACTATAAAAACGCGCCTTCATTGTCAGAAACCAGTATCGGTTTTTCAGAAAGGGATCTGAGGTCGTATTGTAAACATTCTCGATCGACTGAATCATTTTTGCATCATCAAATGTTTTCGCGACAACCGGCTCATAACTCCAATAACTATCGCCTAAAGAAACAGTTTCTATTTTTTGAGCTAAATATAGAAATTCAATAAAACTCTTTATTTTATTATCTTTCAAACTAATTTTTTTACCCCATTTCAGCGAAGCTTTATTCTCTTTTTTTGTTTTATAAAAAACATGAAGCTGCTCAATCTCAACTTTATTTTCTGGCCGTTTATCTCGTTTTTCATACGATCTCTCGTCATCCAGACCAATCATGAAATATTTTACTGTTGGAGCATCTGCTTTTCCTTTTAAAAACGTTTCCCAATCTGATTTTATGTTGTCATTAAAACGAGAATTGTGTTCACTATCAAACCTAATTCCGTAGAAAATATCACCTGATAAAAAAAGCGGCGAATACGATTTATCTGCAAATGTTTCCGGGGTAAAATTTGAATTATAACCAAAATAATCCCAGTCATAACCATCTGCGCAAGCGTAAATAATACTGTAAGCAAAAAGTAAAATGCCGCTAGAAACAAGAAATAACTTGTTCAAAAATATTCTTTTCATAGTTTTTTAAATTGTATTCGTCTAAATCGTAAAAAATAATTTCGTTTGGTTTTTGAGGGCTATTGTCATTCAGATCTTCCGCCATTTCGATTAAATCCTCTGATGAAATGGCTTCTATTTTCAGCACATCATTTTCTTCATAAAATATGCCGTTTTTATAATTAGAATGTATAACCTTAAAAAAAACAGAGCTTATTTGTTTGAAATTTCCATCTTTTTTAAGTTCTGAAATATTTAATTTTGACCGTAATCCAACTACTCTATGATTTTTGATATGAACAGCCCAGGAATATATTGGCAAAGCAAAATCAAGATGTAGAGGATATTTTTTTAAACTTTTAAGATAACGTTCAGCAATTTTCCTGTCATAAACAGAATTTAAAGAATCCGAAGCCACGATTCCCATATTATAATACATCAGAATTCCTGAATCTACATTGGGAATCTTTGTTTTTTTGAAATACTTTATCTGATGAAGCCTTATTGTTGCTGAAAGTTTCTTTCCTGAAAACTTCTTGAATATATCAATAAACTTCAAATAATTTTCCTTACTTGTAAGTGTCCAATCGCAGTCAATTTGAATTTCCTTACTGTAAATTTTATTTTTAGAATTGATTTCGTTTATCAATCGAACAGTTTTCTTGGCTAAATCTTCAATATCAATGTTCGGTTTTAGCATTACCTTATTTTTGATGTAAATTACCGGAACAACATCAAAATTATTCATTGTTTCCTGAAAACGAATTGGAGTTACAGGAATTGGATTTGTATCGTTTGGATTTAAATCAATATCAAAATAACGAATATAAATTTTACGGACATTATTTCCCCGGAGAATTTCTTTTTCTGTTTCAGATAATTTAAAAATGGTTTTCCAATAGTAAAAAGAAACAGTCGGTTTAGTATTTTCATTACACGAAATAAACAAAAGGGAAAGCAATACTAAAAAGAAAATCTTTTTCAAAACCTGTAAATTAAATTGAAGCCAAATGTAAGAAATTATATGCCGTTTGTAATTTTGCACATATAACTTTTTATTAAATTTAAAAACAACATTACGCAAACTTCTAAAACCTAATAAAACGATAAAAAATTTCGATTAAAGCAAATATAATTGTTATTTTGTGGAATTAAATCACAAATCGTTATGTTGAAAAACAACTTAAAATATTTTACTTTTTTATTGGTATTTTTAATGATAAGTTGCGCAAAGCGCGGCAGCATAACCGGAGGTTTAAAAGATACACTTGCTCCTATTTTAAAATCAAGTTCTCCTAAAAATTTCAGTACTGACTTTAAGGCCGATGAAATCATTCTGACATTTGATGAATATGTAAAACTTAAAAATGCCAATAAACAGTTGATTATTTCTCCACCAATGAAAAATCCGCCTGTTATTACACCTACAAATGCAAGTAAATTTATCAATATAAAAATTTTAGATACTTTAAAGCTTAACACAACTTACAGTCTGAATTTCGGGCAAAGTATTGCAGATAATAACGAAGGAAATCCGTATAATCAATTCAAATATGTATTTTCAACAGGAACTTATATTGATTCTCTTGCCGTAAACGGAAAAATCAAAGATTCATACGACAAAACTGTCGATAATTTTGTAACTGTTATGCTTTATGAGGTTAATGATAAGTTTAAAGATTCTGTTATTTATAAAGAAAATCCACGTTATATAACCAATACTTTAGACAGCTTAACCACTTTTAGACTAGAAAATCTAAAAGCAGGAAAATATCTTTTAGTAGCCTTAAAAGACAAAGGGAACAACAATAAATTTAACCCAAAGGATGATAAAATTGGTTTTTTTAAACAGCCTATAACTATACCTAATGATACGGTTTTTGAATTGGAATTATTTAAGGAAAGGCTTCCGTTAAAGGCTTTCAAACCAATTCAGGCATCCGGAAACCGATTATTGCTTCCGTATGAAGGAAAACAAAACTTTAAAGATTCGAAACCTAAAATTGTACTTAAAAACGGTAATGAAGTTCTTGAAACTATCATAACGCAATTTCCAAAAAAGGATTCGCTGCAAGTTTGGTACAAACCAATAAAAGCAGATTCATTATCACTTGAAATCAGTAAAGATAACTATGAGAAAAAGTTTAATTTTAAAATCAAAAACCAGAAAAAAGACTCTCTGAATATTACTGCTTTACAAAATGGTGTGATACATTTTAGAGACAAATTTACTCTTGAAACTGCAACTCCTCTTATCAAATTTGATAAGTCCAAAATACAATTAGTTAATAAAGATTCAACTGCAGTTCCTTATACAACAGAATATGATGAGTTTGAACAAAAACTATATTTCGATTTTAAAAAAGAACCCGCACAAAAATATAATTTCACGTTTTTACCAGGTGCTTTAACCGATCTTAATGAAAAATCTAATGATACTTTATCCTATAAGCTGAACACACGTGAAATAGAAGAGTACGGAAATCTTACGCTGAATTTACAAAATGTAAAACGTTTCCCGATTATTGTTGAACTAACCAATAAAAAAGGGGATATTGTGTTAGCCAGTGATTATTCTGAATCCAAGACTAAATTTGATTTTCTGCTTTTAGAACCAAGTGTATATTCAGTCCGAATAATTTATGATGATAACAACAACAAAAGATATGACCCTGGTAATTATTTGGAGAAAAGATATGCTGAGGAAGTTTTTTATTATCAGGAAGAAATTGATCTGCATGCCAATTGGGACAAAATTGAATCCATGGATTTAAGTATACCTTACAGTCCTGAGCTAGAAAAAAAGAAGGAAGAGGACAAGCAAAAGGCAGAAAAAAAGAGAAAGAAAACTGCTTTTTAGTCTTGAATTTCAAACCTGTCTTTATCCCTAAGGAAATCCATTTTTTTTCGGGTTTCATGCATATTGTTTGTATCTAATTTAACTATAAAAACACCTTCGTTTTCCTGAGGTTCTAAAATATAATTTCCCAAATAATCAACAACTTGCGAATGACCATTATATTGATGATTATTCGCATCAACACCTATTCTGTTGACTCCAATTGTGTAAGTAAGATTTTCTACTGCACGGGCTTTCATCAGAATGTCCCACGCATTTATCCTTACCTTAGGCCAGTTGGCGACATACAGGAGTAAATCATAGTTTTCTACATTTCTGACAAATACAGGAAAACGCAAATCATAACACACCTGCAGGCAAATTTTCCAGCCTTTATACTCAATAATCTGCTTTTTCGCCCCAGCAGTATAAATCTTATCTTCTCCTGCCAGTGTAAACAAATGTCTTTTATCATAATATTGGATTTCTCCAGTCGGAAAAACAAACAATAACCGATTATAGAATTTATCTTCCTCAGAAATAATCAGACTTCCTGCAATCGCACAATTTTGGCTTTTCGCTAAAGTCTGCATCCACAAAACAGTTTCTCCCTGCATAGTTTCAGCTATTTTAGAGGCATTCATACTAAATCCAGTCGAAAACATTTCCGGAAGCACAATCAAATCAACAGAAGCTTTTATTTCGGTTATTTTAGCCTCAAGATTAATTCTGTTATCACTTGGACTTTCCCAAACAAGACTGGATTGAATAAGTGCAATTTTCATAATACTTAATTTTATATAAAGATAAAAAAACGCATCCAAATTAATGAATACGTCCTCTTTACAGTTAAAATCATTTAGCTTCTATAGCTTTATTAATTTTCTTAAAATCATCATCTTTTAAATTATAACTCATCGCATCATAAATATAATATGCAGGATCACCAGACTTTGCATTTACAATTTGTAAGTATTTATTTCCATTCATACTAACATATCTTAAATAATAAATATCTTCATTATCTAAAATTTTTTTCTCCAAATCTTCATCTTTTATAAACTGAAACTTATATTTATAATCTTCTAAAAGTTTCTTAATCTCTTTTTCATCTCTAAGCGTTTCACTAAATCTCCATGCATCATATTTCATCATATAAACTTCAGGAATATAAAGTATACTTTCCTTTAAGTTTTTTATTTTCGCATTAACAAAATCTTCATAAAGCCCACAATGTTCACCTTTAGTAATAATTTGATTAATTTGTTGAAAATAATTTTTAAGCATTCCTAAGTTCACATTTGTAAAACTTACTTTAGCATACATTTCTCCATATAATTTTCCCATTTTTTCTTCGGGGAATTTTAATTTCATAAGATCCAAAGACCCTAAAGCATTCCTTAAGAATTCATTAGTAGGACAAAGTGGAATTCTTGCTACATATGATAAACTTTCATTAATAACATCTCTTAATTTCTTATCATAATTTTTGTCATCGGTTTTGAGCTTTCGAAACTCTTTTTCAAACTTCTCTTTACTTAAAACTTTTATCCCTAAATTAGTATGAAGGTACATCGTTCCACTTGAAGTTCTTAAAAGGTCACCAAAAATTTCAGCAAACGAGTAACTCCCGTTAACAAAATCTAAATGCTTAAAATCTTTAAAATCTACCACTTTAAAAGAGGTAACCGTCCAAACCTCTTTTAAAATTTTTTCATATTCTTCTTTTTTGTACGTTTCAGGTAAAACAAAAACTGTTGTTGTTGTTTTAAAATTTTCTAATTGCCCTTTTTTAAATTCTTCATTAGCCCCTCGTTCTGATGGAGTAACCGCTACCTGAGTATAATTTTCAACACTTAGAACAAACATTATTACCAATAAAATACTTTTCATTTAAATGATTTCGTTTACAATTATTTAAATGAATGTAAAAATAGTACAAAAAAACGCATCCAAATTAATGAATGCGCTTTTAAAAACAGTTATTTTTTCTACATAAACCTTGGTCTGTTTTTGACTTTGGATTAGTAATAATGATAATTAATCGTTGTTGTATTAGAAGGAGTTGAACTGCCTGTATAATAATACTTTTCTACAGCTTTTATAATGTTTTTATTCTTATCATAAGTGTTTTCAAATTGAACTGTTGCCGTGAGTTTATCTGTATCAGAATTATATATGTTTATCTTTTTTAAATTATTGACAGATACCTGACTTCCATAACAGTATCGAAATGCGTCTGGTTTTACTCCTGATAAATAATTATTCCCTTCGTCATATTCTATTTTATAATACTCATCAAAGAAACCTAACCCTGGTGCTTCATAACGAATTAAATTTCCATTAGAGTATTCAAAAAGTTCCTCATTATCAACATTTGTAACTTCATCACATGATGTGTTCTCTCCTCCCGTAATTTGGATATAATGTTTTATAGAAGTCAGACTAGAACCTGAATAGCTCTGACTAATTCTATCAGCTGAATTTGTTACATAACCCAACTCTTTTTCTGTTCGGTCAATACAAATATTAGTAATCAGTCCGTTGGTATATTCCAGCGAATTCAATTGCTCAATTACATCAGAAGGACTCGATATATAGTATTGTTTTAAATTCCAACTAATCATTTTATTCCCCGAGTCATAATTAAATGTTGTCTGGTAAAATTTCGCCTGATCTTTTACAGTAACTTTAGAAATGTTTCCTGTACTATTGTATTCATAATCTGTTGTTTTTATTACGACACCGTTTTAAATTTCTTCTATTTTTTTTATTTTGTGAGAAGATGAATTTGAGGAATCATCTGATGATGAATCACTTGAACAAGCAATTAAAAAAGAAGTTAGCAACAATAATAGTAATTTGTTTTTCATATATTTTTATTGATTTTACAGATGCTTTTTTATTAAATACTAAAGCATTTTTTTCAAATATAAACAAAATATTAAGATTATTTATACTACAAAAAAACGCCCCGATTTCTCGCGGCGTTTTTATATTATTAATAGCCTGAAAGGCAAATTCAATTATCCTTTTAAACTTGCTGCTAAATACTCACGGTTCATACGCGCGATATTTTCAAGAGAAATTCCTTTAGGACATTCTACTTCACAAGCTCCGGTGTTGGTACAGTTACCAAAACCTTCTAAATCCATTTGGTGAACCATGTTTAGTACACGTTCAGTAGCCTCAACTTTACCTTGTGGCAACAAAGCATATTGAGATACTTTTGCACCCACGAACAACATTGCTGATGAGTTTTTACAAGTTGCAACACAAGCTCCACAACCAATACACGCTGCAGCATCAAATGATTTATCTGCATCGTCTTTGTTAATTGGAATTGTATTAGCATCGATTGTATTTCCTGAAGTATTTACCGAGATAAATCCTCCTGCATGCTGAATTCTGTCGAAAGAGCTTCTGTCAACAACTAAATCTTTAATTACAGGGAACGCTTTTGCTCTGAATGGTTCGATAAAAATCGTATCACCATCTTTAAACATACGCATGTGTAACTGACAAGTCGTTACTCCTCTGTCTGGCCCGTGTGCTTCTCCATTGATGAATAAAGAACACATTCCGCAGATTCCTTCACGACAATCGTGATCAAATGCAACTGGCTCTTCTCCTTTATTGATTAATTGTTCGTTAAGAACGTCAAGCATTTCAAGGAAAGACATATCCGGTTCGATTCCGTCGATTGGGTAATCAACAATTCCCCCTTTATCTTGGGCGTTTTTCTGACGCCATATTTTTAATGTAAGTTTCATACTGTTTTAGTTTGAAGGTCATAAAGCCGAAAGTCGAAAGTCACTTGACAATTGCCATTAGACTTTAAGACTTTTGTCTTTTGACTAATTGCTATTTGTAACTACGCTGTACTAATTTAATGTTTTCGTAAACCAGAGGTTCTTTGTGTAATACGGCATCACTTGGTTTTCCTTTGTACTCCCAGGCTGCTACGTATGCAAAGTTTTCATCATCACGAAGTGCTTCTCCTTCTTCTGTCTGGTATTCCTCACGGAAGTGGCCTCCACAAGATTCATTACGGTGTAAAGCATCTTTCGCAAACAATTCTCCTAATTCAAGAAAATCGGCAACACGAGTTGCTTTCTCTAATTCCTGATTAAATTCGTTAGCGCTTCCAGGAACTTTTACGTCTCTGTAAAATTCTTCACGTAAAGCAGCTATTTCATTAATAGCTTCGTTTAATCCTTTTTCGTTACGAGCCATACCCACTTTATTCCACATGATTTTTCCTAATTTCTTATGGAAATAATCTACAGAATGTGTTCCGTTATTATTGATAAATCTGTCGATTTGATCTTTTACATTTTTCTCAGCTTCAACGAATTCCGGTAAATCTGTAGAAATTGACCCCATTTTGATATCCGGAGCCAAATAATCTCCGATAGTATAAGGTAATACGAAATATCCATCAGCCAAACCTTGCATTAAGGCAGAAGCTCCAAGTCGGTTTGCTCCGTGATCAGAGAAGTTAGATTCCCCGATTGAGAAACATCCCGGAATTGTAGTCATCAAGTTATAATCAACCCATGTTCCACCCATTGTATAGTGAACCGCCGGGTAAATCATCATTGGCGTAGTATATGGATCTTCGTCAACGATTTTGTAATACATTTGGAATAAGTTTCCGTATTTACTTTTCACGATGTCAGCTCCTAATTTAGTTACTAAAGCTTTATCATTAGCATCTAAACCCTTTACATAAGCCGCTTCTTTTCCGTAACGCTCGATAGCAGCAGCAAAATCAAGATAAACTGCTTCACCTGTTTTGTTAACTCCATAACCGGCATCACATCTTTCTTTTGCAGCACGAGATGCAACGTCACGAGGCACTAAGTTACCAAAAGCAGGGTATCTTCTTTCTAAGAAATAATCTCTTTCAGCTTCAGATAAATCCGTTGCTTTTTTCTTTCCTTCACGAATTGCCTGAGCATCTTCTAATTTTGCAGGAACCCAAATACGACCGTCATTACGCAACGATTCAGACATCAAAGTCAGTTTTGACTGGTGATCTCCTGAAACCGGGATACATGTTGGGTGAATTTGTGTGTAACAAGGATTGGCGAAAAACGCTCCTTTTTTATGAATTTTCCAGGCTGCTGTTGCATTACTTCCCATAGCATTTGTTGAAAGGAAAAATACATTTCCGTATCCTCCTGAACCAATAACTACAGCATGAGCAGAATGTCTTTCTATTTCTCCGGTAATTAAATTACGAGCGATAATACCTCTTGCTTTTCCGTCAACGATTACTAAATCAAGCATTTCGTGACGGTTGTACATTTTTACTTTTCCACGGCCAATCTGACGGTTCATTGCAGAATAAGCTCCTAACAATAATTGCTGACCGGTTTGTCCTTGTGCGTAAAAAGTACGGGAAACCAAAGTTCCTCCAAAAGAACGGTTATCCAAAAGTCCTCCATATTCACGAGCCAATGGTACCCCTTGAGCCACACACTGGTCGATAATATTTGCCGAAACTTCAGCCAAACGGTGAACGTTTGCTTCACGGGCACGGTAGTCACCACCTTTTACAGTATCGTAAAACAATCTGTAAACCGAATCACCATCACCTTTATAATTTTTTGCTGCATTGATACCACCTTGTGCTGCAATTGAGTGCGCACGTCTTGGTGAATCCTGAAAACAAAATGCTTTTACGTTATATCCTAACTCAGCCAAAGTAGCTGCTGCAGAACCTCCAGCCAAACCTGTACCAACGATAATAATATCTAAATTACGTTTGTTTGCAGGATTTACTAAATTAATATGATCTTTATAATCTGTCCATTTGTCCGCAATTGGGCCATGTGGAATTTTTGAATCTAATGCCATTATAATTGATATTAATTATTGAAATGATGAAATAATGCGATAATTACGAAAAGTGCCGGTACAACAACTGCGAACCAGTAACCCACTTTACTTAAAAATCGAGAGTACTTATTATGCATCCCTACAGATTGAAGAGAAGATGCGAAACCGTGCCAAAGGTGAAATCCTAAAAGGATAAAAGACACACAGTATAATCCTGTACGAATTGGATCATGAAATTTATGAACTAACTCTCCGTAGTATCTTGTAGCATCTGGCTCATTACCTGCAATATATTTGTAGGCAACTTCTGGAAACCAAAAATCATAAAAATGCAATCCTAAGAAAGCAAGTATAACCAAACCAGAAATAATCATATTTCTAGAACTCCATGAAGCATTTGCAGCTCCGTTGTAATTTGCATACGGAATTGGTCTTGCAGCTCTGTTTTGGATAGTCAGTACAAATCCCATAATAAAATGGAAAATTACACCGATTGCCAAAACTGGTTGCATTACATACTGAATCAGCGGATTGTAACCCATAAAGTGAGAAGCTTCATTGAAGACATTTTCACTCAAAATAGAAATAAAATTTAAGGAAACATGCAGCGCTAAAAACGTGATTAAGAATATTCCCGAAAGAGCCATAGCCACTTTCTTTAAAATGGAAGCATTCAATAGTGCAGATTGTGCCATAATTGTTTAAGTAGTTTGTTTTAAAAAATTAAGCAAAAATAGCGCAAATAGACATCAACTACAACCATTTCGTTGTTATTTATAATGATTTTAAAATAGACTACGTATACGTATTTTTACGTATAAAAAAAACAAATAACACATTATTTTATATTAAAAATTTTCAAAAACATAATTAAGGTGTTTAATTTAAGAAAATATGCAACACCGAAAAAAATAACAAATTTTTACTAAATTATTATTTTAATTAAAGTTTTGATTGGTTTTCACAAAAAGTACCTTCAAACAAGAATTTTATAGGCATAAAAAATTGCCATTCCATTGTAATAACTTTACCTTTACGGGCTTCAAAAAAAATGAAATGAAAACAGGAATTGATGCTATTTCTTTTGATGTAGCCAACATACATTTACCCATAAAAACATTGGCCACTGCCAGAAATATAGAACCCGAAAAACTCGAAAAAGGTCTCGGATTACTAAAAATGACTTTCCCGGATGTTCATCAGGACACTGTAGTTTTTGGAGCAAACGCACTGACAAAACTTATCATTGACAATAAAATCAATCTTAACGAAATAAGCCGAATCTATGTTGGTACTGAAAGCGGGATTGACAGTTCGAAACCAATTGCTTCTTATTTAATTAGTTTAATGGAGCAGAAATTTGGCGAAGATACCTTGGCTGAATGTGACGTTGTTGATTTTACTTTCGCTTGTATTGGAGGAGTTGATGCCCTACAAAACTGTCTTGACTTTGTAAAATTGAATCCGGCGAAAAAAGCAATCGTAGTAACCAGTGATTTTGCAAAATACGACTTAAACTCCGGTGGAGAATACACTCAAGGTGCCGGAGCTGTTGCCATGCTAATTACGGCAAACCCAAAAATCATTGCTTTTGATGACAATTGGGCAACAAGCACAAAAGGTGTTTTTGACTTTTTCAAACCGTACAGAAGTCTTTCGAAAGAAGCCATTACACAAAATACAAATAACGACTCCTGGTTTGACAATTTAGAATCAGAAATCGAAATCCATAAAGACCAGCCGGTTTTTGATGGTCAGTATTCAAATCAATGTTATATGGATCGTACGCGTGCTGCCTACTTTTCGTTCAAAAAACTAAAAAACACTACTGAAACGTTATACAATATGTGGAACAGTATTATCATGCACCTTCCCTATTCATTTCAGGGTCGTCGAATGCTGTCCGAAATCTATGCTTTAGATCATACTGATAAAATTATTGCTGGTGATATTGCACCTACGGATTATCAGGGTAAAATTAAAGAAGTAGCAAAATCTGATGATTACAAAACTTTTGTAAACGAGAAATTACAGCCTGCTGAATTAGCATCTTCTTTAATTGGAAATCTTTATACCGGATCAATTTTCATGGGATTATTGTCGACGCTGGCACATTTTTATGATACCAAAAAAGAAGTTGCCGGAACTAAATTCGGATTTCTGGCTTACGGTAGCGGATCGAAATCAAAAGTTTTTGAAGGAACGATTCAGCCGGAATGGAAATCAGCTTTAGTGAATGTGAAACTTTTTGAAAACTTAGCAGAAAGTGTAGAAATTGGTTTTGAAACTTACGAAAGCCTTCACAAAAAAGAACAAAAACAAAGCGTGAGAACTCCAAAAAACGAATGGGTTTTAGACCGAATCGAAAATGAGATTCCAACTTTGGTTGGGGCGCGTTATTATAAATGGGTGGATTAAGCTCCAATTTAAAAAAGTCCAAATTCCAAAACCGAAGTTTAATTGCTTCGGTTTTTTTGTTAAAGCATTTTCAACAATTCAGTTTCCAGTTTATCAAAGTTCTCTTCGTTTTTATCGACTACAAATGGTTTCAATTTATTACACTCTTCCGGTGTATCGAAAATCATTTTAAAAACAATTTTTGTTTCATTATCTGAAACGGCTTCAAATGACACGGCCACCTGAAAAAGTGGTTTCGAAAATCTTTTCCAGCTCAGAAAATCTGGTTTTTCTATTTTTAGAAATTCACATTCATTAGCATAATTCCCTTTATCAGGTCCGTGCATAATAAAACTCCATTTTCCGCCGGGACGCAAATCAAATTCATTAAAAGTATTGGTAAAGCCTTTTGGACCCCACCAGTTTTTCAGATGTTCAGGCTCTGTCCATGCCAAATAAACAAGTTCCTGGGCGAAGTTTACAATTCTGGTTGATACGATTTCACTTTCCACTTTTTTCGAAATATTATCTAATGCCATAATCTTCTATTGTTTTAATGAGTAAATGATTTATTCCTTTATAAACGAAACCATCGCATTTAAAGTTTGTTGCTGTTGCTGTTCTCTGCTAATTTCAGCTTTGTCATCTCCTAACTGAAACCCATAATAACCAAACTGACAATGATTTGCTTCTTCTATCTTTAAAAATTTTGCTGTTTCTGGTAATTTCGATTTGTTTTTCAAAATAGATCCTTCATCTGCCACACCGTCTTTTGAACCGTAAATTTTTAAGATTGGGATTTCAGCATCTGCTAAAGAAATATCCCTGGGATGTGAAGTTCCAATCAAGATCAGTTTATCAATCAATTTAGGATTTTCATAGACAAACTGCGCTGCCATTTTTCCGCCCTGTGAATGTCCTGTCAAAATATAGGTTTTAGAAGTATCTTCAAAAAGATGCAAATCTTTCGGTTTGTTATATCCTTTTGAAGCTAGTCGCCATGGCATTTTTATCAAATAGACCTTCATGTTTTGATTAGCCAATTTTCGACAAAGCGGAACATACCCTTCTGTTTCTACCATTGCTCCGGGATAAAAAATTACAACGTTTTTGAATTCTTTTTTCGGCGTAAATACATAATAATCAGAAGCATCTTCTACATTTACCGAATCATTGCTTTGCAAAAAAGACTTGTCCACACCATCCGATTCATAAGAGTAAAACAGCCAGATTGTAAACAATACACCTGTTGTAATCCAGATTGTTTTTAAAACTTTTTTCAACTTCCATGTTTTTCCTGCCATATTCAATTGATGTTTACTGAGTTGTAAATCTAAATGCAAACATTCAAATTTAGCATTTCTCTGAATAACTCCATAAAAAAACCGAAGCGGAAATTGCTTCGGTTTTCTCTGGAATTGTGAACCGCTGAAATCAATCTTTCTTATGCTGTTCTGTATAATTTTGATTGCCTTTAATTCTGGTATCTTCGGTATGCATTCCGTTTGCCATTCCTAACATGAAGGCTGTAAGTATTACAATAATTTTTCTTTTGAGCCAATGAAGCGGCTGTTTAGATTGCGCTAAACTTTTTTTATGATTGTGTTTATACATTGTAAAATGATAAATGATTAGACATTATGAATCATCTTATGCTTTGAATAGCATAATTGTTAAGGAAGAAATTCCTTAAGCGTTGTATAAACTTTTTCTGAAGTCGGTTGAAATACTATGTTCGTTTATAAAAACAGACTGCTTTATAAATGAAATTATGTTTTGATGAAGATTGTTGCAAACCTGCAAAAGAACCTTAGTATGAAGACTGAAAAGCTCTTTAAATTCAAGGTAACTTAAAAGTATCGGAAATAAAGTTTTGCCGAATGATTTTACACGATTGAAAACGTATAACCGAATATTCTTCAGATCAATTTCTTTTCCTGAATCAAGATAAGATGACTGATAATATTCGGGAGCATTAGACTGAGAACACAAAATACCGTCGCCTGTCATCACGGCCAAAGCCAGAATGAGTGAAATCAGGTATTTTAAATGGTTTTTCACTATTGGATTATTGTTTTAATTCAGTTTTCATTTGCTCGGAAAGCGATTTAATTTTTTCATGGCTCATCAAGTATGAATTTGCCTCTGCAAACCAATTATTGAAATTTTTAATATCTTTCCTGGTATAATAGGCTTGTAAAATATTGTAGGCATTTTCAGAATTATAAGTCTTGTCTTTACACTCTTTAAATACTTTTCGACATACATTCTCCGCTTCCTCGATGTTGCCATTTTTAGTTTCAGCATAAATTAATTCCTTATTCGTATAGGCATCAAGAGGATCTTTGTTCAAAGCAATTTTTAGAACATCAACTGCTTTTTGATATTGCTTTAGATAATTATAAGAAAAAGCTAATTCAACCCGAAGCCCCTTATAATCTGGATCAATTTTATTTGCTTTTTCAAGGTATTCAAGAGCTTTTTGACATTCATTCCAACCGTTATACATAAAGCCCCATCTATAAAGATGTCCTATTGAATTTTCATCTCCTTTATAAATTTTGAGCCAGTCAGGTATTTTTTGAATATGTAACTCGTCAAATTTTGATTCTGGCATAAATGCAACTAAAGTATTGTTTGGCTGTAACCGATACTTCATCGAACTTGTTTTTTCTTTTCTATCACTTATAAATTTTCCAGTTTTATCAATTTTAAAAAAACCTTCATATTCCAATGTTAGACCAGCCTGAGCATCAATATATATGAATCCGAAATTATAATTCCCAATACTATCTGCCGGAAAAACAACCCACTTATCTTCACACTCAACAAACTTCTTGTCAAATTGAAGCTGACTTTGTGCTGATAAATTGAATGTTAAAACTAAAAAAAGAATGGTAAAAATCTTATTCATATTAATTTACAGGGTTTAAGGTGATAGTCGTTAGAAATTCAAATATATCAATTTCATTATAAATCACTACTATCATTCTTACAAATAAGTAAGGTCAGTCCTAAAGAAAAAACCAGACAACTCAACAACATCAAAATTCCATTTTTTAATATGAAGAATGAAACGCCTACCAACGGCGCACCAACAATTACCATTAAAGCACTTATTGTATGTGTTTTGATAAAATTTGCAGCATGTACCGCCAACCCTACAAAAAGCAACGACGGCCCCACAACAACAAACGGAAACAAAATGGAAGGTGTATTGCTTAAATGTTCGCTCAACGCAGCTTTTGCAGCTTCGTTGTCACCATAACTCCACATGATAAAATCGATTGTACAAAGTCCGATATGTGCCACAACTCCAAAAGCGGTTAAGACAGATGCAACCGAATTTAATCTGTTTTTGGGAAACAAATAATTGAATGACAACAGCAAACAAGCCCCAATTAAATTAAACCAATGTGCAAAATCAACAGGTTTTTTGAAATACTCAAAAGCAGCACTGTTTGAAAACATAATATAACTTAGAACGAAAAAGAACAATCCAATTAAGCAAATGGTTTTTGGTTTCATAAATTTTAGTTTATTGTAAAGACTTGTGGGATTGGAGTTTGTTACAGCATAGAAGTTTTATTTTTCACCTTTTTATTAATTTAAAAATGCAAATAATAACGCTCAGAATTATACTAACAGTTAAAACTTTAAAACTAATAAATCCGTAAAACAATAATTCATATTTTTCAGGTATCTTCCCATTTCCAATAAATACAGTTTGAGTATATTCTGTTTGATTAAAGTAGGATGGATAAAAAACTTCATATATTCTAAAAAATCCATGAAGCAGAACTAACAATACTGTTGTTATAAAAAAAATAGTGACTAAACGTTTTATCATAGAATTATATCATATTCTGGTTTGATTATAGTTTCGGAAACGAATAACAAATTTGCGCTATCGGATTTTGGATTTAAAATTTAAATTTCTTTTCATATTCATCTAAATCTATAAACCATTCAATTTTTATATATTTTGTGCTGTACTTTTTCAAATAATCATTCTGCTCAATCAATATTGCTGATCCATTGTTCCTTATTTCGTCTTTTACAATTTTAGCAACATGTTCCATACCTTCAAAATCCTGTGCCGCCAGATCAAAAATAATATTATTTGTTTTTGATAATACGGAATACAACGAAATTAATTTTCTAGGATTTCCAGCAAGTGTCTTTATTTTTATGTCTTTATTAATCCAATCGATTTCATAGATCTTATTAGCAAATTCACTTTTGGGATTAGCATTTTTAGATAAATATTCGCCTACTGTAGCGGGCAAAAACCTGTCTTTAAATCTTGATTCTCTAAAATGTTTTACAAAAGTATGAGGTTTGTTAATCCTAACATTTTTATGTTTTTCTTTTCCCGTCAAAATAGCAATTAATTTTTCTTGGACATATGAAGAAGCAACATGGCAATCCAAATGAATTAAGACCAAATCTCCTTCTCTTAACTCAAAAGGCGGTATAAAATATTGTCGGTTCTTATTCCTTTACTTTCAATTAGCAGTTCTTTCATTTTTATAAAATCAAAATCATGACAATATACAAAATCACACTGTTAAATACATTTGCAATTGTGAACAATAAATTTTCTCATAAAACCAAAACTCGCGTGAGGGATAGAGGCGGCATCCTTTTATGAAGCGACAGCGGAATAAAAGATATAGCCGAAAGCCCGGCCCTTGGGACACGCCCAAAAGATTAAAAGTATTCTTCAGTCAAATTATATATCCATTAGATTTGTAATTCTTTATCTACAAAAACAACCTTATAATCCGAAAAAGGTTTTAGATTTGGATTTAAATTAATTGCCATTATATCTATGACCCTTTATAGAAAAAACCTGTATTTTGTGTGCATTTCATTATTGCTGACGGTATGCTACATTTTGTATGGTTATTTTTTTAGAAATTTTATCACACAGCCTGGCTTGCCAAAAGAATACCTGACTTATAAATACCTTGAAAACAAACCTACATCAGACCACTTTGAGATTATAAAATTACCGGACGACTTTTTAAACCTCACCAACTTCTACTTTTCGCCAATTTCTGAAACGGTGGTTATACAGTCGAATAAAAATGGTTTTTCTTATGATAACGATCCGCTTAGATTGTATTATAAATTCAATATTAACGGAAAACTAATTGACAGCCTGATTGTAAATAGTTCTGATTACTATAAAGTCCATAAAAAATATTTAATTTCTGAAGACAATTACATCTCGTGGATTATTGACAACGACACTACAAGACATGACTATACCGAATTAAATCCAAAAGCAGACTGGGATGCTGATCGCACGTTTGAGGAGTTTAAACGATTGTCGAAAAAAGCAAGTTCTGTTTATTTTTTTAAATCGGTATTTAAAAAATACAATGGCGACACTGAAGAGTTTTTTGATAAAGCTATTTTTTTGATAGACGAAAAATGGTACGCTCTTTATGGCAAAAAAATCTATGTTTACCCGGAACCCGAAGAAAAAAATGAGGGACAAAAAACAATTGTCCCTGTTTACACACACAAGCTAAGCCAGCATGGTGCTAATTTATTGCAAGTGGATGCCTATTACAATCTGTTTATAAAAAATGATACTTTGAAAATAAAACGCGAAGTTTGGAGTGACCGGTCAGATTGGGTTTATTACTGCTCGCCTGCAAATCCTGAATTCTGCATAATAGAAGGTACTAATTTCATCATTAAACCTAAAAAAAAGTAATTGATTATGAAAGTTCAAAATCCGGTACTGAAAAGTTTGTTTTGTGCCACAGCAGCTACCCTTACTTTTTTCATAATCGTTTCATCCGTAAGCGAGTCTTTCAATCAGACAATGGGCATAATCATTGGAGTTCCAATTACTTTTATTGGTACGTTTGTCTATTGCTTTTTACTCATTTTTCTGGAACAGGTAAAAGTTATTGCTCCAAACTTTGTATGCCGTTTCTCCGTACCTTTTTCGTTTTGCTGTATTGCTTCTGTTTTTTATTGCATTTTAAATGATATAGAGATTGTAGATCATTTTCATCAATTTTCTTTTACAGCATACTGGCTGGAACTTAGCACTCCTTTTTTAGTGTTTTTTATAACTCATATAACTATTGCGGGAGTATTTAGTGTCAAATAAAATTCCCAAACAAATAATAAAACTTTAAGAAATCAATTTTACGTTGATTACTTAAAATATGTAATTTTGAAATTCTAAGTTCCAAAATGAAACAATTATGAAATATCATCAAATAAACAGCAATCTTTTTGTAAAAAACCGCAGAAAATTTACGACAGAAATGAAACCTAATTCTGTTGCCGTTTTCAATTCAAACGACATTTACCCGATTAGTGCGGACAGTACTTTGCCTTTTGCACAGCACAGGGATATTTTTTACCTGAGCGGTGTGGACCAGGAAGAAAGTATTTTGCTTTTGTTTCCGGATGCGCCTTATGAAAGCCAAAAGGAGATTCTTTTTCTAAAAGAAACCAGCGAACATATTGCGATTTGGGAAGGTGAAAAACTGACCAAAGAACGTGCTTTTCAGGTTTCGGGAATCAGAACGGTTTACTGGTTACAGGATTTTCATAAAATTTTGAATGAAATGATGACGTATGCCGATACGATGTATATCAATACCAATGAGCATTACCGCGCAGCTGTTGAAACTGAAACTCGCGAAGCCCGTTTTGTAAAATGGTGGAAAGAAAAATATCCGGCACATAATGTGGCGAAAAGCAACCCGATTTTACAGCGTATTCGTTCTGTAAAAGAAAGCGAAGAAATCGATTTGATTCAGCATGCCTGTGATATTACCGAAAAAGGTTTCCGCAGATTGCTTCCTTTCGTGAAACCCAATGTTACGGAATATGAAATCGAAGCCGAATTGATTCACGAGTTCATTCGTAACCGTTCTAAAGGTTTTGCTTATACGCCCATTATTGCTTCGGGAAACAACGCCAACGTTTTGCATTACATCGAAAACAATCAGCAATGTAAGGCCGGAGATTTAATTCTACTGGATGTAGCGGCAGAATACGCTAATTATTCAAGCGATATGACGAGAACGATTCCGGTTTCGGGAAAATTCTCTGAGAGACAAAAAGCAGTTTACAATGCGGTTTTAAGAGTGAAAAACGAAGCGACAAAAATGCTGACGCCAGGAACACTTTGGAAACAATACCATATAGAAGTGGGCAAAATCATGACTTCTGAATTATTAGGTTTGGGATTAATTGACAAAGCCGATGTCCAGAACGAAAATCCGGACTGGCCAGCTTACAAAAAATATTTCATGCACGGAACTTCTCACCACATGGGACTTGACACGCACGATTACGGATTGCTTCATGAACCAATGAAAGCCAATATGGTTTTCACGGTGGAGCCTGGAATTTATATTCCGGCAGAAAAATTCGGAATTCGTCTGGAAGATAATGTTGTGGTTCAGGAAAAAGGAGAACCTTTTAACCTGATGCGTAATATTCCGATTGAAGTGGATGAGATTGAGACTTTGATGAATGCATAAGAAGATATAGAATCAAGAGTAGTATAAAAAAGACGGCTTCCAGAAAATGGAAGCCGTCTTTTTATATTTTATGAACAGTATTATTGTTTTAAAACTTTAAATGTTTGTGTTTTTTTATCAGTTTTAATTTTCACAAAATACAATCCCTGACTGCCATTTATTGTCAAATTAATTTTAGATAAATCAACTGCTTTTTCTTCGCTCATTTTTTTTCCGTTTGCGTCGTATATCTCCACATTTGCATTTCCATCATAACTTTCCAAATCGACAGAAATCTTACCCGATGTTGGGTTAGGATAAATAACTGCATTTAAATTTTTTGTAAAATCTTCTGTTGACAAAGTATTTTCATACTTGACAATACCACAATCTTCATCAAAATGAATAACTGTTCCATCAACACCATTAGTACTTATTATGCTACCAAAACTAGTGTAATTATTTGCTCTCATATTACTGCTTAAGTAAAACGTTCCATCTTCAGCCTTGAAAAAATTAAACTTTTCCTTGTAAGGCACAGTAGCATGGTTTTCATTATCTCCATTAGCAGTTATCTTTTTTAAATTACCTGATAAATCATAAGTAGCTAAAAAGAAATCATAATAGCTCATTGACAGATTACAATTCTGCCCATCACCTGTGATAAAAGTTCCACTTCCTGAAAGTTCACCAATAATATGTAACTTATCATTATCCTTAATGATTACACTCCCACCTACAGTATTTACACTATTAGCGTATTGACTTCCTGTTATCCATTGACATATTCCAAGAGAATTAACTTTTGCTAAATAAAAGCCACCTATGCTTTTTTGAGTTGTTGTTCCATCACTATTTTCGAAAAAATGAACAGCTTTTGCATCTTTGCACCCATTATTTCCAGTAATATAACTGTCTCCGTTTTTATCTGTAACCATTGAATTTAAGTAAGTATCATTAAAAAAAGCACCTTTGGCAGCACTTCTTATCTTCCATTGCACAATACCATCCTTATTGTATTTTGTTAAAAATATTTTAGAGCTGCTTCCGGTAAAATCAGTCAAAACTTGAGGTGTAACAGTATTACTCTCAGAATAGAAAATTGCGTTGTCTTTATAATTTCCTCCTAAATAAATATTATTATCATTATCAAAACCAATATCATTAATTCCGCCTCCATTTACACCTCCAAGACTAATCCCTGTATACCAAATAATAACTCCGGCAGGTGATATTTTTAGCATTGTTAAATTACCCGCTGTTGAATAGTTCATCGCCGGATCAATAACAGTTGATTCAACCCCATTTAAATAAATATGATGCTTATTTGGCGAAAGAGCACTCAAAAGAATTGTTGTAATTAAATTATTCTCTTTATCTATATATAATTTTTGATTCGAATATTTTCCAGCATCGGTAGTAAGTTTCCAAATAATTTTACCTTGCTTATCCAGTTTAATTATGTAGTTGCTATAACTATTGTTGATCTTAACTCTCTCTCCTTTATTGTCTATAAAATATCCTTCACTTACACCAGACAGGTATATATTCCCGTCATGATCAACGACTGAAGAATATATTACGTCTCTAGTTCTATCATCAGAAAACGGACTCTGTTCTGTAGATACTATCCATTTTAAAGCTCCATCTCTATCATGCTTTGCTAAATAACTTCCTATTTTATTTTTAAAATTAGCTTTTAATCCAATTTTCGAATCAAAGGTTTGATCATTGAATCCTCCACAAGTTAAAAAACCATCCTCTGTAGGAGTTAGCTGGTCTATCCCTTCATATTCATATTTATTCCATGAAGAATCAACTCCATCATTGATTAGTGCCCAACAGCCATTTGAGTTTTGAGAAGCATTATAGACAAATGGTCCATTTTGCTCTATTTGATCATAACAACCATTATTTGACCAAACTTCCAAATTAATTTTTGTATCTCCTTCTTTTGAAAAGCTTACTTTTTCCTGTTCTCCATTTGAAGTCGCCACCGAAGCATTGGGAGCAAAATCCCATTTATAATTTTGTGCATCTACTGCTTTTTGATAAAAAGTAGCGCTTTCTCCAGGTGTTGCATTTATTAAATCAGCATGAAATTTTGCCTGTGTTTTTTCAACCGTAATATAGAATTTATCACTAAAATTAGCATAACAATTTGCGTTTGCATTTTTAGCCTGTAAACGATAGTTTCCGGACTGACTTATTAATGTGGTTTTAAAAGAAATTGTTTGTCCATTGCCAGGTTCACTTGTTCCATATGATTTTGTACCATCTTCATTTTTTAATGTGTAAACTACATCTTTTTCAGAATTCTGAATTTTCACATCTATTGATTCACTTTTGCACAAAATATTATCACTGACCGTTACTGGTAAATTAATTACAGGAACTGAAACTATAGAAATATTTTTTATACTTGTGGATTCAACACCAAAGGAATTCTTAACTGTATACTTAATTTCATAAGTACCGGCAGTACTGAAACGATAAGACAAGCTCCCACTGCACGAAGTATTAACCTGAACATTATTTACAAACCATTTACAACTCGAAACAGAACCTGCTATAGCATCTAATTGCGAATAATTTCCTGCGCAGCCTCCTAATACTGTATCTGAAATTTTAACGTAAGGTATGCTGGTTCCTCCTCCATTGGTAGTTTTTAAAATTACTCCCAAATCTCCGCTTGCATAAACTGTATTAGTGCCTCTCTGCTGCCAAAAAGAATTAATTGCATAGTTTAAAGATGTTGACTGCCATTCTAAAACATTACCTGAATTACGATAAATTCCGTGATCAGTTCCTACATACTCACTAGTTGAGCTTGCAGAAATAGATCTTGCGTTCAACGGTCCTCCAAAATAATTTGTATGACTATAACTAAGTTCATTATAAGTATTATAATATAAAAATTTATTACCAACAGAAAAACTTCTACCAGTATTGTAGGTTCCTGATCCGTACACAACAGCTTTATTATCTACGCCAGGTGTGAGCATTTCAACAAAAGAATAACTACTATCAAAATAATTAAAAAATAATATTTTCCCATCACTACCAATTTTGCACTTATCATAATAAAAACTTACAGAAGAAAAGTTATCAGTACTTATATTCTTGACTTCCATCACTTCACCCGGATTAAACCTCACTATCAATCCTTTATCTCCTACAGCTACATAAGAACTACCATAATCAATTTTATTTAACTTAGAATCTTCTTTCCCTATATATAAAATACTATATTTAAGTGATGGCAATTCAATTTCTATTATAATAGCCTGTTTCGTAAGAGTGTTTTGTCCGCAAGCATAAACAAATCCTGTTGTTGCTGAGCCGGCAGGATTTGAATAACAGTGTGTAAAACTGGTATTTTCGTAGATTGTCGCATTCACTGGGTTATCTGTTATCTCAAATCTTTTCCAGCTCGAACCGCCTTGTCCACCAATAGTTGTATAATAAAGTCCCTTTTTTCCAGACACCAAACCATTATTACCAAAAAAAACAACGCCTGTTAAATCATCGTTCAGGCCAGTATTTAAACTTTCCCATTGACAGAAGGCAAGCTGAACATTAAGTAATAAGAAAATGCGAAGTAAAATTATCCTCATATATTGTAGTAGGTTGATTATTAAAAATATCGACAAAACTAATCAATTCCAACTAATCTACAAGATTAAAATTCCTAGTAATTGATTTGATTTACAACCTCAATACATTGCTTTATAAAAATAAACTACCTCGGGGCAGAGCCACCGAGGTATTAGAACAACGAGAGCTGTTGAGAATGTAATTTCTTGTATTCTTTCTCTTTACCTTGTGATTTCACATAAATTTGAATCGTATTTTCATCTCCATGACGACCAACTGTATTTACATAATAACCTTTAGACCAAAATTCACCTCCCCATAATTTCTGCTTTACTTCTGGATGAAACTTAAAGATTTCTTTTGCAGTAATACTTTTTACTGTCATGATAATTTTTGTCGGACTCTCTGTCGGAACACTTTGAATCAGAAAATCAACATGATCTTGGTCAGTGCCAATCTCTATAAACGATATGTCATAACGCTTAGCGATTTCCAAACAAATATCTTTCAACGTCTTGTCTACAGCTGAACTAAAAACAAAACGCCTATATTTTGCTGGACAAACAAAATGATACAACAAAACAGAAACATTATGGCTCTTATGGATATACTCACTCACATAACAATAATAAGAAAAAAAACGAAGCAGAGCTTCGGGGAATTAAACCCTTAGAGATTAAAAATGAAGCTACAAAAATGCTGACTCTGGGTACGCTTTGGAAACAATATCATGCTGAAATAAGTAAAATCATGACTTCGGAATTGCTTGGTTTAGGTTTGATTGACAAAGCCGATGTTCAGAACGAAAATCCGGACTGGCCAGCTTACAAAAAATATTTCATGCGCGGAACTTCTCACCACATGGGACTTGACACGCACGATTATGGTTTGCTTCATGAGCCAATGAAAGCCAATATGGTTTTTACCGTTGAACCTGGAATCTACATTCCATCTGAAAAATTCGGAATCCGTTTAGAAGATAATGTTGTAGTTCAGGAAAAAGGAGAGCCTTTTAACCTGATGCGCAATATTCCGGTTGAAGTTGACGAAATCGAAACACTGATGAATGCATAAATAAACAAAGCCCTTAATAATTTCAAATCATTAAGGGCTTTTTTAATTATATAAAATCGGTTATTACCCGATTTTTGCTATTTGCACATCCAATTGAAATTTGCCGTCAGCTACATTTTCGTTGATTAGTTCAAAAAGCTCTAAAGCTCTTCTTGCGTTTTTCTCTTCTTCTCTTTGTTCAGCCACATACCACATCATAAAATCTTCTGTAGCATAGTCATTTTCAGCTCTGCATTTTGCGATTACTTTATTGATTGCCTGAGTAACTGCAATTTCATTTTGCAAAGCAATTTCAAATACTTCTCTCAAAGAAGCAAATTCCTGCTGAACTTCAGGAACAGATGGCGTAATTGCAATCCCTCCCATATCTGTAATATATTTGAAAACTTTTAGAAAATGCTCTCTTTCTTCTTCTGCCTGTTTATACAAATACGATGCTGTATTTGCATAACCATTTCTATCCAGCCATGCAGCCATCGCTAAATATTTGTTAGAAGCGTCGCTTTCTAATTTTGCCTGTAAATTCAATATATTTTCTACGCCTTCAGTTAATGACGTGCTTGTTCTTAGTAAATCTTTCATAACCTTTAATTTTTAGAAGTGTAAAATTACTAAAATTAAAGAAGACAGCCCTAAATGTCTGAAAATTTGGATTTAATCTAAGTAAGATTCTAAATAAGCTCAACATTTACAATGTTGCAGAGCATAGAATGTAAATTGAGGGTAAATTTAGTCCCGTTTAATAATTCACGAAGCTGTACTATTTCGCAGATGGTAAGATTTCTGGAAAAATTTCTTTTTGTAGTTTCAATCAGCTGTGCATCCGACTGATCAGACAAGTCATAAAGCATATCTAAAATATCGACACTATTGACCTTTCTTTGGAAAATCAAAAAATCATGAATTTTATAACTTGACACCGTATCAATAAAATTGATAATGATGCTATTAGTCAAATCACACTGATAACTGTATCCTTTTTCGGTTTCAAATAATACTTTGGTGGTCAAATCGCTAACTAATGCCATTCTGATATAAATTTATAACGGTGCAAAAATATATAATTTACACCAAATAAACACATAATTAAGACTAATTTAAAATAACAAAAACAGTTTATATTTTTAAAAATAGCTTAAGATCATTAAAAACTGTAATATTCGAAGCATCTTTCGTGTATGTATTCATCAGATTATTATAGTAATTCCATAAAAAGGGAAAGCATCGAAACTGGAAGTAAAAACTAAGGTTATTGGCATTTTTGCGGAAACTAAATTTTTATCACAAGACATGAACAATGTTATGTTAAATGAACTTGTAAATTAGATTAGAGCCAATGCTAAGAGCTTATAGTAATAAATAATTTTAACTGTCTTGTGAGATAACAAACAGAAACCGCTTTTATTAACCAATAATAGCTTTATTTATATCAGTAAAACATTTGTTATATCTTTAACTTATAACACAATGTGTCACATTATCTCCTTTGAACTTAAATTCCTTATATGTTTAACGTTTCTTATCTTTGCTTCTCATATTATAAAATTCTATTTTGAAAACTCTTCTATACAAAAACACCAAAATATCTTATACTGATTCGGGTGACGGAAATACCATTGTATTTCTTCACGGCTTTCTGGAAAACAAAAAAATGTGGCAGGATTATGTTGCTTTATTCTCTGAAAACTATCGTGTAATTACTATTGACTTATTAGGTCATGGAGAATCAGACTGTTTTGGCTATGTGCATTCGATGGAAACTAATGCCAATGTGGTGCACGAGGTTTTAGAAGAGTTATATATTCAAAAAGCTATTATTGTAGGACACTCTATGGGCGGATATGTTGGTCTGGCTTTAGCCGAATTATATCCAAAAAAAATCCAGAAATTAGTTTTACTGAATTCAACTTCCAAAGAAGACAGTGCCGAAAAGAAACTAAACAGAACACGAGCTATTAAAGCGGTAAAGCAAAACTATGTCAACTTTGTTAGTTTGGCAATCGCAAATTTATTCAGCGAAAACAACAGAGATAGGCTTTCAAAAGAAATTGAAAACGTAAAAACAGAAGCATTAAAAACGCCTTTACAAGGAATTGTTGCTTCTCTCGAAGGCATGAAAATCAGAAAAGAAAGACAGAGTCTTTTAAAACAAAATATTTTTCCAATTTTATTAGTTTTAGGAAAAAGGGATCCGGTATTAAATTATAATGAAAGTATTTCTCAAATTGATAATACATCTGCACAACTTATTTCTTTTGAAGACGGACATATGAGTCAAATTGAAAATAAAGAAGAATTGAAAAAGGTCCTTGAGATTTTTTTTAATATCTAAAAAAGCCTTCCAAAAAAAAAGACCGCTCATGAATTTGAAACGGTCTTTCCCTAATTATCGGGGGCAAAAATTTTAAACAATTTTAATTGACATATTGTGTCAGGTTTCTAAAAAAAATCTTTTTTTTGATTCGCCAAAGGTATATCTAATAAATATAACTTTTGATTCAACTCCTGTTAAAAAAAGACCCTGAAACGAGCTTTTAATTACTTTTATTAATAACACACTAATTCTTTATTTTTAAAATAAACTGCGTAAAAAATCTTAATAAATAATTTATATCTCATTAAAAAACAAGCAGATAAATTAATGATGTTTAATTCTTAATTTAGAAATCAGGGCTATTTGAAACCATTAAGCTATACAATTCTTTAAAAAAGTAAAAAAAAGTCGCTTTTGAGAGTAAAATAATTAACTCCTTTATAGAAAAATAGCTATTCATAAATAACCTTTCTCAACAAGATTTTCTATTTGATTAATATTATGGATTTTACCATCTTTAATCAAAACTAAACGAGTGCAATATGTTTAATAGCTTTCTGATATTTAATTTATCTTTTCTTCGAAAGAAATATTGGCATTGAAGATCTCATTCAACAGCAATACAACTTCATCTAAATAATCATTTAAAATTTCTTTTGTAACCGTACTATTTAATTCTTTATCTTCTTTAAATCCAAATGACAAAAAACCTGACTTTAAATTTTTAAACGAAATAATCCCAACTTCCATAGGAATATCACACGCTACTTTTTCAAACATAAAAGCATATGCCAGTACCTGGATAATTTTGTCATTTTTAAGCTCCTGTGTCAATCCATTCCATGATTTCAGGATTACATTAGCTTTTTCTACCTTTCCTGTCTTATAATCGATGATTCGTATTTTTCCGTTGCGCAACTCAATTCTATCCACATTTCCTTTAATTAAAACAGGAAATGGCAACTTAGGATGATTAAGTTCCCGCTCAAAAGTTTTTTCTAAAGCAATGATTTTAATTGTATCTCCATTTTTAATTGCATCTAATTCCATTTTCAAAAAATTGAAAACATTTCGTTTAGCCACCTCAAAAGCTAAAAGATTACGTCCTTTTTTGATTTCTCCTTCCTTATAAACCAATTTAAACTGTCTTAAAACTTCATCATCTAATAATTTGAAACAATTTAAAAGATCTTCTTCTGAAACAAATTTATCAATCAACGGATCATATAGTGTTTTTAATGTTTCATGAATTATGGTCCCAAGTGTATTCAACGCAATATTCTCTTCCACTTCTTCTACTTCACGGATACGGAGTATTTTTTGAAAATAAAAATCAATCGGATTCCGAATATAACTTGTCAAAGCAGAAGGTGAAAATCCTGTTTCGGCAATTTCTTTTAAACGTTCCATTATAGCATCCGATTTTGGAATCACCATTGGCTTATAAGCTGTCGCAGGCAGAACAGGATTGTAAATATCAAAAGTTAAATTATGTTTAGGTTGTTTTTCTACTTCTAACTGCGTTATAAAACGACTGCGTTCACCAGCATCCAATCCATCATTTTCAGTATTATAGATCAAATAAATATTTTTGGCTCTTTGCAGCAGGTGATAAAAGTGATAGGTATAAATTGCATCTTTTTCCTTAAAAGTTGGCAAACCAAGCTCTTTTTTTACATCGTATGGAATAAAAGAATTTTGAGATTTCCCAGCAGGAAATTTCCCTTCATTCATCGAGGTTACAATTACAGTATCAAAATCCAAAACACGGCTTTCTAAAACTCCCATAATCTGAAGACCATTCAAAGGCTCCCCCTCAAACGAAACTTCCGCAATATCTATCACTTGCTTATAAATTGCATATAAAGTTTGAATATTATCTATATGGCTATGTTGAGAATAATAATTGATTAATTTATTAATAACTTTAAAAATGGAGAACACAAAAGTTTTTGCAATTTTTTCTTCCTCGTTTTCATTATTAAAATTTTCTTTTATTAAAAGCAAAAGTGCTGAGATACTTTCGAGAACAGCCAAAGAGCCATTCTCCCATTTTTGAAACAACAAATTAAACAAATCAGATGAATTCAAATTGAGCTCGTTTAATTTGGAATACGTAATAAAAGTATAATTATTCTCTTTTATAATTTTAACCAATTGACTTGTTTTCGCATGCGGTTCAATTAGTGGATGTGTCAAAATATCTAATACATCCTTGTAATAAAAAACGTAATTCGTACTATTTCTTGAAATTGCATTTGTATGCATTTTAAACAATTTTGCAATTAAAATTTGTGAAGGATTGTTTTTACCCGAATACCCCATAGTAATATTGAGCGCTCCAACGGAATCCGGTAACGAATACAAGATTGGCATCAATAAATTTTCTTCTCCAAGTACTACAGCCACTTTATCAAGAGAAGAACGTGTATTATCCTTAATTATATTTTCAATAATACTCCCGGAAAGTTTTGCCTGACCAATTGTTTTGGGAGTTCCAATAACCTGAATATTCTTTGACTGAGAAAAATCATCTACGATCCACTCGAAGGGATTTGATTTGTAATGTTTCCAACTTTCTTTAAATCGTCGAACAAAAAGACCTGCATCATGATAAGGATCATTTAGAAAAGTTTGATCTATATCCCAAAAAATTTTTGCCTGATCAAGAGCCAGAAGATGTTGCACAATTTTTTCTTCGGCTGCGTTTAAAGCATTAAAACCGGCGAAAACATACGTTTTATTTGTAATAGTATTCGAAAAATGATTTAGATTATTTACCGCCTCACGGTAAATTAATCCCTGATAACCAAAACCTTTATTTACCAAGTGACTGTAAAATGCCTCATAATATCGTGGGAGTAACTTCCAGAAATCAATATAGTTTTCAAGAAGTTTTGTTTTATTCTCAACTTCAATTCCCCATCTTTTTATATCTTCAATATCTTTTAAGTAGGACAAAACATGTAATGGCTCCAGAAGATAACGATCAATTTCATTAAAATCCTGAAGAAGTGTTTTTGCCCAATTTGCAAATAGTTCAAATGATTGCTGATGCTGTTTTTCTGTAATCGAAAGATATACTTCATAAAATTCAAACAACAACTCAATTGGATCAATTGAACGAACAGAAGCAACCTCTTGAACAAAATCTTCAATTGGAACAATATTTGGAGAAAGAATAGTCTGGTCAATTTGTTTTCTCAAAGCTTCAATCAAAAAAACCTTTGCTCTTTTATTAGGCAGAATAATAGTAATTTCAAATAGTCTATCAGAATAATCTTCAAGAATAGTAGCAGCAATTTTTTCTAAAAAAGAAGTATTTATCATATTATAAAAATAAAAAAAGCCATTCAATTAAGAATGGCTTTTTAAAATTATTTAGAAAAGTAAATTATAATTTACCTTAATATTTTAGAACTTAGAACCAATATGTTTAATTTCTGTTCTTCTGTTTTGAGCTTTACCTGCAGCAGTTTTATTACTTGCTACTGGCTGAGTTTCACCAAAACCTTTAGACTCTAAGTTTTCTGCATTTACACCTCTTTCAATTAAGGCATTCTTAACTGCAGCAGCTCTGTCTTCAGAAAGTTTTAAATTCAATTTATCAGCACCATCACTATCTGTGTGTCCTTCAATACTGAATTTCGCATTTGGATAGTTTTTAAGGATTTCTTTAATTGCATCTAATCTAGCTGGAGTTTCTTTGTCTCCTGTTTTGAAAGTAGCTTTACCTGAATTAAAGTATACTGCTCTTGCCTGAACTTTAAGTTCTTCTAAAGCTTCAGAAGTGATTTCTGGACATCCTCTGTTACTAGCTGGACCAGCTACAGTAGGACAATCATCATCTTTATCTAAAACACCATCTTTATCAGCATCTAAGAAAGGGCAACCGCCATTTTCTTTTGGACCTGCAACAGTAGGACATTTATCATCTTTATCAGCAATTCCGTCTCCGTCAGAATCAGGACAACCTTTTAAAGCAGCTAAACCAGCAACATCTGGACAAGCATCATCTTTATCAGCAATTCCGTCTCCGTCAGTATCAGGACAACCGTTTAAAGCAGCTAAACCAAATACATCTGGGCAAGCATCACTACCATCAACAATTCCGTCTCCATCAGTATCAGGACATCCGTTGAATTGCTTCAAACCAGCAACATCTGGACAAGCATCATCTTTATCATAAATTCCATCACCATCAGTATCTTTACCTCCAAATTTGAAAACAAGACCAGCTGTATGTTGGAAATGAGATGGAGCATCAGGAACACCAGCAGCATCCTCTCTACCACTATCACCAGCACCAACAGCCCATTTGAATCTTGAAGCTAACTCAAGACCAATAGCATCTGTAAACCAAAAAGTTAAACCAATACCTGGATTAAGTGTTCCATAACTACTATCTCCGAAGAAAGTGTAACCACCACCAACAGATAACGAAGGATCAATTACTTTAGATTTAATTAATTCCTGGAAGCTATATTTGATAGTAGCATCAATACCGTAGTACATTAAATCCCCTGGATTAGAAACAACATTACCTCTTGAATCAGCTTCTGCGTTAGTCGGATCATAAGTAACATATTTATCTATTTTGTTTACAGAACCTTGTAAACCAAGAGAGAAACCACTACCTACATATCTAGACACACCAATGTAAGATAAAGAAGGAAGGATATTCCAATTGTCTTTCACAGCGAATGGCTGAGAAAAGTGTTGATCAAAGAACCCACTTCCTGAACCAGAACTAGTTCTAGTATCAACGGCGTTTACTCCAAAAGAGATCGCCCATGGATTGTTACTGTCTTGTGCGTGAGAGCTTAAACCCATCACCATCATCACAGCAACTAAAAGTTTGTTAAGATGTTTCATACTAATTTTTTTTAATTACAATTTAGTTAATTACAGACAAAAGTAACACCTAATTTTTTAAATACAAAATGTAATGTTAAAAAAAACCTACAAAAATGGATTAAAATGGTAATTATATAACTTTTAACATTTGACCAACATTCACAAAAGCATTGATGGCGGTGTCTAAATGTTCTTTAGAATGAGATGCAGATAATTGCACCCTAATTCGTGCTTTTTCCTTTGGAACTACAGGAAAAAAGAACCCAATTACGTAAATTCCTTGCTTTAGCAGCTCATTTGCCATAGTTTGAGATAATTTTGCATCATAAAGCATTACAGGGACAATTGCAGAATCTCCATCTATAATATCAAATCCTGCTTTTTTCATTCCTTCTTTAAAATAATTTGTATTCCATTCTAATTTATCTCTTAAAGAAGTATCTTTTTCTAATAATTCAAACACTTTTATCGAAGCCCCTACTATTGCGGGTGCTAAAGAATTTGAAAACAAATATGGGCGTGAGCGCTGACGAAGCAATTCAATAATTTCTTTTTTAGCAGTTGTATATCCTCCCATAGCACCACCAAGAGCTTTTCCAAGTGTTCCGGTTATAATATCAACCCTGCCCATAACGCCTTTTGCTTCAAGAGTCCCTTTTCCGGTTGCTCCAATAAATCCTGCAGCATGGCATTCATCCACCATTACCATTGCATCATATTTATCAGCCAGATCACAAATTTTATCCAAAGGCGCTACAAGTCCGTCCATAGAAAAGACCCCATCGGTAACAATCAGCTTAAAACGCGCTCCAGCCTCATTAGCTTTCATTAATTGCTGCTCTAAATCTTCCATATTACTATTTTCATAACGATAACGAGCGGCTTTACACAAACGAACTCCATCGATAATCGAAGCATGATTTAGGCTATCTGAAATTATCGCATCATTTTCTCCCAATAGAGGCTCAAAAACCCCTCCATTAGCATCAAAGGCAGCCGCATAAAGAATTGTGTCTTCGGTACCATAAAAATCAGCAATCTTTTTTTCTAATGTTTTATGAATGTCCTGTGTACCACAAATAAAACGAACAGATGACATTCCGAACCCATGTGTATCCATTGCGTCTTTTGCCGCCTGAACAACTTCAGGATGTGAAGAGAGTCCTAAATAATTATTGGCACAAAAATTCAAAACCTTTTCTCCTGTAGAAATAGTAATTTCAGCATCTTGTGCTGAAGTTATAATACGTTCTTTTTTAAAAATACCGTTTTCTTCAATAATCTGCAGCTCATTTTGCAGATATTCTTTAATTCTTCCGTACATATTTACCCTTTTAAAACGTTAAAAATTAATACGTTAGCCAAATTTAAGCTACGTAAATCCTTTAACATCTGATTAATTTTTTCACAAATTTACTACATCGATTTCGGTTCCTATATACACCAAGACCCTTTTTAACACTTTGTATCCTAAATCTTCAACTGCATTTTGATATTCCTGAATTTGATGTACGTATTTAGGATTTCTGGCACCAGTTTTATAATCCAACAAATAGGCTTCCATATCTTTGGTTAACACAATTCTGTCTGGCTTTAAAGTTTTTCCTTGTTGCTGAACAATTGTCTGCTCATTTAAAACAACATTCTCACCATCAAAACAAATACTTATTTCAGGATGATTTACTATTTCCTGAAGCGTATTCGAAACTATTTCTTTTTGATTATAAGTTATTAATCCATTTTCTATTGCTTTTGTAATCGCTAAATCAATATCTGATTTATCTTTTACAAAAGCCAAAATCTCATGAATTATATTTCCGTATGAAATTGCTTCCTGCTGATGCGTACCCCACATTAAAGCTTCGCGTTGCGCAATTTTAATATTCTTCGGATTTAAAACTTCGGAAACAATCGGAATTGTTTTTACCAAATCTAAAGTTTTACCCGGTGGAGAAAGTTTCATCGAGTTTCCAAATTCATATTCGAATTTATCTGAATCATAAACGCCTTTATTCATTAAATATTTAATAAAAAAAGAAGCCATATTATTCGGAAACTCTCCGTCTTTTCTTTCTTTTAACGATTGAGAAATTACATACAATTGTTCTTCGGCACGTGTTAATGCTACATACAAAACATTAATATTATCGAGCAGTTCCTCTTGCTTTTTCAAATTAAAAATAGCTGAGGCACTTTCTCCGAAACCCTCCACAGCACTACTATTATCAATTAAAGCTTTAGGAACACCTAAATTTGCTTCTTCAGCATCAAGCCATAATTTATCTTTTGGCTTTCTGTTATAATCTTCTTCTGCAAAAGGCATAATCACAACCGGAAATTCTAAACCTTTTGATTTATGGATGGTCATAATTCGAACTGCATTATTCCCCTCTGGAGATGGAATACTGAATTTCTCAGCATTTTTATTCCAATAAGTTAAAAAATCAGCTATTCCTGCCTGATTTCTAATATCCCGTTCGAGCACAATATCAAGAAAATATTGCACATAAGCATTTCCGTCTGAAGAAAGAACAAATTTAGATATGATAATTTCCACAGCCTCATAAAGTGATTTTTTTCGAATATCTTCAAACGAAAGTAAAACATCAAAAGTTAAAAGCCATTTTTCAAAATCACTTTCTAAGGTTTGCTTCATTCCCTTAGCAATAAAATCGTGAATTGGCATTTCAATTTCTTTTGTGTTAGCTAAAAAATGCAGAAAGTTTGCTTTTGACTCTAAATCAATGCTGTTATTAAGATATTTTAGCAAATGAATAATCATTCTCACTTCTGTAGCATTTTGAATCATTAGTGTTTCTGATGATAAAAGCGGAATATTTTGTTCTGTCAGATAATTTGCAATAGCAATTCCCTGATCTCTTTTGCGGGTTAAAATCGCGATGTCTTTATATTCAAAACCTTCACGAATAACTTTCTGAATTGTATTTAAAGTCGCCAAAACATATAAATCTGACTTTTCTACCACTTCTTCATCATCGGCAAAATCATTTTTTTCAATTATTGGAAGAAAAGAAATATTGACATATCCTCCTTTTTTAGAATTTGTATTCTGAAAACTGTGATTTTCATATAGATTTTTATAATCTTCATTGGAGAACTCAGTTGAAATCAATTTAAAAAAGGCATTATTAAAATCAATTACCTCACTATAGCTACGGTAATTAGTATCTAAATGTTCAATCTTTTTATCCTTATTACTAAACGGATTATTGTCTTTACTTAATTCAATAAACTGTTCTGCTTTTCCTCCACGCCAGCGATAAATTGATTGTTTCGGGTCTCCAACAATCATCAAAGTCCCTTTATTGCCAAAATCATCCTGACCAGACAGCGCATTATCAATAAGCGGAATTAAATTTTGCCACTGCATTTCTGAAGTATCCTGAAATTCATCAATAAAAAAATGACGGTAACGCTCTCCCAGACGTTCATAAATAAAGGGAGCAGGCTGATTCTGGATTTCACGATGAATAATCGCGTTGAATTCTGAAATTGATAAAATATTTTGTTCAGATTGAATTTTTGCTAATTCATTACTAACAGTATTCAGTAAAGAAAGCGGGGTTATATTTTTAAGGAATGCTTTGTAAAAATCTCTTTTTTCAAAGTTTTTATATATTTTACTTAGCACCTGAAGAAATTCAGGAATAAGATTTTCGATTAAAGCTTTGTCTTTTGCTGTTTTATTAATTGCAATATCTTCGAATTCATGAAAGGTTTTATTTCTTGGATTAAATTTCACGTCACGAATACTTTCTAAATGATTAGGGAATGTTCCTCTTGAAAATGATTTTAAATCTATTCCGTTTTTATCAATCAATTCAAGAAGCTCAACAGCCAACCCAGCATTTTCTTTTTCTAAATCAGCACACAAGACCGACATTTTCTTTTTTATGACAACAAATTCTTCAATCGATTTATCATGAAAATGCAAAATTTCATTTCGGTTATTTTCATTTAAAACCAACCTTCCTGTTTCCAGAATTTCACGCGAAATATCCCAACTTTTATCATCATCGGTTTTTTCCATCGTAAAATCAATCAGCAAATTTGTCAAAGTTTCATCCTGACCTGCTTGCGCAATAATAGCATCAACTGCTTCTACTAATAAATTCTCAGTATCAAGAGTTACCTCAAAAGTCATGGGTAAATTCAGGTCATGGGCAAAAGCACGAATTACTTTATGCGTAAATTTATCGATGGTAGAAATATCAAAAGCAGCATAATTATGAATAAGATGCTTAATAATATTTTGAGATTTTGTTTTGATTTTAATTACAGAAAGTCCTGTTTCGCGAGACAAATCTTCCATCAATTCAATAGCTTTCACTGAAGGCTCGTCTTTGGTAAATTCAGACAAACTACCCACAATACGGCTTTTCATTTCATGAACTGCTTTATTGGTAAATGTTATGGCCAGGATATTTCGATAAGCATCATTTTTGGGTGAAGAAAGAACAATCTTGAGATATTCCTTAACCAAAGTATACGTCTTTCCTGAACCGGCTGAAGCATCATAAATAGAAAAAGACGGACTTTGCATAAGTTTAATTTTTGTATGGTAAAAATAACATTTCTGTTAAACTAATACTTTACAAAAATCAGAAAATTAATAATTGAGATTCCTTAGTGTTTTGGAAAAACCCTTTTATTAAAAACAAGCAAAATTCCAACACCCGTAGAAATTGCCACATCAGCGACATTGAAAATAGCATTAAAAAACTCAAATGGTTTTCCTCCAAAGAATGGCACCCAAGCAGGCAAATTTCCTTTCCATATCGGAAAATAAAACATATCTACAACTAAACCATGAAACCAGGTTCCATAAGGTTCAGGAGAAAAAGGAGTGGCTAAATTATTATAACTGCCATCAAAAATAACACCGTAAAAAACAGAATCCAGAATGTTCCCTGCAGCACCGGCAAAAATAAGTGCAATAGCTACAACCAAATAAGACGACGCATTCTTTTTTACAGAATCATACAACCAATACGCAATGCCGCAAACAGCAAAAATCCTAAACACAGTCAAAATTAATTTTCCATATTCACCTGGTATTTTGGTTCCCCAAGCCATTCCCTCATTTTCTATAAAATGGATTTTAAACCAGCTAAAAACCGGATATTCATCACCTAATATAAAATTAGTTTTTACATAGATTTTAGAAACCTGATCAATCAATAATATTATAAATATAAGGAGATACGCTTTTCTTAATGACATCTTGTGAATTTTAATGTTGGCAAAAGTAACAATTAAATCAAAAAAAACGCCCCTAATGGAGCGTTAATTCTTTTGTAATTTGAAGGTGATTATCTCTGCATGTTTTTAGCCTCGATACTCATTGTTGCATGCGGAACGATTTTAAGCCTTTCCTTGCCTATTAATTTACCTGTTACTTTGCAAATACCATATGTTTTATTTTCAACACGGAATAAAGCGTTTTTTAAGTCGCGGATAAACTTCTCTTGTCTGATAGCCAATTGAGAGTTTGCTTCCTTAGACATTGTTTCACTTCCTTCTTCAAATGCTTTGAAAGTTGGAGATGTATCGTCCGTTCCGTTATTTAAATCATTCATATAAGCACTTTTGATCAAATCAAGATCTGCTTGTGCTTTTTGTATTTTTGCTTGTATTATTTCTTTGAACTCCGCTAAATCAGCGTCTGAGTATCTTGTAATTTCATCTATCATGGTATTCTATTATTTTGAAATTAATATCAATGTTTTAATATCGTCAAACTCAATTTCTGTGCCGCTTTCTAAAGTATCAGCAAAAGTCAAGCTATCTGTTAATGTTTCAGACTTAATATAGTCATCATTTTTTGAAACTGCATCTTCTAAAATGCCGTTTCTCTTTATTTGTACCTTAATCTTATCAGTAACTTCAAATCCTGAATCTTTACGGATGTTCTGAATTCTGTTTACCAATTCTCTCGCGATACCTTCATTTTTTAATTCCTCAGAAATTGTGATATCAAGTGCAACTGTTATTCCGTTTGAATTTGCAACCAGCCATCCTTCAATATCCTGAGAGGTTATTTCGACATCTTCCAGAGATAAAGTTACACTATTTCCAGCAATAACAATATCTAACGAGCCTTCCTTATCTAACTGATTAATCTGATCTGCAGAAAAAGACTGTATCTCATTAGAAATCAACCCCATATCTTTTCCAAAACGTGGACCTAATGCTTTAAAATTAGGCTTAATCTGCTTAACTAAAATACCAGAAGCATCGTCTAAAAGCTCCACTTCTTTAACGTTTACCTCAGCTTTCACTAGGTCAGAAATAGCTTCAATTTCAGCACGCTGATACTCGTCAAGTACTGGAATCATTACCTTTTGCAGCGGTTGACGCACTTTGATCATCTCTTTTTTACGTAGTGATAAAACCAGTGAAGAGATCGTTTGCGCCTTTTGCATTTTGCTTTCCAACGTTTTATTAACAAAGTTTTCGACAAATTTTGGAAATTCAGCCAAGTGAACACTGCTATATTGCTCGGTTTGTGTTGAACTCGTTAAATCTCGGTACAATTTATCCATGAAAAATGGAGCTATTGGAGCGCTTAATTTGCTTATGGTTAATAAACAAGTATAGAGCGTTTGATAAGCTGCAATTTTATCATGAGCATATTCTCCTTTCCAGAAACGACGACGGCATAAACGAACATACCAGTTACTTAAATTTTCCTGAACAAAGTCAGAAATAGCTCTTGCTGCTTTCGTAGGCTCATAATCTTCATAACATTCATCAACAAATTTGATTAAAGAATGTAATTCAGAAATAATCCATTGATCGATTTCCGGTCTTTCGTTTAGCGGAATTTCTGCTTCTGCATATTTAAATCCATCAATATTAGCATATAACGAAAAGAATGAATACGTATTGTAAAGTGTTCCAAAGAACTTACGGCGTACCTCAGCAATTCCTTCAATATCAAATTTCAGGTTATCCCACGGATTTGCATTTGAAATCATATACCAACGTGTGGCATCAGGACCATATTCTTTAATCGTTTCAAAAGGATCTGTTGCGTTTCCTAAACGTTTAGACATCTTTTGTCCGTTCTTATCCAGAACCAAACCATTTGAAACCACATTTTTATACGCTACTTTATCAAAAACCAAAGTTCCGATAGCGTGTAAAGTATAAAACCATCCACGAGTCTGATCGACACCTTCAGCGATGAAATTCGCAGGAAAATCTTTATTCTCGTCAATTTTATCTTTATTCTCAAAAGGATAATGCCATTGGGCGTAAGGCATTGCTCCTGAATCAAACCAAACATCAATTAAATCGCTCTCACGTTTCATTGGCTGGCCTGAAGCCGAAACTAAAGTAATTTGATCCACTACATTTTTATGCAAGTCGATTAAATCATAATTTGTTTCAGACATATTTCCGATTTCAAAACCTTTGAAAGGATTTTCTTTTTGAAAACCGGCTTCGATAGATTTTTCGATCGCATTGTACAATTCTTCAACAGAACCAATAAGAACTTCTTCTTTTTTGTCTTCAGTTCTCCAAATTGGCAACGGAATACCCCAATATCTAGAACGAGATAAGTTCCAGTCGTTGGCATTTTTCAGCCAGTTTCCAAAACGTCCCTCACCAGTAGACTTAGGCTTCCAGTTGATAGTTTCGTTCAGGTCGAACATTCTATCTTTTACATCGGTTACTTTAATGAACCAGGAGTCTAGTGGATAATATAATAACGGCTCATCTGTTCTCCAACTGTGTGGATAACTGTGAACATATTTTTCAACCTTAAAGGCTTTATTTTCTTCTTTTAATCGAATAGCAATTTCAACATCAACAGATTTCTCCGGGGCTTCGCCGGCATTGTAATATTCGTTTTTAACGTATTTCCCAGCTAAATCTCCTAAATGCGATGTGAATTTCCCTTGTAAGTCTACCAAAGGAACTGCATTTCCTTCTTCATCCAAAACCAACATTGGCGGAACTTCAGGTTTTGCTTCTTTGGCAACTTTCGCATCATCAGCACCAAAAGTTGGAGCCGTGTGCACGATTCCTGTTCCGTCCTCTGTGGTAACAAAATCTCCGGCAATTACTCTAAATGCGTTTTCAGCATTTTGATATGGTAATACGTAAGGTAATAATTGTTCGTAACGGATTTCTACTAAATCTGCACCTTTTGCTTCAGTTAAGATTTTGTATGGAATGTTTTTATTTGTATAATTAACTTTATTTTTTACCAAAAGATCAATATCATCTTCAGTCAAAACATTATTAAAATCAACTTCCAAGAGCTCTTTTAAACTACCAATCCTTTTATTTGCTCCAACAATATTAATTATTAAACCAAATTGCTCATTAGTTAATTCTTTTCCTAAGATTAATTCAATTCTCTTTTTTCTACCTTCTTCATCTAAAATTTCATCATTCTCGAAATTTCTATTACAATTATTAATGTAAAAATCATCTATATCAATTGAACTAACAGAATCATCAACTTTAAAAAATCCTTTTCCGAATTGTTTTCCAACTAAGTTTTTAGCCAAAATAACATTGATTGGTTCAAAAGTATATTGATTAAAAGTTTTCACTAAAACATAATCGATTTTTGGCCCCACTGTCAAAGCCGTATTTGATGGCAATGTCCAGGGTGTCGTCGTCCATGCCAAGATGTGAATATCTCCAAAACCTTGTAAAAAGCTTGGCAATGTTTCCGGCAATGTTTTAAATTGTGCTACAATCGTAGTATCTGTAACATCTCTATAAGCTCCTGGCTGATTCACTTCGTGAGAAGATAATCCCGTTCCTGCTTTTGGAGAATACGGCTGAATAGTATAACCTTTGTACAACAAACCTTTATCGTAGATTTGTTTTAAAAGCCACCAAACCGATTCCATGTATTTTGGTTTATAGGTCACGTATGGATCTTCCATATCAACCCAATAACCCATTTTTTCAGTCAAATCATTCCATACGTCGGTATAACGCATTACGGTTTTTTTACACGCTTCGTTATATTCTTCGATGGAAATCGTTTTACCAATATCTTCTTTTGTAATTCCAAGTTCTTTCTCGGTACCTAATTCTACAGGCAATCCGTGTGTATCCCATCCGGCTTTTCTTTTTACCTGAAAACCTTTTTGAGTTTTATATCTGCAAAAAATATCCTTAATCGCACGCGCCATCACGTGGTGAATTCCCGGTAATCCGTTTGCTGAAGGCGGACCTTCAAAAAACACGTAAGGCTCAGCACCTTCGCGAGTCGTTACACTCTTTTCAAATATATTTTCTTTCTTCCAAAAATCAAGAACTTCTGACGCTACTGTTGGTAAGTCAAGTCCTTTGTATTCAGTAAATTTTGTGCTCATTTTATCCTTTTCTTAATCGAGGTGCGAAAATACTAAAATTATGTCAGAAGTTGAAAGTCGAAAGTCAAAAGTTGCAGATTAAGAAAAAACTTCTCTTAAAACATCTAAAGATTTAGGTCTTTTGAATCCATCTAAATGAAAACTGTAATAATCAATCAGAATTTTTAACAGCATTTGTCTTTCAATAACATGAAATATTTTTTGGTCATTATCGAATTTTAAATCGATTAGCTTCTTTAGTAAACCTGTTTCATGTTCTGTCAAACTTCCCATTCCATGAAAAAGAGTAAAAATACCATCATTCATTTCAAAATAAGGCAGATCAATATCCGACACATCAGGATAAAAACCTAAATATTTTGTTGTTTCTAAAAGCAAAATCAAATGAAAATTAGAAATTTCGTCATGATGGTCCAGCCATGTTAATGCAGTTTCTAAAAACACAAAAAGTGATTCGTTTTTTTCTTCTTCCTGTATTGAATAGTACAGCATTTCTGATAAAAACATAACCATTGTACTTTTTACAAAATCAGTATGAATACTTTGAAAGGGGACAGCTATTTTTATTTCTTTGAAATTTTCTAAAGTTCCTTTGTTTTTATGAACTGCTTCGATCTCTAAAATAGACAAAGGCTGAAAATAAGCAATTCTCTGACTGGCTTTCCTATTCGAAAAAGCATCGCGTACAAAGTAAGATTTCAAGCCGTTTGAAAGTGTAAAACATTTTACGACGAGGCTTTTTTCCTTAAACTTTAAAGCCGAAATAACGATTGCTTTGGTTTTAACCAACATAACCTGGAGTTATCTTTTTATTATTGCTTTTAAACCTGTCTAAAAATCTTTTTTCAATCACAAACCAAGACAATACAGCAAAAAACAATGAAATTAAAATCACACCTATTGCAACAATAAAAGGATTGTATTTTTCGAATAAATCATATTGCCTAATTAACTGAATTATTGGAAAATGATAAATATACAGGCCATATGTAAAATCACCATATTTCCCAAAATTATCAAAAAAAGGAATATTATATGCTGCAATTATCACAATAAGACCAAAAGCCGCAGGGTATAAAAAATCAACATGAAAACTTAAAAAATAATAGCTAATTAGAACCACAACAGATAAACCCAAAAGTACTTTTTTATTCTTCATCACATAATCAAAAGTCAAAAAAAGATAAATTCCTGTTACGAAATAAGACAGATAACCCGGTAATTGTTTTGCCAGCAAAGGCTCATCTAAATAATTGAGCAGGAACCAATATCCTAATGAAAAAAGATAAAGACTTGCGAGTATTAAAAGTGGTTTTTGTGTTTTTTTTATTCCGTAAAAAATCAATGGCAAAACAATGTAAAATCCTTCTTCAATTTTTAAAGTCCATAATGACCCATTAACAGAACACAAAAGATTGTTATCAAAAAGCCCAGGCAGACAAGGATGCATAAAATTCAAAAAAAACAAGTTCCACCCTAAATATTTATAAGTAGCTGTATCTAAAAAATAAGCAGAAAATTCATAAGTACTAAAAACCGAAAAAATTAGAGTAGAAAGAAAAATCAAAACGAAATATGCAGGCAAAATCCTCTTTATTCTCTTAATAAAATACAATTTTAGGGAAGGTGTATTTACATAACTTTTAGCAACTAAAAAACCACTTATTATAAAAAAACCTTTTACACCAATAACTGCATTAGAAAAATGAGACAAAAAAAACAAATTTTTATTTTGAGAAAGCTCTGAAAGATGTGATAATAAAATATTTATAGCAAAGAAAAACCTTAAAAAGTCAAAACAATTCTTGTTATTCATGGTTAATTTATCTACAATTATCGAACAATCATTACTTTTTTAACCTTGGTTTCACTACCGTCCTGGGCCGAAACAAAAATCATATAAACTCCTGTAGCGACTTTATACCTTCCGAATGCAGTTGTATCCCATTCTATTGTACCTCCTTCTGAAATAGCTTCATAAACTAAATTACCTTCAATATCTGTAATTTTTACATTTGCTTTATTTAATAAGCCTGCAATTTTTACCGTTCCTAGAAACTCTGGCCTCACAGGATTAGGGTATACATACACATTATTCAAATTTTCTTTTGCATTAGTGGCTGTTCCCTTGAAAGAAATCATGCCTTTATCAGTAGCTATGAATACCTCGCCTGTTCTACTATTAATTTCTATGTCATTTATAGTATTGCTAGGCAATGGTGAATTATTTATTGTAAAATGATATTTTGTTTCCTGACCATTTGACGAAACTAAAAAGACTCCGGAGTCAGCAGTGCCAATCCATTTATTATTAGCACCATCTACAACTATATCTGTAATAAACTGTTCGTATAGTAATTCTTGAGCCAAACCATCTTCAACAATAATAATCGGTTTGGTCGTTAATTGGTTTTCCGTTTGAAAGCTATTCACATTTGCTAAAACTCTAAGTCCTCTTGTAGTACCTATCCATAATTGACCATTATTATCTGGAACGGCGACCCTTGCATCAACTGTAGGTAAATTCCCGGAATCGGTACCGGATGTTATTTTTTTGAAAACATTCCCTTTTTCATTAAAACCTATAATTCCATTATTAACAGTCGCCATCCATTTTGTTCCGTTTTTATCAATCGACATTCTGCCGAAAGTACAACTCGATATATCTGGTATTATTGATTTTGTTGAAAAAATCTCCCAACTGCCATTTGCTTTAAGAACTTTTATTCCGTTATCAACCTGACTATTATTCATCCAAAGATTTCCTGATTTATCAAATACAGGTCCATTAACCCAAACATCTGGGGTATTTGGAATAGGTTCCAAAGAACTATTTGCTTTACCATATAAATACGTTGGCACATCATTCTCTACTTTCAAAAGCCCCGTATCAAATGATCCAATATAAACTTTATTTTCATCATTAGGATCAATAGCGACCCTTATTAAGGATTTGGCATCTAAGACTTTTTCATAAGGTATATTTAGCCATCCACTTTGAGTAAATTTACTAATCCCATAACTATCCTTTGGATAAGGATTATAATTTCCTCCATAATCTCCATAGACAGCCCATAAAGAATTTTCTCCTGTTTGAAGCGCGAAAATACTATTTCGTAATGGTCCTGACGGCATACTATTTTCAAAAGAAGCTGAAGCAGAAAGCGAAGAATTAAATAAACCATTTTCCTTAGTAGCTATACTAATAACATCTCCCTTTGATGTTGCACAAGTAAAACTTAAACTACCATCTAAAACCTGAGTATTTGAAATCTGACGAATAAGAGCCATCTGATTGTTATAAACATAAACTGAGCTTGGCGTCGTAATAAATAAATTATGATTTACGGACCGCATATCTGTAGAAGACTGAGAAAGCTGCAAAAAACCAATAAAAGAACCTGAATTATATTTATGAATATAACCTGCAGAATTCACAGCAATCAAATTTGAATCCAAAGTTTCAACACTAGACCAGTCTCCAGAATTTACAACTGACCACTGATTATAATCGACCAAATTTGTACTGGTACTGTTTGCACGCCTAATTCCGAGTGATGTAGCTGCATATATAAAACCATTAAAAACGGCGGTTTGTTTTACACTAATTTCCGCACCGGTATCGCCAATAAAATAAGTGTCTCCAAATTTTGAAGTGGCTAAATTAAACTGCACTATTCCAAAATCACAAGAAACATAAATCAATCCATTATATTCCATAAAATGATTGATTTTTTTTATACTCGATGGCAATTGTTTATTGATAATATCCACCACTTTGAGCATACTTCCATCCTTTTCATTAATCACAATCATCAAACCATTTTCATACCCTATCAAAGTTTTATTTAAAACCTCATTATGATATATTGACGATATAGTCTGACCGGATAACCCATCGACAGTTGTAGTTGTTTTAAGAATATTTGTAGTTAAATTTTTTGAAAACAAGGCGTTTTCTGAAGCTGCTATTATTGAAGTTGAACTTACAGAAAGGTCATTAATTTCATAATATGAAAAATAGCTCTCCCAGGATAAAGTCCCCTGGCAAAAGCAGTTTGGAAAAACTATTAAAAATAAAATATACAGAAAACTCTTTTTCATTTTGACAAATTCAGATTCACAAATATAATACAAACGAAAGTATTTGATTTTTGTTCTGTTTTAAATTATTATTTTCAAAATTTAAAACAAACAAAAATGCCTTCAATTCTATCCCTTGTTAAAAGACGAATTAAGGCATTTTTAAATTTTAAAAAACACTATACAACTCCCTGAGCAAGCATGGCATCAGCAACTTTAACAAATCCGGCAATATTAGCTCCTTTGACGTAGTTAACATAACCATCCTCGCCCTTACCGTATTTCTTACATTGATTATGAATTCCAATCATTATATCTTTCAGCCTCAAATCTACTTCTTCACTTGTCCAGTTTAAACGAATTGAGTTTTGGGTCATTTCTAAACCGGATGCCGCTACACCACCTGCATTTGCTGCTTTACCAGGCGCAAATAAAACTTTATTATCTAAAAATAATTTAATTGCATCTAATGTAGAAGGCATGTTTGCAGCCTCTGTTACACACAAAACACCATTATCAATGAGTTTTTGAGCATCTTCTCCATTTAATTCATTTTGAGTAGCGCACGGAATTGCAATATCAACTTTTACTTCCCATGGACTTTTCCCTTTATAAAAAATTGCTTTTGGATATTTCTTCAAATAAAGTTCTGCACGATTATCGCCGCTTGCTCTCATTTCGAGCAAATGGTCAATTTTATCTCCTGAAATCCCCTCTTCATCATAAATATAGCCATCTGGACCGGAAATAGTTACCACTTTTCCTCCCAATTCATTTATTTTTAAAGCAACCCCCCAGGCAACATTTCCAAAACCTGAAACTGCGACCGTTTTGCCTTTTATTTCATGCCCAATAGTACGCAACATTTGCTCTGTAAAATAAACAACTCCATATCCTGTAGCCTCAGGTCTTATTAAAGAACCACCGTATGCAATTCCTTTTCCGGTTAAAACACCAGTAAACTCATTTCTAATTCTTTTATATTGCCCAAACAAATAACCAATTTCTCTGGCTCCAACACCAATATCTCCGGCAGGCACATCCAGATCCGGGCCTATATGACGGCATAATTCGGTCATAAATGATTGACAAAAACGCATTACCTCAGCATCTGATTTTCCTTCCGGATCAAAATCAGAGCCTCCTTTACCACCTCCCATAGGAAGTGTTGTCAGACTGTTTTTAAAAACCTGTTCAAAAGCCAAAAATTTTAAAACGGAAAGATTTACAGTATGATGAAATCTAATTCCGCCTTTGTATGGTCCAATAGCTGAATTCATCTGAATTCTAAAACCTCTGTTTACAATAATTTCTCCTTTATCATCTACCCAGGGAACTCTAAATATTATAGAACGCTCCGGCTCAGCAATTCTAAGAAGTAAGTTTTTTCCATCGTATTTTTTTTGTTCGGCAATAAACGGAATTACCGTTTCAGCAAACTCTCTGACAGCCTGAAGAAATTCAGGCTCATTTGGATTTTTTGACTCTACCAGAGCCATAAACTCATTTATTTTTTGTTTCATCATTTTGAAATAAATTATTCAAATAAATCATTATTTGTATTAATTACATAAGAAAATATGCTTAAGAAAACGTTTTCGTTATTACAACAAAGGTAGATTAAAATCATAATCCAGAAATTAATTTTATAACATTTTTATCATAATTGCATATTTTTCAAACAAATTTAAAATTAGCATTTACAACTATTCTTTTAGAATCTAACCTCAATATTATAATTATCTTTTTAAGCATTTTGTTACTTATTTTTTAATTAAGAAATTAAATTATTTTAAATGGAATATGTTTTTTATATATTTGCAATCATTTGAAAGCCGAAAAACTCATGCTCAAGCAAATAGCCTTAACTTTTTTTACAATATTTGGTATTTCCTCGGTATCAAATGCACAATTAGCCTACGAAATTGGATTCATAGGTGGTCCTGTAGCTTTTCAGTCTGATTATGGACAAAGGCATGATCAATCAACAAACATCGGAAATACAGGATTTGGTATTGGTGCGGTGCATTGGATAAACTTTTCATCAGCTGCAAATGGAAACGAATATTTTAACGAACATTTTAAAGTTCGTTCTGAACTTTCTTTCACTCATACCAATTTCCAGCATTTTGGAAAATGGATAGAAGGTAAACCATCAGCTGGAAAAGAAAAATTAAAAGCCATGAGTGGAAAAACAAGCATGTTAAACATTGGAACTCAGTTAAATTTTTCGCCTTTTACAACAATACATGAGTTTGAAAAATATGTAGGCAGTTTTTATCCCTATTTAAGTGTAGGCGCTATGGCGAGTTACTACAGTACTACTGCAAGTTCTTCACTAGGGCCATTAGGAACACCAGCTACAACTTTTGACAAATATTTAGTCCCTTCAGACGGTCATCAATACGGTTTTTCAAGTGAAAGCGGCATAACATTCTCTGTGCTTCTTGGGGTTGGAGTTCAATATAAATTAGATGAGATGAATGATTTACTATTTGAAGTACGTTATCAGGGCTTTGATTCAGACTGGATTGACGGATTAAATCCTAATAGAGATATTTACAAAGAAAACAAATCAAAAGATTCTCAAGTCTGGTTCAATTTTGGATACTCCCATTATTTAGAATTCTAAATATATATAAAAGCCCCAACTCGAAAGAATTGGGGCTTTGTTTTTTTTACGATAAAGCCTGTTCTAAATCGGCTATTAAATCTTCGGCATCTTCGATCCCTACACTCAGACGAACGAGGTCATCTGTAATTCCAACTTCAGCCCTTTTATCCGCCGGAATTGAAGCATGGGTCATTAAAGCCGGATGATTAGCTAATGATTCAACACCTCCTAAAGATTCCGCTAATGTAAAAACTTTCAATTTCTCTAAAAAAGCGATTGAATCTTCTTTTTTACCTGAAACAAATGTAAAAGACACCATTCCGCCAAAAGCCTTCATTTGTTTTTTAGCGATTTCATGAAACGGATGACTTATCAAACCTGGATAATAAACCGTTTTAATTTTTGGATGATTATTTAAAAAAGCCACAACTTTCTCTCCATTTTCACAATGTCTCTGAACTCTTAACGATAGTGTTTTTATTCCTCTTAAAACCAAAAAACTGTCCATTGGCCCCAATGTTGCCCCGGTTGCAAACTGCTGAAAATGCAATTGTTCGCCTAAAGCCTCATCTTTTACAATTAAAGCTCCGGCAATAACATCTGAGTGACCTCCTAAATACTTAGTTGCTGAGTGCATCACGATATCAGCACCTAAATCAAGTGGTTTTTGTAAATAAGGTGTTGCAAACGTATTGTCTACAGCCAGCCAGATTTTGTTTTCTTTTGTGATTTTGGCAATTTCCTCAATATCGGCAAGTTTCATTAAAGGATTCGTAGGTGTTTCAACCCAGATCAATTTAGTGTTTTCATTAATCAAAGACTTTAATTTTGTAACATCCGTCATATCAACAAAATGGAATTTAATACCCGAATCTTTATAAATCCTTGAAAACATTCTATAGGTACCTCCATACAAATCATCCATAGCAATAACTTCATCACCTGCTTTAAAAGATCTTAAAATACAATCGGTCGCTGCCAAACCTGATGAAAAAGCCAGTCCACGAGTACCATTTTCGATACTAGCCAATGCATTTTCCAGCGCAGTACGGGTAGGATTTGAAGCACGGCTATACTCATAATCACCCAAAGGCTGTCCGGGACTTGTCTGAATATAAGTTGAAGTTTGATATACGGGAGGCATAACGGCTCCTGTACTCGGGTCATGATGCTGACCTCCATGTATTACTTTAGTATTGAATTTCATATAGTTACAAATTTTTAAAACTTAATTCTTTCACAAATTTACCGTTTAATTTATTTTAATCCTGACTCAACCTCTTACCTTTGTATATAATTAACACTTTTTAAGATGAAACACTACTCTCTTCTTGTTATAGTGCTTATATTAGTTAATGGCTGCACTAAAACATTAACTATTGAAAACGAGATTATTGAAAAAGAATCAAAGATACCCTGCAAAAAAGATTGTCCTAAAATTACAATAAATGTACCAGTAGCAAGAAATGCTCCTGTTGTAGCAGACAGCATTAATAAAAAAATACTAAGTGTTTTAAAAGAAATCCTCTATTTTGGAGAAAAACCATCAAACGCAAAAGATTACAATAGTCTGGCTGATTCTTTTATTGCTTCTTATGAAGAAATGCATAAAAAATTTCCAACAGAAACATTCGGCTGGGAAGCCAAAGTTAAAGGAGATGTTGAATATCAATCTGATCAGATATTAAACATCAAATTGGATCATTATACATTTACTGGCGGAGCTCATGGCTATCAGGGATACCGTTCATTACTTTTTAACCCAAATACAGGAAAAACTATTTTTTGCGATGAATTATTTAAAAACGAAAAAGAGTTTAAGGATTTTGCCGAAAAAGAGTTTCGAAACAAATATAAAATCCCATCGAAATCAAATATTAATGCAACAGGATTAATGTTTGAAAATGATAAATTTCAATTACCACAAAATATATTTTATACGAATGAAGGCCTGCTTTTATATTACAACTCTTACGAAGCGGCTTCTTATGCAGATGGTCCAAAAGAGGTCTTGTTTCCGTATGAACAGGTGAGTAAATATTTGAAACTTCTATAATTCTTAAATATAAATTAATTTAGATACACTGCTGTGTATCTCTACAGAAAATCATTGAATATCATATTTCATTTTACGTAAAACCCGTAATGCTTCCTTAAAAGATAAATATATCTGTCCAAAAGGCTTTAAAAGTAATTTAGCATCGATCAGTTTTTGTTTGGCTTCATCAAAACCATTCAAATAACAAATCATAAAAGTAGAGGGCAGGTTTTCTAAATCTTTTAATTCACGTTCAGATAAAGCAAAACCTTTCTGCAGTTTTTGAAGCAATGCGATATTCGAATTATAAATATGAAACAGCATTCTCTTATTGAATTCAGGAGGCTGAAACAACATTTGACGGTCAATTTTATAATAACCGTTATCAAAAAAATGTATAGTCTGTTTTTCTAACGGATAATAGCTTGTTTTATCATTTAATCCAAGAGGAACATATTCGGTTATGGTAAAAGTATCATCATCAAAAACAATCGTAACAACGTCCTGAGCCGAATAAAAAAGCTTGATCTGTTCATTTATCAATTCAATATCAACACGTGAAAGAAAGGTTTTATCTCTTGACTTTTTAGGTACTCCAGCCCAGCAAATCACAAACAATTCTTTAAAAACACGATATTTTGGCATCATGTCTTTATGCCTGAAATTCATAAAATCGAATACGCCGTCAAGTGTATACTGAATACTGTTTCGGGAACTGTTTTCGATTCCGATAACAGTTTCGGTATTCTGATAATTTTTTTCGACTTCGCCTTCTACAGGGACCGAATTACTTCCGCGCCTGACAAAAATACTATTCGCCGCAATGGTATGGATTCCCTTTTTGAAAAACGAAATCTGGCTTTTAGGCTTAATGGTAACCAATCCTATTACCTTGTCTTTTGGAAGATTTGGAAAAGGCACATTTTCGTACTGAATTTTAGGCGGGTTTTCTAAAAACGCATTAACAAGATTCTGAATCCGGCTGTCATCAAAAAAATCATCACCCACGATTTCGTTATCATGATCTTCAACACCAACAACGATATACGAATTATTGGTTGGGTTTGAATTTGACAATGCACAAATATGTTTCAGGAACTTTCCTTTTCCTTCACGTGAATGCAAATTCAGCTGTCTTTTTTTATCATAAAAACTGCTCTCATCATTGTGAGCAAGCAGATTTTTTATTAAAAGGCGTTTATTGATCATTATTTTTTAGATGTTAGACTGACTTAGAATTTTAGATTTTTTAGATTGGACTTTTAATATCTTGTACTTAAAACTTTCAGATTATTTAAACAGCTAAATCTAAGAAGTCTAAATCATTCTAAAATCTAATTAATCCTTTTTAACAATCGTCGATGATGCCTGCGCAGTAGACATGACAATTAAATCGGCAATATTAACATGGTACGGTCGTGAAACCACAAAATGAATAATATCAGCAATGTCTTCTGCTTTTAAAGGATCGAAACCTTTGTATACATTTGAAGCTCTTTCTGTATCGCCTTTAAATCGCACTTCGCTAAATTCTGTTTCAACCAAACCAGGATGAATTCCGCTTACTTTAATTTTGTATGGGTTCAAATCGATTCGCATTCCCTGCGTAATAGCATCTACCGCATGTTTTGATCCACAATATACATTTCCGTTGGCGTAAACCTCTTTTCCAGCTGTTGAACCGATGTTGATGATGTGTCCTGATTCTCTTTCAACCATTTGCGGAATAATAGCTTTCGAAACATACAAAAGCCCTTTCACATTAATATCAATCATAGCATCCCAATCGTCAATATCACCATTCTGAATTGGATCTAATCCATGTGCATTTCCTGCATTATTAATTAAAACGTCAATTGCAGAAAAATATTCCGGCAATGAATTTATGCTTTCAAAAACAGCATTTTTATCCCTGACATCAAAAGACAAAGAATGTACTTCTGTATATTCTGAAAGTTCTTCTTCAAGTTCAGTCAGACGATCTTTTCGTCTTCCGCAAACGATAATTTTATAATGATTGCGCGCAAATATTTTAGCGGTTGCTTTACCAATCCCACTGGTCGCTCCGGTAATTAGAACTGTTTTTTTCATTTTGACTCTTATATTTTGCCACAAATTAAAAAACCTTACTAGATTGAAAAATCCAATTTTAATCTGTGGCAAATGTTTTTTCGCTTAAAGCGAATTTTAAAATTTTTTATGCTTGTAAACTATTTGTTTTAAAGCAACTCTTCTCCCCTGCTTTCTGTCCAGATTGCAAACCAATCTTCTTTATCCATTTCAAGTTCAACTGCCTTCATCAAGGATTGAATTCTGGCAACATTTACAGTTCCTGCAACCGGAATTACTTTAGCCGGGTGTTTTAAAATCCATGCCAGTAAAAGTGTATCAGAGCCTAAATGATATTTTTCTACTAATGTCGAAAGTAATTTTTTCAAACGGCGTGTTTGTTTGGTATCCTCCCTAAAAACGGTTCCAAGAGGATTCCATGCCAATGGACTGATTCCATGAATTTGTGCATAATCAAAAGTCCCATCTGTCATCGGTTCAAAATTTGTAGCCGAGAATTGAACTGAATGATAACTAACTTCTGTTTTCTGACGAATTAATTCAACTTGCGAATTGCTGAAATTTCCAACTCCAAAATCAATAATCTTTCCTTCTGATTTTAATTTTTCAACCGCTTCGGCAATTTCTTCAGCCTGCATTAACGGACTTGGTCTTTGCAGTAAAAAAACATCAATATAATCTGTTTTTAATTTCTTCAGTGATTCTTCTGCAGACCAGATAATGTATTCTTTCGAATGTTCATAATGTCTTATTTTATTGTGACGGTCTTCAGTCACCATCTGGATACCGCATTTGGTAATTAATTGCAATTTTTCGCGGGAAATTTTACTGTCTTTAAAAGCCTTTCCAAATTCTGCCTCGGTGGTGTAATCTCCGTAAATATCAGAGTGGTCAAATGTTGTAATTTTGTTTTCGATACAGAGCTGTATCATACTTTCCATTTCTTTTGAAGTAAGATTTTTGTCCCAAACGCCCCAATTCCTAATACCCGAAATTACAGGCGATAATAAAGTTTTGCTCATTGTTTTGCTGTATTATTTTTAGTAATAATGATGCTTATTTATAGCATAATCATCAAAGTTCTTAAAAATATAAAAATAGATTCACAATTCGTCCTTAAAATTAGGTCCTTGGTCGAAGTTTTAACCATTTTTTAACATCCTACTTCTCAAAAAATATTCAATTTGCACTCTCAAAAATCAGGTATAAAAATCAGGAGTTTTAAAAGGTTTTTAAAAATATTTATATGGAAGAAAATACAACGACTTTAGACATTAGAGCGATAAATGAAAAAATTGAGAGAGAAAGTGCTTTTATAGACCTTCTTACAATGGAAATGAACAAAGTTATTGTGGGCCAGAAACACATGGTCGAACGTTTATTAATTGGTCTTTTGGGACAAGGGCATATTTTACTCGAAGGTGTTCCGGGTCTGGCCAAAACTTTAGCGATAAATACATTGTCTCAGGCAGTACAAGGTTCTTTCAGCCGTATCCAGTTTACGCCGGATTTATTACCTGCCGATGTTATCGGAACGATGATTTACAACATCAAAGCAAACGAATTCTCTATTAAAAAAGGACCAATTTTTGCCAACTTTGTACTTGCTGATGAGATAAATCGTGCTCCTGCAAAAGTGCAGTCAGCTTTACTTGAGGCAATGCAGGAAAAACAAGTTACAATTGGCGATACAACTTTCAAACTTGATCGTCCGTTTTTAGTATTGGCAACTCAAAATCCTGTTGAACAGGAAGGAACATACCAGCTTCCTGAAGCGCAGGTTGACCGTTTCATGCTCAAAACCGTAATTGATTATCCAAAAATTGACGAAGAACGTTTTGTAATTCGCCAAAACCTAAAAGGATCTTACGAAAAAGTAAACCCTGTAGTTTCTGTAGAACAAATTCTGCGCGCACAGGAAGCGGTTCGCGAAGTTTACATGGACGAAAAAATCGAAAAATATATCTTAGATATCATCTTTGCTACCCGTTATCCGGAGAAGTACAAACTAGCCGACTTAAAACCTCTTATCAGTTTTGGAGCATCACCACGTGGAAGTATCAATTTAGCCAATGCGGCAAAATGTTATGCATTCATCAAACGCCGTGGATATGTAATCCCGGAAGATGTTCGTGCTGTTGTACATGATGTATTGCGTCACAGAGTTGGAATAACATATGAAGCTGAAGCTGAAAACATTACTTCTGTAGACATTATCAACAAAATCGTAAACGAGATTGAAGTACCTTAAAAAGTTGATGGTTGATAGTTTTTTGGTTGATGGCACATACCCCATCAACCAACAACCAATAACCATAAACCAAATAAAAAATGGATACAAAAGAGCTTTTAAAAAAAGTACGGAAAATAGAAATCAAAACCAAAAGACTGAGCAATCATATCTTTTCGGGAGAATACCATTCTTCATTTAAAGGGCGCGGGATGACTTTTAGCGAGGTACGACAGTACCAGTATGGCGATGATATTCGTAACATCGACTGGAATGTAACCGCACGCTATAATGAAGCCCACGTAAAAGTTTTTGAAGAAGAACGCGAACTCACCATGGTTTTAATGGTCGATATTTCGGGTTCTGAAGGTTTTGGCTCAAAAAGTCAGTTTAAAAAAGACATCGTAACCGAAATTGCTGCAACGATGGCTTTTTCGGCTACACAAAATAACGACAAGATTGGTTTAATATTGTTTTCGGATAATGTCGAATTGTATATTCCGCCCAAAAAAGGTCGTTCGCATGTTTTGAGAATCATTCGTGAGTTAATCGAATTTGAACCAAAAAGCCAGAAAACCGACATTGCCGAAGCTTTAAAATTTTTATCAGGGACTCAAAAAAAGAAAGCAATTGTTTTTATGATTTCAGATTTCATGTCTGAAAATTATGAGCATACTTTAAAAATTGCTTCTAAAAAACATGATATTACAGGCGTTCGTGTCTACGATATCCGTGAAGAAAAAATCCCAAATTTAGGAATGGTAACGATGCTCGATGCCGAAACCGGAAAAATTCAGCTCGTAGACACAGGCTCTAAAAAAGTCCGAATGAATTACGAAAAACATTATCAGGAAAGAGTTAATTATTTCAAGGAAATTTTTAGTAAATCGGGTGCCGGTGTCGTAAACACAAGAGTCGACGAAAATTACGTAACTAAATTATTGGGGTATTTTAAATCGAGATAATTTAGATTATCAGACATCTTAGATTGTTAGAATATTAGATTAATTTGAAGAATAATTATAAATAAAATCGCTTAAGCTGAATCTGTTTTAAGCATTCATTTTAGACTAAAATCTGAAATCAAAAAATCAAATGAAATTAAAATTTTACATATTTCTATTTTTACTTACTTCAGCTGTTTTTGCACAACAAAAACAAGTAGAAACCAGTATTGATAACACAAAAAATAAAATTGGTGCCGAGTTTAAGTTAATGCTTAAAACGGTGGTGAGTTCAAAATCTAAAGTTGTATTTCCTGCTCTAAAAAACATTGGTCCGTTAGAAGTTATTCAATCGTACCCGATTGACACCGTTAAAAAAGACGGTACTTATGAACTTATTAAAAAATATGGTTTAACGCAATTTGATTCCGGAAGATATATTATTCCTCCGGTTAAAATTCTGATTGACAAAAAGCCACATTTGAGCGATCCTGTTACTGTTGAAGTAGCCAGTGTGAAAGTGGATACTTTGCAGCAAAAAATGTATGACATTAAAGATATTTCAACTGTTGAAAATGGCATTGGAGACTGGTGGATTTATCTTTTGATTGTAATTCTAATTATCGCAATTGGTGTTTTTGTTTATTGGTACATGAAAAAACACCAAAAGAAAAAAATTGAAGAGGAAGTCTATAAAACACCAATCGAAAAAGCAACCAGCCTGTTAAACGTATTAGAGAAAAAAGAACTTTGGCAAAAAGGTGAAGTAAAAGAATATTATAGCGAACTGACTGATATTGCGCGAAATTATATTGAAGAAGCAATTCAGATTCCAGCTATGGAAAGCACAACTTCTGAATTGATTCAGGGACTTAAAACGGCTTCTGCCAAAAAGAAAATGAGCCTGACTACTGAAACTGTCGAAAATCTGGAACGAGTTTTAAGACAGGCGGATTTAGTGAAATTTGCAAAATCAAAACCATTAGAGTTTGAAATTACAGAAGACAGAAATAAAATTCAGAAAGCAATTTTAACGCTAGATAATGCCATCCCAACCGAAGTTCCTGTTGAGGAAGCAGATCAGTTATTAAATGAAGCACAAAAACAGAAACAAATTAAGCTTCAGTTAAAGAAACAAAAAAACAAACGTATTGCAATTGCAGTGGGTACAGTAGTATTTTTAATAACTGCTACTACTACTTATTTTGTGGTTACAAAAGGATTCAAGTTTGTAAAAGACAACTTAATTGGCCATCCAACTAAGGAATTACTGGAAGGAGAATGGGTAAAAAGCGAATACGGTAATCCGGGCATTTTAGTTGAAACTCCAAAAGTTTTAAAACGACTGGATACTCAAAAAGTACTCCCAAAAGAAGCGATGGCTCTTATTAAAGAAATGCAGCTTTTTGGTTATGGAAGTTTAACGGATAACTTCTACATTACGGTTTCTACAGCAAAATTTAAAGCCCAGACAGAAATTGATTTATCAAAAGCACTTGAAGGTAATTTAAAAATTATCGAAACTCAGGGAGCCAGAAATATGATTGTGAAACAGGAAGATTTTGAAACCAAAGAAGGAATTACTGGTATAAAAGGTTATGGAACTTTTACTCTTATTAACGACACTTTGAAATCGAGCACTAAAATTTACTATGAAGTCCTGATGTTTAAACAAGAGGGCGGATTACAGCAAATAGCTATATTCCATGAAGAAGGAGACACCTATGCTAATGATATTTCGGAAAGAATTTTAAATTCGGTAGAACTTAAAAGAGCAAGCAACTAATGGAAAAAATAACTTTTTTAAATCCGGATTTTTTTTGGCTTTTTTTACTAATCCCAATTGCAATAGGATGGTTTTTCTGGAAACGCAATCAGCAATCGGCTACCTTAAAAATGAGTTCAACTCAGGGTTTCAAAAATAGCGAATCTCTATTGACAAAATTAAAACCTTGTTTATATATTTTCAGGATTATCGCTTTGTGTTCTTTGATTATTGCTTTGGCAAGGCCTAGAACAGTTGACATCAGTAATGAGACTAAAACAACAAAAGGAATCGACATTGTAATGGCGATGGACGTTTCGGGAAGTATGCTCGCCAAAGATTTAAAGCCCAACCGTATGGAAGCTCTAAAAAGGGTTGCGGCTGATTTCGTTAACGAAAGACCAAATGACAGAATCGGATTAGTATTGTATGCCTCTGAAGCCTACACTAAAACGCCTGTAACGAGTGATAAGGCCATTATTTTGGAAGCTATAAAAGAAATCAAATACGATAATGTATTACAAGACGGTACCGGAATTGGAATGGGTCTTGCAACTGCCGTAAACCGACTTAAGGACAGTAAAGCAAAAAGCAGGGTAATTATTCTGCTTACCGATGGTGTAAATAATGCAGGATTCATCGAGCCTGAAACAGCTTCTGATATTGCAAAACAATACGGAATAAAAGTATATACCATTGGAATAGGAACTAACGGAATGGCTGAATTTCCTTACGCATATGCTCCAAATGGCGGTTTTTTATTCAAAATGCAAAAAGTAGAAATTGACGAACAATTACTGAAAAGCATCGCCAGAAAAACAGACGGTACTTATTTTAGAGCGACCAGTAATGATAAATTGGCGGAGATATACAATGCAATCAATAAATTAGAAACTACTGAAATACAGGAATTAAAATTCTACGATTATGATGAAAAATACAGGTTTTTTGTATTACTCGCCGGGATTTTATTATTGTTGGAGGTTGGTTTAAGAAATACAGTTTACAGAAGCTTTATTTGATTTTTCAAATCAAAAAATTTCAATTTTTAAATTCCAACTCCCAACTTGGAATTATGAATTTAAAATTTGGGAATTAATTTAGTACGAAAGCAAAATTTGGAATTTGGAATTTATCTCAACAATTATTGAGATTGGAATTTTAAAATATTTATGGAATTAGACGAAAAAAAATATTTATATCTATTGTTTCTTATCCCGATTGTGGTATGTGTTTTTCTTTTCAATATGTATTGGAAAAGAAAAAAACAGCGTGAATTTGGTGACTTGGAAATGGTAAAAAAACTAAGCCCCGAACGTTCTGTTTTTAAACCTGCTTTAAAATTAGTATTGTTTCTTTTGGCATTGGTCTGTTTGATTATTGGTTTGGTTAATCCAAAAATTGGAACCAAAATGGAAACTGTAAAACGTGAAGGAATTGATATTGTTTTTGCAGTTGACGTTTCAAAAAGCATGCTTGCCGAGGATGTGGCACCAAGCCGTTTAGAAAAAAGCAAGCAGTTGGTTTCGCAAATCATCAATAACTTAGGAAGTGACAGAATTGGAATTGTGGCCTACGCCGGAAGTGCATTCCCGGTTTTACCCATTACAACAGATTATAGTGTAGCCAAAATGTTCCTGCAAAGCATGAATCCTGATATGGTATCATCTCAAGGAACTTCATTAGACGAAGCGATTCTTTTATCTTCAAAATATTTTGATGAAAAAAGTAAAACCAGCAAGTTATTAATTTTGATTTCTGACGGAGAAGATCATTCTGAAGGAGCTTCAGCAGCAGCGGAAGAAGCCAACAAATTAGGAATGAAAATTATTACAATTGGTGTAGGAACAGAAAAAGGGGGAACTATTCCATTAAAAGAAAATGGAGTTGTAAAAAGCTTTCAAAGAGATCAAAACGGAGAAGTTGTTATTACAAAACTAAATCAGGAAGGTTTAAAAGCGATTGCAAAAGCTACCAAAGGCGGATATGTTTACGGAGGAAGTACTAAAGAAGTCCTCGAATACGTAAAAAATGCATTGAATAATATTCAGAAAACAGAATTTGAAGCTACACAAATGGCAGACTTTCAATCGCAATTTCAATGGTTTTTAGGTTTTGCCTTCTTACTATTATTCCTTGACATCTTTCTACTGGAAAGAAAAACAAACTGGATAAACGAGTTGAATTTATTTAACGAAAAGAAATAATTGTTTCGGATAAATACGGAAACAAAAAAATAAAAAACAGAATGAAAAATTTACTTCTTTATATTTTACTAACCTTTTCTTTGGCAGTTTCCGCCCAGGAAAAAGACAAAACATTGCCAGACGCCAATGAAGAATATAAACAGAATAAATTTGTTGATGCTGAGGCAAATTATAGAATTTCACAATCAAAATTTCCTAAAAAGGCTATAGCTTCTTATAATTTAGGAAATACTATATACAAACAAAATCAGGCGTCAGAGGCAAAATTTGCTTATGCAAAAGCTATTAAAAATGCCAAAACCAGACCGGAAAAACACAAGGCTTTCCATAATTTAGGAAACGTGTTTATGAAAGAGAAAGATTATTCTCAAGCAGTTGAAGCCTATAAAAATGCACTTCGTAATGACCCTACCGATGATGAAACAAGGTACAATTATGCATATGCAAAACAAAAATTAAAAGAGAATCCTCCTAAAAACGATAAAAAAGACAACAAGGATAAGGACAAGAAAAACGATAAAAAAGACGACCAAAAAAAGGACGGAGACAAGAAAGACGGAAAGGACGATCAAAAGAAAGACGACAAAGGCGATAAAGACAAGAATAAAAAAGATGGAAAAAACGATCCGAAAAAAGATGAGAAATCTAACAATAACGGAGAGCCAAAACCTATGCCCGGAGGAATTTCTAAAGATCGTGTCCAGAATTTACTAGATGCGGTAAATAATGAAGAAAAGAAAATTCAGGACAAAGTAAATGCCCAAAAAGTAAAAGGAAGTCCTAAAAAAAATGAAAAAGACTGGTAGATTTTATTTTTAAATAAATATCAGGTTTTTTGAAAAAGGAATGGCTTTGACTCCCTTAGCTTCACAAATAATAAACGATGTAATTTTTTAATTTAAAAAGATTTAAAAAACGATTAAACAAGTAATGAAAAGATATTTAATTCTATTACTATTCACTTTTCAGGGGCTTATGGCTCAGGTTCAATTTGAGGCCAGAGTAAGCAAAAATACGCTTGGAGTTAACGAAAGACTTCGAATTGACTTTATCATGAATGTCGATGGCGATAATTTTGAACAGCCTTCATTTGACGGTTTCAGAATTGTTGGAGGGCCAAGTCAACAAATAAGTCAGTCCTGGGTAAATGGGAGAAGCTCTTTTCAGAAAGTTTATTCTTATTATTTATTGCCAAATCAAAAAGGTACATTTATAATCAAACAGGCTGCAATTGAATATAATGGTCAGGTTTATAAAACATCTCCTATCAAAATAACGGTTACCAATGCGGTTGCTCAGGAAAGAGATCCAAACGTGCAGCAACAACAGCAAGGAGGCGTAAACGGAAATGAAGTTTTAAACTTGGTAGCAGAAATTTCAAAAACAAATCCTTATATAAATCAGCCCATAACTGTTGTTTATAAATTATATTTTAATGGTATTGGTGTAACAGGCTTTAAAGAACTGGCTAAACCTAAATACAAAGACTTTTGGAATCAGAACATCGATATCAAGCAACTACTAGTTGAAGAAGGATTGTATAAAGGGGAACGCTGTTATTTTGTTGTTCTTAAAAAAACGATCCTATACCCTCAAAAATCAGGAAATCTTACTATTGAACCTCTTTCTTTAGACATCGGTATTCAGGTACCAAGGGGTCGTGATATGTTTGGACGAATCGTTACTGATGATGGAAATAAAACCGTTTCTGCAGGTGCCAAAACGATCAACGTAAGAGCACTACCAGAAGTAAATAAGCCAATTGGATTTACAGGAGCTGTTGGTAAACTTGATTTTAAAGTAACCCCATCAAAAACTTCTTTAAAAAATGGGGAGAGCCTTGATTTGGTTGTAAGTGCTACCGGTACAGGAAACATGAAATTGTTTACTTTACCTAAGCCTGTTGTTCCAAATGCATTAGAAATGTATGATCCTGTACATGATGAAAAAGTGAATACATCACTTGCAGGAATGTCCGGTACAATTTCGGACAAGTATACGATTATCCCTCAATATAAAGGGAAATATGCTATAAAACCAATGGAATTCTCGTATTTCGATTTGAATTCAGGCAGCTACAAAACCATAACTTCACCGGAAATTATGATTGATGTATTGGATGGCCCGATGCAGGCTGAAGCCGTTGCATCAAATAAATCGAAAAATGTGATTTCAAAATCGGAGCAATTTAAATATATTAAACCAAAAACGATTTTAGTTGCTATAGCCAAAGATGATTTTTACGGGTCTGATTTATATTATACCTTGTTATTGCTGCCTTTTGTTATTTTGCCAATTATTGTAATCGCCAGAAAGAAAAAAGAAGCCATTGACAGTGATGTCACCGGTAATAGAATTAAGATGAATAATAAGCTTGCGAAGAAATATTTATCTGAAGCCAAAAAACAACTTAACAATAAAGAGCCATTTTACATTGCCCTGGAAAAAGCAATGCATAATTTCCTGAAAGCTAAATTGCATATTGAAACTTCAGAAATGAGCAAAGACAATATACGTGAATTGTTATTATCCAGAAATTCGAATCCGGAAACGGTTCAAAGCTTTATTAATTTAACTGAAAACTGCGAGTTTGCACGATATGCTCCGGCATCAGGCGCATCAATTCAGCAGGATTATGACAAAGCTGTTTTAATTATTTCAGAATTAGAAAAACAAATTGTTTAGTTTTTAACCGCAACGTTCGCTAAGAATTGATTTAGCTTTCGCTGAATTAAAGTTCGCAAAGTTGAAAATATTACAAATAGAAAAATGAAAAACATACTATATCTCTTTTTATTAATCTCTCAGGTTTTCTTTGCTCAGAACAGCTTTGAAAAAGGTAATGCCTTATATCAAAAAGGACAATACCAGCAAGCAGCCCAAACTTATGAAAGTATAATTAAAGAAGACAAGCAACATTCGGCTGAATTGTATTTTAACTTAGGAAATTGTTATTATAAACTTAATAAAGTCGCGCCTTCGATTTATAATTATGAAAAGGCTCTTGTTTTGAAACCACATGATCCCGAAACTTTAAACAATCTGAAATTTGCCAAAAAACTAACCATTGATGAGATTAAAGAAGTTCCAAAGGTTGGTTTCGCAAAACTCATTCAGAATTTTACAGGTATTTTTAATTATAATAATTGGGCCTGGATTTCGGTGGGCATTGCATTTGCTTTTTTACTGAGCTTTATTGGCTATTATTTTTCACAGCTTACGCTTTCAAAAAGAATATATTTTATAGGAATGTTTATTTTATTGTTTGCTTTGTTATTGAGCGTTTCAGCAGGAATAACTGAAAAAGACCACTATAATAATGATCGTCCTGCAATCGTTTTTGCCGAAATGACAGAAGTGCGAAGCGAACCTCAAAAAGCAGGATCAAGCATTTTCTTATTACATGAAGGCGCAAAAGTTTATGTAAAAGAGGCTTTAGAAAACTGGAAAAAAATCGAATTGACAGATGGTACAGAAGGCTGGATCGATGCCTCTGCTATCAGGGAAGTTAAATAATAAAATTATAGCATAAAAAAAGTCCGTTTCTGAATTTAGAAACGGACTTTTTTTATGTGATTAAGTTATTTAATCTAAAGATTCTGTTAGTTTTTTGAAAACAGTTTTGGCATTTTTCCCTTCATATAATACTGCATAAACCGCATCAATAATAGGCGTTTTGGCTCCATAACCCTGATTTAGTTTATAAGCACTTTTCGTCGCGTAATAACCTTCGGCAACCATACTCATTTCCATCATGGCACTTTTTACGGTATAGCCTTTTCCAATCATATTTCCGAACATTCTGTTTCTTGAAAATACCGAATATCCTGTTACCAATAAATCGCCTAAATAAGCTGAATCATTGATATCACGTTTCATTTTATGTACTTTCTTGATGAATTTTCGCATTTCGCGGATTCCGTTGCTCATCATTACCGACTGAAAATTATCTCCATACCCCAAACCATGAGCAATTCCGGCAGCTATAGCATAAATATTTTTCAGCATTGCTGCATATTCGGTTCCAATAATATCGTCAGAAATTTTAGCTTTTATATAATTACTCGATAATTTTTTGGCAACAGTACAGGCTTTATCGGGATCACCACAGGCAATCGTTAAATAAGAAAGCCTCTCCAAAGCTACTTCTTCAGCATGGCAAGGACCTGTAATTACGCCAATATTATAGTATGGAATATCGTATTGAATGTGGAAATGTTCACCCACTATTAAACTTGTTTCAGGAACAATTCCTTTAATCGCCGAAAAGATAATTTTATTTTCTAAAGAAACCGTTAACGGTTCTAATTCTGCGTTAAGAAAGGCCGAAGGAATAGCAAAAATTAAGTAATCTGCATATTCAACTGCTTCGTTTATATTATTAGTTAATTTAAGTTTTGTTGTGTCAAATTCAACTGAACTTAAATAATTTGGATTATGCTTATATTTCTGAATATGTTCTATCGCTGCATCATTTCGCATATACCACGAAATTTCATCCAGGTTCACACACAACATTTTTGCAATAGCTGTTGCCCAGCTCCCACCACCAATTACTGCAAATTTTAAATTTTGGCTCATTATTTTATTAATTTAAAGCAAAAGTACTTAATAATGCAGTAATATCACAAAATGTAGTTTAAGAATTTCATAAAAAAGCCTTTAAACACGATGGTTTCAAGTTTCTTTAAAAAAAGCAACTATTTTTCTTCTATCACAATAAAAACTAAATCATTACGTTGTAACACATTATAAATTAGATTTTTAAATGAATTTAGTAAAAATTGAGTTAGTTAGTTTTGTTTTAGTATTTTAAAAGGCGTTCCTAAAAAATTTAAGAACGCCTTTTTTTTAATTCAAATTCCAAAATTTAAGCTCCAAATAACAATTTCTATTTCTTGATATTAAATAGATATTTCAACTTCAAACAAAAATTCCAAATTCCAATAATTTAGGTTACTGTTGGAATTTGAAATTTAAAAAAACTTGAAATTTTATTTTTTAGTAACTCATTTCAACAATAGATTTTACTTTATCCAAAGTTACCAGTTGTTTTTCTCCTAAACCTTTCCAGCCTCTTTCGTCAAAACGATTTACAATAAAATCAGCTGTTTTGTCATAGTCATTTGTGTATTGAGAAAGTTTAGTATCCATTGCCATAGTGTGGAAAAACTCTACGGTTTTATTGATAGCTTCTTTTGCAACTTCATCATCTGAACCTTTTAAGTTAAAAATTCTTCTTCCGTACTGCGCTAATTTTCCTTTCTTAGTTTCAAACATTACATTGTATAAACTTGGGCCAATAATCGCCAAAGTTCTCGCATGATCAATTCCGTATAAAGCGGTTAATTCGTGACCAATCATGTGTGTTGCCCAATCTGAGGGAACCCCTTTTTGGATTAATCCGTTTAATGCCATCGTACAGCTCCACATAAAATTCGAAGCCAAAGCATAATCGGTTGGATTTTCAACAACTCCCGGACCAATTTCAATTAAAGTCTGCAGAATTCCTTCTGCAATCCGGTCCTGTAAAAAACCTTCATGCGGATACGTTAGATATTGTTCCATTACATGTGTATAGGCGTCTACAACCCCATTCTGAATTTGTCTTTTTGGCAAAGATTCAATTACAGTTGGGTCACAAATAGAAAACTTCGGAAACATAGCACTTCCGCCAAAAGCCAGTTTTTCCTGGGTTGCTTTAATCGTAACCACAGAACCTGAATTCATTTCACTTCCTGTTGCCGGCAATGTCAAAACAGTTCCAAAAGGCACTGCATTTTCTTTAATCAACAAACGCTTTTGCAAAATATCAATCGGATTCCCATCAAAATGAACCGCTGCCGAAATAAATTTTACTCCATCAATAACTGATCCTCCTCCTACTGCGAGAATAAAATCGATTTTTTCGGCTTTTATCACTTCTACCGCTTTCATCAAAGTTTCAAAATGTGGATTGGGCTCAATGCCTCCAAATTCGACAATATCAAACCCTTTTAAGTTATTAATTACCTGTTCGTGAATTCCGTTTTTAAAAATACTTCCACCACCATATGCCAATAGTATTTTAGCATCTTTTGGAACCAAAGTCGAAAGTTTCTCAATTTGTCCTTTTCCGAAAATTAAATTCGTCGGATTGTATAATTCAAAGTTTAACATCTGCTTATTTTTTTAATTGTGCCATTAATTTTTCAGCTACCAGTTTTGATGAAGCCGGATTTTGACCTGTAATCAACAAACCGTCTTCTACGGCATAAGGTGCCCAATCAGCTCCTTTTGAATATTCACCACCATTGGCTTTCAAAGCATCTTCCAATAAAAACGGAACCACTTTTGTCAATCCAACACCTTCTTCTTCGGTATTTGAAAATCCGGTAACTTTTTTGCCTTTAACCAGATAAGAACCATCAATCTTTACATTTTTTAATGCTGCCGGTGCATGACAAACAAAACTTACTGGTTTTTTATGATTGTAAAAAGATTCAATCAAAGCAATAGAATTTTGATCTACAGCCAAATCCCACATTGGTCCGTGACCACCCGGATAAAAAACTGCATCAAAATCTTTCTGATTCACATCTGTAATTTTATGCGTATGTTTTAACTTTTCCTGTAAAGCTAAATCTGCATCAAAACGTTTAGTGTCTTCTGTAGCAGCACTCGGATCATTACTTTTTGGATCAATTGGCGGCTGACCACCTAAAGGACTTGCAATCTCTACAATATATCCCTGATCTATCAGCGTATAATAGGGAGCAGCAAATTCTTCTGTCCAAAATCCTGTTTTTTCACCTGTATCTCCTAATTTGTCATGGCTCGTAAGCACAAATAATACTTTTTTCATCTGTTTTTTATTTAATTTTTGAGCAGTAGTCGAAATGCTACCTGCTGTGAAAGCGATTATCGCAAATAATGCTATTTTGTTCATTTGATTAATTTTAAACAAATTTACGGCTTATGTGATATTTGTAAAAATAAAATAAACTATTTTTGTTATAAATAAAACTATATCATGGTAAATCTGGAATGGTACAGAACGTTTAAAGCTGTCTATAAAAACGGAAATTTTTCTATTGCTGCAAAGGAATTATTTATGAGCCAGCCGGCAGTTAGTCAGCAGATCTCTATGCTCGAAGCTCATGTTGGAAACAAATTATTTATTCGAAAATCTAAAGGTGTAGAACCAACCGAGTATGCTAAGTTACTGAATAACTTAATAATAGACGCACTTGATCGGCTTGAAAATGTGGAAAACACATTCAGGGCTAAAGCAGAAGATGCAACCCGGTTAATTTCTGTGGGAATCTCAAAACATCTTTTCAGCAGTGTGGGAAATAGTTTAATTGCAAAATTTGATTTAATCGATTTTACTTTTGCCGACGATGATACTCTTTTTTCGTTAGTCGATTCTAAAAAACTTGATTTTGCAATTGTTTCTAAAAAATATGATACGTTTGATACGATTCAGGAAACGGTTGCTAAAATTAAACTGGTGATGGTTGGACCAACGAATTTAGATATTACTGAATTTCGCCAGAAACTCAAGTCAGATGATTTTACCGGAGCAGAACAATGGCTAAACGAACAAAAATGGTATTCTCATGACGCCAGGATTCCACATATAAAACTATTCTGGCTGCATGCTTTTCACAAAAAAAGACCTTCAATGGTTCCCAATTATATCATTCCGTCAGAATATGAAATGCTGGAAATGCTCTCTAAAAATTCCGGTGTCGCTGTAACGTGGAATTGCAATGCGAGAAAATTTATCCAGCAAAACAAACTACAATTGGTTTGGAATAGTTTCCACGTGCCTGAAGAATATGTCTATTTACTGGCTGCTAAAAACAACAACCTAAAGACTTTTTTTGACACCATTGCCAACGAAGTTAGAATAGCCTTATCTACTTAAAAATCATTGCTTCAAAAAAAATCATCAAAAATGATGAGCATGGATATTCTATTGCACATTAAATTTGTTCTATAGCAAAATCAGGTTTATCCCAATTTTTTTGTGGGTTAAAATTTAAATTGCTCAGCGTAAGAAATATAAAACTTTATATTTGTGTAAATCTTACGCATTTAGAATATGACTAACATTCAAAATATCAGAGTAGCTGTTGATGCAATTGTATTTGGCTACCAGCACAACCAATTGTATGTCCTTTTGATACAGCAGAAATTTGGTACTCAGGAATCATATTGGGCTTTACCTGGCGGTTTGGTCAAAAATGACGAATCGTTGCAGGATGCAGTAAAAAGAGAATTAAAAGAAGAAACCAATGTTACCGTAACTTATTTTGAACAGCTCTTTACTTTTGGTGATGATGTAAATCGAGATCCCAGAAATCGTGTGATTTCTGTGGCCTATTTTGCTCTGGTTGATCCTTCCAAATTAACCATCAAAGCAGATTCTGATGCCGAACATGCACAGTGGTTCAAAATTAATGAGGTTCCAACCTTAGCTTTTGATCATAACAGTATTCTAAAAAAGGCTATCGAGCGCCTAAAAGCAAAACTTACTTATGAGCCGGTTGGCTTTGACTTACTGCCAAAAGAATTCCTTTTTTCTGAACTTGAAAACTTATACTGTACCATTTTAGACAAAGAAATTGACAGGAGAAATTTCAGAAAAAAAATATTAAGTTTTGAAATCATTGAAGAAACAGAACAATTTGGATCCTCAAAAAGCGGACGTCCGGCAAAACTTTTCAAGTTTAACAAATTGAAATATAATGAATTAACCAAAAAAGGCTTTCACTTTGAAATAAAGTTTGCGTAATTTTTACACAAAATAAATTGTCAATCAAAAATATAATTCTATATTTGCGTATAATTAACGCAAACTAAAAAAACTATGATACTAAATTTAGACCCAAAATTCGCTCCTATACTTAACCAGGAAGAAATCCAGTTTCAAAGTTTTACCTTTTCTGGCGGAGAACCACATATTAAAATCAATCCTGATTTTGATACAACACAAAAAGTAACCATAACTCACCGGTTAAATTCATTCAACGATTTAGGTTTGTTGTGTATTACTGTTGATGCTTTACGCAGAATGGACGTTAAAATCATTGATCTTTTTATTCCGTATTTCCCGGCAGCAAGACAAGATCGTGTGATGATAAAAGGAGAATCTTTATCTGTAAAAGTGTATGCGGATATTATAAATACGCTTCAATTAAATAAAGTTTATGTTTTTGATGCACACTCTGAAGTTACTCCGGCATTGGTAAACAACTGTGAAGTCATTCCGAATCATACTTTTATCCAACAAGTTTTAAAGGTAATTGGCGAAAACGTAAAATTGATTTCTCCCGATGGTGGCGCTTTGAAGAAAATCTATAAAGTTTCTGAATTCTTAGGCGGAGTTGAAGTTGTAGAATGCAGTAAAAGCCGTGACGTAAAAACCGGAAAATTGTCTGGGTTTAAAGTTTACAATGATGATTTGCAAGGAATGGATTGTTTAATTGTAGATGATATATGCGACGGAGGAGGAACTTTCGTAGGATTAGGCGAAGAACTTAAAAAGAAAAACGCCGGAAAGCTATACTTAGCAGTAAGCCACGGAATCTTTAATAAAGGTTTTGAAGTTTTAAATTGCTTCGACGGCATTTTTACAACAAACTCTTTTAAAGATTTTGAAGGTGAAAATGTTCAGGTCGTAAAATTAGAATTATGAATAAAAATTATAGAGTAGAAATAGCAAATAAAACATTAGAAATCATACAGAATGGTTTTTATGAATATAAAGGAAAAAAGATTGCGGTAGAAAAAGAACTCAAAGATTCCATACAAAATACATTTACAATTGCACCAAATGACTGGAATGAAATCTTAAAAACACCAATCGAAAATAAGTTTGAAACAGAAATTGTTATAAAGAATTGTTCAACCATTGAAGCAATTGTTAAGGAGAAAAATGGTAAAATCTGCGTTTTGAATTTTGCTTCTGCAAAAAATCCGGGTGGTGGGTTCTTAGGAGGAGCTTCTGCTCAGGAAGAAAGTCTGGCGAGATCTTCAAACCTTTATGCAACACAAATCAAAGACAAAACGATGTACGATTTTAATAGAAATCAGTCCTCGTTTTTATATTCAGATTACATGATTTATAGTCCGAATGTTTTGTTTTGGAATGATAACAATGGAAATTATTTTGAAAAACCATTTCTTGTAGATATGATTACCGCACCAGCACCAAACAAAGGTGCGATGCAGCAACATAACAGAAAAAAAGAAATTGCTGAAACAGAAGATATTTTCAAAAAAAGGATGGCTAAAGTGTTGGCAATAGCTTTAAAACAAAAAAGCGATACACTTATTTTGGGAGCTTGGGGTTGTGGCGTTTTTAGAAATGAACCCAAAGATGTAGCACATTTATTCAAAGCAATTATTACAGAAAAATATGCAGGTGCTTTTAAAAAAATAATCTTTGCCATATTTGACAATTCTGAAAAGAAATCCAATTTCAAACAATTTGAAGAGATATTAAATTAAGTTGAAAAGTTTCAGGTTTCACGTTCTAAACAGTAACTTGAAACAAAGAAAACCTGAAACAACAAACTATTAACAATAAACCAAAAGATAATGAGCGACGATTTAAAACCAAGATTTATTGAATCTTTAAAAAGAAACAATGATCAGATTAGAGAAGACAGAGCCAAAACAATTGGTGAGGATTCTGAATTAATTTACAGAAGAAGAGTCGAAGATATTGAATTAAAAATCAAAAGACTCGAAAGAGAACAAGAAGGATTAATTGATATTAGTCCACTGGATAAAAACAGTCTGACTTTTGCCGATTTTCAGCCGGAAGCTTTTGTTCAGAAAGACATGGAATTATCATTAACAATCAGAAATCTAAATATTCAGTTTGAAGTGACAAAAAAACGATTCGAATATTTATTTGGTAAAACATTTTAGTCATGGGAGGTACAAGATATGATTTAGGAGCTCGTTTGAGCAGAGCAGAAGCAGCAGGTTATGGAAAAAAATCTGCAAGTGAAATTTTTACGCAGAATTCTTTACGAATGGCGCATGAATCTATGAATCCGAATGGCATTACTTTTCGGGAAGCCAGAGATTCTGAAGTGCATCCCAATTCAGTTCCGATTATTTTAGGACTGGATGTTACGGGAAGTATGGGTCACATTCCACACGAACTGATCAAAGAAGGATTGCCAAAATTGATGGGCGGAATTATTCAGGGCGGCGTTCCGGATCCGGCGCTTTTATTCTTAGGAATTGGCGATCACGAATGCGACAGATATCCGCTTCAGGTCGGTCAGTTTGAATCTGGAGACGAAGAGCTGGACATGTGGTTAACCAGAACGTATATTGAATCCGGAGGTGGAGGAAATGCCGGCGAAAGTTATCTTCTTGCCTGGTATTTTGCAGCTTTCCATACTAAAACCGATGCTTTCGAAAAAAGAGGTCAAAAAGGATTGTTGTTTACCGTAGGTGATGAGCCAAATTTGCCGACACTTCCCGCATCAGCCATAAAGGAAATTATGGGAGCCGGACAGCAAACATACACGCATCTTGAATTATTACAGGAAGTACAAAAACGATACGATGTATACCATATCAGCGTTTTACATTCTGATCAGGCAGTAAGAGCAAATGTGGCGTGGAAAGAATTACTGGGGCAAAATTGTTTGTCTATCGAAGATCACAGGGAAATTCCAAATATCATTACCAGGATAATTTGTGATAAACATAAAAGTTCTGGCTTAGGAACAATACCAGTTTCTGATGCAACAAGTACAGGTTTAGATAATATACAAATGCTTTAAAAACTCTGCGGCTTTGCAAGATTAAAAGTTTTCTCAGTAAGGATAAATTTACTCGCAAAGACGCAGAGGCGCAAAGATTTTTAATTAAAAAGTAAGTTTGAAAAGAACTTTGCGGCTTCGCGACTTTGCGAGATTAAAATAAGAACAAAATGAAAACAGCTCAAATAGTTATAGGTTTAGGATTTGGTGATGAAGGAAAAGGCATAACAACAGATTTTCTGGCGAAACAAAATCCTGAATCTATAGTTATTCGGTTTTCTGGCGGACAACAGGCGGCGCATACCGTAATGATTGGGGATAAAAAACATGTGCATTCGAGTTTTGCAAGCGGTGCTCTTAGGGGATTCCCATCTTATTACAGCGAGCATTGCACCATTCATCCGCTTTTTTTATATAATGAAAGAGAAGAATTAAAAGAAAAAGACGCTAATCTGAATTTGTACATTCATCCTTTAGCAAAAATCACAACCCCTTTCGATGTCTGGCACAACAGAGGAAATGTGCGAAACATCGAAAACGGAACCTGCGGAAAAGGCATTGGTTCTACCATGAAAAGAAACGAAGGCCCGTATAAATTGTTTGCCATCGATTTGATTGCGCCACGCGAAATGCTTTTAGAAAAGTTAAACCAAATCGCCTATTATTATGGTTTTTTAAACGAAAGTGAAATTGACGAAGAAGTCGGTCAATATCTGGAAGCAATCGATAAAATACAATGGAACATTGTTGATTATACGTTACTTTCAAAATACGAAAATCTCATTTTTGAAGGCAGTCAGGGAATTCTGCTCGATATGGATCACGGTATTTTTCCGAATGTAACCTATGCCAATACAACTTCAAAAAATGCGATTGAAATTTGTAACAAACTAAAAATTGAAGATGTAGCCATTTATTACGTAACCCGAAGTTATGCAACCCGACACGGAAAAGGCTGGATGGCGAATGAAGGAGAAATTAAATTAAAAAACAACGAAGAAGAAACCTGTGTTTTTAACGAATACCAAAAACATTTACGTTTTGGAAGTCTGAATTATGAACTTTTAAATTATGCTCTAAAACTCGATGCAGCTTACAGCCCAATGGCAAAACGAAATTTGGTTGTAACCTGTATGGATCAGCTGGAGCAGGATTATGAATTCGAAAGTCTCACAACAGAGTTCAATGAAATCTACGGATCATTTTCACCTGATTCGAAAGATTTTAAAGAGATTACTTCTTTGTTTCAATAAAAAGAGAAAAAATGAAATACACTATAGATACCATAGCTCCGGAAAGTAAGTTTTTATTTTTTTGGGGACATCAGCCAAACAAAGACGGAAAAATCACCAAAACCTGTTTCAGTCAATGGTGGTTAAGTTCTTTTAAAGTAGATAAAATAACTTATAAAACCGCCGAACACTGGATGATGGCGAAGAAAGCAGAATTATTCGAAGATTGGGAAATTTTAGAGAAAATCCTCAATACCGATTCTCCGGCAGAAGCCAAAAAATTAGGCCGTGAAGTGAGAAATTACGATGACAAAATCTGGTTAGAAAACCGATATGAAATTGTAAAAGCAGGAAACTTTCACAAGTTCAGTCAAAATGCTGATTTGAAAACCTTTTTATTAAACACAAAAGAAAGAGTTTTAGTAGAAGCAAGTCCGGTAGATCCAATTTGGGGAATTGGAATGGCGGGAGATCATAAAGATGTTCTGAATCCGGAGAAATGGAGAGGTTTGAATCTTTTGGGTTTTGCTTTGATGGAAGTTAGGGATGAATTGAGATAAAAATGATTATGGAAGTACGTAAAATAACAATAGATGAAGCTCCAGATTTCCCAGAAATCGTTTATAAATACCGCAAGTGGGATGATATATTTCAAAAAACTATAATTACTGAAAAAACAGTTTTTATGGCCAAGCCGACTGATTTTGAAGATAAAAAAGATTGTAAATTATTAAAACGATACGATCTAATGACAAATCAAGATATTTTTAACAAATATGTTGATTTATCAAAAGAAGCAAACCCAACTTGGAGTAGACAACAACATCGGCAACATGCAAAGACAATGAGTAAAAATAGTCCGATGAAAAATAGAAATTATATAAAAGATCGTCAAGAACAGGACTTTTTAGAATTCGATAGAAGGTTTGGTGTATTAAGTTTAACAGCAAATCCTTCAAACTTAAAGATGTGGAATAAATATTCTGATGACGGCAAGGGCTTCTGCGTAGGCTTTAATCCCAAAATAATGTTTAGCTTTTTAGGTGGTGGAGGTAAGGTTATTTATCATGAAAAATTACCAGATATATTTTATAATGATGATTTTCATACAGAAAAAGAAGCATATAAAGAAATTGTATTTGGTTGGGATATGCCAGAGAGCACAATTAAAGAAATTAAAGATACTTGTTCAAATCAGAATTTGGCAATTGAATTTAAAAAAGCTACAAAGCAAAATGATGAAATTATCATTATTAGCATTTGAAATAAAAAAAAATGAAAGACATTCAATATATAAAAGGCGATGCAACATCTCCTCAAACATCAGGAAACAAAATAATTGTTCACGTTTGCAATGATATTGGCGGGTGGGGAAAAGGATTTGTAATGGCAATTTCAAAAAGATGGAAAACACCAGAAAAACAATATCGTGAATGGTTCAAATCTAAAAATGATTTTGAATTAGGAAGAGTGCAGTTTGTGCAGGTTGAAGAAGATTTGTGGGTAGCAAACTTAATCGGACAGCATAAAATCAATAAAGATGAAAACGGAGAAGCTCCAATTCGATACAATGCTATTGAAGAAGGATTAGAAGCAGTTTCTGATTTTGCAAAAACAAATAATGCATCGGTTCACATGCCAAGAATCGGATGCGGATTAGCCGGCGGAAAATGGGAAATGATCGAACCTATAATTCTTAAAACGCTGTCTTATCAGGATATAGAAGTCGTAGTTTATGATTTTTAAATCCATAATAAAAATTAATAAAGATGAATGAAAAAACAGCAAAAAGCGTCAGCAAGTTTTTAAGTCTGGTGCTGCGACATTCGCCTGAAACTATCGGATTAAAATTAGACGAAAATGGATGGGCGGATGTTGAAGAATTGATTCTAAAATGTAATAAAAAAGGAAGCCAGAATCAGATGACGGCCGAACTTTTGGATTATGTTGTAGAAAATAACGATAAAAAACGTTTTGCTTTTAACGAAGATAAAACCAAAATCAGAGCAAGTCAGGGACATTCGATTTCGGTAGAACTGAATCTGGCCGAAACAGAACCTTCTGAATATTTGTATCATGGAACAGTTGGAAAGTTTATGGAAAGTATCCGCAAAGAAGGTTTGAAAAAAATGAGCCGTCAGCATGTACATCTTTCAAAAGACAAAGAAACGGCAGTAAAAGTAGGAAGCCGAAGAGGAATTCCTCAGATTTTAACCATCAGAAGTGGTGCAATGCGCAGAGATGGATATAAATTTTATTTATCCGAGAATAATGTCTGGCTTACAGATGAGGTTCCGGCGAAGTATATTGAGTTCACATCGTAATAAAAATACTGCTTTAGACATAAGATTCTCCAAAAAACAATTTTAGTAATTCCTAAATGTATAATCATGTTGAACATTATTAATGAAGAAACGGAAATTTACACGATTGATAATTTCCTTACGGTTGATGAGTGTAATGAGTTAATAGAAAGAAGTGAGCAGATTGGCTTTGAAGAAGCTGAAGTAAATGTTGATGGCGCTCAAAAGATGATGAAAATGGTACGTAATAACGAACGTATCATGTATCAGGATGATGAATACGCTTTTTTACTATGGCAGAAACTGGAACCTTATATAAAATCTGAAGTAAAAAACAGTACAGCCATCGGATTAAACGAAATGTTCCGGTTTTACAAATATAATCCGACGCAGCGTTTTAAAATGCACATTGACGGAAGTTATAAACGCAGTGAAACTGAATTTAGCTATTATACATTTATGATTTATTTGAATGACAACTATGAAGGAGGAGAAACAAAATTTGCTTCGGGTGAAATTATTACACCAAAAACCGGAACAGCGCTAATTTTTGAACATAGACAGCGTCATGAAGGGGCAGCTTTGATTTCGGGAATAAAATATGTTTTAAGAAGTGATATTATGTATAAACTTAAAGACAGCATCTAATTGATGAAAAGAACACTTGTTTTTGGAGACATCCACGGAGGATTAAAAGCTTTAGTTCAGTTGCTGGACCGAATCGCTTTATCTGAAACTGACCGGTTAATTTTTTTAGGCGATTATGTAGATGGCTGGAGCGAGTCGGCACAGGTTATTGAATTTCTTATCAGGCTATCCCAAAAACAGGAATGCATTTTTATAAAAGGAAATCATGATGCATGGTGCCAGGAATGGTTAGAAAAAGATGTAATAAACGACATCTGGTTTTTGCATGGCGGAAAATCAACGATAGAAAGTTATAATAATGTAGATCTTTCGGCAAAAGAGAAACATCTGGAATTCTTTAATCAAATAAAAGATTATTTTGTTGATGAGCATAATAACCTTTTCATTCACGCCGGATTTTCATCGATGCACGGACCAGAAAAAGAACATTATCAAACCAATTTTTCATGGGACAGAACTTTATGGGAAATGGCGCTGATAATGGATAAACGAATTAAAAAAGATTCGAATTTATACCCAAAAAGGTTATTACTTTTTAATGAAATTTACATCGGTCATACACCAACGCTTCATTATGATATAGAAATTCCAATGCAGGGTTGTAATGTCTGGAATATTGATACCGGAGCTGGTTTTTACGGAAAACTTTCATGTATTGATGTTGAAACAAAAGAATTTTGGCAGAGTGATGTAGTACAGACGTTTTATCCAAATGAAAAAGGAAGAAATAAATAAAATGAAAAACACAATAGAATCAGGTTTATTCGGTTTAGCTGTTGGTGATGCTTTAGGAGTTCCGGTTGAATTTAAGTCGAGAACGTATTTAAAACAAAATCCGGTTACCGAAATGTTTGGTTTTGGAACACATCATCAGCCAATCGGAACCTGGAGCGATGATAGTTCTTTGGCTTTTTGTCTGGCAGAAAGTTTATGTTCAGGCTATGATTTAAATGATATCGGAAGGAACTTCGTTAAATGGTATACAGCAGAATTATGGACACCACACGGACAAGTTTTCGATATCGGAATTGCAACGAGACATGCCATTCTTAATATCGCAAAGGGACATCAACCCGATTTGTGCGGAGGATTTTCTGAAAGTGATAACGGAAACGGATCATTAATGCGTATTTTGCCGTTGGTTTTTTATCTTCAAAAAGAAAATGATATTGAAGTAATTTACCAAAAAGTCAAAGAAGTTTCATCTGTAACGCATGCACATTTCAGATCAATATTTGCCTGCTTTATTTATGTGATTTATTCTTTGGAAATTTTAAAGGAGAAAGATAAATTCGAAGCCTATATCGAAATGAAAAATACGGTTTCGGTATTTTTGAAAGATAAAAAGTTTAATCCAGCAGAAATTCAGTTATTTGACAGAATTCTGAAAAATGATATTTCAGAATATTTGGAAGACGAAATTCATTCTTCTGGTTATGTGCTACATAGTTTAGAAGCTAGTATTTGGTGCTTTCTGAATTCGGATTCTTATGAAGAAACGGTTTTAAAAGCAGTTAATCTCGGCGAAGACACAGATACAACCGGTGCTATTGCCGGAGGCTTGGCAGGAATTTATTATGGAATCGAAAATATCCCTGAAAAATGGATTGAAAATTTGGTTAGAACAAATGATATAAAAGATTTAGCAGAACGATTATTAAAAAAGTTAATATAATAAACACAATGATTGGTCAGGAACATGATAAAAAAGAAAGATAGATTTGATGATTGGGACGCTGTAATAAAACTATTGAAAATAATTAAATCTAAAATTACACCTGATACAGATTTATTGTGGACAAATTATAATTCGGCAGAAGAAGTAATTGCCGAAATAAATAAAATTGATAATTTGCTGAGAAATAACGATAAAAAAGGTTTAGAGTATTTGGGATATTTATTTGCACCCACAGGAACTTTTCAGGAAATCTCAATGCAAAATGACTGGATCCAGGAATATCTGAATTTATCTTTAGAATTTGACATATTACATGAACATTTAAAACAACAATAAAACATATGAACCCACTATTATTAACCGACGGTTACAAAGTTGACCACAGAAGGCAATACCCGGACAAAACTACTTTAGTATATTCTAACTGGACACCCAGAAAATCAAGAATCGAAGGTCTTGAAGAAGTTGTGTTTTTCGGATTGCAGTATTTTATCAAAAAATACATTATTCATGATTTTGATACGTATTTTTTTAAACAGCCAAAAGAGGAAGTGGTTAAAAAATACGCCCGAAGAATCAATAATTATTTGGGAGAAAACCAGGTAGGCACCAAACATATTGAGGATTTACATGATTTAGGATACATTCCAATGGTTTTTAAAGCGTTGCCGGAAGGTGCGAGTGTGCCATTAAGAGTACCCATGTTTACGATGTACAATACGATTCCGGACTTTTTCTGGCTGACCAATTATTTTGAAACCTTGCTTTCTGCGGTGATTTGGCTGCCTTGTAACTCTGCTACCATTGCAAGGGAATATAGAAAAGTATTAGACAAATATGCTGATGAAACATCATCAGTTCCTGATTTTGTCAACTGGCAGGGACATGATTTCTCTATGCGGGGAATGGGCGGAATCGAAGCAGCCATAACCTCTGCAGCCGGACATTTATTGAGCTTTACAGGATCTGATACCATTCCGGCAATTGATTTCTTCGAAGAATATTACAACGCCAATTCAGATACCGAATTAATCGCGGGTTCTGTTGCCGCAACTGAGCATTCTGTAATGTGTATGGGAACTACGGAAGGCGAATGTGAAACGTTTAAAAGGTTAATCACAGAAGTATATCCAAAAGGAATTGTCTCTATCGTTTCTGACACCTGGGATTTATGGAAAGTTTTGACCGATTATCTGCCTCGCCTTAAAGAAGATATTGTAGCCCGTGAAGGTAAAGTAGTTATTCGTCCTGACAGCGGTGATCCGGTTGATATTATCTGCGGAAATCCAAACGGCAAAACAGAACAAGAGAAGAAAGGTGTTATTGAACTGCTTTGGGATGTTTTTGGCGGAAGCATAAATGAGAAAGGTTTTAAAGAATTAGTTCCGCAAATTGGTGCTATTTACGGCGACAGTATTACAGTTGCCAGAGCGATTCAGATTTGTGAGCGTTTAAAAGCAAAAGGATTCGCTTCTACTAATGTGGTTTTAGGAATTGGATCTTTCACGTATCAATACAATACAAGGGATACTTTTGGTTTTGCCATGAAAGCGACTTACGGAGAAGTTGATGGCGAAGGAAGAGCGATCTTCAAAGATCCTATTACAGATGACGGAACTAAAAAATCAGCTAAAGGATTGATGAAAATTGATTTAGTTGATGGAATATATAATTTAAAAGATAATGTTTCATGGGAAGAAGAAAAACAAGGCGAACTGAAAGAAGTTTTCAGAGACGGGAAACTTTTAATTGATCAGTCTTTAAATGATATTAGAATCCGTGTTAGTACAGGAATCAGTATCGAAGCATAAATAATACAATCCGGTTATAAAAAAGTCCATCCTTAAAAATATAAACTATGAAAATTACATCTCTTATAACTTTAGCAGGAAGCCTTTTTATAACCGGAATTGCTCATTCACAAACATCAAATCAAACAAAAAAGATGGCAGAGAAAGAACAGTATCCAAAAGCACTGGTTGACTATGATGATTTTAAAAATCTTGTCTCCGAATTAGAAAAGCAACGAGAAAAAAACTTAGTGAGTCTGGATGTTTTTTTGAAAATGGCAAAGGAAGAAAACACCGTAATTTTGGATTCCCGTTCAGATTTTCGTTTCAACAGAAAACATTTAAAAGGTGCGATTCATCTGGATTTTACTGACTTTACACAGGAAAACCTTTTAAAGTTAATTCCGGATCCCAATACCAGAATATTGATTTACTGTAATAATAATTTCGATGGGGATCCAATAGATTTTGCTTCTAAAATGGCGAAACCAAAAACCAATATAGAAACCCAAATTCTGTCCAACAGAAAACCCATTATGCTGGCATTAAACATTCCAACGCATATTAACCTTTATGGCTACGGATATAAAAATATCTATGAACTGGATGAACTGGTCAATGTAAATGATTCGAGAATAACGTTTGAAGGAACTGAAGTGAAATAACAAACATCATAAAAATGAAAGCCTGAATTTTATCCATTCAGGCTTTTTTTATGACTTGTTTTTTGCGTTATGTTTGTCATTCCGAGAAACGAGGAATCTTCGTAAGTAGCTCCACAAAGAATATCAATCTGTGTCGATCTAGCAACGAAGATTCCTCCTTCGTCGGAATGACAAGATTGCGTAAAACTGTATGGAAAATTATTTCTTATAAAAATTATTATGATCAATATATTCCCAGACTTTTGAAGGCAAAAGCGGCTGGATATTTTTCCCTTTCTTAATATTCTCCCGAATAAAAGTAGATGAAATTTCTACAACAGGCGCATCAATAATATGAACTCTAGGATGTGATTTTAGTTCGCTATTTTCCGGTTCATCTGAAATGCGCGGGTAAACGTAAATATCATGATTATTCAAAAGTACTTCATAGTTTTTCCACTTGTGAAGTGTTTTCACATTATCCTCTCCCATGATCAATGAAAAATCATGATTCGGATATTTATCATGCAAATGCGCCAGTGTATTTACCGTATAATTTGGTTGTGTCAATTTAAACTCAATATCCGAAGGTTTTATTTTTGGAAAATCCTCAGTAGCCAGATACACCATTTGCAAACGGTGGTGGTCATCGAGCAAAGTAGCTTTCTTTTTTAACGGATTATGAGGCGTAACCACCATCCAAACCTGATCTAAACCGGCAAATTCAGCCATATGATTCGCAATAATCAAATGACCAATGTGAATGGGGTTGTATGTTCCGAAGTAGAGGCCTATTTTCATTGTTTAGTCCTTAGTTTATTAGTTGTTAGTCCTTAGTTTTAAAACTTAATGTATTCTTCTTAATCATTAATACTAAGGACTAAAATGATAAATTATTCTTTTAGATTTTTTGAAAAAGCATTTATCATTTTGCTTTCTTCTTCAATTAAAAACATAATTTCATTAAACAAGATATCATTAGAAATGAATTCTAATTCTTTTGCGATAATTAATTGGGTTTCTATTTCGTTTAATGAGCCTCTGGCTATATTCAAAAAATGATTAAAGGATTTATCCGTTTGTCGTCCAAAACCTTAAGCAATATTTGAAGGAATTGAAACACTCGCTCTTTTTAACTGGCTTGTTAAAGCATATATTTCTTCTTTCGGAAAGTCTCTTGTTAATTTATAAACCAGAACAACAATCCTGATTCCCTTTCGCCAAATAAGTAATTCTTTATACGATTTAACTCCGCTCATATATTTTTTAAACTTCTAATTACAAACTAAGGACTAAGAACTTAGGAATATAATATCCACCACTTAATAACTCAGTACTTTCAACAACAGACTAAGGACTAAAAAACTAAGGACTAAGCACTCATTTAGAAACAAAATCCTTCACCAACTGATGCGCTTCTTCCAAAGCCACAGCCAAATCATAGTTTTTAATAATCACATCAAATTGTGGCGCAGTAGCCAGTTCAACCGAAGCTTTTGCAATACGCATATTGATTTTATCTTCGCTTTCTGTAGAGCGTTCTTTTAATCGGCGTTTTAGTTCGTCAACACTTGGTGGTTTTACAAAAACGGCTAAAGTCTGTTCCGGAAATTTATGTTTGATGCGCAATCCTCCGGCAACATCAATATCGAAAATTACATTTTTACCCAAAGCCCAGATTCTTTCAATTTCCGATTTTAAAGTACCGTAAAAGTTATCGCGGTACACTTCTTCCCATTCCAGGAAATCTTCAGCTTTGATGTGTTTTTTGAATTCTTCCAGCGAAATAAAATAGTAATCTTTTCCGTTGACTTCTTCTCCGCGTGGGTCGCGTGAAGCTGCTGAGATTGAAAATTCTAAATTTAAATCTTCCTGTTTCAGTAAATGTTTTACTATCGTTGTTTTTCCTGATCCTGATGGTGCAGAGAAAACAATTAATTTTCCTTTATTCATTTTTATTAGTAATTAGTAATTAGTAATTAGTGAACAGCTAATTAGTATTCACTTACTGATTACTTTATAATACGTTTAGTACCTGTTCTTTAATCTTTTCCAGTTCATCTTTCATCATCACCACCAGTTTCTGCATTTGGGCATGATTTGATTTTGAACCCATTGTGTTGATTTCGCGACCCATTTCCTGAGTTATAAAGCCTAGTTTACGACCATTTGCTTCACTCCCGTTTAAAGTTTCAATAAAATAATCCAAATGATTGGTTAAACGAACTTTTTCTTCTGTAATATCCAGTTTTTCCAAATAATAAATCAGTTCCTGCTCGAAGCGATTTTCATCAACATTAACCTGCAATTCAGAAATTGCTGTGTGCAAACGGTCTTTTATAGCCTGAACTCTTTCCGGATCTAATGCCAAAGCATCCTCCATGTATTGACGGATATTCCCTATTCTAAGATTGAATTCTTTCTCAAGCGATTCTCCTTCGTCTTTTCTGAAACTCAAAATATTTTGTAAAGCCTCATGAATGATTACCTGAATCTGCTCCCAGTCGTTTTCGTCAATCTCCTCACGTTCTGTTTTTAGAACGTCCGGCATACGAACTGCCATTTTCATCAGCTCGGTTTCATCAGCATCCGGATAAACTTCTCTTAACTGGGCAATATAATTTTTTACAACCGGTACATTTACTTTGGTAGAAGTCTGCTCAGATGTACTTTCGACATAAATCGCAAAATCGACTTTTCCTCTTTCCAGTCTGGTCGAAATCAGGGTACGCAAACCCAATTCCATTTCACGGTAAACCGAAGGCATTCTCACATTCAGATCTAAACCTTTACTATTCAGAGATTTTACTTCTACAGTAATTTTTTTCGTTGGCAATTGCAAAGAAGCTTTACCAAAACCCGTCATCGATTGTATCATATAATTGAGTATAAAGGCGCAAAGATACTAAAAAACTTTACAGAGAAGGTTTCTAGTTTTATGACGAATAAGTTTTGAAATTTATTGGGCGTTGCCTAAAGGCCGGGCTATCCACTGCACACGATCACTCAATGTAATTAAGTTAAGAGATTTTAGATTGAGGGTTAACCATTTTTGATTTCAGATTTGTTGTAACTAAATATTTAGACTGTCCTTTTTGCGAGATTTTTTATATCAGAAATCAAAATTCAGCAATCATTTTATCTTTTAATCCTTAACTAAATGACATTGTCCGAGCGCTAGCGAACTGACGAAGTAATCTTTTTTCAGGCAGAAAAGCACAAAAAAGGATTTCCACTTTAAATAAAATTCACTGATTAAAAAATAAAAATCATGTGAAGTAATTCCTAACGCAAACCCTAATCCTGAGAAAATTCCGGATTTATTTTTCTCCTAAAGCTTTCATAACCTGCAGAATATTCTGCTGGCTGTTCCCAATGTAAATTTTACCGTCAATAATAAAAACCGGACGGCTTATAAAAGTATAATGCTCCAGAATGTATTTTTTGAAATCAGCTTCGGTTAGTGATTTGTTTTTTAAATCCATTGATTTGTAAAGTTGTGCTTTCTTGCTGAATAACGCTTCGTAGCTTCCGGACAGTTGGTACATTTCTTCCAGCTCAGTTTCAGTAATCGGATTTTGCTTGATATCGTGAAAAACCAGATCATTGTCTTTTGGTAAGCTTTTGATAATTTTTCGGCAGGTATCGCAGGAGGCTAAGTAGTATATTTTGTTCATAATTTTTAGTTTATTTCGGTACAAAGAAAAATCATTGCAACTTAAAATTGTCTAATTTTATTAAAAAAAAATTATGAATTCAGTTTTCGAAGTACAAAAGACAATCAGAGAAATTTTATTGAAGATTTTAGACAATCATTCATTAGAACAATTAAATAAAATTCCGGAAGGATTTAGCAATAATTTGATTTGGAATATCGCACATTGTATAGCTGCACAACAGAGTTTAGTCTATAAATTATCGGGACTGCCGTCAAAAGTTTCAGAAGATTTTATTGCCCGATACAGCAAAGGAACCAAACCGGAAGGCGATGTTTCGCAAGCGGAAGTGGACGAAATCAGACGGTTACTTTCAGAAACACTTCATCAGGTCCAAAAAGATTATGCAGATAAAATTTTTGTGAATTATAGAGAGTATACTACAAGCATGGGATTTACACTTCGAAACGTTGAAGATGCCTTATCTTTCAACAATTACCATGAGGGCACCCACACCGGAATAATAATGAGTATCCGAAAGTTTGTTTAGAAACTTTCGGATTTTTTAATTCTCAATAGTTTCTATTGTTACAGTCATTGCTCCTGCTCCTTTTCTATTGGTAATATCCATAAAAGCTCTTTTCGACAAATCTATTTCTCTGGTTTTTACAAAAGGACCTCTGTCGGTTATTTTAACGATAACAAACTTTCCATTGGCTTCATTTGTTACTTTTACTTTAGTACCAAAAGGGAGTTTTTTGTGGGCAGCTGTATATTTATTATTATTAAATCTGCTGCCGTCTGCAGTTTTTTTCCCATTAAACCGATCATGGTAGTAGGAAGCATGAGCCGATTTTTTATAGGTTTTTAATTTTAAGCCTTCAATACTAAAAACAGAATCGCTTAAAGGCAGCATTTTTAATTTATCTGTTTTTAAAGTATCCTGAGAAACCTTGTTTTCAACCGGCTTACTCTGGCTCATAACGTAGGTAAAGCAACTAAAGAGAGTTACTGAAAGAATAGAGAGCAGAATGTTTTTTTTATTCCTCATAATTTATTTTTTTTCAGACTTGGGGAGTTTGTACAAATAATATGCCGAGATAAAAAAAGCCCTGAATAAGGGCTTATTTTGGTTTTTTTAGAACCATAAGTTCCAGGGAATTCTACTTAAAATAAGCACTAAACCTATTCCGTAAAATATAGAAAATGTTTTAAATTTTGCTTCACTATTGATTAATTTTTTATGTTTTGACCATCCTATTGTAATTAGAATAATAGCAATGATATTGATTAACGGATGTTCTAATGAAGTTAATCGAAGAGCTGCATTTGACATTTGTCCTAAAGAATCTTTCCCTAACGGAGACACAAAATAAAGTATCAATCCGATTAACAATTGTGTATGAGTACCTATTAATGCAAATAAAGCAATTTTGCGATCCCTGGCTGTAAATTCTTTTTTTGAAGTAAACCCTAGAATGGCATTTACAACAGCGACTAATAAAAGTAATAATGCCAAATAAGCCCAGCCGGAGTGGAGTTTTTGAATAAAATGATACATAGATTAATATTTTGTTTGAAACAAATATAACAAAAAAGGTTAAAAAAAAACGGCATTAAACTAAAAGTCAATGCCGTTTTTAATTATTTATTTTGGTTCTTATTTAGTTGAAAGAGTATCTAGCTCCAATTTGCATTTGCCATCTTGATGATTGCAAACCAGCATCATCAATTTGATTGATATTCTTTGTAATATTTGGATTAAAATTGAATGTTGGCGTTGTACCATCTGCTAAGAATCCAGTGTGCTTAATAAGCAATAGTTGATCGTTTGTCATAAAGTATCTTCTTCCCCAGTTTTTGTTTAACAAGTTTGTAAAGTTAAAGATATCAGCTGTAAACTCTAATTTATGGCTTTTCTTATTAACATTTATTGAGAATTCTTGAGCAACTTTTACATCGATAACATGACTCCAATCTAAACGGTCTCCATTACGTTCTGCATATTTACCTCTTCTGCTATTTAAATATTTGTCATTAGAGATAAAATTATTAAGTGCTTCCCATTGTTGATCTGCCGTCATTGTTGCAGAAGGTGTGAAAACTATTTCATTTTTGTTTCTAGGAACATAAATTAAAGCTGAAGGTTGAAAAGTATCACGTAATAAATTACCAGTGTCATCATAAACATAACTAAATGGTGTTCCCTGAGTACCTTCATAATAAAAACCAATCGTAGTTTTAATTGATTTATTCCATTTGAATTTTAAAGAAGAATTAGCAAGCACTCTTGATCCTTGATCAAAATCTGATCTAGACACTCCAGAAATTGCATTTGAACCGTTAACAGTTTCTATGAACTGCCATTGTGAACTGTTTTGTGAACTTGTTGCATCCATCCAAACATATGATTCCCCATAAGCATAAGTTGCTGAAATATTTGCATCAATGAAATCTGAGTAGAAGTTTTTAGCAACAGTAAAGTTTGTATTCCATGAACTTCCTGCTTTTTTATTAGATGCTAAATAAATACCTTGGTAAGTGTTATCTATACGAGCATTTCCATTGTATCTTGGTCTGTTATCTGCACCTGTTAAATTGATTGCAGGGTCAGCAATGTTTAAGTTTTGGTACTGGATTGAGTTAAGATTTTCATTCCAAATTGCTTCAGCCGATATAACCCAGCCAGATCCTAATTTTCTATCGAAGGCTAAACTAGTTTTTAAAACTTGTGGAAGCTTAAAATCTTTAGCAAATAAATCGACATTTCCACCCACTTTTCCACTTCCTGGCAATGGTCCTAGCGCAACACCATTAGAATATAATTGGCTATCAACACTTGTGTTAGGATTGAAGTTTGGTGTAGGAGTACCAGCAGAGTTATTAATTAGGATACTATTTTGAGAAATACCATTATTATTATATGCTCCTCCTGGCCACACCAATGGAACTCTGGAAGTAAAGACACCAATACCTCCTCTAACCTGAGTTATTTTATCACCATCAACATCGTAGTTAAAACCAATTCTAGGTGAGAAATGTACTGTATTTTTAATTGCCTGACCAACCTTTGCACCTTTTAAATCTTTCCCTTTAGCTTCTAACAAGCCAATTGTTCTGGTATTAAAATCCTCATTCACAAGTCCATCATACCATACTGGCATATCGGCTCTAACACCAACATTTAAGCGAAAGTTGTCTGATACTCTGATATTGTCCTGAACATATAAACCAAATTGATTCATGTTAAAATCAGCAGCTCCATTAGAATCGTCTCCTGAACCACCAAATAATGAATATCCTAAACGGTAACGGTATGCCTTATAACCTAAATCTGGTCTCATAAACTCATTTAAGTTATTATAATCATACGCTCCAAAATTTCTATTGATAAATACATTTTTCGCATGAGATAGTTCATTGTGTGTACCAATTAAAATATTATGTCTACCAATATTAATTTCAAAATTGTCTGTGATAGTTAATACTCTTTGATTTAGCAAGTTTGCAGTTGAGCTTGCTTCAGATCCAAAAAAAATCGTTCCGGAACCATCTCTAATAGATACAGTTGGGAATGGATCTCCAGATGCATCTCTATCGTCATTTACAGTTGTGAATCCAACAACTAAGTTATTCGAGAATTTATTATTGAATCTAGTGTTTAATTCTAACGATGCCGAATTTGTAATAGATTCAAAAGTTTGAGCTCCGTTTAAGAAATTAATTGCAGTGCTTGAAGAACGGTTTGGAGAAAAGTTTATAGATTTTACATAACTATTTTTAATAGATAATTTATTGTTATCATTAATATTCCAGTCAATTTTTGCAATTAATTTATCACTTGTCAATGAAGCTTTATTATTTTGATATGACCCAGGATTATACCCATATGTATCAATTAAATATTTACTTAAAGCTTCTAATCCGTCTGCTTTTGTATTTCCTGTGTAATTTGCAATCTCAAAAGGCTGCGGTGTATCGTTTTCTTGTTTTTCATAGTTAATGAAATAGAACAATTTATCTTTTAAAATTGCTCCCCCTGCTCTAACACCATATGTTTGTGCCGTAAAATCAGCCAATCTGGTTCTTTCAATATCACTTCCGGAACGAGTTGGAGTTTTTCCTGCTAAAGATTGATCTCTGTATAAAAAGTAAGCAGAACCGTCAAAATTATTTGTTCCTGAACGTGTAATTGCACTAATCGCACCTCCCGCAAACCCTGATAATTTAACATCAAAAGGAGAAACACTTACCTGAAATTGCTCAATTGCATCTAATGAAATCGGGCTAACTCCTGTTTGACCTCCATTCGTACCATTGGCTGCTAATCCAAAAACATCGTTATTTACAGCTCCATCAATATAAATTGCATTAAATCTGTTATTTTGACCACCAATAGAAATTTGATCATCACCCCGTAATTGCGCCTGAGGCGTAAGTCTTGCAAAATCAGCAATATTTCTTGATAATGAAGGTAATTCATTAATTTTATCGCGATCAATAACGGTTTGAGCTCCTGTTTTTTTAGAGTTAAACATTGGATCTTTTCTTCCAACTACAACTACTTCATTAAGTTCATTAGCCTCATCTTTTAAGCTTACTTTCAAGCTTTTAGAATCCCCTAATTGAAGATAAACCCCTGTTTCAGTATAGGTTTTAAAACCAACAAAAGTAACTTCAATTTTATAAGGACCACCTACACGCATGTTTGAAATCCTAAAATGACCATCAAAATCCGTGGTAGTTGAGTAACGGCTCCCTGAAGCTTCATGAACAGCAAGTATTGTTGCTCCTGGAAGTGATTTGTTTTGAGAATCATTTACAACTCCGTTAATCGAAGAAGTAGTGTTACCTTGCGCATAAATATCTCCTGCATAAATAAATGCTAAAAGCATTAAGAGAAACTTTGACAATTTTTTCATCTGTTTTTTGTTATTTGTTTTTGGCAAAATTATAACATTTTAATCAGATAATGTTATCAAAGTGTTAAGAAACATGAGTTTTGTCTATTCTGTTAAGTATTAAAACGAATTTTCATTTTTTCAATAAATAAAAGAATCATTTTTTAAATTTAAACTGCTTATTTTTGTTAAAAACATAAAAAAACACAGGGTATAAATCTGTTAAAGTTTCAAAAACAAGCATTTACACTATATTAATCTTACATTTTAAACCAAAAAACGCCTTGATTTGCTCAAATCAAGGCGTTAGTATTTTAAAAAATTAACAGGAACTATTTCTTTATTTTAAAAAATGGTTAAGTAAAAAAGTTGTCGAACTATCGTGAGTTTTTACCGTTTTAGAATTAATTTCATCTAAAATTGAATTCGCCAGTTGTTTTCCTAGTTCTACTCCCCATTGGTCAAAACTAAAAATGTTCCAAATTACTCCTTGTACAAAAATCTTATGCTCATACAACGCAATCAGAGATCCTAAACTTTTAGGAGTCAGCTTTTCAATCAGGATTGTATTGGTTGGCTTATTTCCTGTAAAAACTTTAAACGGCAGCAAATAAGATGCTTTTTCAGCAGCAAGTCCTTGTTTGTCAAACTCTGCCTGTACCTGCTCAGCAGTTTTTCCGTTCAGTAATGCTTCTGTCTGTGCAAAAAAGTTAGACATCAGTTTATCGTGATGATCTTTATTTCCGTATAATGGTTTTATGAAACCGATAAAATCAGTTGGAATTAATTTTGTTCCCTGATGAATCAACTGAAAAAAGGCATGCTGCGAATTTGTTCCAGGCTCTCCCCAGATAATAGTTCCGGTTTGATAGTTAACCGGTTTTCCGTCACGCCCAACACTTTTACCGTTGCTTTCCATTGTTGCCTGTTGCAGGTATGGAGCCAGTTTTTGCAAATATTGAGTATACGGAATCAAAGCCTCACTTTCGGCACCATAAAAGTTATTGTACCAAACGCTTAACAAAGCTAAAATTACCGGAATGTTTTGATCAAATTCTGCCGATTTGAAATGTTCGTCCATTTCATTAGCACCTTTTAGTAAGTCATTATAGTTATCAAAACCAACTGCCAAAGCGATGCTTAAACCAACTGCACTCCATAAAGAGAATCTTCCGCCAACCCAGTCCCACATTGGAAAAACATTGTCAGGATTAATTCCAAACTCGGTTACTTTTTGAATGTTAGTTGAAACCGCCACAAAATGTTTGGCTATATCTTCCTGAGAAGCCGATTTCAGGAACCATTCTTTTATGGTTTCTGAGTTCGATAATGTTTCCTGAGTAGTAAATGTTTTAGAAACAATTAAAAACAAAGTTGTTTCCGGGTTTAATTTTTTGATCACCTCGTTCACATGGTCTCCGTCTACATTAGAGACGAAATGTACATTTAAGTGATTTTTATAAAACTGCAGGGCTTCAACTGCCATTACAGGACCAAGATCCGAACCTCCAATACCAATATTTACGATATCTGTAAACGCTTTTCCGGTAAAACCTTTTCTTTCTCCTGAGATTACCTCGTTTGTGAAGTTTTTAATTTTATTTTTTACTTCGTAAACTTCCGAAATTACATTTTCTCCGTCTACTTTTATAACTGCCGATTCAGGCGCACGTAAAGCTGTATGCAAAACCGCTCTGTTTTCAGTCTGATTGATGATTTCTCCTCCAAAATAATCAGCAATCGCGTCTTTTAAACCAATTGTATTAGCTAATTCCAACAAAAGCGAAATAGTTTCCTCACTAATGTTGTTTTTAGAATAATCGACCAAAAAATCATTCCATTGCAAGTTGAATTTTGCGACACGATTATCATCTTGCTGAAATAATTCCTGTATTGTAGTGTTCTGAATTGCGTTAAAGTGGTTTTGCAGTTTTTTCCACGCTTCAGTCCCGGTTGGGTTTGTTGTGTTTAAAGCCATTTTTATAAAATTGTAGTTTTTTTTAGAAATACAAAAATACTGAAATAACTATTTAATACTTCTTTACGGGGCAATTAGTTACGAAAACGATTTATACATTGGTTAGTATTTTGAGAATAAGTGCCAATGGAAAAACGATAAGACCTATTATAAATATAGTTTTACCATGTTTTCTGTCAGTTTCATTATAGGAATAAACTCTGTCTCCATTTGGCAGCGTTTTTTTTGAAGTCCACAATGAATATCCAATAACAATTCCAATTCCTCCTCCTAAAAACGAAAACAAATAACCTGCTAGTATCCAGGGTTTTTGATTTTCATCCGGTTTTGCTAAAATTTCTAAACGTTGCTTTTTTAAAGAAGCAAGCATTTCTGAATCAATCGATTTGCCTCTGCTCTTCAGGATTTTTTGAGCCAGTTTATAATCAAAAATATTCCATTCATCAGATTTCAAAAGAACTTCATATAATTCTTCATTGGTAAAACTTAACAAATAATAGTCCTGATCAATTTTATCAAGAATATTTTCGGCATCTTTTTCAATGACAGCGCCGGCTTTTTCAAAATCTGATAAATCAATTTTTATTTCATATTGATTTTGCAAAGTGCTTCCCGAAAAAGTAACATCCAATGGAGGAATGTTATCTGCCAAAACAGTTTTTATATTGTTTTCGTTTAATAATGACTCGACTTCACGAGCCTGACTCAATGTTGGAAAACTTTGAAAAACAGTCAGATTTTCAGTCATAATTATATAGGTATTTAAGTTTTAGAAGGCAATATAATTACCAAATCTTCCACCAGGGTTTTTTATTAATTTCAATAGTTTTCTGCACCTTATTAATCTCAATTCTTTTTGGCTCTTCAGTTTTTATAGTTGAATCATCAAAAAAAAGTTCACCGTTATTACTCATCCCAATTGGTGATTTTGTCCTTTCCTTCCAGTTTTCTGTTTGCAATTCCGGAATTAAAGGCGAATTTATTTTTGCATTAAATTTCTGTTTCGCTTTTTCTATTATTTCTTCTTCAATATTGGAAGTTGAATTCTTAAAAAGTGAAAGTGCATTATCCGGAATATGAAGCAGGAAAATCTGTGTCTTATTTTCGCTTTTTTGGATATACAAAACCTTAAAAAACGAAATCTCATCCAAAAGAAAATGACCAATTTTCGAAGAATCAGGATTAAATTTCGATATATCTTTTGCATTTGCACTGGCAATTAAATACCTCAAATTTCCCGAAAGGCCACCGCCCATAGAAGTCATGTCGGTAAATCCTTTTTCCTTAATTATCTGTCCAACTTTATAATTCTCAATTAAGGTATCAGTCAGATTAGTATCTCTGTAAAAGAGTTTCAAATCTGAAAAAGTTTCATCAAGAGTTTCTTTAATACGTTTATTCTTCATTTTTTCTCTTGCTTTTAAGAATTGCTAAAGATTACCAATACTGTCTAACTCTCTTTTTAAAGGTTCGATTTGTTTAAAGAAACGCTCTTTATAATTGCCGGCCAGAGATTCGCCGGTTGGTAAATTAAGTCGCAAGGCATCAACCTGAATTCCGTTTTTCCAGAATCGATAGCAAACGTGTGGTCCTGAAGCCAAACCTGTGCTTCCAACAAGCCCTATCGTTTGGCCCTGATTAACACGCTGACCTCGGCGGACCAAAATTTTAGACATATGGAGATATTGAGTCGAATAAGTTCCGTTGTGTTTTACTTTTACAAAATTTCCGTTTCCGGCAGTATAACCTGTTTGCTCCACTGTTCCGGAAGCGGTTGTCGAAATTGGAGTTCCTCTGGGAGCCGCATAATCAGTCCCTTTATGTGCTTTCCAGGTATGCTGTACTGGATGAAATCTGTTCATTGTGAATCTTGAAGTGATTCGGCTAAATTTGATTGGTGTTTTTAAGAAGAAGTTTTTCAGTGTTTTTCCTTCATCGTCATAATATTCAATTTTTCCTGAAAGGGTATCTTTCACAAACGGAAAAGCGTATACAATTTTTCCTTTGTATTCAAAAAAAGCAGCTTCGAGTTCCTCCACTCCATCGTATGTTTTACCATTTATAAAACGTTCGGTAAAAATTAGTCCGTAACGATCGCCCTTTTTAAGTTTAAAAAAATCGATAGACCAGGAAAAAACTTTGGTAATTCTGCTGGCAAGAGCAGCCTCAACACTATTATTCCCTAAGGTTTCTGAAAGTGAGCTTTTTAAAACACCACCTATAATTTTTCGTTTGAGGGTAACGGGTTTTACTTTTTTATAAGCTTTTGCAATACTATCTCTAAAATCTACGACATAATAAGTAAGCGCATCTGGCTGATAAATAAAAACCTGCAGTTTATTGGTTTTATTTTTGGACCGAAGAATGGTATAAGGCTTATTGTAGCGAATAGTTCTGACACTAAAAGAATCTTTTACCTGCTCGACAATATCATAAACCTGTTTTTCTCCTATATTTTGACCCTGAATTATTGACCCGAAAGAATCCCCTTTTTGTACTGTATCATGGACGACATTAAAATCAGCGTAATTAAACCCAAACTCAACCTTTTTAGTTTTTGGTTTACTAATTTTAGTTTCAATTTTTTCTTCTGTTTTTTCACATGAAATAATTGAAAATAAGAGAATTATAATTACGAATGCTTTTTTCAAATTTTTATTTTTTTTCAGAAACTAAGCTCCTGGCTCATTTCCCCAATTAGACAATTCTTCTTCGCTCCACAATTTAGGAAAAAAGATGCGTCTTTGGTATTTTGGATGCATATATTTTTGCCAGTCGCTTCCACCTGTTGCTTCTCCGTTTCCTTTTCCGCTTTCCAGAATATATTTAATGGCTGTATTTAAATGCTGCATTACCCAGGTAATATTTACAGTATGGTCGTAATGACGCATTGCTTTGATCAATTCAGAATTTTGCTGATCTTCAACCGGCAACTGAGTAAATTTTTTCCAGATATTTTTAGTTTTGAAGTCTGCTATCTGACGCAGAAATTGTCCTTTATATTTCTTCTCAAATTCCTGCAGCAAATATGATTTTTCACCAGTATGATAATCTTTGCCTGCGGCCTGCCAATACAAATGTTCGAAAGAAGTTTCTAAATCGGTGTTTTCATCAAAATTAGCTTTATATCTTCTATCAGTTAAATTGATAACATCTGTTGAAGCAAATTCGATCATTCTGTACTGAGCACTCTGGAAACCACTTGCCGGAGTCAAAGTGTTTCTAAATTTCATATACTGATCTACCTCCATCCCGTTTTCCATAATACTGAATGAATTCGTCAACATATCAAAATAGCGGGTAATTCTGGAAAGTCTTTCTCTAAAAAAATCAACCTGTATATTTTCTGTATCTGCAATCTGATCAATTTCCCAAAGGATCATTTTAAAAATCAATTCATTGACCTGATGGTACATAATAAAAACCATTTCGTCAGGCAGGGTTGTTCTTTGTATTTGAAGATTTAAAAGAGCATCAGTCTGAATATAATCCCAGTAAGTGATTGGTTTTGACCAAAGCAAGCCTTCAAGCTGAACATCTGTTTTTTGATTTATAGCTTGAAATTTAAGATCAATTTCTTTTAGGATTGATTCAGAATTATCTGTGGTATTCATTATTTTTTTACTTTAAATGGATATTTTAATCCTTTATATTCATCAATATCAGCCTTAAGTGAGCCTACTGCAAGATCCGCTTTTATTCTAACAGGAACTTTATTATTATCATCTGTTATCCAAAGCGTTACGCTTTCTTTTTCTTTAAAAACGCGGCCTGTTTGTACCAAAGGCTTAAAAACCATTGTTGCAACGGTGCCAAATTTAGTTGTAATATCCTGACGACCTATATATTTTAACTTAAATTTTGTGATCTCATCATCAAAAAACATATCGATTGTAATAGATTCGCCCGATTTTAATTTATCGATATTAGGGTGATTTCTTAAATAATAAAAAGACGAAATAATATCCTGTACCTCCTCTGTAACCACAATTGTTTTTTCGGTTTTACGCTTATAATCTTTTACTAAAACCCGATTTTGGGACTGGTTAAAAAAGCCTTCCTGATTTTTAGTATAACCTCCTTCATTAATTTTTCGAACATATCGATAAGGCTGATTTGTTTCTTTGTCAAAATAGCTTTCGTATAAATCTTCCACTTTAAAGAAAAATTTTGACATCCCGGTTGTATATCCTTTTCCCACTGCATGAAAGACTTTTTTGTTATTTACAACAGCATCTTTAACCTCAAGAGTAGCATAGCCTGCATTTACAATTCCGTAATGAATCCTGAATCTGAAATATTCTCCCACATCAAAGGAATCTTCTTTAAAGGTATCAAAACTTAGTGTGGTGAGAATTAATATGAATAGAACTAGTTTTTTCATAGTAAGATATTTGATCGTTTACTGCCACAAACGCAAATTTTATTCCAAATATACCAAAACAAAAAAACTCAGTCAACGAATGACTGAGTTTTTATGCTATTAACTAACCAAAAAACTATAAATTATGAAAATTTATATCAATTCGGAAGGAAACCACCCCTTCTCGATTTGCGAGTGCAAAGATAAACACAAAGTTTAAATAATAAATAGCAAAAAGTGAGTTTAACAAAACATTTGCACATAAATCATCAATTTATAGCGTGTTTTTTTACATAATGTAAAAAAAATGCGTTTTCACAAAGTTCCTCTTAATTCCTGCTCTCTTTCAATAGATTCAAAAAGGGCTTTAAAGTTACCTGCACCAAAGCCTTTTGCCCCCATTCTTTGTATAATTTCGAAAAAAAGTGTCGGTCTGTCCTGCACTGGCTTAGTAAATATCTGCAACAAATACCCATCTTCGTCAGCATCGACCATGATGGCTAACTCTTCGATTTGGTTTAAATCTTCTTTCATCATCTCCATGTGCACACCTAATCTTTCCGGAATTGCCTGATAATAAGTATGGGGTGGTGCAGATAAAAACTCAACACCTCTGGCTCTTAGTTGGGATACTGTTTTAATTATATCGTCTGTTGCAATGGCAATATGCTGGATACCTGGTCCTCCATAAAAATCTAAATATTCTTCGATTTGAGATTTTTTCTTTCCTTCAGCAGGTTCGTTAATTGGGAATTTTATTCTTCCATTTCCGTTAGACATTACTTTACTCATCAATGCTGAATATTCTGTGGTGATTTGTTTATCATCAAAAGACAGGAAATTCACGAATCCCATAACGTCTTCGTAGAATTTCACCCAGGTATTCATTTCGTTCCAGCCTACATTTCCAACCATGTGATCAATATATTTCAAACCTGTTGGTTCTGGATTATAATCGGATTTCCATTCTTTATAACCTGGCAAGAAAACGCCATTATAATTTTTTCTCTCAACGAAAATATGAACCGTTTCGCCATAAGTATAAATTCCGGAGCGAACCACCTGACCAAATTCATCTTCCTCAACCGTTGGCTCCATAAAAGAGCGGGCGCCTCTTTTCATGGTTTCCTCATACGATTTTGTGGCGTCTTCAACCCAAAGCGCCGCCACCTTTACGCCATCTCCGTGTTTTTTCAAATGTTCGTTTATTGGAGAATCTACCGTAAGAGGTGTTGTCAATACAATTCTGATTTTGTCCTGTTTTAAAACATAAGATGCTCTGTCTTTTACTCCGGTTTCTAATCCGGCGTAAGCCAATGACTGATATCCAAAAGCTGTTTTGTAATAATGCGCAGATTGTTTTGCATTTCCTACATAAAATTCGACATAATCTGTCCCTAATAATGGAAGGAAATCTTGTGCTCCTTCAAATATTTTCTCTAATCCGTATTCTACTGATTTTATTTCTTTACTCATAATTAGATAATTTGTCAATTAGATAATTAGATAATTTTGAAATGAGCGAATGTGATAATTTTCTAATTGACACATTGACTAATTATCTAATTTTTAAATTTTGATGTTGCTATTATTTTATTTAAATTTTTTAATATTTATGATAACTGATTTATAAGTTCTTTACAATTTGGATACTCTTTATGAGCATCACATAAAACAACCAATATTCTGTTTCGTCTGCTTCTTTGATTGCAATTTTTAATTTATGGATAAAATCTGCTTTACTTTAGGCATTTTGTGATTCTTTTGAATTGGCTCCAATTGATGTTCCGCTTTTTAATAATTGATTAGCAATAACAAACTTTTTTTGTTCTTGAAGTTCAGTCGTATAATTAATTATGTCTAACGCGAAATTGAAAGTTTTAATTAAAAGAACGTTGTCTTTGTATTTTTCGTTAAAGGTCATTTTTGTTGATTAGATAATTTGTAAATGTGTCAATGAGATAATTTATTTTGTAAGTTTAAAATTACAATAATTATTTGAAATATTTCATTTATACGTTTTTAAGAACATTATCTAATTTTCTAATTGCCACATTTACTAATTAAGACTCAGTCCAGGATTTGTAGTACAGCCCATCATCCAATCCCATAGCTTCTTCAGTAACCATAAGCGGTCTGAAAGTATCAACCATAACAGCCAATTCCTGAGTTTCTTTATGACCAATACTGCGTTCCATTGCTCCAGGTGCAGGTCCGTGTGGAATTCCTTTTGGGTGTAAAGTAATATGACCCTGCTCGATATTATTACGGCTCATAAAATCTCCGTCTACATAATAAAGTACTTCGTCTGAATCTATATTGCTGTGATTGTATGGCGCCGGAATGGCTATTGGGTGATAATCGTAAAGTCTTGGGCAGAAAGAACAAACAACAAAAGCTGCTGTTTCAAAAGTCTGATGTACCGGTGGCGGTTGATGGATACGTCCGGTTATAGGTTCAAAATTATGGATCGAAAATCCGTATGGAAAATTATATCCGTCCCAGCCCACAACATCAAAAGGATGCGTAGCATAAACTACCTCGTGAATCATGCCTTCTTTTTTGATTTTAATTAAAAAATCACCTTTTTCGTCGTGTGTTTCCAATTCGTTTGGCAAAATAAAATCGCGCTCGCAAAATGGCGAATGTTCTAAATGCTGGCCGGATTGATTTTTATAACGTTTTGGAGTATAAAAAGGAGAATAGGATTCTACGTAAAATAATCGGTTTTCTTCTGTTTCGAAGTCGATCTGATAAATAATGCCTCGGGGAATAATTAAATAATCGCCATACTCAAACGGAATATTCCCTAACATGGTTCTTAATTTACCTTTTCCTTTATGAATGAAAAGCATTTCATCAGCATCTGCATTTTTGTAGAAATAATTTCGAAGTGATTGTTTGGGTGCAGCTAATCCAATAATACAGTCTTTGTTGACTAACATTGCTTTTCGACTATCTAAAAAGTCGTTTTCAGACTTTAATTCGAAACCTTTAAAAAGCAAAGATTTTATATTTTTTCCGATTGCAATTTTTGGTTCAACCGAATAGGAATTTAAAATTTCTTTAACCTGTGTTGGTCTGTGTACGTGATATGACAATGACGAATGTCCGTGAAAACCTTCGGTTCCAAACAATTGTTCGTAGTAAAAACCTCCGTTTGGTTTTTCAAATTGGGTGTGTCGTTTTTTCGGAAAGTCTCCGAGTTTATGATATAATGGCATGGCTTTTCAATTAGATAATTTATAAATTAGATAATTCGAAAATTAGAATTGTGTGAACAGATAATCTGATCATTTTTTGAATGATCCAAATTATCTCAATTCGGCCGTTTTACTCAGGATTTCTCTTGATAAGGAATTGAAGATACTCTAATAAACCTGTCCATTTTGTTTTCATTACAACAAATATCGTAATTTTTATTGATTTAAATTACAAATTAAAACGAAAATCCAATATTAAACCAAGTATATCCTTTTGGGTTTTCCGGTGACCATGAATACTTTATTTCTATAGGTCCAATAATGGTTTCTAAACCATAACCCACTGCATAACCGGAATATTTAGGCATATCAATCCAGTCTACTGTACTAAAAAGATTGTCACCCAGATTGGCATAATTGGCAGAAAAATTAAGATGATTCTTTCTGAATATTTCATAATCAAAAGTTATCCCTGCTTTTATATAGCTATTACCGGAAATACTCAGAAAATCATATCCATAAAAATAATTAAAGTTATTTATCTTGCTGTAGCCATATCCTCCCAATATATAATCAAAAAACGGAACGCTGTCATCCCCAAATGTAAAGCCTGCATCTGACTGGAATTTTATTGTAGCTCTGTTAAAAATGGTTCTTGCAATTCCGATTTCGGCTTTTGCAGTAGAAAAAGGATTAAACTGATGTGTATAATTGGATGAAGCTAAATAAGTTTGAACATCACCCGAGAAATACCAGCCTGATCTGGGAAAGCTTTTGTTATCAAAAGAGTCGTATTTTAAATATCCAAAAACACTAAAATAATTACTTTCATCAATTGTTGAATTGGTATCTAATGTAGGCGATTTTATTTTTAGAAACTTATATTCCAATCCCCCACCCATAAGGAATTTTTGCACAAAAATAGTTTGAAAATAAGCCTGATTAGAGATATCTATAAAATCTACATTAATTAGATTGTTACTTAAATTTCCTACAGTTTGATTGCTGATACTCTCTGTTACATTTCGATTAAACTGATTAAGTCGGGAGTTAAAGCCAAAACTGATATTAAAACCATTTTCGACATAATAATTAAAATCGTACCTAAAATTATCTCCCAGAATAATGTCTAGTGAAGTATTATCGTTTTTTAAAAATGTCTTCCTATGAGTCAGATTTACTAAAACAGCACTTTTGTAAAGTCCGTCATAGTGCAGTCCCAGCTTTAGATAGGTATGCGTAGGATTTTCTTTCAGGACAAGATTCAAATCATCTTTATTGCCGTTTGGCTCAAGAGAATAGGAAATTGCGCTGAAATTGTGTGTTGCATCTATATTATTTATTCCTACGCGCAGATCTTCATACGTTATCGTACTGGATGGTTTAAAACGGAGTTTACTTGTTATATACTCTTTCGTATAATCTCTTAGCTTTGTATTGTTTATTTTTTCTATTTCAAGAGTATCCGAAGCTATTTTTAATTTGGGTTTTTTATAAAAATGTTGTTCGTCTGCCAAAGTTTTAATTTTTTCATAAACCTCAAATGTGGCATCTTCTCCTCTTCTGATTATTTCTCCGCCTCGATCAAATGAAATAACCCCAAAATCACGAATATCCGGTTTGATATAAATATCAGTATCTGCCCTTTTTCCTTTCATTTTTTCGATAGACTGCAGATTGGTAATCTGAACCAGGATACGGGTAGCGTTTTTTAGTCCTTTACGGCTTAGTAAATCATCCTGTACATCAACTCCAATGATAATATCAGCACCTAAATTACGAACTTCCTTAATAGGATAATTATTAACAACTCCCCCGTCTACCAATAACTTTCCATCGACCTCTACAGGAGAAAATAATGAAGGGAAGGCGGCACTGGCCACCATGGCCTGAGCCAGATTACCTTTGTTCAGCAAAACTTCTTCGCCAGTTTCAATATTAGTTCCTATACATAAAAAAGGAATCGGCAATTGATTAAAATCCCTTACATGACGAACATTTCTGGTCAAACTGCTCAATAAATTATAATTGTACATTCCCTTTGAAAGCGCTTCGGGAATACCTACTCTTAAATTGCTAAAAGGCAAAACAATGGCATATAATTCGTCGTTTTTCTTGCCATAAAAATTTTTGGATCCTCTGGGAATATAATCATTAATTAGTTCATCAAAATTGGTTCTCTTAAAAATCGAATCAATTTGCTCTGCATTATATCCTGTTGCATAAAGCCCTCCAATTACAGCACCCATACTGGTTCCACCAATATAATCAATTTTTATTCCTGCTTGTTCCAACACCTTTAATACCCCAATATGAGCAAAGCCTTTTGCTCCGCCTCCACTTAGAACCAAACCAATTTTTGGTCTTTTTATACTATCCGTATTTTTTTCCTGTGAAAAAGATTTTTGCGAAATAAGTACTAAAAGTATTAAAAACACTAATGCTCTGCCCCAGACAGGAATGGAAAACCGGAAGAGACAAAAAGCTATTTTTCCCTGTAAAAAAAAAGCGACCGCCGAAGCTCCTTTTTTTACTGCAGAAAAAAAACTTTTAGGCCGGGTATTTGAAATGGATAACTGGATTAGGCGCATAAAAAGATACTAATTTGTTTTGTAAAAGTCGACAATTTTTTTGGCTTTTGATACACCCACAACATCAGATATTTCTTTTTCAGTAGCCAATTTTAATCTTTTAACACTTTTGAAATGTTGAATTAACGCAAGCATTGTTTTTTCGCCAATACCCGGAATACTTTCTACAGACGAATTGAGAGCTGCTTTGCTTCGTTTGTCACGATGAAAAGTGATCCCGAACCGGTGTGCTTCGTTTCGTAATTGCTGGATTACTTTTAATGTTTCGGATTTTTTATCTAAATATAACGGAATCGAATCACCGGGATAAAACAGTTCTTCTAGTCGTTTCGCAATTCCGATAATAGCAATTTTACCGCGCAATCCCAGTTCGTCTATACTTTTAAGTGCAGCGGATAACTGTCCTTTTCCACCGTCTATAATAATCAGTTGTGGAAGCGGTTCGTTTTCGTCTAACAATCTTTTGTAACGGCGATATACAATCTCGGTCATTGAAGCAAAATCATCAGGTCCTACGACGGTTTTTACATTAAAATGTCGGTAATCTTTCTTGCTTGGCTTTCCGTCTTTAAAAACAACACAGGCTGCAACTGGATTGGTTCCCTGAATATTTGAGTTATCAAAACATTCTATATGTCTGGGTTCAGCCTGCAAACGCAGATCTTTTTGCATTTGCGCCATGATACGGTTAACATGTCTGTCCGGATCAACAATTTGCAATTGTTTTAATTGTTCAATTCGATAAAACTTGGCATTTCGGACTGACAAATCGAGAATTTGTTTTTTGTCGCCTAATTGCGGAACGGTAACTTTTATATTTTCACCTAAATCTACATCAAAAGGAACAATTACTTCTTTTGATAATAACTGAAAACGCTCCCTAAGTTCGATTATCGCCAGTTCCAGTAATTCTTCATCAGTTTCGTCCAGTTTTTTCTTGATTTCCATGGTATGCGAACGAATAATCGACCCATGAGAAATTTGTAAAAAGTTCACATAAGCCGCACTTTCGTCAGATACAATTGAAAAAACATCGATGTTGGTAATTTTCGGATTTACAATAGTTGATCTCGATTGATAGTTTTCCAGAATTTCTATTTTTTCCTTAATTTTCTGTGCTTCCTCAAAACGCAAATCCTGGGCATATTGGTTCATTAAACGCTTAAAATCCTTCATGCTTTCCTTGAAATTTCCTTTTAAAATTTCTCTGATTGCATCAACTTGTCTCTGATAATCTTCTAATGATTCTATTCCTTCACAAGGCCCTTTGCAATTTCCAATATGATATTCCAGACATACTTTAAATTTACCGGAATTGATATTTGATTCGCTCAAATCGTAATTACAAGTCCTTAACGGATAAAGTTCTTTGATTAAATCCAGAATGGTGTAGACCATTTTGAAATTCGTGTACGGACCAAAATATTCAGATCCGTCTTTTATCATTCTTCGGGTTAAAAATATTCTGGAAAAAGGTTCTCTTTTAATACAAATCCAAGGGTAGCTTTTATCATCACGAAGCAGTACATTATAACGGGGCTGTAACGTTTTGATCAGATTATTTTCTAATAAAAGTGCATCTGTTTCGGTAGGAACAACGATATGTTTGATAGTTACAATTTTCCTGACCAGTACATTTGTTTTCTTCGTGTCGTGAATTTTATTAAAATAAGAAGAAACCCTTTTCTTTAAGTTTTTTGCTTTTCCAACATACAATATCTTTCCCTCTTTATCATAATATTGATACACTCCAGGGTTGTCCGGAAGGGTTTGAATTTGAAGTTCTAAAGACGGTATTTGCATTATATTTGTTTCTGAAGATGTAAAAAGTATTGTCAAAAATCATTCCGATTCAAATCGGAAAGCTTAACAATGAAATCTTTTCAAATTTACGAAATCAAAAGAATAATTTCTATATTTAGATTTTATAATTCGACATGAAAAACAACGCCCCAATAGTTCTTTTTGGCGAATCGATTTTGCCCGGAGAAAACAAAACGATAAATGTAGAAATCGCCAGATTACACACTACAACCAAACTTAATATTCCGATTATAGTTCGGCGTTCTAAAATTGACGGACCCGTAGTTTTGTTCTCGGCCGGAATTCATGGCGATGAAATAAACGGTGTCGAAATTGTCCGCCAAATCATCAGTAAAAAAATCAATCGCCCAACGAGAGGAACTATTATCTGCATTCCGATTATCAATATTTACGGATTTGTAAATAAATCGAGGGAATTTCCCGATGGTCGCGACCTGAACCGTGTTTTTCCCGGAAGCAAAAAAGGCTCTCTTGCCAGCCGGTTTGCTTTTCATATCACCAATCAGGTATTGCCTCTTATTGATTATGCGGTAGATTTTCATGCAGGAGGAGCAAGTCGATTCAACGCTCCTCAGATTAGAATTACAGAAAACAATCCCGAATTAAAGCTTTTGGCTGATGTTTTTGATGCTCCTTTTACATTGTATTCTAAAAACATTAATGGTTCTTTTAGAAATACTTCTGAAAAAGCCAATGTCAAAATGTTACTTTTTGAAGGCGGAAAATCATTGGACATCAATGATCCAATTGCTAATGAAGGTGTTAAAGGAGTCAAACGTTTGCTTCATTATCTCAATATGCTCGACCCAAAAAACATAGTTGAAAAAGCTGATTTCCCATCTATCTATATTAAAAATTCCGTTTGGTTACGGGCAAAACAGTCAGGATTATTACACGATTATAATATGATCAGTAAATTTGTTACTAAAGGAACTATTTTAGCCATTATTACTGATCCGTTTGGTAAATTCGAGCAAAAAGTAAAAGCACCACATGACGGTTTTGTCATTAACGCCAATCATTCACCAATTGTTTATGAAGGTGATGCTATTTACCATATCTCTAAAAATGTAGATGAAAATGCCGACGACTAAAAAAGAACTGCGATTACATTATAAAAACCTCCGAAAAGAACTTACTGAGGAAAATATTGAAGAAAAAAGCCTTGAAATAAGTAATCAATTGATCTCCTTATCTATTTGGGACAAAACGTATTATCATGTTTTTCTTCCAATAGAGGAACAAAAAGAAGTAAATACCGAGTTTATTCTGCATCTGCTTTCCGGAAAGGACAAAGAAATCGTAATTTCAAAAAGTGATTTTGAAACCCGAATCATGTCGCACTTTTTACTGACAGATAATACCAAAATCAAGAAAAATCAATACAATATTCCGGAACCTGTAAATGGCTTACCGGTTCCTTCTCAAACTATTGATGTCGTTTTTGTACCGCTTTTAGCTTTCGATATTTTTGGAAACCGTATTGGCTACGGAAAAGGGTTTTACGATAAATTTTTAGCTGAATGCAAACCCGAAACCATCAAAATTGGGCTTTCCTTTTTTGAAGCCGTAGTCCAGATTGATGATGTTTTTGAATCGGATATAAAATTGAATTATTGTGTGACGCCTGAGAAGGTTTATAGGTTTTGAAAACTTGAAACTAACCTGCACATAACGGCTATTTATAGAAAAAAATGTATAACACAGAACCAAGCAAATATTCAACTGATTTTTATAGGTTTTTAAAAAACAAAGATGACAATAGGTTAAGTGTAAAAAAATTATTCTACTATATTTTTGCTATCATTATAGTTGTAACAATTGGACAAATCATTGCCAAAAATTCTGACCCTTATAAATCAGATAATATAGAAAATGAAAAATTTATTAAGGCAAAAATTAAACCACAAATAATTTTTGATACGATTATACTTCCGATGAAACAAACTCGTTTTAATACTTATTTTGCTATTCAATTGATTGATGGTTCAGTATATCGTTTAAATCTAATAAATAGTAAAAACAAAAATAAGATAGTAAAAAATGCAATTATTGAAAAAAAAGCTAATGATAAGACATTTGAAATAATCAATAATAACATTCGGTATAAATTCGAAATAAATGAACTAGATAATTTTGGAACAAGAATATTCCTTTTTTTGGCTTCAATATTTGTCTCTCTTATTGGAATACCACTCTGGTTCAAACAGAATGAACTAGAAAAAGAATACGAAAAAAACAACCGTTACCGCTAACAGCAGTTTTTAATCTATTTCACCATAATTCCTTCAACAAACAAAATCGGCACTTCTTCGGTATTGTTTTCGTTGATTAAGTTCGATTTGAAAATGAATTTCTTATCGTATAAAGTGTTCCCAATAAAGAAAGTCACCATAAATTCATTGTTCAAAACCAAAAGACTTTTTTCAACCATTTCGATTTTAACTACAGAAACCGCAGGAACCTCAACAAAGGCATGACGTAAAATAGACGTTTTTTTCATTTCTCCTTCAATTGTTCCAAAAGCTTTTGAAACCACCATCACGCTGTCTAAATTAAAGTCGCTGTCGTTTACCAGATAAGCGTACCAAACTTTTTCCATAAAATCGTCGCTCCATTCCTGAACGGCGGCTAAGAATACGTTTTCTACTTCGGGGATTGTAATATCTTTTTTCATATTAGTCAAAAGTTATAAAGTCAAAAGTCGAAAGTCCCAAACTTTGAGACTTTCGACTTTTGACTTTTGACTTAATTATATATTTGCTTTGAATTGCTCTAAGAAACGAACATCATTTTCGTAAAACATACGGATATCTCCAATTTGGTACAGCAGCATCGCAATACGCTCTACTCCCATTCCGAAAGCAAAACCATTGAATTCATCAGGATTGATGTCACAGTTTTTAAGAACGTTTGGATCTACCATTCCGCAGCCTCCAATTTCCAGCCAGCCGGTTCCTTTTGTGATACGGTAATCCGTTTCGGTTTTTAAGCCCCAGTAAATATCAATTTCGGCACTTGGTTCTGTAAATGGAAAGTATGACGGACGCAAACGAATCTTAGATTTACCGAACATTTCTTTCGTGAAATAAAGCAAGGTCTGTTTTAAATCGGCAAAAGAAACATCTTTGTCAATGTACAAACCTTCTACCTGATGGAAAATACAATGCGAACGTGACGAAATCGCTTCGTTACGAAACACACGTCCCGGAGAAATGGTACGGATTGGCGGTTTGTGATTTTCCATATAACGTACCTGAACAGATGATGTATGCGTACGCAACAGCACATCAGGATTGGTCTGAATGAAAAAGGTATCCTGCATATCACGTGCCGGATGGTATTCAGGTAAGTTCAGTGCAGTAAAATTATGCCAGTCGTCTTCGATTTCCGGACCTTCGGAAACGTTGAAACCAATGTTGGCAAAAATATCTATAATTTGATTTTTAACAATCGAAATAGGATGACGCGAACCAATAATTACAGGCTCAGGCGAACGCGTTAAGTCTCCAAAAAAACCTTTTACTTCTTCCTTACTTTCAAGCTCTTCCTGAATCGCTTTTACTCTTTCTTCAGCAACCGCTTTTAAGGTATTCATGACTTGACCAAAATCTTTTTTCTGGTCATTCGGAATATTTCTGAACTCATTAAAAAGCTCTCGTACCAAACCTTTACTTCCTAAATATTTAACACGGAACTTCTCTAAAGATTCTTTATTTTTATCATTAAAGGCTTTAGCTTCCTCGATATGTTCTTTTATCTTGTCTATCATTTCCATTCTACAATTGAGGGTACAAATTTAAGGAAAAAAGTCAGATATTAGGTGTAAGAAGTCAGAAGTATTTCTAAAGCTTAAGAATATCTTCAATCTTAATGCAAAATTGCTCTTTTCTCACTATTTTATCACACTAATTTTCCCTTCTATTTCCTTAATTCGTTTTATCCAGTAATCTATTCCCTCTTGATTTTTAACTGACTCTTTGTTATAATTAGACGAAACTTTACTTAATTCAATCCAGTTTTTAGTCGAGTCCCGATCTTTTTCACTTTTAGTTGATGGTTCTACTCTTGTACGCCAAAAATCGATGTTTTTAAAATAAGTTTGTTTTAACTCTTCAAAATACTCTATTAGTTTTTCTTTTGAATTTGGAATATATCCCGGTCCACTGCATCCACAGGAATGAAATGTAATTCCTACTGAATAAAGACTTTCCAAATGTTTCCATTTTTTTAAATCGTCCTTTTTTGGTGATTCAAAATCAAGTCCCATATCTGCCATTAATCCTCTACAGTCCGGGCATTTGGCTTCAAAAACAAAGCTTTCTCCATTTTTCACATCCTTTCTGAATCTTCTTTTGAATGTTTTCCGACAGTTAAAGCAGGCATAATGAGGCTTATACTGGGTTATTCCATATCTACACATTCTCAGGTCTTTTATTTGATCCAAAATTGCAATTTGAAATCAATTTTTACTCAATCAATTCTCTTTCCAAAAAATAATTTACAATCGCTTCTTTCATCAAAACGGATTGTTCACCTGCTTTTAATGGTGGCAGTTCTTCTTTTACTTTGTAATGTGGCCAGCCTTCGTCATCAAAATATTCGAATTCATAAAACCCGTAAGGTTCTAATAATCGACAAATGGCGATGTGCATCAGGTTCAGTTTTTCATCTTTTTTGAATTCGCGGTGTACTTTTCCCAGCTCCTGAACTCCAATAAGGTAAATTATGGCGTCCAAATCTAAGTCTTCTCCCTGCGAAAACTGATTAGATAATATATTAACGAGCTTTTCCCAGCGCTCTTTTAGTTGTGTATCTCTGGACATTATGATTTGTGATTTGTGATTTTAGACTGCATATTTCAGATTGTTTCAAATCTGATTCTGTTTTAAACTCTAAAATTATTGCTGCAAAGATACGGAGTTGAAATTTGAGAACACATCCCTGATAAATTCTTTTATATTTGCGTCTCATTAAAATAACGTTAATTATGAGTTTTTTCGATATGCTTTTAGGGGCACTTTTGGCCTTCAGTTTATACAAGGGCATCAAAAATGGTCTTTTTGTAGAAGTTGCTTCTTTTATTTCTTTACTTTTAGGAATTTATATAGCCATTAAATTCTCTTCTTTTCTAAAAAACATTATTGTAAAATATGTTTCATGGAATCCGAACACGGTTCAGGTTACAGCTTTTATCCTGACTTTTATTTTAGTGGTAATAGGCGTTTATTTCTTAGCCAAAATTTTAACCGGAATAGCTGATTTTGCTTATTTGGGATGGATTAACAAATTGGGTGGAGGCTTTTTCAGAGTTTTGAAAACCGTTTTGATCGTAAGTATTTTTATTTCACTGTTTGAAAAAATAAACTTCAACCAGACTTTTGCCAAAAAACAAACTTTAGACCATTATATTTTTTATAATCCGATTAAAAAAATAGCGGCTTTTGTATATCCTTCGATTGAAAAAGGATATGAAAAATTGAAAAAAGCGAATGCTGAAAAGTCTGCAGAAAAAGAATAGTGCTATAAATACCATTATCATCCTGTACGGAGTCAAGGCTTTTTAAATATTAATGAGCTTCGACTCCGCTCAGCCTGACACATCATTAATCCTTACTTTTATTAACCCTGATTAGGCGCCTGAGGAAATAAATTTTTCAGAATAATCAACATCATTCCAATGACATTCACTGATGAAGTAGTCAGTAAAGTTATCAGTACATTTTCTGAAAGATTCAGTTCCAACAGATTGTGATTGAAATATAAAATGGAGATAACAGCTGCAAGCCACAGAAAAATAATGAACGAAAAAATATAAGTAAGATATCTTCTTAGCATTGTATCTTCTAAAAACCTTCCCACTTTTGCATTTCCCAGTCTATCTTCCAGAATTTGGTTTTGAATGCGGGCATTATCAATATCAACAGGTCTGACTGCAGCAGTATTTTCAATAGAAATATTGCTTAAATTGAGTAAAGACATCTTAAGTAGAAATTGGTTTTAAATTATTGTAATGCTCAAAAATATCATCATCAGAAATAACCGCATTAGAATCCTTACGATATACTTTTTGCCATGGTGTCCCTTCAATATGGGTCAGAGCACTCAAATATATTCCATCAAATCTTCCATAAACGTCCCAGATTTTATCTAAAAACTTTTCATCTTCACTTCTGATTTTTTCGTTTTTAGTAGCATTCGGAATTTTTTCAGTAATTTTTTCTTTCTTATACTGTTTGATACTATAATACAATGAAGGGAAAACCGGCCCAAAATCCCAGGCAATCGGGTTTTCATCAATTAGCCTTTCTTTTTTATCTGTCAGGGCCAAATACCAGCCATAGGCAATATAAGTAAGCTTGATTATTTTCATAGGAGTAAGATTCCCTGTTTTGGAATATTTATCTATGAAATAATTAGCGACTGTTGTTGGGTTATAAGACATAATTATAGAATATTATTTATCAAAGTTAGCTAAAATTAGATTGCTTTACAATTATGGGTTGTATTGTTTTGCTAATCAGAATAGTTATTAAAAAAAATAGAGGCAGTTAATTAGCTACCTCTATTATTCTTACCAGTTTATCTCTAATTTCTGTCCTTTTTTTAATGTGATATTTTGTTTTTTATCTCCACTGATTAAAGTTGTTTTTCCTCCATTTTTAGAAGAAACTGAAATTTTACTTACTGTTTTATTACTCCATTCCATTTCAATTTCGAATCCTCCCCGCGCGCAAAGCCCTTTTACAGAACCGGTTTCCCAGACATCTGGAAGAGCAGGAAGTAATCGGATTTCGTTTTCATCAGACTGAACCAGCATTTCGGCTACTGCTGCGGCACCTCCAAAATTCCCATCAATCTGAAATGGCGGATGGGCATCAAACAAATTAGGATATGTTCCTCCACCTCTCCTCGGATTTTCTGTTTTCTTCCCATCAGGATCAACGTAACGAAGTAATTCACGATACATTTTATAAGCTCTGTTTCCGTCAAGAAGCCTGGCCCATAGATTAATACGCCATCCTTTTGACCAACCTGTGGTTTCATCACCTTTTATTTCTAAAGTTGTTCTGGCAGCATTGGCTAACTCAGGTGTTGTTAAAGGCGAAATATGATTCCCCGGAAACAATCCAAATAAATGAGATTGATGACGGTGTTTCGGTTCCTGATCTTTCCAGTCAAAATACCATTCTTGTAAATTTCCGGCTTTACCAATTTGGTAAGGATATAATTTTGAAAGTGCCTTTTCAAGTTTTATTCTAAATTCTGCATCTGTTTTTAAAACTTTAGAAGCTTCAATTGCATTAGAGAAACACTGTCTAATCATGGCTAAATCAGCAGCACCGCCATACAAAGTAGCACCCACATAACCGCTCGGGGTAATGTACAGGTTTTCGGGAGAAGTAGACGGAGAAGTAACTAAATAACCATTTTTATCTTCAACTAACCATTCTAAACAAAATTGTGCTGCTCCACGCATTAAATCATAACCTTGATTTTTAAGATAATTTAAATCCTGAGAAAACATATAATGTTCCCAAATATGTGTACTCAACCAGGCACCTCCCATATTCCAGCAAGCCCAGTTAGGATCTCCGCCACCAAAATTTCCAACAGGATTACTCATCGCCCAGATATCAGAATTATGAGCCACCGCCCAGCCATCCACTCCATAAAATGTTTTTGCTGTTATTTTACCGGTTTCAGAAATGTTTTTTATAAAACTCAAAAGAGGCTGGTGTAGCTCAGAAAGATTTGTGTTTTCAGCTAGCCAGTAATTCTCTTCAACATTGATATTTGTGGTATAATTACTACTCCAGGGCGGACGCATATAAGGATTCCATATACCTTGTAAATTAGCAGGGATACCTAATGTCCTAGAACTACTTATTAGTAAATATCGTCCGTATTGAAAATACAGAGTCTCTAAATTTTTATCTTCTTCACCATCTGAATAACGCAATAAACGCTCGTCAGTGGGCAAATTAGGGGCAGTGGTCTTTCCTAAGTCTAAACGCACACGTTTAAATAATTTTTGGTAATCTGAAATATGAGCTTCTTTTAATGACTTATACGATTTAGAAATAGCTTTCGACATATTTTCTGCTGCAATTGCCTTATTATCTAAACCTTCTGTACTAGGATTTTTATCAAAACCATTAAAACTTGTAGCTATAGAAACAAAAATCAAAGCTTCAGTTGCATTTTTTACTCCAATTTTATTCTCGTCAGTAATAATTGTACCACCTGTATTTTTAATTTGAACTAAGCTTGTAAAACGAGTCCCTCTATTTTCATCAAATAGAATGGGATTATCACTTTTAACATAACTTGGCTCAGCATGATACGGCGCATAACCATTAATTTTTAATTGATTTTTACTCGCATCCGTTTTAAATTTCAATAAACTTTCAAAATCTATTAAAAAATTCAGGTTGTTCTTTTTACCAGATGTTATCTTAATAACCATGATTTGATCAGGGGCTGAAACAAAATACTCACGAGTATATTTTACATTGTCAATTTCATAACTAATTTTGGAAACCGCATTATTTATATCTAATTCCCTATAATAATTAGTGGCTTTAGTATCTTCTTTAAAATGCGAAATATGCAATGTGCCAAGTGGCGAAAAAGACTGAGAATAAGAGCCTTCTAATTTTTTATTTAATTCATCCGCCAACTTATAGTCTTCATTCTTCAATGCTGCCCTAATAGCCGGTACATTTTTATAGGCCTCGGGATTCATATTCCTATTTACTGGTTCTCCCGACCAAAGCGAAATGTCATTTAGATAAATTTTGTCTGAACTGACTCCGCCGAAAACGGTAGCCCCCATCTTTCCGTTTCCTAAAACCAGTGTTTCTTCAAAAAATTCGGCTGGCTGATTGTACCATAAAACATGGCTCGACTGGGCCGTCATTTTTGCATAGAAAAAAGTAAAAAGTACAATAAAAAAAGCTTTTTTTATGATGTTTAAATTCATGTATTCCATTTTAAATGTGCCGTTCCGATGGAACCTATTATGATTACCATTTTTACGGATAAAAATCCGTTCCTACAATATTAATCATTCCTGCTGAATTTTATATTTCAACTGATAATTAATTTTCATTGGAAAGTAAAACTGACTGCAGAGTATGATGATTATGAAGGATAAATTGGGGCATATATCCTGACAGGCGCATTTTAATTTATGTGACCAAACCTTCACGTTAACTGTTTATCGTCAGAAACAAGAATAAGCTAAATCTGCATGGTCTCTTTAGACCTTTTAGTTCTAATTAATTTAGCTAAAACTATAAACCAATCAATTAATAACGTAGTTCAGGTTTTCAGGGAAACGAAACAGGGAGATGCATAATAAAATTGTTCTTTCATCTGAGGTCTTATTTGCTGATTTTATATTTTTCATTGGCCGTAATCATTTCCCAATTGTCGGTTCTAAAGGGCGAAGCCGGAAATTTTTCTTTATTGTAAAGATTGATATTCGTATCATCATCCGCCCATCCATAACGAACTGCTAGGGGATTTGAAACCTCAGTACTTGAAACGATAATTTTGTTGTCTTTGATTATTGCTTTCGCAGAATAAAAAACTTTGTCGGCACCGGAGATTTCGAAACCTTTTAATTCGGAATTATTTGGTTTTGATAATCCGCCTCCTATGTTTTCGAAAGTCACAATAATCTGATTCTCTTTTATTTCCTGAGATTTATAAGTAGGACCGCTAAAAACTTGCTTTTTACCGTAAACATTATTCAGTGCAATTGCTGCCAATCGAAGTCCCACATCTTGTTTGTTGGTTGGGTGAATGTCTTTTGCGTTTCCGATATCTGTAGTAACGGCCATTCCGGTATTGGGTACTTTTAAAGTTTCCGATTGTGCTTCGCGAAGTTCTGCCCAACGGCTTCCTTTTTTACTATTCCCTCCAAATTCATCAAAAGTTGACAACTGTACATAGTAAAAAGGAAAATTGCCCTGATTCCATTTTGTTCTCCAGTCCTGAATCATTAACGGAAATGCTTTTTTGTATTGATTTGCTCTCCAGACATTCGCTTCACCCTGATACCATAAAACCCCCTGAATCGCATACGGAACCAGCGGATTTACCATAGCATTGTATAATAATGAAGGGTAACTGTTTGGCGAAACGGATATTTTTACCTGAACAACATTGAATTTCCAGAATCCTTCGAGAGGTAAATTACTGTCCTTAAATTGAATTTTCAAATCAGCAGGATCTCCGTAAATTCCGCCGCCGCCACTGTAATCTGTAATCCTGACTGCGATTACGTTTGTTCCTTCTTTTAAGACATTTGCCGGAATTTTGTAAATTCTTTGCTTGTCCCAAATATTGTTAGTCCCAATCTGGATTCCGTTTACGAAAGTCTGATCTTCATCATCGACTTTTGCCAGATGCAAAACGGCTTCACTTTTGGCTTGTTCAGCAGTTAAAACAATCATTTTTCGCATCCATACAATTCCGTCGATATTGCCTATTTGCTGATTTTCCCAAAGTGAAGGGACTTTTATTTCGGGCCAATTTTTATCATCAAAACCGAATTCCTTAAATTGGTTTTCATTTTCCATGGAAACATCAAAACCCTGAACTTTTTTGAGATTTTGCAAAATGGATTTCTTATAGCTTTCGGAAATAGCATCCATATCAACAGTTGGAACTTCGGCAATTATCGATTTGAATTCATCACTATTTTGAAATGCTTTGTGGCTTGTCCAGGTTTCTACATTGGTTCCGCCCCATGATGTATTGATAATTCCGATTGGAATTTTTAATTCGGTATATAACTTTTTAGCAAAAAAGAAACCTGCTGCCGTAAAATCGCGAATATTTTCTTTGTTCGAAACTGTCCATTTTCCTGCTTTTAAATCTTCTTTTGGAGTTTCGCTTAAATCCTGATTCACAACAAACTGACGAATCATCGGATAATTAGTCTGATTCTTTTGAGTTTCAAAATCAGGCAATTTATACATCTGGAATTCCATGTTGGATTGTCCGCTGCAAATCCAGACTTCGCCCACCAAAATATCTTTAATAGTAATTTTATTTTTTCCTGTAATGGATAATTCAAAAGGACCTCCGGCTTTTTCTGCAGCTAGTTTAACCATCCATTTTCCGTTTGTATCAGCCTGTATGGTTTTGGTTTGTTTGTTAAAATGAATCGTTACTTTTTCGTTGGCATCTGCCCAGCCCCAAACCGGAATTTCCTTATTGCGCTGCAGCACCATTCCGTCAGAAAACAACAAAGGCATTCTGACATTGGCGCTTGCAAACAAAGAAAAAAACAATATAAAGGTTACTATGTTTTTTTTCATTTTGATTTTTTATAAATCAGATTCTACTTTAAACCATCCATTAAAGCATTGAGTGCTTTAGTGTCAAAAACGGTATTGTTCGTTCTGTTGATTATTCCAAAACCATTATTTGTCATGCTTCCTTCATCCCAGTAAAAAGGTACTAAACCATTAGCCTTTGCCTGTTGCACTACATATTTTAAATAATAAGCACGTGATGCCAAATGTTTCGTTAGATTATCTCCGGTTAATGAAGAACGTCTAATGGCACCAAATTCTCCTAAAATTACCGGAATTCCTTTGTCTACGAACTGTGTTTTCATTAGTTTAAAATCGGCTGATACTGCAGATTCCTCTCCCCAGGTTGCATTTCTGCCGGTATCGGTTGTAGATTTAAATCCATTTCCCCAATAATAAAACATTTTTCCCCAACTTTCATCCTGAGTCAAACCAGCAAATTGCCATGGCGCATAATAATGTACTTCTACCATCATTCGACCTGCTAATTTATCTGTAGGTAAAGAAGTCATTAATTGGTTTGTTTTTGTAATATCTGTTCCCGGTCCCTGAATGATTAAGGTTCTGTAAGCATTTTTTCCTCCTGTAGAACGCACCGCATCAATAAAAGTCTGATGATAAGATTTAAGTACGGCCATTTGTTCTGCATTGTCTACATTTGGTTCGTTAGCACTTGCAAAAAGTAATAATCCGTTGAAATCTCTAAGACTGGTAGCAATTTGCTCCCAGAATGCTTTTTGTTTTTCGTTGTTTTCTGCTTGTTTTGCTACTGTAATGTTGTTCTCCAGCCATCCGCCGTCCCAATGCACGTTTACAATACAATACATTCCGTTATCATTACAATATTTTACCACTTCCTTAACCCTGTTCATCCAATCTGATTTTATTTGAGCAGTTGTCGAATTAGCCAAATATTGGTTCCAGGAACATGGAATCCTTACAGCATTAAACCCTTTCGCTTTTACTAAATCTATTAATGCTTTGGTCACTTTTGGGTTTCCCCAAGCCGTTTCACCGCCGGTAGCTTCCATCGTATTACCGATATTCCAGCCTATTTTAATTTTTGAAGCAATAGTTTTGGCATCGCTCCCCATGCCTGAAGCATCAGCCGGTAATGGATTTGTATTATAATTTGGTAATTTTGAAGTTGAAACTGATACAGCTGAATTCGTTTCTGCAGTATTTTTTTGCTCAGGAACATCATTACTACAGGAAAGATTTGCTAATAACCCCAAACACAATAAAAATGTAATTTGGCAATTCATAAATGTTTTTTTCATGATATTTAATTTTTTCGTTAAATGAATAAGTTAAAGTATAATATTTTTTTATTAAAGGAGTAAAAGCCATTATTTCAAATCTGAAAGAAAAAGAAATAATGGCTTAAAAAAATCTGATGTAAAAAATAATCTTTAAAATTGATAAAAGAAATCTACAGTTAATTAGTCATTAGTTTTGTAAATAACTGTAGAGCTTTTAATAATTTTTTATTTCAACCCGTCCTGTAAGGCTGTTAATGCCTGTGAATCGTATACGGTATTATTGCTTCTGTCAAATAAAGACATTGTGTTTACTCCCAGATTTCCTGCATCCCAGTAAAAAGGAACTAAACCATTTGCTTTTGATTGTTTAACAACATATTTATAAAAAGCTGCTCTTGATTTTAGATGTAAGGTTAACGCATCACCGGTTAAATTACGTCTGATTGCTCCAAATTCGCCTAAGATTACAGGAATTCCTTTGTCTACAAATTGTGTTTTCATCATTAAGAAAAATTTGTCCACATCAGCTTCCTCCCCCCAGGTTGGATTGTGTGAAGTATCCGTAATGGAATGGTTTCCTGCTCCCCAATAATAAAACATTTTACCCCATTCAGCATCTTCGGTCATCAGGGTAAACTGATACGGATAAAAGTGAACCTCAGCCATCATACGGTTTGCAGCTGGATCTGTAGGTAATGATGTCATCAATTCGTTTGTTTTTTCAATATCTGTCAAGGGTCCCTGAATAATTAAATTACGATACGCATTTTTCCCTCCTGTTGAACGAACAGCATCAATAAAAGTCTGATGATAAGACTTAAGTACAGTCATTCCTGTGGCATTCGTAACATCCGGTTCATTAGCACTTGCAAAAAGTAAATGCTCATCAAATCCGCGTAGGTGTGTTGCAATTTGCTCCCAAAAAGCTTTTTGTTTAGCGTTGTTTTCTAATTGCTTGGCTTCGGTAACATTTCTTTCCAGCCATCCGCCATCCCAGTGGATGTTTACAATTACATACATATCATTATCAACACAATACTGAACAACTTCTTTAACTCTGTCCAGCCATATTGTATTAATTTTTGCTGTTGTAGCATTAGCATATTGATTCCATGAACACGGAATTCTAATAGCATTAAAACCGTTTGCTTTAACCAGATCGATTAGTGCTTTTGTAACTTTTGGATTTCCCCAGGCCGTTTCACTTCCAGTCGCTTCTAAAGTGTTTCCGATATTCCAGCCCAATTTCATTTTAGCGGCCAATTGTACAGCAGTACTGCTCATACCTGTAGCATCTGCTGCAATTGGATTCGTATTATAGCTCGGATATAAACCTGTCTTTCCTGCTTGCGAAACGGTTATTTTTACCGAAGCTACTTCGCTGGAACTGATAGTAACATCTGCCGTTCTTGTTACAGAACTGGTGTTTTCTAAAACAGAAATCGTAACTGTTGTTCTGCCCGCTACACCCGTAGCTGGAGAAAATTTTATCCAGGTTGCATCTGATGTACTTACTGACCATCCTGTGCTGTTTGTGGCAACAATTACATCTGCACTGTTAGCTTTACTGTCAAGCTCAACTTTATTGACATTTACGGTCAGGGTTTTTACTATTGGATCTGTTTCCTCCGAAGTTTCCTTATCGGAACTACAGGCGAGGATACCCAAAAAAGATAAACACAAAATCGTGTTTAATAAGTACATTTTTATTATTTTTTTCATTGTTAATTTGGTTGTTTAAGTTAATAAAGTGGCGGTTATTTGAATTTTTATTTAATGTTTACTATAATTTCTTTTTTGATGTCTCTTGAAGAATTCCCCAGACTCAGTGTATATTTTCCCGGTTCTACTATCCATTTCTTTGAAGCGACATCATAGTAGGCAAGTTCCTTAACCGGAACCTGAATCGTTACCGGTTGAGAACTGCCGGCTTTTACAAATACTTTTCTGAATCCTTTTAATTCTTTTGCAGCTCGCGTTACTTTTGAATCAGATTTTGAAGCATATAACTGAACAACTTCTTTTCCATCTGTCTTACCCGTATTTTTAACATTAATTGAAACAGAAATCGTTTCACCTGAAGCATATAGTGTTTTATTTGCTTTAGCATTTTCAAAAGCAAAACGGGTATATGATAATCCGTATCCAAAAGGATATAACGGTTCAATTTTTTTAGTATCAAACCAACGATATCCTACTAGAATCCCTTCAGCGTAATTTACTGCTTTGTCACCTGGAAAACTGTTTGTTGCATGTGCAGGAGAGTCCATAAGATTTTTAGGCATTGTCCATGGTAATTTTCCTGATGGATTTACTTTCCCCAACAGTACATCAGCCAAAGCATTTCCACCTTCAGAACCATTAAACCAACTCCAGACTAAAGCTGAAGTTTTGTTGCTTACTTCATTAATATCAAAAGGAGCTCCGGCAATCATAACCACAATGGTTTTAGGATTAACGGCTAATACTTTTTTGATTAATTCTTCTTGTCCGAATGGTAAGTGTAAATCTCTTCGGTCTGAAGCTTCAGTTTCATAATCACGGTTTGAACCTGCGAATATGATAGCTACATCTGAATTTTTAGCTGCTTCTATTGCTTCTTGTAATTTAGACGGATCTAACTGATCTATTGTTACAGGACCAGTCGATGTAAGATTCCCTAAATTACCTTTGTTTTTTTCTTCGTAACGCTCTAAGTATCCTTCGGCGTAATTAATTTTTATCGATGAAGGCAATCTGTTCTGTAATCCTTCAAGAGGGGTAACTTCTCTTTTGGTTTTTACACCGGCTCCAAATCCGCCTAATGCATTTTTCTTGGTTGCATTGTTTCCAATTACCGCAACAGATTTAACCCCGTCTAATTTTAGAGGCAATGCATTATTTTCATTTTTCAGTAAGACAATTGCTTCCGCTGCTATTTTATAAGCGTCCTGATAATGTGCTTCGGTTGCAATGCTTGCTTTAGCACGGTTTTTCCCATCTATCGCTTTTACCTGAAACAGGGTTCGTAAAATACGTTTTACATGCAGATTAATTTCTGTTTCTGAAACTTCTCCTGATTTAACTGCTGCGATTAATTTATCGGCCAGGAAAAATTCGTTGAATGGTTTTGGTGTTCCCATTTCGATATCTAAACCGTTCTTTAAAGCTTTTCCTGTTGAATGTACCGCTGCCCAATCTGAAACTACAACACCTTTAAATCCCCATTCATCACGAAGTATTTTATTGAGCATATAATCATTCTCACATAAATATTCACCTCTGAATTTATTGTAAGCCCCCATTATACTATAGACTTTTCCTTCTTTTACAGAAGCTTCAAAGGCAGGAAGATAGATTTCGCGCAAAGTACGCTCGTCAATTTGCACATCTACAAAATCACGATTGGTTTCCTGATTATTGGCTGCGTAATGTTTTACACACGCCATAACATCATTTTCCTGTAAACCAACAATCAAAGGCACCGCAATTTTTTTATTTAGAAATGGGTCTTCAGACATGTATTCATATGTTCTTCCTCCCAGTGGTGTTCTCACAATATTAATTGCAGGCGAAAGCAGCATGTCTTTATCTCTTGCACGTAATTCTTCTCCCAAACTGGTTCCGAATTTGTGCGCCATCTCTACATTCCACGTAGCAGCCAATCCTCCTCCCGCCGGGTAATAGGTTGCAAAATCATTGGTTAAACCTGCCGGAGACCAATTGTCTCTTGAAATTTCTTCACGAACTCCTAACGGGCCATCTGCCATTTTTAGTTCCGGAATCCCCAAACGCTTTACACCGCCGGACGTGAACATACTATTGCCATGCAGCATCCCGATTTTTTCCTCAAGTGTCATTTGAGAAATTAACTTATCAATTTTCGCATCAAATCCTGTCCGTATTTCTTTACCTGTATATGCTTTTTGAGCAACACCTGAATTTTGTGCGTAATTTTTACCGGAAGTAAAAACCACAAAAGCCATGAATGCTGACAGTTGTAAAATTTTGTTTTTCATAGATCATTTTCGTTAATAGATTTAAAATCCCATTCTCACTAAAATTTTAAAATCGTGGTGTTTAAATTTTATTATTGGTTTATTTTATGTTCATTGTTCTAATTATAGTTTTATCAGATTAAACAAGACAACGTCATTCTCATTTATCTTGAAATCCTTACTATAAGTTCCTGTTGTATTTATCGTTACTTTTTCTGTTGCGATTACATCTCCATTATTTTTTTCTTTTAGCGAAATAACCTGTTGTTTGGTTAACTGCGTCGGTTTGCCCATCGCCAAATAATCTGCATAAGCATCATTTGATTTATAACCTACTTTGTAGATTTCCAGAATGTATTTCCCTTTTTGCAGTCCTTCAATTTCAATTTTTACTTTTCCTTTTTCTTTTGAAGGCAAATCTTTGACGTAATAAGTCTGATTCCAAACTTTGTCACCCGGATGTGTATTGGTAAAATCCCAAAATAAAAGCTGAAAATCTCCTTTTGCATTTTTAGCTGCCCATGAAGCTTTATCCGTATTTTGAAGTTCTGTTTCTCCTAATTTGTTTAATAATAAATAAGAGAAGTAGGCCGGTTTTTTAATCCCCTGTGTATTTAGCAAACCAAAACCTCCGTGAAAAGGTGTAAATCTAGGGCCTGCTTCTTCAAAAATATCCGTAAAAACCCAGTACGACATTGAGTTCGCCGCATTGCCAACCTGTTTTAATTTCTGTAAAATATACGCTGCCGAATGGTAGCTGTCGTGAATAGGGTCTGACGGTGTATAAGATGAACTCCATTCTGTGTAATGTAATTCCAGATTTGGTTTAACCGAATTGGTGATCTGCTTACGCGAATTGATGACATCTCCGCTAATGCTGTTTACGTCTGGACTCAAAACAGTTCCGGAGGTTCCAAATTCGTCCAGATAACCCTGATTTACTCCATAAGTATGTGTCGAAATAAAATCCAGCGGAACATTATTTTTAGCCGCAAATTCAATTGTCTCCGGAACCCACCCAGCACCGGCTGTTGCCGGACCGCCTACTTTATAATCTTTATTTACATCTTTGATACCCCTGGCTGCATAATCGTATAATTTAAAATATTCTGCCTGTGTACCTGTCCAGAAACCGGGCGTTAGATTCGGTTCATTCCAAACTTCAAAATACCAGGTCTTTACTTCTTCGACTCCGTATCTTTCTGTAAAATGTGCTGTTAGATTCCGAATCAAATCTTCCCATTTTTTATAATCTTTTGGAGGTGTCACATTTCCTTTCCACCAGAAAATCGTTTCACTTCCGCTTGCCAGTGCGTTAGGCATAAAACCCAATTCAACAAAAGGTTTCATTTTAAGACTCACGATAAAATCAAACAAAACATCTACATATTGATAGTTGTATTCCGGATTTCCTTTTGAATCTTCTCGGTAAACCGCCATGTCATCAGACAATAAACCATGAAAACGAATGTATTTAAAATCACATTCTTTTTTTGCCATTGCCAATTGCTGCTGCCAATCTGCACGTAATCCTTCATTTGCTCTTCCGGCACCAATACATTCTTTGAACATGGTGTTTATTTTTCCCGAAGATTTGTTGAAATCTACTTTTATGGTTCGGTCTTGTCCAAACAAATGGATTGAACTAATAAGAACCGCTATTATAAGAAGCTTTTTCATCTAAAAATATTTTAATTCTGAATGTTAGACCCACTGCTGTGCGTCTCTAGCTGTGTATCTATAACGAAAAAAATGAATTGATTACAACTTTTTAAATCTCACCACACCTCCTCCAGCTCCTCCTAAATTTAATTTCAGCGAGTCTGTAGATTTTACTGTTTTCTTCGAAATTGCTACTGCTTCCGGATTGTGTTTTTGATCTGTTCCTTCAGCATCAACATAAATCTGTGCTTCGTAAGTTGCATTTGGATCTAAAAATGATAATGAAACATTTACGTTTCTTGGATTTTCATTTGTTAAAGTTCCTAAATACCAGTCGGCACTGTTTCTGTCTTTTCTTGCTGTGGTAATGTATTCCCCAATTTTACCTTCTATGATTTTGGTATCTTCCCAATCTGTCGGAACCTCTTTTAGGAATTGCAACGCTGGTTTTCCTTCGTAATTTTCAGGAAGATCGGCTAGCATTTGAATTGGAGAATAAAGTACTACATACAATGCCAATTGCTGCCCCACCGTTCCCTGAATTCTTTTTCCCGGATAACCTTGTTTTACCTCAACATCGAAAATTCCAGGTGTAAAATCCATTGGTCCGGAAAGTAATCTTGTAAACGGAATAATGCTTAAGTGATTTGGCGGATTTCCTTCACTCCAGGCATTGTATTCCTGACCTCTTGCCGCTTCTCTTGAAACCATGTTTGGAAAAGTTCTGCGTTCTCCGGTATCTTTAATTGATTCATGATATAAAACCGCTAAATCGTATTGTGCTGCTTTTTCTAAAACATATCTAAAATAGTTCACTCCAAATTGTCCGAAGTGCATTTGCTTCATATTTAATTTAGAACCTACATGACCAATTTTTACGGTGTGGATTCCTAATTTTTTGTACAAAGCAAAACCTTCGTCAACTTCTTTTAAATAGTTAATTAAATTTGAACCTGTTTCGTGATATCCGATTAATTCTATGTTCTTTTTCTTTCCGTATTCAACCACCTTTTCAAGGTCGAAATTATCGGCATTTTTTGTGAAGCTGAACATGTGCATACGGTTTTCGTACCAGCCCGGCGTCCAGCCTTTGTTCCAGCCTTCTATTAGTAAATGATTAAAACCTTCTTTTGCTGTAAAATCAATGTATTCTTCAGCATGTTTTGTCGTTGCGCCTTGTTTGTCGCTTTCCCAGAACGTATATTTCCCAATATGCATTCCCCACCAGATTCCTAAATATTTATAAGGTTTGAAATAACTGTTTATATTTTTTAATTTATTTGGTTCGTTTAAGTTTAAAACCAAATACGAGGTAATTAATTCTCCAGGATTTTCTCCAATCTGAATTGTTCTCCATGAGGAAGTGAACGTATCTTTTACACGAACTTTAATTCCGTCAGGCCAAGGCACTAAATCTGATTTTAGTTCTGTTCCTTTATTATTCACCAACGTCATACTGGCAAAATCGATCAAATTTGCTTCGTGAAAACTTAAAGCCAATCCGCTTTTGCTTTCGATAGTAAGCGGTGTTAAGACAGTATCCAATTTACTGACCGGCGCCACTTCAAACAAATATTCGTCACGGTTTTCTCTGTTAGCCGGAATCCACCATGCTTTTCCGTCTTCTTTCAGGTTGAAAGTGGTTTTTTCATCCGTGATGAAAATACTGTCTTTTACATTTTGTTTTGGATACACATATCTAAAAGCCACTCCATCATCAAAAGCACGGAATTGAATTTGCAGTTTTCTTTTGTTTCCTGTTTTTTGCTGTAAATCGACTACAAGCTGATTATAGTGGTTTCTGATGTTTTTCTTTTCTCCCCAAACCTGTTCCCAGGTTTCATCAAACGTAGATGTTTTTGCTCCTTTAATTTCGAAGTTAGCACTTAAGTCTTCGTTTCCTTTCAGTACAAATCCCATTTCAGATGGAGAAATCACTTCTGTTTTTCCGTGAGAAACGGCATATTTCGGAGCATTTTTTACCAGCTCAAATTTGATTTTGTTTTTTCCGTTTGGCGATGCCAGTTCGTAAGCATTTTTATTTTTCTGACTATATCCAAAAGTTATTGAAAGTAGTACAGCGGGAAGGAAAAGGTATTTTTTCATGGTATTTTATTTAATCTTTTATAAATAAATCGGGTGACGCAGATTTCACCCGATTTATAAAACTAACTCTAACAAAACCTATTTTAGCCACTCGGTTTTAAAAGTGGTTTTTCCGTTTAAGGTATTTGGTGTTATATCAAAAGCATTTCCTTTTTTAGTAACTGTAATTTCCTGAACAGTATCTCCATCTGGTAAAAATACTTGGGCTTTCGCCGAAGTGGTTTTGTCACTTGCGAATACTTTCAGAGTCAATTTGCTCCAATCCATATCTTTTGTTGATTGTGCCAGTGCAATATGTGGAATAGCTGCACCGTCTCTAACCAAAACTACAATTGGTACTTCGCCTGCTTTAATTTTGTGCCATCCACCTTCATATACTTTTTTGGTCTGGTAATCAATCCATGTCCCTGCTGGAAGGTAAACGTCTCTTTCTCCAACTTCTTCAAAAAGAGGCGCAACCAGCATACTTGATCCGAATAAATATTCATTGTCAACCAACCATGCTCCCGGGTCATTTGGATATTCTACGAACAAAGCGCGCATCATTGGCAATCCTTTTTGAGAACTTTCTTTTGCCTGAGCGTAGATATAGGGCATTAATTCGTAACGCATATTATCTGCTTTTCTAAATCCTTCCAGAAAATCTTTACTGTATAACCAAGGTTCGCGAGGAGGTTCACCGTGGCTTCTTACATGTGAAGTAAACATTCCGAAGGGTGCCCATCTTCTGTATAAATTTTCAGGAGATTTTGTTGCAAATCCTCCCACATCATGACTCCAGAAACTAAAACCGGAAAGACCTAATGAAAGTCCGCCACGTAATTCTGCCGACATGGCACCGTTTGTTGTTTCAGCATCACCACCCCAATGCAAAGGATAACGCTGACTTCCTGCCCAAGTACTTCTCGCCCAGATTAAAGTGTATCCTTTTTCTTTCTGTGTGATTTCGGCGACAGCCTTATTATAACGTAACGGATATAAATTGTGTTCGTAGAAACCTGTTCTTCCTGAATGATAAATTCCGTCCGGCGGAGCGGCTTCTCCAAAATCTACTTTGAAAACCGAAACACCTTCATCAAATAATTTTTTCAATTTTCCCTGATACCATGAAATAGTTTCCGGATTTGAGAAATCCAATACAGCATCTTCATACGGAAGATTTCCTTTACGGTCTTTTACTGCCAGATTTTTGTCCATGATTTCATTGAACAATGTGTTTTTTGGAGTGAAATAAGGCAATTGCCAAAGGCATACATGAAAACCATCGTCTTTTAAATCAGACATCATTTTTGTAGCATCCGGAAAACGGGATTTTGCAAACTCGTAATTGTTTCTCCAGTCTACATCAAACCAGCCGGTATCAAAGTGAATAACATCGGTTGGAATTTTATATTTACGTAAGTCTTGAGCAACTTGACGTCCTTCTTTTTCTGAGAAATAAGTGATTCGGCTCATCCAGAAACCAAACGACCAAAGTGGCGGCATAGCAGCTTTTCCGGTCAAATCGGTGTATTGATCTAAAATATCTTTTGGTTCGCCGATGAAGAAAAACAAATCAGCTTCGTCATCGCCAATATACATTTCGTTGGCACTTCCAAAGTATTTTCCAAAATCAACTGTAATGGGTGTTGAATGATGCATGAAAACTCCGTAACCACGGCTGCTCATATAAAAAGGAACCGGTTTGTACATCGTTTCATTTTGGATTCCATTCGCATCATCTGTCCATAAAACTACTTTTTGACCGCGTTTGTTGAACTGCGTGAAAGATTCTCCACAACCAAATATTTTTTCATCAGGTTCTAAACTGAACGCTGCGCCCATACTTCTGGAATAATCGCTGTTTCTGCGAACATAAGAAAACGGAAGTGTCGGTGTATAGGTATTTTTAAAATCGGTATCGTGAAGCGTGCTGGTCAGCAGTTTTCCTTTTTCATCGTAAATTTTAACGTGCCATGGTTTTGTCAAAATTTCGACAACTCCATGTTTGCTGGTGTATTTGTGACCGCCTTCGATTTTAGAATATTTCCATAATTCAGGATGATTAGGCGCAACGCCGTCAATCAGCATCAAAGATTCTTTTTGCGGGTGAAACTGTGGACCAGAAGTCGTTTTGATACGAATTGTTCTGTCTGAAACAAACTGAATTTCGAACGGCAAAACCGGAGAAACCTCATATTCTGTTGTCGGGAATTCATTTGGTTTTTCTGTATCAGGTTTCATCATCATGTTGTTGAAAGCCTGACGCGTTTTGTAGTTGTATCTCAAATATTTTATCGTTCCTTTTCCAGTTGCAGGATCAAAAGAGGCCAATTCATCCGCAAAATAAAAGGTATTCAGATAATTCTGAAAATCTTTGCTGATATCTATTGGTGCATTTAGTACGTCTGCGTTCTGAATTTGAGCTGATGCTTTTGGCGTCAGAACACATCCAAACATAAAGGCCGAAAACAATGCGGTTAGTTGTAAGTTTTTCATTGGTTAATAATTCTAGATGTTAGTTTTCCTGCGAGGTTTTGAAAACCTCGTAGGTTTTTATTTATTTGAAACTTATAATTTATACCTACAAGGTTTTAAAAACCTTGCAGGAGTGGTGACTCGTTATTCAGTTGTAATTACAATTGTGGCTTTTTTTAATCCATTCGCTTTAGCGGTCAGTTCCAGTCTTCCCGATTTATCTCCAGACTGAACAATGACCAGACATTTTCCGGCTAAAGCAGTATGTTTTGTTCCTTTATAAGATTCATGACTAACCGGATCACCACTACAAACGCCTACGATTTTTCCGTTTCCTTTTAATGAAAAATGGATTTCGTTATTGGCATTTGAAGCCAGAGTTCTATTCGCATCCAAAATATCAACGTTTACAAATGACAAATCATTTTTATCTGCTTTGATGGTGCTTCTGTCGGCAGTTAATTTTAATTGCGAAGGATTTCCGGCAGTTTTGATTTCTTTTTCTAAAACCACTTTTCCACCTTTACGGGAAACTGCTTTAAGCGTTCCTGCTTCGAATGGTATTCTCCACATTACATGTAAATCATCTCCTTTTTTGCTTCTTTTTCCAACTGATTTTCCGTTTACAAAAAGTTCTACCTCATCAGCATTATTGTAGTAGGCCCAAACGTCAACAGTTTGTCCGGCTTTCCAGTTCCAATGTGGGAAAATGTGAAGAACCGTTTTGTTAGTCCATTCGCTTTGGTACATATAATACACGTCTTTCGGAAAACCGGCTAAATCTACAATTCCGAAATACGAACTTACCGATGGCCATTCGTACGGAGTTGGCTCTCCGATGTAATCGAAACCTGTCCAAACATACATTCCGGCTAAGAAATCATGTTTTTTTATAATTTTCCAGGTTGCTTCATGCGTAGATCCCCAAGGCGTTTGCACCTGATCGTAAGCTGAAACGGTATTTCCCGGATTTCCTCCTTCAAATTTTTTATCCCAGCTAACCGGCCATTTTTTGATGGTATCTGAAACCGCATCATAATATCCTCTTGTCTGTAAACCTGAAGTTGTTTCTGTTGCAATGAAAGGTGTATTTGGAAAGTTTTTTTGATGATGTTCGAAAGTCTGATGCGCATAATTGTATCCTATCAAATCTAAAACACCAGATCCGGCAAGCGGATTAATCGAAACATTCTTTTTCTCGAATTGCAAAGTCATTGCATCAATATTCATATTTACCGGCGGATTCATTCCTGCTGTAAGCGGTCGTGTTTTATCATTTAAACGTACTATTGCTGCTAATTCCTTCGCAATTTCAATTCCGGTTTCGTTCCATTGTTCCGGAATTTCGTTTCCGATACTCCACATAAAAATACTTGGATGGTTACGGTCGCGAAGCAATTGATCGATTAAATCTTGTTTGTGCCACTTGTCCCAATCATTCGCATAATCGTATTTGGTTTTGTTTTGTTTCCACATATCAAAAGCTTCATCCATCACGATGAACCCCATTTTATCGCAAAGATCGAGGAGTTCGGGTGCAGGTGGGTTGTGTGACGTTCTAATTCCGTTCACCCCCATTTCTTTCAAAATCTCTAACTGACGTTCAATTGCGCGCGTATTAATTGCAGCACCCAACGGCCCTAAATCATGGTGCATACAAACTCCTTTTATTTTGACTTGTTTTCCATTCAAAATAAAACCTTGGTTCAGATCGAATTTAAAATCTCTGATTCCGAAATTGGTTTTGTATTCATCAATGATTTTATCATCAAACGAAATTTCGGTAACTGCTGTGTACAGTTCAGGTTTTTGATCTGACCATAATGCAGGATTTGCAACTTCAGCCGATTGCTTTACAATTTGATTTCCGTTTGCACTGATTGTTATATCTTGAGTAACCGATGTTACTTTGGTATCTTCTTTAAAAATAGTTGTCGTTAATTTTACCTTTTTACCTTCTTTATATTGATTTTTAATCGTTGTTTCAATATTTACTGAAGCTTTTTCAGACGTAACTTTTGGAGTTGTAATGTAAGTTCCCCATTGTCCAACGCGAAGTTTGTCTGTTGTTTCGATCCACACATTTCTAAAAATTCCTGAACCCGAATACCAACGTGAATTGGGTTGTTTTGAATTGTCAACCTTAACAATTATTTCGTTGTTTTTGTCTCCGTAATTTAAGTATGGAGTCATTTCATATTGAAAACCAATATATCCGTTTGGACGTTTTCCTAAAAAATGTCCGTTTACCCAGACTTGGCTGTTTCTGTAAACACCGTCAAAAGTGATTGAAGTTATTTTTGTGCTGTCTTCTGCAGCGACTTTAAATATTTTTTTGTACCAGCCTAAACCTCCGGTAAGCGATCCGCCTCCATATCCGGCCGGGCTTTTTTCATCAAATTTTCCTTCGATGCTCCAGTCGTGAGGAACATCTAAAGTTCTCCATTTTGTAGAAGTTCCTATAGTATCTTTATCAACAAGGCTGTCATTTAGATGAAAACTCCAATCTGAATTAAAAGAGACTTTTCGGTTTTCAAAATCAGTATTTTTCTTATTACAGCTACAAACTGTAAAAAGTCCCAAAATTGTAAATGTCTTTAAAAAATTCAAATATTTCATCTTTCTTTAGATTAGTTCAAATAAATTTACCGATAATTATTTCAACTAATTACTGGAGGGTAAATTATTATTTTTCATGTATTTATTCTTGTACTTTTTAATCTTAAACTGATTTGATTTTGTCAAAAAAAGCAACAAATAATAAGACATCCCTAAACACTCTCTTTCAAAAAAATAGTACATAAGATTGTATTTAGAGATGACTTTATTATTTTAAAAAGTGGTTTTAGATGATTAATTACTTAATACAAAGTGGAAAACCATATACTCACTTTTCACCTCATCACGTTTTCCAAACCAAATGTCAGTAACTACATTACCAGTTTTTGCTGTTTTAACAATTTTCCATTGGTTTTTTGCAGTAGTAGATACACTTGCCCAGGAATTGCCTATCGCAAATGAAGGATTTATTCCGCCAAAAGTGATAATATTTGTTCCATCAGTACTTGTTGTATAAGTCCCTGAAGTTGTAGTACCATCGCTCTTTACGGTTTTAACAGTTCCATCATCAGAAAAAGAGATTTTATTTTTCACTACAGTTGCCTGATCTGCTGCTGTAAATGCTGCCCAGTCCGGATAATCAGCTACAGTATTCCAAGGATTTAAAAATGCTCCTGTTAAATCTGTCCAGTTAAAAGGGCTGTCTTTGCTTAAGGCCCATGTCTTAGTGGTTGTAGTTGTAGTTGATAATAAATCATCGACACTTCCACCATTTAAATCAATTGCCGGGTTTGGATCCGGAACATCTTTCGGTACCCAGTTATCGCTATAGTCTTTTGAGATAAAATTAAAAACCAATGTTGCAGCACCATCACAACTTCCTTTTCTTAAAACACCAACTTGTAATGTGTTTTCTGTTAGTGACATAATTTTCATAGAGTGCCAATTATCCACACAATTTTCATTTTCATTGGTATGTAAAATGGTAGCATTAGAGGTAGTTAACGTTTTTGCATCAGCATCTAAAAAAAACGTACCTGATTCCTGACCATAACCTGGCATCATTTTGTGATCTGTTTTTAAAAATGGACCACCTTCCAAACTAAATGTCATGCTTCCGTAATCACCTTTAGCTGCAATCCATGTGTTTCCTTTCCATTCCGGAAGCCAATTCCAACAACTAGCACCATAACATCCATTATCTCCACCTTCCAGCCATCCGTTATCTGCACCATAAAAGTACATTGGACCAATAAAATATTTCGAAACCCCATCTGCATTTAAATCCAAAAGCCAGGTTTTAGATTTTCCAACGCCACCTGTAAGTAAATTCCAAAGTGGGTCGTTTACATAATTTAAATTATCCTGAGTAACGGTCACAGTATAGGGATCCAACTCTACAATACCACCACCTGTTACTGCTATAATTTTTATAGTATAATTTCCTTTAAAGGCATATTTTACCGTTTCAGTAGCTTTGTTTGATTTTCCTGTAACGTAATCCCAGGTCAGCACAACTCCAGGAGTTTTATTAGTTAATTTTACAGTATTCCCTCCCGGATCTACTGCAAAATCCTGTGTAATTTCATAATTAATATCCGACTTATCAGTCACAGCATCTAACGAATAGGTATCTGGTGAACAAGATGACATTAGGAGTACCAGCGTCAAAAATGTTGTAATTACTATTTTAATATTTTTCATTTTCTTTAGTTTTTAGTTAAAATTACCAGCCGGCATTTTGTTTTAAAACATTTCCTGACAATGTAATCTGCGTATTAGGAATTTGAGATAATCCTTTTGTTTCCTGAATTTTAGCAGCCGATATTGTTTTTGTTGTGGCAACTCCACCGCTTAACAAAGTTGTATTTCCTGCAATTTTTGACGAAGCTATACCAATTCCCTGACGTAATAAATCCCAATATCTTACACCTTCAAGAGCAAATTCTAAACGTCTTTCTTCCATGATATTTTCTTGAGTTGGGGGTAATGAAGCAAAGTTTGCTTTGTACGCTCTTTGTCTCACCTGGTCAAAATAAGACTGAGCGCTCCCGCTTCCTAATTCTGCTGCCATTAATAAAACATCAGCGTATCTTAATACCACATAATCCTGAAACTGGCTGATATCCCAAAACTGGCTACCTAAAACAATAGGAAGTTCTTTTCCGTCCTTATCAATCATTGGACAGTATTTTTTATTGTAGTAACCTGTATATTCTCTTTGACTGTTTATTTTGTTGAACGCTATATCTTCTTCTTCAATTCCAATTATAGTTGCTCCGCGTCTAGTATCATTTGCAGCGTAATCATCCCATAATTTTGAGTTTACCGTTACTCCCCATCCATGCGCATAAGGGTAAGATGAAAACTCTCTCATTCCAAACATTACTAACCAGGCGTTACCATCCGTATTTCCATTATAATCACTGGTGTAAGTGTATTTTATAGAAAAAACAAACTCTTTATTACTCTCACCCGCATATTTTTCAACCGAAGCGGCTGGCCATAAAGTAGAAAAATCACTAACTAAACCATGACCACTAGACGAAATAACATCTTCCAAATGTCCTAAAGCCTGTGCTTTGGTTACTACTCCTGCTAAATCAGTTTTTCCGTAATATCCGGTATAATATAAATACACACGGCCTAATAAAGATTTTGCGGCCCATTTTGTAATTCTTCCATTAGGTACAGAATTGTATGCCGCTGTTGGTAAATTGTTTGCTGCAAAAACTAAATCTTCAGCTATTACTTTATAAACTTCTTCAGGAGTTGCCTGTGGGATATTCTCTTCAGAAGGTGCTGTTAATAGTGGTATATTCCCCCACAAACGTACCATTTCAAAATACAAATAAGCTCTGATAAATTTAGTTTCAGATTCATAGGTATTTCTTAAAGCAGTATCTCCTTTCCATTCAATCTGATCCATTTTAGACAGAAAGAGATTGCATCGTAGAACTCCTTTATAATAATTTTTCCAGTTTTCATTTAGAAGATCCACGTCTGCTGGGGAACGACTTTTATCAAATTCGTCTATTAATGCATAATTGTACCCATCTGAAGCACCGGTTCCTCCAAAACAATCATCCGACATCACTTCACTTATTACAGGAACACCCAATCCGGAAGCACCCGTAGCTACCTGTAAACCATCATAACAACCAACTAATGCACTGTAAGCATCCTCAGTAGTTTTGTAAAAATTTGTATCCGTTTGATTTATCAATGGTTCTGTTTCTAAACTACAAGAACCCAGAGACAATAAACTCAAACAGAAAATATATAAATAGGTATTTTTCATTGTTTTATTTATTAAAGTTTAACATTTAAACCCAACATATAGGTTCTTGGTCTTGGATAGTATCCTACATCTACTCCTGATGAAAATTTTTGATCATCATTTGAAGAACCAAATCCAATCTCAGGATCCATACCGTTGTATTTCGTAAACGTGTAAAGATTTAGTACTGAAAAGTAAAGTCTGAACTGACTTGCGAAGAATGTTTTAGATTTATTCATTTTTGCTAAATCAAATCCTAATGTAACCGTATTAATTCTTAAGAAATCACCATTTTGAACATACAAATCAGAAAATTGTGTAAAGTTTCTATTGTCTTCCGTTACCCTTGGCACTGAGTTCGAAGAACCCTCGCCATGCCAACGGTTTAAAATAGCAGATGTATAGTTTCCGAAAGCTCCTGATTGATTTCTATACGATTGTACAATTTGGTTTCCGGCAACACCATTTGCCATCACTGAAAAGTCAAAAGCTTTATAATTAGCAGATAAAGAGAAACCAAAAGTAAAGTCCGGATTAGGATTTCCGATACTGGTTTTATCAGAGGCATCAATTTTATCATCTCCGTTCACGTTTTGATAAATAATATCCCCCGGAGCTGCACTTGGCTGTAATACTACACCACTCGCCGATTTATAATTATTAATTTGTTCCTGGTTCTGGAAAACGCCTCCTGTTTTATAACCCCAGAAATAACCCAATGGAAATCCGTTTTCTGCTCTGTAAAATTCACCTGCATTGTCATACAGTTCATTACTCAATCCATGAATTATACCATCATTACTTGGTATCTTACCAACAGTATTTTTATTATAAGCACCGTTTGCACTCACACTATAATTGAAATCGCCAATTTTGTTTTGATAATTCAAACTCAATTCTACCCCTTTGTTTACTACATCACCACCGTTAATATAAGCTGGCTCTGCTCCTAATGTTGCAAAAACAGGTGCTAAAATTAACCAGTCCTTATTTGTTTTTTGATAAACATCAAAAGTCACACTTAAGGCATTGCTTAAAAATCTGGCATCTAAACCAAGGTTTATCTGCTCTGAGGTTTCCCATTTTGCATCAGGATTTGCAACTCTGTACGGATAAGTTCCTGGTGTAAGAGAGCCTTCTTTATCTCCGAAAATATAGTTTGTATTTTTGGATCTCATTTCGGCTAAATATTGGAATGACCTAATACTCTGATTACCAACCTGACCCCAGCTCGCTCTTACTTTAAGGAAATTTATAGCTTGTGAATCTTTTAAAAATGCTTCATTTGAAGCAACCCAACCGGCAGATACTGATGGAAAATATCCCCATTGATTTCCTTGAGCAAATTTTGACGAACCATCTGCCCTAAGAGTTCCATTGAAGAAATAGGTATCTTTATAATTATAGTTTGCTCTTCCAAAATAAGACATCAGTCTATTTTCTTCTTTTTTACCTTTAATGGTTATTTTTGTTCCGTCCTTATTAGTCGTAGTATCTATCCAGGCATGTTCTAAATCATTAAAAACAGAATCTGCATTGTTTGCTTCTACAGAAGTTTCTGCGTAATTAATATAAGATGTTCCTGCCATGGCTTCAAAATGATGATTTTCGGCAACATTAAATTTATAGCCTAATAAATTATCCCAGGTAATACTTCTGTTTTTACTCATATTTTGGTTCACTGTATCATAATTATTATTTGCATAAATTGATAAGTGATATACAGGCTTGTAAGAATGGCCTTCGGACACATAATAATCAAGTCCTAAAGTTGTTTTAAATGTTAGGTTTTTTATTGGTTCAACCTGTAAATAAACATTCCCTAATAACTTTTGATTATTACTTTCGTTTTGATTGTTATAATCCATAAGCGCATAAGGATTTGCTACACCTGACAGCCATAGTTCGGTACTCTTTGTAGTATCAAAATAATTACCATCGGCATCATACATTGGTAATAATGGAGTGGTCTGAAATGCACTTCTTAAAGAATTATTGTATTGGTTTCCAACTCCAATACCGTTTTTATCTACATAAGCAAAACTTAAATTCTGTCCCAAAATAAGCACATCTTTATACAGTTTGTGTTCTGAATTAAATCTGAAATTGTAGCGATCATAATTTGATAAGTCTTTACCTCCAACAATTCCTTCCTGCCCCAGATAAGATAATGAAGTAGAATAAACAGAAGTATCAGAACCTCCCGAAGCACCAAATGAAAAGTTTTTAGTAGCTGCATTATCCGTGAGCATTTTATCCATCCAGTTGGTGCCTTTTCCTAATCCGGCAATCTGGTCGTTAGTGAAATAAGGATTTTTACCGGAGTTTACAGCAGCTTCATTTAAAATAACAGCATATTCTTTAGCATCTAACAAATCAACTTTTCTGGCTACAGACTGTACGCCATAATACTGATCAAAAGTAATTTTTCCCGGAGAACCTCTTTTTCCCTTTTTGGTTGTTACCAAAACGACTCCGTTCGCAGCTTGTGATCCATAAATAGCAGACGAAGCGGCATCTTTTAAAACCGAAATTGACTCAATATCAGAGTTGTTTAGATAGGTAATATCTCCGGTAAGTATGCCATCTACCACATAAAGCGGGTTGCTGCCTCCAGTAGTCCCCAAACCTCTGATAACCACATTCATTTTTTCTCCCGGCTGTCCGGAAGTAGATGTAATTTGAAGTCCGGCTGCCTGCCCTTGCAGTCCCTGGAGTGCATTTATAGTATTTGTTTTAGCCAGACTTTCACCAGAAACCTGCGTAATAGCAGTCATTACGGCTGTTCTTTTTTGAGTACCATAACCAATAACAACAACTTCTTTAAGATCTGCCGCTTCGGTTTGTAAGGTTACATTAATTGTTTTTTGAGTTCCAACCGTGACACGCTGTGTTTTAAATCCCATAAAACTGATTGCAATGACATCACCTGTTTTTGCTTCCAACCTGAAATTTCCATCAAAATCTGTAGAGGTTCCTCTTTTTGTTCCTTCAATTGTTACACTAGCACCGGGAATTCCCATACCATCGTCTGCCGATTTTACATTTCCGATTACAAATTGGGATTGCTCTTGTGCAAAACCCGACTGCATCGTAAGTACGCTAAGCAACAGCATCAGGTAAAACTGGAGCATTGTTGGTTTAATACAATAATTGCTTTTCATAATAATTAATAATTTGGTTAAATTTTGTTGTTAGTTGTTTTTAATCTGATTAATGAATCTTCTAAATAATTTGTTCCACTATTTTTAGTCTGCCTCTAAGCAATGAAGTTCTCCGCTTGCACGTTCTGTTTTACGTCAATGGACCGAAATTTTATATTCTTAATTTAAATCTGTTGTAACAATTAATTCTTAGGCAGAATTTTTTTTGATATGGTATCTAAATGATGTTTTCATGAGACTTTCCGAATTACTTCCTGTAAAAAAATTTGAGGTTTAATTAATAGTTTTTTGTTACCAGCTTACTTATAGTCAAAAAGAATTTATCTTATGGTTAATTTGACTACAAGTGTAGCGCAATTTTTCTATATTAACAAAAAATTAGCATCATTTTTTTACTATTAAGATAATTTTGAAGTTATTTTTATTGAATAACCATATTATTTAATTTAATAGAAGCAATAATTATTGATAAATATTCATTTAATACATTATATTATTACTATTTTAAAACCACTTATTCATTTTTACATCATTAAGTTTAAAAATTTTAATCTTTTTATAATCATTTTAAAAATATGTGAACTTTTAAGAGTATCTATTCTTTTTATTTATTTAATTTGTCAAAATTTTAACAAGCATGGCTGATAATTTAGATGATGATATTATCGTAAAAAATGATTCTTCAGTGATGAATGCCATTACTATTGACTGTGTTATATTTGGTTTTGACAAGGGAAGCCTTGAAATACTTCTAATTCAACACGCAGAAGGAATAAGCAAAGGAAGATGGGGACTCCCGGGAGGATGGATTAATAAAAAAGAAAGCACTGATAATGCTGCTCACCGCCTGTTAAATGAACTGACCGCATTAGATCACATCTATCTCGAACAACTGAAAGCATTTGGAAATCCGGATCGATTTCCGCTGAGACGTGTTATTACAATTGGCTACTATGCCTTAATTAAAAGAGAAGATTACAATATTCAGGCTGGTTTTACGGCATCTGATGCCAAATGGTATAAGATCAATGAAATTCCGGACTTGATTTATGATCACAATGAAATATTGGCTTATAGTCTGAAACATTTGCGGGACAGAGTTCGTCAGGCGCCAATTGGATTTAATCTTTTGCCGGAAAAGTTTACACTGTTGCAATTGATGCATTTGTATGAAGAAATATTAGGAATCGAAATGGACAAATCAAATTTCAGACGAAAAATTCTTCATATGAAATTACTTGTTGCATTAGATGAAAAACAACAGGATGTTTCGCACAGGGCGGCCAAATTATACAAATTTGATTCGGAGATTTATACAAAACTTACTGAAAAAGGATTTAATTTTGAATTTTAAAATCAGCTTATAAAGCAAACAAATGGCATTTTTACACTCTAAAAAAACTTCCAAAACGTATAGCGGAGAACCTCCTGCAATTCAAAACCCGGTCATCGACGGAGTTACGATCGACTGTGTCATATTTGGATTCAACAAAGGAAACCTCGAAGTGCTGCTAGCCCATCATGCCGAAGGAGAAAGTATTGGAAAATGGGGGCTTCTTGGAGGCTGGCTCAAAAAAGAAGAAAGTTCTGATTATGCAGCACAACGAATTTTGTATGAACTAACCAGTCTGGACAACATTTATCTGGAGCAGTTAAAAGCATTTACAGATCCCAATCGTGTACCCGGAAGAAGAGTTGTGACCATTGGTTATTACACATTGGTTAATCGCGAAGATTATAATGTAAAAGCCGGTCTTACCTTAATGGAAGCGACCTGGCATAAAATTAACGAACTGCCCGATTTGATTTTTGACCATAGGGAAATTTTACAATTCAGCTTAATGCAACTTCGTAACAGAGTGCGTCAGGCCCCCATCGGATTCAATCTTTTGCCTGAAAAGTTCACTTTATTGCAGTTAATGCATCTCTACGAAGAAATATTAGGAATTGAACTGGATAAATCGAATTTCCGAAGAAAAATTCTGCATATGAAACTGCTCGTTGCCTTAGATGAAAAACAGCAGGACGTGTCCCACAGAGCCGCTAAATTGTACAAATTTGATTCAGAAATCTACAAAAAACTGACGGAAAAAGGGTTCAATTTTGAATTTTAAGACTGAAATTGGTTTTCAAAAACTAACTATCCAACAACTACATTCCAGAATCCAAAACTTTGCGCTATCTTTGCGCCTTAATATTATGCGCTAAAGCAATTGCTGCAGTGCAATTTATACCCGAAAAAGACTAAAACTCAATTAGAGAATTGATATATTAAAATGAAGAAGATACGTAACTTTTGCATTATTGCACACATTGACCACGGTAAAAGTACACTGGCAGACCGATTACTGGGCGCCACACAAACCGTTACAGCACGTGAAGAAAAAGCACAATTGCTTGACAACATGGATCTGGAACGTGAGCGTGGAATCACCATTAAAAGTCACGCCATTCAGATGGAATACACTTATAAAGGAGAAGAATATATTTTAAATTTAATTGACACTCCCGGTCATGTTGACTTTTCATACGAAGTTTCACGTTCGATTGCTGCCTGCGAAGGGGCACTTTTGATTGTGGATGCAGCACAAAGTATTCAGGCACAAACGATTTCAAACTTATATTTGGCTTTAGAAAATGACCTGGAAATTATTCCGGTTTTAAATAAAGTAGATTTACCAAGTGCTAATCCTGAAGAGGTTAGTGATGATATTATCGATTTACTTGGATGTAAATTAGAAGATATTATTCATGCTTCAGGAAAAACAGGTTTTGGTGTAGAGAACATTCTTGCAGCTATTATCGAAAAAATACCAGCTCCAAAAGGAAATGTGGATGAACCGTTACAGGCATTGATTTTTGATTCACATTACAACCCATTTCGTGGAATTGAGGTAATCTTCAGAGTGATGAATGGTGAAATCAAAAAAGGGCAGAAAATTAAATTCATGGCTACCGGCAATGAATATTTTGCCGATGAAGTGGGAACTTTAAAACTAAATCAGGTTCCTAAAAATGTAATTTCTACAGGTGATGTTGGCTATTTGATTTCAGGAATTAAAGAAGCCAAAGAGGTAAAAGTGGGAGATACTCTAACAGATGCCAAGACACCAACAACCAATATGATTACAGGTTTCGAGGACGTAAAACCAATGGTATTTGCCGGAATTTATCCTGTTGATACAGAAGATTATGAAGATTTGCGTTCTTCAATGGAGAAACTGCAACTGAATGATGCTTCGTTAGTTTTTACACCTGAAAGCTCTGCCGCGTTAGGATTTGGTTTCCGTTGCGGATTCTTAGGAATGCTTCACATGGAAATCATTCAGGAACGTCTTGAACGTGAGTTCGATATGACTGTAATTACTACAGTTCCTAACGTTTCGTATTTGGCCTACACCAAAAAAGATCCTGAAACTGCATTTGTTGTCAACAATCCTTCTGACTTGCCTGAACCTTCACGTTTAGACAGAGTTGAAGAACCTTATATTAAAGCAACCATTATTACAAAAGCTGACTTTGTTGGAAACGTAATGAGTCTTTGTATTGAAAAACGTGGTCAAATTACCAATCAAACGTACTTGACAACAGAAAGAGTGGAATTGAATTTTGATATGCCTTTGGCCGAAATTGTATTCGATTTTTACGATCGTTTGAAAACAGTTTCTAAAGGGTACGCTTCTTTCGACTATTCTCCAATTGGAATGCGTACTTCGAAATTAGTTAAACTGGATGTTCTTTTGAATGCTCAGACAGTTGATGCGCTTTCAGCCTTGATTCACGAAGATAACGCATATAACATCGGTAAAAAAATGACCGAGAAATTGCGTGAGTTGATTCCAAGACAGCAATTCGACATTCCGATTCAGGCGGCAATTGGAGCAAAAATTATCGCTCGTGAAACCATCAAAGCGCTTCGTAAAGACGTTACCGCAAAATGTTACGGTGGAGATATTTCGCGTAAGCGTAAACTTTTGGAGAAACAGAAAAAAGGTAAAAAACGTATGCGCCAGGTAGGAAACGTTGAGATTCCACAAGAGGCGTTTATGGCTGTTTTGAAATTAAACGACTAAACTTTGTATTAAGATTTAAGTACTAAGTATTAAGATATAACCCAATAACATAAAAAAGTTATTGGGTTTTCTTTTTTTACGAAATAAGACCTCCACAAATTCCCAGTCCTACGATTAAGTATACCGCTCCCATAATAAAAAGCACTTTTGCTGTTTTTGGATTGTTTCTTTTTACTGCAAATCCAATGATTGTAAATAAAACAGGTGGCCCAAGCATAATCGAAACAAAAAATGCAACCAATCCGTCTAAATTACCTACTTCTAATGCTATCATAATTTATATATTAGTTCTAAGTTCTTCTAATCTTTCTATTTTTTCGTCTCTGTAAAACAAATTCATGGTTTCAAACGGAATTATTTTATTATCCTTATTGACAATATGCACACATGATTTTTTAATCGCTCTGACATCAAAATTATAGGCATCTATAAATTGCATAATGATGATGCGAAACAAGTTATCATAACCCAAATTGGGTGCATCAATATTGGGCAGGCAGCAGAGAATGGATTTCAGGTTTTCTTCGGCTACTTCTACTGAATTTCCTGTACTGAATAATTCTATCATTTTTCCGCGAAGCACTTCATCCTGTTCGTAAATGATGGTGTTTTTACTATTGTCTAACAAGTCATTTGGATTGATGTACCGTGTAAGCGGAAATACCTCATCACCCAATTTCAAGGCATATCCCATTACCAAAGCATCAGGATTACAAGGAACGGGTAGCAAATCATCTGAATTGAAAATGGAAGTTTGTTCCAAAATTTTCCTTCTGACCTCGGTTAATGTCATCCTGTCTTTTTCCGGGTCAAAATTTTCCAGTCTTCCGGCAATTTGTGTTGGCTGAAAAGTAACCCCTCTGATGCATTTTTGTTTTAACGCAAATTCAATTATTTTTCCAATTTCATTATCATTGAGTCCTTTCTGAAGCGTAACCACCAATGTTGTAGACAAATTTACTTCGTTCAGATTCTCCAACGCTTGTTTTCTTATCTCGCTTAAATCGGCACCGCGTAATTCCTGCAATACACTGTCTTCAAAAGAATCAAACTGTAAATAAATTTCAAAATCAGGTGAATAGGTTTTCAGCTGTCTGGCAAATTCCTTGTCTTTGGCAATTTTAATTCCATTGGTATTCAACATTAAATGCTTTATCGGAAGGGATTTTGCGTAGTCTAAAATCTCAAAAAACTGAGGATGAATAGTAGGTTCGCCACCGCTAATCTGCACAACATCAGGTTCCTTTTCATTTTTAACAACCGTATCCAGCATTCTTTTTATTTCTTCCAGCGTTCTGTGTCTTCCGTATGAAGGAGATGATCCCGCATAACAAGTCGGACATGTCAGATTACACCGGTCTGTAACTTCAACAACAGTCAGACAGGAATGCTGTTCGTGATCCGGGCATAAACCGCAATCATACGGACAGCCATAATGGGTTTTGGTATTAAAGGTATAAGGCATCTCTGATGGCTTATTGTAGTTTCGGATATTTTTATAATATTGAATATCATCCGCAATTAATACCTTTGAACTTCCGTGTTCCGGACATCTTTTGAGCATGTAAACATTCCCATCTTCAAAAACAATTTTTGCATCAATACGCTTTAAGCATTCGGGACAAAGGCTTAAGGTAAAATCATAATAAGTATACTTTCTAACTGGCATTTTTTACGAATAGATTTAAAATTGTTTTGTGATAATATAATAGACAAATTAAACATAAAATCTGGATGGAACTTATTCCTGCCACGAAAAAATGATTGGGTTTTATAAATTCTATAAAAAATCGGAATGCAAAATAAGAAATCATAAAATACTGAAATAACAAGCCATTTGGTAGATTTTTGCTTTGGAGTTTCTTCAGGAAATAAAACAGAACAGCTAAAAAAACCAATTCATACAAAGCAATTGGATGCCGCTTTAGGTTATCGCCAAGATTCATTCCCAGGAAAAAAGAAGTAGCTTCACCATATGTGAATTCATTTGTTCCGGATAAAAAGCATCCAATTCTCCCGATAAAAATTCCCAGGATAATTGGAAACGTAAACAAATCACCGGAAGATTCTTTTTCACCAATAATTTTTTTAGCGATTTCTACGCCTAAAAGTCCGCCAAAGAGACCTCCCATAATCGTTTTTACGTTGAAAAGATCAAGCAAGGATTTGAGATCTGAAACAAAAACAGGATTCTCTAAAAAACCCATAATTCTGGAACCCAGAAAAGCCCCGATAGCTGCTCCTAAAATAATAGATAACCGATTGATTGTGATGATCCTGTCAGCAGTTCTTTTTCTTAAAAAAGCATAGTATCTATACCCGATAAAAAAGGCTAAATATTCTAAAACTAAATGAATATTAATTTCATAACCAAACCATACGGGCTCAAACGGAATCTTCATTTATAATTATTATTCGGATTTTGATTTAATAATACAATTCTGTAAAGATGCGAAAATTTATTGTTTTTAACTCTTTACGATAAATACTATCTTTGAAAAAAAGCTTAAAATGGACGAAACCCCAAAACGATTTGACCGAATTGTCGCCATCCTGATTCAATTGCAATCTAAGAAAATTGTAAAAGCGCAGGAACTGGCGGATCGTTTTGAATGTAGTCTGAGAACCATTTACCGGGACATCAGAACTCTTGAAGCTTCGGGAGTTCCTATTTACAGTGAAGCCGGAGTTGGTTATGCTTTGATGGAAGGTTACCGATTACCTCCGGTGATGTTTACACGCGAGGAAGTGAGCAGTTTCATCGCTGCCGAAAAACTGATGCAGAAATTTACTGATCCGTCTTTAGGGAGCCACTATGCATCGGCGATGTATAAATTGAAATCGGTTTTGAGAAGTACCGATAAAGATTATCTTTCGAATATTGAATCGAGGGTGATGATGCAAACTGCCGAACCGCTGTTTAACGACAATTCCCCAAATACTTTAGCCGTTCTTTTTGAAGGAATTGCCGAGAAAAAGCAAATACTGCTAACGTACAAAACTTTTGCCAAGGACGAAACTACACAACGGAATTTAGAACCTGTAGGTGTATTTCACGACAATAACAATTGGTATTTTCTGGGATATTGTCATTTACGAAAAGATTACCGACAGTTTAGAACTGACCGAATTCAGTGTATTAAAAAAACTGATTCTGATTTTACCATAGAACATGATTCGCTGGAAACCTATCTGACTAAAACAGAAACCTGCCCGACTACAAAAGTCCGAATCTTAATTGATAAAAAAATAGCGCGCTATTTATCTACTGAAAGAAAATATCATGGCTTTATCTCTGAGAGAGAAGTCGACGGACAAATCGAAATGACTTTTATGTGTCGTGATATCAATAATGGTTTCTCTCGTTGGTTTTTGATGTTTGGAGATTACGCCACAATTCTCGAGCCTGAAAGTCTTAAAACAAGAGTTTTGGAACTATTAGAAATCAACAAACAAAGGCTTTTATAGAAAAAACTCCTAAAGAAACTAAGTTGCATTAGGAGTTTTTTGTTTATGAGTAATTATCTTTCCCAAAAAAATGGCGGCTCAATATTTAAAGCTCTTAAATATACATAAGCCTGACCGCGATGGTGGACCTCATTATCTATAAAGTATAAGATATTCTGAATAATCGGAAATTCATATTGCCCGAAAAGGTTGAAAGTTTCGCTGAAATCTTCGACTGCTAATTGTTCCCAGTATTTATTGATTTCTGCTGTCGCTTCGTCCCATTTTTCAAGATATTGCGCTTTAAAAATCAATTTTTCTTCTGCTTCATTATAAGGCTGGCTTTCACGGTTTACAATTGCTTTAAGCCCCGGAGCAGCAATTGCCAAAAGCTCATCGACTAATTTTGCAAAAGGCCTCATTCCTCCAATTGAGAATTCGAAGAAATCTTTTTCCGGAAAAAGTTCAATCAAACGACGCGTTAATGCTCGGTGCCCCTGCCAGTGTTTCAATAAATCTTCTGAAGTGATTACTTGTGCTTCTAATGTTTTCATGATTTTAAAGTTTTAATTTGTTGATACTTCAAAATTATTGAGGGTCGGTGACAACAGTTTGTCAGCAGGAAATAAAAAAATAAATATATTTTTATTTCCTGCTGTTAGATGCACAGCTGTGCATCTAACAGCCAGTAATACCAGACAATTCACCTAAGGCTATACACACTGCTGTGTCTCTACAGAAAATCTATATTGTAATTTTATTTGTTTTTTAACCATTCGAATAAACGATTAGCATCTTCAAATTTAAACAATTGAGTTCCTTCGTTCATAGTCGCTGCTGACCCGCAGGCTACTCCCCATCGAATCACTTCTTTCAGGCTTTTATTCTGTGATAATGCCCAAACCATTCCTCCCACCATGCTATCACCTGCTCCTACGGTACTTTTTTTGGCAACGTTTGGTGCCGGAACAAATTCGTACTCGTCTTTTGCAACCAAAACGGCTCCTTGAGGCCCAAGTGAAACTACAACAATTTCAGCTCCTCGATCAGCTATAATTTTTTTAGCAGCTTCGTTTACCTCATCAATTTCTAAGCGTTCTACACCAACTAATTTGGCCAATTCTCCAACATTGGGCTTGATCAGGTACGCACCTGTTTCTAAAACTTTTTTTAAAGCCTCTCCCGAAGTATCAACGATTAATTTAGAATTGGATGTTTTGGCAATTTCAGCTACTTTCTGATAAAAATCGGATGATAGGCCATCATTTAAACTTCCGCTTGCTACCAAGTATTTTGGTTTAAAATTCGAAATGGTTTCCAAAAGCTTTTCAACTTCTGAATCCGCTAAAATATCTCCTGTAAATCCAAAACGATATTGCGAATTGGTATTATCATCAACAGCGATGAAATTTTCTCGAGTTGCGGTTTTAGTTTCAATGGCTTCAAAGTCTATTTTTTCTTTGGTTACTAAATCCTTTAACATTTCTCCAACAGGTCCACCGGCTGTAAAGACTGCCAATGAGTTTCCGTGCATACGGGAAATAGCTTTAGAAACATTTATTCCGCCACCACCGGCATCAAATAATGGGTCTTTGCATCTTATTTTTTGTTCTGCAATCAATCCTGAAAAATGTGTGCTTTTATCTACAGAAGGATTTACTGTTACTGTTATTATATCAAATGTTTTCATTTTTCTAAACTGGGATTAATGGTTAAAATCAAACTCTTTATGCAATTTAACAAAAATTAATTTTACTAATCGCGTTTCTTTAAACAATAGATTAAATCATAAAATACTAAAAACCATTTAATTAAACAAAAATCATTCGTATCTTTAAGTACCCAAATAAAATCCGGATTATGAGATCTGCTCTATTTTTCCTTTTATTATTTTATTCGGCTATATCTTCATCACAAGGAATCATAGTTGACACTACAACTTTGGCCATACCCGAACTAGTTCGACAAGAGTTAATGCAAAATGCCTGTGCCAATGAAAGCAATTTTAAATTTTCATCACGACTGGGCATTGGAAAATTCACCAATACCAATCCTAATTTCCCAATTACACACGGAATTATTATCCGGAATGGTATTGCCAAACATACTGAAGGTTCTTATACCGGCATTAATGAAAGCAGTCGGTTAAACACCTCGAGTGACAATGATTTACAGAATATAAGTAATGAAAACGGGCAAATTGTACCCATTACTGATGTGAGTTATCTTCAGTTTGATTTTACGCCTTTGTCGAGAAATTTTAGTTTTGATTTTCTTTTTGCTTCCAATGAATATGGAGAATTTCAGTGTGGTTTCAGTGATGTTTTTGCCTTTATTCTGACGGATTTAACGACCGGGGTTTCTAAAAATCTTGCCGTAGTTCCTGGAACAACAACACCTGTTTCGGTTAAAAATATTCGGGATCAGCAGTACAATTCTGCCTGCTTATCTGCCAATTCCAATTTATTTGACCGTTATAATGTAACCAATCCGGGAGGCTCAGCAATCAATATGAGAGGAGAAACTAAAATTTTAACAGCTTCTTCAACCGTAATCCCGAACAGGACTTATAGTATAAAGCTGGCTATTGGTGATTATAACGACAGTAATTATGATTCGGCAGTTTTTATAAAAGGAGGCAGTTTTATAACCACAATGGATTTAGGACCGGACAGAATCATTTGTGAGGGAGAAAATGTTACATTGCAGTCGGGGCTTGTGGGAAATTACGATTATATCTGGACTCTGGATGGAGCTGTAATTCCCGGAGAAACAAACAGCTCTCTCACGCTTAATAAAGCTGGAACTTATGGTGTTACATCAACACTATCTGGTTGTGTGATAAAAGACGAAGTTAGTATTGGCAATTTAGTCATTGCAGCTCCCAAAAACCTAACTACATGTTATAACGGAAACTCTGCTTATCAATACAACTTAACTCAGAATAATTTGGCGGCATTGAAACTGAATCCGGCAGAATATGCTCTTTTTTATTACAATTCGTTACAAGCAGCCAATGCAAACGGACCGGCTATTCCTGATAATCAATTAACTTCTTACACTAGTGCCGGTAATGAGACGATATACATAAAAGTGGTACATGTTTCCAACAATAATACCTATTGCAATACTATACTTGCATTTGATTTGCTTGTGACGGCTCCAATCAACATTGTAAAACCACCGGATCTGAGTGTTTGTGATAATAATTCCGGAGTAAGTGTTGATTTAACTCTTCAGGAAACCGCCATACTTAATGGATTAAATCCTTTAGACTATAAAATCAGATATTACAAAACCCAAACAGAAGCAAACAGTGCGACAAATAGCATAACAAATCCAAAAGCTTTCAACACTTCCTTGTCTCAATCACCACAAACTATCTGGGTAAGAGTCGAAAACATTTCAAGTTCGACTTGTTATGCAACAGTAAATTTCAATATAATTATTTACGCTCTCCCGCAAGTAGATGATATTCCAAATGTTGTTGCCTGCTACAGCTACACATTGCCCCCCATTACATTTGGCGAATACAATACAGGGTCAAACGGAACAGGAACCAAATTGAATGCCGGGGATATTATCACCAAAAGTGGTGTTTATTATATTTTCAATAAGTCTAATACAAACAGTTGTACCAATGAGAATTCCTTTAATGTAGTCCTGATTTATGAAATTACTTTTAAAAAAGAAGCCTGTGGACAATATATAGTTCCACGTGTACCTGCAGGTGGTTTTTTTACTGCCGCTGGTGGAAAAGGAAAGGCAATTGCGGCAGGGACTATATTTATAACAGATCAGACTATTTACTATTATGCCACAATAAACGGAGCAGTTTGTCGTGACATTGCTGTGCCATTTGTAGTATACCCATTACCACTAATAGAGAAGCCTGCTAATGTAGTGACTTGCAATTCCTACACACTTCCTCCTTTGACAAACGGAAATTATTATACTTCATCTGGCGGCTTAGGTACCCGTTTAAATGCAGGAGCCAATATCACTACCAATCGAACGCTATATGTTTTTGCAGATGATGGAAGATGTACCAATGAACATTCTTTCAGAATTAACATTATTAATGTATCAAGTTTTGTTCCCATTTCAAAATGTGGAAACTATATTTTACCGCCTGTTGCTGTAGGGGGCTATTATACTGCCCCGGCCGGACAGGGTCAAAACATTACTGCCGGAACCAGCATTACTGCTTCACAGACTGTTTACTATTATGCTGTCACCACAACTTCTCCTAATTGTACCGATAACTTAAAATATGAAATTACCATAAAAACGCTGCCCTTGGTAGATACCCCTGCCAATAGATTGGAATGCGAGCGCTATTTCCTGCCTCCTTTAGTAAACGGAAAGTATTTTACCAAAACCAACGGCGGCGGAAAACAATTAAAAGCCGGAGAGGTCATCACTACAACACAGACCATTTATGTGTATGCCGTTGGACCAGAGTGTACCAACGAACATAGTTTTATTGTCGAAATCAGGAAACGCCCTTTGGTAGATAGTTTTACAGATGTAGTTACCTGTACAACTTTTAAACTTCCTGTATTGAAAAACGGAAAATACTACACGGCAACCGGAGGCCCGCATGGTCAGGGAATTCAAATTGCCGAAGGAACGCTCATAAACACAACCCAGACTATTTATATCTATAATGAATGGGCTGATTTTGCAAGCTGCAGTAATGAAACTTTTTTTAAAGTGAATTATAACGGAATAGATGTTGGAAACTTCGAAAATATAAATGTTTGCGACAGCTATACGCTCCCCAATTTAACTTTAGGAAATTATTATTCACAGCCCGGAGGAAAAGGCCCTGTTATTCCGGGCGGGACTATATTGCGAACCTCACAAACTATTTATGTATATGCTGTTGTAGGGAATCGATTGATTTGCACCAGCGAAAAAAGTTTTACAGTTACTATTTCCGTTACACCTATATTGACCAGTACTGCAGACGTTGCCATTTGTCAAAGCTACACACTGCCTGCCTTAGCTGTTAGAAAATATTATAGCGGCCCAAATGCAACCGGAACTCCTCATTTTGCGGGAGAACAAATAACCTTTAGCCAAAAAATGTACATCCATGCCTCGGCTCCTGCCAATTTCAATTGTGCTGCACAGGATGATTTTGATATTACTATTTATCCACTAAAAAATCTCACACTAAAAAATGCCATAATCTGTGTCGATTACGAAACAGGAACAGCACTCAATTCAGTACAATTGAGTTCAGGACTTAATTCTGCTGATTACACCATTGACTGGTTTCTGAACGGAGAAAAAGTAAGTACAGGAGTCAATTATACAGCAACCAAAAACGGAACTTACACAGTCGTCAGTACCAAAAAAATACCCACAATTGATGAATGTGGTTACAAACCGGCAACAATAATTGTAGACAAATCGAGCCCGGCGATTGCTTCATTAACCGTAGAGGATGACTTTGAGGAAAATATAGACATCATAGTAAACACAAATGGTTTTGGAACCTACGAATATCAAATGGATGGTGGCGATTTTCAAACTAGTAATGTCTTCTCCAATATTGATTCAGGAGAACATATTGTTACAATAAGAGATACCAAAGGAAATTGCCAAAATCTATCCTTAACGGCTAATGTGCTCAAATATCCCAAATTTTTCACTCCAAACAATGACGGCTTTAATGACAGGTGGAATATCCCCGATCTCGCTTTTCAGCCAGATGCCGTTATCAATATCTACGATCGCTATGGTAAATTCCTAATACAGATCAAGCCTTCCGGTACGGGTTGGGATGGAAATTACAACGGCAGCCCGCTTCCCACCACCGATTATTGGTTTCACGCAACCTACACAAAAAACGGGGCAACACAAGTATTTAAGGCACATTTTAGCATGAAACGATAATGCTGTCAGGCTATCCGCGTTACTTCGGTAACCTGCTCCCATCCTTCACGCGCGTACAAGAACATTTTTGTAAGTTTGAGATTATTATTTTTTTATATTTGGAAAAAGTAAAAACTTCGTGTATACATCCTATATCAACAGTTAATGCTATTTTGTAGCAGCGTTATACGATTAGTTGCAATTTCAAACTGTACATTACGACATAATCCTAAATGAAAAAAAATATTGCTTCAAAAATATTGCTCTCAGCAACCTTGATTTCGTTATTGTTTTCGATACTCATAACGTTCATTTATGAAGAGCCTATTGTAGAACTTGATTTATATAAAAAATCAAAAATATTTCTTGAAGCAGAACGCTACTCGATATTTACTGTAAATAATAAAAAACCCGGCATTTATAATGTTCACTATCAAAATGACACAATATTTCTTAAAACTGTGGAAAACGACATCATAGTAGGACCAACTTTGACAATGAGAATTTATGATAAAAGCTATAACTACATCGGATCAGTAAAACCATTAAGAGAAGCAACTTACTATATCGACAGCACAAATTTCGATATGTCCAATTTAAAAATTGGTTTTCAAAAAGAAGCCGATGGAAAATTTCATTTTAGAGCTTTTATAATTTCTTATTCGATTACATTGATTTTTACAATCTCATTACTCCTATTTTACTTTATACGATTTTTATGAAGAAAATCATTCTAATAGCGACATTCATTCTCTTTGAAAAAGCAAATTGCCAGATTAATTTTAGATTTGACACAAACAGTTTTATATTAGGCTTAATGGACGATTATAATGGGCGAACTGTAGCTTTTGAAAGCAAAGACTCTGCAAGTTACATTGGAAGTACAAAACCAGAACTAAGCAGAATGTTTTCAGACTCGATTTGTAAAGTTTATAAAATTTCTAAATCAGAAATTACAGAAAAGCAAAATTCATTCTTCAATGAAAAAATTGCAACTCAAATCAATAATTTTTATTTGAAATATTTAGACGAGGGAATGGATTATTATAATGAAAAGACACAGCAATCCTACAAAGTACACAAACTTATTTTGGATGAGCATAAATTTATTTATAACTATCAAAAATTATCCTTTCTTGCGGGAATATTTTACAACTTTGGTAAACTAGATAATGGGGAAGTAATTTTTAAAACAGCAAATTCCTCAAATTTTAATACCGCTTTGCATTTCATTAGTGATCTTGGTTTCAATTATTGTGAAAAAGCAAAAAAAGAGTATAACATTCCAACTGTTCAAGAAGTAACATTTGTACCATCAGAGGAATACATTGATTTCTTTAAAACATTAGAAAAAAAACGAATAAACAGCTGGTAACCGCAATCGCGAGATTTCGGTAACGGGAAGTTGCCGTTTCGCGAAGAAAGTTTATCTTGGCAGAGAAAACTCAGACCGCTTTGATCCGCTACTGACGGTTACAGGCGAGACGTTACGAGATATTTTGCAAAGACAAAATGAAAACACTTTATTCTTTAATATTTTTTATCTGTTTCTTAAGCTGTAACGAAGCTAAAATTTCTGAAAACAACAACTGCTGCGACTGTGTAGCAGATTTCAAAACAGAATCAACTATTTACGCAAAAAATGTTAGTCTAAAAATTGAAAATGACAAAACTGTATTGATTTTCAAATGTGTATCGATGCAAAACTCTTTTATGTCTTTTTCTGATTTCGTTCAAAAAAACAAAGAAAACACAATTAGTAACGAAATTGAGTGTATTTCAAAAACAAACAATTCGTTAATATTATCAAAGAATTTTGATTATTCAACCGAAGAAATGAAATATATGGAAATAACTAAAGAAGGTGCACAAGATTCTTTTTTAACTGAAATTAAAAAAAATGATATTGAAATACTTTATATGTTTAAGTTAAATGAGAAAAAAGAAATTTCCTCTGTATTTAAATAAAAAAATCGCACAAAGCCACTACTAAGAATTTGGAAAATTAGCTTAATAAAAAAATGGTTTTCAATTTAGTTTCAAATTCTCTGTAACAACAGAACGTTATATATAAACAATTTTAAAACACAGTGTCTAAAATGAAAATTTTTAAATATTCAGTACTATTTACTTTAATGACATTGGCATCGTGTACGAACTCATTGATAATCAATGATGAATTTAAAATTGAATACTTGGAAATGTATTCTTCAGTTTCTTTGCATAATGAACACCAAGGTTTTGTTAGTAACGTTACAGAAGCTTATTGGAATAATGATTCTTTAGTAGTTTCAGGCGAAACAGGTTGTTTTCTCATTGAATTTGGAAAAACTAAATACAATGACGAAATGATTAAGATAGAATGCGGAAATTTAAGTCATAAATTAAAAAAAGGAAGTATAAGAAAGTTTATAAAAAATGATGACTGACAATAGAAAAACTCCTTATAACAGCCAGAACGAATTTAGATAATTGGCTTATGGGAAGTTGGGTTTTGTATTTCTTATGATTGCTTAGCCTGTTCGCTATCGAGTGAAAAATCCGAAGAATGGGCTTAATTTACTCCCAAACCCGCTGTAATAACAGAAAGTTGGGCATCAGTTTGGCAGACCGAAAAGAGAATGTTAAAAATGAAGAAAAGTATATTTATAATATTGGTTTTAATTTCAACCATTTCATGTGGGATAAAAACATATAAACTTAAAAATGGGCATTCAAAAGTTGCAATTGACCAAAAAGTTTATCAAAATAAAAAATATTTTGATAAAAGCATTTTAAAGAAAATTGATACTTTGGTGATTTATGAAGAGTATAACACAACATATTATTCAGGAGACAAACCTGTTAACGGATTAGCAAGGGAAAATTATAAAAACGTAAATACTATTTATGGCGTTTACAAATTTTATGATAACGGAAATTTTAATTTGTTTATGCTTGACAGAGAGAAACCTTTGTTAGAAAGTAAAATGTTTGACCCTGAATTTACTGGGTGGCGTGGAATTTTGTATTCTGAAAATAATGTGATTAAAGGAGATTTAATAACTCAAATTACAGGAATGGGAGAAATTGGAATAATAAAGCAGACATTTGAATTTTATGGCGATACATTAATTGTAAATAAAAAAGGCAACAGATTTGGTAATGAAATTTATATTAAAAGAAAAATACCAATTGAATTGATAAAAAACAATGCTAAATGGTAAACAAAAACTAAACGCAAAACACACGCAAGTTAGTTGGGTAATTGGCAAAATTTGACGCTGGTTTTGTATTCAAAATGATTTACTTCTCCTGTTCGCTATCGCTGGCCAGGCACAATAATGTGCTTTTAGTCGCAAGCTCACTGTAGTACCAAAAAGAAGAATGTTGACGGTAATTTTACTGAACCTACCACCACAAAAGAAAACCATAAAAAGTGAAACAAGTACTCAAACTTATAACTATTGCTTTAGTAATTATTCCAGTTTTTGCTTTTTCTCAAAAGGACAAAAATTATATTATTGTTGGTTATTCCAGCATTTGTTGCGGATCACCATCAGAAAAACCGATAATGGATTATGTCAAAAATTTTGAAAAGAAAAACAAATTGAAGCCATTTGAAATCTTTGTAGAACACGGTTTAGGAAAAGAAGGCGAACACGCTTTCTATATTGGAACAGATAACTTGAACACCAAATTGACAAAATCTTTTATGGACGGATTAAAGATTATGGCTACCAATCAAAATAAAAAACGTTCAAAAAATGGAGATGGATATGTAAATGTGGACAATAAACTTATACCAAATTCAACTTTGAAAAGCATAAAAGTAAAACCGAAAACCAGTATTAGTTCGTTAGAAATTTATGACTACAAAAAATAAATTGTTTTTCTTGAATAAAAAAAAACCTTCTAACAGCTACAATCGATTTGTGCAATTAGCTTAATGCAAAATGTTTTGTATTTGGATAATTTAATGGGCCTGTTGACTATCGCAAAAAACCAACTGCTAAAAACAACAAAAATAATGAAGCGAATATCTCTTTATGATAGCCTTGGATTTGGGATGATAGTTAACTTACCAACTGGTATAACTTTCTCTAATCAAACAGGAGGAAATAAATGTTTACAAGCAGAACTGGAAGGTATTTATATTCCTGTTGGGAATGAAGTTATTATTGAATCGAATATCCTTCATAGCCCAGAAACCGAACTAACAAAATATTTTCTCTCTTCAAAATATCAAGGAACTGGTGCAACGAATGGAATTGATCCTGAAGATGTATACGCAATTGAATCAATACTCGAAAAGTATAATTTAAAAGATTTTATAAGTATTGATAATACAAAACTATGTGAATCACATGAAGCTTGGATATGGGTAAAAATAAATGTAGATTCACAAAATAATTCACTTTTAAAAAATTTCGACAAAACTTCTTTAAACGGAGTTATTACGTGGAATAATAGTGACTAAATTACTTCAACTAAAATCAAATAACTCATTTATAAACATTTACAAGACACTTTGAAGTTTTTAAAGCAAAAACTCAAAATACAGAAGATGCAAAAATTGACTTTTTAATTGCCGTAAAACAGGTAACCAATGTTAGACGAACTTTATAATTACTATCTGAAAAAGGAAGAACCAAACAGGAGTTGTCTGCTTGCATTGCGAAGCATTATTCTTGATCAGGACACAAATATTACCGAAACGAAAAAGTGGGGAATGCCCTGTTTTTGTTATAAGAAGAAAATGTTTTGCTATTTGTGGACAGATAAAAAAACAAACGAACCTTATATTCTCATGGTAGAAGGCAAATATCTTGATTATCCTGAACTGGAAGAAGGTACGCGTTCCCGAATGAAGATTTTCAGAATTAATCCAAACAAAGACTTACCGTTAAAAACAATAGAAACCATTTTGCAAAAAGCGTTAGACTTATACAGAAACGGAACAATAAAAATCAAAGAATAACAGAGAGAAAAACACATAAGTAACGAGAACAAAACCTTCAACTTGGTACACGTCTGCTGAAAACTAAATATTTTTTTAAACACTTAAATTTATTGTTCATAGGCAATATTTCCTTAATTATCCTATTATTCTATAAACTTTTATAGATTTACACTAAGTTTTCAATTATTACTCGCATGCAAAACGCTACTACAAGTCAAAAAAAAATTAAGAAAAGAAGTAAAATCGTTGGCTGGATTCCTTTTTTCGCCATTATCCCACTTGGTTTTGGAATCTTTTTCTTGGTAAAAAGTCTACTAAGCGATTCATCGCCCCAAATGGCAAATATCGTTGTGAAAAAGAATGGAAAATCGTACATCTATTCCAACATGGGTAAATTTATCGTTGAAAATGCAATTAAAAACAAACGAAGTCCGGCAGTAATCGCAACAACATTGATCTACAAAGATGGAGACGAAATTTTCCTTGATCCAATGAACCTCAGCAATTTCAGTAGTGTGCTATCAGGTAATTGTAAATACTACGATTACAAAGACATTAGCGTCGATGGATACGTTACGCAAGATTCAATGAGCACCAACAACTTAAAAACACGGATTAGATCAACAAAACAAATTGGAATTCAACTAATTGAAAATTCATTGGTTTTGGAAAATGGGAAGAAAAAATTTCCAATTATTTGGTCAGTCAATTCAAGTACCGGGGAAAAAACAGCCGTGAAAAATTGTGAGAAACATGCTTTTTATTTTAAATCGAATCCATATCCTGGCAAAACGGTTTTTTCCTCCAAAGATTTCATTGTCGTTAATTTGTCTAAAATTGGCCGATACTTTAATCTCAAAACAAACTACAATTCCGATGAGAAAATTCTCTATATCGAACAATAAAATCAACTCTGGGTGTTGTTTGCAAAGAGTGTCTTTTTAAAATTTATTGGCTTTATGATGATTTTCGACTATAAACTCGTATTTTTTAGAATTAAGGACTACTATCCTAAAAAAAATGCCTTATTTTATGATAATAAATTTAAAAGGACTCTAAAATAAAAAACTACCCCTAATTTATTAAGCTCAATTAACCATCCAAAAAAATGAAGAAAATTCAATTTGTATTTTTATTAGTTTTCATTAGCAATCTTTCCTTTAGTCAAACAAATTTTAGATTTTACAAAACCATTGAAGATTACTCCAACGATAAATTTATACCTGGATATAAAATAGTTCAAAATTCTTTTCTTTATGTCATTTTTGCAGGAGAAAGCCTGTTGATAAAAACCGACAATGGAACAGAAAGAGTTGGAATTTCTCATTTTTGTGCTGATTTTTACTCTCCTGAAGAGGATCAATTATGGAGAAGATATAAAAATAAAAGCTACATAATTTTAGCACATGGCGAATTTTGTTTCTATGTTACTCCTGGATTTTCAAGCTCTCCTGAATATTATTCAGAAACTATCTCAGGCCCTGTTAAAAAGTTTAAAAGTAAGGCATTGACTAAAAGATTAAAAGAGAAGGGACTTTTAGAAGCCTATGAAAAAGATAAGCCTAAAAGAGAATTCAAAGATAGTGTAAACGATTATTTTAATAAATTACTGGCCAGAAACATTAAGTATGTCAATTTATTAAACCAAGCATAATGTTTTACCTTGTAAAAATTTTAAGACAAAATAAAAAATATTTTTGCATTAGCCCGGATTGAAGTAAAAATCCTTTTGATTTTAATCGAGTTCAGGAAACTTTGTTTGCAACGGAAAGTGGAACCAATGTTGCCAAATGCTGCTACTACAAAATAATAATCGAACTCCGTTTATAGTTATTAAACCTTCAACTTCGTACCTTTGCAAACTTGGTAAAAACCAAAAAGCAATAAAGAGACAAAATGATCGAAGATAAAAACCCACAACGTACGAGTATAGCGCAATTAGGCGAATTTGGTTTAATAGAACATTTAACCAAAAATTTCGATGTTAAACAGGAATCGACTTTAAAAAGTATTGGCGATGATGCTGCTGTTCTTGATTTTAAGGATAAAAAAGTAGTCGTTTCTACCGATTTATTAATTGAAGGTGTCCATTTTGACCTGGCTTATATGCCTTTGAAACATTTAGGATACAAATCTGTAGTAGTAAATGTTTCTGACATTTGCGCCATGAATGCTAAACCAACGCAAATAACGGTTTCTGTAGCCGTTTCTAATCGTTTTCCTCTGGAAGCCTTAGAAGAATTATTTGAAGGGATTACACATGCTGCAAATGAGTATAAAGTAGATGTTATTGGCGGTGACACCACCTCATCTCAAAAAGGGTTAATCATCAGCATTACTGCAATTGGTGAAGCTGACGCTGATGAAATTGTATACAGAAACGGAGCCAAACAAACTGATTTATTGGTTGTAACCGGCGATATTGGTGCCGCTTACATGGGATTACAAGTTTTAGAACGCGAAAAACAAGTCTTTCAGGTAAACCCAAACAATCAGCCGGATTTGGATCTTTACACCTATTTGATTGAGCGCCAACTGAAACCTGAAGCCAGAAAAGATGTTCGCACTTTACTACACGCTCTTGAAATAAAACCAACTTCGATGATTGACATCTCTGACGGACTCTCTTCAGAAATTATTCATTTATGCAAGCAGTCAAAGGTGGGTTGTAATCTATACGAAGATAAATTACCTTTAGACCCACAATTTATTTCGACTTGCGAAGAGTTTAATATCGACAGTACAACCGTTGCGATTAATGGCGGAGAAGATTACGAGTTGCTATTTACCATTGACATTAATGATTTTGACAAAATAAAAGGAAATCCAAACTTTTCTATAATTGGTCATATGGCTGATGAAAGTGAAGGAATTCATCTCGTAACACGCGCCAATACTAAGATTGCCTTAAGAGCTCGTGGCTGGGATGCCCTGAGTGAATAATTTTTAAAAAAACTAAACAAAAAATCCAAATTCCCTTCATCATATCGTTGGAATTTGGATTTTTTGTTTTGGAGTTTTAACTCAAAAAAGTCCTTTGCTTTTTGCCTCTTTTACCAAATCATCATCTAAATCTGTTTTTATTTTGAGCAGTTCTTTAAGACCTTTTTTTCGTCTTTTTATTGCGTTTACAGAAATAGGAATATAATGCGGCATTTCTTCTTCAGAAGTTCCTTTAGACAAATGAAATAAAATCTGTTTGTCAAATTCATCGATTTCAATTGAATGATGAGGTGATTGATTCAGCATTTTCTGAACTGACTGACTGTAATATTTATCGCTTTTTATCACTTTATCAAAAGCAAAAAGCAATTCATCAAATGTCAAATCATTTTTAATAATCAGTCCATTGGGCTGTATAGTCCGGATGATGGTTTTAATTTTTAGTAATTCGGTATACATGGTCAGCAAAATAATTTTGCAGTTTGGCATGTATTCGAGAATTAATTTTGCCAAATCTTCTCCTGAAAAAATTTCTTTTTCATCATAGGCAGGCATACTTATATCTAAAAAGGCAATATTAAAAGGTAAGATTTCAGGATTCGTTATAATCTCATAAGCAGATTTGCAATCTTTTGCCTGTGAGATCAAAAACTCATGGCTTTCAGGATTATAACGTGTTATAGCATTTTTATAACCTTCAATAATAAACGGATGGTCGTCTACAATTAATATGTTGCTTGTTTGTTTAAGCGACGATGTTGTTGAATCAGCTTTCATTATGAATTTTATTTATTTTTTGGTCAATTGGTATCTTTACGATAATAGATGTCCCTTCACTTTTAGCCGAATGTATATCAACATTTCCGTTACACTCTGCCGTTCTCTGTACAATATTTTGCAGCCCAATGCCTTTTTTTGTTTTATGAGTATTAAATCCTACTCCATCATCAGATATTGATAAAACTAAATAATTAATCTCACTCTTAAACTCAACTGTAATTGTTTTTGCTTCTGCATATTTATTCGCGTTTTGGAGGGCCTCCTGAATTATCCTGTATAAATTAATTTTTACAACATTGCTTACCAAATCCCACTTGATATTTGAATCAATGTTATAAATCAATTTAGCACTAAATGTATTGATTTGATTTTGAAACAATTTTTCTAAAATCGCAACAAAATTATTGATCAATCCTGATTTTTCTTTATTTAAATCATGTGAAATTTCACGAATATCCTGTTCAATCTCCTTTAATTCGAGCAGATATTTTTTTCGCTTATCGGCTGCAGTTTCTTCGTCTAATTTATCAAGACTGTCCAAACTTATCCTCACACCAAACATCCTTCCTAAAACGCCATCGTGCAGTTCCTGTGCAACTTTTTTCTTTTCTCTGATTCGCATGGTTTCAATTGCATTTTGCTGCGAAATCATTAAATTATAAATATCCTCGTTTGCAATTTGCTGTTGCTGCTTAAAAAGCAATTCCCTGTTTCTTGCCTGTTGTGTTTTATAGATATAAAAAAACAAAACTATCAGTAAAAAGAAACTAAAAACATATACCAAAGTCCTGTTCTGTATTTCTAAACTCGAATTTTCGCTTTTTATTTCATTTGTTTCATATTCTATCCGCGTAAATTTGTCTCCCATTTTACGCTCAGCCTTTTGCAGACTGTCGTTAAGCTTAATATAATCTTCTGAAAATTTTGAAGCTTTTTCAGGCTGAATTAACGATAACTGCTTCAAAGCCACCAATACATTACGGAAATTTTTAGTCCGTCTTGAAACTATCAATGCCTGATTTGAATAATGCAGCGCCTTAGCAGTGTCTCTTACAGATGCAAAATACTCAGACAAATGCATTTTACTAGCTGTTATACCTGCAGTTAACTGCAAACTATCCCTTATTTTAAGTGCTTTGTAAAATAAATTTGGAAGTTGACTGGTCTCGTTTAACTTAAACTGAGAATAAGCTAAATTATCCAGCAAAATGGCATATAATTCGGGCTTTTGGTTAAACAGGTTTTTCTCCTTTAATCCTTCCTGAAAATAAAAATTAGCTTTTTTGTAATCACTGAGATTTTGATAAACAAATCCTATATTATTTAATGAGGTTGCTTTTGATTGGAACTCAACAGGAATAATTTTGTCATCGATACTGGCAATTGCTTTGTTATGAAACTCGATTGCCTTTTCATATTCACCTAATTCATTGTACAAAATTCCAAGCAGGTTATAGGCTTCGTATAAAATATCATTATTATTTTTGCCCTTAACAACTCTGAGTGCATTAAAAATAGCTTTTTCACTTCCATAAAAATCGCCTTCATTATACTGCAATAATGCTTTGCTAAGTCTTGTCTTTGCTAAATTATAAAAATCATCAGTAGCTAAATATAATTTTTCAGCTTTATAATAAAATGCAAATGCACTGTCTGAAGAAGTCTGAGAACTGTAATAGTCCCCTAAATAAATGTAAGCTTTCGACATTGAAACCGAATCCTTTGCCTTTTGGGCCTTTTCTAAGACAATTTTAACCGTTTTATTATAATTGTTCCAATCCCTCATATTAAAATAACGATTGGCAACTTTAAAAAGATTTACCCTTTTGAGTGAGTCATCGGGCTGGCTCATAATCACTTCAAAAGCTTTTTGATTGTACTTTTGCTTTATCTCTACCGGCAATTTGTATTCATTAGCCAGTGACAAGTACAAATCCAGGCTATCTCTTGATTGACTGGATACACGAGTGCCTTCATTTTGCTTCGTACAACCAATAAAAAATATAAGTAATATCAGATAGTTTTTTTTCAATTTTGTCTTAAAAATTTACTCAAAAATACAAAACTATACATTAGGCATAAACAAAAAGGCCGTCTAATTTAGACGACCTTCTGTATATTGAAATGAATTGCAGCTAATTAATCCACTTTTCTACTTTGTCCTGCTGACTGATTTCCATCAATACTTACTTTTTGGTTTGATAAATCAGTTCCCATCATATCTACTTTTCTGCTTTGTCCTGCTGATTGATTTCCATCAATTCCAACTGTTGTATTGTTTACTAAAATATCATTTGAAGCTTCAGCTGTATTAAATGAAGTTAATACCATTACTAAAGAGAATAATCCTGTTGTTAAAGCTAATTTTTTCATGATTGTTGAGTTTATATTGTTATACTTTTTTACATTTTTTGATTCCGTTTCGTTCGGAATTCTTTTGTAAAACTAAGTAGTAAACCTCAACAATCACCTTAAAAAAAGGCGTTTATGGTCAATGCTACCCGTTCATGAGTGAATGGATAGCAAATCAGGGCAGATGGTTTTATTTTAAGTTTCTATGTAATTTTCATTTGCAAATTCACTAATTATAAAATCAACATTTGCTTTATAAGATTTAGAAAACGGCAGTTTGATAGTCGTTTTTTTTATATAACATAAAGAGTTTCCAGTATGTATTCTCGAAATATAATTCCTGTTTACTATATAACTGTTGTGTATTCTGATAAAAGGATTTGACAAAACGGTTTCAAAATGTTTCAAAGTCTTAAAAGCGGTAATCATCTCACCGTTTTTCAAATGAATATCTGTTGAATTATTATCTGCCTGAAAGTAACATATTTCACTTGAATCTATATAACGATGATCTCCATATGATTTTACACACAGAATGAAAGATTTCCGATTTTTATTAATCTGAATACCCTCAACATCTTGTTTTTCTTTTGGTTTTAATTTCTGAACCAAAAGCACTTCATCTTCATTAGACAATTTATTTAATTTATGAATCAATTTTACAAAATCTATAGCCGCCAGGGGTTTTAGGAAATAATCATTTACTTCATATTGTATACAATCAAACGCCAACTCCTTGCTTTTTGTTGTAACAATAATTTTAGGCAGTTCTTTCAGATACATTAATAATCCATTAATTAAATTCAAAGCAAGCCCACTGGCCTTATCTTTGGGGTCAATTTCTAAAAAAACCAAATCTGGCATATGTTTTAATACCAGGTTCAATCCATCTGTGTAGTTATTAGCAGAGGCTATAAAATTTAACTCTGAAAACTCCTTTGCAATTGCCTTTGTTTTTTCAACACTGTCCGGGTCATCATCTAAAATAATGTAGGTGTAATTCATTTTTGGATTAATTTTGGGGTTAATCAATTAATTTGCGGGGATTTTTTTCAAAATAAAACATCTAAAGTTATAAAAAATATCTAAACCCATATCTTCATTTGCAAAAAAAACAGCCTAAAGTAGGGTATAAAAAAACCCCAAACTCTTAATTTAGAATTTGGGATTTAATATATTGAAATTGAAAAAACTACATTTTCATTAACCAATTTTTCATTGAAACTTCGTTTTCAATAATTGATTTTAAATCAGCTATCGCAACACGGTCCTGCTTCATAGTATCTCTATGACGAATGGTTACCGTTTGATCTTCGATAGTCTGATGATCTACAGTGATACAAAATGGAGTTCCAAGAGCATCCTGTCTTCTGTAACGACGGCCAACTGCATCTTTTTCATCATAAGAAACATTGAAATCCCATTTCAAATCATCGATAATTTTTTTGGAAATTTCAGGCAATCCGTCTCTTTTAATCAAGGGTAAAACAGCTGCTTTTGTTGGTGCCAGAACTGCCGGTAATTTCAACACCGTTCTTGTTGATCCATCTTCTAAAACTTCTTCCTGCAACGATGTTGCAAAAACAGCCAAAAACATACGATCAAGACCTACAGAAGTTTCAACCACGTATGGCACGTAGTTTTCATTCAGTTCAGGATCAAAATATTGTAGTTTTCTACCTGAGTATTGTTCGTGTGCTTTTAAATCAAAATCGGTACGGGAATGAATTCCTTCCAGTTCTTTGAATCCGAATGGGAAGTTAAACTCAATATCGGCAGCAGCATTTGCGTAATGTGCTAATTTTTCATGATCGTGAAAACGGTAATTTTCTTTTCCTAAACCTAAAGATAAATGCCAGTTTAAACGGGTTGTTTTCCAGTGTTCGTACCATTGCATTTCTTCACCCGGACGTACAAAAAACTGCATTTCCATTTGTTCAAATTCACGCATACGGAAAATGAATTGTCTTGCAACTATTTCATTTCTAAATGCCTTACCGGTTTGGGCAATTCCAAAAGGAACTTTCATACGTCCAGACTTCTGAACATTTAAAAAGTTAACGAAAATACCCTGTGCCGTTTCCGGACGCAAATATAAATCCATTGCAGAATCTGCAGAAGCTCCAAGTTTTGTTCCGAACATTAAATTGAACTGCTTTACATCTGTCCAGTTTCTTGATCCGGTTTCAGGATCAGCAATTTCAAGTTCATCAATCAGCGCTTTTACATCCTGAAGATCTTCGCTCATACCTTTTGCAAGCCTTGCTAAAATTTCTTTCTTTTTTGAAAGATATTCTACAACACGTGCATTTGTACTAACAAATTCTTCTTCATTAAAAGCGTCTCCAAATCGGGCTCTTGCTTTTTCGATTTCTTTTTGAGCTTTCTGATTTAACTTTTCAGCATAATCTTCTACTAAAACATCAGCTCTGTATCTTTTCTTTGAATCTTTATTATCAATTAACGGATCGTTGAAAGCATCAACGTGGCCTGAAGCTTTCCAGGTTGTTGGATGCATCAATATTGCAGCATCTAATCCTACAATATTTTCATTCATCTGAACCATTGATTTCCACCAATATTCACGGATATTCTTTTTTAACTCGACTCCATTTTGTGCATAGTCATACACTGCACTTAATCCGTCGTATACTTCGCTTGACGGAAAAATAAATCCGTACTCTTTTGCGTGCGAAACCACATTCTTAAATAAATCTTCTTGTTTTGCCATAATGATGCAAAAATATAAAAAGTGAGTTTAAAAAAAAGAAAAATAGTTGAAGATTGACCTCTGATTTTTAAATTTTTATAAATAAATCCTGATTTTTATGTTTCAGAATAGAAATTCATATTTTTTCAATTAATTTATATCAGTAAGTACATAGAATTACTATTTCAAACCTTTACTTTTTTATCAGTTTAAAAATTTCTGTCTTATCAACATTACTCAACACAAGAATATAAAACCCTGATGGCAATCCCGAAATTTCTATTATTTTATCATTAGAAATTCCCTTACGCAATTTTTGATATTGTGGATCCAATATTTCGTAATTAAAATTAGAAAATGGAAAATTAAAAACCTCTACTTCATTATCAGCCGGATTAGGCGCTATGTATGGTAAATCCTTAGTAGCCGTATAACTTGTTACAATTGTTTTTTCAGCAGCAGTACAGTTTTTTTGAATAAAACTTTGCAGTTCTTTATTGTAATATTTTTTTTCATAACCTAATGCTCTGGCTTTTTGAAAATATTCGCAGGCTTTTTGTGACTGCCCCAAATCGTCATAAACAATCCCCATATATTTATTGGCTACAGAATTCTTATCATTGATATGTAAAGCTTCGTTTAGATCTTTAATACCTAAATCTGTTTTTCCTGATTTATGGTAAGCCAGGCCTCTTATCGTTCTTAGATCACTCTCAGCGGTTCCGTAACCATATTCATATAAATTCGCTTCATTTTCAAAAGCAATATCAATATTTTTGATTGCTTTATCATATTGTTCGAGTTCTAAATAACTATATCCTAATACCCAATGTGCAAAATTATGATTAGGAAACGCTCTTGTAACTTCATTCAGAAAATAAATCCCTAATCGAAAATCTTCTTCTTCAGTAACCAGATAACTTCCTAAATTATAAATGAATCTGATTTCGTCTGGATCAGCATTTATGGCTTTTAACTTATAATCTACAGCTATATTGACATAATTCCAACCGGAATATATTGACCCAAGCCTACTGTAAACTTCAGATAAAGTTTTATTAAAATTTTCTAACTGTACTTTATCTTTTATAAGCGAAGTTGCTTTTATATTTTCTAAATCTGCTTTAAGAATTAAGTAATCAATTTCTGCCAGAACATTATTTTGAAGATATTCCCTACTTGCTGCACGACTGTAGATTGCCTGCTTATCATTTGGATTTGCTTTCAGAAGTAAATCCATTTTATCAATATTGTCATAGTTAAAATCTACAGTTTTTTTATTTTTAAGATTAAACTCTTTTATATGATGTGTGGTATGAATCAAATTACCATGAACAAAAACCCAGGTAGTTTTTAGTTTTCCTTCACTTGTAAATTGTTCACAGATTCCATGAAATTGACTGTTATCATCATAATAAAATTTTTCATTCAGGCCTCCCTGTTTATGATAGGTTTTTACACTATCTGTTTTTTGATCAGCTCCCAAATAAAATTCCCTGGCAACTAATCCATTTTTAAAAAACGTTTTGTTTACACTTCCACCTTTTTGAGCTGTTATTTGATTTTGAAAAACTAAAAAAATGATTCCTGTTAAAATAAAACAGGTAGTTTGGTGGTTATTTTTCATATAAAGAAGATTGATTCAATAGCTTATAAATTTATTAGTTAAATTTTAAAACTAAAGCTATTTTTTTGTAAAAATATTTTGATTAAAATTAATATTTTAATTATATTTATTCAAAAGGCAATAGTATTTTATCGCTATAATAATACTCTGACTATAAATGATAGTATTCCTGTTTTTTAACTAAATCATTCAACTGTGCTTAATTACCTTATTAATCTTTTTTTCCCTAAAGTTTGTGCAGGATGTCATTCTCTTTTAATGACTAATGAAATCGTTTTGTGTACTAACTGCCGCCATGAAATGCCTCTTACACAATATTATTTGGACTCAAATAATGAAGCGGTCAAGAAATTTTATGGTAAAATTGAAATAGAACATGCATCCGCATTTTTATATTTTAACAAAAAAGGTATGGTTCAGGAACTGATCCATAATTTGAAATACAAAGGAAATGAAGAAATTGGAACAGTTCTGGGAAACTGGTATGTTGAAGACTTAAAAAACATACAACTCAAAACTCCTTTTAGTGCTGTAATACCAGTCCCTTTACATCAAAAGAAATTCAGAGAACGGGGTTACAATCAGGTAACCACTTTTGGAAATACTTTGGCTAAAGGGCTGAATATAGGCTATGATGATACCATTTTGTTTCGCAAAAAATATTCTAAAACACAATCCAAAAAAAATCTACTGGGCCGGTCAGAAGGGATAGAAAATGTATTTGATGTAAATTATTCAGAACAAAATCGCAACAAGCATTTTTTACTCGTTGACGATGTTCTTACTACAGGTGCTACACTTGAAGCCTGCTCAAGAGCTTTGCTCAAAATTCCGGGAGTAAAAATTAGTATTGTTTGTATGGCGATGGCAAATTCGTAAATTTTTAGTTTACGATTATCTTTTTAACAATTTTTTTATCTCCATTTGTTACTGTTACCAGATATAACCCTGCTACAGTATTTTGCAATTGGATATTCTGATAAAAATAAGTTGTTTTATCAAACGTTTTATTATAAACTTTTTTACCCAATATGTTATGAACAGTTACATCTACGACCTTAGTAGAATCACAATCAAATTCAATCGTAAAATTACCCTGGTTTGGATTAGGATATAATGCAAAATCTGTCTTTTCAAATTCAGATGTGTCTAAAGTAAATGTTTGTGTGCAAATATTTACTGATGCTGAATTTATAGTTCCGAAACTTCCTGAAACAGCATCACGAACTTTGAAAATCCAGGTCCCCTGTGGATTCTGCCCATTAAAAACACTTAATGATTCAGCCGGTAAAACAATCTGACTCGTTGTTTGAGAACAATCTAAACTAGTTCCGGAATCATCATATCCAAGTATTAAAGTTGAATTAGTGGAAGCACATTCTTTATCAAACAATTTCACAACTGTGCCTTGCGGATTCTCTATTTGAATTTCTAAATCTGAAAAGCGGGCATGTGTTACGTTTATTGCAACATTTACATCTGAAATTATTCCTGATGAAGCTGGTACTACCACTGATTTTGTTGTGAAAGTTGTCCCAAAAGGAATATTAAAAGAAGAAGTGGCAAAATTATAAGAAGCGCAAGTCGTTGCCGAATTATAACCTACTGCGAAGGGAGTTGTATTTATTGCATAATAAATATTACCCGTTGGCTCAATTAAAATTCTGCAATTTGTAGCGGTAATATCTGATGGAACAGTAATTGTCTGTGAACCATCATTTGGAGTATTAGCTGCCAAAACAATTGGATAAGTCAATCCTCCATCAATAGACAATTTAATATTTACATTTGCAGAGCCTGACAACGTATTAGTACTGTTTACATTCCACGTGACAGGCTGAAAAGAACCTTTTTGCCATCCAATATCACTTGTATTTTGGGATGTTACTACAAATGGCCCAATCGTTGGGTTAACAGTAACAATCATATTATCCGTATAGGTCTGAGGTGGTGCTAAAGCAGCATTATCCCTTCCTGTTAAAGAAAAATTCAGATTTCTTCCTACAGATGAAACCGACTCCCATGTTGTAGTTAATTTATTTTGAAGAACTGTACTTAAACTCGGCATATATCGAACGGCTGAGCTTGTTGGCGGAAGAGAACGAAACAATGGCCCATCTGTTTTTGTTGGTTTGGCAATACTATTATCTCCGGATGCTGTCGTAGCACTGTCATTTTGCTCCCAACAATAAGTAATGCTATCGCCCTCAGGATCAGAACCTGTTCCGGTTAAAATAAACGGTGTACTCAATGGAATCGTGTAATCTTGTCCGGCAGCTATAATTGGAGGATTATTATTAATTACAGGTGTACTTATGGGACATGTCTTGGTAGCAAGATTATCCTGGATTTGCAAGATACTGGCATAGGCAAAATAGTCATCAGAATTACTTTGCACATCATAATCCTCGGTAACTCCGGCATATGCCATAATGGTAGAGCCGCTGCCTGGCTCAACATTTGTTCCCGTTCCTTCAATTGAGTAAGAAAAAGTATGGGTTGCCCCTAACTGATGTCCCATTTCATGCGCTACATAATCGATATCAAATGTATCTCCTTGTGGAATTGCATTTGAAGGAGATGAAAAAGCACTCCCTTTTGCATTTTCATCAGTCAATGAAACAGGATCCTGGCACACACAGCCAATACAGCCGGCATCTCCTCCACCGCCTGAACGTCCAAATAAATGCCCAATATCATAATTATTGCTTCCAATAACATTTGTTAATGTCTTTTGAACCTCAACGTTCCAAGCTCCATTAGCACCTGCTGCAGCTGGAGAATAAGGGTCTGATGAATCGATATAAATAACATCTTCATTATTCGCAATTATCATTAATTTTAGAGCCAAATCATTATTAAAAACCGCATTAACCCTTGTCATAGTGGCATTCATCCCGGCTAATGCCCCGGCTTTTGTGCCTCCATAAAAAGCAGCATACTCCCATGTACATGATAGTGCCAGCCGAAGGGTTTTGAATACTTTATTATTAGAGGCTGTTTTTGCAGTTTTTACAGAAATGCGGTTGGTATTTCCTTCTTTTGTTTTACAAATAAGCGATTTTGAAGTATCCTTATTTTTTGATGTAAACAAAACATATTCTGATTTATTTTCTGGATTTTGCTCTATAAATTCAGATGCTTTGTCTGGTCGAAGTACCATTGTCTGAACTCCTATTGGCGACACACTAAAATGGATTTTTGCTGTTTTATCATCTAATCCGGCTCCTTCGTAAGCTCTTATCTCAGGATATTTTGCCTGCAATACAGGATCAAAATTAGAAGACTCCCAAACTATAAAACGTTCTAAAACACCATCTGCATTTGGAATAGTAATCTCAGAATTTGCATTCTTTGAAGATTTATTCGTAGTAGTTTCTAACTTCTGTGAAAGAAAGCTCACGTTGAGTTTATAATATAATTTATTCTGATAAGAAGTATTATCTGTTTTTTTAGCTGAAAGCGAATTAACTTTCTCCCAAAGCATATTTGTCTGAGCGTGAATCGTAATACTACAAAAAATAAACAGCAAACAAGATAGTTGTTTTTTCATAATCAAAAAGTTATTAAAGAAATCAAAATTAAATTAATTAAGTCAGAATCTTATCTATTATCGACAGATATTTATTTCACATCGACGAATTGGGTCTTTTTCACAAAAACAAGCCGCATCAATTCAAAAAATCATTTCTGGTTGCTATCAGATTTCAAATAGATAGTATAAATTTGCAGCATCTTAAATAATTTGTTTTGAAGCTCTTTCATTCTATAACCGATTTCCACTCGACCAAGAAAACAATTTTAACTCTTGGCACTTTTGATGGTGTACACATTGGCCATAAAAAAATTCTGGGAAGAATTACTCAAAACACTGAAAACGGAAAATATGAAAGTCTTGTCCTGACTTTTTTCCCGCATCCCAGAATGGTTTTACAGGAAAAATCAGAAATAAAACTTTTAAATACTATTTCTGAAAAATCGAGACTTCTAAAAGAAACAGAAATCGAAAATCTTGTAATTCACCCTTTTGACGAAGGTTTTTCGAGATTAACTGCTGAAGAATTTGTAAGCACAATTTTAGTAGATCAATTTCATATTCAAAAAATAATCATCGGTTATGATCATCGTTTTGGACGAAACAGAACTGCTAATATTGACATTTTAATTGCTTTTGGAGCTCAGTACGGTTTTGAGGTGGAACAAATTTCTGCTCAGGAAATTCAGGATGTTTCGGTAAGTTCAACCAAAATCAGAAAAGCATTACTGGATGGCAATATGGCTCTCGCCAATGAATATTTGGGATACACCTATTTTTTAACCGGAGAAGTGGTAAAAGGAAAACAATTAGGAAGAACGATTGGTTTCCCAACGGCAAACATTCAAATTGAAGAAGATTACAAGCTGATTCCAAAAAATGGTGTTTATGTTGTAAAGACTGTTATTGATCAAAAAGAAGTTTTCGGAATGATGAATATTGGTTTCAATCCAACTGTAAACGGGCAAAAACAAACAATTGAAGTAAATCTTTTCGATTTCGATAAAGCTATTTATGGCGAAAAGCTTCAAATTTCATTGTTAAAATATCTTCGCGAAGAACAAAAATTTGGCTCGGTTGATTTGTTGAAAGAGCAATTGAATCTCGACAAAAAAACTGCCTTGGAATTTGTAGAAAATTTATAGCCTGTTTTTTCAAATAGTTAAATATAAATCAAGAACATTTAAAGCCTCTTTTACAACCATTCATAAATTGTTCTGCTAAATACAGAAAATTCAAAAAAATACTTTTCGTTATTTTTAAATCATCGTATTTATATTTTTAGTAAATTTAATACACTTTACTGTTTATCAAATATTTACTATTAACTTCTTTAAAAATAACCACCATGAAATTACCTAAAGAAATAACCAATGGGGCTTTAATATTCCTCGGAATAGGCATTTATTTTTTACTCATGAATGTTTTAGGCTTAGCAGATTTGTTTTATTTACGTACTCTGAATGTATTTTTTATCTTTTATGGCGTAAACAGAACCATGCAAATGAACCTTCACGAAGGAGAAACTAATTTTGTATCCAATGCTGTTTCGGCTATGGCAACCTCTGTGGTTGGAGTATCGATGAGCGTTTTTGGATTACTGGTTTACAGTTATGCACGAGGCGGAGACGCTTATGTAGAAACTTTATCACAAACTTTTATGTTTGGAGGAAACCCTTCGGTACCTACTTATTGTATTTGTTTATTGTTTGAAGGACTGGCATCTTCTGTAATTGTTACTTTGATGATAATGTTATACTGGAATAACAAATACATAGCCGATTAATTTTTGAAAATAAAAGGAGCTATTAAGCACTCTAAAATCATAAAAAAGTACAATTCTATGATTTTAGGGTGTTTCTTTTTTGAAAATAACTGCCAAATATTCATTTACAGAAATCAGCATTGGTTGATTAGAACAATTTAACTACTTTTGAAGCTTCAAAAACAATGTAGCAATGAGCATTACAAAACACAACTGGACCAAAGACGAAATAATCGCCATATATAATAAACCTATGATGGACTTGCTGTATGAAGCAGCAACCATTCACAGACAAAAACATGATCCGAACGTAGTTCAGGTATCAACATTACTATCTATCAAAACCGGAGGATGTCCCGAGGACTGTGGTTATTGCCCGCAGGCTGCCCGTTACAATACAGGTGTTGAAGGAAATGATTTAATGAGCGTAAGCCAGGTAAAAGCTCAGGCTTTGCGTGCTAAATCAAGCGGATCATCGCGTGTTTGTATGGGAGCTGCCTGGAGAAATGTAAAAGACGGTGAAGAATTTGATCAGGTTTTAGAAATGGTTCGTACCATCAACAAACTGGATATGGAGGTTTGCTGTACTTTGGGTATGATTACCGAAAATCAGGCGCAGCGTCTGGCAGAAGCAGGATTATATGCTTACAATCACAATTTAGATACTTCTGAAGATTATTATAAAGATGTTATTTCTACGCGTGCTTTTGAAGACCGTTTAAATACTATCGAAAATGTTCGTAAAACCAATGTTACGGTTTGCAGCGGTGGAATTATCGGAATGGGAGAAAGCATCGAAGACAGGGCCGGAATGCTTGTTGCCCTTTCTACTTTAAACCCACAACCGGAATCTGTGCCAATTAATGCTTTGGTTGCTGTAGAAGGAACTCCTATGGAAGATGAAAAACCGGTTGAAATCTGGGAGATGATTCGTATGGTAGCCACTACCAGAATCGTAATGCCGGATACACAGGTACGTTTATCAGCAGGAAGAACCAATATGAGCCGTGAAGGACAGGCAATGTGCTTTTTTGCCGGTGCAAATTCTATTTTTGCAGGAGACAAATTACTTACCACGCCAAATCCTGATGTACATGAAGACATGAAAATGTTCGAAATGCTAGGATTGAATCCGCAAAAACCTTTTACAAAAGTATCACAGCCTAAAACGGTTGAGGCAGCAGATTCTCAATTTGCACCCTTAGGTGAAAAACCAAAATGGTCAAGACCAGGGCACACAATCGAAAGAAACGTTGAAGCTTCGGGAAAACTAAAAGTTTAAGACTTCTTCTAATCCATAAAAAAATGCTTTTGACTCTTGTCAAAAGCATTTTTTTATTTTAATCATTTGAAATCGTTTCTCTTAGTTTATTTCCGAGTTTTTCAAATTCTTTAACCGCATTTCCGGAACTTAATTCTTTGTCAACATGCATTTTTAAACTTCCTTTTTTAAAAGTGACCCTATAGACAATTTCATCTGCATCCATTTTTTTCCAAATCAAAACTTTTCCTTTAGCAATCAGGTATTTTTCATCCAGATGATCCATTAACATTCTTTTTACTTTATCATTTTTATCAGAATCAAAAGATGACTTGAAACTATAAGATGAATCTGAATCCTGAACTGAAACAGATGAACTGGATCTCGTGGTTTTTGTTTCTGATTTTTTTATTTTTGGAGGACTTGGCACAGTAGGTTTACTTTGGCAATTCGCTAAAAAACTAATAGCCATAAATATAAGTACTATAATAATTTTCATAATCTGTGATTTAATTGTTAATCTTAAACTCAAAACCCAGGCCTCTTACACTAGAAATACTTATAGTCGAATCTTCTCTAAAATATTTCCGTAACCTGCTGATAAAAACATCCATGCTTCTGCCTGAAAAGAAATCTTCGTTACCCCAGATTTCCCTTAAAATTTCTTCCCTTTTAATAAGTTTATTTCGGTTCGCATGTAAAAAAATGATCAATTGTGCTTCTTTTTCAGTAATCCGATGTGTGATTGTCTGGTGTTTGAGTAAGTAGTTTTCATAATCAAAGGTGTAACTACCAATTGTGAAGGTCTGTTGTAAAACAACTTTTTCTTCATTTTTCTGAGAACGTTTTAAAATATTACCTATTCTCAAAATTAATTCTTCTACTTCAAAAGGTTTTACGATATAATCATCCGCTCCCAATTTCAACCCTTTGATTTTGTCCTCCTTCAATGATTTTGCCGTTAAAAAAACAAAAGGCGTATCCGGAAATTGGTCCACTATCTTTTCTGCTAAAGTAAAACCATCCATTTGCGGCATCATTACATCCAAAATACAAATATCAGGCTTCGTTCCGGGAAGAGATTCCAAAGCTTCTTTACCGTTCTTTTTCCAGGATACTTTAAATCCTGAAAATTCCAGATACTGTTTCAAAATTGAAGCATAATCAAAATCATCTTCTACTAATAAAATATGTTTCATTATAACGGAATTGATATTAAAAACAAAGCACCTTTATTTTCTTCACTTATTACTTTTACATTTCCACGATATGCTTCCACTAATTGTTTTACATAAAACAATCCCAAACCAAGGCCTTTGGTATTGTGAAGATTTCCTTTTTCGACTCTGTAAAACTTATCAAAAATGGCAATATGTTCTTTTGGAGAGATCCCTTTTCCGTTGTCTTTTATACCGAGTAAAAATGTATTATCAATACTGTTCATTTCAATATCAATTTGCGTAGCACCATATTTTACAGCATTATCCAAGAGATTAATCAAAATTGTATTGAGATGAAAACGGTCTATTTTTAAAGTGATGCTTTCCATGCTCGGCTGGTATGCAATTAAAATATCAGGTTTAGAAAGTCTGAAATCGTCTATTATTTCTTTAATTTCCTTACAACTTATTTCGATGGAAGAACTTCTGTCAGCGACTGGATTAACTGAAACATTCGCAACCTGCTGAAACAATTTCTGAAGCCTGTTGTTCTGTCTTTCCAATAACGATAAAGTTGTTTCATATTCTTCTTTCGACATTTGATTTTCCTTTCGCTGTAATGTTTTGATTGCAATATCCATTGTTGCCAAAGGAGTCTGAAATTCATGTGTAATATTGTTTACAAAATCTGTTTTTATATCGGCAATCCGTTTTTGGTTAATTAAATTTTTAATGGAGAGATAATACAAGTACACGACAAAAAACATTAAGACCACAGAAAACAATAACAACCCTGCCATTTGACCCAAAATCGTTTTTTGCCAGCTTGCAAAACTGTAATATTGTTCTGTTTTTAACGATAGCACATATTTACTTTTTACAGAACCCGGATTATCAGATTCTGATTCATTAGTATTTTGCCACTTTCCGGTTGAAGAAGAAATTTCATTGTTACTTTTTACTTTGTTATCAAAAATCAACAATTTGCCATTGTAAACCGAATCCGTTTTATTGTTGTTTATAATGACCAGAGACGTTAAATAATCGCTGTAACCAATTTCAAAATCTTCCGGTTTTTTAGACTTTTCCATATATCTTTTCATAGCATCGGAGAGCGAATCCTGATTCTTCTGAATAAGTCTTAAATATTCTTTTTTTGCTATTTTTTTATAAACATATCCTTCGGATAATTTCCCGGTTTGCTCCATCCAGCTGTCTTTTATGGCATCGAATTCAGGATGGTCTTCCAACTCGGTTATTTGCTTTCTGATTTTGGTGTTTACTTCCCTTTCGGTTAGTTTATAAGTATTGTATATAAAATAACCCTGAATAGCCGCCAATGCGATTACCGTAAAAATACATGCCCCGATTAAATACGCAATTTTCTTTTTGTTTTGCATGATGTAACAATTAACAAAAACAAATTTACCTTAATAATTCTTTACGGCTTTTAGTAAACAACCGATTAACCCTTTATTAACCGAATGCTGAAATGAATGTCTTAAAAATAGGAAGCTCAGCTTATTTCATTTTTTCGAAACTAAATAACACAAAACCCGTTAACCCATCATTAACCCTCTATTAACCCAATACTCCAGAGAGGTTTCAGAGATTTGCTCCTAACAAATCATCACACCATGAAACATTATATTTTTTTAATCGTATTACTTCCACTTATCGGAATTGGTCAGCACAAAATTTCAGGAACGATTTTGGACTCTAAGAATAATCCCGTAGAATTTAACTCTGTGTCTCTATTAAAACAAAAAGATTCTGTATTTTATAAAAGTACTCAAACAGATGAAAAAGGTTTTTTTGAAATAATAAATGTTGAAAAAGAAAAATACATTTTGAAAATCAGCTCTTATGGATATTCTGAAAAATATCTCAATATTGATGTACAGTCAGATCTCCAACTCTCCCCGATTACACTGGAGCAAAATGTGGAAATACTAAATGATGTTACCATCACAACATCAAAACCAATTCTAAAAAGAAAAATCGACCGAATAGAATTTACTGTAGAAAACTCTTCACTTTCTACTAATAATGCCTGGGAAATACTGGGCAAAACACCAAGCGTGACTACCATGAGCAACGGCAATCTGACTGTTCGTGGAAGCAACAGTATTCTGGTCACTATTAATGACAAAAAAGTCTATTTAACGGGTGATGAATTAAAGCAATTTTTAGAAAACACAAACGGTGAAGATGTCAAATCAATTGAAGTGATTACAAATCCCCCTGCTAAATATGAGGCACAAGGGGCAGTAGTTTTAAATATCAGGTTGAAAAAAAATGTAAAATTAGGTTATAAAGGAACGATGAGCGGTTCTTACACACAATCTATTTATGCAAAAGCAAATATTTCTACAAGCCATATTTACAAAGGAGAAAAACTTTCATTGTCGGGACGTTATACTTTTGGCTCCGGTACTTATGTAAGAGAAGGAGAAGATTTTATTCATTATTTGGATAATTCAGGCGAAACCAACTCAATTTGGGAAAGCATCATGAGAAGAAAAAGCAAATCGGCATCACAAAATTCATTTCGTCTGGATTCAGAATATGAAATAAACAGTTCAAATACAATCTCTTTTGGGGTCACTGGTTCTATGACTCCAAATGTTCATGGTTTTTATAATGTCCCAACTTATATTTATGATCGTAACAGAAATCTGGATTCTCTGTATGTGACTCAAAACAACAGAAAAAAAACATCACAAAATAATGATTACAATTTCTCTTACGATCATAAATTTAAGGAGAAAGAGAAACTTTTTTTTTCTTCAGATTATACGCATTACTACTACAATGAAAATCAGGATATTTTCTCTTCATTTTTATTACCCGACAGTGCTCCTTACCGACAGACGCGATTTGTGAGTGACAACACGCAAAAAATTCAGCTATTTTCAGCACAATCAGATTATGCCAATGACGACAACGGAATTGAGACGGGAATAAAATTTGGAAAAGTAAAAGCAGACAGCCAGCTTATTTTTAAAGATGAAATTAATGGCGAATTAATTGAAAACACAGCCAGAACTAACCAGTTTTTATATGATGAAACCATTTTTGCAGGTTATACAAGTTATAACAAGGAAATAGAAAAATGGACGCTGAAAGCCGGATTAAGAGGAGAGTATACTCAGCTAAAAGGAAATTCGGTTACGGTGACTGAAATAAACCAGCAAAAATATTTTAAATTTTTCCCCACTTTTTATGCACTTTACAAAGCCAATGAAAATCATCAAATCGGATTTTCGTACGGAAAACGAATTAGCCGTCCGCAATACAGCTGGATGAACCCATTTCGATCTTATTACAATTCCTATTCGTATTTTGTTGGGGATCCAAAACTGCAACCCACCATCATTCATAATTTGGATTTGACTTATACTTTAAAAGACAAATACAATTTTGATTTGTATTACAGACACGAAAAAAATCCTTCAATGGAAATCTCATATCAGGATTATGAAACGACTACGGTTGTCTATCATCTTACCAACATCGAAAAAAATACTGCTTTAGGATTAGAATTCAATGCTAATCTGGTTTTCTTTGACTGGTGGGAATCCGGAATTCAAACCGGTATCAATTATACTCAGGATACTTTTTTAGGAGTTGATGAAAAATTGTATCAAAACAAACGTTTGCAGTATAACGGAAGTACTAATAACCGATTTACATTCAACAAGAAAAAAGATTTTACTGCCGAAGCCAATTTTTATTACAACTCCCAATCTGTACAGGGCACTTTTACCATTAGCCAATCTACCAGTTTAGACTTTGCATTTCGAAAAAAGGTATTTCAGGACAAATGGGAGCTTTTTGCGATTTTTTCAGATGTTTATCGCGGAGAGAAGCAAACAGTTACTACTAAATATGCAAATCAGTATAATTATTTTACTGATTACAGTGATAGTCAAAATTTTAGAATAGGTTTTAAATATAATATTGGAAATCAAAAACTGAGCGAAAAAAACAAAGAACAAACAGAAGAGCAAAAAAGACTATAGTTTAAGACAATTTCTATATATAAATAAAAATTTTAGACTTCTACCTTATCTTTTTAACGTATTTCTTGCAAAGTAATCGTCTTCAAATTCTTCTTTGGTTTTGTAACGAAATGTATTTCTAAAAGTCCCTTGCTTTAAATCCTTTTGATTATAGGAATCAACTTCTAAATAAGTATCATTATCAGGTTTATATCTGTATTTTAAACACCAATTATCGTTTCCTACATAGTAAACTAATGTATCTTTTTGATAAAATCGCTTTTCAAAATTTACACCTTCTCTATTATATAATTTTAAAGTATCTGTAAAATAACCGTCTTGTGTATACGCCTCAAAATAAGTTTTACCGTTAGCATGAAACTCTTTCCATAAACCAGTTCCCATTTTAAACATTGTTTCATAAATTATTTTACCATTTATATCATATTGTTTAAAAATACTATCTCTTAGGCCATGCTTGAAGTATTCCTTTGTAAATAATCTTTCTACTTCTTTCGTTTTTGTAATAGTATCATATTTAACAATTGCCGATTGCCAAAGACCTTCTTTGAAACCATTAATAATTTTTCCTTCTCTAATGGAATTTCTGTATTCTACATTATCAAAAGTTGTATCTTCATAAGGAAAATCTTCATACACTTTATCATTTATGGAACTATCATAAAATCCAACAAATTCACTTTTAATTGGTTCTTCAAATCTAGGATGCTTTAAACAAGCATATTTCTTACTACAAAGCCACTGAGGATGTTTTGGAAAATTGACAGTTGTACATGAAATACATATCACAAAAATTAATACAAAAGGTATAAGGGTTATTTTAAAGGAGTATCTTCGTAACATTACAAACTTCTATATTACATTATTTCTTTTTAATGTTTGTTTCTATAAACTCTAAAATAAGATCTATTGCATCATTTTTTGTATAATCCGCCAAGTCAGAAGTCAAGGTTTCATTTATGAATTTTATTTTAAGATCTTCTTTTTGCTCTAAAAAAATATTTGCTTTGCTTTGAAAATCATAATAATCAGAATAGGACTTATCCGCTATATTCTTTATTTTATACAATTGAGATAAGTAATATTGGTCTGTTTCTTCAGGGAAATCTTTTTTTATTAATTCGTATAAATTTTCATTCCCCTGCAAAAAAGATTCTTTTGCTTTTATTTTCTGATTTTCCTGCAATATTATTTCTTCTTTAATCACACCTTTGGACTTGTAATAATTGATAAACCCTACAGTAAAAATATTTTCTATTTTATATTGGCAATCATTATTCATCAATTCTATATACCAGTCTACTGTTTTGACATATTTTTTATTATCATTTTTTATCTTTTCAATTTCATTTAGTTTTTTAATATTTTCTGAAATAAATAAAAAACAATTTTGAGTAACATCCCTCAATTGCCCTATAATATAATATGTTTTTTCTATTTTTTTTATAAAATAAATATTATAATATTTGGTATGAGGATCTAAATTGTAAGCATTTGCTATACATCCCCCCTCATTTAGATCATAATAATCTTCGCCTTTTGTGTTGAGTTTATAACTTTGATTTATAATTTTGTCATTATAATGATTCTTTAATATATGATTAATGGACTTAAATACAATTGTATTCTCACTATAATATTCTGTATGAGGCTTTTCAATAGAGCTGAAATCTGAACTCTCTACAATGACATCACTATTCATCGACAGTTTAAATAACGGAATAGTGCCTTGAGAAAACACAGCGACATGAGTGCTGATAAGCAGTATTAAAAACAGTTTATTTATTATTTTCATTATCATTTCTCATTATTTTAAAGTTAAAGGCTTAGATTTTTTTTATCTAAAGTATAAGTTGAATAAATTATCAACAAATAAAAATTTTAGACTTCTATCTTATCTTTTTAACGTATTTCTTGCAAAGTAATCGTCTTCAAATTCTTCTTTGGTTTTGTAACGAAATGTATTTCTAAAAGTCCCTTGCTTTAAATCCTTTTGATTATAGGAATCAACTTCTAAATAAGTATCATTATCAGGTTTATATCTGTATTTTAAACACCAATTATCGTTTCCTACATAGTAAACTAATGTATCTTTTTGATAAAATCGCTTTTCAAAATTTACACCTTCTCTATTATATAATTTTAAAGTATCTGTAAAATAACCGTCTTGTGTATACGCCTCAAAATAAGTTTTACCGTTAGCATGAAACTCTTTCCATAAACCAGTTCCCATTTTAAACATTGTTTCATAAATTATTTTACCATTTATATCATATTGTTTAAAAATACTATCTCTTAGGCCATGCTTGAAGTATTCTTCTTTAAATATTCGATCAAAAACTTTTATATTTTTTATAGTATCATAATGGTGTATACCTGTTACAAAAAAACCATCTTTATATCCTTCATTTGAAATAGTACCAAATCTATCACAATAACCATCTACAAAATCGTCTTTTATATCACATCCTCCATTATTTCTATCTCTATCTGGAAAATCATTGTATAAAAAATTATTAATATTATTACTGATAGTTAAGCATTTTATCTCTTCAAATATTTCTGTTGAAGTCGTTCTTTTTTTAAAAAAACTACAAGATGCTAATACCAAAAATATAATTACATAACTTTTATTATTCATTTCATTTTTTTTTAGGTACTGCACATTTGCACAATTCTTCAATAAAGTTTTTAGAATCATCCCTCATCATCTTTATAAAGTAATTACGAAACTTGTATGAGATACAGGAGAATCCTTTTTGTATAACTGTCATTTGTATAAATTTCATTTATTATCAGTGGGAAAATAATCATGAATCATATTTTCTTTAAATATTAGAGAATCTTTTTTATACAGTTGTTTTTCCATTAACACTCCTTTTTCATTATACAACTTTAAGGTATCAGTAAAATAACCGTCTTTGGTATACGCTTCAAAATAAATTTCACCATTAATATGAAACTCTTTCCAAAGCCCTGTTCCCATTTTAAAAGTTGTTTCATAAATTACTTTTCCACTTCCATCATATTGTTTAAAAATACTATCACGCAATCCTTTTTTGAAATATTCTTCACGCCAGATAAGTCCTTTAGCATACACATTCCCATTTGTATCAAAATCAGCATCACCACTCAACCACTTGCCTTCTTTGAAGCCGCTAACAATGTTACCATAACGCATACCTCCATCTTTAAAATTTTCTTCATATTTCCCATCCATTTGATCGTAATCATTTGGAAAGTCTTTATATTTATATGAACATAAATCACAATAAATAGGAGCTGGATTATCTCTTTTTTTAACTGAAATTTCTTTTTTGCATATGCAGGAAATAAAACATAAGATGATAATTGATATAAAAATATTCTTTTTCATTTCTTTTCTGAGATTGATTTTTTACTTGTATTTGGATTGCAAAACTCACATAGTATTGACATATAATTTTTAATATCATCACCTATTCTATTTTCAAGTTCTGAGATAGCTATTTTATTTTCATTTAAAGCTATATTTCCTTCTTCAATCCTCTTATCTAATAATTCAAAATATTCTTTTTTTGTCATCTTGCTTTCATCAGAAAAAGTAATTGAATATGAATCTTCATAATTTTTAAAAGGCTTCTTTGAACTTTCTAATTGAGTAATTTTTGCTTTCTTTGTATATCATGAATTTTCATTTTATCTATCATATCATTTTTGATAGCTTCGTCTTAAAGTAATCTATTATGTTTAGTTGGTTTTTCTTTTCCCTAACAGTAGAAACTAGATATATGAACAATAATTTCATTTAAAGATTTTTTAAAGTATATTTTGTATAAAGATCATTTTCATATTCCTGTTTAGTTTTAAAGTCTATGGTACCAATAAATTCGCCCTGTTTTAAAGCAATAGGTTTAAAAGTATCAATTTCAAGATATTTTGCTTTATTTGGTTTATATCTAAATTTCAAACACCGAATGGAATCTATAATATAAATTAGAGTATCTTTTTGATATAACCTTTTTTGTGTTAACTCTCCCTTCGGATTGTATAACTTTAATGTATCTGTAAAATAGCCATCTCTAGTGTATGCTTCAAAATAAAGTTTACCATTATAATGAAATTCTTTCCATAAACCTGTCCCCATTTTGAATGTGGTTTCATAAATAACTTTTTGATTTGAATCAAATAATCTAAAAACACTATCTCGTAGTCCTTGTTTAAAATATTCTTCTTTATTAATCCCCCCTTTTGCATATACATTCCCTTTTTTATCAAATCCAGCGTACCCGCTTAACCATTTCCCTTCTTTGAAATTACCTTCCTCACTGCTATATACTCTTCCATATCTTGGATATACGGTACGTCCTATAAAATTTTCTTCAACATAATTTACTCCCGACTCAAGATTTTCATTAGGAAAATCTTCAAATACATAGGTGTCATTAGATGTCTCAGTAAGTCCCATTCCTTGACCTACCCTTGGCGCTTCTTCAACCCCCTTTTTAAATAAATGACAAGAAATAAGAAGTAAGAATAAGACTGTATAAATTATTGCTTTTTTCATTATTTATTATTTTTAAATGGTTTTCGTAGACAAAATATCCGATACATAATTTTTAGAGTCATCTCTCAATGTTTTTATTTGATTATGCAAATAGTATAATTTTGTATTATCGTAATCCATTATGTTGTTAGTACTTCCTTGTTTAAAAGTCAAATAATTTGATTTAATTTGTTCTATTATATCCGTAAGATACATTTTGTATCTTTTCAAATGAAGAATGAAATCAGTTGTTAAAAAATGACATGTTAAATTGTATTCTCTATAACTAATATCTGTAATGTTTTCTATAATTTTTAACGCATTTTTATTTTCTAGTATATGTTTTTGAATATTTTTTTTACTTAATTCTGAATAATTAAGAGTATTCAATTTTACTTGATATACATTAATAAAATTATTTAGATATTTTGTTAATGTGTTCTTATCAGAATTAAAAATATTCATATCATAATAGTTGTAATTATTTGCATCGCTAATATCTTTATTAATACCTGATTTATAATTTGGGTTTTTTACTTTTACAGAATTTTGAAAAATAAATTCTAATTCACCATTACCTAAAATACTTTCTTTAGCATTCTTAAACGCATTTTTTTCTTTTTGATTATAGAAAATGTGTGGTAATCCAAGCATATGTCCTATTTCGTGTGCATAATCTTCTTTTTTTTCAACAGAATTTGAATAGATAAATAAAATAGAATGATTTAGGGGAGATGTTCTACTAAAAGCTCCAGTTTCAGAAGGAGATTCATACTCAGATAAAATGATAATCCCTCCCTTATAACTTTTAGATTTTAACTTCAATTTTTCATTATAAAAAGCAACTGTCTTATAATCAATTGTTCCTTCACTTACTACACCTTTTACTTCTTCTTTATCGGTTTCCGTCCTAATTTCTTTTCCATCAGGTGTGTATGAAATTAGGATATGTTTTTTGGTTTTAACATGATGGTCTTTAAATAGCTCTTTTTTTGTCCAATCTGTTTTATCAAAAGCGTAAAAATAATCATCTAAATCAGCGCTATCCATAGCATCAAAATTCTCAATCTCTACTTTGTAACCTGCTTGGTTTAGTGAGTTTTTGTTAAGGTAATCTTTAATTCCTGCATCCTTAAATTTTTTAAACAAAGTCTTCGCTTTTTCATTTTGGTTACCATCTGATGAAACTAAAGCAATTACTCTGAATTTCAATTTCAGTTCGTTGTTTTCCATCATTGTTAAACCTCCCACGGAGTTAGAACCTGTGATTGGATTGCTATGTTTAAATTCATATTTTTTTTCTGTTCCTTCTTCTAAACATTTTACTTTGAAATCAATCTTTCCTGCCTTAGTTACTTTTATCTTGGCAGTCTTACCTTCTTTCTCTCCGCCAATGATTTCAAATTCATAAAATTCATCACCGGTTATCGTAATTACATCATCTTTTATTTCGCCTTGCCAAAGGATGATTTCGGCACTCAATGTTATTTCCTGGTCACATTTAATTAAAACATAAGGAATATCTATATGCTTACTTACAGGATTGAAATTATAATGATCCTGAATAGCATGTTTTGCTCCTATCGGATCTGTACTTGTTGCAACAATATCTCCTAAATCTGGATTAGCTGGATCTTTTTTATAGAAATATTCTACCTCTGAAAAAAGTACGCCTTGTATTTTCTCTATCTGTTTGGTTTCTGGATCTACATCGACCCAATCAAAACCGAATTCTCCATTGTAATTGTCATTTAATCTTACTTTTACATATAGATTTGTTATCTCTAAAGGTTTTGCAGTTTCTGGTTTATCACCAAAAGTTGTACCTCCCTTAGCTGTAATAGTCGATTTCCCGCCTACATTTTCGACATAGTTTCTGGTGTACAGTACATATTCCTCGCAAATTTCTGTATTCTTGCCTGATGATCTGTAGATGGTCATAATTAAAACATGTTAGATTTTTCAGTTGAATTGATTTTGAACTCACCTTCTGTATGGACATTTTTATTTTTCTCAATATTCATTTCGTGGCTTTCGTGGTTATTTATAATTTTTTTAGATTGAGATTTTCTTTCTCCGATCACATTTTCAAATAATTTACCGGTCACATTTACCATATAATCAACTCCAATGGATAGTGTATGCATCAGACCTACAGTGGTAGATTTATCACCTCCGGCACTTTCAGAAATATTCATTCCGGCGTTCACACTAATATTTTTACTTGCTGACAAATTAATATCTGCAGCATTCACAGAAAAAGTTTTTGGCGCATTCACATCAATATTTCCCTGACCATCCATCTTCCAGGTATTACCACTCGGATCTTCAATCAAAATACTTCCTTCACCATCGTTCAAAATAAATTTGATTCCCGAGCGGGTATGAATCGCCTTAACATTATTTTGACCATCCGCATAACCGCTGGATTGGCTTCCATTGTATTGTGTTCCTAAAACATACGGATTCTGTGCATTGCTCCCTTCAAAACCTACTAAAACCTCTTCACCAATTTCAGGAATAAAATAAAATCCTTTCCCTGAGCCTGAATGTGGCTGTATCATTCGTAGCCACTCGCTTGAATTGTTTCCGCCTGCCCAGTTGAACTGTACTTTTACACGTCCTAATCCTTCCGGATCATTATTGTCTTTTACTTTGGCTGGCTGTGTTTCGGCTTTCGCAAATACATTTACGTCTGTAAAATGTGGTGCGGCAACATCTGCCGGAATGGCCTTGAAATTACAGGAGTAATTTCCGTGGACCTGAGAGATGTGTGTTACCTCTGTCACAATCAGTTCGTGTTCTACAGTCTGGTTTACGATGCTGAAAACCTGTCCAAGTCCTAACGGAAAATAAGAGGTTCCACTGTAATACACACTATTGGCGTCACTTCCTGCTGTTTGCAGTTTGACCATTTCTTCGATTTCTTCACTGTTTTGGGCATTCGTGGTATAAGCTCCATTATTCAAATCGTTTTGGGTAACGGTTCCCTGGTTATGTCCTACAACGGCAGAGAAACTGTCTTTACTTCCTGAGGATGTTCTTGCTGCCGAATTACGAATATTGGATGCACCATTGTAATCATACCCTCCCAAAGAAATTTTATGGGAAGCCATATTGGTCTGGATTTTAAAACCATGCAGCGAAGATCCGTTGATGAGTTTTATTTTACTGGTTTTGGTTTGTCCGAACTGCATTCGCATTCCGTCAAAATAAAACCATTGCCCGTAACGACTGGCCAATCTTTTTAAGAAATCAAAATTGGTTTCATTGTACTGTGCCATATATTTGAATTCCTGAAGATAGGTCGATTTTATAGCATCTCTTTCGTAAAACTCTCCCGGACCTTCTGCTAAAATATCCAGTACAATATCATTCATACCTCTTTGCTGGTAGGTCCTTGATTTTTTCATATCATCCAGAACGATAGTATGGCTAATACCTTTTACATGTAAACCTTCAGCGCTTCCGTGAAGATCTACAGAGGAGAGTTCTGTTATGATTCCTTTGCTCATCAACCGGATTCCGGTAAGACTTTTAAAGGTAAAGATAACTTCATCTCCAAGATACGTTCGCAATGCCTTTGCCTGATCTGCGGGATTTATGATCGCCTTGCCTGTATACTGCCATACAAAAGAAAAATGATGATGATCTGCCATCTTTTGTGACAGTTCTAAATTATGATAAACAACATTTTGGGTAAAGCTCCCTATGCTGATATGTACCTGTTCTGAAAAATGTCCCATAACTATTTTTACATTAATTATTAAGTAAGATTTTTTTGTAAAAATAGAATTTTAAATTACTTAAACAACGCATGCTTAGAAAACCGTGTAACTTTTTTATTACAGAACTCTACAACCAGAAACATTCAGCTTTACTCATTAGTGAAATTGATAAAAATTGATTTGATGAAAAAACAGATCCGATTTGTAAAATTGGCAGTAAACATCATTTAATAATTCAAGTAATTGTTTCATCCTAAAACAATTAGACTTTATTCAGAATAAACTTCGTCAAAGGCTTTTGGCTTAAAAGACTTCGACTCTGCTCAGATTGCCAATTTTTTAATTTCATCCAACAGGATTAATTTATTAAATCTTTAAGTTTCGATTAAGTTAAAAATTTAAGCAATTGAGTTAATTCAGGTACAATACTATTTCTAAATTGCTGTCTGGCCAAGTGTCAGACACAATTTTTATAAGACATGAAACTAAAACAAATCGAAAGGGTTAAGAAAATATCAAAATCTGATTTTATTTCCCAATATGTAAAAAAACAAATTCCGGTTGTTGTTGAAGAACTGACAGAAGACTGGCCTGCTTACCATAAATGGAAATTGTCCTATATTAAAGAAATAGCGGGTTACAAAACCGTACCCTTGTATGATGACAGACCCGTTAATCACGAAGAAGGATTTAACGAAGCTCATACCACAATGAAAATGAGTGACTACATTAATCTTCTGGAAGAAAAACCTACCAATTATCGAATTTTTCTTTACAACTTAATGAAAGATGTACCTGCTCTGAAAAATGACTTTTTATGGCCTGATATTGGACTAAAATTAGTTAAACAATTGCCTATGGTGTTTTTTGGCGGAGAAAACTCTAAAGTGTTTATGCATTATGACATTGATTACTCTAACATCCTGCATTTCCATTTTCATGGAGAAAAGCAGTGCATGATTTTTCCTCCGGATCAGTCAAAATACATGTATAAAGTTCCTCACGCTTTAATTTCGAGAGAAGACATTGATTTTGACAATCCGGATTATGATAAATTTCCCGCTTTGAAAAATGCCGAAGGTTACATTACAAATCTAAAACATGGTCAAATGTTATATATGCCGGAAGGTTACTGGCACTATATGAAATATTTAACTCCAGGATTTTCTATGAGTTTACGCTCATTTCCTAAAAACATTACCCATTTATCAAAAGCGGCTTACAATGTTTTGATCATGCGCCATTTTGATATTTTGATGCGAAAATTCAAAGGTCAAAAATGGATAGATTATAAAAATGAAAAAGCAATTCAAAACACAAATAAAAATTTGCGTAATGAAATTAATAGATTATCTTTTTAGTTTCCAGCTTATTTTCAGTTTTAATTTTAAAAATCAGAATCTGATTTTTGGGCTTCAGATTAGAAATTATTATGGAATTTTGATTGGTGTTTTGCTCTAAAATCAATTTCCCCAAAATATCAAAAGCTTCAATTTTTTGAATATTTGAGCCTTCTGATTCTATAACTAATTGTCCCTTCTTTTGGTAAATAACGAGACCTTTTTTATTTATCGAAAATTCCTTGGTCTGCAATGTGTTATCTGAAAATTTTAAAACAAAACGACTATTAAAAATTCCTTTGTCTGTTGAAAAGCTATAGGATCCATCATTTAAATTATGCAGAATCTTTTTTTCTTTATCTTCCAGATAAACTGATTGCCCAATAAAACTTTCATCTAAATGATCAATACTTATTGTAAAATTTCCATTGATTTCTGTTTTGTACCCCAAAGTAACTTCATCTGAATGAAAAGGAAATTGTCTGCCCTGAATAACCCAATTTTTACCTTCGTTATAGCTATAAAAATTAATATATCTATTTTCATCCAAAGACTCTCCGTCAAAAAACAAATCATAACTATTGGTAGCACCCTCAATATAACCGACTAAAAGCTGTTTAAAAAAATTTTCTTCACTGGTCAGATTGAGCCAGATTCTGTTTTTTTCTATTATTTTCTTTTTTTCAATAGTTTTAGCCGGTTTAAAAAAAGAGGAATTTTGTTCTATGATTCGCATGTTATCATCAAATTTCACTTTTTCTCCCTCAACTAAGCCTGTTACAAAAAAAGATTGTCCCGAAGCAATTTTACCGTCCGGTTCAGTTTCATTTTGTCCCGAAGATACCGAAGATCTTGTCCCTACACCTCCCAATAAATTATAAACCGCATAATCGTTTGTATTGTATTTATTATTGGTAAGCGCTGTATTGTGCGTCCAGAAATAAAGTGATCCTTCTATATTTTCTGCATTATCTATTAAAAAAGAATCTGCATTAATTGCAGAAGGATATGGATTGCCAATTAAATTTGAGTTACCGGGAGTGCCAAGCGGAATTGTAATTTTTCCGTTGACCGGTATGCCTTTAAAAATAGCTTCATATTTTTCAGGAACTGTAGAAGAGAAATTTTGTGGTCCCCGAATAATATACCCTTTGCCAACTGTCATTATGTTTGTCGGAACTTCTCCTGCCCATTTTCTTAAAATAGCATCAAAAGAGAAAAATTTATCTGATAATGTATCCGGAGAAACATCTATCAATCTATGATTTTCAACAGGAGAAGACCAACAAGTGTAATCAAATTTTCGAATAGGAGTCGTTTTTCGCTTAAGATGAATAATTCCTGTATTAACCATTTCATCATCTGATTGATACAACGAAGCAGTATCTTCTAAAACTAAAATTCCGTTTCCTGAATAATTGAAACTCAATCCCAAAGTTTTTCCGCTTGAAATTGTCACTGTCTTAGCCGAATTGATACTGCAACTACATGCATTTACCGAAGCTGAAAACAAATAATCTTCTTCAAAAACTAGTTCTTTTCCCTCAGATGGAGATCCATTAGACCAGGAACCATTCCATCTTGAACTATCAGTGCACAATTTTAAACGAGCAACCCGATGTTTGGCAACTCCTGAAACCGAATTAAAGTTCCCTCCTATTATCAGTTTGTTATCTGCGGTAATTTCCATTGTATATAAGGTACTATTAAGACTTACTGAAAATGAAGAGTCATAAATACCATTTGAAGATAAACGTAATAAGCGTAAAGAAGCTATTCCGTTATAATTTCCAGAAAAAGCTCCTCCTGCTAAAATTCTGTCATCGGACTGTATCAAAATACTTCGCACATCACCATTACTAAAACCAGTTCCTGAATCAAAAGTTGTGTCTAACGTTCCGTTTGAATTGAGTCGCAGGATTCGTCTTTTTGAAACACCATTATAGTTTAAGAAAGAGCCGCCCACAATAATTTTACCGTCAGATTGGAGATTAAGTGCATATACATTTTTATCGAATCCGGCACCTACAGAAAAACTACTGTCTATACTTCCATCAGTATTTAATCGTACTAATCTGGAATATCCTGTTCCGTTAAACATATCAAATCTTCCTCCTAAGATAATTTTTCCGTCAGGCTGAACTAATATTATGTCAATAGCTCCATTTGCACCAACAACAGTATTAAAGCTACCATCAATTGTTCCGTTCGGCATAAGTCTTACGACCCGGCCAAATGTAACACCGTTGTATTTCGTAAAATTTCCTGCTACCAATATTTTTTGATCTGATTGAATTGCTACTGATACTACCTGACCATTGAAACCAATCCCGGAAACAAAACTGTTGTCTAAACTTCCATCAGGTAAAATGCGGGCAATACGGTTGGATGTTGTACTGTTGTAACTTGTAAAATTTCCGCCAATGATTATTTTGCCATCTGATTGCTGTGCTGCTGTTTTTATACTATTATTAGCATTTGTCTGAGCAGAATTAAAGGTAATATCCAAATTTCCATCTGGCAGAATGCGGGCAATTCTTGAAGAAGGAACACCATTAAATCTGGAAAAATTACCAAAAACCATTGTTCTGTTATCTGATAATGGCAATACTTTTAAAACGGAATTATCAAACCCAACTCCTGCCGATAAATAACTAATGTCATGGATTCCATTTGCATCAATTTTAGCTAACTTACCCTGATTTTGAGAATCAAAAACTGAAAATGAACCACCGATATACCACCCTCCTTCAGAAGAATTAGCCAAACTGTATACCGATGCAGAACCTGGACCATTGCCTATATCAAAATCAGGTTTAATGATTCCGTCAGGATTTAAGAGCATTAATCTGTTTACATCTAATCCATTATATAAATCTGTAAAAGAACCTCCCAACATTATATTTCCTGAAGTATCAGTTTTTATAACATATACAATACCATTATTCAAACCTGTTCCTGACAAAAAAGTCGTATCTGGAGTTCCATCCGGATGTAATCGGATAATTCTGTTTGCTGTGTTTCCATTATAACCTGTAAATTCTCCACCCAGAATAATTTTACCATTCGGCTGCAAAGACATTGCATGAATATCGTTATCAAAACCACTTCCAACATTAAAAGTAATATCTGTACTTCCATCAGGATTTAAACGGGTAATTCGGTTCACATCAACACCATTAAACTTAATAAAATTGCCTGCTAAAATAATTTTACCATCTGACTGGATTTCAACACAATTGATATTTGAAGGAGCTCCGGAACCGGTTAAAAATCCGGCATCTAAATTTCCATCAGGCAAAATTCGGGCAATCCTGTTTACTGTAATGCCATTATATTTTGTAAAACTTCCAACAATAATAATTTTCCCATCTGACTGTGTTACAATCTGATTTATTATACCTGAACTTGCGCCTAATGATGTATTAAAAGTAGTATCGTGAGAGCCGTCACTATTTAAACGAATCAATCTACCTGCATTTTCTCCATTATAACTGGTAAAATTCCCTCCAATAATGATTTTTCCATCAGACTGAATATAAGATGAATATATTTTCCCATTAAAGCCCGAACCTGTGTCAAAATCGGTATCTACAGACCCGTCTGTTTTTAATCGTGTCAAATAAGAAAGTGGTTTTCCATTAAAATTTAAAAAATCACCTCCTACAATTAAATTGCCATCCGTTTGCATAGATGTGGTTCTTATGGCATTATCAAACCCATCTCCATTGGTGCCATTATCATAACTGTTAAACGTTGTATCTAATTTTCCCTGTTGGGCATTACTATTATTTAATAAAAAGAAGAATAGAATTATAGGCAGATAATGTAATTTTAATTTCAAAATAAAAACAATTTAGTTAGATGATATTTTTTTACAATTAATAAGAATTTACACGCAATTTATATTTATCCTTAACTTGCCACAATACCCACATTTAGTGATTTATGTACATGATCAAACTTTCTTTCAAAACCAAAAAAATCCGATAACTTTCGCTATCGGATTTTTTAATTTTATTACCCTGTTATCTTAATTAAAGACTACCTTTTTTGTAGTCTGGTAACCATTGTCCAAAACCACCTTTACCAATAAAACCTGTTGGGCAGATGGCAAATTCTCAATAAGCAACTGCAGATTATTTACATCCTTTTTCACATACAATTGTTTGCCTGAAAGATCATAGATAAATACCTTATCTATGTTTTCTGATGTTGAATTTACACTAACGGTTTTGTTGGCAATCTTAACCCAAACTGCATCATCTGCCACTTCAAAATCACCCGTACCCAGTGTATTGGCACTATAACGCAATACAAACCGATCATTGAAGGTTCCTGCTTTTGTGGTAAAGACATAATTACCTGCCGTTAATTCGTTTATCGTACCGGTTTGCTTATCTTCAAGGTAAACCCTTTGGGATGCTAAATTGCCATCGGCCTTATCAATTGAAATGGTAAAGTCCCCCGCAATGGTAGAGCGATATCCTAAAGGAACCAAATCTGTATTGGTAAAGGGCAAGGCACGGCCCTGGATAGTCAGCTTATTGGTTGTATTGACACTGTAGAAATCGATATACGTATTGCCATCAAAAGTCTCTCCATCAAAATTAACATCATAACTATTGGTTGCACCCTCAACATAGCCTATCAGGGTTTGTTTAAAAGCTCCGCCTGAATTGGTCATATTAAGCCACAAACGGTGGCTCTCGAAGCCTGTTGATTTTGAACTTTTACCGGGTTTGAAGAATTGTGCATTATCAGCTCCCCCAACTCGCATTGAATTATCAAACTGAACAGTTCCATTTGCTTTTGCACTTGCCATAAACGATTGTCCCGCTGCTATGTAACCAGAAGGGATGGCATTGTTCGCACCTGTGGTAGCAGTACCTCCTGTTGCATTAAACGAAGCATAATCATTTGAACTGTATACATATTTGCCTCCACTTGGTGAAATACCCGTATTATGTGTCCAAAAGTAGATAGTCCCGTTTAAAACTGCATTGTTATTGGCATTAGAATATAAAAACTCCCTTGCATCAAGTGCTGAAGGATATGGGTTTCCGATCAGGTAATATTTCCCTGCTGTAACAGCCTGACTGCTGGTAATATTCCCATTATTAGGTACTCCTTTAAACTCAACAGGCTGGGCATAAGTAGGAGCCGTTGGTATAGGCCAATAATTAGGTTTAGGAACCCTGATAGCGTAACCAATTCCTGGTTTCATTACATTGGTACGGGCTTCTGTTTTCCAGGCACTGTCGTAATAGGCAATATACTTATCTGACAAAGTGTTAGGAGATAAACCAACCAAGGTTTGTCCAACTACAGGTGATGACCAATAAGTAGCATCGAAATTCTTCATCGGAAATGAAGTACGTTTGTAAACAATAGCTCCTGAATTCACAGCATTGGTCGTTTGCATTAAACTCGCATTGTTTTCAAAAATTAAATTTTCATTAGTAGCTACATTTACCCAATTTGTAACAGTCAAAGTACGACCTGATTTTATGGTAACTTTAGTACTGCTACCCGAAACCAGACAAGTACAACCATTTAAATCAACATTAGGATCTACAGCCGGAGGATAATTTCCGGTAAAAACAATATTTTGATCTAAAGTCGGTACTGAGCCTGTTGACCAGGTGCTTCCATCCCACGTATTTGTAGTCTGACCTGAAATTGAAATAGTAGCTGTGGAAGGAGATTTACATCCTGTACTATTCGTTACCCTAAAACTATACGTTCCTATCGCCAAACCAGATACTGTGGTTGTAGATCCTGTACCTGTTGAAGTAATACCTCCGGGATTTCTCTCTAATGTCCAGCTACCTGTAGAAGGTAAATCACTTAAATTAATAGTTCCTAATGAATTACAGGTAATATTTTTTACCGTGCCAATGATAGGTGGATTTAATAAATTAATAGAAGTGGGGATATCATCACCATTGGTCTGACCTGAGATATCTTCAACTGTATTTAATGATGGATCGATTGCAATAACTTTTGCAGTATTAATAACTCTTCCTAAACTAACATCTGCCGCTGTAACTGTATAATTTGCGGTTAAAATAGCAGTGGCACCCACAGCCAAAGAAGCTATTGGCGATCCTGATATTGTTCCTATCTTCGGATCGGTAACACTTAAGTTTGTTAAAGGAACTTCTCCTGTATTGGTAACTTCAAAAGTATACTGAATTACACTTCCCACTACACCACATCCTGTCATAGAGGCTTTTTTTACCAAAGAAACTTCAGCTGTTTTTAATGAATTTTTGTTAAACGCAATAAAAGCACAATCTGAATCTCCCGAAAAATCAACGACAAACTTATCAATCAGACCAACATTCGCTGATGTAATACCAAAAGAAGTTAAGTCAATAGCCAATACTCTGATATCACGGACATCATTTGCAGTAAAACCAGAAGCAGGTGTTCCATTATTCGCATTAAACAAATCTAATCGGTAACTTCCCATTACCGAAATAGAAGCAAAGTTAACGTTTACGGGAACTCCAACCGTAACATCATTGCTGTCTACAAATCTAAATTTATCTACATTTGAATTTGGCTGAGCCACCTGAGTAACAATAATATCCGGTATATTATCTCCAATAGCACTCAATAAAACATTATTTGTACCCACTTTAAATGAAGCAGAAGCTGCTTTTATATTGGCAATTCCGGTTCCTAAAGCGAGACCATTAATACCGTCAGTAAGTCTTGAAGCCAGCTCGGCAGGAACAGAGGCAGGACCCGAAAGCGGAGGAGTTAAAACCCTGTTTGTTAAAGAGCCATCAATCATAGAACCTTGCAAAAAATAAGTCGCGGAGGTATATTCTAAAGACTGAATTTTTAAAGCTCTAAAAAGAGAGTTTTCAAAAACAACAGAATGAGCTGTTAAAGCCGCATTATTAGCACCGGTTGCATACGTTTTCCCGTTCCATTGAAATGCCAGAAGATTGTTTTCAGTATTGGGCTGATTATTTACTCCCGTAGCAGCATTAGAGGTCCAGTATCCATTCCAATCAGTATAAATTCGGTTAACTGTAGTCTGACTTAAACATTTAGAAGTAATAAATAAAAAAAACAAGAGAGCGGTCTTTAATAACAAAGGACGCAGAATCAAAAGTGATTTTTGAATCATGTAGCAGGTTATTTTAGTTAAATTTGTTGTTGGGCAATTAATTTATTCTTTCCGTTTTGAATTAAAAGATTAATTTTTCAACTCTTATCTATTAAATACATAAGAAAATCAACCTTACATTCTTGAGATTAAGTATAATAATGGGCAAAAATAGCAGTTCTGTTGTATTTTTTTTACCTCAAAAAAAGCAAATCCGATTAAAGGCATAAATACTCGATGTAATACTTTTCTCTAGTCTTAGAGAATTAAAAATTTGTAAGTAAAAACGCATTTATACTTATAAAAGTCTAGTAATCTGGCAAAAGCACCTTAATAAACTTTGTTTTGGATTAATACTCTTAACCTGAGTTCGATTAAGACAGCACAAAATTTGTTTACAAATAAATTATATCAGTTAATGTTCCTGCAAGGTCTTTTTGGAGACCATGTAGGTATCTTCATCAGTATTTATACCTACAAGGTTAAAAAACCTTGCAGAATATCTAATAAATAACAAATTATTGAATAATCGAACTCAGGTTCTTAGGAACGAATCAAAAAAATACGACAGCTTTCGCTATCGGATTTTTAATTTTATTACCCTGTTATCTTAATTAAAGACTACCTTTTTTGTAGTCTGGTAACCATTGTCCAAAACCACCTTTACCAATAAAACCTGTTGGGCAGATGGCAAATTCTCAATAAGCAACTGCAGATTA
>NZ_CAIJDP010000061.1 GCF_903819435.1 Flavobacterium salmonis | reverse complement strand
AAAATTAAGTAAAACAGAGTCTCGTAGCTCAGCTGGTTAGAGTACTACACTGATAATGTAGGGGTCGGCAGTTCGAGTCTGCCCGGGACTACTTTTTAAGACAAGAATTTAAAGATTGAAAGATTTTAAAATTAAAATATTAAAAAGACTGTAAAAAAGCTTAAATAAAGGAAATTTTAGAGGTTGAGTAACCGTTTTAAGTACTGTTAACTGAAAACTGTTAACTGACAACTAAAAAAAGGGGGATTAGCTCAGCTGGCTAGAGCGCCTGCCTTGCACGCAGGAGGTCAACGGTTCGACTCCGTTATTCTCCACGATTTTAGTCTTAAAGTCTAAAGTCATAAAGTCTAAAGTGATTCACTTGATGACTTTCGACTTTTGACATTGGACTAAATAAAGTTCATTGACATATTGAGATAAGAAATAATAAAAAGTAGAAAGCGTTTTTTGTTATAGTAGAGATACAAATAACAAGAAACAAAAAAAAACGGTCATATTAATTTATGATTGGTACAATAAGCAAAATAAGGGCGTATGGGGGATGCCTAGGCTCTCAGAGGCGATGAAGGGCGTGATAAGCTGCGAAAAGCTACGGGGATCGGCACACAC
>NZ_CAIJDP010000060.1 GCF_903819435.1 Flavobacterium salmonis | reverse complement strand
ACAAAAAGTGGTCACACAGGGCGCTACCGTAACCACCACCGATTATTTGGCAGGGTATCAGTATGAGAACAGCGCACTGAAATTCTTCCCGACCGCCGAGGGCTACGTTGAACCTGAAGCAAGTTCTTATAAATATATATTCCAGTACAAAGATCACTTGGGTAATGTGCGTTTGAGCTATGACAAGACCCTTGCCATCAAGGAGGAAAGCAATTACTATGCTTTTGGACTCAAACAGGAAGGATACAATACTGTGAAAATTGGGGTAGAGAATAAGTATAAGTACAACGGAAAAGAGCTTCAAGACGAGATGGGGCTTAATGTTTATGACTACGGAGCAAGAAGATATGACCCTGCATTAGGACGTTGGCTGTCAATGGATCCATTAGCAGAGAAATACGAAACACTAAGTCCGTATAATTACGTTTCTAACAATCCTGTAAATGCCATTGACCCTGATGGTAGATTAATTGTTTATGTTAATGGTTTGTTGTTTTCTCAAGCATTAGGAATGAAACTTAATCCTTTTAAAAGTTATAGACCTGAAAGTTGGGGGACTCAAATACAACAAGATGGATTACGATTTAATGGGAAACCAATAAATTATTGGGATGTTCCAAATGAAAACGGATACACAACGAGAGGCGAAATCAACGATATGTTTAATGACTACAATAATGTATATGTAAATGGCAGTCATCACTTCAGATCACAGGCTTCTGAACGTTTTGAAATGGGAAGGAAAGCAGGTAACGAGTTAATTGCACAATTGCAAAATGGAACGATAGAATTGACAAATGAAGAGACAATAAAAATTGTTGGTCACAGTCAAGGAGCAGCTCATGCTGCGGGTATGTTAACACAATTATTGGATAGCCAATATGCAGATAGATTAGAAGCAGGTATTTATTTATCTCCACACCAACCTGGTGGATTTTCTCATCCTGATGGAGTTTTTGGAGCACAATTTTCAACTAAGACAGATAGGGTTTCTTCAAGAGCTGGCGTACTAGGGCATTTAATGGAATTATTTAATGGTTCGTCAGAATTAAAAGAAATAAAAGGTTCTGACTTTCTTATGATTAGACCAGAGCATAAAGGCAATAAAGGTGGTCATGACGCAGAATCTTGGAATAACATTTTAAAACAAATCAACGACTTCCTTAACAATTAACATCATGAGAAACTATATAATTTCCTTTATAATTTTATTAACTATGTTTACTTTAAATTCTTGTTCATTATTTATAAAAAAAATAAAATATACTAAAGAAGAATTGGAATGGTATAATGTATACAAAGTAAAAGACAGTTTGGTATTTCAAAGTTTATCAACTCAAAAAAAAGATACAAGCATTATAATTTCAAAAAGAATTTATACTGATAGAGACTGGTTTAGAAGTGTTAATCAAGAAATTATGGATTTGAGATATACAAATAATATTTTTAAAAACCCTACTTATTATGAGAATTCGAGCAATATGTTTAGTAATCACTACCCAAATAGTAATAAGGAGTATAAATATGCTTGTTCCTACCTTAGGTCAAGCTTCTATGTCAATAGCTATACAGAAACTATAGATTTGGTGACTCTGACACTATCACAGAAGAATTTCAATAATGTTTATGAATTAGTTTATAAAAGACCAAAATTCCATGGCGGTAAAGATGATGACCCTGAAACATTATATTGGGATAAACAATACGGAATCATAAAATATGTAACTTTTAAAGGAGAAATCTGGGAAAGGGTTAATTGGGATTAATAAACTTTTATACCTTCTTTTTTGATGACGTAAATTTATGAAAAAATATAGTACTATAATTTCGTTAGCTTTGGTTATTGCTCTTGTGTTGACTTTAGGTTTTTTGCTGAAGAAAAACCGCTTTGTCTATAATTATGGCGACACTTATTATGGAGTACCTACTTAAATTAAAAGACAAAACGTAGCGTTTGCAACGCGGTTAAAACAAAGAAACCACTTCATTACGAAGTGGTTTTTGTTTTTTTATGAATAAGCTTTTTTTGCTTTATAATCCCCGCTCCCGATTACTATGATTTAAGCAAATAAAAAACTATAAAATTTAAATCTTTTTTTTTGCGAATTTTTCAATAAATTTTGCTAACGAAAAGCAATAAGTCTTGCGAAGGGGAAGAGAATATTAATCTCTTTCCTTTCAAAAGAACAATTATAAATTAGACGAACTTTAAGCTATCTCTCTTCTTTCATACATTTTGTTTTTTCCTTCTTCTACTTTTCTTTTATAATAGTGCTTTAATTCTGGATCGCTTGTAATTGCTGATAAGGCGCACATGTGTAATTGTTTTTTTAGTTTTTTGTTTGCCATATAATGTACTTTGGGTTTTAAACGAACACTTTTTCCAGAAGTGTGTTCAAAAGGTACAACTCCAGCATAGCAAGCCAATTGGCGTGGATTTGAATACATCGAAAACTCGTTTGTAAAACAAATTAAAAACAAGGCGGTTACTTTCCCAATTCCTATTACAGAAGTTACCAGTTCATAAATACGAGTAAGATTTTCATCCTGAACTATAATTTCATTTAATTGGTTTTCAATATTTTTTAAATCTAAAGTAATTCCTTTAATGGTGTTTTTTTGAAGTTTTTCAGAAAGTTTAGCCACTTCTAAATCAAAAGATTTTAATTCCTTAGCGTTGCGTGATAATGATGCTTTTGTGGTAACCAATTTTTCACGCAATGACAATAAATTTCTAATCTTATCGGCTTCTTTTCTTGGCATTTTGAAGATGACTGCTTCTTGTTGATTTTTCTTTGCATAATAAGCGATTCTTTCAGCATCTACTTTGTCATTCTTACCTCGTTGAACGCCAATACTACGAATAATTTTTAAAGACATTTCAACCCAAAGTGAGAAATTAAATCCAATTAAATATTTGATAATTAACTTGCCATACATTCCAGTATGTTCCAGACAAACAAGCGTATTCTCACTGGTTGAACCGTGTTCCTTAAGCCATTTACAAAGTAACTTGATTCCTTTGTAATCATTTGCAAACTGGTTATGAATAGATTTTTCTTTAGCCCCTTCTAAAATAACCACTGCATCAAAGTATTCTTTCGACACATCAATGCCAACAAAATGTTTAAATTTGTTCATAAGAAAAGTTTTTAAGGATTAGCAACCAAATTATTGAATACACTCATAACCTTGATATTAGGTCTTAAAACCTGAATTACTATTTGATGCTTATTCAATATAAACTGACAAAGTCCTAATCGGGGGATAAGTCTAAAAACTTTGCGGCGCGAATGGTGTACTTTGTCAGTTTGGTTGTTAATTTAAATTTACGAATGTTTTATTTCACAAATCTAAAGGCTGGTCCGAGCAGAGATAAGTTCAAAGGCTAGCGCGATGCCTCAGGCTCGTGCTCATAAAGTTGGGCAAGCAAAACAAGTCAAAACAACAAAAACCTCGTAATTTGCGAGGTTTTGTCTTTTATAAATAATGACCATATACGGAGTGAATAATAACCGTGTCACTGGTTACTTCATATACGATTCTGTGTTCTTTGTTTATTCTTCTGGACCAAAGTCCGGAGAGTTGGTGTTTTAGTTGTTCAGATTTGCCGGTTCCTGTAAAAGGGTGTTCTGCATGAGCAGATTGTAACGGATATTCAGGATTACTTCAATGATTGCTTATCAGCGTCCATCATAATCATTATACTTTTGCTGTGGATAACGGGCAGGTATTATAAAAATGTAACATTCTGCTTCAAAAAAAAGCCAACAAAGTGAAGACGAAACGAATCATAACTACAAGAGTCCGACTTCACCAGTTGGCACTAAAAACAAGAATTATCTAAAAAAAATATTAATTAAACTGCTGTTTCTACGGCTGCTCTCATTTTCTGAGCGGCAGCAACCATTTCGATCAGTGCTTTTTTGGTTTCATCCCAGTGGCGTGTTTTAAGACCGCAATCAGGATTTACCCATAACTGATCTACAGGAATAACTGCTGAAGCTTTTTCAAGTAAACGAACCATTTCGGTACTTGAAGGAACGCGTGGCGAGTGAATATCATAAACTCCCGGTCCAATTTCGTTTGGATATTTAAAGTTGGCGAAAGCATCTAAAAGTTCCATTTGAGAACGTGAGCATTCGATGGTAATTACGTCTGCATCCATATCGGCAATGTTTTGAATGATGTCGTTAAATTCGCTGTAACACATGTGTGTGTGAATTTGCGTATCATCATTTACACCGGAAGCAGAAATTCTAAATGCTTTTACAGCCCAGTCTAAATAGGTTGCCCATTCTTCTTTTCGTAAAGGCAAACCTTCGCGAATGGCAGGTTCGTCAATTTGAATGATTTTGATTCCGGCTTTTTCCAAGTCTACAACTTCATCACGAATCGCTAAAGCAATCTGTGTGCAGGTTTCAGAACGAGGCTGATCGTTACGCACAAATGACCATTGCAAAATTGTTACCGGCCCGGTCAACATTCCTTTTACCCATTTTGGAGTCAGGGATTGTGCGTATTGTGACCATTTTACAGTCATTGGATTTGGTCTTGAGACGTCTCCGTAAATGACGGGAGGTTTTACACAGCGGCTTCCGTAACTTTGTACCCAGCCGTTTTTGGTAAACGTAAATCCGGCTAATTGCTCTCCGAAATATTCCACCATATCATTGCGTTCGAATTCTCCGTGCACTAAAACATCAATGCCGGTTTCTTCCTGAAAACGAATGGTAGCTTCAGTTTCTTTTTCGATTAAATCGTTGTATTGTTGGGTTGTTAATTCTCCTTTTTTGAATTTTGCTCTCCAGCTTCTCACTTCAGCGGTCTGAGGGAAAGAACCAATGGTAGTGGTTGGAAATAAAGGCAGGTTTAAAGCTTCAATCTGGCTTTTTCTTCTTGTTTCAAAAGTACTTTTGCGTTTGTCATCAGAGGCTGTGATTCCGGCAACACGGGCTTTTACTTCATTATTATGAATTAATTTTGAAATTTTACGGTTTTCGTTTGCCACAACATTTCTTTCGTAATCAGCTGAAAACTTAACATCTGTTTCTTTTGAAGCGAATTGTTTCAATAATACAATTTCGTTGATTTTTTGCTTTGCGAAAGCCAGCCATTGCTTGATTTCCGGAGTTAATGTCTGATTGTTTGTTTCTAAGTCCAAATCGCAAGGACTGTGAATTAAAGAGCAGGATGGAGCAACTAAAATCCTGTTTTCTCCCAATACAGCCGTTGCTTTTTGGATTAATTCTAACGATTTTGTGAAATCATTTTTCCAGATATTTCTTCCGTCAACAACTCCCAAAGACAAGTTTACGTTTGAAGCCAGTTTTCCGGATTCTAAAATATCATCTAACTGAGATGGACAACGAACTAAATCCAAATGGAAAGTATCAACAGGCAAAGCTAAAGCCGTTTCTAAATTCTCTCCGAAACAGTCGAAATAATTCGCTAAAATAACTTTAAGTTTTGGAAAACGTTTGTTGATTTCGTTATACGTTTTTGTGAAAGCATTTCTGTCTTTATCCGTTAAATTTAAAGCTAAAAAAGGCTCGTCGAATTGAATATATTCAGCATTTTCTGATTGTAATTTCTCCAGGATTTCAAAATAAACCGGAAGTAAATTATCCAGAAGATCAATTCGGTTAAAACCTTCTTCTTTTTCTTTTCCTAATAACAAATAAGAAACAGGCCCGATTAAAACAGGTTTTGTTTTAATTCCGATAGCATTTGCTTCTTTGAATTCATTGCTTATTTTTTCTGAAAACAATTCGAATTTTTGGTTTTTTGTAAATTCAGGAACGATATAATGGTAATTGGTATCGAACCATTTTGTCATTTCCATCGCCACAACATCCTGTCCTTCTTTTTGCGCTCCTCTCGCCATTGCAAAATACAAATCAAGTGATGAATTTGATTTGGCGAATTCATAGTAACGTTCCGGAATGGCGCCAACTGTCAAAGTTAAATCCAGGACCTGATCGTAAAAAGAAAAATCATTAGACGGAATCAGATCAACTCCTGCATCCGATTGTAATTTCCAGTTTTTAAGACGGATTTCTTTTCCGGCATCCATCAGTTCGTCAGCCGAAATTTTTTCTGCCCAATACAATTCAGAGGCTTTTTTCAGTTCTCTTTTACTTCCAATTCGAGGGTAACCTAAGTTATTTGTTTTCATTTCTATTTCAGCTTTTTTTACTGTACAAATTTATTGTATTAGATTTTATAACTTATATTTGTAGTATATTTCAGTAAAATAGACTTTTAAAATTGCTTTTTACAGTTTAAATTACTGTTGGTTTCTTTAAAATGAACTTTTAGCCGTAAAAAAAACTATGGAAAACCTGGATAAAACAGATTTGCTTATTCTGAAACACCTTCAGGAGAACTCAAATATTAACACAAAAGATCTCGCCAGTAAATTATTTTTGACAGTAACACCAGTTTATGAACGAATAAAAAGGTTAGAACGTGATGGTTATATCACGAAATATGTGGCTTTACTGGATAAGAAAAAAATGAACCGGGGGATGACAGTTTTCTGCAACGTTCGCCTGAAAGAGCATGCAAAAAATGTAGGAAGCAATTTTGTGAAAGATATTGTTGCACTTCCGGAAATTATAGAATGTTATAATATCGCCGGAGATTATGATTTTATGCTGAAAATATTAGTAAAGGATATGGCTAGTTATCAGGATTTTGTGATGAATAAATTGTCAACTATTGAAAACATAGGAAATACGAATAGTATTTTTGTGATGGGAGAAATTAAACATAGTACGGCACTTGAGTTTTAATCATTATAAAATCGTAAAATAAAATGTATTTTTGGTTTTTAAATCAGAGAGAAAATGAAGAAGGAGAGTTTTGAAATCTCAAATTATTTATTAGCATCAAAACAAAAGCGATTTTTAAACTTTATTATAGATGGTGTAATAAAGCTTATTATCGTTAGATTGATCATAACTTGTCTAAATCTTTCGCAGATTGCAAAACAAATAGATTCATTAGATATGATTGAGCGTTATATGTTTTGGAGTCTTATTAGTTTTGTGTATTACGGAATGACAGAAACATTTCTTTCCCGGTCTCCTGCCAAATATTTTACGAAAACAATTGTTGTCATGGAGGATGGTTCTAAACCAGATGTTATGAACATCCTGACACGAACTTTATTGCGTATTTTTCCTTTTGAAGCATTGAGTTTTTTAAGAGGACGTGCTTTGGGTCTGCATGATAAAAATTCCGGAACTCTTGTTGTTGTAAAATCTAAATTTGAGGAACAAATAAAAGAACATCTTGAATTAATAGCTTTAGAAAAGGCCTAAAATAAAATGTATTTTTGGTTCTTCTAAATCCTAAAATCTAAAATCGTTAATCGACAATCTAATATCATAATGAACTGGGAACAACTTTTATCACTAAAACGCCAAGGCGATACTACCAAAAGATTACGTGTAGAACAAGATGACACACGATTAGGTTTTGAAGTTGATTATGACCGAATCATATTTTCGGCTGCATTTCGATCTTTGCAGGATAAGACTCAGGTGATTCCGCTTTCTAAAACAGATTTTGTACATACCAGATTAACCCATAGTTTAGAGGTTTCGGTTGTAGGGCGTTCGTTGGGACGCCTGGTTGGGAAAAAAATAATCGAAAAATATCCTTATCTAAAAGAAGTTCACGGTTATCATATGAACGATTTCGGAGCTATTGTAGCTGCTGCTTCGTTGGCACATGATATAGGGAATCCTCCTTTTGGACATTCTGGTGAAAAAGCGATTGGAGAATACTTTTCTATCGGAAACGGATTAAAATACAAGGATAAATTAACGGCTAAACAGTGGCAGGATCTTATTGATTTTGAAGGAAATGCCAATGGGTTTTCAGTACTTACGGCAAGCCGTCCGGGAATTGAGGGCGGACTTAGAATTTCGTATGCAACTTTAGGCGCTTTTATGAAATATCCTAAAGAAAGTCTGCCAAAAAAACCAACCAGCAATATAGCAGATAAAAAATATGGTTTCTTTCAGTCAGATAAATTATTCTTTCAGGAAGTTGCTGAAGATATGGGGATGATCGCCAATAAGGAAGAAGAAGACATTGGTTTTGAAAGACATCCTTTGGCATATCTGGTTGAAGCTGCAGATGATATCTGCTACACGATTATCGATTTTGAAGACGGAATAAATCTGGGTTTAGTTTCTGAAGATTATGCTTTAGAATATTTGATTAAACTGGTAAAAGATAACATTGGTGTTACTAAATATAAATTATTAGAAACCAAAGAAGATCGAATCAGTTATCTGCGAGCTTTGGCTATTGGCGCTTTGATTAATGATGCTGTAGATGTTTTTATTGAAAATGAAGAAGCAATTCTGGCCGGGAATTTTCCTTTTGCCTTAACAGATAAAAGCAAATACAAAGCACAGATGAATGATATTATCAAATTGAGTGTTGATAAAATCTATCAAAGCCGTGAAGTTATCGAGAAAGAGATTGTAGGCTATCAAATCATTCAGACTTTGCTGGATAAATTTATAACTGCTTTTAATAACAAATATGAAGGAACTGCTTCAAACTACGATAAGCTGATTTTGAAAATGCTGCCGGAAAAGCATCATTTAGAAAAAGGTAATTTATATGAGCGTTTACTTCATATTTGTCATTTTGTTTCTCTTTTGACAGATGGAAATGCTTTGGAATTATTTAAAACAATTAACGGGCGTAAAAACTAATTAAAAAGCATATACAAGACCAACACCCAGAACCTGTCTTAGCTGGGCTCTTGGTCCGTCATCTACCTGTGATTTTGAACCGGAAACTGGATCAACAACTTCTTTTTTTGTTTTAATATCATCGTCATAAATGATATGAACGCCAATATTTGCTTTTACATAAGCATTAACTACAAGGTCCAGACGGGTATCGTAATCGACATCTACGTTTCCAAATCGGTTTAGGTAATCGGTATATAAACTTAATCTGTTTTCATAAAAAATGTTTTTATATATTTCATTTTTCATGTATCCTGTAAATAAAATACCAAACTCGGCTTTTACTTTTTGTCCTTCTTCAATTAAAAACTTGTTATCTGGATCAAGCGGATCAGGAGCATAAACTGCTTTTTTAACACCAAAAGCTCCCTGATTTGCTAAATATTGATCTAATACCAAAGTGGTTTTTAAAGTAATGGGAGAGAAATAAAATGTTCTGTTTTTTTGTTTGTTTGAGTTTTCAGCTCCAGCTCCCAAAAAGATATAAGCCGGTGCAAAAGGTTTGGAGATGGCAATATCTCTGTTTGGGTAATTATATCCGTTCGTAAATTGAGTATTGAAATTGAATTTAGCCGAGTAATACCAATTTGAAAGCGTATCTTTTCTAAATCCGTAAGTAGAGTTAAATAGGATAGCATCGTCTGTTTTTCGCAATTCGGTACCATCTTGCTTATTCATACCGTATTTTACAATAAGTTCATTAAACCATTTATGATTTTTTTTGTTATATGTTCTTGTAAATTCTCCTTTAAATAATCCAGAAATTGAACTTGTTCCCCCGGCACTCCAGTTAACGAATGCAATTTCTGAAATGTCAAAACCAAGTTTGTTTTTTTTGCTCCAATTAGAAGGTGGTGGCGGCACCTGGCCAGGATCCAATGTAGTTCGGATGATACTCTGAGCAAAATTGTTGGTAGTAAATAAAAAAAACAATAATAAAAGGGTCGATCGGAATAATTTCATTAGGGTAAGCTTTTGATTTTTTTTTGGCGCTGCAAAATACTTATTTTTCAATGTTGGAAAAAAGATTTACTAAACTTTTAACGTCAATTTTGCAAAAATGTTGTTGCTCAATTACTGTGCCATGTTCAATAAAAATGTCCGGAATCCCTAAATTTTCTATTTTTTTTGTAAAATTATTTGCTGATGCATATTCTAAAACCGCACTTCCAAAACCACCAATTTTTGCCCCGTCTTCAATAGTGATTATTTGGTCGAAAGAAATTAAGATTTTGTCTAATAAATCATTGTCTAAAGGTTTTATAAAAGGGAAATCGTAATGAGCGATAGTTTCTGGATTACCTAATTCATTTATGGCAGCAATTACATTATTTCCGATAGCTCCTGTAGATAAAACAGCTGTTTTTGTTCCGGATTTTAAACAACTTGCTTTGCCCAAAGGAATATTTTGATAATTTTTGAAGTTTTCTGCTTCCCATTTTGGTAAAACGCCACGGCCTCTCGGATAACGAATAGCAATTGGATGGTCTAAAGGGACAGACTGAACTGTATATAAAATATTCTGAAGCGCAATTTCGTTGATTGGAGCATAAATAATCATATTTGGAACAGTTCTTAAATAGGCAATATCAAAGATACCATGATGTGTTGCTCCGTCTTCACCCACCAAACCGGCCCTGTCCAGGCAAAAAATAACCGGTAAATTTTGCAAGGCAACATCATGAATAACCTGATCGTAGGCACGCTGTAAAAAAGTCGAATAAATATTGCAGTACACAATCATGCCCTGGGTCGCCATTCCGGCCGCCAATGTAACGGCATGCTGTTCTGCAATTCCAACGTCAAAGGCACGATCGGGCAGTTCATCCATCATAAATTTCAAGGAACTTCCTGATGGCATAGCAGGTGTGATTCCGATGATTTTTTCGTTCTTTTTAGCTAAATCTAAAAGGGTTAAACCAAAGACATCCTGATATTTTGGAGGTAAATTTTCTTCTGATTTTAAATGAATTTCTCCGGTCGAAGCATCAAATTTTCCCGGAGCATGATATTTTACCTGATTTTCTTCTGCTTGCTGCAGACCCTTTCCTTTTGTGGTAACGATATGTAGAAACTTTGGTCCTTTTATCTTTTTTAAACGATTTAATTCTTTGATTAAAGTTGGAAGATCGTGTCCGTCAATTGGACCTGAATAATCAAAATTTAAAGATTTGATGATGTTATTCTGTTTTGGATTTTTTCCGTTTTTAACTGCAGTCAGATATTTTTTTAAAGCTCCCACACTCGGATCAATTCCGATAGCGTTGTCGTTTAAAATGACTAGAATATTAGCGTCAGTAACTCCGGCATGGTTTAACCCTTCAAATGCCATTCCGCTTGCAATTGAAGCATCGCCAATTACAGCAATATGTTCTTTGCTGAAATCTCCTTTTAATTTAGAAGCAATCGCCATTCCGAGTGCTGCAGATATTGATGTTGATGAATGCCCAACACCAAAAGCGTCATAAACACTTTCCTCTCTTTTTGGGAATCCGGAAACGCCTCCAAGCTGTCTGTTAGTATGAAAATTTTCTCGTCTTTCGGTCAGGATTTTATGTCCATAAGCCTGATGTCCAACATCCCAAACCAATAAATCTTCGGGAGTATTAAAGACATAATGCAGAGCAATTGTAAGTTCTACAACTCCCAGACTTGCTCCCAAATGTCCTTCTTTTACAGAGACAACATCAATAATAAATTGACGCAGTTCATGGGCAACCTGGACCAGCTGCTCCTCTTTTAAAAGACGTAAATCGGCAGGATTGTATATGTTGGAAAGTAAATTGCTTTTCATTATTGAGATAAAAAGCAAATTTACGGTTTTAAATTTAATTTTTTTGACAGAGTCTTATTTCAATAAAATAGGAACAGAATACTGCATCCTGATTTTTTTTCCTTTAAATTCGCCAGGTTGCCATTTAGGGCATAAATTCAAAACCCTGATGATTTCTTTTTCAAGAGGTTCTTCAACCGCAGGAGAACATTCAAGAAACGATACAGTACCATTTTTTTCTACTGCAAATGCAAGTGTGAAATTGAGTTTCCAATAACTTACGCCTTCCGGTTTTTTATATTCTTTCATAAAAAAACTATGGAATTGATCAATCCCGCCCGGGAATTCTGCATTTTTATTAAGAGGAACTTCCGGATTAGTTAAGGCTTCCTTTTTTGAAGTACTGTTTTTTTTGTTTTTTTCAGGATTGGTAATATTTTCTTTCGGTTTTACAGATTTTACCTGATTTGCCTTTTTGGGCGATGAAATAACTTCTTCATTATTGAGTTCAATATTTTTTTCAGGATGTTCCGGTTTATCTTCTTTTGAGAGATGAGAGGAATCAGGAATCTGTTCTGATTTGTTGATTTCATCTTTTTCTGCATCAACAACTTCAATTTCGTTATTTTGTTTTTTGTTGCCTGTATCGGTACAGCTAAATAAAGTTGTTCCAATAATAAAAAACAAAGTCAGTAAAAACAGTTTAGTGTAATATTTTTGCATATTTAAAGTGAAATTGATAATGTGTAAGATGATCGTACACTTTGATTTTTTCGTTTTCCGGGAATCCATTTGGGTCCCATTTTTAAGATTCGGATAGCTTCTTCTCCTATTTCTATTGGCGTATTTTTGACGATGTTAAAATTACTCAGACTACCATCTTCTTCTATCACAAATAAGACATCAATTTTACCTTTAGTTGGTGCAGTATAATTTTTATTGAAAAATTTATAGAATTTTTTCATCCCATTTTCAGGAACAGGTAAAACATCCAAATCAGGTTGACTATATATAATATGATATTTAAAATTTCCTGTCTCACTAACATTAGGAGGGATTATTAGTCCCATCATTGTGATTGCGTTGTTGCGTTTTATTTTTTTAGGTTTTTTAGATTCTATCTCATGTCCATAACATGATGAGGCAATTTCTTCATCCTGATTTTGTTCTGTATTGTCAATAATTTCAATCTTATCAATTCTATTTTTGTTCCCATCTTTATCCGAACAACTAAATAAAGTTGTTCCCATAGTAATAAACAAAGCCAGTAAAAATATTTTACGATAATGCGTTTGAGAATATAATACGCGATCTGGAATTTGGATGCTAATAGCATCCAATTGTGACTTTCTAAATCTGCCACAAATACTTCCATTTCGATTTTGAATAAAGAAATGCTGAATTTCATTCGGAAGCATGACAGTAAAATCAACGACTGTTTTAGAACAGCTCATGCAGAAACGTCCATTATCTTTTCGTGTCATCTTATCCCAGTTTTCGTGGCAGGGTTGTGGAATGGTTATTTTATGTTTTTCTTCCATTATTGAAACGATATTGGTAAGCTATATTTAGTTCGGGTTTTTTTACCATTTTGTTCTCCTGATTGCCATTTTGGAGCCAGTTTTAAAACACGTTTTACTTCTGCTTCTATTTTTGGATCAACTTTTTTTGGGAATTCAAATGATGACAAGGAACCATCTTTTTCTATTACGAACGAAACCATAATTCTGGCTTCTGGCTTTTCATTGTCTTCAGGGAGTTTAAATTCGGTTACTAAAAACTGATAAAAACTGTTGATCCCACCCGGATAATATGGAGTTGTTTCAATTGCAGCTCCGGTGATGTAAAGATCTTCTTCTACAATAGAATCTTGCGTAATTGTTTTTGATGATGATTTGTTGTTATCGTAAGTTGTTTCTACACAATCTGTAGTTATCGGTTTTACAAATTTTACAGGAGCATTTTTTGGTGAAGTGGAGACTTCAATAAAATCACTGTTTTTATGTAATACTTTCTCACTCTTGTTTTGTTTTGATTTGTCATCCTCAACAACTTCAATCTTATCAATTCTACTTTTGTTTCCTTCTTTATCCGAACAACTAAATAAAGTTGTTCCCATAGTAATAAACAAAGCCAGTAAAAACATTTTATGATAATGCGTTTGAGAATATAAAATACGATCCGGAATTTGGATTGTAATAGCATCCAATTGTGACTTTTTAAATCTGCCGCAAATACTTCCATTTCGATTTTGAATAAAGAAATGCTGAATTTCATTCGGAAGCATGGCAGTAAAATCAACGACTGTTTTAGAACAGCTCATGCAGAAACGTCCATTATCTTTTGGTGTCATCTTATCCCATTTTTCGTGACAGGGTTCCGGTATGGTGATTTTGTAATTTCTTTCCATGCTTGAATTTCAGGATTTAAAAGTAATAAAAATAAAGTGGAAAATTTCTATTTTTGCAGTTATGATAAATCCTTTCACCGACGAATATTTTATGAAAAAAGCTTTGCAGGAAGCTGAAATGGCTTACGCAAAAGGTGAAATTCCTGTTGGAGCTGTCATTGTTGTGGCTAATAAAGTAATTGCAAGCAGTCATAATTTAACAGAATTGCTAAATGATGTTACAGCCCACGCCGAAATGCAATCCATAACGGCAGCAGCGAATTTTTTGGGTGGAAAATATTTAAAAGATTGTACTTTATATGTGACTCTTGAACCTTGCCAAATGTGCGCCGGAGCTTTGTACTGGAGTCAGATTTCAAAAATTGTTTTTGGTGCCCGTGACGAACAACGTGGTTTTATGGTTATGGGAACAAAACTGCATCCCAAAACTACTGTCGTTTCTGGAATTATGGCCAATGAAGCTGCCGATTTAATGAAACGTTTTTTTATTGAAAGACGTAAATAAATCTCTCTTTTTTACTTCAATTAAATTATTTTAGCTTAAAGAAAATTCCTCTTAAAAAGTTTCGAAAATTATTTTACATTTACTACAATATAATTGGCATTTTGCTTGTTATGGTTTTAATAGTAAAATGTTAAAACGTTCTGTCATTTCTTAAAATTCGTAACCCATTAACTCTAAATAAAAGTGAAAGCAAAAGGATTAGTTCTCGTGTTTTGTGTGTTTTTTATTTTTCAATCTTGCGGCAGAAAATCAGCAGCCGATTTCAATTCCGATTTTTCATTATTTAAAGAGTATATAGTCAGTTTCACGGGAGGATTAGTCTCGTCGGAATCTGATATTCGGGTGGTTTTGGCTTTCGATAAAAAAGACTGGAAAGCCAATCAGGTTTTAGACAGCGATTTATTTGATATTTCTCCAAGTGTCGACGGAAAAGTCGTGGCACTTTCTCCTAACACCATTACTTTTATCCCCGAAAAAAAGCTAAAACCCGGAACAGAATATCAGGTTACTTTAAACTTAGATAAGATTATCACGCTTCCAAAAGAGAAAGAAAAGGAACTCTCTGATTTCAATTTTACGGTCAAAACCATCAAGCAGGATTTTACGATAAATACTGCCGATATTCAATCGTACAGCAAAGAATATCAATATTTAAACTGCGTTTTAAAAACAGCGGATAATATTGATATTGAAACCGCTAAAAAGCTGGTTGAAGCTAAGCAAAAAGGAAATGATCTTAAAATTAAATTTGAGAAAAATTCGGGTTCAGGTAAAGAGTTCCATTTTATAATTGACAGTATTCAGCGTTATTCGGAAGCAACAAATCTGGAGATTATTTACGACGGAAGCGATTTTGATATTGATCAGAAAGGACAAATCGATGTTCCAATTACGAATATAAACGAATTTAAAATTGTAAAAGTCGAAATTCCGGATGGAAGCAATCAGTCGTTAACCATCAATTTCTCTGAGCCTTTAGAAAAAGGACAGGATTTCAAAGGATTGGTTTCGATTCAGAATACCAATAATCTTAAATTTTCAACGCAGGGGAATTTATTGAAAGTTTATTTTAGCAATGAAAAAGCAATTGTTCCAAAAGAAATTCCTGTACCAATAGCGGTTGAAGATTCAGTAGTTTCTCTTGTAGATTCATCAACAGTTATTGTTGATAGTGCGACAGTGGTTATCGATAGTGCTGCGGCTACAGTTGAAGATATTGTTGAAGTGGTAGAAGAGGAAGCGGCCGAGCCGGCGCAAATTATTGTTGGAGATTTATTGGTAGAAGTTTTTCAGGGAATCGAAAGCCAGTATGGCAAAAAAATGGACTCGAATTACACTGAGAAAATCTCTTTTGACCAAATAAAACCAAGTATCCGTTTTATTAAAAATGGAACAATTCTGCCAAGTTCCAATAATTTAAAACTGAATTTCGAAGCTGTAAATTTAAGTGCGGTTGATGTTAAAGTGTATAAGATTTACAAAAACAATATTCTGCAGTTTCTTCAGTATAATGAATTAAATGGCAGTCAGAATCTCAAGAAAGTGGCACAGCCAGTCGCTAAAACAACCTTGAATTTAAGCGAAAGTAAACTGGTCAATCCAAGTAAATGGAACACTTTTGCTTTGGATTTATCTAAAATCATTACACCGGAACCGGGAGCTATTTACAGAGTTGAATTTGTTTATAAAAAGAAATACTCTTTATATAAATGTGAAAATTCAGAAGAAGATTCAAATGATGAAGAAGAGGAAGAAGTGGATGAAAATGACGTCAACTATAGTGGCAATTCCTACGATGATTACTATTATGATGATTACGAATGGAGAGAAAGTCAGGATCCATGTTCTGGTTCTTATTATTACAATGCCAAAATTGCGACTAATATTCTGGCGACCGATGTAGGGGTAATTGCCAAAAGAGGCGAAAATAAATCGTATTTGTTCGTTGTAAATAATATTGTAACGACAGAACCAATTTCGAATGCAAGAGTGGATTTATATAATTTCCAACAACAGAAAATTGGAACGGAAGCTACAAGCAGTGAAGGAATTGCTTCTTTTCAGCTGGATAAATTCGCTTATTTTGCTATTGTTTCTTTGGGAGATCAATCAACTTACGTGAAACTGGATGACGGACTTTCGTTGTCTGTAAGTAATTTTGATGTTGCGGGCGAAACCTTGCAAAAAGGGTTAAAAGGATTTATTTATGGAGAGCGAGGTGTTTGGCGTCCGGGAGATAATCTGTATTTATCTTTCATTTTGAATGATGCTTCAAATAAACTTCCAAAATCACATCCAATCAAATTTAGATTAAATGATCCGAATGGTAAAACCGTTTATCAGACGGTTCAAAAGACTAATGAACTAAATCATTACGTTTTTACAGTTCCAACCAGTGCTGAGGCACCAACTGGGAATTGGGAGGCAATGGTAAGTGTTGGTGGCGCAAAATTTTATAAAAGTATCAAAATCGAAACGATCAAACCAAATCGTTTAAAAATCAAAAATACATTTACCAGAAAGACACTTTCATCGTCTTACCTGAATACAGACAATCTTGAAGTAACCTGGCTTCACGGTGCGATTGCTAAAAATCTCAATGTAGAAATGCAGGCGAAATTTTCTCAGCAAACAACTACTTTCAAAGGGTATGAGAAATTTAGTTTTGATGATTTAGTACGTCAATTCAGCACAGAAGAAATAAATGTGTTCTCCGGAAAATTAAATGAAAACGGAAAAGCATCAGTAAATATTGAACCAAAATTACAAGGTCAGGCACCGGGAATGCTTCGTGCTTCGTTCATTACAAAAGTGTATGAAGAAGGCGGAGATTTTAGTACTGATGTTATTTCGACGACTTATTCTCCATATAAAACTTATGTCGGAATTAAATCGCCGGAACCGAATAAATACGGCATGCTGGAAACCAGAACCAACAATCGTTTTGATATTGTGACGGTCGATGAAAATGGAAGACCAAAATCGGTACGAAATCTGGAAGTAAAAGTATATAAAGTAGAATGGCGTTGGTGGTGGGATGCTTCGAGCGATAATTTATCGAATTATAATTCTTCGAATGCGACAACATCATACAAAACCTTTGTAATCAATACCGATTCAAGTGGAAAAGGAAGTGTTCAGTTTTCGTTAACCGATGAAGAATGGGGACGTTACTTAATCCGTGTTTCAGATAATGCAGACGGTCATGCGACAGCTTTGACTGTAAATATTGATTGGCCAATTTGGTCTGGAAAAACGCGTAACAGAGATGCTTCAACAGCCAATATGTTGGTTTTTTCTACAGATAAAAAAAACTATGCCGTTGGCGAAAAAGCGCAAATCTCTTTTCCTTCAAGTGAAGGCGGACGCGCTTTGATTTCAATAGAAAACGGATCAAAAGTAGTTCAGACTATTTGGGCAAAAACGCAAAAAGGAGAAACAAAAGTTGAGGTTCCGATAACTTCGGCAATGGCTCCAAATGTATATTTTAATATCACATTATTACAACCTCATGCGTCAACGAAAAACGATTCGCCTATTCGTATGTACGGAATTGTTCCGATTGAAGTGGTGGATAAAAACACCATTTTGGTTCCAACATTATCAATGCCGGATGTATTAAAACCAGAGCAGACCTTTACGGTAAAAGTTGGCGAAAAGACAGGAAAGGAAATGACGTATACCATTGCGGTTGTTGATGAAGGTTTACTCGATTTAACTCGTTTTAAAACACCAAATGCCTGGGATAGTTTTTATGTTCGCGAAGCTTTGGGTGTTAAAACCTGGGATATTTATGACGATGTAATAGGAGCCTATGGCGGAAAAATAAATCAGATTTTCAGTATTGGTGGAGATCAGGATTTAGGAGGTGGAAAAGCTAAAAAAGCAAATCGTTTTAAACCTGTAGTGCTTTATTATGGTCCGTTTAAATTAGAAAAAGGGCAAACAAAATCACATCAATTAAAATTACCCAAATATATTGGTTCTGTTCGAACTATGGTGGTTGCGGGCGATGCGAATACAAGTGCTTACGGAAGCGTTGAAAAAGCAACTCCGGTTAAGAGTCCGCTGATGGTTTTGGCTTCGTTGCCAAGAAAAATTTCTCCTTCAGAAAAAGTTACCATTCCGGTTACGGTTTTTGCAACAGAAAATAATATCAAAAATGTTTCGATTCAGATAAAAACAAGCAATGGTTTAAAAGTTATGGGAAGTGCAATGCAATCCTTAACTTTTAGTTCACCTGATGAAAAAATGGCCTATTTCAATTTGGTTGTAGGTTCTGCTACCGGAATTGCAAAAGTACAAGTAATTGCAACTTCTGGAAAAGAGAAATCGGTTTATGATGTTGAAATTGATATGACGAATCCAAACCCGGTTACAAATGCTTTTACTGATGTGATTCTGCCTCCAAACAGTACTAAAACAATTTCATGGAAAACGTTTGGAGTTTCAGGAAGCAATAAAGCAAGATTAGAGGTTTCGTCAATGCCAACGATGAATTTGAATGGAAGATTGCAATATCTTATTCAATATCCTCATGGATGTGTAGAACAAACGACTTCGTCTGTTTTTCCACAATTGTACTTGAATGATGTTGTTGATTTAGATGCGACCCGAAAAGGAATTATTCAAAAGAATATTACTGCCGGAATTGCAAGATTAGGAAGTTTTCAATTATCAAATGGAGGAGTGGCTTACTGGCAGGGAAATACAATTGCAGACGATTGGGGAACTTCATATGCCGGACATTTCTTAATTGAAGCAGATAAAAAAGGCTATGTGCTGCCAATTAATTTCAAATCAAAATGGATTTCGTACCAGCAACGCGAAGCCAAACAATGGCGTTTTGAAGCGAAATACGGAAATGATTTAGCTCAGGCTTACAGATTATACACTTTAGCTTTGGCCGGAAATGCTGATTTATCTTCAATGAACAGATTACGAGAAACCAAAGGAATTTCAAACGAAAGTAAGCTTCGTTTAGCGGCTGCTTATGTTTTGGCGGGTCAAAAATCGGCTGGATTGAATTTGTTTTTACATAGTAAAATTGAAGACGAATCGAGTAACTATAATTATTACTATTATGGTTCAAGCGAGAGAAACAGAGCAATGGCTTTAGAAACAATGCTGCTTTTGGGACAAAAACAAAAAGCATTTGTGATGGCTGCAAAATTAGCCAAACAAATGTCAAACAATCAATGGATGAGCACGCAGACAACGGCTTATTGTTTATATGCAATGTCTAAATTCGCGGTCAGCAATGGTCCTAAAGGAATTAATATTCAGTTCAGAAAAAATGGAAAAGGTGAGACGATTAATACTAAAAAAACAATTGCAGAAAGAAGTTTGGTTGTTCAAACGGGTGCTAATAGCGTAACGCTGAAAAATATTAAAAAGAATACGGTTTACGTACGTGTTTTAAATACCGGAATACTGCCAATCGGACAAGAGAAAGCAATTGAAAGTGATGTTTCGGCTTCTATTGTTTTCAAAAATAGAAAAGGAAGTGTTATTAATGTTTCAAAAATCAGTCAGGGAACGGAGTTTATTGCTGAGGTTACTATTAGAAATCAAAGAAATGAACATGTTAAAAACGTTGCATTATCGCAAATTCTGCCTTCAGGTTTTGAAATTGTAAATACCCGTTTTACAGATTATGGAGACGCAACAAGCAATATTGCCGACTATATTGATATTCGTGACGACAGAACTAATTTCTATTTTGGAATGAAAGCCGGAGAAACAAAAGTCTTTAGAATTCTGTTGAATGCTTCTTATTTAGGAAATTATTATCTGCCTGGATTACAATGTGAGGCTATGTATGATAATACATTCTTAGCCAGAACAAAAGGATTCTGGGTTGAGGTTGTGAAGTAAATTTCAAGATATGTGTATCCTAACAGGTTTTTGAAACCTGTTAGGACAAAAAAACTCCCAAATCACTTTGAAAAATAAATTAATTGCGTTCTCACAACGCATTATAAATTGGATAAAAAAGAATAAAATAAAATCAGCAAGTGTATTTATACTCTTGTTGATTTATTATTTCTCCATACCCCGAACATTATTTCAGGAACCCTATTCAACGGTAATTGAAAGTAAAGAAGGAGAACTGCTTGGTGCAAAAATAGCCAACGATGGACAATGGCGTTTTCCTGCGCAAGACAGTGTGCCTGATAAATTCAAAAAATGTATTGTCTATTTTGAAGACGAATATTTCTATAAACATCCTGGTTTTAATCCTGTGGCGATGGTAAATGCCATTAAACAAAATAACAAAGCAGGGAAAGTTGTTCGAGGCGGAAGTACGTTAACACAGCAAGTTATACGATTATCAAGAAAAGGAAAAGGAAGAACTTATTTTGAAAAATTAATCGAAATTATTCTGGCAACACGATTAGAATTGGGCTATTCTAAAAATACAATTTTAGAAATGTATGCGGCTCATGCTCCTTTTGGAGGGAACGTCGTTGGCTTGGAAATGGCTTCCTGGCGTTATTTTGGCGTGCAATCGAACCAATTGTCGTGGGCGGAAAATGCGACTTTAGCTGTTTTGCCAAACGCTCCAAGTTTGATTTATCCCGGCAAAAATCAGATCAAATTATTGAATAAACGGAACAGACTTTTATTAAAATTGCATCAGGAAGGAATAATTGACAAACAGACCTACGAACTTTCTGTAGAAGAACCATTACCCCAAAAACCTTATGATTTGCCTCAAATTGCACCTCATTTATTACAGCGTGTGGCAAAAAACGAAGAAGGAACCAGGGTAAAAACAACCATAGATTACGCTCTGCAAAATAGGGTCAACCAAATTGCGAAGTATTATTACAACCAGTACAAGCAGAATGAAGTAAACAATCTGGCGATTTTGGTAATTGATGTTTCGAACAGAAATGTGATGAGTTATGTTGGAAATGCTCCAACAGACAAAGACCATCAAAAAGATGTTGACATTATTGATGCACCAAGAAGTACCGGAAGTATTTTGAAACCGCTTTTGTACGCCGGAATGCTTGACGATGGTGAATTATTGCCGAACACTTTAGTGGCTGATGTGCCAACTCAAATTGCAGGATATACACCGCAGAATTTTAATCTAACATTTGATGGCGCTGTTCCGGCGCATCGTGCATTATCACGTTCCTTAAATATTCCGGCAGTTTTGATGCTGCAGGATTTTGGCGTGAATAAGTTTTATGAAGAATTACAGAAATTCAAATTGAGAGACATTAATAAAACTCCTGATCACTATGGATTATCACTTATTTTGGGTGGTGCCGAAAGTAACTTATGGGATTTGTGCCGAACCTATGCAGGATTATCATCGACAGTAAATTATTACACTAAAAATCAAGCAAAGTATCGAACAAAGGAATTTGCAGAACTGAATTATAAAAATGATTTTGAACCTGATTTTGGTTCGGAAACCGATCAAAAAAACATAATGGGAGCCGGAGCAATTTGGCTAACCTATAACGCAATGGAAGAAGTGAACAGACCAGAAGGCGATGAAGCATGGAAGTTTTATGACAGCTCCTTGAAAATTGCCTGGAAAACAGGAACTAGTTTTGGAAATCGAGATGCCTGGGCAATAGGAACAAATTCGAAATATGTAGTTGGAATTTGGGTTGGGAATGCAACAGGTGAGGGAAGACCAACTTTAACAGGAGTTACTAGTGCAGCACCCATTTTATTTGATGTTTTTAATTTATTACCAAGACAAAAATGGTTTGAAACGCCTTATAAAGATTTAGAAAATGTTCAGGTTTGCCGTTTAAGCGGCTATTTAGCCAAAGAGGATTGCCCAAAAATTAAACAGTGGGTTTCTAAAAAAGGAAAATCAACTGCTGTTTGTCCGTATCATAAAAAGGTACATTTGGATAAAACAGAGCGATTTCAGGTCAATAGCAGTTGTGAAAGTGTTGATGATATCGTGACTAAAAGCTGGTTTGTTTTGCCTCCGGTAATGGCCTGGTATTATAAAAGTCAGCATATCGAGTATTTGCCGTTGCCTCCGTTTAAAGAAGGCTGCGAAGGAGTTCAATCTAAAACAATGGATTTTATTTATCCGAAAACAAACAGTAAAATTTATTTAACGAAGAATTTTAACAGCGAAGTACAGCCGGTAATTTTGAAAGTAGCTTATTCGGAAAGAGATAAAGAATTGTTTTGGTACGTGGACGATGTTTATAAAGCGACGACAAAAACGTTTCATGAATTACCTATTACGCCAACTTCAGGGACACATTACATTACGGTTGTAGATGCTTTTGGAAATGAAATTAGAAGAAGAATAGAAATTGTGAGGGAATAAATTTTTAAAATTCCAATTCCAAAACAGCTGAATAAATTCCAAATTCCAATTTTTAGAAATAATATATTGTTTGTCAGGCTGAGCGGAGTCGAAGCCATTTTGTATCGGAAAGCCTTCGACTCCGCTCAGGATGACATTATGATTTATTAGAATATTTTTGATATAAAATCATCTTATGAAAATGAGAGCCTTAGCCCAGATAGGAGCGGTATCCTTTTTCTGGCTCCTTTAGCCAGGAAAAGATACAAGTGGATAGCTGGAAATAGCTCCTAAAAAAAGCAAATTTTAATTTTCTTATAGGCTTAAAATTTATAATAAAAAGAAGCCATAAAAAAACCGCCAGTCTTTCGAGAGGCGGTTTTTGTTTTTATTCTGAAATAACATTTCCTTTTTTATCGTAGAAATGATATTCTAAGTACGTGTAAGCGTCACGAGGTATGATTTTCACCCATTTCTTATGCTCAAAAAACCATTTTGAACGTAAGGATGGAAAACCTTTACTGAGGTAAGCAGCCACAAAAGGATGTACATTAAGTACAACATTTTTGTGGGTTTTTAAAAGTCGGTCTAAATCCAGTGCGATTTTATCAATGATTAAAATTGGCGCTTCAATTTCGCCATTTTCATTGTTTGGATCTTCTTCTCTGGTTTTAATATTAACTTCTGGTCTTACGCGCTGTCTTGTAATCTGTACTAAACCAAATTTACTTGGCGGTAATATTTTATGTTTTGCTTTATCGTCGCTCATTTCTTCTCGCAAGAAGTCGAACAAAACTTTCCTGTTTTCAGGATTAGACATATCGATAAAATCAACTACGATTATTCCACCCATATCACGGAGACGAAGTTGTCTGGCAATTTCAGCGGCAGCAATCATATTTACTTCCATGGCGGTATCTTCCTGATTAGTCGCTTTATTAGAACGGTTTCCGCTGTTTACGTCTATAACGTGAAGAGCTTCAGTGTGTTCGATAATAAGATAAGCACCTTTGCTCATCGAAACCGTTCTTCCAAATGAAGTTTTGATTTGTCTCTCTATATTGTATTTCTCAAAAATCGGAGTGTCGTTTGATTGATAAAACTTCACAATTGATTGTTTTGAAGGTGCAATCTCTTGCAGGTAATCCTTCGTTTGATGAAACAACTCTTCATCATCTATTTGGATACCGCTGAAGGTATCATTAAATACATCTCTTAATATTGAAGAAGCTCTGTTAAGCTCTCCTAATACTTTGGATGGATGATGAGCAGTTGGTAATTTTTTACACATTGCAGTCCATCTGCCAAGCAGGTTCTGCAAATCTTTTTCTAATTCGGCTGTATTTTTGCCTTCGGCTACTGTGCGAACAATAACACCAAATCCTTTAGGTTTGATCGATAATACAAGTTTTTTTAGACGATCCTTTTCCTTTTTGTCTTCTATTTTTTGTGAAATAGAAACACGGTCAGAAAACGGAACGAGAACAATAAATCTTCCTGCCAATGAAAGCTCAGCGCTTATCCTTGGACCTTTGGTAGATATAGGTTCTTTTACAACTTGTACTAAGACAGATTGATTGGCACTTAAAATATCAGTAATGATGCCATCTTTGTCAATCTCTTTTTCAAACTGAAAGGTCTTTAGGGAGAAATCTTTTAATTTACCTGCGCTTACAAGTTTTATGAATTTCAGTTGGGAAGCTAAGTTCGGTCCTAAATCGTGATAATGTAAAAAGGCATCTTTTTCGAAGCCTACATTTACAAAAGCAGCATTAAGTCCTGCAACAGGTTTTCTGATTTTGGCAATAAAAATATCACCAACCTGAAAGTTGCTCTTCTCTTCTTCCTTGTGTAATTCAATTAGTTTTCCATCTTTTAATAAGGCAAAATCTACGAAATCTGAACTTGATCGAATAATTAATTCTTTATTCATTTGTAAATTTTTATCCGTGAATTGGTTGTCGGTTGTTTGTGTTGATAGTTGTCGGCAAAATAACCAATAACCATAAACCAAAAACCATCAACTTCTACAAGGATGGATTAAACAATATTTTTAACAGGTATTGTACCCGGGGAGTTAGATTTTTGTATTATTTGATTGTTTGATTTTTAGAAATCTAATAATCGAACTACCTGGCGATCTTATAATCTAATCTCAATTTCAATGAACGGTTTAAAAAGAAAAAAGTAGTTTAAAACTACTTTTTCTTTTTGTGACGGTTAGCTCTCGCTCTTTTTTTTCTTTTGTGAGTAGCTACCTTATGTCTCTTTCTTTTTTTACCACTTGGCATATCGTGTCGATTTTATGATTAATTAATAGTATTATTTTGCTTCGTTGTTTGTTTTAACTCCTTCTACAAAAACTTTTGCAGGTTTAAAAGCAGGAATATTGTGTGCAGGAATTTTGATTGTGGTATTTTTAGAAATGTTTCTTCCTGTTTTTTCAGCTCTGGTCTTTACGATGAAACTTCCGAAACCTCTTAGGTAAACATTGTCACCAGTTTCTAATGAAGTTTTAACTTCTTCCATAAAAGTTTCTACTGTTGCTTGAACATCTCCTTTTTCAAGACCTAGTTTCTCTGAAATCTTTGCTACGATATCTGCTTTCGTCATTTTCTTTCCTATTTTTATTTTATAAATGATGTACTATTTTTTTGAGTTTGCAAATATAGGAATTAAAAAAATAATTAATCAAGCTAATTCGTTAAATTTTAATTACATAAACATTTACTTTTGCATTCTAAGTATTTTGCAATGAAATTTCATAACCTACTGATAAAATGGTATTTACAAAACAAACGTGATTTGCCGTGGCGAAATACTGTCAATCCGTACCATATTTGGCTCTCAGAAATTATGCTGCAACAGACAAGAGTCGCTCAGGGAATGCCTTATTTTTTTTCTTTTACAGAGGAATTTCCTACTGTTTTTGATTTGGCTAATGCGGATGAAGAGAAAGTTTTAAAACTGTGGCAGGGACTTGGATATTATTCCAGGGCAAGAAATTTACATAAAACAGCTCAGTTTATTGCAAATGATTTAAACGGAGTTTTTCCGGCTACTTATCATGATCTTTTAAAATTAAAAGGGGTTGGTGAATATACAGCTGCTGCAATTGCTTCTTTTTCCTATAATGAAGCGGTTCCTGTGGTAGATGGGAATGTCTTCAGAGTGCTTTCCCGTTATTTTGATATTGAATCCGATATTGCGTTGCCTGCGACTAAAAAAGAATTTACCGCCTTAGCGCATGAATTGATGCCTAAAGATAACCCTGCAATTTTTAATCAGGCAATAATGGAATTTGGTGCCATACAATGCGTTCCTAAAAATCCAAATTGTGGTGTTTGTGTCTTCAATACAAGTTGTCTGGCATTGCAAAAGAAGAAGGTGGGAGTTTTACCAGTAAAATCTAAAAAGCTAAAAATTACAAATCGCTTCTTTAATTATCTGATATTAGAGGATGTAGAAGGCAATACATTAATTCAAAAGAGGACTGCAAAGGGTATTTGGCATAATTTATATGAATTTCCTTTATTAGAAACAGATGAAATTGTCAGCTTTGATTTTATTACAAAAACTGTTCAGCAGGGTATTTTGTCTTCTTATAAAATTACCGGTATTGAGGTATGTTCTCACGCAACAATTATTCATAAACTTTCACATCAACATTTGCATATACAGTTCTGGAAAATAAAAGTCAATGATTTTTTAGTTAATGGATTGAAATTTAGTGACTTAAAATCGTTTCCATTCCCAATTGTTATTTATAATTTTATCGAAAAGGAAGAACTAAATCGTTAAAAAAAATTACCTTTGATACAAACACAAATGTTATATCATGAATGGAACATTAAATAAAGTAATGTTGATAGGCCATTTGGGCGACGATGTTAAAATGCATTATTTTGACGGAGGTAATTGCATAGGCCGATTTCAGTTGGCAACAAATGAAGTATATATCAATAAGACAACAAACGAAAAAATTACTTCTACAGAATGGCATAACTTAGTTGTGCGTAATAAAGCGGCGGAAATTTGCGAAAAATATTTGTCTAAAGGGGATAAAATATATATCGAGGGACGTATAAAATCAAGGCAATGGCAAGCCGAAGACGGAACGATAAAACATACTACCGAAATTCAGGTAACCGAATTTACTTTTTTGACAACCAAAAAAGAAACAGAACACAATAGGCCACATCAGGCTTCAGAATTACCAAAAAACACTAATTTTGAAAATACGAATGAAGGCTTACCTATTAATGATTTGCCTTTTTAATTGTTTAACTAATCTTTTTTTAATTTGGACCTGGAGCCCAGTTTATTTTTTGCGTCTGCCGATACTAATCTGATTATAGGTTTTGTCGGAATATTTATTTTACTTTTTTTATCAGCGATTGTTTCTGGTGCTGAAGTTGCCTTTTTTTCTTTGTCTCAAAAAGAAATTGAAGATGTTTTGCAGGAAAATAATCCGAAGGGGAAAATAATTTCCAATCTTTTAGATAAACCAAAAAAACTCGCAGCAACATTATTAGTAACTAACAATTTTTTGAATATTGGAGTAGTAATCCTGTTCTCATTTATTGGCAGAAATATTTTTGCAGATATCAATTCGGCTTTATTAAAATTTGTTTTAGAAGTAATTCTTGTTACTTTCCTGATTTTGCTTTTCGCAGAAGTTCTTCCTAAAGTTTATGCCAGCCGGAACAATATAAAATTTGCCAAACATGTCGCTTACCCAATTGCTTTTTTAAATAAATTACTTTCACCCGTAAGTTTGCCAATGCGTGCAGTTACGCTATATTTGTACAATAAATTAGGGAAACAAAAAACAAACTTTTCGGTTGACCAGCTTTCGCAGGCATTAGAACTTACTGATTCTGAAGGAACATCGAGTGAGGAACAAAAAATACTGGAAGGAATTGTTTCTTTTGGAAATACAGATACCAAACAGGTAATGAGTCCCAGGATTGATGTTTTTGCATTGGAAATATCAGAATCTTTTGAAGAAATTTATACAAAGATAATTGAGAAAGGATTTTCAAGAATTCCGGTATATCGTGATAATATTGACCAGATTGAAGGCGTTTTGTTTGTTAAAGATTTATTGCCTCATATTGATAAGGTCGAATTTGACTGGACAGCATTAATCAGAGAGGCCTTTTTTGTTCCTGAGAATAAAAAATTAGATAACCTGCTAAAAGATTTTCAGGGCCTGAAAAGTCATTTGGCGATTGTGGTTGATGAATATGGCGGAACGTCAGGTTTAGTTTCTTTAGAAGATGTAATTGAAGAAATCGTAGGAGATATCAGTGATGAGTTTGATGACGAACACTTGAATTTTTCTCAAATTGATGAAAAGAATTTTCTTTTTGAAGGGAAAATTAACTTAAAGGATTTTTATAGGATTATTGATGTTGATGAAGCCATATTTGAATCACACAAGGGTGAGGCAGAAACGTTAGCAGGTCTTATACTTGAAATTCTGGGCAATTTTCCTAAAAAAGACCAAAAAGTAACGTTTGAAAATTGTCTCTTTGAAATAGAAGCAGTTGATAAAAAACGTATTAAACAAATAAAAGTAACAATAGAATAAGATGTTAAAAAAAGCAATTTGGATAGCAATAATTTTGCTGAGCCTGACTGTTATAAGCTGTAAAGACGATGTATTGCCAAAACCGGCCGGTTTTTTACGTTTGGATTATCCGGTAGCTAAATATGTAAACTTTGAAAACACATGCCCCTTTGCTTTTCAGATGAACGAGGCAGCAGTAATTAAAGGAGAAAAGGAATGTGGTTTTGCAATTACGTATCCAAAGATGAAAGCGACTATTTATCTGACCTATAAACCCGTAAATAATAACATAGAAAAACTGCTGAAAGATGCTCAAAAACTAACTTACGAGCATGTTATTAAGGCTGATGATATATTAGAGCAGCCGTATTTAAACCCTGAAAAAAAAGTATACGGAATGTTCTATCAGGTGAATGGAAATGCAGCTACCAATTCACAATTTTATGTGACAGATAGTACGAAGCATTTCATTACCGGATCGGTTTATTTTTATACCAAACCTAATTTTGATTCTATAATGCCTGCAGCGAGTTATATTAAAAATGATATGCAGAGGCTCATGGAAACATTAAAATGGAAATAAAATTAAAAAACAAAGGCGTTCAATTTTGAGCGCCTTTTGTTTGAAATATCAGCTATTAATGTTTATTTTTCTGAAAATGCTTCTTTTATGAATTGTTGAAGACCTTCTTCTTCAAGTATTTCAATTGAGAATTCTCCAAAACGTTTTGGAAGCCAAATAATTCTGACTCCACTGGGAGAATTGAGGCTTTCCCGTGATAAAGGCTTTCCGTTTTCGTCCTCTGGCTGAACTCCGTTGGATATCAATTCATCAAATGCAGCTTCAATATCCGGAGTAGAATAGCAGTGGCGATATATCGTTCCTTCGCCTTTGGAATCTAACAGATTTTTTAAATTTCCTGAAAAAGGCTCTACAAGCATAAATCGTTCCTGACCAATTTTTACAACAGTATATGTGACATGAAGTTCATCTCTTTCCCATGTAAATTTTTTTGAGATCTCAGCACCAAGTGTTTTTGCGTAATAACTGCAGGCTGATTCAAGGTCATTAACTAAAATATCTATGTGACTAAACTTAAGATTCATTCTTTTTATATGTAGTGTAAATTGATGATTTTTTTACCGCTATTCTCAAGAAGATTATGCAGTTAAAATGTAATTGAAATATAATTCAGAAAAAAAAGACAGTAGTAAACCTGAGTTTAATACTGTCTAAAATTGTTTATTATCAGAATTAGATAATCGTCTTAATTACGATTTAAAATTCAAAACTTTATATGTTTTTCCGTCTCCGGTTTCCTGAACAACTTTTGTTAAAGATTCAGGATTTTGAACTGTTTTGTCAAAAGTTACGGTTGCTGTTTTTTTATCGAAATCTACTTCGGCTTTTTCAACACCGTCAAGATTTGCTAATTCTTCTTCGATAGTTTTAGCGCATCCCATCGCACAAGTCATTCCTTCAATTGTAAAACTTGCTGTCTGTACATTTTCTGCAGCGATTGGTTTGTGTTCTTTTGCAGTTTCTGTTTTTTCTCCTTTTGCAACTGTCAGACTTTTGTCTTCTTCTTTTTTACAGCTTACCAATACTAAGCCTGCAATGGCTAACGAGGCTATTATTTTTGCAAATTTCATTATATATAATTTTAGTTTGTCAATATGTTTGTTGCAAAATTAATAAAAAAGCAAAGGTCAGTTCCTAAAATTATTACAAATTTGTAGTAAAATATGATTTATGGATGCAAAACAATTAAAGTGGTTTTATTTATTGCTGCTTTCGCTAATTTGGGGAAGTTCATTTATTCTAATCAAAAAGGGATTACTAGGTTTAACGGCAATTCAGGTAGGTTCCCTCCGAATTATTTTTGCTGCCGTGTTTCTGCTTATAGTCGGTTTTTCGAGTTTAAAGAAAATTTCCCTGCGTCAATGGAAATTTGTTGCCCTGACTTCATTCTTTGGAACATTCATTCCTGCATTCTTTTTTGCCATTGCCGAAACTCAGGTTGATAGCTCGATTGTGGCTATTTTGAATTCGCTCACGCCTTTAAATACATTGGTTTTAGGAATTATATTTTTTGGAATTCAGTTTCAAAAACGCCAGGTTTTAGGTGTTTTTATCGGACTGATTGGCTGTTTGTTACTGGTTTTGAATGGCGCATCTAGTAATACAGGACAAAATTATTATTATTTAATTTTGGTAGTAATCGCAACGTTGTGTTATGCTATTAATGTAAATCTGATCAAGAGATATTTATCCGATTTGAATTCGTTGAGCATTACCACAGGAAATTTTGCAGTATTGCTTTTACCAGCTTTAATTATTTTAAGTACAACAGATTTTACACAAAGAATAAATCTGGACGCCACACAGCATTCCGTTTTATTTGTAATGATTTTGGGAGTTTTAGGTACAGGGATCGCTAATGTTTTGTTCTTTAAATTAATACAAATGTCTTCGCCTGTATTTGCAACTTCTGTAACTTATTTGATTCCGATAGTAGCTTTCTTTTGGGGTTTGTTGGATAACGAAATGCTCACTCCAATTCAGTTTTTTGGAGCTTTTGTTATTTTGATTGGAGTTTATTTGTCTGCGAAGAAGTAACTTTTGGTTGTGAAATGGTTTTTGTGAAATGTGAAAATGTTGTTGTCATGTCACCCTGAGCGAAGCCGAAGGGCGTCCCAATTGGAAAGGGCTTCGGCTCCGCTCAGCCTGACAAAATACAAATAACAAAGGCTGTCGTAGTTGACAGCCTTTGTGTTAAAAAGAATCTTAGAATCTCAGTGCCTTAGCAACTCAGAACCTTTTTAAAGAAAATCCTTCTCAGTAACTCCTTCATTGATTTTAATATCAGACATTTTAATATCTAATTCAAAACCTGCATTTTGTATTAAGTTAAAAGGAACTTTTACACCTTTTACTTCTTTGTAATCATTAAAGTATGTTGTTTGTGTAGTCGATTGGCCGCTTTGTTCTTTTATTTTGGTTTCGGCTACTTTTAACCCTGATTTTACATCATAAAAGTAAATTGTTTTCCCGTCTTTTATGGAGTAAGCGTCATTACTATTTATTTGCTCGATTCCGCTTACGGTTAAATCCGTTCTTTTGCTCAATTGTAACTCTTCAAAAGGAGCTGCATTAGCTTTCATTTCGGCTAAATCTGTGCCTTCTAAATTTTTACGTTGCCCTTGCTGCTCTACATAAGCTCCTTTTTCGTTTACAACTTGTTTCATCAAAGCCATACTTCCCATAGAAAGAGAAACCATCATTTTTCCTCTCGAATCTAATTTTGAAACAAAACTTAAAGGACTTGGTGCCTGAGGAATTGTAGTTGTTCCGTTCATGAATAATGTTTTTACCGCAGAAACAGCTTTCTCTCCGCCAATTGCTTTGATATAATTGTCAAAAATGTTTTTTGCGGTAATTCCTGCCGGAGCTTCTTTTTTGGTAACAGGCTTGTCTACAGGATTTCCGTATTTATCATAATATGAAATTGGAATTTCAAGTTTTTCTAAACCAGTAAGTACTTCGGATCCTTTACCAACAATTACAATTCTCATATTGTCGATTTGGAAATATTTATTCGATACACGATTAATATCATCAATTGTAACATTGTTGATGGTCTGAATGTATTTTTCGTAGAAATCTGCAGGAAGTTTTTCTGTTTCAATGTTTAAGGCATAACGCGCAACAGCCTGAGGTTTTTCAACCTGCATTACAAAACGCCCAATATACCCGGCTTTTACGTTTTTCAATACGTCTTCAGAAACTTTTTCAGTTCTGATTCGTTTAATTTCTTTTACAAATTGCACAACAGCACTGTCTGTAACGGCATTTCTGACTGCAGACGAAGCTTTGAATTTGGATACATATTTTCCGCTTCCAATGTTTGAACTTGCACCATATGTCCAGGCATGCTGCTCTCGTAGATTCATATTAAGGTAGCTGTTGAAATCACCTCCTAAAATTTGATTTGCAATTACTGCAGGGAAAAAATCAGGGTCACTCATTTTTAGATTTACAGTATTGACCAATGAAATTTCAGACTGAACCGCATTTGGAACATCTACAAAATCAATTTGAAGTCTGGACACATTCTCCGGATTTGGATACGTATTTTTTGGTGCTGCTTGTTTTTTCCATTTGCCAAAAAGTTTTTCTACAGCAGCTTTTGTATCTTTCAATTTAACATCTCCAATTACAACTAAATAGGCGTTTTCTGGAACAAAATAGGTGTTGTAATTTTCCTGAACATCAGAAAGTGTAACGTTTTTCAGGGTTTCTTCAGAAACAAATTCTCCGGAAGGATGATTTTTTCCAAAAGCCAAAACATCTACAACTCGACTGGCAATGGCAGGAACACTTTTTTCATCGGCTTTAAGTCCTTCCAGCATTTTTGCTTTTTCTTTATCAAATTCATCCTGAGTAAAATTTGGCTGTAAAGCACCTTCTGCTAAAAGTTCTAAGATGCGTCCTGAGTATTTTGAAAGAGCACTTGCAGAAGCTCCCTGTGATGAAAAATTGATGTTTGCTCCGTAAAAGTCAATTTCTTCGTTAAACGCTTCTTTGGTTGTTTTTTTTGTACCGTTTCCAATCAGACTGCTGGTTAGTTCATCAACGCCTTTTTTATTTCCTTCGGTGAAAGGAGCGTTGTCCAGTGTAAGATTAAAACTTACTCTTGGTAATTTATGATTTTCAACGACCAAAACTTTCATGCCGTTTGCCAAAACAAAAGTTTGCGGTTTTTTGATATTGACTACTGGTGAATTTCCTGGTTTGGGTTGTGGACGATCTTGTGCTTGCATAATTCCGGTAAGGAATAAAAGGATTAAAATTGTATGTATTTTTTTCATGATTCGGGGCTTAGTTTTGAGCTTTTTTTGAAGGAACATAATCTAAAATTAAACGCTGATTAGGATTTAAATACTTTTTAGCGACTTCTCTGATTTCTTCTCTGGTGATAGAATGGTATAAGTCGATTTCAGTATTGATAAGATTTACATCACCATAAAGTAAATAAAAAGAAGCCAGGTTTTCTGCAATACCTTCGACACTTGCATTTGCATTGACAAAATTATTGTCAAATTTATTTTGTAATTTTTGATAGTCTTTCTCAGAAATCAAATCGGTTTGGATTTTTACGATTTCTTCGTCCATTTCTTTTAAGATGTCAGCTGTAGTGTAAGTTCCCATCGGTAAGCCGTACAAAATATACATTCCGTAATCTTCCTGGCTAAAACCAACAGCTCCAATTTGAAGTGCCATTTTTTTGTCATCCACTATTTTTTTGTATAGTTTAGAACTTTTTCCGTCACTTAAATAAGAAGAAATTAAATCTAAAACCCTCGCATCTCTGGTTTTCATTGATGGAGTTCTATAGGAAGCAACCACCATTGGAATCTGAATATTCGGATCTTCGTAAGTTGCGGTTATGGTTTGTGTAATTGGTTCTTCTGTATAAGTTTGTTTTTTCAACACTTCTCCTTTCGGAATTGGTCCAAAGTATTTCTGAATCCATTCTTTGGTTTTAGTTTTGTCGAAATCTCCGGCAACAACCAAAACAGCATTATTTGGAGTGTAGAATTTTTTATTAAAAGCCTGAAATTCTTCCAGAGTGGCAGCATCAAGATCTTGCATAGAGCCAATGGTTGTCCATCGGTACGGATGATTCTTGAACATGTGTTTTTTAACCTCAGGCAAAATGTTTCCATAAGGCTGATTGTCGTAACGCATTCTTTTTTCCTCTTTAACCACTTCATTTTGAGTATCAACACCAATTTTATTAATAATTGGGTGCATTAGGCGTTCTGATTCCATCCATAGTCCTAATTCTAAACTGTTTGATGGAAAAACTTCATAATAATAAGTTCTGTCGTCTGATGTATTGGCGTTGTTTACACCTCCATTTGCGGTAACGATTTTCATCCATTCGCCGCGTTTTATGTTTTCGGTACCTTCAAATAATAAATGTTCGAAGAAATGTGCAAATCCCGTTCGGTCAGGGCGTTCGTCTTTTGATCCTACATGATACATTACAGAGGTAATAACAACAGGGGCAGAGGGATCGTTGTGCAGAATAACATGCATACCATTGTCTAAATTGTATTCTTCGAAAGCTACTTTTTGGGCATGAGCTACTCCGCCGAGCATTATTGCAGCACTTAACATCATTATTGATTTTTTCATAAAGATTAATAATTTATATTACCTAATAAGTGTAGGTATTCAAGAGTTGATTTATGTTACATCAAAAATAAGTTTTTTTAGTTATCAATTAAGAACAGGTATTTATTTTGGATGTATTTTAACAATCTTTTCCTTCTGAATCATTTTGAAAAAGCGATGAAACGCCTTGAAAAGCAGACTTTAAAGAGTGAAAAATATTTTTGAAATAAGAGATTGCACAGTAAATTATTAATTGTATATTTGCAACCTTAAAAATCAATAAATCAATTTGGTATGTATGCAATCGTAGAGATAGCAGGGCAACAATTTAAAGTAAGCAAAGACTTAAAGGTTTATGTTAACCGTTTAACTAACGAAGAAGGTTCAAAAGTTTCTTTTGACAAAGTTCTTTTAGTTGATGATAACGGAAACGTAACTTTAGGCGCCCCAGCTATAGAAGGTGCTTCAGTAGAAGCTAAAGTGTTACAACACTTAAAAGGAGATAAAGTTATCGTTTTCAAAAAGAAAAGAAGAAAAGGATACAAAAAGAGAAATGGTCACAGACAATATCTTACTCAAATTGTAATTGAAGGTATTACTGCAGCAGGCGGAACTAAAAAAGCAGCAGCTAAAAAAGCAGTTGTAGCAGAAGAAGCTCCGGCTACTGAAGCTGAAGCAGCTCCAAAAGCAAAAAAAGCAGCAGCTCCAAAAGCAAAAAAAGAAGCTAAAGAAGAATAATAACAATATTTAAACTCATACGTCATGGCTCACAAGAAAGGTGTCGGTAGTTCGAAGAATGGTAGAGAATCAGAATCAAAACGTTTAGGCGTTAAGATTTTTGGTGGTCAGGCTGCTATTGCTGGGAACATCATCGTTAGACAAAGAGGTTCAAAACATAATCCAGGTGAAAACGTTTACATCAGTAAAGATCATACTTTACATGCTAAAGTTGATGGAGTTGTTAAGTTCCAAAAGAAAAGAGATAACAAGTCTTATGTATCTATCCTTCCATTCGAAGCATAATCATTAGATAAATTATTATAGAAAACCCGTTCTGAAAAGATCGGGTTTTTTGTTTTCTATAAATTGAAATTATCGGCTTGAATAAATAAAAAAGTAAATTTTATTCTTTTATTATAGAAGGGAGTACATAATCAAGTACAATTTTATCAGCCTGAGCGTGTCCATAAGGTTTATTGTAAGCTTTTGAAGTGATAATAATTACAATAGGAAGATCGTTGAAGATTATAAACTCATTTCCTCCATTACCAGCGCAATAATACGTTTCGTAGTATTTACCGTCAAAAGTAAAAGTCTTATTCCAAAACAAATAACCATAGAATTGATTTTCTCTTTCAGGAATTTGAATTTGATGAGTTAAAGTTTTTTTAACCCAGTCTGGAGAAAGAATTTGTTTGCCATTCCAATCGCCTTTGTTTTTGTACAATTGAGCATATTTTGCATAATCAAGAGATGTCATTTGCAGGCTTCCTGCGGTATTAGGCACTTTTTGCGGAGTAAATTGCCATTGGTAATTAGTGATGTTTAATGGTTTGAAAAGTTTTTCATTAGCATATTTTTCTAATCCATTAGGAACAGATTTATTTATAATATCGCCTAATAAAACTGTTCCGGCTGTAAAGTAATCCCATTTTCCACCATTGGTTTTGGATTTATCCATGGGTAAGTCTAAAGCGAATTTTACCCAGTTATCTTTAGGATACATGTTTTCTTCGTTTCCTGGCGAATCTCCATCTATATCAGAGCCTTCAAATGCAGAGCTCATGGTTAGCAAGTCTTTTATTTTTACACTATCTTTTTTTGTTCCGTAATTTGCAAATTTATTTAAGTCATAGAATTTGTTTAAAGCTTGATTCTCATTTTTAATATAACCATCGTTTATGGCAATTCCCATTAATGTTGACGCAAAAGATTTTCCTGCTGAACGGGTGTCATGTAAAGTATTTCTGTTTGCATCATTAAAATACTCTTCAACTAACAGCTTTTTATTATAAACGACAACTACACTTGTTATCTCTTTCAAACTATAATTTGCAATATCAGTATTAAGCTTTTCGATCTTTTTTTTGTCAAAAGGAAAATTCGAAACTTCCCAATCGCTGTTTGGTAATATAGGCTGAACTTCAATTTGTTTTGCTGTTAATTTTGGTGTTTTTATAATAAGCTGGATTTCACCTTTTGCTATTAGATCTCCCGTTTTACTTTCGTTAGTAATATCATTTTTAAGATAAGGCCGAATTTCTATTTTTAGTTTATGCGTACCTTCAGTCAAAGCTTTTTCTCCGCCGTTATCTTTAAATCTGTCCCACATGTACATTGCCCACCAGTCTTCTCCTTTTGAGTTGGTAAGTGGAACCCTAAATGTCGTTGAAGTATTTTTGTTTCCCGCTGATCCGAAATTGCATCCGAAATTAATATTTTCTTTATAAATAAACTTGTTGTCAATATAAAACGAAAATTGGAGGTTCCCTGTTTGTAAAAGCTTTTCTGCAGGTAAATTAGGGTTTAATTGATGTAAGTAATTCGTAACAGAATTATCCATGAAAACTCTGATGTTTAAGTCTGATTTGCGTTTTAATTCGAATGATTTGAGAAAATCAGATTCGGTATATTGATCTAAAGGAATATTTCCATTCATAAAGGTAATTTTGCTAATATTACGTTTATGTACTTTAGTCGTTATTCCATCGGTTTTTATCAGATTATTATTTTGTGCAGAAACAATGTTATTGAAGAATAGTATTGATAATAAAAAGATTTGTTTTATCATGTGATTTTTATAAATGTTAAAATGTAAAACTACGGCGCAACAAATTCAAAAAATTGTACAGAATTAACATTTTACTTATTTTTTGAAAAGCAATTTTTTATGCTGAGAAGGATTTAAACCGTTAACTTCTTTGAATGATCGTGTAAGATGACTTTGGTCAGAAAAGCCACACTCATAAGCTATTTCGGTCAAAGATTTATTTTGCAAACCAATTAAAGACAATGCTTTCTCTATTTTTAATTTCCGGATATATTCACCCAAATTGCAATTAAAATATTTTGAAAAATCCCGTGAAAGATGAATAGGATGTATGTTTAGTATTTTTGACAAATAATCGAGCGTTATAGTTTCTGTGAATTGATCATGAAGAATTTCGTTAATCATTAAAACCCATTTCGGATTTTTATGTAAAACGGATTGAGAATCACCATTTAGTTTTGACAGTATTTCGATCAATAAAGTTTGTGTAGAAAGATCAGATTGGATATCATCAATTTTAGTTGCCCGGAATATTTTATACATCAAAAGTTTGATGTCCGGATTCAGGATCGAGGTACTTCCTTGCAAATTATTGCTGTTTATTGTCAAATCATCAAGCCATTTTTTTTCAATTTCAAGATGAAAACCTCTGGTAAAACCATCTGGTTTGATGTTATAATGAGATTCCTGCCAGTTGTGAAACAGAACACTTCCGGGGGAACAATTATAAACTTCTTTTTTATTTCCTTCTATAACATTTCCCTGCAGGATAAATGTAAAATAAGCATGCTCATGATAGTGCCAGTCGACTTTAGGGTGGGTATATACAGTATCTGTGAGCGTTATTCCTTCAAGAGAAATAGTTTTGTTAGTCTGACCATAAAATTCTCCTCTTTTTGACTGATTCATGGTTGTCTGTTTGTTTGTTATTCAAAACCAAAACTATAAATATAATTTAATAAAAAGAAAAACCTGCTCAAAAAAAGCAGGTTTAGATTCTATTGCTCAATATCTTTAGTTTCCTCAAGATCTTCCGTATTGCGGCCCACTTTTACTTTTGGATTATTTTGAGTTCCTGTAACAGTGAGTGGAATTCCAAATATACCTAATGGAGGTAATCCTAAACGCATTTTTAAATTAAGTTTTCCGTCTAAACTTGTTGTTCCTTCGATTCGTGGCCTGAAGCCCGCAAACTTAAATTTAAAACGTTCTACAGTCATGATGTTGTTTTTGATCGTAGTTTTAATGTCTACTTTAGAAACATCAGGGTTTTTCATTGATTCAGAATTTGTTTTTTTGCTCACTGCATTAAACATTTTCAATCCTCTTATTTTTATATCTTTTACAGAAAGAGTTCCTCCTCCAACTAATGATGGATAAACGGGTTCCATGTTTCCGTTAAGGCGTCCCTTTAGTTGGTAATCCAAAGACACAATTCCCTGTGCTTTTTCGGCTGCACTGGCCATTTTTCTGAAAACATCAATTTCGTTATAAGCTTTTTTAATATCAAAATCCGAAGCTTTTATGTTGTAATCGAAATTGGCTTTTTGAGAAGTTACAGACTGATAATTGCCATTCATGACGACTTTGCAGCCTATTAAATTAAAACCTGTGTTTTGCATGCTCAGTTTGCCTTTATTCATTTTTAAATTTCCACTGGCATTTTGAAGAATTAGTTTGTCATAATATACTTTTTGGGCATTTGCCATCAATTGTAAATTCAAATTCGTAGGAATAATGATAACTCCGGTTTGGCTAACCTGAGTAGTTGAAGCTTCTGTTTTAGTTGGCGCTGGAGAAGTAATTGCAGCAGTATTCGACATAAATTCGTCTACATTAATATATCGTGCCGAAACTGTAAATGAACCTTTTAGAACTCCGGTTTTGGTAGTGGCATAATTAAAAACGTTTTGTAAATAGCCATTCATCTTAAAATCTGATTCTCCGTAAGCGGCCAAAAAGTTATTGAAAGACATTTTATCCTGATTGATTTTAAAAATACCTTCCTTAATGATGAATTTTTTAGGAAGATGTTCAGATGCAATTCCAATGTTTCGTAATTCAAGAGTCCCTTTATTCTGAAGCTTGCTGTAATTTCCTTTTGTGGCATCACTTTGTTTTCCTTTTAAAACTAAATCTGCCTTTATAAAGCCATCCAGATCAAGTCCTTTTTGCGAAAAAACGTTATATATTTTGCTAATGTTTAGTTCTCCTTTTGCTTTTACATCATAATTCAAATCATCAAAATTGCTTAAATCTGCCGACATAAAAATAGGTTTTCCTTCAAAGGTAAATTGAGCAGGTTTTATTTTTACTTTTAAATCATCAAAAGTTCCTTTTTGATTGTCAATTGAGGTTTTTACCATGATATTGGTAATCGGATTTGGATAATATTTTGTTTTTATATATCCATTGTTCAATTCGATCAGGCCTTTGGTAGTAGGGAATAATCTGTTTTTTTTATCAAATTTTCCGTTGGTTTTAATGTCTCCGGTCAATGCACCTTTTAATGTAATGCCAGGAATTCCTAAAGCTCTGCTTAATTTGTCAAGATCAATTTTGGCTTTAAAATCGCCATTTATGTCAGGAGTGTTTGCTCCTTTTATATAGAATTTTGATTTTAGGTAATCCTTATTAATGTTTAAGGATAGATTTTTTGCATCAACAATTAAAAGATCCGGATTCAAAGATGGAACTTTTGTCTTAATGTCTAAATTTAAGTTTGAAACCGGAAAGGCGCTTTTGTCATAATTCACAAATCCGTTGTCTATTTTTACATCTAAATTTAAATCCGGGGCAATTTTTTGAGAGGCTATATAATTTCCTTTAAGTGTAAAAAGTAAATTGGTGTTTCCTTTTAATTCGGTTTTAGAAAGCCAGCTAATGTATTTTGGAGGAAAGGCAGTAAAAACATCATACAAATCACTGTTGTCAGATTTGATAACAAAATCCATATTGTAGCCATCTTTCAAAAAGTCAAAATTTCCTTTAAAATCAACCAAAAGCTGATTAATTTTCAGGTTGTTTTGCTGAAAATAAAAAGACAGGGAATTTACATTAACTTTCGTAATCAAATCAGCATCGATCTTTTTGTTCATTAAATAAGGTTCATCTTCATAAACAATATTTAGTTTTTCAATTTTAGCTTTCGAATACAAATCGAAAACCGCTTTGTTTAAATCGCCTTTGCCTAAGTAATTGAACCCTAAAGCATCAAAATGCACTTTGGTCGATTGGTCATCATAAATTATTTTACTGTTTAATATTTCAATTCTTTCTAATTTTAAGGCAGTATCTGAGCTGTCTTTTGATTTTTCCTGTTGCGAAGAAGATTTGTAAATATTGTAATTTGCTTCTCCTTTTTTATTAACTTTTACATTAATAAACGAATCCGATAAATAAATCTGATCAATTTTTACCGCTTTGCTAAAGATCAGACTGGCAACGTTAATTCCAAAAGAAACTTCTTTGGCAGTAATGAATTTTTCGGTTGCATAAGGTGATGATCCGTTCAGGTTTAAATCATTTAAAGTTAAAGTTAACGAAGGAAAATGATGAAAAAAGGAAAGCGAAACATCTGAATAATTAAGTTCTGCACTAAGTTTTTCGTTAGCAGTTTTTTTGATTTGCTCTTTAATTTTATCAGCGAAAATGATAGGTGTAATAAACAACAATCCTAAAACTACAAAAAAGGTAATTCCTGAATATTTTGCAATTTTAAATAAAATGGATTTGGTTTTGTTTTTTGACATAACAAAAATGTTAGTATTATTGTATTGTGTATAGTTTAAAAATGAGAAAAGTACAGTGATTTATCCGTGTACTGTTTCATTTTTTCCATAATTGGTAATAATGGAACCTTCGTATTCGATCCATGCTGCCCATCGTTTGTCGACATCAACATTGTCAGCATATTTTCTGGCGAATCCTAAAAATGTGGTGTAATGACCCGCTTCAGAAATCATCAGGTCGCGATAAAATTTAGCCAGTTCTTCGTCTTTTATATTTTCTGAAAGTACCTTAAAACGTTCACAGCTTCTGGCCTCTATCATAGCCGAAAATAACAAGCGATCACAAAGTGCGTCTTTACGGCTGCCATCTTTTTTCATGAATTTAAAGAGCTCATTTACATAATGATCTTTTCTTTCGCGTCCCAAAGTCAGCCCTCTTTTTTTAATTATGTCATGCACCATTTGTAAATGCTCCAGTTCTTCTCTCGCAATTACAAGCATTTCTGTTACAAGTTCTTCTAATTCAGAATTGTACGTAACTAAACTAATCGCATTAGATGCTGCTTTCTGCTCACACCAGGCATGATCCGTTAAAATTTCTTCGATATTTGATTCGACGATATTCACCCAGCGTGGATCTGTGGCTAATTTTAATCCTAACATAATTTTTGCAGATTTATATTTTGCAAAATTAGTTCTTTTTTATCAGCTAAAATCAGGAAATATCGTGTAATTAAGCGTAAAAATGCATTATTTTGTAGTTCAAAGAATCAAAATGAATCAAACAAAAAAACTTTTAATAATTGGTTTTGTCTGGCCAGAACCCAATTCTTCTGCAGCAGGCGGAAGAATGATGCAATTGATTTCTATTTTCAAAGAAAATGGTTTTGAAATTACATTTGCAAGTCCGGCTTTACATAGTGATTTTATGATTGATTTGACAGAATTTGGAGTTGAAAAGCGAAGTATAGAATTGAATAGCTCCAGTTTTGATGATTTTATAATCGAACTAAATCCTGATGTTGTTTTATTTGACCGTTTTATGATTGAAGAACAATTTGGCTGGCGTGTGACTGAAAATTGTCCCCAAGCCATTAGATTATTAGATACTGAGGATTTACATTGTTTAAGAACAGCGCGCCAAAAAGCCTTCAAAGAAAACAGAACTTTTGAACTGAACGATTTGTTATCTGAGGAAGTGGCAAAGCGAGAAATTGCCAGTATTTTAAGATGCGATTTATCTTTGATGATTTCAGAATTTGAAATGGAAGTTTTAAATAATGTTTTCAAAATAGATTCAGAAATATTGTTTTATCTTCCTTTTTTAGTGGAGGAAATAAAGGAAGAAGATCTTTTAAAATTACCTTCTTTTGAAGATCGTCAGCATTTTGTTTTCATCGGAAATTTTCTTCATGAACCGAATTGGAATACGGTTCAATACTTAAAAGAAGTTATTTGGCCATTAATAAAAAAACAATTTCCGGAAGCTGTTTTAGAAGTTTACGGAGCTTATCCTTCGCATAAAGTCCTGCAATTGCATCAGCCTAAAGATGGTTTTTTTATTATGGGAAGGGCAGCAGATGCAAATGAAGTTGTGAAAAGAGCCAGAGTGGTTTTGGCGCCAATTCGTTTCGGAGCCGGATTAAAAGGAAAATTATTAGAAGCGATGCAATGCGGAACCCCAAGTGTTACAACAAGTATTGGTTCAGAAGCCATGCATGCCAATTTACCCTGGAATGGTTTTATAGAAAATGATATTGCGAAGTTTGCAAAACAGGCAGTTTTATTATACGGGGAAGAAAATACTTGGAAACAATCACAAAAAAATGGTGTTGCAATTATTAATGAATGCTATCAAAAAAATAAATATTCAAATAAATTAATTGATATAGTTAGTTTATTATTGATTGATTCTGAAAATCATCGTCTGCATAATTTTATGGGAAATCTGCTTCAGCATCATACGCTGAAGAGTACTAAATACATGGCAAAATGGATAGAAGCCAAGAATAAAAAAGATTAATTTCTCTATTCTTTTTTTAAATCTGCAATTCAATATAGTTGTTAATTTTAAAGAATATTTTTATGTATTTGATATTTAAATATTTGTATTTTTTGTAAGCAAGATTGTACAGGATAGTTTTTGGTGTAAATAGTAATAATTTACTGACCGTATTAACTATCAACCAAAATTTATTATGAAAAAAGAAATGTTTAAGAGGCAGTTTTTTGCCTCAGTGTTATTCGTTGGTTTAAGTTTTTTTGCAGGCTGTACAAGTGACAGTGAAGAAACAAATGCTGAAGCTGAAGCTGTGGCACAAAATGAAACTTATCAGGTTTCAACTGCAAAAGGAGGCGATTTATCTGGTGAAGTAACCGGTTCAACAGGCGCCTATGTTGCTAAAGTAAATGGTGTAACCAAATACACTGGTTCTGATTATGTAGCTGCTATTCAGGCTGCAATTAACAATCTTACTTCAGGGAGAGATACAAAAGAGTGGGTAACCGTTCGTGTTTCAGGTGCGTCGGGATCAACTGGCGGATCTCTGAAATATGTAAATATGGCCAGTTATACCGGGCTGGATTTTGCAAATAATACTTTCAATGCCAATAGTGGCGATGCTTTGGTTATTCCTGTTTGGGCAGACAGAAAAACAAATATTGAAGTGAAAAATCTTAAGGTTTCGGGAAAACCACGCTATGGTATTTGGTTTAAAGGATGTACGGTTATGAATATCAGTAATATTACCATGAATATTGGTGTGCCTCAGGCTGATTTAGGATTAGGAATCAGGGTTGATAACAGTACAGCTGCAACCAGCAATTTGACTATCAGCGGAACTATTAATATTACTGGCGGAGATAATTCTATTGAAACCTACGGTGTTGACGGGTTTTCTATTGGCAACGTGACTTCCAGCAATAATGCGGCTTGTGGAGTATTACTCAATCAATCCAAAAATGGTACAGTGGGTACGGTTACAGGAACCAATAACAGTACAACAGGTTCAGTTACAGGTTATGCGACTTTTCGTTGCGCCAATAATAACGGACCAAATGTAGTTTGTGCTAAAGTATATTCCCGAGGTAGCGGACGCGGTTTCTTTAGTGTTACGGGCAGCAATGGATGTACAGTAAATACTGTAGATATTGCCAATACAGCCATTCAGGGGATTTTATTGCAAAATGCCAGTAATACTAAGGTTCTGGCAGGTACGGTAAGTAATGGAAATCCTAATGTTCAGCATCAAAATGCAACGAATTGCAGTACGAAGGTAAATGGTCAGACTTATACGGCTGTGAACGGAACGTGGTAATGTTATAGTTTAAAAAACAAAGCGATGTGATTTTTTTACATCGCTTTTATTATAAATTTCTTTCTATGAATGGATCAATAAGCCGATTTGTTTTTTTTATTTTTCTATTATCTTTTTACGGATGTAAAGATTCTTCTAAAGAACGTATTAGGGATTTTGAAAGGTCTATTCCGCAACAAAATAATCTTTTTACAATTCCTCAAAAGGTAAAAAATGATTTTCAGCAAAAATTCCCAAAGCTTGAAATGATAAAAAAAGAAGAATATTCTAATCTGTTTTGGGATTTTTATGATCGCAATATGATTCCAAATGAATGTTATACGGATATTAATAATGACCAAATACTTGATTATGCTGTGTTGATAAAGGATGGTAATCAATTAAAATTAGGAATTATTTTATCTTCACACAAGGATTATTTATATTGGATTTCTCCCTTTTCAATTGAGAATATAAAACCTGAAGGAGTGCATTTTTGTGTGTCCGTAAAACCTGCGGGAAGAACAGATATTGTAAAAAAAGTACCGGAATCGCTTGTAATAAAGAAAAACGGATTTCTTTTAAAAAATTTAGAACAGGATTGTTTTATATTTTATGAAACCAATAAAGAAATAAAGATGTTTAAAATGCTCTAGAATAATTGATAATGACACAAATTAAAGATATTTACAAAATAGCTGTTCTTCTTTTTTTCTTTTCTTTTTTTTCTTGTAAAAATGCTGAAACAGTAGAAGATTTAGATGGTAACATATATCATACAACGAAGATTGGAAAGCAGACCTGGATGGTAGAAAACCTTAAAGTCACCCGGTTTAATAATGGAGATTCGATTAAAAAAATCACAAGTAATAAAGATTGGAAAAAGATAGAACAAGCCGGTTATTCTTTCTATAATAATGATATTGCTTTTGTAAAAGAGTATGGATTTTTATACAATTACAATTGCCTGAAAGATATCAGACGAATTGCACCAAAAGGCTGGAGGATTCCAACAGAAGAAGATTTAAGGGAACTGGAGTCTTTTATTAATTCCAATTCAATAGGGATTTTTTTGAAAGAAAAAGGGAACACACATTGGTTGCCGTCTAATGCGGTCGGAAATAATGCAACTGGTTTTAATGCATTGCCGGGCGGATATCGGGACGAGAAGGGAGCTTTTTATATGCTTAAATCTAACGGATATTATTGGACTACAAATGGAAGTTTTGAATTTTACAATTGGAGTGACAGAATGTTTCAGGCTTTTGCAGATGTAAGAAGAGACAGTGTTTTTAAGCGATATGGTTTTTCGATCAAATGTATTAAAGAGGAATAATTTTATGGCAAGCCTGTTGCTAATCCTACTTTAAAAAGTACAAAATATAAGGCAAAATGAATTATGGATTGAGTCTAAAAATAAAATTAAGCCTGCATTTTTCCAAACCCAACGGTTTCACGATAAATTTGAGGTGAAACATCTGCATTCGTTTTAAAGAAACGACTAAAATAATGCTCGTCGTCGTAACCTAATTCGTAGGCAATTTCTTTGACTGTTTTACTAGTCAGGTATAATTCTCTTTTGGCTTCTATAATAATTCTCTCCGAAATTAAATCGGTTAGTGTTTTATTGAAATAATTTTTGGATAATTTGGCTAATGCCTTTGTAGAAATATTCAGTAAATCAGCATAATTTCCGGCAGAATGTTTTGTTTTAAAATTCAGTTCAATAGCATCTTTCAGATTTTGTAGAATCAAAGGTTCTTTTGTATTAGGAACAGCATTCATTTCTTCTAATTGTTCGGTTTTTAATCTTGAAGCTGTAATTAAGAAGATTTTTAAATATGAAATCAGCAATTCATATTGTGCTAATTCTGCATTTTTAATCTCAGCTTTCATTTGTTCCAAAACCATTTTAAAAGTATGCGTAGCTTGTTCTGTTACCTTCACATAAGGTGGCTGGTAAATATTGTTGAATAAAACGCCATTGCAGGAAACTTCTTTTTGGTGCATGTGGATACAATAAAAATCAGGGTGAAAGTGAATCGCAATTCCTTCAATTGGTTCGCTTACACAAAGCATGAAAGGTTGATACGGCGAAAAGGCAAGGAGAGAGTTTTCTTCAAAATGATGTTCTGTAAAATTGGCTTTGACTTTCCCTTTTCCTTTGGTCACCCAAATTAAAGAGTAATAATTATTGCGCTGTAAATGATCAAAATGAACGTTGTCCTCAAATGAAAGAATTTTGAAAGCTAAATTTCCGGTCTGTGGATTTATTAAAGTAGAAACATTTTGAGAATTCATAAAGTGCGGTTTTAAAATATAAAGATAGCCATGAAAAGAATTCATAACTATCTTTATAAATTGTTTTTGTGTTGGATTATTTTTGCAATTCTAAATTTGAAACTGTAGTAAAATCAATTTCAGTATTGGCAACGTTGTTAAAATAGTTTGTTAGAACGTTCAAAGCTACGTGAGCAATGGTTTCAACAATTTCAGCATCTGCAACTCCTGCATTTTTAGCTTTATTTACATCTTCATCATTTACGAGACCATTTTTACTGATTAATGTTTTAGCTAATTGTAAAATAGCTTCTGTTTTAGAGTTTGTAGAATTTCCTGATCTTGCTGCTTTTAAAACTGCCGGATCTGCTTTTACTAATTTTTCTCCAATAAAAGTATGAGCTGCTAAACAGTAATCACATGAATTGCTTTCTGAAACGGCCAGAGCAATCAATTCGCCAGTTTTCGCACTTAATTTTCCATGGCTCAAAGCGCCGCTTAAATTCAGATATCCTTCCAAAACTGCAGGAGAGTTCCCCATTGTTCTCATCATGTTCGGAACACCTCCTAATTTCGCTTGTACGGCGTTGAACAAATCTTTAGTTTTTCCTGTTACTTCTTCCGGGTTTAATGCTGTTAATCGTGTCATTTTATTTGATTTTTAATTGTTTATTATTTGTTATTGTCTTTTGACATTACAAAGGTGCGACGATTACAGATTTTAGAACATGGAGAATGTACGCTATGTGATGGACAATTTTCCCTCTCTTTATTTTGAGTAAAACAGCGTGATTTTATCATTTCGATTGTCTATGGAAAAAAGAATTTTTTAGGAGCTAATCCCGCTATCCGTTGCAATCTTTTGTGGCGAACCCCGCCACAAAAGGATTTCACTGCTATCGGGGCTAGGGCAGTCATTTTCATAAGAGTATTTTCGTTTGTTCTGTCAGGAATGACAAACTTTACGTGTAGTAAGCTTTGTCAAAGTTCGTCGTAAAGCTCTTCCGCAATTTTGTCATTTCGAGGAACGAGAAATCTTCGTGAGAAGCTCGACAAAGATTGGATTCTCTTTACGGAGTTACTTGCGAAGATTTCTCGTTACTCGAAATCACAAATATTGCGCTAAAAAAATAGGTTGCCCTCAAAAGAACAACCTATTATAAAATTATATTCATGAAAAGTTTATTTCAAAACATCTTCAACCGCCTGAATAGTTGTAGCATGATAACCAGATTTTGCTTTCTCAAAAACTTCTTTTGCCCAAACTTTTCCTTCCGGAGTTTTAACCATTTCTTTGTAAAGCATCATTACAGATCCGGTTCTGCTGATTCCAATTAAAAATTGTTCAATTGCAGGATTTGCAGCTTTATATTGATGGCGAATTGCCTGAACGAACCATTGACGCTTGATAATGAAATTTCCGCTTTTTGTAAAGTTGAATTCTTTATCAATGGCTTCCATTTCTTTTGCTGTAATGTCAGCCGGAAGATGATCTATAAAGTGTTGTTTTTCTGCAGTTGTCGTGATTTTTTTGCTCAAACCTGTAACGCCAGTTTCTCTCCAGTTTTTTTGGATTTTATCGATTGCATCAAAATCGGAAGAGCTTACAGGAACAATGTTTGATGGGATACCAGGTTTATAAATCCAGTCTTCCAGTTTGATTTTATCTGCTAAAGCTTTGTCTCCTTTGATAAGATTTTCGTTAATATATTTAACGAAATCCTCTGTTGTAATGGATTTGAATCCATGAGCATCGAAATAGTTTTTGATAAACGGATCGAATTTTTCACGTCCCACAGCATTTTCAATAACTCTTAAAAAAGCATATCCTTTCACGTAAGGAATCATGCTTATACCATCATCAGGATTTCTTCCGGTCAGACTAACTTTTAATCTTGTGTCCGGACTTGTATCGCCATATTCTGCGACATTATCAGTTAATTCTTTGTTGGTGATAACGTTTTGCATTTCAAATTCTTTCTTCCCGAAAATAGCCTCTCCAATGCGGTGTTCTACATAAGTGGTAAAACCTTCGTTTAGCCAAATATCATCCCAGGTTGCGTTGGTGACTAAATTTCCGCTCCAGCTGTGGCCTAATTCATGTGCTAATAAACTTGTTAGTGAACGATCTCCTGCAATTACGCCAGGAGTTAAAAAAGTTAAGTTCGGATTTTCCATTCCGCCATACGGGAAACTTGGAGGCAAGACCAAAACATCATAACGTCCCCAGCGATATGGGCCATATAGTTTTTCGGCAGCGACAACCATTTTTCCGAGTTCAGCAAATTCCCAAGCTGATTTTTTAAGCATTGATGGTTCTGCGTAAACTCCGGTTCTGTTGTCGATCGATTGAAATTCAATATCTCCAACAGCAATTGCCATTAAATAAGACGGAATTGCTTTGTCTTGTTTAAAAGTATAGACCCCCGTATCATTTTTCTTCTGCGGATTTAAAGCACTCATAACGGCTAATAAATCTTTAGGTACCGTAACTTTAGCATTATAAGTAAAACGAATTCCTGGCGAATCCTGACAAGGAATCCAAGTGCGAGACCAAACACTTTCTCCCTGAGAGAATAAAAAAGGTTTCTTTTTATCTGCAGTTTGTTCTGGTTTCAGCCATTGTAAAGCTACAGCGTCTTTAGTTGTGCTGTAGTAAATATTTACTTTGGTTGTATTGGGTTCAATTGTAATATGAAGCGGTTTTCCATGAAACTCTTCTTCTTTTCCAAGTTCAAATTTGGTTTCTTTTTCATCATCACCCAGAGTTACTTTTGTAATATTTAAAGTGTTTTCGTCAAAAATGATTTCATTTCCTTTGCTAATGTTGTCAATTAACCAGGAAGCTTTTCCTGAAATAGTTTGTGTGTCAAAATCAACTTTAATGTCAAGATCAAGATGTTTGACAACAGCAAGTTCTGGTTTAGAATAACTGTGTTCATCGGCAACAACTGTTGTTTTTTCGGTTTGCTCTTTTTTTTGACAGGCAATAGTTGTCAGAAATAAGGCTAAAAGAATTAGTTTTTTCATATTGTGAAGAATTGAATTTTGAGGATGAAAATTAAACAAAAAATCCCGTTTTGAATCAACAAAACGGGATTTAAATATAAAATTAACAAAGAATTAGGCCAACATTGTAACCGGGCTTTCGATGTATTGTTTTAATGTTTGTAAGAACTGAGCTCCGGTAGCACCGTCAATTGTTCTGTGGTCACAAGCTAATGATAACATCATTGTGTTTCCAACTACAATCTGACCATTTTTAACTACTGGTTTCTCAACAATTGCACCTACAGAAAGAATTGCAGAGTTTGGCTGGTTGATAATTGAATTAAATTCAGTGATACCAAACATTCCAAGGTTAGATACTGTAAAAGTACTTCCTTCCATTTCCTGAGGCCCTAATTTTTTGTTTTTAGCTCTTCCGGCAAGATCTCTAACAGAAGCGCCAATTTGAGATAAACTCATAGCATCTGTAAATCGCAATACAGGAACAACTAAACCATCTTCAACAGCAACAGCAACGCCAATATTAACATGGTGATTGATGATGATCGCATCTTCTTTCCATTGAGAATTGATTTTTGGATGTTTTTTCAAAGCTAAAGCACAAGCTTTGATTACCATATCGTTAAAAGATACTTTTGTATCAGGAACTGTATTGATTGTTGCTCTTGCACCCATTGCTTCGTCCATACTTACCTCAATCACTAAATTGTAGTGAGGGGCAGTAAATAATGATTCTGCCAAACGTTTTGCGATAATTTTACGCATTTGAGAGTTTTTGATCTCTTCTGTGTAAACTTCTCCCGCAGGAACAAATACTTTTGGAGCAGCAGGAGCAGAAGCTTCTTGTTTTGCAGCTGGTGCAGAAGTAGCTTGTTTTTGTGCAGATGGAGTAAAGTTTTCGATGTCGCTTTTTACGATACGCCCATTTTCTCCGGAACCTTTAACTTGTGATAATTGAATTCCTTTGTCAGAAGCAATTTTCTTAGCCAATGGCGAAGCAATAACTCTTCCGTTTGAAGTTTCTGCAACAGCTTCCTTAGCTTTTTCAGCAACAGGAGCAGCTTTTGTTTCCTCTGTAGCAGGAGCATTTGCAGGTGCAGCACCTCCGGCAGTAAAACCTTCAGCAATTCCTGAAATGTCAGTTCCAGCTGGCCCAATGATAGCTAATAAGCTGTCAACAGGAGCTGTATTTCCTTCCTGAATTCCGATGTATAATAATGTTCCGGCATTGAAAGACTCAAACTCCATAGTAGCTTTGTCAGTTTCAATTTCTGCTAAAATATCACCTTCGGCAACAGCATCACCTACTTTTTTCAACCAGGTTGCAACTGTTCCTTCAGTCATAGTATCGCTTAAACGTGGCATAGTTACTACTACAACACCTTTTGGCAATTCAGCTGCGGCTTTTGCAGGTGCAGCTTCAGTTTTTGTTTCAGCAGCTGGTGCAGCGTCCACTTTTGGAGCTTCGGCAGCAGGAGCATCACCACCAGCTAAAAGAGCAGAAATATCTTCTCCTTCATTACCGATGATTGCTAATAATGAATCAACCGGAGCAGTTTCTCCAGCTTGTATTCCAATATGTAAAAGAGTTCCTTCGTTAAAAGATTCGAACTCCATTGTTGCTTTGTCTGTTTCAATTTCAGCAAGGATGTCTCCTTCGCTAACTTTGTCGCCTACTTTTTTTAACCAAGTCGCTACCGTTCCTTCCGTCATAGTATCGCTCAAACGAGGCATTGTTACTTTTATAGCCATAATATATGTTATAGTTTATGAGGTGTAAATGGATAGTCTTCTTGTGCGTATACTACATCGTATAATTGTTGCAATTCAGGATATGGAGATTCTTCAGCGAATTTCACACATTCTTCAACCAAATCTTTTACTCTTTGGTCAATTACTTCAATTTCTTCCTCGGTAGCATATTTTTGATCCATAATTACATCAAGAACCTGAGTAATTGGGTCAATTTTTCTATATTCTTCCACTTCTTCTTTAGATCGGTATAATTGTGCGTCAGACATTGAGTGTCCTCTGTAACGGTACGTTTTCATTTCAAGGAAAGTTGGTCCGTCTCCACGACGTGCTCTTTCGATTGCTTCTGTCATTGCTTCAGCAACTTTCACAGGATTCATTCCGTCAACTGGTCCGCAAGGCATTTCGTATCCTAAACCAAGTTTCCAGATATCAGTGTGGTTTGCAGTTCTTTCGACAGAAGTTCCCATTGCATAACCATTGTTTTCAACGATAAATACAACTGGTAATTTCCATAACATAGCCATGTTGAAAGCTTCGTGTAATGAACCTTGTCTTGCAGCTCCGTCACCAAAGTAAGTCATGGTTACACCGCCTGTTTCAAAATATTTATCAGCAAAAGCTAAACCAGCTCCTACAGGAATTTGTCCACCTACGATTCCGTGACCTCCGTAAAAACGGTGTTCTTTTGAGAAAATGTGCATAGAACCTCCCATACCTTTAGAAGTTCCGGTTGCTTTTCCTAAAAGTTCAGCCATAACTCGCCTTGGATCAACTCCCATGCCTATTGGCTGAACGTGATTTCTGTATGCAGTAATCATTTTGTCTTTAGTCAAATCCATAGCATGTAAAGCTCCCGCCAATACTGCTTCCTGACCATTGTAGAGGTGAAGAAATCCTCTGACTTTTTGTTGGATGTATAATGCTGCAAGTTTGTCTTCAAACTTTCTCCAAAGTAGCATGTCTTCATACCACTTTAAGTAAACCTCTTTTGTAACTTCTTTCATCTGAATTCTTTCTTTTGCTAAAGTTGTTTTTTGTGTTATCAATTGTTAACCTATAACGCAAAAATAGTTTCCTCCCACAAATTTGCGCCCGAATGGTCGGGATGCAAAAATAAGACATTAGATTTAAGAACTAAAATTTAAAAGGTACTTTTTGGCTTTTTTTGTTTTTTTTATAAAAACTTTTTGTCAAACATGAAAGGAAGGAGATTTTTGAGGGATGCTGACTGATAAATTGTACCTATTTCTCCCATAAAATAGATTTCTATAGGGGTATCCTGTTTGATTTCATATTCTGCGATTGATTGTCTGCATGAGCCGCATGGGGGTATAGGAGCTTGTGTTTGGTTTGTATCTGAAGCTGCCGTAATGGCCATTTTTAAAATTTTAGCTTCCGGATAAACGCTTCCCGCATGAAAAATAGCGACACGTTCTGCACATAAACCTGATGGATAGGCTGCATTTTCCTGATTTGATCCTAAAACAATTTCGCCATTATCCAATAATAATGCAGCGCCAACTCTAAATTTGGAGTAAGGTGCATACGCTTTTTTGCGAATGGCTACAGCCTGATTCATTAAATTTTGAATATCATTTGGTAATTCTTCTAAGGTGTCAAAAACTAAAAATGATGATGTTATGCTGATTTCTTTCATTTTTTTTTAAGGGAAAAAAAATCCAAACTTCTATTTCTAGGAATTTGGATCTGTTATTTTTTATTTTCTTATTTAATTAATACTCTTCGTATTTTTCACCAAAATTAAAGGTTAATGAGAAGCGAAGTGTGTTTTCTAACGGATTTTTAACTTTCGAAGCAGAGAATAAGTACGAAACATCCACTTTTACGACATTGTATTTGAATCCGGCGCCTAATGAGAAAAATTGTACAGCACCTTTTTCAGGACTTTGGTGATAATATCCGGCACGCATCGAAAAGGAATCCTGATAAGTATATTCTCCGGCTAAACTATAGGTGATTTCTTTTACTTCTTCACTGAAACCGTCTGGGGCATCGCTAAAAGATTTGAAAATTCCCGGCACCCAACCAATAGAATTATATTTATTATTGGCTTCCTGCACACCATCACTTGCTCCTTCTCCCGGATCTAATGTGTCACCATCACCATTTAGGTCGGTGGCTGGAGTAGGAACGGGTATTTGAGAAGTAGGAACCAATAATTTTGTAAATTCAACACTTACGGCTACTTTGTTGTAATCATCTAATATAAAATCAAAACCACCACCTAATCTTAAATTTGCTGGTAAAAAGTTAGATCCTGCTCCGTTGGTTTCTTCGCTCAAATCATAATTAATTTTTGGTCCAAGATTCTGAAAATTAAAACCGGCTCTCCATCTTCCGTTAAAATCTCTATAGGCAAATTCTTCTGATTGGTAAAATCCGGCAACATCAAAGGCAAATGATTTTGCTGCAGACAAGCTTTGTCCTCCAGTTGTAATTCCTAAATTTGAATTAATAAATCTGGCGCCAACTGCCATCGAGAACATTTCACTTAATTTTAAGGAATAGGAGCCGTCAATGGCAAATTCTGCAGGTTTAACAACGTTGCCGGGGTCATTTTGGGTTTCTCTTAATTCGATATCGCCAATACTGAAATAGCGAATGCTTCCGGCAAAAGCACTTCGTTCGTTGATTTTGTTGTAGTAAGTTACCTGACTTAATGAAATGTCATTTACCAAATCAGTTAAATAAGGAGTGTAACTCACAGAGAATCCTTGTTTGTCAATCGAAAAAGCATATTTTGCAGGATTCCATTGTTGAGAGAATACATCTGCAGATGTTGCAACTCCCTGGTCTCCAAGACCGGCAGCTCTTGCGTCTGCTGCAACTTGTAAAAAAGGAACTCCTGTTGTAATTGTTCTGGTTTGTGCGTTGGCAAACGATATAATAATAAAATAAAATAATAATAAAGGGGATATTTTTTTCATTTATATTAAGTAAGGTGTTAGTTTATGTTGTTGGTTGTGCAAATATATATTATAGAATAACAAGTTTTTCATACTTTTCTGCTTTTTTATTTGTTAAACTGGATTTAACTGTGAGCTTATAAATATAAACTCCTTTTCCAATTTTATCTCCAAAATCGTCTTTTCCGTCCCAGGTAATTTCTCTAGATAAAAAACCTTCAGTAGTTATAATTTGATTTTTTGTCCAGACTATTTTTCCTGTTATAGTCATTACCTGTACCTGAACATCTAAAGGCTCATAAGGTTTATTATGAGAAAACCAAAATTGAGTATAGGTAGAAAAAGGATTTGGATAATTAAGAACGTGAGTCAATGTAAGTGATTCGTCACCAACGACTATAAATTGTATTTCACTTGTTACCGGATTGTTGTAAACATCCCATGCGGTAAAACTGATAGTGTGTATTCCAGTACTTAAATTACGTAATGGGAAACGTAAGTTTCCATTAGTGTAATCATCTAATTTTGTTTGATAATAATCATTCAAAATATAAGGATTACTAACATCTCCATCTAAAATAGCAATAATATCATGCCCAATTCCACTTGCTGTATTGATTCCATTTTCGTCTTCAAGAAGCGCTAAAAGGAAAGGGGAGTTATTTGTAATTCCTCCAGACACAAAAGTTTCATCGTTCATATATAACTGAACTTTTGGACTAATATTGTCCTGAGGAGCATTTTCGTTAATTCCTCCAATTTTTATAATGTCATTATAGCCTGATTGGTTTTCTAAAACATCGCTTTTTTTTGAATAAAAGCTAATTCTGCCATTATTAACAGGGATTCGTATGTCTCTTGGAACTACAAAACTAAATTCAAACTGCCCATTTATAACAGAAGCATTTCCTCTAAAAATAGTTTCGCCCTGGGTTTTAAACTGTATCGGAGGGCTAGAGCCATTATTGTTTAATGTGGTGTTTGTGATTAATTTGTCAAAAATAGCAGTCGAAAGTTCTCCATTATAGTTGCTTAGAATATTGTTATTTTCATCAGTAATTTCACCTGATATTTTAATTTTTGCTAAAGATTTAAAATCTTCAATAGCTCCGGAAACGGCTATGTCATTTACTTTTGTTAAGTTAATTTTGGGTTTAGGAATGGCTAGCATTATTGCAGGATCTCCTAAGTACAAAACAACATTACTCGAAGTACTTGGGGTTTCATTTTTCGAAACTCGAAGTGCATCGGCGATAGATGTGTATTGATTAGCTCCGTAAGACAAGAGGTTTTTTGCTAAGATGTCGTTAAAATTTTCGGCATTGTATTGTAAGATTGAGCGGATAGTTGTTACTAATGCAATTGCGCCACCTTTTGGATTCCAAAAAGTATACTCTCCAGCTGTTGGATGTGTTGGGTCATCAAAGCGTGAGAACTCACAGGTAATAGTTATAAATAAAGGATATTTGTATTGATTGCTTAAATTTTGACTATCTGATTTTTCCCAAATTCTTTCACTAGATAGCCCGTCTTCTCCACCATGACCTAAATAGTTAAAAATCAATGCGCCTTTTTCAAAAGCATTAAAAAAATCTGATCTTGCTTTTGGATACCTTGAACCTCCTGCGGATGCTTCTTCTGTATAGGAGTCCAGAAAAATTTTGTCAATATTGAAAAAAGGTTTCTCGACAGCAATTTTATCTGCTAAAGTGTTTTGACGTGATTGTAATGTAGCATCCGAAGCTTTGTCAGAATCATCACTAATTAAAACAAAATTATTTCGCCAGTTGCCATATGACTTGGCATTGTGGTATTCTAAAACTTTATTAACCATTTCCTCAGCCTGGGTGTTGTTGGAGACAAGCATTCTTCCTACTGCAATATCAATTCCAAATGCGTAGCTGGTTATATTTCCTTCGCTGTCATCCATTAGTCCATAAAAATCATCAGATGCAAATGAACGTTCTGCAACAGTCTCGCTGTTTAGTGCATGATAGATAGGTACAATGTTGTTGTTGTTAGAAATGCGGTTTTTGTAATCGAATGAGGCATCGCCAAATAGATTTATATATCGTACTCTTTTGTCTGTAGATGAAGCGTTTCTGTAAACATATCTTATGCAGTTTCTTATTGCTGCAACGTCTTGTTTCCCTGAAGAAAATTCCTGATAGATATTTTCAAGTGTAACAGTTTTTACATTTAATTTTGAATAAGTTCTATGAAAATTAGCTAATTTTTCAGCTTGTGAAAGCAGCGATTTTGGTGTGATGATTAAATAATCAACATCTTGAAAGTTGTTTTGAGAATTTTTTAAAAGTGTTCCTTTTAAGTTTTGATTTGCAATTTTTGATTGTCCTTCTCTTGAAGGAGTATAATAATCTGCCGGATCAATTGCTATATATTTTCGAATTTCGCCTAAAGAAGCTTTGAAGCTTAAATTGTTCAAATTACTGTTTTCAATTTTTGATACATTATATAGGTCTGTAATATCCCAAATTTGTGAAATGCTTGAAGTGTTTGAAACATTATAATTTACAATGCCGGTTGTTGAGCCTGCCAGATCATATTGAAATTGGAACTGCTTGCCGTAACCTGTTAATTTCCTTTTTGCTGTTAAATTAATATAATCAAGGTATCCTTTAGAGCCCGGTACTCCATTATTATTATAGGTGAGTTTTATTTTTACATTTTCAGATCCGGTAAAGCTTGTGTTTCCGGGTAGATTTCCAGGGTCAAATTTCGATTCAGAGCCGGAGTTAAGTGAACTAAAGGATATGTTTCCAATGCTTTGACCGTTTGCAGAAATATCAAAAGAAGTATTTGTAAATGCGGCAGAAGCTGTCAAAACCTCTATTTTCACAGGGGTCGAAGTTTCAATATTTGGAAAATTAAATTCAAACTCCTGTTCCTGATTAATTTCGAAAGATTCGCCAAACCATTGTCGTCCAGTGTTTACAATGTTGATTTTGTCGATTTCGTGAAATTGATGGTCGTCGAAAGTGTTTAATTCTAAAGTACTGTTTCCGGTAGGAAGGATCATATTTGAAATTCTTTTCCCGTCACCTCCCTGTGTGGTAATATAATAATAAGATTTAGTGTCGTATAAGTTAATATTGGTTTGGCTTTCAGTATTCCAGTTGTTAACTCCTTCAGCATAAAAAAGAATGTAATCTTCGTTATTAAAACTGCCGTCGTTTTCGCCTATAACCTGAATTGAATTTTCGATTAAATCTTCAGGATAATAAGTGTTATTAGATAAAGGAAGCATTCTTCCTCCATTTCCATAAATTTTAATTTTTTTAGGATCACTTTTGCCTGCATCAAAACCAAGGCTTTGTAAAAAAGATTTTGAAATTTTATAGACACCTGATTTTTCAATATAAAAACGATACCAGTCGCCAGAGGATAAAACCGAATTTGAAATACTATTTGATTTTAAAGTTGAAGCAGAGTTGTTACTTTTTGAAGAATTGCCGGTTATTATTGAATAAGAGAAAGATTTGATTCTTTTAAAACCATTTCCTTCAGATATAATCGGGGATAAAGATATGAAACCTTGTTTTTCATCCCGGGAAGTAGCAATTAGAAGAGTCTCGTTTGGTTGCTTGGGGATGTTTATTAATGATAAATCGCCTAAATCTGTAACTGAAACAGATTCGTAAACAATGTTGGTGATTTGAACGTCATTGCTGCTTGAATAATCCGAATAATTAGGCTTAAACAATAATGATATGTTTTTTTTAGTAAGGTCGTATCGAAAATTATTACCCGTAAAGTAAGGTATTGTTGTTTTGAAATCCCCAAAACTCATTTCTTTTTTATTTTGCCAATCTATTGTGAGGCTACCGTTTTTCTGGGAAAACACAAAAAAAGGAGCTAAAAAAAGATATAAAAGTAGGGTTTGTTTCATAGCTAAAGAAAACGAAATTAATTTTTAAATATTTTAGTAAGTAAAAATATAGTATTTAATGTTATAGTAATAATAAAAAGTATATTTTTGCGTTTCGAAACTATAGGTTATTTTCTGGTAAAAAACAGCTAAATAAAATTATTAGAACACATGTTGCTAATTAAATGTTAATTATTATATTGCAGCACCTAAATTTATCACCTAAGAATGAGTATGAAAGTAAACAAAATTGTAGCCTTGCAAGTAATGATGTCAATAGTATTGATGTTGGGCACGGCTAGTTGTAGCAAAAAATCAAGTTCAAGCCGAGCTTCAAGAGCAACAGGTTGGGACGTTGACAGTCAAAATGGAACGGCTGCTAGAAATGCAGGAAAAAAACAACAGGCTGGACCTGGTTTAGTTTTCGTTGAAGGAGGTACATTTACTATGGGTAAAGTACAGGATGATGTTATGCATGATTGGAATAACACCCCAACTCAACAACACGTTCAGTCATTTTACATGGATGAAACAGAAGTAACCAATGGTATGTATTTGGAATACCTTGAGTGGCTGAAAAAAGTTTTTCCACCAACAGAAGAAACCTATAAAAATATTTATGCAGGTGCATCACCAGATACTTTGGTATGGAGAAATCGTTTAGGATACAACGAGACGATGACAAATAATTATCTAAGACATCCTGCATATGCTAACTATCCGGTAGTTGGTGTTAATTGGATTCAGGCAGTTGAATTTAGTAAATGGAGAACTGACCGTGTTAACGAAGCTGTTTTAGAAAAAGAAAGATATATTAAAAGAGGTGCCAAAACACAAGATGTTAGTGCTGAAAGTTTGTTTAATACAGAAGCTTATCTTGCATCTCCATCTACTTCTTATGGAGGAAATGAAGAAATAGTTCTAAAGAAAAGCCCTAATGGAAGAAGACCTAAAAAAGGTAAAGATGGTACTGTAGAAGAACAAAAAAATGTTTATGCACAACGTTCTTCAGGTGTTATTTTGCCAGAATACAGACTTCCTACAGAAGCTGAATGGGAATATGCAGCAGCTGCAGATGTTGGACAAAGAGAATATAATATTTACAAAGGACAAAAGAAATACCCTTGGTCTGGAGATTATACTCGTTCAGCAAAACGTAAAAACAGAGGAGATCAATTGGCCAACTTTAAACAAGGAAATGGTGACTACGGTGGAATCGCCGGATGGTCAGATGATGGTGCAGATATTACAAATAATGTAAAAAGTTATCCTGCAAATGATTTCGGTTTATATGATATGGCTGGTAACGTAGCAGAATGGGTTGCCGATGTTTACAGACCAATAATCGATAACGAAGCAAATGATTTTAACTACTATAGAGGAAATCAATATGCTAAAAATAAAATTGGTAAAGATGGTAAGTTAGAAATTATCACAAAAGATAATATCAAATACCAAACTTTAAGCAATGGTAAAGTAGTTGCTACAAATTTACCTGGAGAAATAGCTCGTGTTCCTGTTGATGAAAATGAGACTTATTTGAGACAAAATTTCAGCAAAAGTGATAACATCAATTATAGAGATGGTGATAAACAATCTTCAAGATATTATGACTTTGGTGATTCTGAATCAGGTGACAGTACTAAAGTAGCTATGTACAATTCTCCAATACACAATGTTACTACAGATAGTTTAGGTAATATGGTGAGAAAATATGACAATTCAAGTAAAAGAACAACTTTGATAAACGATAACGCAAGAGTTTATAAAGGAGGTTCTTGGAGAGACAGAGCTTACTGGTTAGATCCTGCCCAAAGAAGATACTTCCCTCAGGATATGGCAACTGACTACATCGGATTCAGATGTGCAATGTCTAGAGTAGGTGCTAAAACTGAAAGAAGAAAATCACCAAGGAATTAAATTTTAGAAATTCCAAAATAAAAAAATTCCAAATTCCAAAGCTGCGTTCAGTAAGGAATTTGGAATTTTTTTATTGTTTTTTTCTATTTTTATAATCTAAATAATTGCTTATAAAATGAATATTAAAGAAATTCATAACTTATTTTTAAAATGTAAATCTCTTTCAATTGATACTCGTAAAATTGAAAAAGATTCTATTTTTTTTGCTATCAAAGGAGAAAATTTTGATGCTAATACTTTTGCTAAGGAAGCACTTGAACGTGAGGCTTTGTATGTAATAATTGATAATCCGTCATATATAATTGACGAGAGGACAATTCTGGTAGAAAATAGTTTAGAAACTTTACAGGAGTTAGCAAAATTTCATAGACAATATTTAAAAATTCCTATTGTTGCATTGACAGGAAGTAATGGTAAAACAACGACAAAAGAACTTATAAATGTTGTTTTGGCGCAAAAATATAAGACAAAAGCAACAGTCGGAAACTTAAATAATCATATTGGAGTTCCGTTGACCTTATTATCTTTTACAAGTGAAACTGAGATTGGAATTGTAGAGATGGGAGCTAATCATAAAAAAGAAATTGAGTTTTTATGTTCAATAGCCCAGCCTGATTATGGTTATATTACAAATTTTGGAAAGGCTCACTTAGAAGGTTTTGGAGGTGTTGAAGGTGTGATTGAAGGAAAAAGTGAGATGTATAAATATTTATTTGAAAACGACAAATTGGCTTTTGTTAATTTGGATGATCCTATTCAGGTTGAAAAATCAAAAAAAATCAAATTATTCACATTTGGTCTGCAGAATAATCTTGCTGATATTAGCGTTCAGGAGATTCAGGCAAATCCGTTTGTTGAGATTAATTATGATGATTTTTTTGTAAAATCTAATTTGATTGGACTTTATAACGCCAATAATATTAATGCGGCAGTTGCTATCGGAAATCATTTTAAAGTTGACGACAGAGATATTAAAACTGCAATTGAAAATTATACTCCAACCAATAATCGATCCCAGTTATTAAAAAAAGAATCATTTGAAATTATTCTGGATGCCTATAATGCTAACCCGAGTAGTATGGCTGTGGCGATAACTAATTTTTTACAATTAGATAATCAAAATAAAGTGATGATTTTAGGCGACATGTTTGAGCTTGGAAGTGAAAGTCAGCACGAGCATAAAGTTATTGTTGATTCTTTGGAAGGTCAGGATAAATCTGTTTGTTATTTGATTGGAAAATCATTTTATGAAAATCGTATTTCTAAAGAAAATCTTTATTTTTTTGAAACTTTTGAAGATTTTTCCGAATACTTAAGAGATAATAAATTTAAAGTAAAAAGTACCATATTGATTAAAGGATCACGTGGTATGGCGTTAGAAAGAACTTTGGATTTTCTTTAATATAGGGATTAAATTAAGACCTTAAATTAGATTTAAAATTTAAGGTCTGATCGAAAATTAAAAAATTAGTTTTGTTTGTATGAGAATGTTACGAGCAAAAAAGAAGTAAATAAAAAGATTTCTTTGTCATTAAGTTTTACTTTTTAATGCATTAATACTAAAATTCAAATTTAAGCTACCCAACAATTGTTCGAAAAGTTAGATTTACCCTTGGTTTTGAAGTAGTTTTTGTTGGAGGAAGACGGTGTAGCCAATGTGTTTGAGTTTCATCTTTCATAACCAATACACTACCATGTTCTAAAATTAAAGAAACCGTTTCTTTGGTTTCTTTATGTTTAAAAGCAAACTTACGTTCTGCTCCAAAGCTTACCGAGCCAATCGCACCGTTTTTCTTTAAATCTTTTTCAGCATCGCTGTGCCATGCCATTCCTTCTTCACCAGAATGATATAAATTCAAGAGGCAGGAATTGAAAGTTTCTCCAGTTTTTTCTTCAATGATTTTCTTTAATTCTAAAAGTTCAGCAGTCCAGGTCAAAGCTTTTTTTGTAGTATTAGAATACGTGTATTCAAATTCCTGATCGCCGTACCAGGCTACTTTTCTTTTAGTCAAAATTAATTTTCCGAAGATAATGGCTTCGTCATTTTTCCATTCAATGCTGTTCAGAAATGTATCACGATAAAAATCAGATTCGGATTTCGAAAACAATTTTCCATAATAATTCACCGTTCCATCTTTCGGAAGCAAATTCGTATTTTCATCTGTCTGGGGATTAAATAAGTCCATTTTCCAGTTTTGATAATTGGTTTTCATACAATGCCCGCATGGTCTGAAACCGTTTTCTTTAGCTTCATTTTCAGATAAAAAGAAAACACGATTCTCACGTTTCATTCTTTTTCCCGAAGAACATTTTAGAGTTCCGTAGATTTTTAATTTTCGGTTTCCACCAAAGCAAATTTCGCCTTTTTTAATTTTATTTCGAAGATCGATATCTGAAATTTTACAATGTCGTATCATTATAGTTTTATAGGTGTTTTTGTCGTAGAGATGTATTGAAGTGTATCTGTACAGGATATATCATAGATTTATGATTTAAGAAAGTGCATCATGAAATATAATGCCTAATGTATATCTTTGACCAGAATGAATCTCACTCACACCATGTTTCATGTTCACACGATAATATCCTTTTGTGCCTTTTACAGGTCTGAAATTAGTAGTAAAAATCAAAATATCTCCCTTTTTAGGTTTTAAAACAATGGCTTTTGATTGTGCTCTCGGTGTTTGCTGCGTCAAAACAAATTCACCACCGGTAAAATCTTCATCAGGTTCATTTAGAAAAAGTACAATTTGCATTGGAAAATAAACATCGCCATATAAATCCTGATGCAAAGTATTGAAACCACTTTTCCCATATTTTAGAATTAAAACGGTTGCTTTTAATTGATTATTGTCATGACATTGTTTTAATAGTTCCTGATGCGTAAGAGGGAAAACGGTATTAATATTCAAAACTTTCATCCAGGAATTAGCAATCGGAGCAAGTTTTGAATAAATCGAAGTTCGAATATTTTGAATCAAATCAGGTAGCGGATAATTGAAATATTTGTACTCTCCCAAACCAAATCGATAGCGTTTCATAACAACCGTTTTTCGATATAAATCTGGGTTTGAATAATTCATTTTTAAAGCTTGGGATTCTTTATTACTCAGAATGTTTGCAAGAATTGCAAAGCCATTTTTGTGCATAGATTCAGTGATGCTTTCCCAGTTTTGAGAAGCAATTTTTGATTGTATATTTGGCATAAAGAAGTTTTTTGGTATTTGAATTTCATTTTATTGTTAAGACACGCTACGGTGTGTCTACGTATAGATTGTCAACAGCAATGATTACGAAACATTCATTATACGCACTACAGTGTGTTTCTAAAATATATGTATATGAATTTATTAAGGGTTTATCTGTGCGCCTTCCCAGCCAATAATAGCTGTTTTTCTGGTATTTCCCCACATATAGCCCCCAAAGATTCCAGAAGATTGAATCACACGATGGCATGGAATTAAAAAGGCTACAGGATTGCTGCCAATTGCAGTTCCGACAGCACGTGAAGCATTTGGTTTTTCGATTTGCTGGGCAATAGAAATATAAGTAGAAAGCTGTCCCATTGGGATTTTTAGCAGCGTTTCCCAAACTTTTAACTGGAAATCAGTTCCTTTTAAATGCAGTTTGATTTCAGATAACTGGCTCCAGTCGTTTTGAAAAATGAACAACGCATTTTGCTGAATTAGATCTAGTTTTCTATTAAATACAGCATTTGGGAATTTGTGATTTAAATTTTCAAAACCTAATGCTTCACTCTCGGCAAAAGCCATAAAGCAAATACCTTTTTCTGTAGAAGCTACAATAATATTGCCAAACGGACTTTCGGCAAAACTATAATTAATGTTTAGATTTTTTCCGCCATTTTTGTATTCTGCCGGTGTCATTCCTTCAATATTTATAAATAAATCATGTAAACGGCTTGTTCCGGATAGTCCGGTTTCAAAAGCGGTTTCAGAAATGGTTGCCTGATTTTTTTTTAATAACTTTTTGGCGTGTTCGAGACTTGTATACTGCAAAAATTTCTTCGGACTTGTGCCTGCCCATTCGCTAAAAAGTCTCTGAAAGTGAAATGGGCTCAAATTTATTTTCTGAGCAACATCATCAAGATTTGGCTGATCTTTAAAGTTTGTTTTGATATAATCTATAGCTTCGGCAATACGATTATAATTGATGTTTTCCTGTGTGTTCATCTTCTTCAGTTTAGAATACAAATATCGATTGGTTTTACAAGGAATAAAATCCGAAACTTGCTCTGTTTTTAATGAAGTGTTCTAAAGTGTGTATGCAAAGTACGTTGTTTTTTGCCTGCAAAGTAGCAAAGGCTAAAGCTTTTTCGTCAATTTGATGAAGGGAGAGCCTTTGTAAGTAACCCTGCAAATATTAGTGAAAATTTAAGTTTTGCGTCTTTGTAGCTTGAGATGAATGCGCTTGAATATTAAAATTAAAGACTAAAAATCATTTAAGATTATCTTTCGCAGCAGAAACACTTGTTAATTTATATCCATTTTCAGTTCGGAGAAATTCAAAATGATCTTGTCCGTGATCGGTTTTGTTTTTTGGATTAATTACAATGCTTTTGACTGGATATTGCCATTCTTTCGATTCATTGCAATTGTTGAAATATAAAGCGTATTCACTTGATTCAAAAATAAACTGATTGAGTCCGTTGGAAGAGACAAAATAATCTGTCTTTGGATTTTTCAGTTCCTGAAGTTTTAACTTTAAATAAGTATAATTCTGATTTATAAATTTAATTTTTGATTCACTAATCCACCCGTTTGATTCTTTCCAATAGATGATTTTGTCAAAAGAATGTTTTTCTAAATTAGTTTTGGATAAATCTGAAAGTAAAGTGTTCTTGAGCCAATATGTAAATTCTTTTTCATAATTGTTGAAAGAATAATATTGGCCTTCGACACTCAAGAAATATTCTCTTGTTTCATCTTTGCCTTTTTCTTTTGATTTTTCTAAAGAATAGAAATTCAGTTCATCATTATAAGGAAAATTTTCAATCAGAATTTTATTGTTGGTATTAATTAGAAATTCTTTCCCTCCAGTCCAGAAAAAATGCTCACCATCGATTTCTTTTTTAGCATCTTTTAAGGCAATCAACATTCCGTTTTTAACTTTGGTTAAATTGCTATAATCAGCGGGAATTACAATTTTTCCATCACCGTTATACATTCCCATTTTGTCTGTTTTGGGATCTCTAAAACGAATAAAGCCTTCATTTTCGCAGTCTGGGCTATTGTCAAAAACATATAAACTGTCGAGGCCAACTATTTTTCCAGTTTTGGTTAAATAATAACTTTTCCAACTGTTATTATACTCCTCTGTTACTGCAATAATATTTTCAAATTTATGAGCTGTGGTCATTCCCATAAATTTTGGTTTAATTTTAATCGTGCCTTTTTGATCTTTAAAGCCAATATGGGTTGTGTCTTTGTCCCAAAATGCAGTCCAGATGTCCTTGTTTTGTGCAAATGATTTACAATTTATAAACAGGAAAATAATAAAGAAAATAATTTGTTTCATTTAAAAAAAGGATATACAGTAAATATAAGTTGAGCTTTTGAAAATAAAAATATTTGAACGCATAAAATCACTGTAGTAATTAACGACGTTTATTTTTATTAGGAGAAAATTTTACTCCAAAATCCAGAGAAATATTGTGGTCAAATTTAGAATGTTTGTAGGAATTAATATTTAAAAAATTTTGATTGTAGCCATGGATAGTTGCTTGAAATAGAAATATTTTCTGTTTTTTTAGATATCGTAACGCAGAATCCTAAAGATACGGTCATTAAAAGGAGTAATGCTTTTTTTATGTTCAAGTTTAGTATTCTGTTCTTATAAATTTAGCATCTTCCACAGCTTTTTCAAGCTCTTCTGCTCTTTTTGAACTTAACTCCAGTTCAATTTTTGCATTATTTAGTTTGTCTTGAGATTCATTTATTTCTTTTTTACATTTTTCAATGTTTTTTTGGCGATTGGAGTCATTACTATTCTGTGGTGTATTTTCCAGATGCTGTAAATTTTTGATTTTGATTTTTAAATCAGCTTCTATATCCCATACTTTATTGCCTAGTTTTTTTAATTTTCGTTCTTCTTTTGCTAATTTGGCTTCTGCGTTTTCAATGCTATTTCGGGAATAAGGTTTTACGATTTCTACTTTCTGCGGTTTTGGACGATCATACATCCACGGAAACATCTCATTTTGTGTTGGAGGTGTGTATTTTGGCGGATTGAAATTTTGTGCAGTTACAAAAAGTGGCAATAATATTATTAATGTAATTAGGTGTAATCTCATAATTTGGTTTTGTTTTCAAAAAGAAACTTATATTTTGAAATAGACCTACAAAAGTAAAAAACCCTCACATTTCTGCAAGGGTTTTGAGTTATTTTGAAAGCTGTCTAATCACTATTTACTAATGACTATTCACTAATCTAGTATCTGTAATACTCCGGCTTGAACGGGCCTTTAACATCAACACCAATGTAAGCAGCCTGATCGTCACGAAGAACCTCAAGTTCAACGCCTAATTTAGCTAAGTGTAAAGCAGCAACTTTTTCATCTAAATGTTTTGGTAACATATAAACGTCATTGTTGTAAGCAGCACTGTTGTTCCATAATTCGATTTGTGCCAAAGTTTGATTTGTAAATGAGTTACTCATTACAAAACTTGGGTGACCTGTAGCACAACCTAGGTTTACTAAACGACCTTCAGCCAAAATGATGATATCTTTTCCAGCGATAGTATATTTGTCAACCTGAGGTTTGATTTCGATTTTAGATGCACCGTGGTTTTTGTTTAACCATGCCATATCAATTTCGTTATCAAAGTGTCCGATGTTACAAACAACAGTTTTGTCTTTCATTTGCTCGAAGTGCTCTCCAAGAACGATATCTTTGTTTCCTGTAGTGGTAATGATGATATCAGCATTAGCAATTACAGTGTTTAATTTTTTAACTTCATAACCGTCCATTGCAGCTTGTAAAGCACAAATTGGGTCAATTTCAGTAACAGTTACAATAGATCCTGCACCTCTAAAAGAAGCAGCAGTTCCTTTTCCAACGTCACCGTATCCGCAAACGATAACTCTTTTTCCAGCTAACATCAAGTCAGTTGCACGACGAACCGCATCAACTGCCGATTCTTTACAACCGTATTTGTTATCAAATTTAGATTTAGTTACTGAGTCGTTAATGTTGATTGCAGGCATTGGCAGCGTTCCTGCTTTTACTCTTTCGTATAATCTGTGAACACCAGTTGTAGTTTCTTCAGACAATCCTTTGATTCCAGGAACCAATTCTGGGAAACGGTCAATAACCATATTCGTTAAATCTCCGCCATCATCCAAAATCATGTTCAATGGTTTTCTGTCTTCACCAAAGAATAAAGTCTGCTCAATACACCAGTCAAATGATTGCTCATCAAGACCTTTCCATGCATAAACCTGAATTCCCGCAGCAGCAATAGCAGCAGCAGCCTGATCCTGAGTAGAGAAAATGTTACAAGATGACCAGGTAACCTCTGCACCAAGAGCAATTAAAGTTTCGATCAAAACAGCAGTTTGAATCGTCATGTGTAAACATCCGGCGATACGAGCACCTTTAAGAGGTTGTTCGTCTTTGTATTCAGCACGAAGTGCCATTAAACCTGGCATTTCAGCCTCAGCCAGTTCGATTTCTTTTCTTCCCCAGGCAGCCAGAGAAATGTCTTTTACTTTGAAAGCCACATAAGGCGTAGTCGTTGTACTCATTTATAGTATATTTGTAATTGTAAAATTTTTGCAAATTTAAGGAATAGCTTTTTATTTTTACTACTTTCAGTAAGATTTGTGAAATGTTTAATTTGTTAATCTTTAGTGTATTAGTTGATTAATGTTTTTTAGAAGCTAATCCTGCTGTTCACTATATCTTTTATGGCGAACGCCGCCACAAAAGGATGCCGTTCCCATCAGGGCTAGAAAGAACAGGCAGTCAATAAGAAGTTTTGTTTCAAAGAAAATTATTTATAATTCATAATTTTAAAAAAGAATGCCTCTATTTCAGACCATACAATGCAATGAAAACACCCGAATTTTAATTTGGGAAATCACCGAATCTTTTGATGAACTAAAAAGCAAAGTAGTTTTAAAAGAGAAAACGCAGAGGAGACTGGATGGAATGAAATCTCAAATGCATCAACGCGCCTTCTTGAGCGTTCGTATGCTGATTCAGGAAATGGGTTTTAGAGATAAAGATTTGCATTATGACGAATTCGGAAAACCGTATTTCGATTGTCATAATTATATTTCTATAACACATTCCTATCATTTTGCGGCAATAATTATTAGTCACGAAACGGTTGGAATTGATATGGAGTTACAGCGGGAAAAAATTCAGAGAATTGCAGATAAATTTACCGATTATGAATGGGATTATTTAGATGTCTTGTCTACAGAAGAGTATATAAAAAAACTTACTGTAATCTGGGGAGCCAAAGAAGCAATCTTTAAAATCAGAAATGAAAAAGGAATCAGTTTTAAAGATCATATTTTGGTTGATGATTTTTCTTTAGAGGAATCTCACACTCAGGCAAGTCTTCATTTTGATAATTTGATAAAAGATTTTAACGTTCATTATCAGGAAATAGAATCTGATAATTTTGAGGGTAAGTTTACTTTGGTTTATGCTTTTGAAAAGTGAAAATTCAATATAAAAATCACAAATTCCAATCTTAGCATATTTAAGAATAACCACAATTCTGTCATTTCGACGTAAGGAGAAATCACATGCGGGATTCGACAAAGATTGGAGTCATGCTTTGTGGAGCTTCTAGTGTGATTTCTCCTTACGTCGAAATGACATACTTTGTCTTGAGTTATTTAAGCTTAATTTCCTTTTTTTCGATTTTCAAACATACTCATATACAAAAAAGTGCTCATTTTTCTGGCGCGTCTTTTGAGAGTATCAGCATTTTCGCCTTCAAAATATTCATCAATGGTCTGAAACCAGTGATTTAGCCAGATCCCAAATTCATTAGAGGTAATTCTGCCATCAAAATGAGCATCAACTTCATTATGGACAGCCAGCGGATTCCCATTATATTTTTTTACTCCAAATAAATTCATCTCCCAGAAATCAGTCAGCTTTTCGAGATGTGCGTCCCAGTCTTTTATTATATCATTAAAATAAAAGCCGATTGCTGAATCGGCTCTTATTTTAGAATAGAACTGATGCACTAAAAGAGTAATGTCATTTCTATCTTCTATTTGTTTTTTCACAGAAAAAGGGTGTTTATTAAAATAAATAATACACTTAAAATTGAACTCAGAATTAAAAGATTAAAAACAACTTTGTGTTTCATTTGAGCCAAAATTGAAGTATTTACAAAGATACAAGCTAAAACAACTATAGCCAATTGAATCATTTGCGGAATTGAAGTTCCGTTAGCCAAAACATACATAGCTGCAGCACCTCCTAAACAGCTTTGTCCAATTACTGCCATTGCAGCAGAACCCATATAGTTTTTATTGAAAATGTCGAATGTTGTTTGATATAGTGTCATGATATTGAGTTTTTTATATCAACAAAGGTACATGCACAATACCGCTGCATTTTATGACTTAAATCATAAAACGAAAACTTTTTTATCGGTATACTTTTCTGTTTATAATTTTCAATTCGCCTTTTTTCTCCAGTGCTTTTATGGTTCTGATGATGGTTTCGACACGTAAACCTGTTAGATCTCCAATTTGCTGTCTGGTGAAATTGATGAGATAGCCATTTTTATCTTTTTGAAAATTGAAATAAGCGATACCATGATCGATTAATTTCAAAACTCTGTGCTCTGGTTCCTGGGTAGAGATTTCAGCAGCCATAACCGATTTATAATACAGTCGCTGTGCCAGATTTTCGATTATTTTAATGCTGATTTTTGAGTTTTCTTCCAGAAGTTTCCAGAAGTTTGACTTTGAAAGAAGAAAAATTTCGCTGTTTTCAACTGCAATAGCATTGGCAGGGTATTTTTGATTCAGGAACAACGGAGGTTCTCCAAAAGATTGTTCTTTATAAAATATTCCCTGAATGAACTCTCGTCCATCATCATTATAATTACTCATTTTTATTTCGCCTGAAATAATTTGATAATAATAAGCAGGTAGATTTCCTTCGTCAAAAATGACTTCGTTTTTATTGAAGAATTTCTTCAGAGCACCATATTTTTCTAATAATTCAGCTGTAATCATAATTGTTTCATTTGTTGAACTAACGCCATTACACAAATATAATTCATTCAAATAGTTCTTCTGCATTAAAAAACTTTTACTTTTACGGCTGTTATGCAGCAAAAATTACTCAACATACACAAACAAATTTTGAAGGCTAAAAAAGAGGGGCAGAAATTACTGGCTATTCTTTTAGATCCTGATAAAATTGTATGGAAAAATTTAAATCATTTATTAGATAAAATAAACCAGTCTCCCGCAACCCATATTTTTGTAGGAGGCAGCATTGTTCAGGCTACAATTTTAGAAGATTTAATTAGACAGTTAAAACAAAAAACAAACTTGCCCGTTATTATATTTCCGGGAGATCCTTCGCAGATTTCACCTCAGGCTGATGCTATTTTGTTTCTGTCATTATTGTCTGGCAGAAATCCTGATTATTTAATAGAATATCAGGTTCAGGCAGCACCTATTCTCAAAAAAACCAATCTTGAAGTAATTTCAACAGGTTATATTTTAATTGAGAGCGGGAATGAAACAGCAGTAGCACGTGTTAGTAAAACAAAACCCCTTAATCGAAAAGATTTTGATTTAGTTTTGGCAACAGCCCAGGCCGGAGAAATGTTAGGGAATAAATTAATCTATTTAGAAGCCGGAAGCGGAGCAAAGAATGCAGTGCCCTTGGAAATGATTCAGCTAATTGCCCAAAATATCCAAATACCTATAATTGTTGGTGGAGGAATCGTAAATTTAGAAGGAATTCAAAATGCTTATAATGCGGGTGCAGATTTAGTCGTAATTGGAACTGCTTTCGAAAACAATAGCCATTTTTTTGAACTATAAACAACCAGATACTAATCAAGATGATTGATTTTTTTTTAGACAGTTATAAAAATGCACCGCTATGGCATATCGCTTTAGAGTTTTTGGTGTTTGTCTGCGGAATATTGAGTGTTTGGTTTGCAAAAAAAGAGAATATCTGGGTATATCCAACTGGCTTAATAGCGACTGTAATTTCGGTTTATCTGTTGTATGTTGCCGGTTATATTGGGGATATGATTATCAACGGATATTTTTCTATTATGAGTATTTATGGATGGTATGTTTGGGCAAAGGGAGGAACTGTTGAAGATAATTTACCCATTACAAGAACAAATGATAATGAAAAAATCATAGGAATTTTATTGTTTTTTGTAACCATTTTTGTAGTTTTCGGTATTTATAAATATTTTGATTATGAGATTAAAAATGACAACTATGTCGATATGATTTCGTCAGGAATATTTTTTGCCGGAATGTGGTATATGGCCAAGAAAAAAATCGAAAACTGGACACTTTGGATTATTGGTGATATTATTGTTGTGCCACTTTATGCCTACAGAGGATTAGGAATGTTGTCACTTCAGTATTTAATTTTTACAATTTTAGCTATTTCAGCTTATTTAGAATGGAGAAAAATCTTAGACAGCAAAAAACAAATATTATAAAAATTGCCTTATTTGGACCTGAAAGCACAGGGAAAACCACATTGGCAAAACAGCTCGCGGATTATTATGAAACGGAGTGGGTTCCTGAGTTCGCACGTGATTATTTGCAGATAAAATGGGGAGAAAATAAGCAGATTTGTACTGAAGGAGATATGATGCCAATTGCGTATGGACAAGTAGCATTAGAAAATGAAAAACTGGAAACTGCTCAAAAATATCTGTTTTGCGATACTAATTTAATGGTGACCAAAGTCTTTTCTGAGGTCTATTATGGTGCCTGTAATCCACTTTTAAATGAAGCTGCCTTAGCACATGAGTACGATTTATTTTTTCTGACAGATATTGATGTTCCCTGGGAAAAAGACGATATTCGCGACAATCCAAATAAAAGAGAAACTGTTTTTTCTGTCTTTAAGCAAACTTTAATTGATAATAAAAAGCCATTTATTACTATTTCCGGTGATAGAGAAAGTCGTTTAGTAAAAGCGACTGCGATTATCGATAATCTGACAATTGCTAAAAAAAGAGGGTTTTCATCTGCTGATTTTGTGGAAATTTATAATCATGGAATACCTTTCGAAAAAATACTAAAACAACTTAATATTTTTAAAAAAGGGATTTCTAAAAGCAATTTAATAAGTCCAGCAACATTGGATAACGGAATTTTAAGTTTGTCAACTGCTGATTTTGAAGAAAAAGCAAGTTTTTTTGATATTCATAAGGAGAATTTTAAAATATGTAAATTTATTCCCGCTTCAGGTGCAGCAACCCGGATGTTTAAATTTTTAATTGCTTTTTTGAATACTTATGATATCGAAAAAGAAACAATTAACTCTTATATTAATAGAAAAAAAGATAAAGATTTGTCTATTTTTATTGTTGCAATGGATAAGTTTCCTTTTTTTGATGCCGTTTATAAACAACTAAAAGTAATTTATCCCAATTTTGATACTTTAGACAGGGATTATAAAAATTATTATTTCATAAAAATATTATTATCTCCTGATTATTTTGATTTTGCAAATAAACCAAAAGCGGTGTTGCCTTTCCATAAATATAAAACGCATATTGCAAATCCAATAGAAGAACATTTAAACGAATGTGTGCATTATGCTGCGACAAATAATACTTCTAATTTACATTTTACAGTTTCAGAAGCACATCAGGAACTATTTGAAAAAGCTATTGCAGAAGTAAAAGAAAAAATCGAGTCAGAATCAGGTACTCAAATCAATATTAGTTTCTCTTACCAAAACAAACGTACAGACTCTATTGCGGTTGATGTAAAGGATAATGTTTTCAGAAGTCAAACAGGATCATTCATTTTTAGGCCTGGAGGACACGGAGCATTGATTGAAAATCTTAATAAAATTGATGCGGATATTATTTTCATAAAAAACATAGACAATGTTATCCAGAATAATATTGATAAAACGACACTCTGTAAAAAAGGGCTGGCAGGAGTTTTAATAGCAACACAACAAAAAGTTTTTGGCTATTTGAATGCTATAGAAAAGGAGCAGATTAAAGAAGAGGATATTGACAAGATAGTTGAGTTTTTAATGCAAAATCTCAGCATCGAAATGACTAACGATTTTAATAAGTTTACTTATGAAAATAAAATAAGTAAAATAAAAGAACTTCTCGACAGACCAATTCGGGTTTGTGGAATGGTTAAAAATGAAGGTGAAGCAGGTGGAGGGCCTTTTTGGATCAGAAATGACAAAGGAGATGTTTCACTGCAAATTGTAGAAAGTTCACAAGTTGATTTAACCAACAAAAAACAAAAATCAATTTTAGAGGATGCAACCCATTTTAACCCGGTGGATTTAGTTTGCGGGACTAAAAATTACAAAGGAGAGCAGTTTAATCTGGCAGATTTTGTAGATCATAATACAGGATTCATTGTAGAAAAAAGCGCCGAAGGTAAAATAGTTAAAAATTATGAGTTACCGGGATTATGGAACGGTGGAATGTCAAACTGGCTAACTATTTTTGTTGCGGTTCCGTTGATTACTTTTAATCCGGTTAAAACGGTAAATGATTTATTAAAGCCAGCACATCAACCACAATAATGGATTTAGAAAAAATCATATCAGAATTAAGCTTTAAAGCCATAAGAAGCAGTGGGGCAGGTGGCCAAAACGTAAATAAAGTTTCCTCAAAAATTGTACTGACTTTTAATTTGAATGATTCTCAGGCTTTATCCGATGATGAAAAAATACTTTTAAAAGAGAATATATCGACAAGATTAACTTCTGAAAATATTCTAATCTTAAATTGTGATGAAGACCGAAGCCAGTTTAAAAATAAAGAGATTGTTACGAAACGATTTGTAGAAATCATCAAAAAGGGATTATTTGTTCCTAAGGTTCGAAAGGAAACTAAAATTCCTAAATCGGTGATTAAAAAGAGAATTAAGGACAAGAAAAATATTTCTGAAATAAAACAATCACGAAAGAAACCAAAATTGGATTAAATTCCAAAAACATTCTTTCTCGGTCGTTTTGGAATTTGGAATTTCTTTTTTGGAGTTTTAAATATTTTAATATTACATTTGCACCGTCTCAAAGGGGTGCTCTAAATAACGAGCTGAGATCATACCCAAAGAACCTGAGCAAGTAATGTTGCTAAGGGAAAAAACGACAATTTTAGTTTGCATTATATTTTGTCGGGAACACATTTATTAATTTAACCAAAAGAATAATTCCCCCTTTTATTCGTAATTATTTACGGATGAAAACCTATTTAAGTCTCAAAGCTGCAAAGTCTCAAAGCTGCAAAGTTTTTAAAAGCCAAAAATTGACAAATTACAAGTCTTTTTTCTTTTTTCTATTCTCTTTTTTCTATTCTCTTTTTTCTATCGCACAGGAGCAGGATTCAACCAAAGTTAATCAATTGGATAATGTATTGGTTTCGGCAGTTCGTGTCACTACAAAAACGCCGGTGAGTTTTAGTAATCTAGACAAAAAAGACATAAAAACCAGAAATCTGGGTCAGGATATTCCAATTTTGATGAACTATCTGCCATCAGTAGTAACGACTTCTGATGCCGGAAACGGAATGGGCTACACAGGAATTCGTGTACGTGGAAGCGATGCTACAAGAGTGAATATTACCATAAACGGAATTCCATATAACGATGCCGAAAGTCAGGGAACATTTTGGGTAAACATGCCCGATTTTGCTTCATCGGTAGAAAGTCTGCAATTGCAGCGTGGTGTTGGAACATCAACAAATGGTTCGGGCGCTTTTGGCGCCAGTTTGAACATGCTGACAGATAATTATGCTACAAAAGCAAATGGTGAAATCTCAAGTTCTTATGGAAGTTTTAATTCGAATAAAAATACTGTGAAATTCAGCACAGGTTTGCTAAACGATCATTTTGAATTGGCCGGACGTTTATCAACTATTAAATCTGATGGATACGTTGACAGAGCAAGTTCTGATTTAAAATCGTATTTTTTACAGGGAACCTATGTTGGTAAAACAACTTTAATTAAAGCATTGGTTTTTGGCGGAACTGAAAAGACATATCAATCCTGGAACGGAATTGATGCCGTAACTTTAAAAAAGGACAGAACTTTTAATTCGATAGGTCAAAAATACAATGACACAGGTGTTTCCGAAGGTTTTTATGAAAATCAAACTGATAATTACCAGCAGGATCATTATCAGCTGCATTGGAGTGAATCATTTTCGGACAAATGGAGCACCAATTTGGCTTTTCATTACACAAAAGGAAAAGGTTATTATGAAGAATATGCAGATGATTGGTATTTTCAAAATGTATTGTTTAGTAACGAAACCTCATTTGATTTTTTAGGATTTACTCCAATAACAGTTGATGGGAAACAAGTAAATTCAACTGATTTAATTCGACAAAAATGGCTGGACAATGATTTTTATGGAACCACCTTTTCAGTAAAATACAAAGAAGAAAAGCTGGATATTATCTTTGGTGGAGGCTGGAACAAATATGAAGGGGATCATTTTGGAAAAATAATCTGGGCAAGATATGCAACCCAAAGTGAACAAGGAGATATTTATTATAATGATTTTTCAACAAAAAAGGATGGGAATATTTTTGCAAAAGCAAATTATCAGTTAACAGACAAATTAAGTTTCTATGGAGATTTACAATACAGAAGAGTGACTTACAAAGCCAATAGTTCTGATACAGGATTAGTAGATGATAAATTCAATGTCTTTAATCCTAAAGCAGGTTTCAACTTTCAAATCAATGCAAAAAACACATTGTATTTCTCTTATGCAAGAGCTAATCGCGAACCAAATAGAGACGATTATGAAGGCGGAAATGTAAGACCGGAAAAATTAAATGATTTTGAGTTAGGATGGAGATTCAATTCAGACAACTTTCAACTCAATACCAATTTCTATTATATGGGATACAAAGACCAGTTGGTTTTAACGGGAGAATTAAACGATGTCGGTTCTCCTCTTCGTGCCAATAGTGGTGACAGTTACAGAGCAGGAATTGAGATTGATGCAACACTAAAGCTTTCAGAAAAATGGTTTTTACAGCCTAATGTTACTTTAAGTCAAAACAAAAATAAAGACTTTTATTTTACAAGAGATGGTGTTTTGCAAAATTTGAGAGAAACCAATATCGCTTTTTCTCCTAATATAATTGCCGGGAATCGTTTGACTTTTATGCCAGTTAAAAGCTTGCAATTATCGTTATTATCTAAATTTGTGGGTGAACAATTTATGGGGAATATAGATTCGGAACTTTCAAAGCTGGACAGTTATTTTGTAAATGATTTTAATGCATCGTTTGAATTCAAAACAAATAAAGTTTTCAAATCAATAATGATATCGGCTTTAGTTAATAATATCTTTAATTTAAAGTACGAAAGTAATGGGTTTTTCTACACCTTCGATGATGATTACTCTAATCCTCCGGCAGTTAAGACTATGGAGGGTGTAGGTTATTATCCGCAGGCAGGAACTAACTTCTTAGTCGGATTGACATTGAAATTTTAAAAAACTAAAATATAAAAGCCTGAAAATTTAAAACTTTCAGGCTTTTATATTTTAGTTATAAACATGAATTATAGTTCCGCTTACTTCAACACGATACTGTATCAGAGGATATTCTTTTCCGCCTAAACCTGTAAACAAGCTGTATTCTGAATCATCACAGGAACAAACTGCATTAATACCGCTAATAGTCATAGCAGTACAAGAAGTTAAGGCCTGATTAGGACACGCTGCATCAAAAGCATTATACCCGCTTCCGGCATTAAAGATAATAACCCCTTTCGCACCATAGCTTGAAATAATAACGCCGTTACTGACATATTTTAGATTAGAGTAAGCCGGTAAGTTCATATCTATTGTAAAATTTACAGGATATTTTGGAATATAAGGGTTTTTATTATTTATATCATTATCACTACACGAAAAAAGTACAGAAACAAATAGTATAAAAAGCGAGAGTTTTTTCATTGTTTTAAAGGGAATTAGTGAGACAAAAATAATTTATTTGCTTTTGAATTCTATATCATTAACATATAATTATGTACTGTAAAAAATAATAGTATATTTGTAATAAGAAAAATCCCGTCCTGATGGGATTTTTTGTATTTATATAAACGATGAAGTTATGAGTAAAGTATCTTATTATACAGCAGAAGGGTTAAAAAAATTAAAAGAGGAGTTGGAACACTTAAAAAGTGTGATGCGTCCAAAAGCATCTCAGGATATAGCAGAAGCAAGAGATAAGGGAGATTTATCTGAAAATGCCGAATATGATGCAGCAAAAGAAGCACAAGGTTTGTTGGAAATGAGAATTTCTAAACTCGAAGAAGTGTATTCTAATGCCCGATTAATTGATGAATCACAATTAGATGTTTCGAAAGCATTGGTTTTATCGAATGTAAAAATCAAAAATCAAAGCAACGGAATGGAAATGAAATATACGCTTGTTGCAGAAAGTGAAGCTGATTTAAAAACCGGCAAAATTTCAGTGACATCTCCTATCGGAAAAGGTTTACTTGGGAAATCTGTTGGAGAAGTAGCTGAAATTACAGTACCAAATGGTGTTTTGAAATTTGAAATCCTTGAAATTTCCAGAGATTAAACCTAAAACAATGAGTTCCATATTCACAAAAATAGTCAACGGAGAAATTCCGGCCTACAAAATTGCCGAAGACGATAATTTTCTTGCATTTTTAGATGTAAATCCAAATGCAAAAGGACACACTCTTTGTATACCAAAACAAGAAATAGATAAGATTTTTGACATAGAGGATGAATTGTATCTGGGTCTAATGAAATTTTCTAAGAAGATTGCAATTGCTTTAGAAAAAACAGTTCCCTGCAAAAGAGTGGGTATTGCAGTTGTTGGTTTAGAAGTTCCTCATGCGCACGTACATCTTATTCCGCTAAATGAAATGGATGAAATGCGCTTTGTGAATAAAGTTTCACTTTCTAAAGATGAATTTGAAGCTTTGGCAAAAAGGATTCAGGCAAATTTGTAATATAGAAAGAAATAAAAATTTAAAAAGTGCAGTTCACTGCACTTTTTTATTTAATGAAATCTGAAACGTAGTTCCTTTGCCAATTTCAGAATGTAAAACCTTAATTTTTCCACTGTGATATTCTTCAACGATTCTTTTGGTTAAAGAAAGTCCTAATCCCCAGCCGCGTTTTTTTGTTGTAAATCCGGGTTCAAAAATAGTTTTGAATTGTTTTTTAGAAATTCCGGTTCCGGAATCCTTTATGTTTATTTTTACATGATGATTGTCCTGCTCAATTTGGAGATCTAAAGTTCCCTTTCCTTTCATGGCATCAATGGCATTTTTTACCAGATTTTCAATAGTCCAGCTATGAAGTATTGGATTAATTAATGCAAAAATAGGTTTACCCGGAGTTTGATACGAAAAGGTAACCTGTTTTGAAAAACGTGATTGTAAATACTCAAAAGTTTGTAAGGTTTCTTGAACAACATCATGGTTTTCAAGAACAGGAACAGAACCAATTTTAGAGAAACGATCAGTAATTGTCTGCAAACGTTCAACATCTTTTTCAATTTCAGATGTGATTGTCTGATCAATTTCTTCAGTTTTTAATATTTCGACCCAACCAATTAAAGAAGAAAGAGGAGTTCCAATTTGATGAGCAGTTTCCTTAGCCATTCCTGCCCAAAGTTTATTTTGAGTAGCTATTTTGGTACTTCTGTAGAAATTATAAATTAAAGCGGCAAACAAAAAAATAATCAATAATAGAGCAATCGGGTAATATTTAAGTTTATTAAGTAATGCCGAATTTCCGTAATACAATTGTTGGTGTTTTCCCGGAGCGTATTCAAAAATAATAGGCTCATTTTCATTTTTTAATTTATTTAAATAGGACTTAAATTTTTCTTTATCATTTAGGATTTCATCAGGAACATTCTTGGAATTAATCACTTTGTCGTACATCACCAACATTACCGGTACTGAAGAATTACTGTTTGTGATTTCCAGAGGCAAATCAAGGTCAGTATATTCATCCGCGTTGATAATGGTTTTTTGCGCATTGGCCAAAATATTCATTTTCAATCGCTCTTCGTTTTTGAATATTTGAAAAAAGGTATAGGTATTCCAAAGTATCAGTGAAATGATTGAAAAGGAAATAAAAATAATAATCCAACGTGTCGTATTTCTGCTTTCAGAAAAATGCATAGGGTAATTTTTGAGCTATAAATATAACGAAATAAACACATTTAATATTTTGTGAATGTTTAAAGATTTTTGTTTTTAAGCCTAAAACTATTTCTTTGGCAGAAACGATTTCTATACTTTTGTATTTGCTGAAACGGGATTCAGTTAAAAAACAAAGAATATGATTAGCATTAATCCAAAAGAGATACCAACAGCAAAATTGCAAGGCTACCTGCAAAGTGCTATTGGCCCGAGACCAATTGCTTTTGCCAGTACAATTAGCGCAAAAGGAATTCCGAATTTATCGCCTTTTAGTTTTTTTAATGTGTTTAGTGCCAACCCGCCAATTTTGGTTTTTTCGCCTTCAAGACGTGTACGTGATAATACGATTAAACACACCTTGATCAATGCCGAAGCTACTCGTGAAGTCGTAATTAATGTGGTCAATTATGATTTGGTTCAGCAAACATCATTAGCCAGTACAGAATATGGCGAGGGAGTAAACGAATTTATAAAAGCAGGATTAACACAAATTCCTTCAGATTTGGTAAAACCGTATCGCGTAAAGGAATCTCCGGTACAGTTTGAATGCAAAGTCACGCAGATTATTCCGCTGGGATCAGAAGGAGGAGCAGGAAACCTGATTCTTTGTGAAGTGGTAAAAATTCATATTCACGAATCCGTTTTAGATGCAAACGGAGTCATTGATCAGCATAAAATAGATTTGGTTTCAAGATTAGGAAATAATTGGTATTCAAGATCGAATCAGGGACTTTTTGAAGTACAAAAACCACTGACAACTTTAGGTGTTGGTGTGGATGTAATTCCAGGTTTCATCAGGGAAAGCCCTGTTTTCAACGGAAATGATCTTGGAAAATTAGGCAATATTGAAGCCTTGCCTACAACAGAAGAAGTTAGTATATTTGTGAAAGAAAATTTTTCTGTTAAGGGAGTTTTAAGCTCCGATGATCAGGAAAAAATACATTTAGAAGCCAAAAAATACCTGAATAATGACGATGTTGAATCGGCTTGGAAAGTGCTTTTAGCAAAGAAATAAGAAACGAAATAATAAATTAATATAGAAGAAGATGGAAGTTATAGGAAAAGTAAAAGTAGTTAATCCGGAACAGCAGGTTAGTGCGTCATTCAAAAAAAGAGAATTGGTCGTGACTACAGATGAGCAGTATCCACAGCATATTTTAGTCGAATTTACACAAGATAAATGCGATTTATTAAGCAGCTACAAGCAAGGTGAGGCTGTGAAAGTTTCTATCAATTTAAGAGGAAGAGAATGGGTTAATCCACAAGGAGAAACCAGATATTTCAATAGTATTCAAGGTTGGAGAATTGAAAGATTAGCACCTGAAGGTCCTGGGCAAACGCCTCCAATGCCAGCTGCAGAAGCTTTTGCTCCGGCAACAAATTTAAACGAAGACGAACCGGACGATTTACCTTTCTAAAAAAGGTTAAATACTAATAATTAAATTCCAAATTCCAAATCATGAATGTGTATTTGGGATTTGGAATTTTATTTTTGAGTTAGTTTTGTCATTTCGACTAAAATGAGAAATAGCACAAGTAACTTCACAAAGAAAGATTATGGAAGTTTGAAATTGCTATTGTTATTGAAATTGATTTTTTAAAATGTATTACGTAGATAAAGATTTATTTTTTCCACCGGTTTCTGAAGCTGATAAAGATGGTATTCTGGCAATTGGCGGAGATTTAAATTCGGAAAGATTACAGTTAGCTTACAAAAGCGGAATTTTTCCATGGTTCAATGAAGGTGAACCCATTCTGTGGTGGTCTCCTGATCCAAGAATGGTTTTGTTTTTAGATGAATTGGTTGTTTCAAAAAGTATGCGTACTATTTTGAAGCGAAATCAGTTTAAAGTTACTTTTAATCAGAACTTTGCAGATGTTATTTCAAATTGCCAAAAGATAAAACGTGATGGACAAACCGGAACGTGGATTTCAAACGAAATGATCGATGCCTATTGCAAATTAAACAAAGAAGGAATTGCAAAATCGGTAGAGGTTTGGCAGGATGATATTTTAGTTGGAGGTTTATACGGAATCGATTTGGGCCATGTTTTCTGTGGTGAAAGTATGTTTTCTAAAGTTTCAAATGCTTCTAAAGTAGCTTTTATAGTTTTGGCGAATTATTTAAAAACAGAAAAGTATAAGTTATTAGACTGTCAGGTTTATAATCCCCATTTAGAGAGTTTAGGATGCCGCGAAATTGATCGTGACGATTTTATGTCTATTTTAAAAAGTAAATAAATGAGTGCTGTTTACATTGTAAAAGAAATTTATATTTATCCGATAAAAAGCCTTGCCGGAATTAGCTGTCAGCAAGCTTTTGCTGAAGAAATGGGTTTTGAAAATGATCGAAGATGGATGCTCATTGACACAGATAATCAACTTATAACTCAAAGAGAATATCCTGTTTTGAGCCAGTTTTATCCTGAAATCTCAAACGGAAAAATCACGATTACTTTTCAGGGTCATGAACATGAATTTTCAATCAGTGAACACTTAGAAGATCAGATTTATACAAAAGTGTGGGATGATAAAAGTTTTGTTTTCGAAGTAAATAAGACGACTTCAAAATGGTTTAGCGAGCATTTAGGATTTGGATGCAAATTGGTAAAAATCATTAAAGCAGGAGATCGCAAACATGAAAGTTCAAGGTCAAAAGAAACATATAATGTGAGTTTTGCAGATGCTTATCCATATTTACTAATCGGGACAAAAAGTTTGGATTTTTTGAATAATAAATTAGAAGAAAAAATAACTGTAAAAAGATTTCGTCCTAATATTGTTATTAGTACTCAAACCCCTCACGAGGAAGATAATTTTGAGCAGTTTAAAATTGGAAAAATTCAGTTTAAAAATGTAAAACCCTGCGGAAGATGTATTATGGTTAACAATGATCCGCAGAATGGTGTTGTAAAAAAAGAACCTCTAAAAACTTTGAGTAAATATAGAAATGTTAATAATTCTGTTTTATTCGGAATCAACATTGTTGGTTTGAATCCCGGAATAATTCAGGTTGGCGATGAAGTTGTTTACTAAAAATACAATTTTGTAAAGCTATAATTCAAAGTATTAAAAAGTACCAGTTCATTTTTTAAGGTTGGTAATTCCAAAATTAATTTTAGTGTTTCGTGTGCCATCATCGTACCAATAATTCCGGGTAAAGTTCCTAAAACTCCGTTGAGGTTGCAATTCGGAACATCTTTTGGATTTGGCATTTCAGGAAATAAATCACGTAGATTTTTACTTCCGTTATGGTTAAAAACAGCTACTTGTCCTTCGAATTTTAAAATACTTCCATAAACTAAAGGTTTTTGAAGTTCAACACAAGTATCGTTTATCAAATAACGAGTCGTAAAATTATCAGAGCCATCAACCACAATATCATATTGCTGGATAATTTTTGATGCATTTTCAGGTGTTAATTTTTCACGAATTGCTTCAACTATTATTAAAGGATTCAGTTTCGAAATAACATTTTTGGCTACAATAGCTTTTTCCTGGCCAATTTCGTTCTCAGTATATAAAATTTGTCGATGTAAATTGTGAATTTCGATAATATCAAAATCCATTATTCCAACAAAGCCTACTCCGGCCGTTGCTATATATTGTAGGATTGGACAGCCTAAACCGCCTGCACCAATTACTAAAACCCGTGCCTTTTTGAGTTTTTCCTGACCTTCATCGCCAATTTCAGGAAGAATCGTTTGTCGGTTATAACGTAAAAATTCTTGTATGATACTCATTATTTGTAAGTCTAAAGTTGAAAGTTAAATTTGGGATAAAAAGATGTGAAAATAAAATAACTGAAAAGAGTCGATTAGATGCTTTTAGACTTTATGACTTTCGACTTTCGGACTAAAATTTTTATCCCAATCTTTCCAAACAGGTTCATAACCTTTTTTAGTAATGACTTCGGCAATTTCTCTTGCAGAACGTTCGTCACTAATTTCAAATTGTTCCAGCGATTGAGGGTCAACAACATACCCCCCGGGATTGGTTTTAGATCCTGCGCTCATGCTTGTTACGCCAATCGGAATAATATTGTTTCTGAATTTTTCGTTTTCACGAGTCGAAATAGAAATTTCAAGATCTTCATTCCATAAACGATAAGCGCAGATTAACTGTGTCAGATCTTTATCATCCATAATAAAATTGGGTTCGATAATGCCTTCAGCAGGGCGAAGTCTCGGAAATGAAACTGAATACTTGGTCTGCCAATATTTCTTTTGAAGATAATCAAGATGTAATGCATTAAAAAAACTATCTGTACGCCAATCTTCCAAACCTAATAAAACGCCCAAACCAATTTTATGAATTCCGGCAGTTCCAATTCGGTCAGGAGTTTCAAGCCTGAAATCAAAATTGGATTTTTTACCTTTTGTATGATATTTTTTGTATACTTCCTGATGATATGTTTCCTGATAAACCAAAACAGAATAAACCCCTGCTTCATGCAAACGTTGGTATTCTTCAGTAGAAAGAGGCTGAACTTCTACAGAAATAATAGAAAATTGCTCTCTGATTAAATCAATTGCATTCAGAAAGTAATTAATATTGACAGTGTAATTAGCTTCACCAGTAACCAATAAAACATGATCAAAACCAAGATTTTTCAAGGCCTCAACTTCGAGTTTTATCTCAGAGTCTAAAAGTGTTTTTCGCTTGATTTTATTATCTAAACTAAAACCGCAATACGTACAGATATTTTGACATTCGTTACTTAAATAAAGAGGAGCATACATTTGAATGGTTTTGCCAAAACGTTTTTTAGTAATTTCATGGCATTCCTGTGCCATTTGCTCTAAATAATTTTGTGCTGCTGGAGAAATCAGAACTAAAAAATCATCAAGATTACGTTTGGTTTTGGACAAGGAATACGCAACATCTTTTGATGAGGTCTGATATATTTTAGATTGAATGGTTTCCCAATCATAATTTTCAAAAACAGATTTGAATGTTTTCATTGTATTGTTTTAGTCATATAAAAAAGCAGTCAACGGACTAGAAGCAACTGCATAATTTTGCTGATTAGCGACTTTAGCCTCAAATGCTTTTCTTCCGGCGATTACAGCTTCTTTAAAAGCTTCTGCCATTAGTTTCGGATTACCGGCGACAGCAATTGCAGTATTAACTAAAACGGCATCTGCACCAATTTCCATAGCTTTTGCAGCATCAGATGGAGCGCCTATTCCGGCATCTACAATTACAGGAACATTACTTTGGTCGATAATAATTTCTAAAAAATCAATTGTTTTTAAACCTTTGTTGCTTCCAATTGGTGAACCTAAAGGCATGACAGCCGCTGTTCCTGCATTCTCTAAATGTTTGCATAAAACAGGATCGGCATGAATATAAGGCAAAACAAAAAAACCAAGTTTTGCAAGCTCTTCTGTAGCTTTTAAAGTCTCAATCGGATCAGGCATTAGATATTTTGGATCTGGATGAATTTCAAGTTTAACCCATTTGGTTTCGAGGGCTTCACGTGCTAATTGCGAAGCAAAAACAGCCTCTTTTGCATTTCTGGCACCTGATGTATTGGGTAATAAATTGATGTTGGGATGCTGTAAATGCGATAAAATAGCATCAGTATCTGTTTCGAGATCAATGCGTTTTAAGGCGACTGTTACCAATTCGCTTTCAGAAGCTAAAATGGCTTCTTCCATTTGCAGGTTTGAACCGAATTTTCCTGTTCCCAAAAATAAACGAGAGGTAAGGATTTTATCTCCAATTTTAAATAATGACGTTTGCATATAATTTGTCGTTAAGTTGTTGAACCAGTTTTTGTTTTTCAGGACTTTTTGTGATCATTCCGGAAACGGCAATGCCATGAATACCTGTTTTTACAAGAATTTCTATGTTTTCTAAAGTGATTCCGCCAATCGCATAAACGGGTGTCAAAATGTTTTGAGTTTTCATTTTATTCAGAATTGAAACATAACCTTCAGCACCTAAAATCGGGCTTAATTTTTCTTTAGTTTCCGTAAACTGAAAAGGCCCTAAGCCAATATAATCGCAGCCGTTTTTAGACTGGATGAGGACATCTTCAAAAGTATTTGCGGTTGCACCAATAATTTTTCTGTTTCCTAAAATAGCTCTTGCTCCTGGAATACTCATATCTGTTAGACCTAAATGCACACCATCTGCTCCAATTTTCTGGGCGAGTATAACATCATCATTAACAATGAAATTTGCCAGGTATTCTTCGCATAAAACTTTTACTGCTTCAGCTAAAACAAATCGTTTTTCAGGAGTTTGATTCTTGAATCGCATTTGTATCCAGTCACAGCCTGCATCCAGAGCCTGATGAATGTTGTATAATTGCTTTTCGGCCGTTTCGCCTTGTGAGATATATTGTAATTTGTTAAACATTATGATGGCCAATTAGAGTTGATGAGGAATTTAAATACTTTTCGATATATACTTTAGCTTCTAAACATGAGGTTTTTAAGTCATAACCCAAAGCTAAATTTGCAGCAATTGCTGAAGACAGAACACAGCCTGATCCATGTTTTGGTTGGAAATTAATCTTAGTGGGCGAGAGTTCTATCAGATTGCTTTTCAGAAATAAATAATCAGTGCCCAAAGCTGTGTGATTGTGACCGCCTTTCAATAAAATAGCAGTTGGAAGTTCATTTTTTACCCAAAGTTTTTCAGAAATAAAATTGGGATAAAGCTGAAGTATTTCCTCATAATTGGGTGTTATTAAATCAATTTTTGACAATGTTTTTTGTAAATCTGCTTGGTTTTCAATTGTTAAAAACTCAAATTCCGTCGAGGATTTTAATACAGTATCCCAAACAATAACTGTACTCGGATTTAATTTTTTAATTAAGGAAACAACTTCATTTAAATAAAAAAAGGAAGGAACAATGCCAATTTTAACCGATTTTATTGAATAGTTTTTGAATAACTTTTTTATAGAGCGTAATACAAAATCAAGTGATGTCCATTCAATTTCGTAGAATTTACAGTCGGTTTGAATTGTATTTGCTGTACTTATAGCTAATCCCTGTACCTGATGCTGTTCAAAAGTTTTAGTATCGGCTAAAATTCCGGCTCCTCCCGAAGGATCTAAACCTGCTATGCTGAGAGCGAAAGGACGATTTTTTGACATAGTTTAAAATTTTTGATTGGATTGGGACTATTCCAGATGGTACCTAAAAGAGCAATATTATCAAAACCATTTTGAAGAGGCTGCTCAATATTACCCGAATAAATTCCGCCTAAAGCAACTATTTTGGTATTAAAATTTTCTCTCTGTTTTATTGCTTCAAAAAGATTGGTTTGTGAACTGTAATTTTTCTTTGAAATACTAGGAAATACAGGACTCAAAAAAGCATATTCAAAAATGTTTTTCAAAGCATTGAAATCTTCAATCGAATGCGTTGAAGTTGACAAGACGAAATCAGATAGCTCAGTAAAATTGATCATTTTTTTTCTTTCTGTTTCTGAAAAATGAATTCTGTTAATCCCAAAGTCAGCTGCAATTTGATGATGATGATGCAAAACCAGATTTTCCCGATATTGATGTTTTATCTGATGAATAAATTTTGCTGTTTCTACTTCTGAAAAATTAGGTTTCCGAATATGAAGCAAAGACAATCCTTCCTCAAATAAAGAATCAATAATCCCTATTTCATCTGCAACAGCAGAAGGATTTGTAATTACAATCATATTTCGTAAAATGTTTTCTGTGAGATGTAAAATGTGAAAATGAATTCTTTTCACATTTTACAAATATCATCTCACATTATATGTAAATCTCTTTCCCTTGTTCAATAAATTCTTCTGATTTCTCCTGCATCCCTTTTTCGGCGGCAGCCACATCACGAATCTCCTGAGATATTTTCATAGAGCAGAATTTTGGTCCGCACATCGAACAGAAATGGGCGACTTTTGCACCATCAGCAGGAAGTGTTTCATCATGAAATTCTCTTGCAGTATCCGGATCTAATGACAAATTAAACTGATCTTCCCAGCGGAATTCAAAACGCGCTTTACTTAAGGCATTGTCGCGATATTGTGCTCCCGGATGCCCTTTTGCCAAATCAGCGGCATGTGCGGAAATTTTATAAGTGATAACACCATCTTTAACGTCTTTTTTGTTGGGCAAGCCAAGATGCTCTTTAGGTGTAACATAACATAACATCGCACAGCCGTACCAACCAATCATGGCAGCTCCAATTGCTGATGTAATATGGTCGTAACCCGGTGCAATATCAGTTGTCAATGGTCCAAGAGTGTAAAACGGAGCTTCATGGCAATGTTCTAATTGCTTATCCATATTTTCCTTAATCATGTGCATCGGAACGTGTCCGGGGCCTTCAATAAAAACCTGCACATCATGTTTCCATGCAATTTTTGTCAATTCTCCCAGCGTTTCCAATTCGGCAAATTGAGCTGCATCATTAGCATCTGCAATCGAGCCAGGACGTAAACCGTCACCAAGAGAAAAAGCGACATCATACTGTTTCATGATTTCGCAGATTTCCTCGAAATGGGTGTATAAAAAGTTTTCTTTATGATGAAATAAACACCATTTTGCCATAATCGATCCGCCACGGGAAACGATTCCGGTAACGCGATCAGCAGTCAGATGAATGTAACGCAATAAAACACCTGCATGAATTGTAAAATACGAAACACCTTGTTCTGCTTGTTCAATTAATGTATCGCGAAATACCTCCCAGGTTAAATCTTCAGCAATTCCTTTTACTTTTTCCAAAGCCTGATAAATCGGTACAGTACCAATTGGAACCGGCGAATTACGAATAATCCATTCTCTGGTTTCGTGAATGTTTTTCCCTGTTGATAAATCCATTATCGTGTCAGCTCCCCAACGGCAGGCCCAAACTGCCTTTTCAACTTCTTCTTCGATGCTGGAAGTCACGGCACTGTTGCCAATATTGGCATTTATTTTTACCAAAAAGTTACGTCCCACAATCATAGGTTCGCTTTCAGGATGATTGATGTTGTTTGGGATAATGGCTCTTCCACAGGCAACTTCTGAGCGTACAAATTCGGGTGTGATTTTGCTTTTTGGGGTATTGGCACCAAAACTGTGACCGTGGTGCTGACATTGCATCGCTTTGGTTTGTTCATTTAAAAGTTCGATTCTTTGGTTTTCACGAATCGCAATATATTCCATTTCAGGAGTGATGACACCTTGTTTGGCGTAATACAATTGTGTTACGTTTGCGCCTTTTTTTGCACGTTTTGGCTGATGTAAATATTCAAAACGCAGATGATTAAGGCTTTCGTCTTTTAGACGGGTTTGTCCGTAATCTGAGGTTATTTCGTTTAGGATTTCGACATCGTTTCGTTCTAAAATCCAATTTTCACGCAGTCGCGGAAGCCCTTTTCGAATGTCGATTTCAATATTTGGGTCAGTGTAAGGTCCTGAAGTATCGTAAACGGTTACGGGTGGATTTTTTTCAATTCCGCCATTTGAAAGTTTCGTATCGCTTAGAATTACCTCGCGCATGGCGACTTTTATGGGATGAATTTCACCATTTATGTATATTTTCTTAGAGTTCGGAAATGGAGTTCTGGATATTTGTTCTTCCTGATTCATTCTTTTTAGATTTGAATTACTATTGTTATTTTGATTGAAAATTTAAATTTCTCTTAGCCGTTTTCTGCCAGGGATAGAAGTGTAAAGCCCGTAAAGGAGAAAACCGTAAAAAACAAGGAGTAAAAAAGCGACCAGCGGAAGCTTTTTTATGACTATGTTTTTGTGGTTGACGACTGCGGACTTGTAATGGATAGCCCGTTCGTGCAGCCTAATTATCCTCCCTGAGTGGCAGAAATAATCAGGATTTCGTCAGTTTCGGATACAAAGTGTTGACTCCAGTTTATTTTTGGAACAACGGTATTGTTAATGGCAACGGCGATTCCGTTTTGTTTGTTTGGAATTTCGAGATCGAGCAATGATTGAACGCTAAGCGATTCAGCATTGAATTGTTTGATTTGTTGGTTGATTTTTAGTTCCATTCCTTTTGAATTTAGTGTATAGTGACACGTTAGGAATGGCTACAATTTCGCATAAAAATGCGTGAAGAAGTCATCTTACTTTTCCCTACGCTAGTATGAACTAGATCAGGTTCAGAGGGTAAAATCTCAGCCTGCGCGATGCAGACACCCCTAAAGTGTGAAGCAAATATAGGTTTTTTTTGTTTGAAAGTTTAAAAAAGTTTCAAGTTTCAGGTTTCATGTTGTTTATGTAAACTGAAAATTTTGATGTTTTATTTTGTTCTTGTCCAGCAATCTTCGGCGTGATCATTGACCATTCCGGTGGCTTGCATGTGTGCGTAAACTACTGTTGAGCCTACAAATTTAAAGCCTCTTTTTTTTAAATCTTTACTGATTTCGTCAGAAAGCGGAGTAGTAGCGGGAACGTCTTTTGAGGTTTTTGGATGGTTTATGATTGGTTTTCCGTTAGTAAATTTCCAGATATATTCTGAGAAACTTCCAAATTCATACTGAACTTTTATAAATGCCTGTGCGTTTGAAACGGCCGCTTTTATCTTCAGTTTATTTCGGATTATTCCGGTATTCTGCAGTAATTCTTCGATTTTTTCTTCAGAATAATCGGCAATTTTTTTATAGTCAAAATGATCAAAAGCGATTCTGAAATTTTCTCTTTTGTTTAAAATGGTTATCCAGCTTAATCCAGCCTGAAAAGTTTCAAGAATTAAAAATTCGAATAGAGTAGGGTCATCGTAAACGGGAACGCCCCATTCTTCGTCATGGTATTTTTTATATAAATCGCTGGAAGTGCACCAGCTGCATCTTAGAGGATTTTGTGTAACCATTGTTATTAATTTGGAACATTTTTGTTTTCGTCCTTTTCCAGATATTTTTTAATCAAATGATGTCCAAGATAAATTAAGGGAGTTAGTAACACGGCAACTGAAAGTTTAAAAACATAACCCGTTAATCCTGAAGAAATGTAAGTGTCAAAATCAATTTTTCCCGGAAGCCAAAAAGCGATTCCAAGTACTATAAAAGAGTCAAATAACTGTGAAATTACTGTTGATCCGGTTGCTCTAAGCCATATTTTTTTTTCTCCGGTTTTTCTTTTAAAAAACCAAAATATCCAAACGTCTATTAATTGAGATACCATAAAGGCTATTAAACTACCGACAATAATCCACATACTTTGCCCAAAAACTGCTTGAAATTGTTCATCATTTACCGGACTTATTCCTTTTGCAGCGGGAATTACTATAGCCATAAATAATATTAGAAAGGCATAAGCTATTAAGCAGGCTGTTATGAAAGAAAGTTTTTTAACGCCTTTTTCGCCAAAATATTCATTGATTAGATCTGTGGTTAGAAAAACAATTGGCCAGGGTAAAATCCCGATGCTCATTACGAATGGTCCAATCTGAATTAATTTTCCTCCAATAAGCTCAGCTACAACAGCATTAGTTATAAAAATTCCTGCCAGAATTACAAAAACGATCTCTTTTTTGGTTTTAAACATAAACTTATTATATAGATTCAGATTATCAAAGTTACTTATTTAAGTGAAATTAATTTAATATCCTTCATCAAGAATTATTTCGTTTGTTGTTTTTTCTTTTTCAAAGCTTGCTCTCGGATGATTTACATTTAAGAATTCATTAATAATCATCTCATACTTTTTTTCTAGTTCATCTTCATCATTTATAAAAATCATATTGAATGCTTTAAAAGCCAATGGGTTTATTTTTTTATTTTCGTTTATGAAGGCTATTGTATACAATTGTTTTTTTTGTAATTCAATTTCATTGCTTTTTCTTTTGATTTCATAAAAATAAAATGAAATTTCGTGATTGTTCTTTTCAATTATTTTGTTTTCTAATAAGGAAATAGAATCATTTTTAGATAAATTTTGAAAATTTACAACTGCAGATTTCGAAATTTCTTCCTCTGTAAAATTTATTTGGTCTTTTTTATTTTGATTTAACAACAAATTGATGGTTGCAAATTGTGTTTTGGGGTTTTTCAAAAACGCTTCAATTTCTGAATTGCTTAATTTGTTATGAATGATTCCTAATCTGGCTAATTCTATATTTAATTCCGGAATATCAAGTTTTTTTATTTTTTTAATGATTTCTTTTACAGCATTGTCGTCAGCATAATTGTATATTAAATTGGTATAATTTATTAAATCAGCTAATGACTCTGTAGGCTCAGTGTAGTCGATTAGCTCTTCGGATTCTAAAGCATCATCATTTACCTTGTTTTTTTGATTCCAGCTTGCAACTCTTTTGTATTCGAGTTTTGTGTTGGTGAGGATTATTTTTTTGAATGCTTTTATTTTATTGACAGATATTAATTTCTTTTCCAATAGTAAATTGCAGAAATCAATGATGGGTTTATTATATTCTTTTATGCTGTAATACTGAAAAATTTCAGGAAATAATTCCTTACTGTTTTCGGGGTCACTTTGAAAGAAATAAAAAAGACTTGTTATTTCGTATTGATTATCTGAAACAGGCAAATCATATTCTAGCAATTCATTTATTTTTTTGTATCCTGCTTTTGATTTTTGAAGTGCAATGCTTTTTAGAATACTAATCTGTACATCAGTTTTGGTTGATTCTTTTTTATAATAATTTTCAAGAAAAGGAATCACTCTGTTATCATTTATCTCACCTAATTTTTCTACAAGTGCAGCAATAGCATCTGCTTCATTTTCTTTAAAATTAAAAGTGTTTATGAAATTAGTAATGTTTTCAAAATCATCTTTTGTAATGTCCAGATTGTTTATTGATTTTAGAGCAGAATAACGAATGGTATCTTTTTCGCTTTTGGCATCTTCTATAAAAAGCTTCACCTTGTCTTCATTAGCTTCATTTTTTATGTTTTTTGCTAAAGCCAGAGAATTAAAAGTCTTTTCTATGAATGAATCATCGTTTTTGTAGTTTTTTTCTACCAGCGTGCTTAGTAAGTAATAAGTATTGTTTTTATAAAGAGCCTTGTATTTAATAGCCTGAACCGCATCAGGTTTAGACACTAAAGCATTGATAATATAACTGTTTTCTTCTTTGTTAAAAGTGGTGTTTTCACTTATGAATTCATACTTATCTTTTTTGTCAGACAGTATTTTATCCCAAAGTGATTTTGAAAACCCTTTCTTTTCATATAATTCAGTTTTTAATAATGAATTTGTATTTGCGTATGCTTCATCTTCATCTTGATCATAATAATCTTCGTCATAGTTACTTTCAAATTGTTTTAAGAACTCTTTTTTAAGCTTATTTTGGATAGAATCAATGGGTAAGTTACGTTCATATTTGTGGTATTTGTAATATTGAAGATTTATTTTTTTACCGGTTTCGGAGTTGAAAACCTGAAATTGATTCACTTCTCTAAAAGCATTTTTTGCTTCATATTTTTTTGCATTTAGTTTTAAAAACAAATTTTCATTTTCTTTTTCAGGAATTTCTATTGTATAATTTGCGGTGGAATCGATTAATATTTTTGTTTTTGATTTATAATCAAAAGGTTTGATCAAAAACGAATTAAAGAATCGGTTTGTATTTGTCTCTGATGCATTTACCGTTCCCAGTAAATAATATTTATTTCCCGCAACTAATGTTTTTAATTTTAGATTTCTTTCTCCAATTTTAGCCGAAGAAACAAAAGAGTTATCGATTTTATTATAATGAGTGTTCGTAGAATCCTGATTATGCTGTAAATAAAACTGGTAATGGATCTGTTTTTGTTCGTACTCGGAATTTTCTAATATATGAGTGTCGTTTAACGTTTTTTCCTTTAAAAAATAATACCCTTTTTCCTGATTATCATATCCCTGAATATCAACATTGGTTCCTTTTTCGACACTATTTCCAAAAACAGAATTAAAAAAAGGAACTTCTATTTCAAATCCGCCTTTTACCGCTTTTATCTTCTCCCATTCATTTTTAAAAGGTTTTATCTTTATATTATCAAAAACTTCATTTTCATATTGACGAACATAATTTGCAGGACCTGTCATAGAAACAGAAATAATTTCTAATGGAGTTATGTAAAATTTTGAGTGCTGGCTATTGCCCGTTTTAGTAATATTTTTTATATCATATCCTGAATAATTCGTTTGTTCAAAATATTTTTTCTCAATAATATCTCCGGCTATTTTTTCGAAAAACAAACTGTCCAATGACTTAGCGTTGTATCGAATGTCATCACTTTTCAGGAAATAATTTAATGGAATTCTTTTAATTGTTACAGCGCCGCCATTAGTAAAATCCGGAGATTCTAAAATTTCATTTTCTTCTATTGTAGTTTTGTATAATGGCATTTGCACCATTTTGTCCCTTGTATTCGAAGAAACAAAATTAGGGTTGGGAAAATAGGCTTCAATTGTCTTTTTCTGATTTTTCCCATTATCCGTAAAAATGTCTATTATGGGTTTTACTGTGTAGCCTTTGAGTCTTAAAAGCTCAATAATGCCATCATTTCCTGCCAGATGTGCTGCTCCTACAGCAGAAAATAAACTTCCTGTTTTGGCAATAGAATCAATACTGTTGGTCATGATTTTATTGCGGTTTACAATAAGCGCATCGTGGGCTTTTTTTGAAAACATCAATTTATAGATAGAATCCAGCATCACAATATCTTTTTCTCTGTAGTACTCCTTAAGAACCTCTGTCGGGTTTCTGTTTTTTAGAATTTTTGTTAAGGCGACTTTATTCTCTTCTTTTGGTTTTGCATCTTCATCAGCTATCTGAAGAATAGAAAGCATGGATTCTTTTGCATTTTCCAGACCCACAATTCTTTTTTTGTATTTTTTACCGGTTTGAAATATAAACATATCTAAGACTGTATTTTCTTGAAAATCGGCTTGTTCTCCTTCTACACCAGACAGCATGCTTCTGAAAAAGCGAGCATTATCATTATTAAAAATGGTTTTTATATCCTCTTTTGTTGTTGGCAATAAATAGAATTCTGTATAAAATTTGGTATACAGATTATAATTATTATCGTTTTTCATCAGGCTATTCAGATCAGTCCAAGTCTCGGGATTGCTCTCATTAGCGACAATATCAGAACCTAAAAGATTTTTGAAAAAGGAGTCAGACAAATGAAAAGAGACTTTATCATTAACATGCATTGTGCCATATAAGTAAGAGTTTTTGCTTAATCCGTTGCCGGATATTTCCCAAAATAAGCTTTTGTTTTGAGCCTGAACAAATGAAGTTGTCAATAATAAAATAAAAAGTAATTTTTTCAATGGGATAGGTTTAATGGTTTTGATAAACAAATATAGAATAGAATAAGGGCAAATTGTTTATGCATTTAATTTTTTCTATCTTTAATAGAATTGATTTCTTAAAACTAAAAGGATTTTTGCGGATGTTAAAAATCACTTCGGATTGGTAAATTTTGGATACTTTTGAAGTATTACTAATTCAAAATAACAATATGAAAAAATTAATATCAATTTTTCTCATGGGAACAGCTTTTTTTGCGATAAATGCACAAAACAAAGGAGATAATCCTTTGCTTAAAAAATGGACAGGACCTTACGGAGGTGTACCAGCTTTTAATGAATACAAGGTTTCGGATTTTAAACAGGCAATTGAATTTGCTATTCAGGAAAAATTAAATGAAATTGATGCCATTGCCAATAATCCAAAAGCACCGACTTTTGATAATACAATTGCGGCCTTAGAGCGTTCGGGAAAAACGATGGATCAGGTTTCTACTGTTTATGGGATTTACAGATCGAATTTAAGCAGTACTGAATTTAGTGCTATCGACAGAGAAATGTCACCTAAATTTTCTGAGTTTAGTGACAAAATTAATCAGAATAAAAAATTATTTACAAGAGTTGAAACGCTTTACAATGCTAAAGAAAGTAAAAAATTAACTAGTGAACAACAGCGTTTAATTTGGTTGTATTATACCAATCTTGTTCGTCAGGGAGCAAAATTAAACGATCAGGATAAAGAGAAAGTAGCGGCAACAAACAAAGAACTCGCATCGCTTTTTACCCGTTTTAGTCAAAATTTATTAGCAGAAGAGCAAAATCAATACGTAGCACTGAAAACAGAAGCTGATTTTGACGGTTTGCCAAATGAAGTAAAAAATGCCGCTATTGCTGAAGCAAAAGAAAGAAAAATAGATGCTTTAGGATGTGTAGCGAACACACGTTCTTCAATTGAGCCGTTTTTGACTTTTTCTACTCGCAGAGATTTAAGAGAAAAAGCATTCGATATTTTCGTAAAAAGAGGAGATAACGGAAACGCTAATGATAATAATACAACCTTGGTTTCTATTTTAGAATTAAGAACTCAAAAAGCAAAACTACTTGGTTTTCCAACTTTTGCTCACTGGAGTTTATCAAATAAAATGGCAAAAGATCCTCAAAAAACGTTGGATTTAATGATGTCAGTTTGGGAACCGGATGTAGAAAAAGTACATCAGGATGTTGCTGAAATGCAGAAAATCGTAGATGCTGAAGGAGGCAAATTCAAAATTCAGCCATGGGATTACCGTTATTATGCTGAAAAAGTCAGAAAAGCAAAATATGATTTGGATCAAAATGAGGTTAAGCCTTATTTGCAGTTAGAAAATCTGCGAGAAGGTATGTTTTGGGTTGCCGGTGAATTATTTCATTTAAATTTCAAACAAATTACAAATGTACCTGTTTATCATCCTGATGTACGTGTTTGGGAAGTAAGTAATAAAACTACAGGTAAAATAGTTGGGTTATGGTATTTTGATCCGTATGCTCGTGCGGGAAAGCGTTCTGGTGCCTGGATGAATGCATATCGTAATCAACAAAGATTAGATGGTGATGTACTGACAATTGTATCGAATAATTGTAATTTTATAAAAGGAGCTGAAAACGAGCCAATTTTAATTTCATGGGATGATGCTTCGACTTTATTTCATGAATTTGGCCATGCGCTTCACGGATTATGTTCAAATGTAACCTATCCAAGTTTAGCAGGAACAGCTGTGGCAAGAGACTACGTTGAATTTCCATCTCAATTGTTAGAACATTGGTTGGCTACTCCTGAAGTATTGAATAAATTTGCATTGCACTATAAAACAAATCAGCCATTGCCTAAGGCTTTAGTAGACAGAATTGAAAAAGCGGCTAATTTTGGTGAAGGATTTGCTACTGTAGAGACGATTTCAAGTTCTTTAATAGATATGAAACTGCATTTAGCTACAACAACTATCGATCCTCATAAATTTGAAAAAGAAACGTTAGATGCACTTCATATGCCGTCAGAAATTGTAATGCGTCACCGCATTCCGCAATTCGGGCATATTTTTTCAGGAGATGGTTATTCTGCGGGATATTATAGTTATTTATGGGCAGATGTCATCAATGCTGATGCGTGGGAGGCTTTTACTGAAGGAAAAGGAGCTTACGATAAAGAAATAGCTAAAAGACTTTATGATACTGTTTTTAGTGTAGGAAATACTATTGATCAGGAAAAAGCTTATGAAAACTTTAGAGGGAGAGCTCCTAAGTCAGATGCTTTAATGCGAGCCAGAAATTTTCCTCTTATTGGTAAAAAGTAAAGTATAAATTGTCAAAAATAAAAACGGTCCGAATGAAAATACGGACCGTTTTTGTTAAAATTCTCTAAGTTGTACGTTATTAGGCAATTCTCCAATATTTTGTAATTTAATACCTGCAAGTTCCTGGGCTGTATTTATGCATTCCGGTAGTTCTTTCCCTTTTAGTTTGCTATACAAAAAGCCAGTCCAGAATGCATCACCGGCACCTGTAGTGTCTTTTATATTTTCGACTAAATTGGCTTTTTTAGTAATGATTCCTAATTTTGAATCAAATATCACTACTCCGTTTTTTCCTTTTGTTAAGCAAATAGTGGATGCACCCTGTTTCTGAAAATAATCAAAAATGTAATCGTCACTTTTGATTTCATTAAACCATCGAAAACAATCATCATCACTTAATTTCATTAACGGGTTTGTACTTAAATATTCTTTGATAATCTCTTTGGCCTCGGCTCTCTCAGGCCATATTTTGTCTGAATAATTAAGATCAATACTGGTTTGCAAACCCAGTTGATTTGCTTTTTTAGCTTTTTTCAAAATTGTTTCACGAGCCGGATTTTTACTGAGTGCAAAACAAGTGGTATGAAAAATTTTAGACTGTTGAAGTAAGCTATCCGGAAGCTGCGCTTCGGTTATATGATAATCTGCTTGCCTGTATGGAATAAATTCGGGTGTTTCATTTGATTTAGAGACAAAAATAACAGATGAAGACTGGTCATCAATTTTATGTATGCAGGTAGTGATAACCTGGTTTTCGTTTAATTTTTCTAACATGAAATGCCCTAATCCATCGTTGCCACAACTGGCGACTAAGGCTGTCTTTAATCCTAATTTTGAGCCATATATACTTACATTCGTGGGCGAACCACCTAAAAAACGGCCGTAATTTTCTGTTTTAGAAATAGGAGTGTTTAGTTCATAGCCAATAAAGTCAATGAGTAATTCTCCGATACATATAATGTCGATTGTCTTTTTCATTTTAAACAAGTAATTTGAAATTTGTCGTAATACCCTGATTTAACAAAACGGCTGCTGCTGCACTCCACGTACAAAATGGAACTCCATTTGGTTTTTCGGTTTGGGTATTAAAGTTTTCGTAAAAGCTAAAGTCCTCTTTTTGATTTGCTGTATTTATTGCGTTTAGAAGCTTTTTAGCTTCCTCTTTTTGTTCTTTGGCGAGTAATGCTAAACCATAAAATCCATTAACCATTGGCCAGCTGCCTCCGTTATGAAACTCATTGGGGTAATTTCTGAATTCATATTTGAAATTGTTTTTTAATAAATTCCAGTCGCTATCTGTTTCCTCAATAGGAGGCCAAAAGGCAGGGACTAATTTTAATGGTCTTTGATTTCTTATTTTCTCAGCATACTGAATTATTTTTTCCTGAAACGAAACCGGACCAATGTTTAAAAGCAACGCCAGTGCATTTGCAAATGCATCAAATTGTGTTTTGTATCCTGCCGGGGAAAAGGAACATGGCATGTAATCATCAAAGTGAAGTTCATAATAGGCTCTTTCATGGTATTTTTCTCCCTGAGAATTGGGGATAAAATTTATTTCAATTTGTTGTGTTATTTTTTCAATTTTAGAAGTGATTGCATTTTTTTTCACAAAATAATTATAGGATCTCAGTGCCCAAATACGCAACAGCTGATCGTATAAAACATAGCCGTCAGTAATGTACTCATCAGCCCAGTTTCCTGAAAGCGGAACATACATCAAGTGTTTGTTGTTGAATTCCCAGGCTTCCATCTGACTTAAACATTGCTCAATGTTTTTTTTGTGATTTTCAACAAAGGAAGGGTCTTTTTGGTAAAATGCATATTGACAAATTCCAATAATAAACCATGAGACAGCATCGACTCTTCCTGCTAAGCCACCGTAACTCACTTCGGTACTGTTGTCGTTTGTCATAACGTTAGAAGGTATCGTACCGTTGTCATGTTGGTTTTTTGCCAGTGTTTCCAGCGTTTTTCTGAAAGTTTCAATCAAGTTATTGTCTCCTGATGCTAAAGCAGCTAATCCGCAGATTACACCATCCCGTGCCCAGACTCTTTTGTAATTTGAAATGTTTTGCGCACTTGCTAAAAAACCTTCAGATGAGGAGGAATTGTGTAATAATTCAATTGCTTTTGTATAATTGCTATCAGTACTCATAATATTACTGTTTTTTTACTTTAATTAATAATGTACTTAGGGAGCCCAATAGTAATAATGTACCTGCAAAAGTTATGGCTAAACGGGGATCATTATTTAGAAAATATTTTAATACAAACCCAAAGGAAACATTTTGAATGATCATTGGAATTACAATCATCATGTTAATGATTCCCATATAAACTCCGTAGCGTTCTTTGGGAATATTGGAAACCACCATGAGATAAGGAATTCCCATCATGCTCGCCCAGGCAATCCCGTAACCAATTATTACTGCAAAAAATAGATACTGATTTTGAATGACCGGAAAGAATAAAAAAGAAATAGCTCCAAAAAGAAGACAAATAAAATGCACCATTTTAGGACTGTGCTTTTTTGCCAGTTTTGCCAAATAAAAAGCTACCGAAAAGGTTACAATAAATCCAAATGCACCAATCAATCCCATCCATTCTACAGCTTTTTCATAACCCATTTTATCAGATGGAGTAGTGTTCCAAACGGATAGCGCAATACTTTTTGAATTGTTTTGCCAAAAACACATTAAAGCATACCATTGGAATAAATACACTAAAAAGAGTTGCCACATTACTTTTGGCATTTCTAATACAGCATGATAGATATCGACAAAAGGTGAAAAGACATTCAACGGCTCTGATTTCATCTTTTCAATCTCTGCAGCAGTTGGCGGAATCTCTTTTGTTTTCTTCATACTCCACCAAATTGATGTTACTGAAAGCACTGCTCCTAAAAAGAAAGAGGCATAGATCCAGTTAGGTAATTGCCCCGTATAGCCAATAAAAATAATTGGGAAAAGAAATAGCGAAATGTAGGATAAAAATTGTCCAAACCCGGTAAAAAAACTTTGTGCCTGAAACCCGATTGGTTGCTGATCTTCATTGAGCGTGTCGGCTATAAAAGCACGATACGGTTCCATGGCGGTATTGTTACCAACATCTAAAATCCAAAGCAAACCAGCCGCCATCCATAATGAACTACTAAATGGAAAAAGAAATAAGGCAATGCTACAAATAATAGCACCAATAAAAAAATATGGTTTTCTGCGTCCCCATCTTGGATGCCAGGTTTTGTCGCTCATTGCTCCAATTATCGGTTGAATCAATAGTCCTGTTAGTGGTCCTGCTAAATTTAATAGCGGAATTTGATCTGGACTGGCGTGTAGAAAATCATAAATAGGATTTACGGCACTTTGTTGCAAACCAAAACTATATTGGATGCCAAAAAAGCCGACATTCATATTGATAATTTGCCAAAAATTAAGCTTGGGTTTAGAGAATGTCATGATTGCTTTTTTAAGTTTTAAAATCAATTCCTGTACGATAAAAGTACAGGAATTGTTAACCAACTAAATTTATGAACCAACTAATTAAAATTTGTATGATAGTGCCATTGAAATTGATCTTCCTGTCATTGATCTTGCTCTAACATAATTTACTGTGTTCTCAGTAATGTTTCCTTCTTCGGCTTCGGTAATCGCTAAGGTGTCTAAAAGGTTGTTTCCAGAAAGATTTAATGATAATCCTTTTGCAATGCCTACTTCTACAAATCCATTTACAATTACAAATCCATTCATAACTAATTGATTTGAGTCTTGTGCATACGCTTTAGTTTGACCGATGAAACTTAAACCAAGTGTGTTTTTATTATCCATGAATTTATAAGTTGGTAAAAAACTGTACATTAATTTAGGTTGTCTTCTTGGTTGATTACCATTGTTATCACCTGAAGTAATTTCTGCTTTTGTGTACGTTAATGAACCTCTTACATCTAAATTATCAGTAACATTATAAGCAGTTTCTAACTCTACACCCATAGATTTGTAATTGTTTTTAATGATACTGTTTGAAGTTGCTTCAAAACCACCTTGTTCATCTGTTTTAGAATGAAATGCTGTAGCATAAACATATCCTTTGTCGAATTTTTGTTTGAACCCAATTTCTGCCTGAGTTAAAAAGTCTAAAGCATTGATTTTATTTCCGTCTAAATAATCTAATCCACTAAATAAAATTCTGTCCGCTTTAGCTGAAGCACCTCTGCTTATTCTGGCAAATACAGATTGTCTGCTTGCTAAAAGTAAGTTTGCTCCTAAAGTATAAGAATAATAATCGTAATCATAGTTTACAGCTGTTGGATTAGCATTGTCAATTGCAAATACATTTTGTTCCGGTACAGAAATTTCACCATCATTATTAATATCATAAGTAGTAGAGACACCTCCTGCAAATGAACCTGTTACTTTTCCTTTGTCATAACGTAAACCTCCTTCAAATGATAAATTTTCAGTTGCATCAACAGATATATTAACATAAGGGGCAGAAACATTGTATTGCGTATCATAATTTCGGGCTAAATTCCCCCAGGCAGGTGTTCCATAAGCATATAATCCATTTTCAGATAAAGAATTTCCGCCAGCATCATTAACATTAATTAAACGAGGGTTATCATCTGAAACTTCTTGAAGGTAGGAATTCCATAACCATGACATAGATACATTTTGCATGGATTTAAAGAGACCGGCTGTAATGCCTATTTTATCGAATTTTTTCGTCAAACGGAGATCGTTCATGAAATTCCCCATATTGTTTAATTGAGTGTCAAACATGTGAATTCTTGCTACTAAACCATTTGGATTGTTAAAAGCAGCTCCATTATCAGCATAGCTTAAAGTTGATCCAGCTCCAAAAGATGCTGCAATAGAAGATGCTGTTCCTAACTCGGCTGGGAAAGGAGCAATAAATCCGCCTGAATTAGATGAGAATCTAATGTTATCGGTAATTTTCCAATTGTTTTCTAAATTAAAGGAAACATTTGCACCAATTGATTTTGAAACAGGATGCATTCCGTTAGACACAGCTTCTCTGCGCACATTTCCGTCAGGTCCCAACCCAACACTATGAGTCAAATAAATAGATTGTAAGGCACCAGTTGTAGCATCATAGCCATCAACACTTTTCCAATTTGGGTCAGCATTTGTGCCTGAAACAGCTACTGGCATAGGCATATAAGCTACGGCTCTGTCATTTAAGAATTTAGCATAGACTGTAATAGAACCATTCTCAAATTCTTTAGTAATGTTGAATTTTACTTGGCCTCCATTATTGCTGTTGAATCCTGTTTTTCTTACTCCTTCACCAGTTCTGAAAAAACCACCTACATGAAAATACAATCCGTCTCCAATTTTTGATCCATAATCTAAATCGGTTCTAAAATTTCCGTAGTCTAATCCAAATGATGTACTAATGTTACCTCCTTCAGTTTTACCAGTTTTACTGATAAAGTTGATAATTCCACCTGGTGAATTTGAAGATAAAGTAGATGCTGATCCACCACGAATGGCTTCAATTTTAGCTATGTTTCCGTCAAATCGTGTAAAGATATCTGCTGTTGCAAATGCAATATCACCAAATAATAATACTGGAAGTCCATCTTCTTGAAGTTGTAGATATTTAGAACCACCTGAAGAAATTGGCACACCACGTACAGAGATATTTGAATTTCCTTCACCTCCAGAAGATTCAGAACGAATACCAGGAATGGTTCTGAAGATCTCAGCAGTTGATCTTGGTGCTGATTGTGTAATCTGCTCTGTTCCTAGGGTAGTGATTGAAACGCTGGATTTGATTTTGGTTTTAGGGTTTACTACTCCAGTAACTACTACATCGTCTAAAACATTTGCATCTTCAACTAATGAAATGTTTTGAATAGTATTGCCATTTATTTGAATGGTCATTTCAGTTGTTTTGTATCCGATGTAAGTAGCAATAATAGTTACTGTTTCGTTTCTTAGATTTGTAAAAACATATTTTCCATCAAAGTCTGTAGCGGTTGCTTTGTCAGAATTTTTTATTGTAATATTTACTCCCGGAATTCCAGCTCCTGTTGCATCAGTAACAGTTCCTGATAAAGTTGAATTTTGAGAAAAAGTGATGTTAAATAGTAATAATGTTATAATTATTCCTATTTTTTTAAATAATGAATTTTTTGTTTTCATGTTGGTTTATTTGTTTAGTTAGTAATTTATTTAGTCATTTTTTATCAAATGTATATTTTATCATAAAAAATAAAATTCTTTTTTTGTACGAAAACGTTTTCGATTTTTCCGAAAACGTTTTCGATTTGACTAGTTTTTTTTTGCGATATTTGTTTAATGAGAGAAACTACTTTAAAAGAAATAGCTTCAGCTTTAGGTATATCTATTACCACTGTTTCGAAAGCATTAAAAAATTATCCAGATGTTAGTGATAAAACTAAGAAAGCTGTTGTTGCTTTGGCTAAAGAGCTTGATTATACGCCCAATAGTTTTGCCGTGAATTTGAGGACTAAAGAATCAAAAACAATTGGTCTTATTATACCTGAAGTAGTACATCATTTTTTTTCAGGCGTTGTAAATGGTATTATTGCTGAAGCGGAGAAAAATGGTTATTTGGTAATTATTCTTCAGTCTAATGAATCTTTAGAATTAGAAAAAAAGCAAGTAGCACTTTTGATTAATAAAAGAGTAGATGGGATTCTCATGTCGCTTTCTAATGAATCTAATGACGATGTTCATATCAAAGATATTCTTAAAAAAGAAATTCCTTTTGTCCAGTTTGATAAAATTTCTAAATTGATCCCTAGTTCAAAAGTTATTATTAATGACCAAAAAGCAGCTATGGATGCGGTGCAGCATTTAATTGACATGGGGTGCAAAAGAATTGCTCATATTCGGGGGCTTGAAAATCCTCAAAATGCTATTGATCGTTTTTTGGGGTACAAAAAAGCTTTAGAAAAAAATGGAATTTCTTTTGATCCTGCATTGGTTTATCCTTGTCAAAGCATCACTTTTGAGCAAGGTGTTGAATTTGCTAAACAAATTCTAGAAGAAGAAGACAAGGGGATTGATGGGATTTTTGTTATTACAGATTTGGTTGCAGTAGGTGTTTTGGCGCATTTTAATGAGAAAGGTATTCAAGTGCCCAATCAATTTGCGGTAATTGGTTTTAGTAATTGGTTTGTATCGCAGGTAATTACCCCAAAATTAAGTACTGTTGATCAACCCAATTATGAGATGGGAGTAGAGGCTTTTAATTTGTTATTGGAAGAGATAGTTTGTCGTAAAGAGGTGAGAGTGTTTGAGCCCAAGACAGTTGAGCTAAAAACAACGGTTGTTGTGCGAGAATCTACGATGAAAAATAAATGATAAAAAAAAAGAGCGATTTGAAAATTTCCAAATCGCTCTTTTGTATTTTAAAATATTTTAGATTAACCTAAAGTAACTCTTTTGAAACCTGTAATTTCAACATTGAATCCTTTAACATAATCACCAACTTTTTTACTGTCATCTTTGATGAAGTTTTGATCCAATAAAGCTTTCTCTTGATCTAAAGTAGTATTGTCAGAGATGAAACGTTGAACTTTTCCTGGAATAATTTTATCCCAAATTTGTTCTGGTTTACCTTCAGCTTTTAATTCAGCTTTAGCATCTTCTTCAGCTTGTTTTAAAACTTCTTCAGTTAATTGAGAGAAAGAAATATATTTAGGAACATTTTTTAAAGTTTTTCCTAAACGTTTTGCTTCTTCATTATCCTTTTCGATTACAGCAATACGAGCAGCAAGTTCAGATTCAACGAAAGCAGGATCAAAATCTTTGTAAGATAATGTATCAGCTCCCATAGAAGCAACTTGCATAGAAACATCTTTAGTTAAAACGTCTGCGTTAGGAATTGCAGCAGAAATTGCAGTTAAAGCAGCAATTTTGTTAACGTGAACATAAGATCCAACGAAAGCACCTTCTAAAATTTCAAAACCACCGATTTCGATTTTTTCACCGATAACACCAGTTTGCTCGATTAATTTCTCAGCAACAGTAATTCCGTTGAAGTCTGAAGCTAAAAATTCTTCTTTAGTAGAGAAGTTAATAGCTCTTTCAACTAAATCTTTAGCTAAAGTTACGAAAGCTTCGTTTTTACCTACGAAATCTGTCTCACAGTTTAAAGTGATGATAGCTCCTTTAGTTTTGTCATCATTAACAAAAGAAACAGCAGCTCCTTCAGAAGACTCACGGTCAGAACGGTTAGCAGCAACTTTTTGTCCTTTTTCTCTAAGAACTTGTATAGCTTTATCGAAATCTCCATCAGCTTCAACTAAAGCTTTTTTACAGTCCATCATTCCGGCACCTGTAGATTGTCTTAATTTATTTACGTCTGCAGCAGTAATTGTTGCCATAATATTTTGAATTTTAATGTTAAAAGTAAAAATTCCATTTTCTAAATCCCAGACTCCAATTTTATTAAATTATCAACATAACGTTTTTAATTTTGTATTTGGAATTTGGAATTTAAAATTTGGAATTTAAAATTTGATTTATTCTTCAGTTGCTGGTGCAGTCTCTACAGCAGGAGCAGCTTCAGCAGCAACTTCTTCTGTAAATACTTCAGTTTCTTTTTCAGAACCTCTGTCAGAAAGACCTTCGATTACGGCAGCAGTTACTAAAGATAAAATTTTGTCAATTGATTTAGAAGCATCATCATTTGCTGGAATTACGTAATCAACCTCTCTTGGGTCAGAATTCGTATCAACCATTGCGAAAACTGGAATGTTTAATTTTTGTGCTTCTTTTATTGCGATGTGTTCAGCTTTGATATCTACTACGAACAATGCAGCTGGTAGTCTTGACATGTCAGCGATTGAACCTAAGTTTTTTTCTAATTTAGCACGAAGACGATCAACTTGTAAACGCTCTTTTTTAGAAAGTGTCATGAAAGTACCATCTTTCTTCATTTTATCAATAGAAGACATTTTTTTAACTGCCTTTCTGATAGTTACAAAGTTAGTTAGCATTCCACCAGGCCATCTTTCAGTGATGTAAGGCATGTTTGCAGCCTTTGCTTTTTCAGCAACGATGTCTTTTGCTTGTTTTTTGGTAGCTACGAATAAGATTTTTCTACCTGATGCAGCGATTTTTTTCAAAGCTTCATTAGCTTCTTCAATTTTTGCTGCAGTTTTATATAGATTGATAATGTGAATACCATTACGCTCCATATAAATGTAAGGGGCCATGTTTGGATCCCATTTTCTAGTCATGTGTCCAAAGTGAACACCTGCTTCTAGTAAGTCTTTTACTTCTATTTTGTTTGCCATTTTTGTACTAGTTTACGTTCTGTTGATTAGCAATGCATAAATGGCGGTTTCCCAGGCTTTATACATTTAGATGCTAAACTATTTCCTACCTCGATAGGAGAGCAACAACAACTGTGTTTTTTAATTTCAATAAATAATTGATCATGTCTTGTCCTAATTGAACAAGACAGGTAATATTAACGTTTAGAGAATTGGAATCTCTTACGAGCTTTCTTCTGACCGAATTTCTTACGTTCAACCATTCTTGGATCTCTTGTTAATAAACCTTCTGGTTTTAAGATAGCTCTGTTTTCAGCATTTACTTCACACATAACGCGTGCTAATGCCATTCTTACAGCTTCTGCCTGACCAGTTGAACCACCTCCGTAAACGTTTACTTTTACGTCAAAGTTACTTGCGTTTTCTGTCATAGAAAGCGGTTGTAAAACTTTGTACTGTAAAGTTGCAGTAGGAAAGTAAGTTGCGAATTCTTTTTTGTTTACAGTGATTTGTCCTGTTCCTTCAGAAACATAAACACGTGCAACAGCGGTTTTTCTTCTACCGATTTTGTGAATAACTCCCATTACTTAAGATCGTTAAGGTTAACAGTTCTAGGTTTTTGAGCTCCGTGAGTATGCTCAGCACCTACAACAACATTTAGATTTCTAAAAAGTTCAGCTCCTAATTTGTTTTTAGGTAACATTCCTTTTACAGCTTTTTCTACTAATAATGCAGGGTTTTTAGATTGCAATACTTTAGCAGTTAAAGTTCTTTGTCCTCCTGGGTAACCTGTATGACGCATGTAAATTTTGTCATTCATTTTTGTACCTGTAAGGTTAATTTTTTCTGAGTTGATAACAATTACGTTATCTCCACAGTCAACGTGTGGTGTGTAACTTGGCTTGTACTTACCTCTTAAGATCATCGCAACCTTTGAAGCAAGACGTCCTAAGTTATGACCATCAGCGTCAACAACAATCCACTCTTTAGTTACAGTGCCTTTGTTTGCTGAAACTGTTTTGTAGCTTAATGCGTCCATAATATTATTTTAATTAAACATTCCATCCCCAATAAAGGGGATGCAAAAGTACAATTAATTATTTTAAATCCAAATACCTGAAAAGATTATTTTATCTACTGAAAATCAGGGGGTCAGTTTTGAAATTAAAACGATAAAAATATTGATTATAATATTTATGTTTAGATGAGCTAATTTTTTTATTTTTTTTAAAAATGTTTATCAGGTTAAAGTTTTTATGAAGTAAAGTTTAGAGCAGCCTAATTGTTTTGTATGTTAGTTTTGGGAAAGACCTTGATAATTTTAATAAGTGGTAGGGCTTTTTTGTTTTATTTTAGGCAATTCTATTATATTTGTATTAATTACATAAAAATTCAATCGAATGAAAGCTAAAGCAACTCTAAAACAAATAGCAAAAGAACTTGGTGTTTCTGTATCGACAGTTTCTAAGGCATTAAATGATAGTCCTGAAATTAGTGAGCAAACAAAGGTTAAAATTAAGGAGTATGCTAAACTCAAAAATTATAAGCCTAATGTTATTGGTTTGAACTTAAAGAATCGTAAGACCAAAACAATTGGTGTAATTATACCTAATATTTTAAACTCTTTTTTTGCAAAAGTTTTTAGTGGTATTGAAAAAGTAGCTGATAAAAAAGGATATAATGTAATTACTTGTATTTCAAATGAATCATTAGAGAAGGAGATTCATACGCTTGAAATGCTGAGCAATGGAACTATTGACGGATTCATTCTTTCTGTTTCGCAAGAGGCACAAAATTTAGAAGAGTATAGTCATTTTTCTGAAATCATTAATGACGGAACTCCAATTGTAATGTTTGATCGAATTGCTGACGGGGTTGAATGTGATAAAGTTGTGGTTGATGATTTTGATTCAGCTTTAAATTCTACGAAGCATTTAATTAATTTAGGATGTAAAAATATAGCCTTGATTTCTTCGGTAGACAATTTGAGTGTAGGAAAACTGAGGGCTGATGGGTATTTAAAAGCCTTAAAGGATAATAATATTCCGGTAAACGAAAAGATAATTCTTCGTACTAATTCAGAAGATGATATGAAAAGTAAAATTGAAGCGATTTTTGATCATAAAATTGACGGAATTTTTGCTTTGGATGAAAATGATTCAGTTGCTGCTTTAAGAGTAAGTTTGAAAAAAGGGTATAAAGTGCCTGAAGATATTTCGATAATTGGTTTTGCAGACGGAATTTTGGCATCAAGGCGTTTATCTCCAAGTTTAACAACAGTTAGTCAGCACGGAATTGAAATTGGAGAAGTTGCGGCTAAACGATTAATTTCAAGACTTGAAGAAAGTGAAGGAGAGACTTCTGATTATGAAACAATTGTTATTAAAACAAAATTGAAAGAAAGAGAGTCGACCAGAAAATCTAAATAAAAAAAGAAAACCATTTTAATTTTAAAATGGTTTTCTTTTTTTATTTGTTTTTTAAATTTTAAATGTTATAACAGGTCTTGCTGCATGATTTACCAAGCCTTCGCTAATACTGCCGTTAAAGAAGTGAGCGAAGCCTGTTCTTCCATGTGTACACATTCCGATAATGTCTGCATTAATGCTATTTGAAAAATTAATAATTCCTTTTTCAATATTGGTGTCATTATATATGTGAGTCGAATAATTAGTAAGGTTAAATTCGTTTACAAAATCTTTCATCGCTTTTTCAATAATATGAGTTGGTTTGAAGCTATTTGGTGTGCAAATAGTAACTAAGTATATTTTTGAATCAAAGAATTCTGTGAAGTTTAATAGTTTTTTAAAAGGTTTTTTGGATTCTTCTGTGAAATCTGAAGCAAAAACAATAGTAGATGCGTTAAAATTTGAAATATCTTTTTTAATAACCAAAACGGGAATATCAGAATTTCGAACTACTTTTTCAGTATTAGATCCAATTAGTAATTCCTCAACACCTGAAGAACCATGTGATCCCATTATGATTAAATCAATGTCGTTTTCTTTGCTGACTTGAGAAATTCCATGGAATGTTTTGTCAATTTTTAAGATTTCAGTTACAGTAAGGCCTTGAAGATAAGGTTTTTCAGTAATTTTATCCAACATCTCATTGGCTTTTCTCATAAATAACATTGTTTCGGGAATACTTGCTCCGCCGGTAATTGCGTCATTCATTTGGCTTGGTAATTCCAACATATGAAGCAGGATGATTTCTGAATTGTGTTTGTGTGCTATTTGTGCTGCAACTTTTAAGGCGTCTTCTGCATGTTCTGAGAAGTCAGTAGGGACTAAAATTCGTTTCATAATTTTTTGAGGTTAAATTATTGAATAATCCGTTATTTAATGCTCTTATAAAGATAAGGAATATTATTAGACCAATCTAATTATTTGATTTATAAAAAAAACACTATATTTGCACCGTTATTTATTAAAATCTAAATAATGAGGGGACTAAGTGTCCCCTCTTTTTATAAAATTATGACATTTAAAGAAAAAGTAAACACATTAATTACAGAGGCTCTTTTAGAAAAGCCATCAGTCTTTTTGATTGATTTAAGTATTTCTGATTCTTTTAAAATTAGTGTAGGTTTAGATGGGGATAATGGAGTAGCACTTCAGGATTGTATCGATATTAGTCGTGCAATTGAGAATAATCTGGATCGTGAAGAACAGGATTTTTCTCTTGAAGTTGCATCTGTTGGAGTAGGTTCGCCATTGAAATTTACAAGACAATATATAAAAAATATTGGTAGAACATTGATTGTTACTACAAATAGTGAAAAAATTGAAGCAGAATTAGTAGAAGCTAACGATGTTTTTATAATTTTGTCTTGGGAAGCAAGAGAACCGAAAAAAGTAGGAAAAGGAAAAGAAACAGTTCAAAAAGAGCAACAAATACCTTATACAGAAATTAAAGAGGCAATTGTTACAGTAACATTTTAATTAAAGAATTCGCATGGAAAATTTAGCATTAATCGATTCATTCTCAGAGTTTAAAGATAATAAACTTATTGATCGTGTAACGCTTATGGCAATTTTAGAAGACGTGTTTAGAAATGCACTAAAGAAAAAATACGGTTCTGATGATAACTTTGATATCATTATAAATCCTGACAAAGGAGATATGGAGATATGGAGAAGAAGAGTAATTGTTGCTGACGAAGATCTTGATTTTGAAAATGAAGAAATTACTTTGACTGAAGCAAGAATGATTGAAGCGGATTTTGAAATTGGAGAAGAAGTTTCTGAAGAAGTTAAATTAATTGATTTAGGAAGAAGAGCTATTTTGGCTTTGCGTCAAAACTTAATATCTAAAATTCACGAACACGATAATACTAATCTTTACAAGCAATTTAAAGATATTATTGGTGATATTTATACTGCAGAAGTGCATCACGTACGTCCTAGAGTAGTTATCTTAGTTGATGATGAAGGAAATGAAATTGTGCTTCCAAAGGAAAAACAAATTCCATCTGACTTTTTCCGTAAAGGAGATAACGTTCGTGGAATCATTGAAAGCGTTGAATTAAAAGGTAATAAACCTCAAATTATTATGTCTAGAACTTCTGAGAAGTTTTTAGAAAAATTATTTGAACAAGAAATTCCGGAAGTGTTCGACGGATTGATTACAGTTAAAAATGTAGTTCGTATTCCTGGTGAAAAAGCAAAAGTAGCGGTAGATTCTTATGATGACAGAATCGATCCGGTTGGAGCTTGTGTTGGTATGAAGGGATCTCGTATTCATGGAATTGTTCGTGAGTTAGGAAACGAAAACATTGATGTAATTAACTACACAAATAATATTCAATTGTTCATTACAAGAGCATTGAGTCCTGCTAAAGTTTCTTCGATCAAAATTGATGAAGAAAACAAAAGAGCTGAAGTTTTCTTGAAATTAGAAGAAGTTTCTAAAGCAATTGGTAGAGGAGGTCATAATATTAAATTGGCGGGTCAGTTAACGGGTTACGAATTAGATGTAATTCGTGAAGGAGATGTTGCCGGTGCAACTGCAGATGAAGATGATGTTGAATTAACAGAGTTTTCAGATGAAATTGAAGGTTGGGTAATAGAAGAATTTGCTAAAATAGGTTTAGATACTGCAAAAAGTATTTTAAAACAAGAAGTAGAAGATTTAGTAAGGAGAACAGATTTAGAAGAGGAAACAATTCTTGATGTTATGAAAATACTAAAAGAAGAGTTTGATAGCTAGTTGTATCTGCTCTAACAACACAACGAAAAAGGTAATAATAAAAAGGTTATATGTCTGAAGAGAGAGTAATAAGAATAAACAAGGTTTTAAGGGAATTAAATATTTCGTTAGAAAGGGCTGTTGATTATCTAAAAGATAAGGGAATTGCTATTGATGCAAATCCGAATGCAAAAATTTCTGATAGCGAATTTAATATCCTACAAAGCCAATTTGCGGGCGATAAGGGGAATAAGGAAGCTTCTAAAGAAGTTGGAGAAGAAAAAAGAAAAGAAAAAGAAGCACTTCGTGTAGAGCGTGAGAAAGAAATTGAAGACAAACGCAGACAAGATGAGGAACGCCTAAAACAGCAAGAGATTATAAAAGCGAGAGCTGTTGTAACAGGCCCTGTTCAGGTTGGTAAAATTGATTTGAACCCCAAAAAACCTGCTGCTGTTTCGGTACCCGAAGAGACTGCTAAAGTTGAGGAACCAAAAGCTGTCGTTACTCCTCCTGTTCAAACAGAAAAACCAGTTCAGAAAGAGACTGTACAGTCAGAGCCAGTTTCTGATGCTGTAGTTTCTGAAGAGAAAAAGGTAGAAAAACCTATTATTACTGAGAAAAAAGAAGTAAAAGTTGATGTTTCTAAAACAGCTAAAGAACCAGTTGTTGCAACTGATCCAGAAACTGCAGAAGAGATTATCACTACACAATATCAAAAATTATCAGGAACGACTCTTACAGGACAAACAATTGATTTGTCTCAATTCAACAAACCGAAGAAAAAGAAAGAGGATCCAAAGATAACACCAAATAAACCGGGTGCTCCTGGAGCAAACAATAATGCTAATAAAAATAAGCGTAAGAGGATTGTTCCTAAACCAGGTACTCCTGGTACACCAAGACCTGCAACAGGTAATGCGCCAGGAACTCCAAATCCTAACAAAATAACACCAAATGCGGGTGGAACAGGAGGAGGTTTTAATGCTAACAGAAGTGCGAGACCTGGTTTTGTAAAAGGAAATCGCCCTGCTATTGTAGCTAAAGTAGAGCCTACTGAAGAGGAAGTAAAAAACCAAATTAGAGAAACTCTTGAAAAACTTCAAGGGAAAGGTGGTAAATCAAAAGCTGCTAAATATAGAAGAGATAAAAGAGATACGCACCGTCAGAAATCTGATGAAGAGCAAAGAGCACTTGATGAAGGAAGTAAAACTATTAAAGTTACTGAGTTTGTTACCGTAGGTGAAATTGCAATCATGATGGATGTGCCTATTACCAAGGTAATTGGAACTTGTATGTCACTTGGAATCATGGTTACCATGAACCAGCGTTTAGATGCTGAAACATTAACTATTGTAGCTGATGAATTTGGTTACGAAGTTGAGTTTATTACAGTTGATATCGAAGATGCGATTGAAGTAGTTGAAGATAAAGAAGAAGATTTAGTAGTTAGAGCACCGATTGTTACTGTAATGGGGCACGTCGATCACGGTAAAACATCTTTACTGGATTATATTCGTAAAGAAAATGTTATCGCTGGTGAGTCGGGTGGAATTACACAGCATATTGGAGCTTATGGAGTAACTTTGGATAATGGTCAAAAGATCGCATTCTTAGATACACCGGGTCACGAGGCGTTTACCGCTATGCGTGCACGTGGAGCTCAGGTTACCGATATCGCAATTATTGTTGTAGCGGCGGATGATGATATCATGCCACAAACAAAAGAGGCAATCTCTCACGCACAAGCTGCAGGAGTGCCAATTATATTTGCAATCAATAAAATTGATAAGCCAAATGCGAATGTTGAGAAAATCAAAGAGCGTTTGGCTGGGATGAATTTACTTGTTGAAGATTGGGGTGGAAAAATTCAGTCACATGATATTTCTGCAAAAGTGGGAACAGGGGTAAAAGAATTATTGGAAAAAGTTTTATTAGAGGCTGAAATTTTAGATTTAAAATCGAATCCAAATAAAGCAGCACAGGGAACTGTAGTTGAGGCTTTCTTAGATAAAGGAAAAGGATATGTTTCTACAATCTTAGTTCAACATGGAACTTTAAAAGTTGGAGACTATATGTTAGCAGGTAAGCATCATGGTAAGATTAAAGCTATGCATGACGAACGTGGGCATATCGTAAAAGAGGCAGGACCTTCAACACCGGTATCAGTATTAGGTTTAGATGGTGCGGCCACTGCGGGTGATAAGTTTAACGTTTTTGAAGACGAAAAAGAAGCAAAACAAATTGCATCAAAACGTTCTCAATTGATGCGTGAACAATCAGTACGTACACAAAGACATATTACGCTTGACGAAATTGGTCGTCGTATTGCGCTTGGTCAGTTTAAAGAATTGAATGTGATCCTTAAAGGAGACGTTGATGGATCTGTTGAAGCATTATCAGATTCGTTCTCAAAACTTTCTACAGAAGAAGTTCAAATTAATATTATTCATAAAGGTGTTGGAGCAATTACTGAGACTGACGTTATGTTGGCTTCGGCTTCTGATGCGATTATTATCGGATTTAACGTTCGTCCTGCAGGAAATGCAAGACAGCTGGCTGATAAAGAAGAAATTGATATTCGTTACTATTCTATTATTTATGCTGCTATCGATGACTTGAAAGATGCGATGGAAGGAATGTTAGCTCCAGAGATGAAAGAAGAAATCTTAGGGACTGCTGAAATTCGTGAGATTTTCAAAATTTCTAAAGTGGGTTCAATTGCTGGTTGTATGGTAATGGATGGTAAGATTATGAGAACTTCTAAGATTAGAGTTATCAGAGAAGGAGTAGTAGTGCATACAGGTGAACTTGTAGCCTTGAAACGTTTTAAAGATGATGTGAAAGAAGTGTCTAAAGGTTATGATTGTGGTATTCAGATTAAAGGTTACAACGACATCGAAGAAAGAGATGTTATTGAAGCTTACCATGAAGTAGCAATCAAAAAGAAATTGAAATAAAATTTAATAATAAAAAAGTCCCAATGAAAATTGGGACTTTTTTATTGGTCTTATTGGCGGGTAACCCCCTTCAATTTATTAAAGTACTTTAGTAATGCGAAAAAATCTTTATCATTAGATTATGAGTACAGATCTAAGGAAAGGTTCGCACGCAGTAAGCTGATTAACATTTCATGTTGTTTGGGTTACTAAATATAAGTTTAAAATTTTGAAAGGAGATATTCAAAAGCGTTGCCGTGATATCTTGATCAAAATCTGTCAAGCTGAAGGAATTGAAATTTTAAAAGGGGGTGTTAGTTCAGACCATGTTCACATGCATATCGAATACGCTCCAAAGCATAATGTTAGTTGTATAATATTTTTTTGATTTTTTAAGTAATAAAGCAATATGTATTAGGATTGATAGGTTGTTTAGGGAGTGAGAAATTATTAGTAAATCAATGAAAGCTGGTCTTCTCAAAATAGTGGCTTTAAAGAATTTGAAATTAAATATTATTGGATATAGGGAAGTTGATATCACTTTGTGTAAAATCACATTAAATGCTCGTTGTTTCTTGATTAGTTTTTAATTTCTTCAAAAATAAACTTTGAGATAATGTGGATAAAAAAAATAGTGCGAGTTTTAAAATGTAGCTAAAAAAATATTAGTACTATTTATGTGTTATTTAGATAGAGGATGAATATTGTTTAAAAGTAACAACTTACTAAGCTAAAATTTTTAATTAAGGTGCTATGATCTATGGTTATGTCTGCTGTAAAAATTGTCTATTAGAAAAGTTTAAAAAATAATTTTAACATGTAAATGCAAGAATGAAATTAACATTCGAAAGTTTATAAAGCAATCATGGTATCATGATATAAAGTTATTATTTGAGTTTAATGTCGAAAAGGAGTATGCTTTATATATAAAGAAAAATTAAGAAAATTTGATGCTGAAATCTACTTATATTGATGGTTAGACTTACCTTGAATACGCAAAAAAAAGTATTACTTAAAAAGTAATCCTTTTTTAGTTTTTTTGAATTCTATTTATTTGGTTTAACAAGGAAAACGCTTTTGTATTTTTTTTTAATTTCTTCCAAATTTCGTTCAGCTTCAATTCTGGTTTTGAAATTTCCAACTATAACTTTATAGTTGGGAGTATTGAAAATTATAGTGCCGTCAATTGAGTTGAATTCTCTTTTAAAATTCGATAATGTTTTTTTTGCTTCCTCGCTTTTGCCACTGAAAATTTGAATTTTGTATGTTTCGTTGGTACTAATTGTCGTGTTAATTTTACGCTTATCATTCAATAATTGCTCAAATTTAGAGTCTTGATTTAAGGTAATGTTTTGGTCTTGAGCATTAATATTATAGGTTAAACCAAACATGGATATTGATAGTAAAATCTTTTTTGAAGGGGTTAAAATTCTCATAATGTGATGGTTTTTATACAAAAGTAATATTTAAAGTTTATCTGTGAAATGTTCTTATTATTTAGAATTGATATAAATTGATATTTAAGACTATTTTAAGGTTTTGAGAATAGTACTTAAATTGTATTTTTGTCCAAGTTTTAAAAGAGGGTATTCGGTTTTTGCTTATTTAATACAGAAAAAACCATACCAAAAATTAGTAGATAATTATTATACTATATGAAAAAGGTGGGTAACCATAATTCGATCTCAAGAAAATTGCTGCTTAGCTTATCGCTAACCCTGATTTTCTCCCTAACTTCATTTGCTCAAGATCCGGCTGCAACTCCTGCGGCAACTGAAGCTGCGGCTGCTCCGGCTGCTGCATCTGGAAGTGGTGATCCGGTAAAAGGGAAAGAACTTTTTAATGCAAATTGCGCTGCATGTCACAAATTAGATGCTAAATCTACTGGTCCTGCTTTAAGAGGGGTTGCTGGTAAACATGACATGGCTTGGATTTACAAGTGGGTGCATAATAGTTCTGATATGATTAAATCAGGAGATGCAGTTGCTGTTAAGCTTTTTGAAGAAAATAACAAGTCTGTAATGACTTCTTTTCCTCAATTGTCTGAAGGTGATATTGATAATATTATAGCTTATACTTCTGAAGTTAAAGCTGAGCCGGCTGCTGGTACTCCTGGGACTGTTCCTCCTGGGGGAAAAGTTGAAGGAGGAGGGATATCTAATAATATTATTTTGGGAGCTCTTGCTTTAGTAATGGCTATTTTAGTTGTTATGTTGTTCATGGTGAACAAAGTATTAACTAAAGTTGCAAGTAGCAATGGAATTGTAGTTGGGCCTAAAGAGGCTAGAACTCCAATTTGGAAAGCATTTGCTAAAAATCAATTTTTAGTATTAGTTACTTCTATATTCCTGCTTTTAGCTAGTGGTTACTTTGTGTACGGATTCTTGATGCAAGTTGGTGTAGATCAAAACTACGAGCCAATTCAGCCAATTCACTACTCTCACAAAATTCACGCTGGCGATAATGAGATCAATTGTAAATATTGTCACTCAGCTGCTCGTGTAAGTAAAAATGCGGGTATTCCTTCTTTGAATGTTTGTATGAACTGTCATAAAAATATTTCTGAGGTTGCTGAGACTACTGCGACGCCTGAGTACAGTAAAGCGTTCTATGATGCTCAAATTCAAAAATTATACGATGCTGTTGGATGGGATAAGACAAAACAAGCTTATACTGGAAAAACACAGCCTGTTAAATGGGTTCGTATTCATAATTTACCTGATTTCGTGTATTTCAATCACTCACAACACGTAAATGTTGCAGGTGTTGAATGTCAAACTTGTCACGGTCCTGTTGAGGAGTTTGAAATCATGAAGCAATATTCTAAATTAACAATGGGATGGTGTGTTGATTGCCATAGAAAAACTGATGTTAAGATGGAAGGAAATGCATATTATGATAAAATTCATGCTGAACTTTCTAAAAAATACGGTGTAGAGAAATTGACTGCAGCGCAAATGGGAGGTTTAGAATGCGGTAAATGCCACTATTAATCGAATTATTAAGATTTTAATATTTATATACAATGTCATCAAACAAAAAATACTGGAAAAGTGTTGAAGAACTAGAAAATAGTTCTATTGTTGAGGCGCTTAGAAATAACGAATTTGTTGAAGAAATTCCTACTGATGAATTTTTAGGAAATGCAGATGCTTTAGCTACATCTGGAACTTCACGTCGTGACTTTTTAAAGTACGTAGGATTTAGTACTGCAGCCGTAACTCTTGCTGCATGCGAAGGTCCTGTTCACAAGTCTATCCCTTATGTGTTGCAACCGGAACAAATCATTCCTGGTGTTGCTGATTATTATGCAACTACAGTTTTTGATGGTTTTGATTTTGCTAACCTTTTAGTGAAAACTCGTGAGGGTCGTCCAATTAAAATTGATAACAATACTATTTCTGGAGCTAAGTTTTCAGCCAATGCTAGGATTCATGCGTCTATTTTATCTTTATATGATAGCATGCGTTTGAAAGAGCCTAAATTGGAAGGAAAAGATAGTAGCTGGTCTGCTGTTGATTTAAAAATTAAATCTAGTCTTGCTGATGCAAAAGCAAAAGGTGGGCAGGTTGTATTGTTGACTAATACTTTGGCAAGTCCATCAACTGAGAAATTAATTGGTGAATTTATTGCTAAAAATCCAAATGCTAAACACGTTGTTTATGATGCTGTTTCTTCTTCTGAAGCATTAGATGCATTTGAGACTGTTTATGGAGAAAGAGCTTTAGTTGATTATGATTTTTCTAAAGCTTCTTTAATTGTTTCTGTTGGGGCTGATTTCTTAGGAGACTGGCAAGGTGGTGGATACGACTCTGGTTATGCTAAAGGACGTATTCCTCAAAACGGAAAAATGTCTCGTCATTTTCAGTTTGAATCAAATATGACTTTATCTGGAGCTGCTGCTGATAAGCGTATTCCGATGACTATCGCGAATCAAAAGCAGGCTTTAGTTCAAATATATAATATTGTTACAGGTGCTAATGTCTCTGTTTCTTTAGACGGGTCGTTTAAAGCTGAAGTAGTGAAAGCTGCTCAACAACTTAAAGCTGCTGGTTCTAAAGGAGTTTTAGTATCTGGACTTGAAGATAAAAATGCTCAATTATTAGTTTTAGCTATCAATCAAGTGTTGGCTAGTGAAGCTTTTAGTACTGCTGGAACAAGACAAATTAGAAAAGGTTCGAATGCTGCTGTTGCTCAGTTATTAAAGGATATGAATGCTGGAAGTGTTCACACTTTGATCATGAGTGGAGTTAATCCGGTTTATACTTTAGCAGAAGCTGCTTCATTTGAAGCGGGATTAAAGAAAGTAAAAACTTCAGTTGCATTTTCTCTAAAAGAAGATGAAACTGCTTCGCTTACTACAATTGCTGCTCCAGCTCCTCATTATTTGGAATCTTGGGGAGATGTTGTGATTACAAAAGGAACTTATAGTTTGACTCAGCCAACTATACGTCCTATTTTCAATACAAAACAAATCCAAGATATTTTACTATCATTAAACGGAATTCCTGGAACTTTCTATGATTATATCAAAGCTAATTCAGCTGGTATTATTGTGGGTACTTCTTGGAATAAAGTATTGCATGATGGGGTTTTTGTAATAGGTTCTAGTGTATTAACAGGAGGGTCATATGACTATTCTTCTGCTGCGGCAACATTATCTAAATCAAAATCTACTGGTGATTTTGAATTAGTATTGTATACTAAAACAGGTATGGGTGACGGGCAGCAAGCTAATAATCCTTGGTTGCAAGAATTTCCGGATCCGATTACAAGAGTTTCTTGGGATAATTATTTAACAGTTTCTAGTGCTGATGCCAAAAAGTTTGATTTTTCAAACCCAATTGTTGCAAACGGAGGTTTAAACGGAAGTTATGCAACTATTACAGTTGATGGAGTTAAGTTAGAAAATGTTCCAGTAATAATTCAGCCAGGTCAGGCTGTTGGTACAGTAGGTTTAGCTGTAGGTTACGGTCGTAAAGCGGCTTTGAAAGAAGAAATGGTAGTAGGTTTAAATGCTTACTCATTATATAAAAATTTCAATAGTGTTCAATCTGTATCTATTGCGAAAGCAGGAGGAGAGCATGAGTTTGCTTGTGTTCAGGGACAGAAAACATTAATGGGTAGAGGAGATATTATTAAAGAAACTACTCTTAAGATTTTTAATGAAGAAGATGCAGAGCATTGGAATGAACAACCAATGGTATCTTTGGATCACCAGGAAGTTAAAGCCACTACAGTAGATTTATGGGAATCATTTGATCGTTCTACAGGACATCACTTTAACCTGTCAATTGACTTAAACGCTTGTACTGGTTGTGGGGCATGTGTTATTGCTTGTCACGCTGAGAACAACGTACCTGTTGTAGGTAAAGCAGAGGTAAGAAGAAGCCGTGATATGCACTGGTTGCGTATTGACAGGTACTATTCTTCTGAAAGTACTTTTGAAGGTGACAACGAAAGAAAAGAGAATATCGCAGGTTTATCTAGTTCATTATCTACATTTAATGAAATGGAAAAAGCAGGTGAAAATCCACAAGTAGCTTTCCAGCCAGTTATGTGTCAGCACTGTAATCACGCACCATGTGAGACAGTTTGTCCGGTTGCTGCTACATCTCACGGTCGTGAAGGTCAAAACCATATGGCATACAACAGATGTGTTGGTACACGTTATTGTGCAAACAACTGTCCTTATAAAGTACGTCGTTTCAACTGGTTCTTATACAACAAAAACAGTGAATTTGATTATCACATGAATGATGATTTAGGTCGTATGGTATTAAACCCAGACGTAAACGTTCGTTCTCGCGGTGTTATGGAAAAATGTTCTATGTGTATCCAAATGACACAAGCTACAAAATTAAAAGCGAAAAATGAAGGACGCCCAGTTGCTGATGGAGAATTCCAGACAGCTTGTTCTAACGCTTGTTCTTCTGGAGCAATGATATTTGGAGATGTTAATGATAAAGATAGTAAAGTGGCTAAATTGGCTGCTGACGAAAGATCATATCACTTATTAGAGCATGTTGGAACAAAACCTAATGTGGTTTACCATGTTAAAGTTAGAAATACCTAGTACAAAAAATTATTAATTAAGAAACAATATAAAGGATTATGTCGTCTCATTACGAAGCACCCATTAGAAAACCTTTAGTTATAGGTGATAAATCTTATCACGATGTAACAGTAGATGTAGCTGCACCTGTTGAAGGTCCTGCAAACAAACATTGGTGGATTGTATTTTCAATCGCATTAATAGCCTTCCTTTGGGGATTAGGCTGTATAATTTACACCGTATCTACCGGTATCGGAACATGGGGATTAAATAAAACAGTTGGTTGGGCTTGGGATATCACGAACTTCGTTTGGTGGGTTGGTATTGGTCACGCAGGAACTTTGATTTCTGCAGTATTATTACTTTTCCGTCAGCGTTGGAGAATGGCAATTAACCGTTCTGCAGAAGCAATGACTATTTTCTCAGTAGTTCAGGCAGGTTTATTTCCAATTATTCACATGGGGCGTCCATGGTTAGCGTACTGGGTTTTACCTATTCCAAATCAATTTGGATCTCTTTGGGTAAACTTTAACTCGCCATTACTTTGGGATGTATTCGCGATTTCAACGTATCTTTCAGTATCATTAGTTTTCTGGTGGACTGGTTTATTACCTGATTTTGCAATGCTACGTGATAGAGCGGTTACACCTTTTACAAAAAGAATTTATTCTATCTTAAGTTTTGGATGGAGCGGTAGAGCAAAAGACTGGCAACGTTTTGAGGAAGTATCTTTAGTTCTTGCAGGTTTGGCTACTCCACTTGTACTTTCCGTGCACACGATTGTATCGATGGACTTTGCTACTTCTGTAATTCCGGGATGGCATACAACAATTTTTCCTCCTTACTTCGTTGCAGGAGCGGTATTCTCAGGATTTGCAATGGTAAATACCTTGTTGATCGTTATGAGAAAAGTTTCTAACCTTGAAGCATATATTACACTTCAGCATATTGAATTGATGAATATCATTATTATGATTACTGGTTCTATTGTTGGTGTTGCCTATATCACTGAATTATTTGTAGCTTGGTATTCTGGTGTTGAATATGAGCAATATGCGTTCTTAAACAGAGCAACCGGACCTTATTGGTGGGCATATTGGGCAATGATGACTTGTAACGTTTTTTCTCCACAATTTATGTGGTTCAAAAAACTAAGAACGAGTATTATGTTTTCATTTATTATTTCGATTGTAGTAAACATCGGAATGTGGTTTGAAAGATTCGTAATTATCGTTACTTCTTTACATAGAGATTACCTTCCATCTTCTTGGACAATGTTTTCACCAACATTTGTTGATATTGGAATTTTCATTGGAACAATTGGTTTCTTCTTCGTATTGTTTTTATTATACTCTAGAACATTCCCTGTAATTGCTCAGGCAGAGGTTAAAACAATTTTGAAAGGAACTGGAGATAATTACATTAGAGAAAGAGCAGAAAATAAAGATTCACACCATGAGTAATAAAGTAATATACGCCATTTATAATGACGATGATATTTTGATGGATGCAGTAAAGAAAACCAGAGCTGCACACCATCATATTGAAGAGGTTTTTACTCCATTCCCAGTTCACGGATTGGATAAAGCGATGGGTTTACCACCAACAAGATTGGCAATTTGTGCTTTTCTTTATGGATGTGTTGGTATTTCTGTTGCAACATTTATGATGAGTTATATTATGATTCATGACTGGCCACAGGACATTGGTGGAAAACCAAGTTTTAGTTTTATTCAGAATATGCCATCTTTTGTGCCTATTATGTTTGAGATGACTGTATTTTTTGCTGCCCACTTAATGGTTATTACTTTTTATATGAGAAGTAGATTATGGCCATTCAAAGAAGCTGAAAACCCGGATGTAAGAACAACAGATGACCATTTTTTAATGGAAGTTGCTGTAAATGATAACGAATCAGAACTTGTTTCTTTTTTCGAAAGTACAGGAGCTGTTGAAGTTAAAGTAATTGAAAAGAATTAATTGTAGCTATGAAAAGGATATATAAAATAACACTTTTAGTTGGTATAACTATTTTAGTTTCATCTTGCCACAATAATTCGGCGCCAAACTATCAGTATTTCCCTAATATGTATGAATCTGTAGGATACGAAACTTATTCTGAGGCTTCTGTATTTAAAGGTGGAAAAGAAGGGCAGCTTCCTGTAGAAGGAACTATCAATAGAGGTTTTGAACCTTATGAGTATGAAAATTCAACTGCTGGTTATGAATTGGCTAAAGCTAATTTAAAATCACCTTTGACTCAGGAAGAGAGAAGTTCTGAAAAAGGAAAAGAGCTTTTTGAAATTTACTGTATAAGTTGCCATGGTGCTTCTGGAAACGGTAAAGGTAAATTAGTTGAAAGAGAGAAATTTCTTGGAGTACCTAGTTATAAAGACAGGGTTATCACTGAAGGAAGTATCTTTCATGTTGAAACTTATGGTTTAAACGCGATGGGTTCTCATGCAAATCAATTAAGTGCCCACGAACGTTGGTTAGTTGCTGACTATGTTCTAAAACTAAAAAGCCAATTATAATTGTTGAACAAACTGATCGTAATAGATATGTACACATTTTCAAGTAAATTAAAAACGTTTTCTTTCATCTTAATGGCCGTTGGTATATTAGGGATTGGATATGGTTTTTTAAACGCTCCTAAAAATATTGAAGACGTAGAAACTCTTCTTAAAAAAGAAGCATCTGAGCACGGTGGAGGACATGGTGAAGCCGCTGCAGCACATCATGAAGAATCCGCTGAAGCAGCTCACCATGAGGAAAAACCGGAAGTTGTTCATCATGAAGAGGCTAAAGATGCACATGCTGAAGTAGCTGTAAATGCAGACTCAGTTATTGCACATAAAGATTCAGTTGTTGCAAAAGAAGAAGTCGCTAATGAAGTAAAAACTGAAGAAGCACACGAGAGTACAGTTGCAGAAGCTAATGTTGCTAAACATGAAATAAAAGATCAAAAACATGAGGAAGTTTCTCATGAACATGATCCTAAAGCACACGCAGAACACGTTCTGCACCAATTACAAAACAAGCCATGGTCTGCTTTGTATGTTGCATGTATTTTCTTTTTGTTGCTTTCTATGGGCGTTTTGGCATTTTATGCTATCCAACATGTTGCTCAAGCTGGCTGGTCTCCTGTATTGTTTAGAGTTATGCAGGGAATAACAGCTTATTTGCCTGTTGGTTCTCTTATTTTCTTTGTTATACTAATTTTGTGCGGACTTCATTTTAATCATATTTTTGTATGGTTAGGAGAAGGAGTAACAGATCCAAAAAGTGAGCATTATGATGCAATTATTGCAGGTAAGTCAGGTTATTTAAACTTTCCTTTCTGGATAGCTAGAGCGGCTGTGTTTTTAGGAGGATGGAATTTGTACCGCTATATTACTAGAAAAAATTGTTTAGCTCAGGATGAAGCGAATGATGATTTAAATTATAAAAAGAATTTCAAACAAACAGCTGGATTTTTAGTATTCTTCATAGTTTCTGAGTCTATTATGTCTTGGGATTGGATTATGTCTTTTGATCCACACTGGTTCAGTACTTTATTTGGGTGGTATGTATTTGCTTCTTTCTTTGTAAGCGGTATTACTACAATCGCTTTAGTAACTATTTACTTGAAATCTAAAGGGTATTTAGAATTTGTAAATACAAGTCATATTCATGATTTAGCTAAATTTATGTTCGGAATTAGTATATTTTGGACTTATTTATGGTTCTCTCAATTTATGTTGATCTGGTACGCAAATATTCCTGAAGAGGTTACATATTTTATAACAAGAATTCAATTATACAACCTTCCTTTCTTTGGTGCTGTAGTTATGAATTTTGTTTTCCCTGTATTAATTTTGGTTAATACTGATTTTAAACGTCTAAACTGGGTTATTGTAATGGCTGGTATTGTTATTTTATTGGGGCACTATGTTGACTTTTTTAATATGATTATGCCTGGTACAGTTGGTGACAGATGGTTTATTGGAGTTTCTGAAATTGCATCTATTCTTTTCTTCTTAGGGCTATTTATTTTTGTAGTGTTTACTGCACTAAGCAAATCTCCTTTATTGGCAAAAAGAAATCCTTTCATCGAAGAAAGTAAACATTTTCATTATTAATATTTAAAGAAATAAACAGATGACAAGTTTGTTGGTAATTGTAGTTTTAGTTTTATTAGCAGTTGCATTATGGCAATTGACCAAGATATTTGATCTTACTCAAGTAGGATCTTCTTCGGACGATTCGCAAGTTGCATCAGATAATGATAATAATATTCAGGGATATATTATGTTTGGCTTTTTGGCTTTCATTTATATCTTTACGATTTATGGTTTACTAAAATGGGGTAATTTAGCACTGCATACGCCAGCTTCAGAGCATGGTATTTTAGTAGATAGTTTAATGAATATTACTTGGGTATTGATTTTTAGTGTGCAAGTTATTACTCAAGGATTATTATACTGGTTTTCTTTTAAATATAAAGGGAATAAGGATAAAAAAGCATTATTTTTTGCTGATAGTAATAAATTAGAAGCAATTTGGAGTATTATTCCATCTGTTGTTTTAGCGGTTCTAATTCTTTATGGATTGTACGCTTGGAACAATATTATGTTTGTTGATAAAGATGAAGATGTAATAGAAATTGAATTATATGCTCAACAATTTAAATGGACAGCACGTTACGCTGGACAGGATAATGTTTTAGGAAAAGCAAACGTTCGTTTAATTGAAGGAGTTAATACTTTAGGAGTTGATATGTCAGATCCTAATGCTCAGGATGATATTGTAGTTAGCGAATTGCATATTCCAAAAGGAAAAAAGGTACATTTCAAAATGCGTTCTCAAGATGTACTACACTCAGCTTATTTTCCTCATTTTAGAGCTCAAATGAACTGTGTGCCAGGTATGGTAACTGAGTTTGCTTTTATTCCAACTTATACAACTTCTGAATATAGAGAGCTTCCTTTTATGGTTGAAAAAGTTGCAAATATCAATAAGCTTAGAGCGCAGAAGAGTGCTGAACTTATTGCTAAGGGAGGTACAGCATTAGACCCTTATACATTTGACTATTTATTATTATGTAATAAAATTTGTGGAGCTTCTCATTACAATATGCAAATGAAGGTTGTTGTAGATTCTCCTGAAGATTATAAAAAATGGTTAAGCGAAAAAACTACTTTGACTGAGGATATTAAAGCTGCAGCTGCAGCAGAGAAACCGGCAGAAGGTGGAGTTGAATCAACTAAAGATAGCACTGCTAAAGATACTGTTAAAGCAGTAATTGATACTGTTAAAGCTGTTGTAGCTAAAGTTGCTATGAAATAATAATATTTATTAAGAAAATTTAAAGTATACATATATGTCAGCAGAAGCGCACGATCACGATCACGGACACGATCATCACGAGCACGAACATCATCATAAAGACACTTTCATTACTAAATACATTTTTAGTATTGATCACAAAATGATTGCTAAGCAATACCTGATTACAGGTATTATCATGGGAGTAATTGGTATCGGAATGTCCTTGCTTTTTAGAATGCAATTGGCTTGGCCAGAAGAGTCTTTTAAAATATTTAATGTTTTATTAGGTGATAAATTTGCACCTGATGGTGTAATGGCAAATGATATTTATTTAGCTTTAGTTACTATTCATGGTACTATTATGGTATTCTTTGTACTAACGGCCGGATTAAGTGGTACTTTTAGTAACTTACTTATTCCGCTTCAAATTGGTGCAAGAGATATGGCTTCCGGATTTATGAATATGATTTCATATTGGTTGTTTTTTCTTTCGGCCGTAATTATGTTGTCATCGTTATTTGTTGAAGCTGGACCAGCTTCTGCAGGTTGGACAATTTATCCACCATTAAGTGCTTTGCCACAAGCGATTCCAGGATCAGGTGCAGGTATGACTTTATGGTTAGTTTCAATGGCTATATTTATTGCATCTTCATTAATGGGATCTTTAAATTACATTGTAACTGTAATTAATTTAAGAACTAAGGGAATGTCTATGACCAGACTTCCTCTTACTATCTGGACATTTTTCGTAACAGCTATTATTGGTGTTATTTCATTTCCTGTATTATTATCTGCTGCTTTATTATTGATTTTTGATAGAAGTTTTGGTACTTCATTCTTCCTTTCTGATATTTATATTGCAGGAGAGGTTTTACATTATCAAGGCGGTTCACCTGTATTGTTTGAACACTTATTCTGGTTCTTAGGGCACCCTGAGGTTTACATTGTAATCTTACCAGCAATGGGTCTTGTTTCTGAAATTATGGCTACGAATTCTCGTAAACCTATTTTCGGATACAGAGCTATGATTATGTCAGTTCTTGCAATTGCGTTTTTATCTACAATTGTTTGGGGGCACCATATGTTCCTTTCGGGAATGAATCCTTTCTTAGGATCTGTGTTTACTTTTACAACTTTATTGATTGCAATTCCATCTGCTGTAAAAGCTTTCAACTGGATTACAACTTTATGGAAAGGTAACTTACAGTTTAATCCAGCGATGTTATTTTCCATTGGAATGGTTTCTACATTCATCACTGGTGGGTTAACAGGAATCATTTTAGGAGATAGTACTTTAGATATTAATGTTCACGATACTTACTTCGTAATTGCTCACTTTCACTTAGTAATGGGTATTTCTGCTCTTTATGGAATGTTTGCCGGTATTTATCATTGGTTTCCTAAAATGTATGGAAGAATGTTAAACAAAAATTTAGGTTATATTCACTTTTGGGTAACAGCTGTTTGTGCTTATGGTGTTTTCTTTCCAATGCACTTTATAGGATTAGCCGGTTTGCCAAGACGTTATTATACAAATACAAACTTTCCATTATTTGATGATTTGCAAAATGTGAATGTTTTAATTACAATGTTTGCTTTGATTGGTGGAGCCTTCCAATTAGTATTCTTATACAATTTCTTTAGTAGTATTTTCTACGGTAAGAAAGCTGTTCAGAATCCATGGAAATCTACAACTCTTGAGTGGACTACCCCAGTTGAGCATATCCATGGTAACTGGCCAGGCGAAATTCCACATGTATACCGTTGGCCATATGACTATAGTAATCCAAATCATGATGTAGATTTTGTACCGCAAAATGTACCAATGAAAGAAGGTGAAGAAGTTTTACATCACTAATAAAATAATTCAAAAAAAGACTGTCCGAAATGGCAGTCTTTTTTTTGTTTACGATTCATTAAAAAATCTTGTTTTAGAAACTCATTAGTTTCTATATCTTTGTAAGATGAATGAAAACCTTGATCCTACCACAAAAGGATATAACCCAGAAGAGTTAGATCTTGAAAAAAGATTGCGTCCACTATCATTTGATGATTTTGCCGGACAAGACCAAGTTTTAGAAAACTTAAAGATTTTTGTTGCTGCAGCTAATCAGCGTGGTGAAGCACTCGATCATACTCTCTTTCATGGTCCTCCGGGATTAGGTAAAACTACGTTAGCCAATATTTTAGCAAATGAACTTGAAGTTGGAATTAAAATTACTTCGGGGCCGGTTCTCGATAAACCGGGTGACTTAGCAGGGTTACTAACGAATCTTGACGAAAGAGATGTTTTATTTATTGATGAAATTCATCGCTTAAGTCCAATTGTTGAAGAATATCTATATTCAGCAATGGAGGATTTCAAAATTGATATTATGATAGAATCAGGACCAAATGCCAGAACGGTTCAAATCAATTTAAATCCTTTTACCTTAATTGGAGCTACTACTCGTTCCGGATTATTAACGGCTCCAATGCGTGCTCGTTTTGGAATTTCGTCACGTTTACAATATTATACAACCGAACTTTTGACGACTATTGTTGAAAGGAGTTCCTCTATACTTAAAATGCCAATTTCTTTAGATGCTGCTATTGAAATAGCTGGTCGCAGTCGTGGTACACCTCGTATTGCTAATGCATTATTGCGAAGAGTACGCGATTTTGCTCAGATAAAAGGCAATGGGACTATTGATCTTGAAATTGCTCGTTATGCTCTAAAAGCGCTTAATGTTGATGCACATGGTCTTGACGAAATGGACAACAAGATACTGTTAACAATTATTAATAAATTTAAGGGAGGACCTGTTGGTCTTTCGACTTTGGCAACAGCTGTTTCTGAAAGCAGTGAAACAATCGAAGAAGTATATGAACCCTTTTTAATTCAGGAAGGTTTTATTATGCGTACGCCACGCGGACGTGAGGTCACTGATAAAGCTTATAAACATTTAGGTAAGATCAATACGAATATTCAAGGCGGATTGTTTTAATAGCTATATTAATGTCTGAGAGTAAAAAATATAATTATCCTCATAAAATTTCATTAGGAAGATTTCTATTGGATGCTGAAGGCGTTAGAAGGAATCCGATACCTTATCATAAAAAATATTTCGAAAAATTTGGTGATTCTTTTTCAATTAAGATAGGATTGTCAAAGCATATCATATTGTCAAGGGATAATGAAGTTGCACAATATATATTACAGAAAAATCAAAAAAATTACCATAAATCTAAATTTCAGTCCGTTTATCTTTCTAAATATTTAGGAAAAGGATTATTGACAGTTGATGGAGACTTTTGGTTAAAACAAAGAAGACTTATTCAGCCTGCTTTTCATAAACAAAAAATGAATCAATTGGTTGAGAATATGAATCAAACAATTGTTTTGGAACTGAATAGTTTGGAAGAAGGAAAGCCAATTGATCTTTTTCCTGTAATGAGTAAGTTGGCATTTAATGTTGTCGCTAAATCGCTATTTCAATTTTCCATTTCTGAAGAAAAATTAGATCGAATAAAATTTATTATTGAAGAAGTTCAGAACTTTTTGGTTAATGAAATAAGACTGCCTCATAAAGCTTGGTGGTTTTCATTAAGTGGGCAGGTGAAAAAGCACGAACAGCTTGCTTTAGAAAACAATAATATCATCAAAGAAATTATTGATATAAGAAATTCTTCAAATGAAGAATATAATGATTTGCTCAACATGTTAATGGAAACCAGATATGAAGATACCGGAGAGCCAATGTCAATTGCCCAACTCATAGATGAAATTAAAATCTTATTTATCGCCGGACACGAAACTACTGCCAATGCTTTAACATTTGCTTTATACCTTTTAGGACGACATTCAAAAGTTCAACAAAAAATACTAGATGAAATTTTAGAAATTGAATTCCAGACGGATAATGTTGTTGAACAGCTTCAGAAAATGACATATACTAATGCTGTCCTAAATGAAGCAATGCGTTTATATCCTCCAGCATGGATTACTGACAGGCAGAATGTAAAAGACGATACATTAGCTGGCTACAATATTAAAAAGGAGACCTTAATTGGTGTTTCATTTTATGCGTTACATCGAAATCCCAAGTATTGGGATAATCCGGATAGCTTTGATCCCGAGCGTTTTTTGGGTGAACAAAAGAAAATTTCAATGCAATATTTTTATCCTTTTGGCGCAGGACCAAGAATGTGTATTGGAGCCGGTTTTGCTATCTATGAAATGTGTCTGACCATTGCTCATATCGTGAAAAAAAATAGAATCGTATCGAATGCTGACGAAGTCAAGTTTAACCCTTTGATAACATTAAAGCCTGTTGGGGTTGAAGTTTTATTCTTGAAAAGATGAGTATTAATGCTAAAGAGACATATTCGAAATTTATAAAATCAGAAGCTAAAAGATTAGGTTTTCTTTCTTGTGGGATTTCTAAAGCTGGTTTTCTAGAAGAAGAAGCACCCCGACTTGAAAAATGGTTAAACAAAAACCATCACGGTCAAATGGCTTATATGGAAAACCATTTTGATAAACGGTTAGACCCAACTTTACTAGTTGATGACGCAAAAAGTGTTGTTTCACTTTTATTAAATTACTACCCAGCTGAAACTCAAAGTCAGGATAGCTTTAAAATTTCAAAGTATGCCTACGGCCAGGATTATCATTTTGTAATTAAAGAAAAATTAAAAGAGTTTCTGTTTTCTATTCAGGAAAAAATTGGCGATGTTTCGGGTCGGGCTTTTGTCGATTCTGCACCTGTGCTGGATAGGGCTTGGGCAGCCAAAAGTGGTTTGGGCTGGATTGGTAAAAGTGGTAATTTGATTACTCAAAAAGTAGGTTCTTTTTATTTTATTGCTGAACTGATACTTGATTTGGATTTGGAATATGATTATGCAACGACAGATCATTGTGGCTCTTGCACTGCTTGCATCGATGCTTGTCCTACACAAGCCATAGTAGAACCCCATGTAATTGACGGTGGTAAATGTATATCTTATTACACTATTGAACTTAAAGAAAATATACCTTATGAAATGAAGGGTAAATTTGACGAATGGATGTTTGGTTGTGATACCTGTCAGGATGTTTGTCCCTGGAACCGGTTTTCAAAATCACATTCAGAGCCATTGTTTAATCCCAATCGTGAGCTGCTTTCGTTTTCCAAAAAAGATTGGATAGAAATTACAGAAGAAACTTTTCGTGTTGTTTTTAAAAACTCTCCTATAAAAAGAACCAAGTTTGATGGTTTAAAGAGGAATATAAAGTTTTTAGAATAATATTTTATTTAATTGTTTTGTCAGAAGTAAGGTTGTGCTTTTATAATAAAAGCCATGAATCATTATTTTTCTTTATGAGAATATTTTTGAAGGTTAAATGTTTTGTATTTCATTATATATGAATTGATTATGTGTTAAAAAACAGAAGAAGGTGTTTTTTGTATTCTATTTTTTTTAACTTTATAGTCCTAAAATATTTCAGATATGACTGTAAATCAAATATTAAACGCAAAAGGGAAAAATGTTTATTCTGTAGGTTCGACTACAACTGTTTATGAAGCATTGAAAGTGATGGGCGAAAAAAATATAGGCGCTATTCTGATTATCGATGACTTTGAACTAAAAGGGATATTGTCTGAGCGGGATTATGCGCGAAAAATTGTTTTAAAAGATAAATCTTCAAAAGAAACTTTAGTTGATGAGATTATGGAAAGTACTGTTTTTACGGTAAAACTTTCAGATAATTTAGAAGACTGTATGGAACTCATGAGTACAAAAAGAATAAGACACCTGCCGGTTTTAGAAGACGAAATTGTTGTAGGTATTATTTCGATCAGTGATGTCGTAAAGGCCATTATTGAATTACAAAAGGATACGATTAATCACTTAAATTCTTATATTTCGCAATAACGATTTATAAAATAAACTTATAAATAGTCCAAATTACATTGGGCTATTTTTTTTGTAGTAATCCAATATTTTTAGGGAAAAGAATGTTCAAAAACAGATTGATTTAAACCAAGTCTTATATCTTTGTAAGGCAAAATAAAAAGCGAAGACGAATGAATAAAGAGACTAAAAGAAGAGAAGCGTTATTGTATCATGCAGAACCGACTCCAGGAAAAATTCAAGTAGTTCCCACTAAAAAATATGCAACCCAAAGAGACTTATCTCTTGCTTATTCTCCAGGGGTAGCAGAGCCATGTCTGGAAATCGCGGCAAACATTGATGACGTTTATAAATATACAGCAAAAGGAAATTTAGTAGCCGTAATTTCAAATGGTACAGCTGTTTTAGGTCTTGGAGATATAGGTCCCGAAGCAGGAAAACCAGTAATGGAAGGAAAAGGTCTGCTGTTTAAAATTTTCTCTGATATTGATGTTTTTGATATTGAAATTGGAACAAAAGATGTTGAAGAATTTATTCAGACTGTAAAAAATATTGCTCCCACTTTTGGAGGGATTAATCTGGAAGATATTAAAGCTCCGGAATCTTTTGAAATAGAAAGACGACTGATAGAAGAGTTAGATATTCCGGTAATGCATGATGATCAGCATGGAACAGCTATTATTTCTTCGGCAGCTTTAATTAATGCATTAGAATTAGCAGGCAAAAAAGCCGAAGATGTAAAAGTTGTAGTTTCCGGTGCTGGATCAGCTGCGATAGCTTGTACAGATTTATATGTTTTGCTGGGCGTTAAAGTGGAGAATGTTTTAATGTTCAACAGTAAAGGGCTTTTAACAAAAGATAATCCTTCGCTTTCAGAATTGCAATTGAAATATGCTGTGGATGGCGCTAAAATTGATTTGGCAGAAGCTGTAAAAGATGCAGACGTTTTCATAGGATTATCTTCAGGAAATATTTTATCGGCTGAGATGTTATTGTCAATGGCCGAAAGCCCAATTGTGTTTGCGATGGCAAATCCAAATCCTGAAATAGATTATAATTTAGCAGTAGAAACCCGTAAGGATGTTATCATGGCTACAGGGCGTTCAGATTTTCCTAATCAGGTAAATAATGTTTTAGGTTTTCCTTACATTTTTAGAGGAGCCTTGGATGTCAGAGCTACAAAAATCAATGAAGCAATGAAAATGGCAGCTGTAAAAGCGCTGGCTTCATTAGCAAAACAATCTGTACCGGAACAGGTTAACGTAGCTTACGGCGCAACAAAGTTAGGTTTCGGCCGTGAATATATTATTCCAAAACCATTTGATCCAAGATTGATTGCAATTGTTGCACCCGCTGTAGCAAAAGCAGCGATAGAATCAGGCGTTGCTAAAAACCCGATCACAGATTGGTCTGCTTATGAAGAAAAACTGTTAGAACGTTTAGGGAATGATAATAAAATGGTGCGTTTAATTACTAATCGCGCCAAAATGGATCCAAAACGAGTTGTTTTTGCCGAAGCAGAACATTTAAATGTTTTAAAAGCAGCACAGATTGTATATGAAGAGGGTGTTGGTTTTCCTATTCTATTAGGGAATAAAGAAATCATTTTAGAACTTAAGAAAGAGTTAGGTTTTGACGCTGATGTTGAAATTATTGACCCTAAAACAAATGAAGAAGAGGAAAGACGTAACAGATTTGCAAACTCATATTGGGAAACAAGAGAAAGAAGAGGTGTTTCTTCGCTGGATGCTCAGAGATTTATGCGTGAAAGAAATTACTTTGCAGCAATGATGGTAAATGAAGGAGAGGCCGATGCAGTAGTAACTGGTTATTCAAGAAGTTATCCGAGTGTGTTGAAACCAATGTTGCAATTAATTGACAAAGCACAGGGTGCTTCATTTGTTGCAACCGCCAATATGATGCTTACATCACGTGGGCCAATGTTTTTATCTGATACTGCTATTAATATTAATCCAACTTCAGAAGATTTAATAAATATTGCAATTATGACTGCCAAAACAGCAAAAATGTTTGGTATAGAGCCTGTTATTGCAATGGTTTCTTATTCAAATTTTGGATCTTCAACTCATCAGAATGCGTCAAAAGTTAGAGATGCCGTTGCTTATCTACATAAAAATTATCCTGATATGGTTGTGGATGGAGAAATTCAGGCTGATTTTGCCCTAAATCCGGAAATGCTTCAGGAAAAATTTCCTTTTTCCAAATTAGCTGGAAAAAAAGTAAATACCCTCATTTTTCCTAATCTCGAGTCAGCAAATATTACTTATAAGCTGTTAAAAGAATTGTATAAAGTAAATTCTATAGGTCCAATTATGATGGGTATGGGCAAGCCTGTTCATATTTTCCAGTTGGGAGCAAGTGTTGAAGAGATGGTTAATATGGCGGCTATTGCAGTTATTGATGCTCAGGAAAAAGAATTAAAGAAAAACAAACTAACTAAATAGCTGAAGGCGCAAGCCGTTGTTAATATTGTCTTAATTTTATTATATTTGGCATCACAAAAAATACTATGATAGCACATTTGCAAGGAAAATTAGTGGAGAAAAATCCAACAGAGGTTGTGATTGATTGTGCAGGGGTTGGATATCAGGTAAATATCTCTTTGCATACTTTTTCTCTAATTCCAAATACTGATTTTGTAAAATTGTATACGCATCTTTTAATCAAGGAAGATGCGCATACATTATACGGTTTTGTCGAAAAATCCGAAAGAGAAATATTTAGAATGTTAATATCAGTTTCGGGTATCGGGGCTAATATTGCCAGAACCATGTTGTCTTCGATAGAACCAAGACAAATTATAAATGCTATTGCATCAGGAGATGTTGGAGTAATTCAGTCTATTAAAGGAATTGGTAATAAAACAGCCCAAAGAGTAATATTGGATTTGAAAGAAAAAGTCTTAAAGTTATATGATCTGGATGAAGTTTCTGTAGTTCAAAACAATACAAATCGAGATGAAGCGTTATCTGCTTTAGAAGTTTTAGGTTTTGTTAGAAAAACATCGGAAAAAGTTGTCGAGAAGATTATAAAAGAAGATCCGGAAGCTTCTGTAGAAACTATTATCAAAAAGGCTTTAAAAACGTTATAAATTACTATTAAGACTTGAATTGTATGCGTAAAATTTTACTTTTTTTACTGGTTTTATTTTGTGGCAATGCTTTGCATGCTCAGGTAAATCCAACAATTCAGGATACTACAAAAACAGGATTTTCTGTAGGTAAATTAGAGCTTGAGAATCCTCCAAGTATACTTACTGCATACAGATATGACCCTATCACAGATCGGTATATTTATTCGAGTACAGTAGATGGTTTTTCGATTAATTATCCTCTTGTTTTAACTCCAAAAGAATACGAAGATTTACTTCTAAAAGAATCAAGAAGAGATTATTTTAGAAAAAAAATGATTGCTGTTGATGGTAAAAAAGCCGGGAGCGAAGAAGCTAAAAAAGATTTATTGCCAAGATATTATGTTAACTCGAGCTTTTTTGAATCTATTTTTGGGAGTAATACAATTGATGTAAAGCCTACTGGTTCAGTTGAAATGGATTTGGGATTGCGATATAGTAAGCAAGACAATCCGTCATTTTCTCCAAGAAACAGATCAAGCCTCACTTTTGATTTTGATCAAAGAATTAGTATGAGTCTGATGGGAAAAGTAGGGACCAGATTAGAGGTAAATGCCAACTATGACACTCAATCTACATTTGCATTCCAAAACTTATTCAAACTTGCCTATACGCCCACAGAAGACGATATTGTGCAAAAAGTAGAAGTTGGTAATGTTAGCATGCCATTAAATAGCACTTTGATTCGTGGAGCGCAGAGTTTGTTTGGTGTTAAAGCACAATTGCAATTTGGAAAAACAACCTTTACGGGAGTTTTTTCTGAGCAAAAGTCACAAACAAAAAGTATAGTAGCTGAAGGAGGTGGAACAATTCAGAATTTTGATTTGTATGCACTGGATTATGATAACGACAGGCACTTCTTTTTATCACAATATTTTAGAAATAAATATGATGCTTCATTAAGAAATTATCCTTTTATTGATAGCAAGGTTCAGATTACAAGGTTGGAGATTTGGGTAACAAACAAGCAAAATCGTGTGAGTACAACAAGCAATAACTTGCGAAATGTTATTGCACTTCAGGATTTAGGAGAAGCTCAAATCACAGGAATTCCTGACAATGAAATTGTAGTGACAACATCCGCAAATCTTTTTGTCAAGCCTATAGATTCACCAACCGATAATGGTAATAACAAATATGATCCGGCAGCTATTGGTAACGGAGGATATTTGAATCAGAATATTAGAGAAATTGTAACAGCAAAAAATGGTTTTAATAACCCGGACGACCCTAATATTACTGAAGGTAGAGATTATTCGGTATTAGAAAACGCAAGAAAGCTAACGTCTACAGAATATACATTTAATCCTCAGTTAGGTTATATTTCCTTACAGCAGCGCTTGGCTAATGATGAAATTTTAGCAGTTGCTTATGAATATACTGTTGGTGGAGAGATATATCAGGTAGGAGAGTTTGGTAGTGACGGGGTTGATGGGACAGTTGTAACAGGAAGTGCTCAGAATAATAATCAGGCTGTTATTACTCAAAGTTTGATTTTGAAAATGCTGAAAAGCAGTTTGACAAATGTTAATAATCCAGTATGGAATTTGATGATGAAAAATATCTATCAAATACCGGGTGCTTATCAGATAAAACAGGATGATTTTAGATTCAATATTCTTTACACAGATCCTTCGCCTATCAATTACATTAAGCCGGTTGACGGAACTACTTTCCCAACAACTTTTCCTGTTACAGATACGCCGTTATTGAAAGTTTTTAATTTAGATAAATTAAATTACAATAACGATCCGCAAGCCGGAGGTGACGGTTTCTTCGATTATCTTCAGGGAATCACTTTTGATGCTCAAAACGGACGTATTATTTTTACTACCAAAGAGCCTTTTGGAAAGTTACTATTTGATAAATTAAATACGGGAACAGCGGGAGAAAATTATGACATACCTTCTACTTATAACGCGAATCAAAAGAAATATGTGTTTCAAAGCATGTATAAGACAACACAGTCAGGTGCTTTACAGGACAGCGATAAAAACAAGTTTTTATTAAGAGGAAAATATAAATCATCAGGCAGCGATGGAATTCCTATTGGTGCTTTTAACGTTCCGCAAGGTTCAGTAGTCGTTACCGCTGGAGGAAGAGTTTTGGTTGAAGGAATTGATTATAGTGTCGATTATCAGTTAGGAAGAGTGCAGATTTTAGATGCATCTTTACAGGCGTCCAATACACCAATAGAGGTTTCGTTAGAGAATAATTCGGTCTTCGGTCAACAGACCAGAAGGTTTATGGGAATCAATATTGAACATAAAATTTCTGATAAATTTGTTATTGGTGGTACGTATTTAAAAATGACCGAAAAACCGTTTACTCAAAAATCGAGTTATGGTCAGGAATCTGTAAATAATACGATTTTTGGATTTAATGGAAATTATTCAACTGAAATTCCGTTTTTTACAAGATTAGTAAATAAACTACCTAACATAGATACAGATGTTCCTTCAAGCCTTTCGATAAGAGGGGAAGTAGCTTTCTTAAAACCCGATGCACCAAAAGCAAGCGATTTTGAAGGAGAGGCAACAATATATGTGGATGATTTTGAGGGTTCACAGTCAACCATTGACATGCGATCTGCTTATGCCTGGAGTTTAGCTTCAACACCATTTATTAATGATTCAAATGATAATACTTTTGGAGCTTCAAACACTAATTTGGACTATGGGTATAAAAGGGCTAAACTGGCATGGTATTCTATAGATCCAATTTTTTATACTCAAAAACCATCCGGAATATCAAATGACGATTTGTCTTTAAATACTACCAGAAGAATTTACAGCAAAGAATTATATCCTAATACTGATATCGCTCAAGGACAATTACAGGTAATTAATACACTTGATTTGAGTTATTATCCTTCAGAGAGAGGGCCTTATAACAATAATCCAGATTTTGGGACAGATCCGGTAAATGGTAATTTTGGTGGAATTATGCGTTCTTTAAATTCAACCAATTTTGAGCAAAGCAATGTCGAGTTTATCCAGTTTTGGATGTTGGATCCTTATTATGAAGGAAATGGCGCAGTCCAGCCTTCCAATACGGGTAAAATTTATTTTAACTTAGGAGAGATTTCAGAAGATGTTTTAAAAGACGGAAGAAAGCAATATGAAAACGGATTGGGACCTGATCAGATACTAGTTACACCTAAGCCAATTTGGGGGGATGTTCCTGCTTCTCAATCACTAATTTATGCTTTTGATAATAATGCAGGAAACAGGACTAATCAGGATGTAGGTTTGGATGGTTTGCCAGATTCTAAAGAATCTACAGTTTATACTAACTATTCAGCAGCAGAAGATCCTGCAGCAGATAATTATACTTATTTTTTAAATTCAGACGGAGGCGTTCTGGACCGTTATAAAAAATACAATGGCGTTGAAGGAAACTCCGCTGTAGACATAAACAATGCTAACAGAGCATCTACAACACTGCCTGATGTCGAAGATATTAATCGTGACAATACCATGAATACCATTAATGCTTATTATGAGTATAGCATAGATATGAAGCCAGGTATGGCTGTTGGACAAAATTATATTACTGATGATAGGATAGTAAATGATGTTCCATTGCCTAATGGTACAACTACTACAGCAAGATGGATTCAGTTTAAAATACCGGTCTCAGAATATAAAAATAGAATTGGAAGTATTTCAGATTTTAGATCTATCCGTTTTATGAGAATGTTTATGACTGGATTTAACGATCAGATTACGGTACGTTTTGGGGCATTGGATTTGGTTAGAGGTGAATGGAGAAGGTTTGATGGTACTCTGGATGTAGCTGATACAAACCCGAAGGATGACGGAACTGTTTTTGAAGTACAGGCAGTTAATATTCAGGAAAACAGTACAAAATCTCCGGTAAATTATGTTATGCCACCAAATGTTCAAAGGGAACAGCTGTTTAATAATAATACTGTAATTAATCAAAATGAACAGTCATTAGCATTACGTGTATCAGGGAACGGTTTGGAAGGACAGGATTCAAGGGCTGCTTTTAAAAATGTAAGTCTTGATATGCGTCAGTACAAAAAACTGAAGATGTTTCTTCACGCTGAATCATTAAAAGGAGAGGTTGTTCTTGATGATAATGAAATGGTTGCATTTATTCGTTTTGGAAATGATTTTACAGAAAACTTTTATCAGATTGAAATACCATTAAAAGCAACTCAATTTATTGAAAACGGTCCTACGGATATAAATCCGGATTTGGTCTGGCCGGCAGAAAACGAAATGAATTTAGCTCTTGCTCTATTGACTAAAATGAAAATTAAGGGAATGAGTGTTGACATGAACTCTCCTAAGCGCGATATCAACGGAATCTATTATCCGGATAATGATCCTGATTTAATTTTAGAAGGAGGTGATGGTGACAGTAAATTAAAACTGGGGATAAAAGGTAATCCTAATTTTGGTTTAGTCCGAAATTTAATGGTAGGAGTTAAAAATGATAACAGTGGTGATATTGGTAATGCTAATGAAAAGAAGATAAAAGGAGAGGTTTGGTTTAATGAACTTCGATTATCTGATATGGATAATAAAGGCGGAATGGCAGCAATTTTAAGTATTGATACCAACATGGCTGATTTTGCTACAGTTTCGGCAACAGGGCGAAAAAGCACCATTGGTTTTGGATCTATTGAAGAAGGAGCAAATGAAAGGGATCGTGAAGATATCCAGCAGTATAATATTGTTACGAATTTGAACTTAGGAAAATTATTACCGCCGAAATGGGGTATAAATCTTCCATTTAATTATGCAATAGGAGAAGAAATAATCACACCGGAATATGATCCTTTTAACCAGGACATTAAATTGGAACAGTTGTTAAACGAAACAACAGATCAGACTCAAAAAGATATTTACAAAAATAGAGCAATAGATTATACCAAGCGAAAAAGCATTAATTTTATTGGCGTTAGAAAAGACAGATCCCAAGAGCAAAAACCACATGTTTATGATGTAGAGAATTTTACTTTTTCTCAATCCTACAATCAGGTGGAGCGTCATGATTATGAAATAGAGGAATATCAAGACCAACTGTCAAATTCATCTGTAAACTATGCTTATACGTTTCAGCCAAAAGAAGTAGTGCCTTTTAAACAGACTAAATTCATGAAAAAAAGCGAGTATTGGAAACTGTTAAGTGATTTTAATTTTAATTACCTGCCTTCTAATATTTCATTCAATACAAATATAATAAGACAGAGCAATAGCCAACAATTCAGGCAGGTACAAGATGTGCCGGGAATTGGCTTAGAAACTCTTTACAGAAGAAACTTTGCGTATAATTATCAATATGGATTTGCATTTAATCTGACTAAATCTTTAAGGCTAAACTATACAGCTTCATCAAACAATATTGTCAAAAATTATCTGAATGATGATAATACCCCAAAAGACGATTTTAATTTTTGGGATGATTATTTTAATATTGGAATACCAAATCAACATACACAGCAATTAATCTTAAATTATGATATCCCAATCAATAAATTACCGATTTTTAGTTTTGTAAAAGCAAATTATTCCTATACCGCTGATTATAACTGGCAACGTTCTTCATCTGCTATGTCTGGACTTGAAGTAGAAAATCCTGATGGATCGATTACAGTCAATAATCTAGGAAATACGATTCAAAATGCAAATTCAAATACGCTAAATACAACTTTTAATATGACAACGTTGTACAAGTATTTAGGATTAACACCAGGAGTAAAAAAGGCTGCTAAGCCAAAAACTACAGCAGTTCCAAAACCTGGAGAGAAAATAGTAAATACTAATAAAACAGTTGCAACGAGCAGACCTTTTTATGATGGGTTGATTGGTGTTTTAACGAGTGTAAAAAATATTCAGGTAAATTATACAGAGAATAGTGGTACCGTTTTACCCGGCTATACACCAAGTATTGGATTTTTAGGAACGTCTAAGCCAAGTTTAGGTTTTATTTTTGGAAGTCAGGATGACGTACGTTATGAATCTGCTAAAAACGGTTGGCTGACCACTTCGGATAAGTTCAATCAAAATTTCACCCAAGTAAATACTAAGGCACTAAAGATAACGGCTAATCTTGATTTGTTTCCGGATTTAAAAATAGATTTAACCATGGACAGATCCTATTCTGAAAATTCTTCAGAACAGTATAGCGTTACCAATGGTCAATATGAATCTCTGTCGCCTTATACATATGGAATGTTTTCAATTTCAACTGTATTAATCAAAACAGCATTTTCGGCAAGTGATGAAAATGTATCAGCAGCTTTTGATGATTTTAGAAGTAATCGTTTGATTATAGCAAATCGTTTGGCAGGAGATTATTATGGAGCTGATGCCATTCCGAGATATGGTGACGCTGCAAACCCAATTCCAGCACCTTCTACAGATCCGAATAGCGATCCTGAAAAAAGTAAGAGAGATCTCTATACAGCAAATGCAGGATATCCAATTGGATTTGGAAAAAGTAATCAGGCTGTTTTATTGCCTGCTTTCTTAGCTGCTTATTCTGGAACGGATGCCTCAAAAACTTCTACAGGAATTTTTAGAAATTTTCCTATTCCAAACTGGAGTATAAAATATAATGGATTGATGCGTTACAAATATTTCAAAGACAGGTTTAAACGCTTTTCTTTGCAGCATAATTACAGAGCTTCCTACACAATTAATCAATTCAGATCAAATTTTGATTATAATGAAAATCCAGATGGCACGGATGTAAATGGTAATTTCTTCAATAAGACGATCATGTCAAATGTGAATTTGGTTGAACAGTTTAGTCCGTTGGTTCGTGTTGATTTTGAATTAAAAGGATCTTTAAGAGTGCTTACGGAAGTTAAAAAAGACAGAGCTTTATCAATGAGTTTTGATAATAATTTATTGACAGAAGTAAAAGGTATTGAGTATGTTGTTGGTTTAGGATATCGCTTTAAAGATGTTATTTTTTCATCCACTTTAGCAGATAATCCTACCGGAATTATAAAAAGTGATATTAATATCAAAGCAGATTTCTCTTATAGAAATAACCAGACTCTGGTTCGATATTTGGATTATGACAATAATCAATTGGCAGCCGGTCAAAATATATGGTCATTAAAACTTACTGCTGATTATGCATTCAGCAAGAATCTTACCGCCATATTCTATTATGATCACTCCTTTTCGAAAGCAGTAATTTCTACATCATTTCCGTTAACTAATATTCGTTCAGGATTTACAATTCGATATAATTTCGGAAATTAATTTTGTGATTATAAACTAATTTTCATTAGAAGATTGTTACATTTGTTGCTTTAAAATTAAATTATCAATTTTCAAACATAGTATTATGAGCATACCAGCAAATTTAAAGTATACAAAAGATCACGAATGGGTTAGCATCGAAGGAGATGTTGCAACAGTAGGAATTACTCATTTTGCTCAAAAAGAATTAGGGGATATTGTGTATGTTGAAGTAGAAACTTTAGATCAGACATTAGATAAAGATGAAGTTTTTGGAACTGTTGAAGCTGTAAAAACAGTTTCTGATTTGTTTTTGCCTTTAACTGGAGAAATCATTGCTTTTAATGAAGATTTAGAAAGCACACCTGAAAGCGTAAATTCGGATCCATACGGAGCCGGATGGATGATTAAAATAAAAATTGCTAACGCTGCAGAGATTGACTCATTGTTATCAGATGAAGCATACAAACAACTGATAGGTGCCTAAACAATTGCTTTTATTGTGGGCTATAGTTTGCTCAGGAATCATTACCTATTTTTGTCTTACAGACTCAAGTAATATTCCGGCAGTAAGTTTTCCCAGTATCGATAAAATAGTGCATTTTTGTTTCCATTTTGGATTTACAATTTCGTGGATCTTGTTTTTTAAAAAAGAATTCAAAGGAAAGACAACAGATGATTATAAAGTGTATTTGATTTCGTTTATATTTTCAGTTTTTTTTGGAATAACCATCGAAATATTGCAAGGTGTTTTTACTAAAACAAGAGCAGCAGATGTAACGGATATTTTAGGTAATGCAATTGGAGCTACAGCGGCTGTTTTTGCGGCAATAGCTTTTAAAAAGCAAATCGATAAAATATAAAATATTAATTCCCACTTCGGTGGGTTTTTTTATTTTCAATAAGGCAAGCTTAAAAAAGTATGTCATTTTTTTGAATTTTAAATGTATTTTTGTTGCAATTCTTGTAATTTTAAAATCATGAATGTTAACCAGTATTTAGATTCCACTTACTTAAAAACCGCCTCTCAAACCGGTCTTTCGGAAACAGAAAATGAGATTGTGGTTAAAAATGTAATTGCTGAAGCTATCGTCGAAGGTTTTAAACTGGTTATGGTTCGGCCGGAATATGTGGCTTTAGCTAAAGAAATGATTTTAAAAGCCAATTCTAATCTTGATGTTGGTACTGTTATAGATTTTCCTGAAGGCAAATCTGATATTGAAACAAAAATCAGGGAAGCAAATGAAGCAATAGCGAATGGTGCAGATGATCTTGATTTTGTTTGTAATTACGAAGCGTTTAAAAACGGAGATGTTCAATTAATAAAACAAGAGATTTTAATAGCCACGCAAATAGGATTAGCAAATAATAAAACTGTTAAATGGATTATAGAAGTGGCAGCATTGAATGAAAAAGAAATTATTCAGCTTTCTTCTTTGATAAAAAAAATTGTTATTTCTAATTTTAAAGAGGAAGAATATGCTTCAGTTTTTGTAAAATCATCAACTGGTTTTTATAAAACTAAGGATAATTCTCCAAATGGTGCAACTATTTCTGCAATAATTATGATGTTAGAAAATGCTTCACCGTTACCAATAAAAGCTGCCGGAGGTGTTAAGTCATATGAGGAAGCAATAGAAATGATTCGTTTAGGAGTTAAACGTATCGGAACTTCATCTGCTAAAGCAATTGTAAATGGAGAGAATACCACAAATCAATACTAATGAAAATCAAAAATATTTTGAATAAAAGTTTTTTAACTTTGTGTCTGGCATTATCATCATTTGTTGTTTTAGCTCAGGAAACAAACCAATCTTCTGTAAAGGCGGGTTTTGCAGCTGAGCAGCTTCCTGTTTTTCCTAATTGCGAAAATTTGGTATCTAAACAATTAGAAAATTGTTTTTACAAAGAAGTTCAGGATTTTGTTTATGAGAACTTTGAAATTCCTGAGAATTTAAAACAGACAAATTATAAAGGTGAAGTTAAAGTGTTGTTTGAAGTTGATGCAGATGGTTCTTTTAAAGTGATTTATATCAATGCAGTAAATGATGATTTAGTTAAAGAGGCTAAACGTGTTTTTAGTAAGTTTCCTAAAATCAAACCTTCCACATATAATGGTGTTGCAACCTATTCTAAATATACTATTTCAATAGATTTGCCATTAAAAAGTTCAGAGCAAATCGCAGCTGAGGCATTGGCTGCTGCAGAAATTTTAAAGCCAATACAAAAGCCAATGACAGAATTGGATAGTATTGTGTATAAAAAATACAACAACCCGGAATTCCAAAGTCATTTGAATATTCCCCTTTCTCATAGTTATTATGCGCAATTTGATGGAGCAATGAATCAGGTTGGCAGTAATAATCATACTGCATCTAAGCCCTATACGTATGCTGAAGTTTCAAAATATTATAATTTAAAAGCGGTAAACGAATCGCTTCAAAAGAAAACTTCAGGCTGGCTAGGAAGAAAATGGTGGAATGAAAATATGGTTCAGATTCAGGGTGAAGATTATTGGTTAGCTTTGAATCCTATTGTTGATTTGCAAATGGGTAAGGCTTCGGACTATGATGGTTCTACCTATGTAAATACCAGAGCTATTAATTTTAGAGGAGGTGTAGGAAAGCAAATCAATTTTACAACTACAATTTTTGAAAGTCAGGGAAGATTTGCCGGTTATTTTAACGATTATGCGAACTCTTTAAAACCTTCGGGAGGGAATCCTGCTATAATTCCAGGTATGGGTATTGCGAAAAAATTTAAAACAGATTCTTATGATTTTCCTTTGGCCGAGGCGAATATAACCTATACTCCAAGTAAATTTTTCGATTTTCAATTGGGCTATGGAAGAAATTTTATTGGTGATGGGTATCGGTCATTGTTAGAAAGTGACGGAGCAAGTCCATATCCTTATTTAAAAATTAATACTACGTTTTGGAAAATAAAATATACCAATACATATATGTGGCTCAAAGATGTTCGTCCAGGTGTTACGGTAGATAAAACGTATGCATCAAAATATATGGCCAACCATTATTTGAGTTGGAACGTTTCAAATAAATTGAATTTAGGTTTTTTTGAATCTGTAGTTTGGACAGATAGTAATAATAGAGGTTTTGATGTGAATTTTGTTAATCCAATTATTTTTTATCGTTCTGTTGAGTTCGCTTCGTCATCAAAAAGTGGAAATGCTCTTTTAGGGTTTACATCTAAATACAAATGGAGTAATCAGATTAATTTGTATGGGCAGTTTTTAATCGATGAATTTTCATTTGGAGATGTAAAAGGGGGAGATAATAGTTGGAAAAACAAATTTGGTTACCAAATAGGGGCTAAATATTTTAACGCTTTTAAAGTAAAAGATTTGCTAATGCAGTTAGAGTATAATCATGTGCGTCCGTATGTGTATTCTCATAGTGCGGTAATAACAAATTACGGTCATAATAATCAAAGTCTTGGTCATCAATGGGGCGGTAATTTTAATGAATTAATTGCAATAGCACGTTACCACAAAGGCCGTTATTATGCTGATGCGAAGCTAACAATTGGAAAAAGAGGGTTTGATTTTGATACAACAGAAGATGGTTATAATTATGGGGGGAATATCTATAAAAGTTATGAAGAAAATCGCCCGTATGATTCTGGTGTAAAAGTAGGTCAGGGTAATAAAACCAACATTTTTATCGCTGATATTCAAGGAGGATATCTTATAAACCCTATGACTAATTTAAAACTTTTCGGAAGTTTTATTTACAGGAATTTTGATCCAATGCAGAATACTGCAGCTACTTTTTCACAAAATACAACCTGGTTTACTTTAGGACTGCGTTCAGATGTATTTAATTGGTATTTTGATTACTAACATTTAATAAGATTTTTCGAGGAAATTGTGTTAAAGATTTAAAAGACCTTACTTTATAAAGGTTTTATTAGAAAAATCTAATTTTATAGGTCAAAATTCTATAATCTAATTTGTACATTTGCACCACTTAAAAAAATACACAAACAATTACGGTATTGAACGCTACTAAAAATACAATTTCACTTAAATCAATATTTCTGGATTTCAAAGAGATTACCAAAGCTGGTTTAGCAATTAGTGTTTTGTTTTCTTCGATTGCGGGATATTTGTTAGGTGTAAATAGTGAGAATCCTTTTCAATGGAGCGTTTTAGTTGCGTTGATGGTTGGAGGTTACTGTATGGTCGGGGCTTCAAATGCTTTTAATCAGGTAATCGAAAAAGATATTGATTCTTTAATGGAGCGTACCAAAAATCGTCCGGTTCCTTCAGGGCGCATGACTCCAAAAGTAGCTTTGTTTGTAGCAAGTTTATTGACAATTATTGGTGTTGTATTGTTGTATACAATAAATGCAAAGTCGGCAATGTTTGCTGCAATATCTATATTTTTGTACACAAGTCTTTATACGCCTTTAAAAACGGTAACTTCATTATCTGTTTTTGTGGGAGCTTTTCCGGGCGCAATTCCATTTATGTTAGGATGGGTGGCAGCAACAGGAGAATTTGGAATAGAAGCCGGTACATTGTTTTTAATTCAGTTCTTCTGGCAATTTCCGCATTTTTGGGCTATTGGCTGGTTTTTGTATGAAGATTATGAAAGGGCTGGAATCTTTATGCTTCCAACAGGAAAAAAAGATAAAGGAACAGCTTTGCAGGTAATGCTATATACGATATGGTTAATCATAGCTTCTTTATTGCCGGTTTTAGGCTATACAGGGCAATTGTTTATTACACCTATCGCGGCAGTTGTGGTTTTTTTATTGGGATTATGGATGTTGTTTTATGCGGTGCGATTATATCAGCTGCGGACTTCTAAGGCTGCCAGAACATTAATGTTAGTTAGTGTTTCTTATATTTCTTTATTACAGATTGTATATATAGTAGATAAATTTTTAAGATAGTTATGGAAATTACAATGAAAATAAGTGAAGAACAACTGCAAAAATCAAAGTCGGCAAAGTTGATTTTATTGTTCGCAATGGTAAGTATGACAATGATGTTTGCCGGATTAACAAGTGCTTTTGTAGTTAGTAAATCAAGAGCAGACTGGTTGAAGGATTTTCAGATGCCAACTGCCTTTTATTGGAGTACATTGGTTATTATTGGTTGTAGCGTTACTTTTTATTTAGCTAAAAAAGCAATTGAAAAAGGAAATAGAAGTGCGACTTCTGCATTTCTTTTAGCAACATTTGCTTTGGGAATTGCTTTTGTAATTTTACAGTTCAGAGGCTTTGGACAAATTATCGAAAGCGGGTATTATATGACAGGACAAGGTAGTTCGATTACTACAACTTTTCTTTATGTTATTGCTCTTATGCACCTCTTGCACTTGGCAGGCGGATTAATTTCACTTTTAATTATAATTTATAATCATTTTAAACAAAAATACAATCCGAGTCAAACTCTTGGTATAGAACTAGGTGCAATGTATTGGCACTTTCTGGACTTATTGTGGGTATTATTATTTTTATTTTTATATTTCTTTAAATAAGAAAAAAACGTAAATTTGGGAACTTTTTAACGAATATCTTTTATGGAAGCGACAGTTACTACTGCAAATAACGACGAAAAAACTTGGGGAGGCGGAGAGCATATCCAGCCATTAGGAGCAAGTTATGGTAAAATGATGATGTGGTTTTTTATCGTATCAGATGCCTTAACATTCTCTGGATTCCTGGCTGCTTATGGTTTTTCAAGATTTAAATTTATTGAAACCTGGCCTTTGGCTGATGAGGTGTTTACTCACTTTCCGTTTATGCACGGTGTTTCGGCTCCGATGTATTACGTAGCCTTAATGACTTTTATTTTGATTTTTTCATCTGTAACAATGGTTTTGGCTGTTGATGCAGGTCACCAATTAAAGAAAACAAAAGTTGCTGTATATATGTTCTTAACTATTATTGGAGGTTTAATTTTCGTTGGTTCTCAGGCCTGGGAATGGAAAAACTTCATAAAAGGAGAATATGGTGCGGTTGAAACTGCTGGAGGAAGTTTATTACAGTTTGTTGATGCAAGCGGTAAAAGAGTAGCTTTGGCTGATTTTGCAGTAAAATTACCAGAGCAAAGAGAGGCTTTGACAAGAAGCCACGCAACCTGGTTTGTTGAAGATGCTGAAACACAACCAACATATACTGTTGCTGAAGTTCAGGCTGGTTTTAAAGCACATCCTGAATTATTAATCAGAACAGAACAGCTTACTGATAAAAAGAAGAAAACAGTACTGACAAGGGTAGAGTCTGAGTCTCGTTTAGGTACTGCAAAATATGTAGTAGAAGGAGCAAACCTGACAAGAAACGAATACGGAAGTAAATTATTTGCTGATTTCTTTTTCTTCATCACAGGATTCCACGGATTCCACGTATTTTCGGGAGTTATTATTAATATCATTATTTTCTTTAATGTGTTATTAGGTACTTACGAGAAAAGAAGAAGCTATGAAATGGTAGAGAAAGTTGGTTTATACTGGCACTTTGTCGATCTGGTTTGGGTATTTGTATTTACAGTTTTCTACTTAGTTTAATTTTAGATTTTAATTATTATGTCACACGAGCACGTATCAAATACAAAAAGAATCTGGTTTGTTTTTGCATTACTATCAGTAGTAACTACAGTAGAAGTTATTTTGGGTATTTTAAAACCTGAATCATTAGAATTTAATCATTTTGTTGGTTTGAACTTGTTAAACTGGATTTTCTATATCCTTACAATTTTCAAAGCATATTATATTGTATGGGCATTTATGCATATGGAAGGTGAAAAAAGCAGCCTTAGATGGTCTGTTGTTTCACCGGTTATCTTCCTTGTTTTATATTTATTGTTTATTCTCTTAACAGAAGGAAATTATATTTATGGGGTTTTTAAAGATTCTACTATTAAATGGAATTTTTAACATGATATTAATTCGAAAAGAAGCTCCGTTTAACGGAGCTTTTTTTATTTTTGTACCTCATTAACTTCCATTGTAACAATGAAAAAAAATATAGTTCTTTTTTCGCTTTTTGTATTGCCAATTGTTGCCTATTTGTTTTTTGCTTCTGGCGTGAATAGTTTTACTACACTTCCTGTAATTACTCCAAAAATTGCTGATTTTGGAAATTGGAAATCTTTAGATAATAAAAAAGTTTCTCTTAATAAAAAAATTACTGTTTTAGGATTTTCAGGATCTGATATTTTAAGCAACCGGGGAAATTATTTTAATTTAAATGAAAAAATTTACAAACGCTATTATGGTTTTGAAGATCTTCAATTTGTAATAGTTTGTCCAATAGGTACGGAAAAGGATGCTCAAAAAGTGGTTGATGCACTTAAACCTTTTACGGATGTTAAAGGGTGGAATTTTATTTTTGCTCCTCCTGCTCAAATTGAAGCTTTTTATAATCAATTACATTTAAAAGGTAAACTAGATCAAAATCTGGGAACACCTAATGTTTTTATTGTTGATAAAGAAAGAAATCTTAGAGGCAGAAAAGGGGATAACAAAGACAAAAAAGAGGAATATAAAGAAGGTTATAGTACTTTTCATCCGTCTGAATTAAGCAACGAAATGCTGGATGATTTTAAAATAATTTTGTACGAATACCGTGCAGCTCTTAAAAAAAATCATAATGCTACTAAACAATTATAAATTAGAACTGTATGTTTAAAAATAAATCTTATATCGGAATTTCGTTTATCATTTTAATTTTCGGAATTTATGCAGTACCTAAAATTGTAGACAGGATAAAAAATGGCGAAGTCATAAAAGGGGACCGCTTGGATAATGTAGATCAGAAAACTTCAAAAGCAGATACAAAATTAGTAAAAATTGGAGCCGCTCCTAAGTTTGAATTAACTAATCAGGACAATATTAAAATTTCAAATGAGACTTATAAAGGTAAAGTTTATGTATTAGAGTTTTTCTTTACTACGTGTCCATCGATCTGCCCAAAAATGAATCTGAGTATGCTAGAGATTGAAAAAACTTTTTTTGGGAATCCTAACTTTGGAATCGTTTCTATTACGATTGATCCAACTCATGATACTGTAAAAGTTTTAAAAGAGCATAGAGAGCTATTAGGTGTTAAATCATCTACATGGAATTTTCTTACCGGAGATAAAACAACTATCATGGATTTATCCAATAAAGGATTTAATTTGTATGCGGGAGAGAATGTGAAAGTAAATGGTGGTTTTGAACATTCCGGATTATTTGCATTAATTGATAAAGACGGGAATATTCGTTGTCGTAAGGACGATTTCGGAAATCCAATTTTATATTATGACGGCCTGGATAAAAAAGGCGTTAGAGACATTCAGCAAGATATTAAAATATTATTAGAAGAATAAGATGGAAGAGCATTCATTAGAAAAAAAATTCAATAAAATTATAACTATAGTTTCTATTTTAATTCCAACTGTAGTAGGTATTTTATTTGCCGTTAAATTAAAAGACTTCGGAATTAATGTTGAGCCTCTTTCGTTTTTACCCCCAATTTATGCCACTACAAATGGCATTACTGCTGTGGTTTTAGTTTTGGCAGTAATAGCAATTAAAAATGGTAAACAAAAGCTCCATCAGCGTTTAATGACTTTTGCTATTGCTTTATCACTGGCTTTTCTGGTCATGTATGTAGCGTATCATATGACGGCTGAGTCGGTAAAATTGGGAGACCTAAATCATGATGGAATTGTTGATGCTGTAGAAAAAGCGAAAGTGGGAACTGTTAGATTTTTGTATTACTTTATTTTAGGAACTCATATTATATTATCGGTTGCTATTATTCCGTTGGTCTTAATTAGTTATGTGAGGGCTCTTGGGCAACGTTTTGACAGGCATAGAAAAATTGCCAGAATAACATTTCCACTTTGGTTATATGTTGCTGTAACAGGCGTAATTGTTTATTTAATGATTTCTCCTTATTATGCTTAACATACAAAATAGAATAACGAATAAAGAAAATAGAATAGCGTATAGAAGTATAGCTGCGAGTTTGGTCTCAAAGAAATATTTCTATATTCTATTTTCTATATTCTTTTCTCTCACTGCAAATGCTCAATGTGCAATGTGTCGTGCTGCTCTTTCGGGAGAATCAAACATTAAAAAAGCTGAGGCAGTAAATGATGGAATCGTTTATTTAATGGTAATTCCGTATTTGCTTGTAGCTATAATTGGATTTTTAATTTATAGAATGTATCAATCAAAAAGCAAAAAGACCGAATGAATTCGGTCTTTTTTTATTTTAATCCATCAACAGAGGCATTCACTGTTCCGTTGATTTTGATAAATGCTATAATGGCCTGATTGGTTAATTGTATTTTGTCAAACTGTATATCTTCCATTTTTCCGTTAATAAAAACACCTGGCATTGGGGAGTAATTTTTAAGATAAGCGGTCATACTTTTTTTACCTTCTTCTAAATTAGGCTGTATTGAATATCTGCAGTTTTCTTCCATTTTTTTCAGGATATAACCTTGAGCAAGCCAGTTTGCTGTTCGCATTAATTTACTTTTCGTATCTAAAACATAATCCAGTTTATCGAAATAAATTTCTTTAGTCTGTGGGTTATATTGGGGAAAACCGTTTAAATAAATGGTTCCGTTTACATATCCTAAAACCTCAAGAGCAATTACCATTTTTCCGTCTTTATGCCAAATTTCAACGTTTTTTACGGTAACTTTTTTACTTCCGGTTCCAAATTCCTGTCCCGCAAAATTTTTAGTCATTATTTTTGAAGCCTCAACATAACTTGATATAGCAGCGATATTAGTTGTAATTTGATTTGGAATTTTGGCTATCGGTTTCAAAACAATTTTAGAGCTATTAAACTTAGATTCAGGTTGTTTTCCAATCAAAGTTTCCATATTGCACTTCATTCCCATATTCAGTAAAAACAAATCGTTTTTGAGTTTTACATTAGTCGAATATACTTCTACCGGAACAATTCGAAGCCAGCTTTCATAAGTTTCGTTCATTTTCAAAGGCGTGCAGATTTTTTCTAAAGCTGATAAAACATTTGGCTTAAAATCCATTGATTCTTCGATTGCCGAATCTATACTTTTTTCAATTTTTGATTTAAAAATAGAAATTGCCGGATTTACTAAATAAGTGATAGGCATGTTTTTTCCAAAAACAGTCATGGTTGGACTTTCGTTCCAGTCAAGAGATTTAAATTCTGTTTTTGTGTTTAGTTTCCAGTTTGTTAAGTTGGCTTCACTTGACAAAGTAATTACGCCATTCAAGTTGAATTCACGTGTGTCGTAAAGTTCGACTCCTAATTTCTTAGTTCCAATTCGGTATTTAATATTTGCTTTTAAAGGCAATATGGTTTTTATCTTTTTATCTGCGTTTGCCGGATCGTTTTGAATTTTGATTGGAGCCTGTTTCCAGATTTTTATTTCGATGTCATCATCCTCAATATTATTATCTTCGAAAATCAATCCGTTCAAAAGTGTGTTGGTTTGATTTTCAATATCTTTTAATTTTACAGTGATCGGTAAATTAATAAAAGATGGATTAGTGTCATAAATTAACGGACTAGCATCATCCGGTTCAGGTTTTAATGTGGCCAGTTTTTTAGATGTAGAGCAGCTAGCCAACAATGTTAAGGTTATACAAAGAACTGAAAAAGAAAGAAATTTCATGTGAAGGTTTTTAGTGTGGCAAAATTAAGAAAACTTTTATATTCTTTGAAAAAAGTGTAACAATTAGTCAATTATGTAGTCTTATTCTAAAAGTCAGATAAAATTTATTAACTTTTTATTACCATAAAATACGTAATTAAAATGTTATTATTGTCTTAAAATTCAGCGGTATTATGATTGAAATCAAAGATTTGCATAAATCCTATAAAATGGGAAGTTCAGAATTGCATGTGTTAAAAGGGATAAATTTTAATATAGAAGAAGGAGAACTTGTTGCCATAATGGGATCTTCTGGTTCAGGAAAATCTACACTTCTTAATATTTTAGGAATTCTGGATGAGGCAGATTCAGGAAGTTACATATTAGATAAAACTCCGATAAAAAATCTTAACGAAACAATAGCATCAAAATATCGGAATAAATTTCTGGGATTTGTTTTTCAATCTTTCAATTTAATAAATTATAAGACTGCTCTTGATAATGTAGCTATGCCGTTGTATTATCAAGGAATAAAAAGAAAAGAACGCTACGATATTGCAATGAAATATTTGGAGAAAGTAGGACTGGGGTCTCATTCGCATCATTTACCAAATGAGCTTTCAGGAGGTCAAAAACAACGTGTTGCTATTGCAAGGGCATTGGCATCAAATCCGAAAGTTTTATTGGCAGATGAGCCAACAGGAGCTTTAGATACTAAAACTTCTTATGAGGTTATGGAACTTATACAGGGAATTAATGATGAAGGAAAAACTATTTTAATTGTTACTCATGAGCCTGATATTGCCGCTATGTGCAAAAGAAATGTAGTCCTGAAAGACGGATTAATTATTGACGATAAAAAGGTAGAACAAGTTAGAGCATCATCTTATGTTTAATATTGAACGTTGGCAGGAAATCTTTGAAGCAATCTCCAAAAACAGGTTAAGAACATTTCTTACCGGAATTTCTGTGGCTTCTGGAATTTTTATTTTAGTGATTTTGCTTGGTGCCGGAAAAGGTCTTCAAAATGGAATTGAAAAGCAATTCGAGAATGATGCTAAAGGAATTATTGAAGTTTGGTCAAATGTCACAACCAAAGAATACAAAGGATTAAATCCAGGCAGGCAAATTCAGTTAAGAAACAGTGATTATGATCTTCCTGTTAAAAAATTTGATGAGGAGATTGATAAAAAATCATCTGTTCGTAATACGTGGGGAGGTATTGTGAGTTATGGAAAAGAATCCGGAAATTATCAGTTTAGAGGTATTAGCCCGGATTATTTGTCTCTTGAAAATGGTACTATTATTAAGGGACGTTTCATTAACAATAGTGATATGAAAAATAATGAGAAAGTAGTTGCCATTGGTTTGAAGGTTAAGCAGGATTTGTTTAAAGAGAAAGATCCAATAGGAAAAGAGATTTTAGTCAATAATATAAATTTTAAAGTAATTGGAGTTTTTACAGATCCTTCCGGAGAAAGAGAAGAATCCAGGATTTATATGCCTATGACCACTAATCAGCGTGCTTTTGGTGCAGGTGATAAAATAACCGGTATGCAGTTTGTTTTGAATAAGAAAGCCAATTATGATGAAGCTTTGGCACAGTCAAAAAAATTTACCGAAGATGTCAAAAGGTTATTAAAAGCTAAAAACATTATTGCTCCAAATGACGATAGTGCTATAGGAGTTTATAATTCTGTTGAAGAAGCAAAACAATTTTATGATTTAAATCTTTACATCAGATTGTTCTTTTGGTGGGTTGGTATTTGTACTATTATTGCCGGTGTTGTTGGGGTAAGTAATATTATGCTTATCATTGTAAAAGAAAGAACTAAAGAAATTGGAATCAGAAAAGCGTTAGGAGCATCACCTTTTTCTATTATTTCTATGATACTTCATGAATCTATTTTTATCACCACTATTGCCGGCTTTTCCGGACTATTGGCTAGTTTGTTATTGCTGGAATTTGTTGGGCCAATGGTTCAGAGCGAATATTTCAGAAATCCTGAAGTCGATTTTAGTGTAGCTCTAACAACACTTGTTTTACTTGTATTTGCAGGAGCCATGGCAGGTTTTTTCCCGGCATACAGAGCTGCAAAAATAAAACCTATTGTAGCACTTAGAGACGAATAACTATGTTTAGCAAAGATAATTGGGATGAGATTTTACAGGCTTTAACAGCCAATGTTTTTAGAACAGTCTTAACTGCATTTGGTGTGTTTTGGGGTATATTTATTTTAGTAATATTACTTGCTGCAGGAAATGGATTGGAAAATGGGGTAAAAAAAGGTTTTGACGGAATAGCTACAAACACTATGTTTATGTGGAGTCAGACAACATCAAAAGCATATAAGGGCTTACCAAAAGTACGTCGTTATGATTTTAGAAATAGTGATGTTGCATCTTTAAAAGCAGCTTTTCCGGATTTATTATATGTTTCTCCCCGAAATCAATTGGGTGATTTTAATGGGACAAACAATGTAGTTAGAGGGACAAAAACTTCTGCATTTACCATTTATGGTGATTATCCTGAATTGATAAAGCAGCAACCAATGGATATCACAAAAGGGCGTTTTATAAATCAACAAGACATACTTGAAAGAAGAAAAGTAGCGGTAATTGGAAAAGGTGTTATTACTGAGCTTTATGGAAAAGAAGAAGAAGCTGTTGGGACATATGTAAAAATCAACGGCATTAATTTTATGGTCGTTGGGGTATATAACTCTAAACAACAAGGAGGAAATGCTGAGCAGGAACAAAAAAATATTTTTGTCCCGTTTACAACTTTTCAGCAAGCTTTTAATTATGGAGATAAGGTAGGATGGATGGCGCTTACAGCCAAAGATGAAACATCTATTACGGCTTTAAAACCACAGATTTTAGAAAAAATAAAAGCACTTCACTCGGTTAATCCTGCTGATGAAAGAGCAGTTGGGAATTTTGATTTATACGAACAGTTTAATAAAGTGCAAAGTCTTTTTAATATTTTAAAAATCATTGCTTATTTTGTAGGAACTTTGGTGTTGATTTCCGGTGTAATCGGTATTTCAAATATTATGCTTATTGTTGTTAAAGAACGTACGAAAGAAATTGGAATTCGGAGAGCTTTGGGTGCTACTCCGGCAGCAGTTAGAGGACAGATTTTATCAGAAGCCATATTTTTAACAATCATTTCAGGCATGTTTGGGATAGCCGTAGCGACCGGAATCATTGCGCTTTTAAACATGGCATTAGATTCAATGCCTCCAAACAGCAATACCATGTTTGCAAACCCAAGTGTAGACTTAGGAGTTGTATTTGTTGCTTTACTAATATTAGTGGGGTCAGGGCTATTAGCGGGTTTTATTCCGGCTCAGATTGCAATAAAAGTAAAGCCCGTTGATGCATTAAGAACAGAATAAAATTATAAATCAAAATAATCGATTAAATAAAAACAAATGAAAAAAGGAATAACTATAACTATTTTAGTTCTTATTACCATTATCTTTTTTGGCGCTTTATATTATTTGTATGCTAAAAACCAGGAATCACCAATTGTTTTTAAAACAGAAAAAGCTGAAATTAAAACGATTGTAAAAAATACTATTGCTACCGGAAATATTCAGCCTGATGAAGAAGTTCTGATCAAACCAAATATCTCAGGTATTATTGAAGCAGTCTATATTAAAGCCGGAGAAAAAATTAAAGCCGGAGATATGATTGCAAAAATTAAGGTTGTTGCCAATGTATCTAACGTAAGCAGTACTCAAAATCAGGTTCAGACAGCTAAAATTGCTTTAGATAATCAGGAGAAGATATACCAAAGACAAAAGACCTTATTTGATAAAGATGTAATTTCGGCTAATGATTTTGACGCAGCACAATTGGCTTATAAGCAGGCTAAACAAAATTATTTGTCTGCAAAACAAAACCTAGATATTGTAAAAACAGGAACAACTGCATCATTAGGAAATTATGCCAATACACTTATTCGTTCTACAGTTAACGGAATGATTTTAGACGTACCGGTGAAAGTAGGGAATCAGGTTATTGAGAGTAATAATTTTAATGAAGGAACGACTATAGCAAGTGTTGCAGATGTTGGAAGAATGATTTTTATTGGAAAGATAGATGAATCTGAAGTTGGAAAAATAAAAGAAAAAATGGCAATCGAAATTACAGTCGGAGCCATAGAAAATAAAAAATTTAATGCAGTTTTAACTTATATAGCTCCCAAAGGAGTAACTGAAAACGGAGCGATTCAATTTGAGATTAAAGCTTCTTTAGAAAATAGAGATGCTACTTTTATCAGAGCTGGTTTAAGTGCAAATGCTTCAATTATTTTGGAAAAGGCAGACAAGGTTTTGGCTATCAAAGAATCATTGGTTCAATTTGACAAAAAAACGCAAAAACCATATGTAGAAGTAGAGACTACTGCTCAAAAATTTCAACGTAAAAATTTGGTTTTAGGAGTTAGTGATGGAATTTATGTTCAGGTTAAGAGCGGGATTAAATCTTCTGATAAAATTAAAATCTGGAATCAGGGATTGATTAGTGAAGGAGAAGGCGAAAAAAAATAATTTGATTTTGTAAAAGATTTTTGGGTTTATAAAATGTTAAATTTGCATGGTATCTTTACTCTGCTTTCATTCGAAATATATGAAAATAAATAAATATAATAATCTTGTTTTTGCCTTGTTATTTGGGCTTGGATTATCAGCTCAGGCACAAACAAAACAATGGACACTGGAAGAATGTGTGCGATATGCATTAGATAATAATATCACCATAAAACTATCTGAGTTAGATGTTAAAAACGCAGCAATAGATAAAAAAGATGCTTTTGGAAATTATCTGCCTTCTGTAAGCGGAAATGCTCAACATTCGTGGAATATTGGTCGTAATACCAATCCGATTACCAATGCTAATACTACAGAAACGACACAGTATACACAATTAGGAGTCAGTGCTGGTGTAGATATCTACAAAGGTTTGCAAAATCAAAATATTTATAGAAGAACAAAGCTTTCTATTATAGCATCTCGATATCAATTACTTAAGATGCAGGAAGATGTCTCATTGAATGTAGCCAATGCGTTTTTGGAAATTCTTTTTAATAAAGAGAATTTAAAAGTAAGAAAAGAACAATTAGCGATTGATGAAAAACGTTTTACGCGTTCTGAAGAAATGGTTAACGCCGGAACCATACCCCGCGGAGATTTATTTGATTTAAAGGCTACAGTTGCAACTGACAAACAAAATATTATTGTTGCAGAAAATGCTTTGTTAATTTCTAAATTAAGTTTGGCTCAGTTGTTACAATTGAAAGATTTTACGGATTTTGATGTTATTGATGATACAAATGTTAAGGATGAAAATGGAATCTTATTGCAAAATCCAGTTGATATTTATAATAAGGCGAAAGAAATAAGAACAGATTTAAAAATAGCACAAACAAATCTGGAAATTGCTGAAAAAAACGTTGTCATTGCAAAAGGAGCTTATCAACCCACACTTTCAGGTTTTTATGGTTTTAATACAAGAGCAGGTTATAGTGATCAGGTTAAATTGGACGAAAATAACATTCCCTATACTACAGGTCCTGATCCAGTATTTAGACAATTTAGTGATAATAAAGGGCATAACTTTGGTTTCCAGTTAAATGTTCCAATTTTCAACGGTTTTTCAGTACGAAATAATGTTGAGCGTAATAAAGTAAGTTTAGAAAAATCTAAAATAGATTTAGAGCAAAAAAGTTTAGATTTGCAACGTAATGTTTACACAGCTTTTACAGATGCAAAAGGAGCATTAAATGCTTATGAATCTTCGACTGTGACATTAGAAGCAAGACAACAATCCTATAATTATGCGAAAGAAAAATACGATGTTGGTTTAATGAATTCATTTGATTTCACTCAGGCGCAGACATTATTGACCACCGCGCAATCTGATCTTATCAGAACAAAATATGATTACATGTTCAAAATAAAAATACTTGAGTTCTACTTTGGTATTCCAATAGTTCCGGTTATTCAAAAATAATTTAGTATGTCAAAAAAAACAATTTATTTCTTAGTCGGTGGTGCAATAGTTATTATTACTGCTTTACTAGTACTTTCAAAATCGGGAGTAATAGGAAATAAGGACGAAGGCAAAGAAGTAGAAACATCAAAAGTAATAGCTTCAACTATTATTGAAACAGTTTCAGCTACAGGAAAAATTCAACCTGAAATAGAAGTTAAAATATCTCCGGAAGTTTCAGGGGAGATTATTTTGTTAAACGTAAAAGAAGGTCAGGTTGTAAAAAAAGGTGATTTGCTGGTAAAAATAAATCCGGATTTATATACGTCAAGTTATAATCGTTCTGTTTCAAATTTATCCGGAACCAAGGCTGGCTTAACTCAATCAGAAGCTAGTTTTAAAGAAGCAAAAGCGAATTATGAGCGAAATAAAACCTTGTATGATAAAGGTGTTATTTCGAAATCTGACTGGGACAAGGCTATCGCTTCATTTGAAGTTGCTAAAGCGACTAGACAAAGTTCGTATTATAATGTTCAAAGTGCTTCTGCATCAGTAAATGAGGCAAAAGATAATTTAGGTCGTACCACAATTTATGCTCCGGCAGACGGAACTATTTCAGTATTAAATGTAGAGTTGGGTGAACGTGTTCTGGGAACGCAGCAGATGGCCGGAACAGAACTTTTAAGAGTGGCTAATCTTAACAACATGGAAGTTGAAGTAGATGTAAATGAAAATGATATTGTAAAAATAAAAATAGGTGATGAAGCAAATGTAGAAGTTGATGCTTATCTAAAGAAAAAATTTAAAGGTACTGTAACAAGTATTTCGAATTCTGCAAGTACCACTTTAACTTCAGATCAGGTGACTAATTTTAAGGTAAAGGTTAGGATTTTAAAAGAATCTTACCTGGATCTGCTGGAAGGTAAGCCTGCATCATATTCACCATTCAGACCCGGAATGACAGCAACTGTTGATATTATTACAAAAACGAAAACTAATGTTTTGGCAGTGCCAATTAGCTCTGTTGTAGTAAAATCAGATACAACAGCTGTAAAAGATTTTAAAGTTGAGGATCATCCCAATGAAGATAAAAAGATTACACCTAAAAGTGATAAAAGATTCGAATGTGTTTTCGTAAAAGTCGGGGATAAAGCAAAAATCAGAATTATAAAAACAGGTATTCAGGATGATACCAATATCGAGATAATGTCTGGATTGAAATCTGGTGATGTTGTTATTACAGGTCCTTATACGACCGTTTCTAAAGAATTAAATTCCGGAGATAAGGTAAAACTTAAAAAAGCTGAAGTTCCAAAAAAGTAAATCAATAGTATGATCATTGCATTGCATGGAGTTCCGGCAGAAATCCTTTTCAGTTTGCTTGGGGCTTTTACTTTCGTAGTTATATATTTGATATGGGTGCATTACAGTGTTTATAAGACAAAATATTATAATGATGAGTTTAGATATTTTGCAGTACAAAAAAGACTTATTATATATTTAGGCTTTTTATTAGCAAATTTATGTGTAGCATTTCTGTTATTTTGGTTATTAACCTTTATTTTTGCAACTTTAATTTTCAGATGATTTTTTAATAAAAACACTTATTACATTGTCTTTTATTCTCAATATAGAAACCGCCACCAAAAATTGTTCTGTATCCATTGCTAAAAATGGTGAAACCATTATATGCAAAGAAATTGCAGAAGAAGGCTATTCACATGCTGAAAAATTACATGTTTTTATAGAAGAAATAATCGTTGAAACGGGAATTTTAGTTCATGATTTAGCAGCAGTTGCCGTAAGTCAGGGGCCTGGGTCTTATACCGGTCTGCGAATAGGGGTTTCGGCAGCAAAAGGATTATGTTTTGCATTAAACATCCCATTGATTGCAGTAGATACTTTGCAAACTTTAGCATCTCAGGCTAAAGTTACTGAAGGGAAAATAATTTCAATGCTGGATGCCAGAAGAATGGAGGTTTACAGCGCAATTTATAATGCTGACTTAGAAATTGAAAGACGAATACTTGCAGAAGTTATTGATGAAAATTCGTTTAAGGATTTTACTGAAACAATTTATTTTGTTGGTGACTGTGCAGAAAAATGCAAGTTAGTTTTGACGAATGAAAATTTCATATTTTTAGAAGATATTAAATATCCTTCGGCTGCAGCAATGAGTAAAATCAGTTATGATAAGTATCAAAAAAGCGACACTGTAGATGTCGCTTATTTTGAACCTTATTATTTAAAAGATTTTATGATTACTCCTTCAAAAAAACAATAAGTATTTTTTATTTCTGCAGCGTATAAGGTTGAATTGCAATACCTGCTTCATCTAATGCTGTTTTGCAATTCTCCAAAGTTTCAGAAAAAACAGCTCCGTAGTTTTCGTTTTTTGCCCATGGACGAACTGCGAATTCTATAGAACTTGCCGTTAAGTTCTTTACAAAAACTTCAGGTGCCGGAGTTTTAAGAACTTTAGGGTTTTTAATTAACACGTCTAACAAAATATCCTTTGTTTTTTTGATATCAGAGTCATAAGAAACGGCAAAAGTTAAATCAGCTTTACGCTCACCCTGCATTGAATAATTAATAATATTTCCATTGGATAATGCTCCATTTGGAATAAAAACAGTTTGGTTGTTTCCCGTTATTAATTTTGTAACAAAAATTTGAATTTCTGCTACTGTAGCAACAATGCCTTGTGCTTCAATAGTATCTCCTACCTTGAAAGGCTTGAAAAGGATAATCAGCATTCCGCCGGCAAAGTTTGAAAGTGAACCTTGTAATGATAAGCCCACAGCTAAACCCATTGCTCCTAAAATAGCAACAAATGATGAAGTTGGTACTCCCAGATTTGAAATAACGGTTACGAATAATAAAATTCGTAAAGCCCATAGCAATATGTCAGCAAGAAACTTAGATAAAGTGGGGTCTAAATTTCTTTTAATCATTATGTTTCTAATGATTCTGTTTGTCAATCTGATGGCGTATAAGCCAATAAATAAAATTAAAAAAGCAGAAATTAATTTCGGTGAATAATCAATTAATAAATCAATAAATCGCGTTGCGTAATTACTGAGTTGATCTGGGTTAACATCCATGTTTTTAGATAAAAAAAACCTTCTGAAAGAGAAGGTATATTAATTTTGCAAATATAAAGATTTACTGTTGAAAAAAAGTCTTAATTCTTATAAGATATAACAGTTATTAGTCATTTTCTGTTATTGTTTTTTCGCTAATGTCTACTACTGTATCATAAGCTATTGGTTGAGTATTTTCAGTTTCTACACTCTCTTTTACGGAATCAATAATGTCATTTAGAGAGTCTGTCGTTTTTTCTACATATTGACTTAGGATATCTTTTGCCTGATCAGTAAATTCCTCAGCCTCTTCGAATATAGGTTCTGAGGTTTCTTTAATTTTAGTAAAAGTTTCCTCGAAAAAAGTTTCTGCTTTTTCAATATATGAAGTTGCAGTCGTTTCTTCGGTTTCTGTATTGGCATTTTGTGTTTGAGTACTGAGGGCGACAGAGGAATTCTTAGATTTGCCGAGTAAATTTCTTAAAAACGATGATAGTCCCATGTTTCATAAAATTAATAAGTTAAATGCAATATTAACTATTTTGCTTAAATATATAGGTTTCTTTGATAAATTACTGAAAATAAGTTAAGTATGGAGCTTAAAAAAGCGCCATAAATGACGCTTTTAAATATAAATTAATTTGTTTTTTAAGCATTTAAAGCTTCAACAGTAATTTTTTCATCATTCAACATGCTTTTTAGCATATTTTCGATACCACTTTTTAAAGTAAATGTAGAGGATGGACAACCACTGCAGGCACCCTGTAAAATCACTTTTACAACTTTGTCATTTTCATTATACGAATCAAAAGCAATATTTCCTCCATCTGCTGCAACAGCCGGCTTTACATATTCTTCCAGAATGTTAATTATTTGTTGTGATGTTACGTCTAATTTATCAAAAGCTTCATCTTTTGTAATATCATTTTTAGTAGAAGTTTCAATTAAACTTTCGTCTAAAACTGTTCCTCCATTTTCAATAAACTGTTTGATGAAAGTTCTTAGTTCAAGAGTAATTTCCTGCCAGTCATTGATGTCGTATTTAGTAACCGAAATGTAATTTTCATCAATAAAAACTTCTTTCACATATGGAAACTTAAATAATTCTTTTGCTAATGGAGAAGAAGTTGTCTGGTCTATATTTTTGTATTCAACAGCATTTTTAGTCAGCATTCTGCTTACTACAAATTTTAAGGCAGCCGGATTTGGAGTTGTTTCCCCATAAACAGTTATCGGTTGTTTTTTAGACTTGTTTTCATCTATGTTTATGATGCTACCGCCGTTATTAACAAAAGCTTCAATTTGTTCAGCAACAGCATCCTGAACATCCTCCCATTCTACAATACTGAATCTTTCTACAGCAATAAAATTCCCTGAAATATAAACTGTTTTTACGAATGGAAGATAAAATAATTGTTGAGCTAAAGGGGATGATTTTGCTTCATCGATATTTTTGAATTCAAAATTTTGATTCTGAGTTATAAAATCTTCAAATTCGAATTTTATGATCGTCGGATTTTGAGTTTCTTTTATAGTGATTTTTACCATGTCTGTATATTTTTTGTAAATTTAATAAAGTTATTTTCTACTAATGGCTATATTTGATTTTTTAATAAAATAATTAAGATTCTTTTTGTAATCAATCTTGTTAAATTTAAAAAGCATCTAATATGTTGACTTATACGAAATTGAGAATCAGAATCTTATTTGTTTTTATAATCACTTCTCTTTATTCCTATTCGCAAGAAGGGATTCCGGTATACTCTGATTATTTGTCTGATAATTATTACTTGATTCACCCCTCTATGGCTGGCGCAGCAAATTGTGCCAAAATAAGATTGACTGCCAGAAAACAATGGTTTGGTCAGGATGATTCACCCTCTTTGCAAACCTTAAGTTTTAATGGTAGAGTTGGTGAAAGGTCAGGTGCTGGTATTATCGTTTTTAATGATAAAAATGGTTATCATTCGCAAAAGGGGGTCAAACTTACGTATGCCCATCATATTATGTTTTCAAGAAGTGAACTGGATTTAAACCAGCTTTCTTTTGGTATTAGCGGAGGTTTTATTCAGAGTCAGTTGGATGAAACTGCATTTGGAGGCGTCTTTGACCCAATTGTTTTCGGATCAGTTCAAACAGATTCTTACTTCAATGTTGATGTAGGAGCTTCGTATAATTTTTTGGATTTTTATGCTCACGCGACTGTTCAAGGACTTATTGAAACCAGAAGGCAATTATATACTGATTATGAAAGTGATAATTTGAGAAAATTTCTTTTTAGCGCAGGATACGTTTTTGGAAAAACAGAAAATATTACCTGGGAGCCTTCTATTTTATTTCAATTTTTTGATAAAACGAAAGAAAAGTCTATTGATCTGAATTTGAAAGCTTATAAAAATATGGATTTTGGGAGTTTATGGGCTGCATTGTCTTACAGAAGAAGTTTTGACGGAGCAAGATACAGCGCAGGAAGCGGAGCCAATAATCAAAAATTACAGTATATAACACCTATAATTGGTCTTAATTATAAAAAATTCATGTTTGCCTATACATATTCAAACGTTACAGGCGATGTAAAATTTGATACAGGCGGTTATCATCAGATTACTCTTGGGATTAATTTGTTTTGTACCAGAGAACGATACGATTGTAAATGTCCTGCGGTTAATTAAATTTAGAATATCATGTTAATAAAAGCTGTAAACGGGAAGTCTCCCATAATTCCTGATGATTGTTATGTTGCGGAAAATGCCACTATTGTTGGCGATGTTATTTTTGGTGATTCATGTAGTGTTTGGTTCAATGCTGTGATTCGTGGCGATGTAAATTTTATTAAAATTGGGAATAAGGTCAATATTCAGGATGGTGCTATTATTCATTGTACCTATAAAAAACATCCGACAATTATTGGTAATAACGTCTCAATAGGACACAATGCGATTGTACATGGCTGTACTATTCATGACAATGTGTTGATTGGAATGGGAGCTATCGTAATGGATAATTGTGTTGTCGAAAGTAATTCGATTATTGCAGCCGGGGCAGTTTTAACACAAAACACAGTGGTAACTTCAGGAAGTATTTACGCCGGTGTTCCTGCCAAAAAAGTGAAAGATATTGATCAGTCAGATTTTGCAGGCGAAATCGAGCGTATTTCAAATAATTATGTGATGTATTCAGGCTGGTTTAAAAACGAAGATTGAATTTATAAATTGATTCTTTCGAAAAAAGCATTTTTATAGCTTTCACTAATCGGAATGCGTTTGTCGCTAATCAAAACCTTATTTTTTTGTATTGATTTTACATGCTTGATGTTGATGATGTATGACCTGTGAATTCTTGAAAAACCTTTGCTGAACAGTAGATTTTCTAATTTTATCAAGCTGATGAGTGTCAGAGTGAATTTGTTATCTGTAGTGTAGATTTTGACATAATCTTTCAATCCTTCGATAAATAATATATCCGAAAAATTCATTTTTACATTTTCATATTCGGCTCTCACGAACATAAAATCCTGCTCTAATTCAGGGACTGTTGTACTTTCCGAAATAGCCTGAACTGTTGGTGGAATTAAAATTTGTTGTGCCCTAACTACAGATTTTAAAAAGCGATGAAACGGAATTGGTTTTACCAGGTAATCAACTGCACCAAGGTTAAAACCTTCAACAGCATAATCAGAATAAGCCGTTGTAAAAATAACTAAAGGTTTTTTTTCAATGGTATTTAAAAATTCAATCCCTGAGAAATGAGGCATCTGAATATCGAGAAAAATTAAATCGACATTATTTTGATTAATAAAAGACACGGCATCAATGGCATTGTTGAAAGTGGTGATTAATTCTAATGATTCAACTTTGCTAACAAAATCTTTTAACAAATCGACTGCTAAAGGTTCGTCATCAATAATTACACATCTCATCTGTTTCGATTTAAATTTTAATAAATTGGTCAAGTCAAAAGTAGCTTTAAATGAAAGATTTACAATTTAAAATTTAGTTAAAATATTAAATTAACTAGCTTTGTTTGGTATTGATTTTAATGAATGTCAGTTTGAATTTTATCTAGTTTTAAATGTAGATGTACATGATAATATTGCTTATCTTCTTTTATCGTCAATTCGTGTGCGTTAGGATATAACAAATCTAATCTGCTTTTGATATTTACTAATCCGATGCCTGAATTTTCAGGATCTTTTTCATAGCTTTCGATAGTGTTTTCAACCCAGAAATCTAGATTATTCTCTAGAATAAAAATTTTGATCTTTACATGAGCAGCTCCTTTATAATCTGTTCCGTATTTAAAGGCATTTTCAATAAATGAAATTAATAACAAAGGTTCAATGAATTTATTTTTAGTATCGCCATGAACGTTTATAACTATGGCTTCAATATTGTTGAGCCTCAATTTTTGTAATTCAATATAATTCTGAATATAATTTATTTCTTTTTCTAAAGCCACCGTTTTATTATCTGTTTCATACAGCATATAGCGCATTAATTCAGATAATGTCACGATGGCATCAGGGACCAAATCAGATTTTTTGTGAGCCAAAGAATAGATACTGTTAAGAGAGTTAAAGAGAAAATGTGGATTAGTTTGTTTTCGTAAATAATTCAATTCAGTGTTTGTTCTATGTGTTTCGGCTATTAATTTGTTTTGTTGGTTTTGATAAAATTCCGTTAAGGTTCTAATAATTGTACTAATGGCTGTAATTAGAAGATAAAAAAAGGATGGGCCTATTTTAAAAAAAAGAGGTTGCTTATGCGAACGAATCCTACCGTCCCGAACAAACATTTTGGCTTCATCGGGCATCATTCTGGGGAACATCATCTTTTGAGGCCGCAAATGATTAAACTCAGGAAAAAAATAATTGATTCGTATAAACATAAAGAATACAATTAATACAATTACAAAGACAAAAAAGAGCCAGTATTTTTTTTCTAAAAGTAAAACAGGCACCAGATAAAAATAGTTCAGATAAAACAAAATAATTCCCGTTCCCCATTGTACATAGAAATCATTGTTGATTCTAAATGGGCTTTCATAAAATTGAATCAGTGATGTCAATATAAAGAAAGTCCATATCGTAACATGGAATAAAATTTTATTTGAATTTGTATTTTTAAGGGCACCGATATTCATTTACATTTTTATTTTTAATAAAATTAAATCATTTTTGGTTACCGATGGTGATGTATTTTGATTGAGCTTTTTTACTACTAAATCAGCCACTTTTAAAGCATCTTCCTCTGAACTAAAACTTTTGACCTCGCTAATAACCGGAATAATGGTTTGCTTGATTAGAATTTTATCTTTATGCGAAATTGTATATCCCCAGCCGGATGCGGTTTTTATAGATTCAACGTGCAAAGTTTCTTTTTCTGTACAAGCTGTCAACTGCAGGAAAAATAGAATAAAAAGCAAATTCTTCCGGAATATTCTCCGGAAGAATTTTAAATTTGGGGCATTAATTATCATCGTCATTTTGTTCTTCTAACGGTTTGAATTCCCAGGCATCATCGAAATACGTTGAGCCAATTCTTCCTAACATTAAAAAACCTCTATTGTTAATTGCAAAACCTACGGCATCAGTTCTGGCAGCTCCTTCGAGTGCAGTTCTTTCTTCCCATAAGTCAGTAGAAGGATTATATTCCCATACAGTTTTAATACCTTCACCTCCTACAACGTATCCTAATCCGTTTAAGCTGAAACTGGATGCATTTGATCGGGTTATAGCATAGTCATTATTCCAGCTGTAATCATCATCATCATCCTGATCAATATCTCGAAGTCTGGTCCAAACATCAGTTGCGGGGTTAAACTCCCAAAAATCTACCTGATTAACACTGTTATTTACACCAGTTCCTAAATAGGCTTTGTCATTTATAACAAACACTGTTGCATTACGTCTTTTATTTCCGCTAAAACCGCTAACAAGTGTCCACGTATTAGCAGAATCATCATATTGATAAAAATCTTTTAAATAATTTCCATCATAACCTGTTCCAAAATAAGCTTTTCCACCCACCTGAAAACCCACTGCTCCATAACGTGCCGATCCTGTAAAATCAGTTTTTTGTGTCCATGAATTGCTGCTTGGATCGTATTGATAAAAATCTTTCAGTTTGTTTGTTCCATCATACCCAAGACCAACGTATCCTTTTTCGTTTAATGTAAAACTAGAAGCAGAACTTCTTCCAATTCCGGTAAAATCAGCTTTTTGTTCCCAATAATCTCCATTTGAGTTGTAGGCCCATAAATCTTTTAAATATTCGTCTCCAGTATACCCAGTAGCAATATAAGCATAATCTCCAATAATAAAACTGGTTGCACTAGATCGAGCCGGCCCATCAAATGATGATTTTTTAATCCAGTTTCCTACTAATTCATCATCTTCGTCATCATTACTGCAGCCTATAAAAAACAGACTTGAAAATAGTGCCGCGAATAATATTCCTTTTTTTAAATTATTCATAGTGTTTAAATTTATTTATTGTTTGTATTTGATCCCAATGCTTAAAATGTAACCGTTGCCGGTATTAAAATCATATAATTTATGATTGTTTTCGTCCAAAAGATTATATTTTTTGTCGAAGTCATAACCAGCTTTAAAATTTATGAACCAGTTTTTATCCATATTCCTTTCATATTCTAGTGCAGTTGTCATTTGGGAAGTGCTTATTTTTGCTGCCGTAGTGTATAAACCAACAGATTCATCCAGATTGTAAAAACTACCATTATAGCTATTACTCAAACTAAATTGGTTTCGTTCATTATTAGAATAAGTAAGTTTAGAATCCGGAAAGCCTATTATTAAGCTGCTTTGATTGTTTATTTTTCCAGAAAATGATATTGTAGGTATGAATTTGGGTGAACCGAAAACTGTTGATCTCTCAAAACCAATGTTTAAAGCTATTTTTGAATTTAATTGTTGATTCAATTGAAAACTTCCTAAAACACTTGCATCTGAAATACCCAAATTTTGTTGAAAATTAATTGTTGGTGTAATGACTAAATTTAATTTGGTAGCATCAGAAACTTTATGTGAAATTTTAAATTCGTTTTGAATTCGATTAAACTGATTCAGATTTTCAAAAGATTCATAAGCCCTGGCGTCGTATTTAATTGTAAGATTTGTGTATTCCAGTTTATTTGTAATTTCATTTTTATCGTTTAATTTTTTGGAAACAGATATAACGCTATTTACTTCATTAAAAGTAATTTCTTCTGTTGGTTCATTCTTTAAATTAAAATCGACACAAAGATTTTGTTGTGCCTTAATACTTAAAGTACAAACTAAAAACACCAACCAAACTAAAACCTTTATTTTCATTACTTCTTTAATTAGTCCAAAAGTAATGGGCAGCCTGTCTTAAAAAAAAGAAGATATATGTATGGTTGTTTTTGGTAGACGAAATGGCAATTTTTAAGGCTCAATAGGGTATTGATCTTTTAAAACCCGTTGTAGATGATTTTGTACTATCTATAGGCTAAAAATGCTGAATTGTATATGTTATAGTGTTCTCCAGAAATGTGCCTTTTATATTTGTTCAAAAAATTGGATTATGTATAAGTTTATATTGATGTTGTTTTTTGGCTTCGCAATAGTTTCATGTGGCACAGATACAGATGCAGGGGAATTCGTAGTTGGATCTGATTATCTGGCAGTAAACAACAAGGTAATTTTAATCGATACTGTAACGGTCGAAATGGCGACCATAAATTTCGATTCTCTTATTACGTCTAATCAAAGCAAAATTTTGGTTGGAAACTATGATGATCCTCTTTTTGGTAAGGTAAAATCAAACAGTTATTTTCAATTGGCTTCAGATTCGTATAGTTTAGCCAGTAGTTCATCTGATACAGAAGCAACAAATTATGTTTTCGATTCTATTTCCATGATTTTAAAATATGATAATTATTATTATGGAGATACAACCAAAGTACAAACATTTAATATTCATCGATTAATTCAGAAAGTGAAACCGAATACGGACGATGATTCTTTTTATAATAATTCATCTTTAAATTATAGTCCGGAGAGTTTAGGAACCATTTCCTATAAGCCCAGACCACTGGAAAAAGATTCGATCAATATTAAAATGGATGTTGCTTTTGGACAGGCACTTTTTCAAAAATTTAAGCAAAGAGAGATTACAGATTTTGACAGTTTTACAGAATATTTGAAAGGGTTCGTACTTGTTCCGTCAACTGAAAATTCTTCAAGTGTAATTGGATTTGCTTTAACCAGCAAAGTACGGCTTTATTACTCTAAAAGTTTAAGCGATACCGAAACGTCGTATATTAAAGATTTTACTTTTTTGGATCCTACTAAACAATTCAATGCCATTTCGCTGGATAAAACCGGTACTTTAATTCAGAATTTGCCAGCTTCAAACAGTAAGTTGTCCAGTTTGCTGACCAATAATCAAAGTTATATTCAGTCTGGAACCGGTTTGGCTTGCCGAATTGATTTTCCAAACATAAAACAGCTTAAGTACATATCAGATAAAGGTGCAATTGTTGATGCCCAATTGATTGTAAAACCAGTTAATAATACGTATTCTGAAAAGTATCCTTTGGCTGATTCATTGCGGGTATATGTTGCAGATAAATTAAACAGGATTAGCAGTACTTTAAATAGCTCCTCAGGTACCGCGCTATACGCTACGCTAAACAAGGAAAGTGATGAGTTTAATGAAAATGTACAATACTCATTATCACTTGGGAATTTTTTGCAGAAAGAAATGCTTAAACAATCAGATTCCAGATCATCGCTGGTTTTTGTTTTGCCAAATATTAATAAAGGCGTAAACAGGCTTGTATTAGGTGATCAAAAGCATGTGAATAATAAAATTCAATTGAAAATTTATTACCTCTCTTATTAAATGAAAAATAAAATCGCCTTTTTAAGTTGCTTCATTTTAATGTATGTAACCTCATTTTCGCAAAGTATTTCCAGTTCTCCTTATTCATTATATGGTTTAGGAAGTATATATGAAGCAGATTATGGTTCAATTCCTTCAATTGGCTCTTCCGGAATTGCACTTCCATCAGATACTTTTATTAACAACCTCAATCCCGCTTCATTAGGTTATGTGCCACTCAATCATTTTATGTTTGAAATTGGAGGAAAAGCGATTGGAACAACCTTTCAGAGTAGTTCTAAAACAGAAAAGCGTAATAATTTTCAGTTTTCGCATATTGCTTTTGCATTCCCGATAACTAAAAAATCTGCTTTTAGTATTGCTTTGCGCCCATATTCGAGTGCTTCATTCAAAATTTCAGATTTAAAATTGCCTATTTCAAATACTTCGGAATATTATACTTTGAACGCAGAGGGATCTGGTGGATTAAATAATTTTGATTTTTCATACGGTTATCGTTTAAGTAAAAAATTAGCAATGGGAGTGACGGGAACTGTGCTTTTTGGAAATACTACAGATGAAAGAAGTTATCTAATTTCAAATTCATTAACAACAATCAATAAAAAAACAGATTATAGCGGTTTACGTGCAACTTTAGGAGCTCAATATAAAATTGACTCTACTTTTACTATTGCTTCGACTTTTAAAGTGCCAAGTCAAATAAAAGCATCTAAAGTTCAGACTGTAGAAAATATAAGCAATTCAAATGAAAGCGTTATAGAATCTGATGTAGCTTCTGATGCCGATGATTATTATATGCCTTTAGAAATTGGTTTTGGAATCAGCAAACGATTCAAAAACAATTTAATTATGACTCTTGATTACGAAAAAAGTCTTTGGAGCGATACAAACCAATCAGAATTATATGGTGATTTTGTAAACCAAGATCGCTTTGCCTTGGGGTTTAGTTTTAGAAAAAATAAAGATATTAGAAGTTATTGGGATAGAGTTCAATATGGAACTGGGGTGAATTTTGACACAGGTTATCTCGAAGTTGATGGGAAAAGAGTCAATAATGCTGCAATTTCTATTGGAGTTACTTTACCTGTCGACAATACTTTTTCGGCTCTTAATATTTCGTATTCATACGGACAAAAAGGCAAGATTGGCGATGGGTTGATAAAGGAAAATTATCATAAATTATCGCTTAATTTATCATTAGACGGAATTTGGTTCGTTAAACGAAAAATAGAATAATTAGCTTAAAAATCCTTTTGGATCACGTTGTATTTATTATTTAAAATTGATTTTAAAACAGCCGGACCTGAATTGATATAAAACACAGGTTCACTTTTTTCAGCATTAGAAAAACCTACTTTTTCACGCAAAATATTTTTGGTCTGCCTGGCTACTGCTTCCCCTGAATCTATGATTTGAATGTGTTCGGGAAGAATTTTTTTAATTTGTGAAATTAAATATGGATAATGACTACATCCTAAAACCAAATAATCAATATTGGCTTCAATCATAGGCTGTAAATAAGTCTCTAATAACCGGGTCATTTCCGGAGAATTCAGATTGCCGTCTTCGATAAGCTGAACCAATCCATAACCAACTTGCTCTATGATTTTTGTGTCATGAAACATTTCAGCAGTCTTGTTAAACAACTCACTATTCAGGGTTCCTTTAGTGGCTAAAATGCCTATAACCTGTGTTTTAGAATTATGTGCAGCAGGTTTTATGGCAGGTTCAATTCCTATAAAAGGGATGTCATATTCCGCACGAAGTTCCTGAATGGCATTTGTAGTAGCTGTATTGCAGGCTACAACAATTAATTTACAGTTGTTCTCAATTAAAAAATCTACGTTTTTTCTACTTAAAGCAACAATTTCTTCTTTGGTTTTTTGACCATAAGGAGCATTTTTACTATCTGCTAAATATATGGTTTTTTCGTTCGGAAGTAATTCGTGAATAGCGCTCCATATTGAAGTTCCTCCAATTCCGGAATCAAAAACGCCTATAGGATTATTGTTCGTCATAAAATAAAGTAATATTTTTTGAGAATCTAAATTCGTACTTTTTATTGGATTTTAAGTTAAATAAATTAGAAAATTAATCGAATGTGAGTCTTTTTTAGGTTCATATTTTTCAATTTCAAAACCAGATTTTAAAAAATAAAAAATTCCAATTTTTGCAGACTAAGAGCAGGCACTTTTTTGTCTAACAGAAACAATTTATCTAATTTGGTAAAGGATTTTCAGTTTTGATCGTATAAGGTCAAATATGGATGGTTTTACGATTAATGGAGGCGTAAAATAAAATTATAAAAACAAAAATGGCTCAACTTAAGTTGAGCCATTTTTGTAATAACAAATTTGTTTCTTAGAATCCTAAATCTTTTTTAACATCAGCAGTAATGTTTGGACCATCTGCCAATAAAAGTGTTGAACCGTCTAATACGTATTGGAAACCTTTAGCTTTTCCAACTTTTTGGATTGAAGCTCTTACTTTTTCCATTAAAGGTTTTACGATATCAGTTTCTTTTTGTTGCAATTCTTTTTGAGCATTGTCTCTGTAATCACCAATTCTCTTTTGCATATCCTGAACTTCTTTAGAGCGTTCAGCATTTACTGCTTCAGTAGCAGTAGCAGCTTCTTGTTCATACTTTTTAATTTTTGTCTGATACTCTTCAATCATTTTTTTGTATTCAGCATCGTATGTTCCACTTAATTTTTGTAATTGAGTTTGAGCATCAAGCATGGCTGGCATTTTCGACATAATCTCGCTAACATCAACATGGGCCGTTTTAGCCTGCGCATTCATTGTATTGTTTGCAGTCAAAATAAGCACTGCAGCAATTAGTAAAGTTTTGATTTGTTTCATCATTTTAAAATATTAATTAATTATTGGTCGTATTTGTTTTTTGTGCCTCGGCTTCTTTAGCTTTTTTAGCCGCTTCTCTTTCTTCTAAAATTTTCTTCTTTTTTTCTTCTAACTCTTTTTTACGCTGTTCGTAAAGTTTCTGTCTTTCTTCTGCCTTATTAACTGCAGGCTCAGTAGTTGTTGTCGCTTCAGCTGGAGTTGTTGTTGCAGGTTTAGCTGTTGTGTCAGTTTTTGCTGTTCCTGTTGTATTAGCAGTTTCAGAAACCGTGCCATTTTTTTTGGCTGCCTTTTCAGCTGCTATAGCATTTCTTTTATCTTCGTATTCTTTTCTTTTAGCTTCTTGTTCTAATTTTCTATCCTGAACTAATTTTTCCCTTGCTGCTTTTCTTGCATCTAAAGCCTTCTGTCTATCTGCCATTGCCGGATTTTCGTCAATCTCGTTTTCAATGTTTTCTTTGGCCTCTTGCTCTTTTAATTGTTTTTTAGTGAGTTGTTCTCTCTTTTCTGTTCTATTTAAAATACGTATAACCTGGTCACTTATATCAAATCTTTTTGCTGAAAAAAGCATAGTCAAATCAGATGATTTGTCAAAAATAAAATCGTAATTTTTTGCTTCTGCAATATCCTGAACTGCGGTAAAGACCTGATCTTGGATTGGTTTTGCCAAAGCTGCTTTTTGACGCATTAAATTTCCGTCAACTCCAAATTGCTTTTGTTGGTATTCCAGCATTTCATTTTCAAGAAATTTAATTTCGGTTTCCCTTTCCTCAATAAGTTCTTTTGTAAGTAATGCTTTTTCGGTTTTAAGGTTTTCTTTTAATTTGTTTATTTCTAATTTTTTAATTTCGATTTCCTGCTTCCATTTAGTCGCTTTTAACTCTAATTGAGATTTAGATTCTTTGTAATCTGAAACATTTTCTAAAATATATTCCATATCGATATAGCCAATTCTAGTCGATCTTGTTTGTGCCTCATTTGTGTTTGCTGCAATCAAAGCTAAAAATATAAATAAAAATTGTTTTCTCATACGATAGGTTTTTGTCTAAATTTTAACCAAATATCATCTTTTTAAAATTGTTGTCCAATAATAAAGTGAATTTCCTGACCATGAGCTTTGGTTTCACCTGGCTGAGCATCAAAACCATAACCAAAATCAATACCCAATAATCCAAATGCTGGCATAAATACACGTAGTCCAAAACCGGCTGAACGATACAAATCAAATGGGTTATAATTTTTAAATCCATCATATGATGCACCTGCTTCTAAAAACGTTAAAGCATAAATAGATGCTGATGGTTTTAATGTAATAGGATAACGTAATTCCATTGAGAATTTGTTATAAATGGTTGCTCCTACTTGCTGTCCATATCTGGAATCTGTTTTGTCAGTAATAATTGGAGTCAAAGAGTTGTTCTCATATCCTCTTAATCCAACTGTTTCCCTGCCATCCATAGAATAGTTAGCCATACCGTCTCCACCTAAATAAAAACGTTCAAAAGGTACAACACCTCTATCTGCATTATAGGCTCCCATGAAACCAAATTCAGTTAATGTTCTTAAAACTAATTTTCCATATACTTTATTATACCAATCTGCTTTAAATTTAATTTTATAATATTCAAGCCAGTTGTATTTTTCCTGATCTACTTTTGCAGGATCAGCTGCTGCTTCCTCTGGAGTACTTACTACATTTCCAGCAGAATCTAAATAACTGTTTTTAGGAATTGTAACTTGGCCAGTAGCATCTGTTTGATCGGCAGTAGTTTTTCGTTTATATTCTTCTTTTTCTCCTAATGATGAATAATCTATACCATTAAACAATGAATAAGGAGGTGTTATTTTTGCTGAAACGCTAAATTCTGAACCATATGTCGGAAATATAGGATTCACTCCTTTATTACTTCTCGTAAGACCAATTGTATAGGCTAAATTTCTTGAAGTTCCATTACCAAAAGTAAAAAGTCCTGTGAAATAATTATTCAAATCATAATGTTGGTAACTTACAGATTGAGATAATACGAAATAATCATCTGGTACACTCAGCCTTTTAGCAAGTCCAAGCTGTAAAGTCAGGATGTTAAAGCTTTGGCTTTTATCTACATTACGACCATAGCTGTAATTAAATTGTTTACTATATGAAATAGATGAACTAAATTGTACTGGTTTTTTTCCTCCAAACCAAGGTTCTGAAAATGATACACTATAAGTTTGGAAATAGGTACTTCCTTGTAAACGAAGGGATACTTTTTGGCCATCTCCCATAGGCAAAGGTTTGTAAGCTTCCTTATTAAACAGGTTTCTTGCCGAAAAGTTATTAAAAGATAATCCTAAGGTTCCTATGAAACCTCCACCACCATAACCACCTTGTAACTCTACTTGGCTAGAACCTTTTTCAACCAAATTGTATTCGATATCTACTGTTCCTGATGCGGCATCTACATTTTTAAATTTAGGATCAATTGCTTCAGGATCAAAAAATCCTAATTGTCCTATTTCACGAATGGTTCTTACTAATAGTTCTTTACTATATTTTTCACCAGGTTTTGTTCTTAGTTCACGATAAATAACACGATCGTTTGTTTTATCGTTTCCAACGACTGATATTTTGTTGAAATAAGCAATTGGTCCTTCTGTAATCCTAATTTCAAAATCAATGGTGTCATTAGCAGTTTTTACCTCAACAGCATTAATATTTGAAAACAAATATCCATTGTTTTGGTATAAGTTAGTAATGTCCTCACCATCTGGTTTAGTCTTATCTGCGATTCTTTTTTCTAATAAAACTCCGTTGTATGTTTCTCCTTTTTTGATTCCTAAATAACGATTAAGTTGTTGATCAGAATAAACGGTATTTCCTAAAAATTTAATATTTCCGAAGTAATATTTGTTTCCTTCTTCTAAATTAATTTTAATGGCAAGCATGTTCTTTTCTTTATTATAGGTGACAGAGTCATATATAATACGTGCATCACGATATCCTTTTTCTTTATAGGTTGCAATAACTTTTTCTAAGTCAGTCTTGTATTTTTCAGGAATAAATTTTGAAGCTTTCAGTACACGAAGGATATTTCTTTGTTTGGTATCTTTCATAGCGCTTCTCAACTTACTGTCTGTGAATTGTTTGTTGCCTATGAAGTCTATACTGCTAATCTTAACCTTATCTCCTTTGTCTACACGAACGAGCATATTAACATTGTTGCCTGCAGTAGTGTCAGGAGTAGTTGTAATAGTAACTTTTGTTCTATAAAATCCTTCTTTTTTGTATTTGTTTTCGATGTAATTTTTTGTAGTAGTGATTAAATTTTCATTTACAATCTTGCTCTTTGTCAGATTGTTATCTTTTATTAATCCTTCGACTTTACTCTTTTTAATACCAACAAATTTTACTTCATTTAATTTCGGAAGCTCAACTATATTTAAGTCTAAATAGATACTGTCATTTTCTACCTTATTTACGTAAAAAGTTATTTCATCAAAAAGACCAAGTTTTCCTAATTTTTTGATTGCACCACTAATTTCTTCACCAGGAACAGTGATTTCCTGACCTTTTTGCAGACCTGAAAATGTTACAACGGTTTGTTCATTGAAGCTTATTTTACCAACAACAGAGACTTTTGCAAGAATGTATTTTTTTCCCTGATCAAAAGGAATTCTTTCTTGTGCTTTAATTTGAGAAAAACTACCCAAAATAAACAGGGTAAGTACTATTTGTATTCTTTTTTTTAACACTAAAATATTATTTAATTTGTTCACTGGTTTTTCCAAATCTACGTTCTCTTTTTTGATAACTAATGATAGCCTCATATAAATGTTGTTCTTTAAAGTCTGGCCAGAGTACCTCAGTAAAATATAATTCTGCATAGGCAATTTGCCATAGCAGAAAATTACTTATTCTGTGTTCTCCACTTGTTCGTATTAATAAATCTACGTCAGGTAAATTTTGCGTGTAAAGATGCTCATTTATAATTGAATCGTCAATAGTGTCTAATGAAATTATATTATTTTTAACTTTATCACTGATGATTCTTACGGCATTTACTAATTCTTCTCTTGATCCGTAACTTAAGGCTAAAGTTAGTGTTAAACGGGTGTTGTTTTTTGTTTTATCGATGACATCCAATAATTCTTTTTGAGCAGATTTTGGTAACTTATCAAGATTTCCAATAGCATTAAGTTTGATATTGTTTTCTTGTAAAGTAGTAAGCTCTTTTCTTAATGAATTTACAAGTATTTTCATCAATGCTTGTACTTCTAATTTTGGGCGATTCCAGTTTTCTGTAGAAAAAGCATATAAAGTTAGAAACCCAATACCAAGTTTAGCACATGTTTTAATGGTTTCTTTGACTGATTTGGTGCCATTTTCATGACCAAAAGCACGAAGAAAGCCTTGTTGTTTTGCCCAACGACCATTTCCGTCCATAATAATGGCAAGATGTTGGGGTAAGTTTGTTTTATCTATGGATTCTAATAAATTCATTTTATTCTGCGCAATAGCAAGGTTTTTGTCCAAAGGTATATGTCAATGTTACTCCCGTAAAAACATACCAGTCATTATTATTTAAATTACCAAAACGATTATTAGTAAAGGAATCATTTTCAGGATTGCTTCCATCTATGTTGTCTGTAAGAGTATATCGTGCTCCAATTTCAGCTGCTAAAACAAAATGACGGCTAATGTTTGATTTTATTCCTAATATTATAGGTATAGCAAAAGAACCGGATGCTTTGTCTTTTTCAGTTATTCCATTTTCTATATATAATTCATCATATCTAAAATAATTGATACCTGAAAATATATAAGGTGTAATTTTGGTGTCTAAGTCATGTAAATTAAAGTCGAAGAAATTGAATTCTAACCCGGCAGAAAGTTCTTTTACGTTATTTTTAAAGTTGAAACCTCTTTTGTTTCGACTTGATTCTTCTGATTTTGAATCATTACCAGTTACCGTTGATTGGGTATAAGAAAAGCGATAAGAATGGCGTGGACTTTTGTTCCATTTGTATAATATCCCAAAAGCAAAATTTTCAGGAGCAATATAAGTGGTTCTTCCAACGTCTCCTACGAAGTTGCTTCCGCCTAAAAAAACACCAATCTCATTAATTTGAGCATTCAGCGTAATAAAGGGGAAAAAACATAACAATAAATTAAAAATTTTCTTCATTTAATTAAAAATTGCGTGCAAATATAATAATTATCACTACTAATCAACGTTCCTTTAGTTAAATGTGTCTTTTTTTAGATTTACCTTATGATTTTGAGACATTTAATGAACATTACATATGTGCAAAACGAAAAAAAGTACTCATATCGTATAGTCGGAATTCGCAAAAGAGTTTAATTTCTTTTATCTTCTCCCCATAGTAATTTTTTCCTGAGTGTTTTTAAGAAAGTTTCTCCCGGAATTTCAACCATTTTAATTTTGAAATCTGTTTTTTTAATGGTTAAAACAGATTCATTTTTAATGGATGCAATTCTGGAATCCAGAGAAACTAAATATTGGTCTTCTCTTCCGGAAACACGAAGTTTAATTTCGGTATCATCAGGAATGACTAATGGTCTTGCGTTTAAATTATGTGGTGCTATTGGTGTAATTACCAGACTTTTTACATCAGGAGTTAATATTGGTCCGCCGCAACTGAGTGAGTAACCTGTTGATCCCGTTGGTGTTGAAAGAATAAGTCCGTCTGCCCAATAAGAGTTTAAATATTCGTTATTTAAATAGGTTTCGACTGTAATCATCGAAGTCGTATCTTTTCGGCTAACGGTGACTTCGTTCATGGCGAAATTTAAATCATCTTCGATAGCATCATTTTTAGGATCGCAGGTAAGGCTTAATAAGGTTCTTTCAGAGATGGTGTAATTTTTATCAATTACAAACTGTAAGAAGCTATCAATACTCTCTTTTGGCACCGTAGCCAAAAAACCTAATCTTCCGGCATTGATTCCTAAAATTGGTACTCCTGAATTACGAGCCAGACTCGCTGCTCTTAAAATAGTTCCATCGCCACCAATGCTGAGCAGCATTTCGAAGCTGTTATCAAGTTTTGTTTTTGCAGAGAAAGTTTTGTATTCTTTTTTTATTAATTGTTTCTCATAAAGCATGTTAAGAAAGTTTTCTTCAATGACCATTTCGACATTATTGTTGTTAAAAAACACAAAAATATCCTTGATAATGGGTTCGGTACTGTTTTGATAATATTGTCCGTAAATTGCTACTTTCATTTTTTTGAATTACATAATGAGAAAACTAGATAATGTGCTAATGCGAAAATCTATTGACTCATTTTCTGATTGCCGTATTAAGGATTATATATTAAGGTATTTGTCTAAATAGTCAGAACGCTCTTTTAAACTGTTAATATAGGTATCTTCCTGATGTTCTGAAATAATTTCGTAATTGTATCTTCTAAAAGTCTGAATGATTTCGTTCATTGGTCCAACGCCAATTTTTATTGTAATGTGAACATTTTCTAAATCGGCTTCGGATATAAAGCAACCCAGGATTTTACCATTATTGCTTTCTACAATTTGCGTTACCTGAGCCATAGAATAATCTAAAAGGCCTTTTTGAACAATAATGATCCCTCCTTGTTCTTTTAAAAATGGGGTCTCCTGAAAAAATTTCATGATATCTTCCATTTCATAATATCCAATATAAGAATTGTTTTCATCAAGTACCGGAATAACATTAGTATGGTTTTTGGCGAAAATCTCTAAAACATCCAGCCAAATCATTGATTTTCTGGCGAAAAATCGCTCTAATGTATATTTGTAGTCAATAATTTTCTTATCAAGATCAAAAGTTTCAATATCATCAGAAGCAATGCTTCCTATAAAGGTTCCGTTTTCTAAAACCGGGAAATGAGAAAAACTTAATTCAGCAAAAAAATCCTGAACTGATGCTATCGTTTCCTGACTGTCGATTGCTCTAAAATCGTTTGTGATATAGTTGGTAATTTCTGTCATAAGTGGTTTGAAGATATTTGATGCAAAATAATCAAAAAATAGCAAAAAACGCTACGTTTTACTTTGTATTTTTGTCTTTACAAATATAATGTTACTAGAATTAATAATCTATTTATATGACAAAGTTAAGTGTAAATATTAATAAAATTGCTACTCTGAGAAATGCTCGCGGGGGGGATGTTCCTGATTTATTAAAAGTTGCCACAGATATTCAGAATTTTGGTGGTCAGGGAATCACCATACATCCACGTCCGGATGAGCGCCATATTCGTTATCAGGATGCTCGGGATTTAAAAGCAATTGTTACAACAGAATATAATATTGAAGGAAATCCACAACATAATTTTATTGATTTGGTATTGGAATGCAAACCGGATCAGGTAACATTGGTTCCCGATGCAATTGGTGCCATTACCTCGTCTGCCGGTTGGGATACTATAAAAAATCAGACGTATTTAACCGAGGTTATTCAGGAATTTCAAAGAAACGGGATTCGAACTTCAATTTTTGTTGATCCGGTTTTGGAAATCATAGAAGGTGCAAAAAAAACAGGTACTGACAGAATCGAATTATACACAGAAGCTTTTGCGCATCAATATGATTTAGGAAATAAAAACGGAATCGATACTTACGTGAAAGCTGCAGAGTTAGCAAATGAATTAAGTTTGGGTATTAATGCAGGACATGATTTAAGTCTGGATAATATTCAGTTTTTTAAACAAAATATTCCGGGATTATTAGAAGTCTCTATTGGCCATGCTTTAATTTCGGAAGCGCTATATCTTGGTTTGGATAATGTGGTTAATATGTATCTGAATAAATTGAAATAAGTTAAAATTAAAACAATTATAACCTGACATAATTGGGTTATAATTGTTTACTTTCGCATTTTTCATATTAAAAGCTAGTGTCGAAATCTATTTTTGTTTTTTGTTTGCTCTGTTTTTCCAGTTTATTTGCGCAATCTCAGGCGAATATAACAGGAAATATTAAATCTTCTGAAAATGAAAGTTTAATAGGTGCCAGTGTTTCTTTTAAAACAAATAATCAAAACGATTCATTACTAACTGATACACTTGGAAATTTTTCAAAAAATATTTCTTTGGGTAAGGTTATCGTTACAATTAATCAATTGGGTTATCTTAATAAAGTCGTAACGATTGATCTTGCAAAAGATACTTTAATCTCCATTATTTTAGAAAAAGATATTTCGCTTTTAAAAGAAGTGATTATTGCCAATGATAAAAAAAACGGGATATCAACTTTATCAGGAGGTAAACTATCTTTCAACTTAAAAGAGTTGTCTTCGTTACCAACTGTTTTGGGGACCACAGATATTATAAAAATTTTACAGCTTACTCCAGGGGTTCAAAATTCGGGAGATGCTAATGGATATTTGTATGTACGAGGAGGAGATCCGGGGCATAATGCTATCTTATATAATGGTACAACCGTCTATGGGATGTCGCATTTATTAGGCGTTTTTCCTTTTTATAATACAGATCATATTAAGGAAGTAGAGTTTGATAAATCAAGTTCTAATGCAAAATATGGCGGACGTTTGAGTTCTACAACATTATTGCTTTCGAATAAAAAAATACCTTCCGAATTTTCGATTCAGGGAAACGTTGGCGTTTTGGCTTCGCAATTAACTTTGGCTTTGCCGATTACTGAAAAATCCGGAATTTATTTATCGGGAAGAAAAACTTATATCGATGAAATTATTACTCCGTTAGTAAATTCATTTTCAAAAAATAATGATGTCGAGGATATGAAGTATGGTTTTTCAGATGGAAATATTACTTTTATATCTCAGTTTTCTAAAAACAATTTATTTTCTGTTGATGCTTTTGTGAGTGGTGACAAATTAAAAATTAATGACGATAATTTGTCCTTAAAAACTCATTTGAAGTGGAGCAATTTTACAGTTTCTCCAGCTTTAATGACAACGCTTTCTTCTAAAACAAGTATGTCAAACGCTGTTTATTTTAGTCATTATTCTAATGATCTGAGTATGAAACAGGCGACAATTCAATTTGGAGTTTCTTCATCTGTAAAAGATTTTGGCTTTACAAATTCATTTCGTTACTCAATCAAAAATATTCCTGTTGAATCTGGTTTGCAATATAGTTATCATAATTTACAGCCTCAAAAAATTAATATTGAAAATTTTTCCAATTCTAATAAGACTCAAAATAGCATAATCAACGCTAATGAAGTGGCTGTTTTCACTACTTTTAAACCAAAGTTTACAGATCAATTAAATGCAGAATTAGGACTAAGAATAAATTATTACACATCAGGATCGCAAAGTTCTTATTTGCATTTTCAGCCTCGCATTTTATTAAATTATCTGGCAAACGAAAATTTTTCCTTTTACGGATCTTATAACAAACAATATCAATATCTTAGCTTAATAACGACTTCAAGTGTTGGTATTCCTACGGATTTTTGGATTGCGAGTTCAGATGGAATAAAACCGCAATCTTCAGATGAGTTTTCTGTAGGTTCAAATCAAAATATTTCTAAAAATCTTGTTTCTTCTTTTGGAGGATTTTATCGTTCTATGAAAGATTTACTCGAATACCCATACGGTATAACTCAGTTTAATGAAATTACAACTTTAAAAAATGATTTATTAGTTGGAAAAGGTAAAGCTTATGGTTTGGAATTTATGTTGCGAAAAAATAACGGAAAATTTACAGGCTGGCTAAGTTATACATTAAGTTGGTCTGACAGGAATTTTGACGAGCTAAATAATGGAAAAACTTATTTTGCCAAATACGACAGACGCCACAATCTGTCATTAGTCGGAATTTATGATTTAAATGCAAAGTGGAATTTTGGTGTTACTCAAATATTTAGTTCTGGAAATCGATTTACAATGCCAACTTCATGGTATTTTATCAACAATAATCCTGTCAAAGAATATTCAGAATACAATAATGCACAAATGCCAAATTACATTCGTACAGATCTTTCGTTGAATTATTTTTTCTTTAAAACAAATAAAAAAGAAAGTGCTTTGAATTTTTCCATTTATAATACATTCAATATTGATAATCCAATTTATGTTGTTTTGGATGTTCAGGTTAAGGAAGATAAAAATAGTGTAGTGGTAAAGCAGGATAAAAAAGTTTTGTATCGAATATTGCCTTCAATAAGCTGGAGATTTAAATTCTAAAAAGATGAAAAAACATATATTATTTCTTTTTACTTTAATAATAGTAAGTTGTTCTCAGGATAATTTTAGCGAACAGGCAAGTGTCGAATCCAGAATTGTAGTTGAAGGCTGGGTAGAAGAAGGAGATTATGCTCAGGTTATGCTTTCGACTAGTATTCCGGTTACAGATGTAATTGATTCTACCAATGTTTTAAATCATGTCATTCGATCTGCAAAAATTACGATTTCTGATGGTAAGACTTCTGAGGTTTTAAGAGTTAAAAATGACAAAAACAGAGTGCCACCATTTATGTATTTTGGATCGACTTTAAAAGGAGAAGCAGGAAAGCAATATTCGTTAAAAATAGAATATTTAAGCCGTGTTGTCGAGGCCGTAACAATAATACCTAAAACCGTTGCGCTTAAAAGTGCTGAGTATATAAAAAAGAACGCAACAGATACAACGGGTTATATTTTTGTAAAATTTGATGATCCTTTAGAAGAGAAAAACTATTATCAGCTTGCTACAAAAATTGATACAGAAGAATCCATTTTTGTTCCTGCATTTTATGGCAATTTAGAAGATAAAAACTTTAGCGAATCAGCGGTTTCAATGCAAATAAACAGAGGAATTTTACTTTTTCCGAAAACAAAGTTCACGCCTTATTTTGCCGATGGAGATTTAATTTATGTAAAATTAAGAACTCAAAGCAAAGAGGCACTGGATTTCTGGAATAGCTGGCAAAATGAAATTGTCAACAGCAAAAATCCAATTTATCCATCCAATACAAGTTTAAAATCAAATATAAAAGGAGGAATAGGTATTTGGGCTGGATATGGGCAGAGTACGATAATTGTAAGAACACCTCCCAAAAAAACAAAGCCGATTTGAAGTAGTTCAAATCGGCTTTGTTAATTTTTTTGAAAAATTATTTTTTTTCAAAAGCTTTTATAAAATCTTCAAATTTAGCTTCAAAATTTTCAAATCCTGTAGAGAAATAAGCTCCCATTTCTACTTCGGTTTTATCGCTGAATTTTAAATAATAAACCTCATTATAGTATTCTTCTGTAAACGGCTCGCCTTCTTCACTCTCCCATGACCAATATCCTCCATTACTTGTCATCCATTTAGGCAGGTTGAATGTGTGAGAATCAGTTGATTTTTCAGAATGTAAAACAATGTCAGCTATTTTAGTACCATCTTTTTTAGAAACTAAGATAAGTTTAGAATTTTTACTGAAATTGGCTGCACTTCCTTCAGAATTTTTTTGTCTGTAAGTATTTACAGCTGTATAAAATGCTTTAAAATCAGCTTTAGGATTATCATAGTCTGGATAATCTGGATATTTTACGGTATTTTCTAAAGCAGCTTCATCTGATGCGGCAGTAGCCAAATCCATATCAGCAACAATAACAAAATTGTCTAAAATCTGCACTAATCCATTCGCTTTTCCTCTATATTGAGTCAATTCATCATCGTTTAATAATGCATCAATGCTTGCAGTGCTACCTGCATTGAACGAAAGTAAATTTTTTCCGTTGTAAGTAAGGTTGGCTTTTGAAGTGTTTTCAGTAGCTTTTGTACCACTCATTTCCCAAGTATAACCTTCGTTTAATGCCATTTTATACGCAAATTCATCAGGAACTTCTTTTCCGTTAGAATATTTTGCAGTTTGCGTAAATGTAGCTACGGTAGTATTGTCAATTGCCAGAAAGGCATCAGCTGATGAAGGTAAAAAGATTTGATCATTTACATCATCCGTAATAACTTCGTATTGTCCAGTTTCAAAATTATAAAACTGGCTTCCGTATGTATCAGTAATATTTACTTTTATATCAGAAGATGTACTTTTTACAGATAAAGTTGCATTATTTGCAGTTAATGATTCTTTTGCAGGGAAAACAAATTTTAATTCTGTTGATGAAGCAGTTTTTACCCATATTTTTTGAGTATTATTCCATGTATAAATACCATATATACCTGAAATATTTAGGATGTCTTCAACTTCATTACCATTTTTTCCACCGAAAACATCAACAGAATTAATGTCTAATAGTCTGCTTAAATTTTCAATAGCATCTATTGCATTTAATTTTTTAGTCTTATCTAATTGAACAAGCATTTCGTTAGCTTCGACTTCTAACTTCACCTTTTGTTCACTAGGTGTTAATTTAGAATATGGCTGTTTAACAATATTCGCAATTTGTTCAGCTAAACTTTGGTCACTTGTACTTTTTTGATCATCATCACTAGAACATGAGATTGTTAGTTGAGAAACAATTACTGATAATAAAAATAATTTTTTAATCATGGGATGTTTTTAATTAATAAGTTTAAATCAAATTTAATTTTTAAAAGTGCGAATATACAATTTTGAATTATTTATTATGTACGCTTAATCTTAAAAATGTAAACTTTTTTCTAATAAAATAATTTTACCATAATTATTATCCTTCTGTTAATAAAATAACTTTTTTACCTTTGTAAGAAGTTTAAAAAACATAAGTATGCTGTATTCAAAAATAGAAGGCGAAGGAAAACCATTTGTTATTATGCATGGTTTTCTCGGAATGTCAGATAACTGGAAAACACTTGCCGGACAATATGTAGAAGCCGGATTTCAGGTTCATATTTTAGATTTAAGGAATCATGGACGCAGTTTTCATTCGGATGAATGGAGTTATGAAGCCATGGTTCAGGATGTGTTCGAATATTGTCAGGCAAATCAATTGTCAAATATTGATATTCTCGGGCATTCAATGGGCGGAAAAGTAGCAATGCTTTTCGCGACTACGCATCCGGATTTGGTTGATAAATTGATTGTAGCCGATATTGGACCAAAATTCTACAAACAACATCATCAGGATATTTTAGCGGGATTAAATGCTGTTGATTTTTCTGTAAAGCCAAGCCGAAATGATGTTGAAGAAATTGTAGCACAATACGTTCCTGATTTTGGAACACGTCAGTTTTTATTGAAAAATTTATATTGGAAAGAGCCTGGTCAATTGGCTTTCAGGTTTAATCTTCAGGTTTTTAATAATAATCTGGATGCTATAGGAAAGCCTTTGGCGGAAGGTTTGGTTTTTGATAAGCCGGCTTTGTTCATTCGTGGCGGAAATTCAGGTTATGTTTTAGATACGGATATTGATCATATTTTGGAACATTTTCCGGATTTAAAAATAGAGACGATTCCTAATGCAGGACATTGGCTTCATGCTGAAAACCCTAAAATGTTTTTTGAGCTCACTAGTGCATTTTTGAAATCTTAATTTAATAATTTTAAAACTTTTAATTGAATTTTTAAACCAGAAAAAACCATGAAATTATTACTTAGACTCTTCGTTACTGCAGCTTTGGTTGTATTGTTATCAAACCTTTTGTCCGGGGTTCACGTTGCCAGTTTTGCTACCGCCGTAATTGTTGCAGTAGTTTTAGGACTGCTGAATATGTTTATAAAACCAATTTTGGTTCTCCTGACTCTTCCTGTGACAGTTGTGACTCTTGGTTTGTTTTTACTCGTTATCAATGCTGTTATTATTTTGTTGTGTACCAAAATAGTTGGAGGTTTTGCAGTCGATTCGTTTTTGACAGCATTAATTTTCAGTGTTATTTTGTCTGTACTGCAATCTATAACTTATAAAATATTAGGAGACGATAAAAAATAAAAATGCGAAGTACTCTAAAAACGCTTCAAATACAATACATTAAAAACTTGGTTGGGTTGCAAAAATTTTATAATTTTGCAACCCAATTTTATTATGTAAATTAAAGAAGAAGATGGATATTAAAAGAGTAGCAATAGACGCTGTAAACGAGACAATTGTATTGAACGTTGTTCATATGGATTACAAAGGTCAGGTAGCAAAAAGAATAAACGAAAAATTGCCTTTGGCACAAGTTAAAGGATTTAGAAAAGGACAGGTGCCTAAAGATCTTGTTGAAAAACAATACGGAAAAGGTATTAAGCAAGAAGAAATTAAAAAAGTAGTTGATTTGGCTTTAGAGCGTTTTATTCAGTCTGAAAGATTAAATCTTTTGGGTACTCCTATTGCTAAAGAAAATGAAAACTTCGACTGGGATGCTGAAGAGTTAACTTTTGAATACGAAATTGGTTTAGCGCCAAATTTCGAAATTGATTTAGAAGCTAAAAACAATATCGTAAAATATATCGTTACTGCTGATGATAAACTAATCGACGGACAAGTTGAGCGTATCCAAAAACAATTTGGAAAAGCAAACCCTGTTGAAAAAGTTACTGCAGATTCTGATGTTACAGGAACTTTCGCAAATGTAGAGAACGGAATTGAAAACAAAACAACTTTATCATTGTCAGTTTTCAAAGATAAAAAAACAGCTGATTTGTTTATCGGTAAAGAAGTTGGGGATGTAGTTACTGTAAATACAAAAGGCTTATTTGAAGATGATCACCAATTAATGGATTACTTAAAAGTAGGTCACGATAATGTACATGATTTAGCAGTTGATGTAACTTTTACAATCGAAGCAATTAATGTTTCTGAGCCAGCAGAATTGAACCAGGAGTTATTTGACAAACTTTTTGGTGAAGGAAAAGTAGCTTCTCTTGAAGATTTGAAAGCTAAAATTAAAGAAGATGCAGAAGCTCAATTCGCACAGCAGGCTGATCAAAAATTATTATTGGACGTTCAGGATTTCTTAATCGAAAACACAAAATTCGATTTGCCGGCTGAATTCCTAAAGAAATGGTTGCAGACTGTTGGAGAGAAAAAACTTTCTGCAGAAGAAGCTGAACTTGAATACACAAGATCTGAAAAAGGTTTACGTTTTCAATTGATTGAAGGAAAAGCAATGGCTCAAAGCAATATCCAAATTACATTTGAAGATTTGAAAGCTTTTACATCAAACGCAATCAGACAGCAAATGGCTCAGTTTGGACAGACAAATCCAACTACTGAAGAAGTAGAAGGAATTGTAGCCAGAGTTTTATCTAACCAGGAAGAAGTAAAAAGACTTTCTGAGCAGGTTGTAGCAGCTAAATTGTTAGATTTGTTTAAAGAAAAAGCAAATCCAACAACAAAAGAAGTTACTTATGATGAATTTATTGCTGCGTCTTACGGAGAATAAATTTAGTCGAAAGTAAAAGTTGTAAAGTCAAAAGTTGTGAAGTAGAGATTTATTAGTTTATTTCTAACTTTAAGATTTTATTCCAGATATTGAAAGATAAAAAATAGTTATATTTGAGCGTCAAAAAGATGATTTTTGACGCTCTTTTTTTAAATTTTAAGCTTATGGTTTAAATTTTTATTTCATAAATTTCAAAACTTATGAAATATAAAAAGAAGACAAATTGACATCATTTATAAAAAGGTATGAACTTTGTTTGATTCGTTTAAAGTCATTTTCAGACTTTAGACTTTCAAACTTTTAAACTAAAAATATGAACTACGGTAAAGAATTCAAAAAATTTGCTACAAAGCACCAGGGAGTAAACGCAATGTACTATGACAAAATCATAGCGGCAATGAACCCAACTAATATGACTCCATATATTATAGAAGAGCGTCAGTTGAATATTTCTCAATTAGATGTTTTTTCCAGATTAATGATGGACAGGATTATCTTTTTAGGAACAGGTATTGACGATCAAATCGCTAATATCGTTCAAGCACAATTACTTTTCTTAGAAAGTGCTGATGCTTCAAAAGATATTCAGATTTATTTAAACTCTCCGGGAGGAAGCGTTTACGCAGGTTTAGGGATTTATGATACCATGCAGTACATTAAACCGGATGTGGCTACAATTTGTACAGGTATGGCAGCGTCAATGGGTGCTGTTTTATTATGTGCAGGAGCTGCAGGAAAACGTTCTGCATTGCCACATTCAAGAGTTATGATTCACCAGCCTTCAGGAGGAGCGCAAGGTGTTGCAACAGATATGGAAATCAACTTACGCGAAATGTTGAAATTGAAAGATGAATTATATCATATTATTTCACAGCATTCCGGTCAGACTTTTGATAAAGTACATAAAGACAGTGAGCGTGATTACTGGATGAAAGCCGATGAAGCTAAAGAATATGGTATGATTGATGAAGTATTGAGAAGAAGCTAAAAATTAGTTTCAGGTTTCAGATTTCTTTAGTTAATCTGAAACTTAAAAACTTGAAACAAAATTTATAAGATGTAATAAGATACTAAGTTTTTGAGCTTTAAATAACAAAATCTCAGAAACTTAGTATCTTTGCAGCTTAGTAACTTATATAGAATGGCAAAAGTAGTATTAGAATGTTCGTTTTGTGGAAGAAAAAAGCCAGAAACTAATTTATTAATTGCGGGGATTAATGCACACATTTGTGATAAATGTATTGAACAGGCACACGGAATTGTTTTAGAAGAATTAAAATCAAGCGGGAGCTCAAAATTGGTTGGGGATCTAATTTTAAAGAAACCAAAAGAGATTAGAGCTTTCTTAGATCAATACGTTATCGGTCAGGATCAGACGAAAAAAGTGATGTCAGTGGCGGTTTACAATCACTACAAACGTTTAATGCAGCAGCAATTAGACGATGAAGTAGAGATTGAAAAAAGTAACATCATAATGGTGGGGCAGACAGGAACAGGAAAAACATTAGTAGCAAAAACCATTGCAAAAATGCTGGACGTTCCTTTAGCAATCGTTGATGCAACTGTGCTTACAGAAGCAGGTTACGTAGGAGAAGATGTTGAAAGTATTTTGACTCGTTTACTGCAAGCTGCTGATTATGATGTAACCAAAGCCGAAAGAGGAATCGTATTTATTGACGAAATTGATAAAATCGCCCGAAAAAGCGACAATCCGTCTATAACACGAGACGTTTCGGGAGAAGGTGTGCAGCAGGCTTTACTTAAATTATTAGAAGGGACCGTTGTGAATGTACCGCCAAAAGGTGGCCGTAAGCATCCTGATCAGAAATTTGTTGAGGTGAATACTCAAAATATCCTGTTTATTGCAGCAGGAGCTTTTGATGGAGTTGAACGCATTATCTCTAAACGTCTCAATCGTCAGGCTGTTGGGTACTCGACGTCTAAAAATGCTGACAACATAGACAAAGATAATTTACTGCAATACATTATTCCGAAAGACATTAAAGACTTTGGATTGATTCCGGAGATTATAGGTCGTTTACCGGTTTTAACGCACATGGATCCTTTAGACAGAGAAACATTAAGAGCCATTTTAACGCAGCCTAAAAACGCATTGGTAAAACAATATCAGAAGTTGTTTTTAATGGATGAAGTGGAATTTAGTATTACAGATGAAGCTTTAGATTTTATTGTAGACAAAGCATTAGAATATAAATTAGGCGCACGAGGATTGCGTTCGTTATGTGAAGCAATTTTAACTGATGCTATGTATGAATTGCCAAGTTCTGACGATAAAGTTTTATCAATAGATAAAGATTATGCAGAGCATACGCTGAGTAAAAATTTATTGAAGCGTATGGAAATTGCTTCATAATTTAAAATACTATTTTTCTAAAACCTGTTCGTTTATTTGAGCAGGTTTTTTTATATCGAAATACTTAAGCAATACTTTTCTTTCTTTGTTACAAAAGAATATATTTGGTTTTTATAATCTTTTACTATTAAGATATGATAACTGAAGTTTTAAAAAGTTTGGCATATTTATATTATCCTAAAAATATATGTCCATGGAATCAGCAAGAATTGTACTTAGAAACTTCAGAATATAAAAGACTACAATCAATAATAGATTTTTTTGATTCTGATGAAAGTCAAAAAACACGAAATACTATTAAAGAAGAATTTGGTAAAGATTTGGTTTTGAAAGACTTTGAGGATTTTTCCAGACTGGATTTGCAGGATCGGTGTTATACATTTCTTTTGACTGTTGTTGAAGATGGTGAACTTTGTTCAATCACTTTGTATATGAGTATTTTAATTCCTTATTATGTAGTTAAAACTACAATTCATACTAATCAAATCTTTATTTCAAAATCAAGGCTTGAAGAATTGGAAAAAGAAAATCAAGATTGTAGAAAAATCAAAGATTTAGCTTTAGATATTGAAAAAATCATAGAAGAAAAGCTGTCATATACCAAATTCCCTGAAGGAATAATGAATAACATTATAGATGATATTAGTTTTCAAGATTCATATTTGGGGGAATTTAAAATGTTTAATGCTTTTTTTAATAACCAAGTTATTTGTCAGGATGAAAACTATAATTAAAAATTATTTAATCTTCGTACTGTTTTGTGTCTTCGGATTTTCTTGTAATAAAGAAAATAAAGTAATGACTGTTTCTGAAAATGAACTGACAAGCGAAATAGTTTCAAAAGAAAAGCCAAGATTTGAAATTAATTATGACAATTATTACAAAGAAGCAAAGCAATATTGTAAGTTGAATAACCTGAATCTGGACAAATTTATTCTGATTGATTTAGGCGTACATTCAGGTTTAAAGCGCTTTTTTATTTATGATTTCAATAAAAATGCTGTTGTAAAATCGTATATGGTAAGTCATGGTTGTGCTGATAATCGTTGGGGCGGAACAGAGTCCAAAGAAAATCCGGTAATCAGTAATGAATTCGATTCGCATTGCTCGTCTACAGGTAAATATGTCATATTGAACCGAGGCGTAAGTCAATGGGGGATTAAAGTAAATTATGTCTTGCAGGGGAAAGATAAATCGAACTCAAATTCGGCAAAACGTGCTATAGTCCTGCATTCCTGGGAAGCTATTCCTGAGAATGAAGTTTATCCAGAGGGAACTCCTGAAGGCTGGGGCTGTCCGGCTGTTTCTAATGAAAGTATGAAGGAAATCGATGAAATACTAAAACAGCATAAAAAAGTTTTGATGTGGGTTATAAAATCCTAATCATTTAAGAGGTTTAAGTTTTGAAAACTAAATTTTCTTTTTAGCCCTGATCGAAGCGATATCCTCTGGCTGCGGGGTTCGCAGGCAGAGATATAGCGCAGAGCAGGACGAGAGGTAATTTTGAAAATGAAACTTCTGCTAATAAAAAAATTACCGAACCCTAAACTTCTCCCGATATTCAATGGGTTTCATGCCTACCATTTTATAAAATACTTTTCTAAAAGCTTTAGGGTCATTATAACCGGTTTTTTCGATGATCTCAGAAATCGAAAGCTGCGTTTGTTCGAGATATTTTTTTGAACTTTCGACCCGTATATTTTGAAGATATTCAATGGGCGGGATGCCGGTGACTTGTTTGAATCGCCGTGTCATGTTTCGGGTGCTGGTAGGAATATCTTTGGTGATTTCTTCTAAGGTTTCAATTGTACTGTATTCGTTTTCAATCTTCTGCTGCAATCGTGCCACTAAACTGTCATTATGTAAATGATTGGGCCTGAAAGTGCTGAAATAGCTTTGTTTGTATCGGTTTAAGTCGATTGAAAATATTTTAGCAATCTGTACGGCGATTTCGTTTCCGCAATATTTCTGAACCAACAAAATCAATAAATGAAAAGTTGAGGTCGATCCGCCGCTGGTGTACAAACTGCCATCTGCAGTAAGTGTTTCTTCGGGTTTTAATTTTACTAAAGGAAAAGCCTTTGTAAACGCGCTGCAGGCATCGACATGTGTGGTGGCGAGTTTTTCATTCAGTAAACCTGAAGCGGCAAACAAAAATGCACCGGTGCAAAAACTGGCCAGTTCAGTTCCCGATTGGTGATGCTTTTGTAGCCACGGAATGAAATTACAGTTTTTGGCAATCATCTCACCCATATTTTCGGTAGTAAAAGCAGGAATTAAAATCAGGTCTAAACTTTTATTAAATGTTTCGATAGAATTGACTTCATACCCAAATAATTTTTTTTCATTGATTTGTTCAGCCGACTGGAAAACCATGATTTCAAAAGGTTTTTCAGCTTCTGTGTTCAGTTTATTGGCAGTTTCAAAAACTTCCAGAATGGCAGCTACACTCAGTAATTTGTAGTCATACCCCAAAATTAGCCCTAATTTCTTACTCATAATTTTAGCTTTTACAGTAGTACTAAGATATGGATTTTGTCTTAAATGACCCTAAAGTTGACTTTTATTGTCGTTTAAAACTGGTTTTGAAATTTTAAATTTGTGTCAGATAATTTGTAATTTTATAAATATGGAAACAAAAATTTTCTTAAATCTTCCTGTAAAAGATTTAAATAAGTCGATATCATTTTTTACACAATTGGGTTTTTCGTTTGACCCAAAATTTACAAATCAAAAAGGAACCTGCCTGATAATTGGTGAAAATATATTTGCAATGCTTTTGTTAGAAGAATTTTTTAAAACATTTACTCAAAAAGAAATTTGTAATACAATGGCAAGCACAGAAATGATTGCTGCTATTTCTGTTGAAAGTAGAGAAAAAGTTGATGAAATTATTACGGCTGTTGTTAAAGCTGGCGGTAAACTACACAATGAAGCTAAAGATTATGGCTGGATGTATCAAAGAGATTTTTTTGATTTAGACGGACATCACTGGGAGATTTTCTTTATGGATGAAAGCCAGATTCCGCAAGAAGGCTAATCATTTAATTTGGATATTCATATGATAACGGTACAAACCAGTGTTAATGCGGCAATCGAGAAAGTTTGGGAATTCTGGACGATTCCAAAACATATTCAGAAATGGAATAATCCTACTGATGACTGGTATACGCCAGCTGTAGAAAATGATGTTAAGGACGGAGGTAAATTCAAGTATACAATGGCGACAAAAGATGGAAGTATTTCTTTTGATTACGAAGGAATTTATACTAAAGTGGATAAATTTTTAGTTATTGAATATCAGCTTGTTGGTAACAGAACGGGAAGTGTTCAGTTTGAAAGCCAGGGTGATAAGGTGAAAATTACAGAAATATTTGAACCTGAAAAGACCCATCCTGCAAGTGAGCAAAAACAATTTTGCCAAGGGGTTATTGATAATTTTAAAAAGTATACCGAAGCTAATTAAATGACAAAACAATCAAATAAAAGCCGCGAAGTAACTGAATTTCTGAACGAACTAAATCATCCGTTCAGAAAAGAAATTGAGGAATTGAGAGATCACATTTTAGTATCAAATAAAAATCTGACTGAAAATATTAAATGGAATGCACCAAACTATTGCTTTGAAAATGAAGACAGAATTACAATGAGAATTCAGCCCATGACAACAAAAGTGCAACTGATTTTTCACAGAGGAGCAAAAAAACAGGAGCAGCCAAAAGACAGATTGATTGCCAATAAAAGTAAAATGTTAGTATGGAAAGAAAACGACAGGGCAGTCATAACTTTTAAAAATAGTCAGGAGATTAAAAAAGGAAAAGACGAGTTGGAGAAAATTATAAACGAATGGATAAAACCAACGAAAAATAAGTAAAATTTTAAAACAGAGAACTACAATGATTACAGTAAAAGCAACAATAAATTCTTCAATACAAAAGATTTGGGAGTTTTGGACTTCACCGGAACATATTATAAAATGGAGTTTCGCATCTCCGGACTGGCATACACCTTACGCAGAAAATGATTTGAGAGAAGGTGGCAAATTCAAATCGACTATGGCGGCAAAAGACGGCAGTATGAGTTTTGACTTTGGAGGAGAATATACTTTGGTAAAACAAAATGAATCCATTGAATACATTATGGCCGATGGAAGAAAGGTTGAAATTAGTTTCAATGAAACACCAAACGGCGTAGAAATAATAGAGAGTTTTGATCCAGAAACAGAAAATCCCGAAGAAATGCAGCGCGGAGGATGGCAGGCCATTCTGGATAATTTTAAAAATTACGCAGAAGCTAATTACATTCAAAGCTAGAGCTGGAAAAGGTTCAAAGATTAGCTTAAATTATATGTTTAAAAAAACATTTAAAAACTCAATGTCAGGCTGAGCGGAGTCGAAGCCCTCGTTTTCATAAGCCTTCGACTCCGCTCAGGATGGCAATTGTAAAACTAAAGCCCAAAGTTAAATGAACTTATATCACTTATATGGTAAAAAATAAATAAATATCTAACCAACAAAATTCAAAAAAAATGACAAAACAAATATGGTTGAATCTTCCTGTAAAGGATGTAGCAAAAGCGAAAGATTTTTTCTGGAAAATAGGTTTTTCGTTTAATGAGCAGCACGATACCCCAACTTCGACTTGTATGGTGGTGGGTGAGGGGCATTTTGTAGTGATGCTTTTTGAAGAATCAATTTTTGAAAGCTTTTCGCAAAACAGTATTACAGATACTAATGCCAGTTCTGAGATTTTGATTTCGATTGATGCTGAGAGCCGTGAAGAAGTGGATGAACTGGCCCAAAAAGTACAGGATGCAGGAGGAACTGTTTTTGGGGCTCCGGCAGAAAGTCAGGGCTGGATGTACGGTTGCGGTTTTTCAGATTTAGATGGCCATCGTTGGAATGTCTTATTTATGGATTTTAGTAAATTATCATAATTATGGAAATATTAGAATTTAAAATCAGAATCAAAGCTTCGCCGGAAAAAATCTGGTCTGTTTTATGGGAGGATGAAACGTATAAAGAATGGACAAGTGCTTTTTGTGAAGGTTCCTATGCAGTAAGCGATTGGAATGAGGGTGATAAAATACATTTCATGTCTCCCGGGGGAGAAGGAATGAATAGTATTATAGAAAAGAAAATTCCGAATGAATATATGGCTTTCAAACATATTGGAGAGATAAAAGATTTTAAGGAATTGCCTCTTAATGAGGAAACAGAAAAATGGAGTGGTTACATGGAAACCTATCGATTAATTCCCGATGACGAATTTACAGATCTGGTTTCTCAGGTTGATTTAATCGAAAAGCATATTGATTATTTTAAAGATGCATTTCCAAAAGGCCTGGAAACGGTAAAAGAACTTGCAGAAAAGTAAATATCAATTGCAATGTCAATATCAAATTGCAATAAGTAATAGAAATAAATAACGATAAAAATATCAAATCATGGTAAAATCAGTAACAACTTATTTAATGTTTAATGGAAATTGCGAAGAAGCATTTCTGTTTTACAAATCCGTTTTTGGAGGAGAATTTCAATATGTTGGAAAATATAAAGATGCACCTGAAGAAGAAGGTGCAGAAGCACTTTCTGAGGAAGATTCAAACCGGATTATGCATATTTCGCTTCCAATTGGAGATACGATCTTGATGGGAAGTGACAGTCATCCCAAATATGGAGATGTAGGTTTTGGAGATAATTTTTCAATATCAATCGGCACAGAAACCACAGAAGAAGCAGACAAAATTTTTAGCGGACTTTCGGCTGGCGGAAGGGTAGATATGCCATTGGAAAAAACCTTTTGGAGTTCTTATTTTGGGATGCTCAAAGATAAGTTTGGAGTAAACTGGATGATTAGTCTTGAAGAACCGCAACCCGGAAATTAAAAAAGTTATGTAATTTCAGTATCGAAACATAATTGTTAAATTAATATAGAAAGCACATTCGGAATGTGCTTTTTGTATTCAAAAAAACAAACAATATCCTTTTTTATAAACAATAGATTGCCGATTTTTGTCGCTTCTTAAAATCAATAAAGATAAAATGGCGACAGAAGATAAAGAAATTATTTTATTAAAAGTTTCAGGACACGACAAACCGGGAGTTACAGCTGGTTTAACCACAGTATTAGCAGCTTATGATGCCGTGATTTTAGACATAGGTCAGGCTGATATTCACGATACATTATCTCTAGGGATTTTGTTCGAAATTGAAGCTGGTTCAACTTCCGGACCTGTTTTAAAAGATTTGCTGTTCAAAGCCTATGAATTGGAAGTAAAGGTTAAATTTATTCCTATTTCTGTCGAAGATTACGAAACCTGGGTAAAATCACAATCCAATCAGCGTTATATCATTAATATTTTAGGAGAAAAATTAACCGCCGTACAATTGGCAGCTGTGACTAAAATAATGACAGATCAAAACCTGAACATCAATTCTATCATTAGATTGACGGGAAGAACTTCTGTTGTTGAAAAAGAAGAGTATCCACGTTCCTGCATCCAGTTATCCGTTACCGGCGATATTGTAAACAAGATCGAAATGACTGCTAATTTTATGGCAATTTCCAGAACACTGGATGTTGATATTTCGTTTCAGGAAGATAATATTTACAGACGAAACAGACGTTTGGTTTGCTTCGACATGGATTCTACATTAATCCAGACCGAAGTAATCGATGAGCTGGCTGAACTAAACGGAGTAGGAGAGCAGGTAAGAGCGATTACCGAATCTGCTATGAACGGCGAAATTGATTTCAATGAAAGTTTCAAAAAACGTATGGCTTTGCTGGAAGGTTTGAGCGAAGACGTTTTGCAAAAAGTAGCTGAAAACCTGCCCATCACAAAAGGAGCACACCGTTTAATGAAAGCTTTAAAATACTATGGTTATAAAACTGCGATTCTATCAGGAGGATTTACCTATTTTGGAGAATACCTGCAAAAAGAGCTGGGAATCGATTATGTTCACGCCAATCAGTTAGAAATTAAAGATGGTAAACTAACCGGTAAATATATAGGCGATATCGTAGATGGTATCAAGAAAGCAGAATACCTGACTGCCATTGCCGAAAAAGAAGGAATCCACATCAACCAGACCATAGCAGTTGGGGACGGAGCAAACGATTTACCAATGATTAATTTAGCAGGCCTTGGAATTGCTTTCCATGCCAAACCAAAAGTAAAAGAAAGCGCCTCAAATTCGATTTCGAGTTTAGGTCTTGATGGTGTTTTATATTTACTAGGATATCACGACCGATATATTGATATGATGTAATTCATCCTGAATTTTCTCACGCCATTTCTGTCATTCCGAACAATGAGGAATCTCCGTAAGTAACTCGACAATCAAAATAAAAACAAACCTTAGTCATAAATTTGAGCTAAGGTTTTTTTATGGGCATTTCCTGTAAAAAAGCGCACTGGGCTATTCGTTTAATCTTTTAAGAAAGCTAACACATAGTTATTTATTTCTTCTCGCTGTTCTTCATTTGCGCGATTGTCCATGTTATTGTGAATTGTATTTGAAAGTTTTATAATTTTTATGGCAAACTTTTTTTGTTCTTCTATTGTTGGCAAAACACCCTCATCTGCTGGTTGATCACTGGAGCGCAAGGAATAAATTTTCGGTTTATTCGTTCTTGGTAATGCCATTCTTCTATTATCCAGAGTAATTATCTTACTAACAATATTTGGATGTTCCTGTGAAAATAAAGCAGTCATATCACCACCGTTAGAATGGCCAATCAGCGTTATGTGTTTGAAATCTAATTCAGGATTTGTTTTTTTTAATTCATTTATTACAAACAAAATATTTTTAGCACCACTTTCCCAAAATGGGCGTCTTACAACTTGAGGAATTCCGGAGGAAGGAATTAAGCTGTCTGTGGGTAATTCGTGTTGAATACTAACTACGAAATACCCTTTTGAAGCAAGAAAATGGGTTAGGTAAGAATATTTAAGATTTGAATGTGCCTTATTTTGATAATAGCCATGACTGAAAATGACAATTTGTTGATTATTGATTTTCGTATCTGTTTTTGGCAGGAAAAATGCAATTGGAATTTTCCTGTTTCTTTGAGAATCAAACATGTTTAAACTATCTAACCGAACTGCATAATTTTGGCCGTTGATTGATGGGGAACCTGTTAATGCTAAGAAAAATAATATCTGAAAATAAATTTTGTTCATTTTGTTTGTGTTAGGATTCATTTTGTCAATTCAAGAGTTTACATTCCCTTCAACTGCTCCAGATAATCCCTCTGATTCGAAAGCCTCGGAATCTTATGCTGTCCGCCCAATTTATCACGTTCCTTCAGCCAATCGTAAAATAAATTTTCCCTGGCGACATTAATTACCAAAGGATTTAACGTCATATTGTTGTAGCGTTTGGCTTCGTAATCAGAGTTTAAGGTCTGTAAAGTTTCATCTAAAACCTTTTGGAAAAGTCCAACATCTGCCGGTTTTTTCTTGAACTCAATCATCCATTCGTGGGCTCCTTTTTCTTTGTCCTGCATAAAAATTGGAGCAACTGTATAATCAATAACTTCGGTTTGGGTGATTTCGCAGGCTTTGGCAATCGCCTGATCGGTATTTTCAACCATTAATTCTTCACCAAAAACATTAATATGATGTTTGGTTCTTCCCGTAACCTTGATTCTGTATGGGTTTAGTGAAGTAAAACGAATCGTGTCACCAATTAAATAACGCCACAATCCTGAATTGGTCGTAATAACAATTGCGTAATTTTTATTCAGCTCAACATCGGCTAAACGAATTACTTTTTGGTTTGGTGTATCAAAAGTATCCATCGGGATAAATTCGTAGAAAATTCCGTAATCGAGCATCAATAATAAATCGCTGGAATTATTCAAGTCCTGAATTGCGAAAAACCCTTCAGAGGCATTGTAGATTTCGTAGTATTTAAAATCTTTGCTCGGCAATATATTTTTGTATTGTTCTTTATAGGGAGAGAAACTTACACCTCCGTGAAAATAAACCTCAAGGTTTGGCCAGAGTTCTAATAAATTTGATTTTCCTGTATGTTCTAAAACCCTGTTCATTAAAACTAACATCCACGAAGGAACACCGGCAAAACTGGTTACGTTTTCATTTTTGGTTTCGTTGATAATCGCTGCAATTTTGCTTTCCCATTCGGTCATCAAGGAGATTTTATTGCTTGGCGTACTGCTGAATTCGGCCCAAATAGGCATGTTTTCAATTAAAATCGCGGATAAATCACCAAAGTAGGTATTGTTGTTTTCGTAAATCTGGGAACTTCCGCCCAAGCGAAGACTTTTTCCGACAAACAATTCTGAATCTTCGTTATTATTCAAATACATACAAAGCAAATCTTTACTGCCTTTATAATGACAGTTTTCCAGAGCTTCATTGCTTACGGGGATAAATTTACTTTTGGCATTGGTTGTTCCGCTGGATTTGGCAAACCATTTTATAGGAGTCTCCCAAAAAACACCCTGCTCTCCCTGACGTGTACGTTCGATTAGGGGCTGTAATTCTTCATAACCTGAAACCGGAACTCTTTCTGCAAAAGTTTTATAAGAGTTGATTGATGCAAAATCATATTGCTTCCCAATAATTGTGTTTTCTGAAGCCGTCAATAAATTATGCAGCAGTTCTTCCTGAACTTCGTTTGGGTATTTTAAAAAGAGTTCTATTTGGTGTATCCTTTGTTTAAGCACCCAGGAAGCAAAAGAATTTATTATGGATAGAGCCATGAAGAAATTTAGATTTTAAATTCATAATTTTAGATTTCGGATTAATGCCTCTCGCAAAAGCCGGAGATTTAAAATTTGAATATCGATATACAAATACTAACTTTGTCGTTGTATCAAAAATAGTGTTTTTTTATAAAAAACAATTTATTTGCAACAAAGATTCCCTTTCTTGAATTTAATTTAAAAAAGGAAACAAAAATCCAAACACTACAATTTAAACACTACAATCTCAAATGCAATATCAAGGTGTACTTACAAAAATGCAAACTGAATTTGGAAATCCAATTCAATATTATCTGGTTTTTGAAGATAGTTTTCTACATATGAACCAATTATTGAATAGCGAAATAGAAATCAGTTTTGAAGGGTATCAATGTTTGAATTGCAGCAAAAAGAAAAAAATATTTCGTCAGGGATTTTGCTATGATTGTTTTTACTCTAGTCCTGCCGTTGGAGACTGGATTATGAGACCTGAACTGAGTACGGCACATTTAGGAATCGCTGATCGTGACCTGGAGTATGAACAAAAAGTACAATTGCAGCCTCATGTTGTTTATTTTGCTGTAGCTAGTGAAATAAAAGTGGGTGTAACACGTAAAACTCAGGTGCCAACCAGATGGATAGATCAGGGGGCAAGTCAGGCAATTTCAATAGTTGAGGTTCCTAACAGGTATCTGGCTGGTATTACTGAAGTCGCTTTAAAAAGTTTCTACACAGATAAAACTAATTGGAGAAAAATGCTTCAAAACCCAACTCAAACTTTCGATTTGATTGCCGAAAAAGTGAAAATAGAAAGTTTAATTCCGGCAGAAGCTCAGGAATATTTTTACAGTCAAAAGAATGATGTGTACGATTTACATTACCCTGTTTTAGATTATCCTGTAAAAGTAGCAAGCTTAAATTTGGACAAAACTCCATCGTTTCAAGGAAAGCTTGTTGGAATTAAAGGGCAATATTTAATTTTTGAAAACGGTACTGTTTTTAATGTCAGGGGATCTGAAGGATATTTAGTTACTATTTCAGTTTAACAGATGATTTAAAATATAAATTAAAACACAAAAGCTTTGGGATTTCTCAAAGCTTTTGTGTTTTAATTTATTGATATTTAAAATATTAACATGTGAAAAATGAAACATTTCATTACAATTTTATAATAATTACTTATTGAGAGATTTTAATTTTAAAAATATATACGAATTAGTTTTGTAACAGATTACAAGAAGAATTCATTTTTAAATTACAAATCAGCTTAATTAGTTATAAAATGGGAATTTTAAGTAAAGTAAATGTTGTCAGACGTAGCCTTATGCATAATCTGACTAAGAATATTGGAAGATCAAACACTGAACAAGGGATTACTTTGGTTAATAGAAACGATGTCAAGAGAGTGTTGATTTGCAGACCAAATGCCAGATTAGGGAATCTATTGTTGATTACTCCTTTTGTTCAGGAATTAGAAGAGACGTTTCCAAATTGTAAAATCGATTTGTTTGTAAAAGGTTCTTTATCACCTGTCATTTTTCAAAATTATGGTCAGATATCCAGAATAATAGAATTGCCTAAAAAGCCTTTTAGCAATTTATTAAAATATTTTAGTGTTTGGATTTCCTTAAAAAAGTACAAATACGACATTGCCATAAATGTAGATCACGGCTCTTCTTCTGGTCGATTGGCAACCAAGTTTTCTAATTCTAAATTTAAGTTTTTTGGCGATTTACCTTTTTCTGCCAATTTATATTCTGGCGATTATGCTCATATTGCCAAATATCCAATTTATCACTTTCGGGATTATTTGACCAAATTAGGATTTGAGAAAAAAGATAGTACTATTGCACCTTTAGATCTTAAACTGAATTCTCATGAAATTGCAGCTGGTAAGAAAACATTGGAAAATTTGGTAGAAAACATGAACAAAACAATTTGTATTTTTACTTATGCAACAGGAGCAAAATGTTTATCGGAATCCTGGTGGGAAGATTTTTATGCCAATTTAAAAGCTGAATATAAAAATTATAATATTATAGAGATTTTACCAATAGAAAATGTTTCTCAAATTGGTTTTAAAGCACCTACATTTTATAGTAAGCATATTCGGGAAATTGGCGCTGTTATAGCTAACGCCGATTTGTTTATAGGTGCCGACAGTGGAATCATGCATTTGTCCAGTGCGGTTCTAACGCCAACAGTGGGGCTGTTTTCTGTTTCAAAATTAAAGAAATATGAACCATACGATAATAATAGTATTGGAGTTGATATAAATAATTTTTCGAAACAAGATTATTTTAGAGTTTTTGATACAATTTTAAATAACGGAAAATCAGCCATCTATTATAAAGCGATTTAAAAAGAAAGGTCAATCTAAACAGATTGACCTTTCTTTTTGTGTTATTTTTTCTTCTTAAACAAGCCATTCAGTAAGTCACTTGCTTTAGTTTTAACTTCTTCATTAGTTTTCGCCTTATCAGTAGCCGTCTTTGTTGTATCTTTTGATTTGCTGTTTTTGTTCAGTAAATCCGTAAGGGCTGTAGCGCCTTGTTTGGTTAGCTTTTCTTTTTGTTGCTTAACTACCTGAGAGGTAAGATTATTTATGGCCGTTTTGGTATCTATGGCAACCTTAGGTTTTGAGAAGTTTCCGGTTATCATACCTGAAATTGGAATGTTTTCTAATTTAGCAGCATCTGCAGGAGATAACTTAGAGAGAAAAGCATTTGCTTCAGTGCCTAAATACTTTGCCGGTACATCCATTTTTATATTGTAACTCATCGTCTGATCAAACCCATGAGCTCCGCCAACGTTAATTTTAATGTCCTGGTATTTTATGTCAAATGGTTTGATATTTACTTTCCCGTCATCAAAAGTCAATGCCATTTTTAAATCATTTAAGTTTAGTTTATTTACGTCAATAAATTTAACATTAGAACTCAAACTGTTCAACAAAGTCGAATTTTTTGCATTTACCGTAGTCGAAAGTAATTGCCCCAGTAAATCCCCGGAAAGTGATTTTAAATCAGGAGTTAATTCTTTGGCATCCAGATTTCCGTTTAATTTAATAGTCGAATTTAATTTTCCGTTGATTATTCCTGCGATGGGTGCAATTTTTTTCATCATATCCAATTGCGTAAAAGTCTGGGCAATATCAACCTGGTTAAAACCTAAATTCATATCAAAAGTAGGAACTTTTGCTTTTGTAGAAACCGTACCTGTCAATCCGATTGATCCCCCAAAAATTGATGTTTTAAAGTTTTCTAAAGTGGCTTTTTCATCCTTGATGATTAGTTTTCCTGAAACCGCAGTCAATTTTAAATTATCATACAAAACGGTATTTGCTTTTGCGTTTAAAGTACAATTTAAAAATGCTGGAATCTTCATTGCATCTGCAGGCTTTCCAGCCGTTTTTGTTTCAGCTTTAGCTTCACCATTTGTGGTTGTAGTTTTTGCAGGCTCTCCTGAAGTCATAAAATCGTCAACAGCCAACTGGTTTGAACTCATATTGAAGTTTCCTTTCAGCTCTTGTTTTTTGAACATAAAACCGTAGAAATTTTCTAAAATTCCATTAATGGCAATATCACTTTTTCCGGTGGTAGCATTAAACTGCTTTAGGTTAATTCTGCTCGGATTAAACTCAACCAAAGCCGTGCTGATGTTCATTGATTTATTGTTCTCATCAGTATATTTGAATCCTGACAAACTTATCGTTCCTGCATTTTTAATGTTTTGATACTGGCTGTTCTCTACAGATGCCATATCAAAATTAGTCGTAACATCAGCTTTTAAGATTCCTGCCAGTGGCTTATCTAATTTAACAGGATAGGCCTTTGAAAGATTCGCCAAATTGATAGTTCCTTTTAAAGCGGCATCAACAATAGGATTTACCGTTATATTTTTAATATTTGCTTTGGCACTAAAAACATCCTGATCTATTTTGAAAGAAAGTTTGTCAAGATTAACGTAGGTATCATTCAAAATACCGGTTTCATTGATGATTTTAGTATCAATTACAATACTCTGAACCGATTTTGGTAAGTTTGGATATTGAAAAGAAGCATTGTTTGATGCGATTGCAATATTGAATTTAGGAACTGTTGTTTCTGTTAATTCTCCTTTTGCAAAACCAACAATAGTAAAATCTCCGGTTGTTTTTACGCCATCTAAACTTGATGCATAGGCTGAAGGAATTAATCCTAAGAAATTAGTAAAAGATGAGGTAGGAGTTTTGAATTTCAAGTCATAAATCTGTCCAGCTTCTACCATCTGAATAAATCCGTCAAATTCTAAAGGCAATTGATTGATCAGGGCTTTATTCTCTTTAAAAGTATACTTGCTTTTGGCTAAATCAATTCCTAAAACAGCATCTAAAGTCAGTTTTACATCTTTAAGATAATTCATTTTATCCATGTCCAAAGAAACTTTAGCAGTGGATTTTGTAGTCAGGTCAAGATTCGAATTGGTGAAATCACCGGTCCCTTCGTGATTTAAACTATCAATTACCATTTTTATTTTTGAACCCTGATCGATATATCTGAAAGTGAAATTTTCAATTTTATAATTCTGAATTTTTAAAGAAAGTGGATCACTTTTTTTATCATCTTTCTGGGTTTCTTTTTTATCTTTTAAAGCAATATCAAAGTTTCCGATTCCGTCTTTGTTGAAAATAATATTAATCAGACCATTTTGAGAACTGATTCCCTCGATGCTCATCGGTTCTTCTTTTCCTTTAAAAAGTTCCTTGATACTCATCTTTAAATCTAATTCACCTAAGGAAACTAAAGTATCTCCTTCAAATGGAGCTTTGTTGATGATCACTAATTTCTCAATCGAAACATTTGCATTTGGGAAATTTTTAAATAAACTTAAATCAGCATCTGCAAAACTTACTTTTGCATCTACACTTTCGTTGATGGCTTCAGCAATTTTAGCTTTAATCTGATCTTTAAAAAAGTAGGGAATCGCAAATAAAGCCGCAATAAAAACTACGAGTATAATTCCGGTGATTTTTAGAATTTTCTTAAGCATATAAATAGAATTTGAGGTTTAATTATATAATTGACTTAGAGCTTGTTTAAAATTTATTTTTGAGATTTATTTTTGAATGATTTTTGAGCGAAATAAGGCAAATTTTTATAGAATAGCAGCGCTATTGTATGAAAATTTAACGAAGTTGTAGCCGAAAATCATCATAAAAAAGCCAATAAATAAATTTTAAACAGGCTCTTAGTGCAAAAATAGTTTTTTTGATTGAGTTTAAAGATAAACTTTTCTCAAACATATTCAGAAACATACTTGATTTTTAGGGATAAAAAAATATCCGTCTGAATATAGATTCAAACGGATACTTTATGGTTTTATGATTTTGATTACTTTTTGATAAAAGAAATAATCTTATTGGTCATGACTTCTGAAACAGGTAAGCTTTCATTGTTATAGCTTTCCATGTTTGCCTGAGTATCGCCTTCGATATTTTTCAGAACATGGTTCATTTTCTCGACAATCAAAAGTTCGGCATTTTTGCTGGCCTGGGATAAAAGTTCGGCATCTTTGACGGTTACTTGTAAATCCTTATTTCCCTGAATAATCAAAATAGGGACATTTAATTTTTTAATTTCTGTTTGTGGATTGTATTTAAACCATGAAATTAAATAAGGCTGAATGCTGGCTCTGAAGAGAGAATTCAGCATCGGGTCAACTTTTTTTACTGTATTACCGCTTTTCAGCGAATCAATAATTGGAAACGTCAAATCGTTGAGTTGTTTGTTTGATTTGGATCCGATTTGTGTTTTTATTAATATATCAGCAGATTCTCCGGGACCTGCAATCGAAATGAATTTGTTTGCTTTTGCTCCGGCTATCATTCCTATTAATGAACCTTCACTATGTCCAATGATAATTACCTCAGAAAAACGTTTGTCTTGTTTTAGTAAATTAATCCAGCTTTTAGCATCTTCGGTATAATTTTCAAATACCAGTGTCTGTTCTGAAATTGCCGAAGCTTTGCTTTCTCCAATCCCTCTTTTATCATAGCGTAATGATGCAATTCCGTTTTTTGCAAGACTTTCGGCAAGCATTTTTAATGAATTGTTTTTCATCATCGGATTGTTCCCATTTCTGTCTGTTGGCCCTGAACCTGAAATTAGTAATGCTACGGGATATTTTTTTGTTAGGTCAGGAGTCGTTAATGTTCCAAAAAGCTGATCTGTATTTATTTTTAATACAATTGGAGATTCCTTAAAAGTGATTTCTTTTTTGTCCTGAGCATTAACAAAACTTAGTATAAAAACGGTTAGAAGAAGAATTATTTTATTCATATTCTGAAATTATTTGATGTTGATGGTGTAGGGCATTATGGCCTGAGCTCCTTTAAGTTTTTGAAGTCTTTTGATGTGTTCGATAAGCAAATAATTTTCTTCACCAATTTCTTCTTTTATGAAAGTTTCTTTTGACTGAGCGAATGGAAGACCTGATAAAAGGTCATTGAAATCTTTCTCGTATTCAGGATAATTCTCTGTACTGTATGATTTTACTTTTGCTATTTTGGCTGCTTCAGCAATAGCATCATTCAGCCCTCCAATTTGGTCTACTAAACCAATTTTTAGAGCTTCAGTCCCAGACCAGACTCTTCCCTGTGCAATGGCATCTACTTGTGCAAAAGTCATTTTTCGGCCTTCGGCAACGTGTGTTACAAAAGTGTTGTAAATGTGCTCAACACTTTCCAGTGTAAAAGCTTTGAATTTTTCGTCAACCGGTACAAACGGACTATAATTTGCTGAGTTTTCATGTGTTTTTACCTGTTCGGTATTAATTCCTAATTTGTTTGCCAAAGGGCTAAAATTTGGTAAAACACCAAAAACACCAATAGAACCCGTGATTGTATTTTTTTCGGCAAAAATTTTATTGGCATTGCAAGCGATATAATAACCTCCGGATGCAGCATAATTACCCATTGAGACCACAACAGGTTTTACTTTTTTGGTAATCTCAATTTCTCTCCAGATCAAATCAGAAGTAAGTGCGCTTCCTCCAGGACTGTCTACTCTTAGCACAATAGCTTTTACATCCTCATTTTTTCTGGCTTCCTGAAGTGAACGTCTCATGGAACCTTCACCAATTTGATTAACATCACCTTCACCGCTGCCAATTTCGCCCTGAGCGTAAATAATTGCAATTTGATCGGTTGCAGTATTAGTTAAAGCTGTGGTTACGTTATTTTGAGTGTAATCTAAAATCGAGATTTTATTATAATCATCATCACCGGTCACTTTTAAAGCTTTTTTTATGGCATTGTGATAGACATCTTCATAAGCTATAATGTCAACCAGATGTGCATTTTTTGCCATTTCGGGTGTTCTGGCTAACAAGCCGTCTGCAATTTCGTTTAATTTGGTAATCGGAATATTTCGGCTTTTTGAAATATCGGCTACTACAGTTGACCATATAGAATTTAAAAGAGCAGTAATTTGTTCTCTGTTAGCATCGCTCATTTTGTTTTCAAGGAAAGGTTCAACGGCACTTTTGTATTTTCCGTGACGAATCACTTCCATATGGATACCTGATTTTTCCTGAAAATCTTTAAAAAACATTACTTCAGAAGAAAGTCCTTTAAAATCAAGATCTCCGGCAGGATTCAAATAGATAGTATTTGCTACCGAGTTCAAATAATATTCTTTTTGAGAATAAGTATTGGCGTAAGCCCAAACAAATTTTCCTGATTTCTTGAAGCTTTCCAACGCATTTCTCAAATCTTTATATTGCGCCAGTCCTAAAGAAGATTCATCATTTAATATAGAGATTCCTTTAATTTTGTCGTCTGTTTTTGCCGCTTCAATAGCATTAATTACATCAGTTAAACCAATTTTTCCATCTTTGGAGAATTGCGTTACCCATGGATCTTTAAATTTTCCGGCATAGTCATTATTGATTTCTTTTAAATCTAATTCAATAACTGAATCGGCTTTGACTGTAACAGTGTCCTCGCTTCCAAAAATAGTTCCTATTAGGATTATTCCAAAAAAGAATAACATAATAAAAACAAAAATACCAACAACTGTGGCAATTACATTTCCTAGAAATTTCATAAAATACTTTTTTTAAATAAGTAGTAAAAGGGGCTGCTTTGTTACAACTTTTATGGATAAATTTTCAATTGAACAAACATGGCACTACACAAATATATTGTTAATTCTAAAATAGTTTTAGTTAATTTGCATTAATTATGAAATCACAGCATCAGGTCATTTTATCAATAGGCAGCAATCAGGGCAATCGGCTAGAAAATATCGAAAGCTGTATTGATTTAATACATCAGGAAGTGGGAACCGTAATCCGGGTTTCAAAATTGTACGAAACGCCTGCCTGGGGATTCGAAAGTGATGCTTTTTATAATTGTGCTTTGCTTTTGCACAGTTCTTCCTCTGCACAAAAAATACTCAGTCAGGTTTTAAAAGTAGAAAAACAATTAGGGCGTATCCGTTCTGATCAGCAAGGCTACCAATCCCGAATTATCGATATTGATTTGATTGTTTTTGATGATGAAATTATCGAATCGGATAAGCTTCGGGTTCCGCATCCATTAATGCAAAACCGAAATTTTGTTTTGCTGCCCATGCAGGATTTAAAATTAAACTGGAAACACCCGGTTCTTCATAAAACTGTTTCTGAATTAATTGCAATAACACCGGATGATAGTATTTGTACTGTGGTTCAGGACTTAAAAAATCCATTGGATGAAATTCCGCTTGAGCGGTTTAATTATATTGCTTTTGAAGGAAATATTGGTGCAGGAAAAACTACTTTGGTACAGAAAATTGCTGAAGATTTTAATGCAAAAACCGTTTTGGAACGTTTTGCAGATAATCCTTTTTTACCAAAATTTTATAAGGATCAAAACCGGTATGCTTTTCCGTTAGAAATGTCTTTTCTTGCTGATCGTTATCAGCAATTATCGGATGATTTGGCACAATTTGATTTGTTTAAAGATTTTGTGATTGCCGATTATCATATTTTTAAATCCCTGATTTTTGCAAAAATTACGCTTGCCGAAGATGAATACCGTTTGTATCGAAACTTGTTTGATATCATTTATAAAGAAATGCCAAAGCCGGATCTGTATGTTTATTTATATCAAAACACAACCAGACTGCTTCAGAACATAAAAAAGCGCGGCCGAAGTTATGAGCAAAATATCTCGGCTGAATATTTAGATAAAATCAATAACGGGTACTTAGAGTATATTAAATCTCAAACAGATCTGAACGTTTTGATCATTGATGTTTCAGATCGCGATTTTGTCAGGAAACATGAAGATTATCTTTTTATATTGAATCAAATTCAAAAGGTAATTAGATAATGTTTCAATCTGATAATGAGAAAACTTTTAAAGGCTTTACTTTCTAACAAGTGTGAATTTTATCTTTTTTGCCTGAATAATTATCTCATTTTCTAATTGAAAAATTTTCTAATTAAAATTATCTCTTCAAAGAAAAATGGCCTTTAAAAAGAGGGGTTGTATCGTCAATTTTTAATACATACCAATAATCCGAAGAAGGAAGAGGAGCTTTGTTGAAAGTGCCGTCCCAACTCAATTTTGATCCGCTTAATTGTGCTAATAATTTTCCGTACTGATCAAAAATAGTGACTTGTGCCTGAGAATAATTCTCCATTCCGGTTACTTCCCAGAAATCATTTTGAAAATCGTTATTAGGAGTGAAAAATGCCGGAATAATCAATACAATAAAATGCTGAGTTGTTTCATTAATGCTGCACAAATTATCTTTTGCTTTTACATAGGCGGTTTGCAAACCACCGGCCACATCATAAAAAGTATTTGAAGTTTGATAATTTATCCCATCAACAGAGTATTCAAAATAATCTGATGCATTATTTAGATTGATAGTAATAGTTGTTTTGTTAACATTAATATTTTTAATGATTGGCTTTTTATATTCAATAACAGTTATAGTTTTTTTACTGGTACAGTTTTCAGGATTCGGACTGGTTACTTCTACGCTATAACTTCCTGGAGTTGAAACAGAAATAGTTTGTGTCGTTTCTCCTGTTGACCATTTATAAAACATTCCACTCAATTTAGAATCTAACATAACAGTTTGGTTTTCGCATAAAATAATTTCTTCGTCACTAACAACAGGAGGAGTATATACTATTATATTTACAGGAGTACGATTTGAAGTACACCCACTATCTGAAGCTTCAGTATAATAAGTTGTATTTGCTGAAATACCAGGTGTAGTAAAATTATTTCCTGTATAAACACTCGTTCCGCCTGTTGAAGTTGTAAACCAATTAATAACTCCCATATTTGAAGCTGCTTGTAATGTTACAGTTCCTGCTCCGCACCTGTAAACGGGGGAATATACAGTTGGAGTATCCGGAGTTTTATTAACAGTAGCAACTACTGCTTTTCGATTTATTTCGCAGCCAGCATCAGCATAATAAGTTGTTGTAGTGTTTATTGTTGGAGTCGTATATGTATTTCCGGTACCCAATAAATTGCCTCCTACAGCTGCATCATACCAGTTAATCGTTCCGGCATTCGAGATCGCTTTTAAAACAAAGATTCCTGAGTCGCAAATTGGTTTTGGAGAAGTTATTATAGCTTCGGGAATTGTAATTTGGGTGCTGGCAGCAATTTCTAAAGGTAATTCTCCGGGCATTCCTCCATACTCAACAATATATCCTTTTGGCTGATAATCATCTCCTGGAAATAGTGATCCTGTATCGGATAAATCATTCCAAGAACCCGGAATTCCAATCCCTGTAGCTGTGATATGTGCATAATCTTCATCTCCCAACTGGTTTGGTTCGTTGTTGTTCCAAAAAGCAAAGTTAGGAGTGGTGCCGTTAGAAAGACCATTCCAAAAAATTGTTCCATTTCCATTATTTGCGAGTCCTTCGGGGCCTGTGACCCATTTCCAGATGTTTTCTGTTTCAGCATCACTTCCGCCAATCCAGCCGGCTCCTGAGGCTTGTTCACCTGATAATTTTGCTTCATCTCTTGCTGAAATAGTGGCCAGATAGCCCTTCAGACCATAATAGGTACTGTTTTCTGCGGCTGCTTTTGCCTGTGTCCAGGTAATGCCAACGTTAGAGATAAATTGATAAAAATGTCCGGTTGATGGTAAATAATTTGCCTGACCAATAGTGATAGAAAAAGTTTTGGTTCCGGAGGCAGTAGCAGAAGAGTTTGAAAAAACAACATCTCTAATCGCAGACTCAAAATTGGAGTATGAAACATCGATTCCTGTTGGACTTGATAATTTTAATTTTCCGGCAGTAACATCCCAACTTGTTGTAATTGAAGGGTGCAATGCAGGGTTAGAAAGTTCAAGTTTATCAAAACCATTAGAATATCCTGAAGAAATCTGAATATAAACTGCTTGAGTTCCTGTTTCTGCAGGATCATGGCTAATAGTGATTCCGGTTACAATATTGATAGTGTTTTGAGGGCAATATAGTTGGTTTCCATGAGCTTTAATTACAGGAGGATCAATTGTAAAAACTGTTTTGGAATGACTTTTTTTATTTGATTTCAAAGTGTCATTTTTAAAAGTAATTAAGTTCCTATCAACAGTTTTTTTCTCAGTTGCGTAAGTCTGAACAAAACTTAAAATATATAATAAAATTGATATTTTTAAGAAATTGATATTTTTCATCCTATAAAAATATCGATTTTATAATAATAAAAAAAAGATATTTTTATTTTAATGTTAAATATGTGAGTATTCTTTAAGAATTATGATTTTGAATGGTTTTCTGACCAGTTTAACTTGGAAAACAAATCCCAAACTACTATCCCTGCACTAACGGCGATATTCAAAGAATGTTTAGTGCCCAATTGCGGAATTTCAATACAGCCATCACAAATAGCTACTGCTTCCTGAGCAACGCCATATACTTCATTTCCAAAAACCAATGCATATTTTTGATTTTTTTCAACTTTAAAATCCTGAAGAAAAATAGCGCTCTCTACTTGTTCAATAGCGAGGGTTAATACGTTTTCTTTTTTAAGGTTTTCAATAACTTCCAAAACATTTTCCTGATGTTCCCAGGAAACGGTTTCAGTAGCGCCAAGAGCTGTTTTATGAATTTCTTTATTAGGAGGCGTAGCTGTGATGCCGCACAAGATAATTTTTTCTACCAAAAAAGCATCGGCAGTTCTAAATACAGATCCTATATTGTGTAGGCTGCGAATATCGTCTAATACTAAAATTAAAGGAGTTTTATCTGATTTTTTAAAATCATCAATCGATTTTCGGTCCAGTTCACTATTTTCAAGTTTTCTCATTCGGGTTGAATTATGGTCATAAAAAAAGCTTCCAAAGATAAGGAAGCTTTTTCGATTATTTTATTGTTTTCAGATTAGCTTTTTGCCGGATCCGGTAAAACAGTACCTTTAATAGTTAATGTTTTTGTAGGTTGTCCTTCAGCATTAGAAGTAACAGTTACCGTTTTTGTAAATGCACCAATTCTGTCAGTAGCATATTTTACACCAATAACACCTTTAGCTCCCGGAGCAATTGGTTCTTTAGGTGTTGTTGGTACAGTACAACCACAAGATCCCTGAGTGTTAGTAATAATTAATGGCTTTGTTCCGTTGTTTACAAAAACAAACTGACGATTACCATCAGCATTGTGAGCGATAGTTCCGTAATCAATTGTTTCGTTTTCAAAAACCATTCCGGCTCCCTGAACTTTAGCAACTTTAGCTGTAGCAGCTTTTTTAGTACTTTGAGCATTAGAAGCTGTAATTCCAACTACAGCCAACATAGCGAATAAAATTATTTTTTTCATCTTTTAAGAGTCTTTGTTTTAATGATGAACAAATCTATGTAAAATTCTTAAATGTCAACTTAAAAATTCCTTAAAATATTTTAATTTTTGATGGCCTTCGATATGCCGCTAAAATATTATAAATTCGCTGTCGTAATTTTCATTTTTAAAACACAATAATTTGGCAGCGAAAGAGAAAGTGGTGAAAGAAACACCTTTGATGAAACAGTACAACGAAATCAAGAGGAAATATCCTGATGCATGTTTGCTTTTCAGAGTAGGGGATTTTTACGAAACCTTTGGAGAAGACGCCATCAGGGCATCTAAAATTCTCGGGATAACATTAACCAAAAGAGGTGCTGGTTCTGAAACCGAAACAGCTTTGGCGGGTTTTCCGCATCATTCTATTAATACGTATTTGCCAAAATTGGTTAAAGCCGGACTTCGTGTTGCAATTTGTGACCAGCTTGAAGACCCAAAAATGACCAAAACAATTGTTAAGCGTGGGGTTACAGAGCTTGTTACTCCAGGGGTTTCTTTAAATGATGAAGTTTTACAATCCAAAACCAATAACTTTTTGGCATCGGTTTATTTTGCCAATAAAAATATCGGGATCTCCTTTTTGGATGTTTCTACAGGAGAGTTTTTAACAGCTCAGGGAAATGCAGAATATATTGATAAGTTATTGCAGAATTTTAACCCGAGCGAAGTTCTGGTTCCTAAAAATAACAAAGGCGATTTTAAAAGCGCTTTTGGAGATGACTTTCATAGTTTTTATCTGGAAGACTGGATTTATAAGGAAGATTATGCTTTAGAAACTCTGACAAAGCATTTTCAGACTGTTTCTTTAAAAGGTTTTGGAGTTGAAGAGCTAAAAGAAGGAATTATTGCTTCTGGAGCGATTTTGTATTACCTGTCAGAGACTCAGCACAATCGTGTACAGCATATTACGGCAATTCAGCGTATTGCTGAGGATGCTTACGTCTGGATGGATCGTTTTACAATCAGAAACTTAGAATTATATCACAGCTATAACCCAAATGCTGTAACGCTTTTGGATGTAATTGACAGAACGCTTTCGCCAATGGGTGGGCGTTTGTTGAAGCGTTGGCTGGCTTTACCTTTAAAAGATGCTAATAAAATAAAAGGACGTCATGATGTGGTTTCGTATTTGAAATCAAATCCTGAAGTTTTGCATAATATTCAATATCAAATTAAGCAAATTTCAGACTTAGAACGTTTGATTTCTAAAATCGCAGCCGGAAAAGTTTCACCTCGTGAAATTGTTTATTTGAAAGAATCTCTGGATGCTATTATTCCAATTAAAACTTTGGCATTGCAAAGTCCACAAGAAGCGGTTAAAATTATTGGGGATAGTTTACATGCCTGCGATTTGCTAAGAGAGAAGATTAAAGTTACCTTGAATCAGGACGCTCCCGTTGCGATTGCAAAAGGTAATGCGATTGCAAAAGGAATCAGCGAAGAATTAGATGAACTTCGTGCTATTTCAACTTCAGGAAAAGAGTTTTTGGAGGGAATTGAAAGAAGGGAATCAGAAAGAACCGGAATTTCTTCTTTGAAAATTTCTTTCAATAATGTTTTTGGTTATTATATCGAAGTTCGAAATACACACAAAGATAAAGTACCGGAAGAGTGGATTCGTAAACAAACGCTGGTAAATGCAGAACGCTACATTACTGAAGAATTAAAAGAATACGAAACCAAAATTTTAGGGGCTGAAGAAAAAATTCATAAAATTGAATCCGATCTTTTTGAACAATTAGTAGCCTGGATTGCAACTTATATCAAGCCGGTTCAGATGAATGCAAGTTTGGTGGCTCAATTGGATTGTTTGTGTTCCTTTACCCAGTTGGCGGTCGAAAATCAATATGTATGCCCAGAAATTGATGAAACCTTCGAATTGGATATTAAAAACGGAAGGCATCCTGTTATTGAGAAGCAATTGCCTGTTGGGACTCCTTATATCGCAAATGATGTTTATTTAGACAGGGATGTGCAGCAAATCATCATGATTACCGGTCCTAACATGTCGGGTAAGTCGGCAATTTTGAGACAAACTGCCTTAATTGTGCTTCTGGCTCAAATGGGGAGTTTTGTACCGGCAGACAGCGTGAGGATGGGTATTGTAGATAAAATCTTTACCCGAGTAGGAGCTTCGGATAATATTTCGATGGGCGAATCGACTTTCATGGTTGAAATGAACGAAACTGCTTCAATCCTAAACAATATTTCAGACAGAAGTCTGGTTTTGTTAGATGAAATCGGGCGTGGGACGAGTACATATGACGGAATTTCGATTGCATGGGCTATTGCTGAATTTTTGCATGAACATCCGGGCAGGGCAAAAACATTGTTTGCTACCCATTATCATGAATTAAATGAAATGACAGAATCGTTGCCAAGAATCCAAAATTATAATGTGGCGGTAAAAGAATTAAAAGATACCGTTCTTTTTATCCGTAAACTCGTAAAAGGAGGAAGTGCCCATAGCTTTGGTATTCATGTAGCGAAAATGGCCGGAATGCCACAGCTGGTTATTTCAAAGGCTCAAAAACTGCTTAAGAAACTGGAGAAAAATCATTCCAGTGATGCATTAAACGGAATCAAATCTGCAAATGATGAAATGCAGATGAGTTTCTTTAATCTGGATGATCCTTTGCTGGAAGAGATAAAAGAAGAGATTATGAGTCTTGATATAAATGCAATTACCCCGGTTGAAGCATTAATGAAGCTGAATGAAATTAAGCGAATGCTGATTAAGAAATAAATTTTATATTTAAAGTTTAGGTTATCAGAAAGTTATAAAATAAGTTTAATTTTTTTTCAAAAAAGGCTTGTTTAATTGAATAAATGTCCTAAATTTGCACTCGCAATACAGAATAAGTATTGCGAGTTCTTAATAAAATTTGAAACGCGAAAATAGCTCAGTTGGTAGAGCGCGACCTTGCCAAGGTCGAGGTCGCGGGTTCGAGCCCCGTTTTTCGCTCAAAACCATATATTTAAATGGTGTTGTGTTTGCTTTTTTTTAAAAATTAGCTAAATAAAAACATTAAAAGCTTAATTGCTCGGATGGTGAAATTGGTAGACACGCTGGACTTAAAATCCAGTGAACAGCAATGTTCGTGCGGGTTCAAGTCCCGCTCTGAGTACTAAAGCCTCTTCTTTTTTGAAGAGGCTTTTTTTATGGTGTAAATCTGGGGGTGTTGTGTGTAAATTTGCGTAGTAAATTTATTTCAACAATCAACAATCAACAATCAACAATCAACAATCAACAATCAACAATCAACAATCAACAATCAACAATCAACAATCAGTAATCAACAATCAACAATCAAAATGGGTGCTTTCGTAATTAGTAGAAGGTTTAATGATGAATATAAATTTGTGTTTACTTCCAGAAAAGGAAAAGTAATTTTTACAAGTTCAAGTTATGAGTTGAAATTTGAATGTGAGGAAGATATTGAGAGATTTAAGTTGAATGTGGAGCATGCTAAATTTTTAAAATTTAAGGGCTCAGGTGGAAAGTATTTCTTTAAACTAATGTTGGGTGAGGTTCAGTTTGCGATGAGTCGTAAATACACGACTGAATTGCTTTTGCAGAAAGGAATAAAAGAAATTATTTTGTATGCTTCGAAAGCAGAGATTTTGGACTTCTCTTCAAATGATTTGATTTTTGATGACGAAATGGTAGCTGAAGGGGGAGTGTTGTAAAAAAAAGCGTTTGCAATAACAAACGCTTTTTTTTGTGATTAGAATTTAATCATAAAAAAAACCATCTCAACGATGGTTTTAAAATTTTTAGAACTAGGTTCTAATTATTTTTTTACTTCTTCTACTTTAGCAGCAGCAGAATCAACTTTAGCAGCAGCAGAGTCAACAGTTGCAGCAGCAGAATCAACTACAGCAGCAGCAGAATCAACAGTTACAGCAGCAGAATCTACAGCAGGAGCTTCAGCAGCAGCGTCAGCTTTTTTACAAGATACAACAGTTAAAACAGCAACAACAGCTAAACTTAAAAATACTTTTTTCATCTTACTTTATTATAAAAGGTTAATTATTAATTCGAGGCAAAGATATAAATTTTTTAATATGTAAAATTTTTTTTTTTTTTTTTTTTAAAATATTTTCCTTTGTTCCTCGATGTTGTTATTTATCAATTAGTGTGCCAAAACTAATAAATCGCGCTGTATTGTTGTATTTTTGGTGAATTTTATTTTTTATTAAATATTCGAAAAACATTTGGCTATTTTGAATTGTTTGTTTGTGGTTTGTTTTGCTTTTGATTGATAATTCTATATTGAAAAAAAAGTGATGTGAGCTGTTTTGGAAAGTTTTTATAACATTTAAATCTTAAAAACATGAAATTTGTTAGTTAGTTTGTTTCTGTGAAATGGCTTTTATGATAGTATTTGTTGCTCCTTTGTTGTTTTGAATGTAGGATTGGCAAATTTTTCCTTTTTCTTCCAGAAAATTGTTGTCTGAGAGCAACTGATTAAAGGCATGTTTTAGGTTTTCTGTATTCGAGATTGTTGTGCAGCCTCCAAGTTTTACTAATTCAATGGCTTCGGCAAATTTAGAATAGTTAGGTCCAATAACAATTGGAATTCCAAAGGTTGCGGGTTCTAATATGTTGTGAATGCCGGGATTTCCAAAACCACCTCCTACGTACGCTATAGTTCCGTAGCTGTAAATTTTAGTTAGTAAGCCAACGGTGTTAATTATGAAAACAGTGTAATCTGTTAAGATTTTGTTTTCTTTTTCAGAGAACAAAACTGTTTTTTTTGTAATCGCATTTTTTAGATTTTCGATTTGTTCAGTTTTTATATTGTGAGGGGCAATAATAAATTTTACATTTTCAGGAGCCTCGTTGATGTATTCAGCTAATAACACCTCGTCTTTTGGCCAGGAACTTCCAATAACTATTGTTGGTTGATTGTTTTTGAAAGTTTCAATAAATTCAAGTGAATTATCTCTCTCTAAAATTGCGTTTACACGATCAAATCGGGTGTCGCCTGCAACAATTACGTTTTGAAATCCTATAGATCCAATTTTTTGTTTTGAGTTCTCATTCTGAACAAAAAAATAAGTAAAAGTTTTCAATGCCTTTCTGTAAAATCCACCATACCATTTAAAGAACATTTGGTTATCTCTAAAAATACCTGAAATTAAATAGGTAGGGGTTTTTAATTTTTCCAGCTCTTTTAAATAGTTAAGCCAAAATTCATATTTAATAAAAAAGACCAATTCAGGATGAACTAATTTTAAAAACTGTTTTGCATTATTTTTTGTATCGAGAGGAAGATAAATAGTGACATCAGCGACATTATTGTTTTTACGTACTTCATAGCCTGAAGGAGAAAAAAAGGTAACAATGATTTTATGTGTTGGATATCTTTCTTTAATTTTTTCGATAACCGGAAGTCCTTGCTCGTACTCTCCCAATGAAGCCGAATGAAACCAAATTGTTTTATCTTCAGGTTTTATTTTTTCTTCTAAAATAGTAAAAACATTTTTTCGTCCATCTACAAAAAGCTTAATTTTCGGACTGATAAGGGCTACTATTTTAAGAAAAAAACCAGTAATTGAAACGACTAAATTGTATAGAAAAAGCATCTGTTTATTTTTGTGGCAAAAATACGTTTCTTTCGATTATTTTTCATTGTTTGAAGGTATTAAATAACTATTTTTGCTTTTCGTTTTAAAGATTTTGATGCAAATCCGAATCTTCAGATTTAAATAAGAAAGATAAATGAAAAAAATTCAAATGGTTGACTTAAAGGGTCAATACGAGAAAATAAAAACTACTGTTGATGCTTCTATTCAGGAAGTTTTAGATACAAATACTTATATAAATGGACCATTGGTTCATGAGTTTCAAAAAAATCTTGAAGATTATCTGGGAGTAAAACATGTAATTCCATGTGCCAATGGAACCGATGCATTGCAAATTGCTATGATGGGGTTAGATTTAAAGCCAGGCGATGAGGTAATCACGGCAGATTTTACTTTTGCTGCAACTGTTGAGGTTATTGCTTTACTGCAATTGACTCCGGTTTTGGTTGATGTTGATATGAATAATATGAATATTTCGCTTGACGGAATTAGAAAAGCGATTACACCAAAAACCAAGGCGATTGTTCCTGTGCATTTATTTGGCCGTGCGGCCAATATGGATGCGATTATGGAGATAGCAGCTGAATATAATTTGTATGTTATTGAAGATAATGCTCAAGCAATTGGTGCAGATTACAAGTCTAAAGATGGTTCAAAAAAGAAATTAGGAACAATTGGACATGTGGGCGCAACTTCTTTTTTCCCTTCTAAAAACTTAGGTTGTTATGGAGATGGAGGTGCAATTTTTACTAATGATGATAAATTGGCGCACATCTTGCGAGGTATCGTAAATCATGGTATGTATGAAAGATATCATCATGATGTAGTAGGCGTAAACTCACGTTTAGATAGCATACAGGCAGGTGTCTTGAAGGCTAAATTACCCAATTTAGATGCATACAATAAAGCACGACAAGACGCAGCAAGAAAGTATAGTTTGGCTCTAAGTGTAAGTTCAGATATTTGGTCGCCAACGATTTGTGAAAGCTGTGATTGCCACGTTTTTCATCAGTATGTGATAAGAATTCTAAATGGAAAACGAGATGGGTTATTAGCGCATTTGCAGGATAAAGGAATTCCATGTGCGATTTATTATCCAATTCCATTGCACAGCCAGAAAGCTTATACTAGTTCTCGATATAAAGAAGAACAATTTATGGTAACAAATCAATTAGTGAAAGAAGTAATTGCGTTGCCAATGCACACTGAACTTGATGATGAGCAAATTAAATTTATTACAGATTCAGTTTTAGAATTTTTGAACAAATAATTTTAAGATTTAACAATCAAATGAAACCCAAATTGTCAGTCTTGATGATTTGGGTTTTTGTTTGAAATTAATCTACTTTCCTAAAAACTAAAAGTTTTCCTGATGGGTTGGAAAGGGTTAATCGGTTGTTTTTAATTGAATAAGTAGTGCTGTTTTGAAGTGCTTTTACGAATTTATCTTCTTTGTTATTTTCGGAGCAAGCCATTAAAGTAGAAGTTATATTGCTGAATCTAAGTAAATCATTTTCGAAAAATAAGCTTCCGGTAATTGAATTACAGCCTCCAAAGCCCATAAATCTGTTCTCTTCAGCATGAATTTCTATTCTGTGTAATTCTTTTTGAAAATCTGCCACAAAGACTTTGTATCCGTTTAATTCTTCTAAAACCCAGATGTCGTGCAAGCGGTAATCGGTAATGTATTTTCCGCAGCCTTCTATTTTTTGATAATTGGCCTCAGTGTTATTCTTAATTTCAATAGAAACTTTATAAGGAGAAATTGCTCCTGACATTGAATTCTGGCAGTCTGTGTGCTGAATTGAAATTGTAATACTTGAGTTTGCATTGCTGGCTTTGTATGATTTTATATTCGCACCCATTCCTCTGATTGGTTTAGTAGATGAGAAACTTAGATTTTCTTTTCCTTGTATTAATGATGTAAAAACAATTTTTTTCTTTCCAATTTTTAATCCCCAGAAAGGCTCGTTTCCGGTTGCCTTAAAATAGCTAGTACTATCTTCTTCGGAGGTGTTTTCTGAGGAATTATTCGAATTTGTGTTTTTTGAATTAACGGATTTGCAACTATATACAAGAGAGAATGTGATAAATAAAATTAAGTACTTTTTCATATAAAGTAATTTAGGTTGTAAAGTTTAGAAAAGGCTTTTTGTGTGCAAATCTTTGATAAGTAATATGTTAGTTTGTTTTTAAATTTAAGTAAAATAGTACAGATAAAATAATTTATGAAAATATGTATAAATCGTAATTCCTTAGTACTTATAGGTAATGAGGTAAACTACGTATTTAGAAGAGTTCTATTTAATAAAAAATTTACGTATATAAGTATTTAATATAAGTATAAATACTTATATTTGCGTAGTAATACTTAATTAAAGAAATCATGATTAAAGTAATAGTAGTTGGAAACGGGATGGTTGGGTATAAATTCTGTGAAAAATTTATAGCAAAACCGGGGCAGGAGAATTATCAGATTACCGTATTTGGAGAAGAGCCAAGACGCGCTTATGATCGTGTTCACTTAAGTGAATACTTTGGAGGCAAAACAGCAGATGACTTGTCATTATCAACAAGTAATTGGTATGCAGATAATAATATTACTTTAAATACTTCGGAGTTAATTACTGATATCAACAGAGAAGAAAAAACGATTCATACACATTTAGAAAAAACGCATAAGTATGACTACTTAGTGCTTGCAACAGGATCTTCTGCTTTTGTACCGCCAATTGACGGAGTAGAAAAAGAAGGTGTTTTTGTATATCGTACTATTGAGGATTTAGATGCAATTATGGCGTATGCCAAAAAAATAAAACAAAAAGGCGCTACTGAAGCGGCTGTATTAGGCGGAGGTTTGTTAGGTCTTGAAGCTGCAAAAGCGGTTCGTGATTTAGGATTGAATCCACATGTTGTAGAATTTGCTCCGCGCCTGATGCCAAGACAGCTGGATAAAGGGGCAAGTGATATGTTGCAGTCTAAAATCGAGGAGCTCAATATTGGGATACATCTTAATAAAGCAACACAATATATTGACGGGAAAGAATGTATAACGGGAATGATGTTTGCCGATGATGAATTGTTAAAAGTTGACATGTTGGTTATATCTGCCGGAATTAAACCGCGTGATGAACTGGCTAGAGTTTCGGGACTTGAAGTTGGTTTGCGTGGAGGAGTTGTGGTTAACAATCAGATGCAAACATCAGATCCTTCTATTTATGCAATTGGTGAAGCAGCTTTATACAATCAAATGATTTACGGACTGGTTGCTCCGGGTTACGAAATGGCCGATGTTGCTGCAGAACAAATCTTAAATGGTTCTAAAACCATGAGAGAAACCATTGATATGTCTACTCAATTAAAATTAATTGGTGTTGAAGTTGCGAGTTTTGGTGATCCTTTTATCGAAAATGATGAAGTTACTGCGATTATTTATGAAAATAAATTATCAGGAGTTTATAAAAGAATAAATGTTACTAAAGATTCTAAAACCTTATTGGGTGGAATTTTAGTGGGAGATTCAAGTGATTATAATTCACTTTTTCAGATTTACAGCAATGCAATGGCGTTGCCTAAAAATCCGGAAGATCTTATTTTAGGGTCAAGAGACGGTTCAGAAGGTTCAGCAATGGGAGTAATGGATTTGCCTGATACTGCTGTAATTTGTTCTTGTGAAAATGTGACCAAAGGTACCATCTGCTGTTCTATTTTAGATGAAACCTGTTCCAGTTTTTCAGATGTTGTAAAATTGACCAAAGCGACTTCTGGTTGTGGTGGTTGTAAGCCAATGGTTTCTGACTTAGTAAAAGCAGCTCAGAAATCGATGGGTAAAGAGGTAAAAGATGTTATTTGTGAACACTTTCAACATACACGTCAGGAATTATTTGATTTAGTAAAAATTAATAAGTACGAGAATTTTTATGACGTTCTTGATCATCATGGAACAGGTGATGGATGTGAGGTTTGTAAACCTGTAATTGCCTCAATTTTCTCCAGTATTTATAATGATACGGCTAATAAACACCTTACGACTCAGGATACAAATGATAGGTTTTTGGCAAATATTCAAAGAAACGGAACCTATTCTGTGGTTCCAAGAGTTGCCGGTGGAGAAATAACTGCCGAGAAATTAATCGTAATTGGGCAAGTTGCTAAACAATTTGATTTATATACAAAAATTACAGGAGCACAGCGTGTTGACTTATTTGGAGCACATTTAGATGATCTTCCTAAAATCTGGAAAGTATTAATTGATAATGGGTTTGAAAGTGGCCATGCTTACGGAAAATCACTTAGAGCTGTAAAAAGCTGTGTCGGAAACGCCTGGTGCCGTTACGGAATGGATGACAGTGCCGGATTTGCAATCGAACTGGAAAACAGATATAAAGGAATTCGTTCTCCACATAAATTAAAAGGAGGTGTTTCGGCTTGTATTCGTGAATGTGCCGAGGCAAGAGGAAAAGATTTTGGTTTAATCGCTGTAGAAGGCGGCTGGAATTTATACATCTGCGGAAACGGTGGGGCTAATCCAAAACATGCTGTTTTATTGGCTGAACAAATTGATAAAGAAACTGTCATTAAATATATGGATCGCTTTTTAATGTATTACATCAGAACTGCAGGTCCGCTAATCAGAACATCAACCTGGCTTGAAAAACTGGATGGAGGTTTAGATTATTTGAAAGAAGTAATCATTGAAGATAGTTTAGGGTTGTGTGAAACTTTAGAAGCTGAAATGCAGACTTTGGTTAACACTTTCGAATGTGAGTGGAAACAAGCTCTTGAAAAGCCAAGATTATTGAAACGCTTCAGTCACTTTGTAAACTCAGATGAAAAGGATGATAATATTGCTTTCGTTCCTTTAAGAGATCAAAAAATGCCAAAAGCCTGGTCATAAATTTAATGTTTAGCACATAGCAACATAGATTTTATAAACTCAAAAAGATATTGTTATTATCATACAAATAGCTATGTGTGAGAAACGAGTTTCTTTTGGAGTTCCTTTTCCGATAATTAAAGTCTATGTTCCTATGTGTTTAATAAAGTTTAAAAAATATAATTAACGATTGCTGTCCTCTTACCCTCTTTTTTACTGCGCCATCAAACTCTCTTGATTGTAAAGGGAGGGATAAGAACACAGATTTATAAATACAACCAAAATGGAAGAAATTTTAAACCAATACGAAACTGTGCATCCAAGTGATGCCAAAATATGGTTCAAAGCCGGTAATGTGAGTGATTTTCCAACTAACCGTGGCGGTTGCATCAAATACAAAAATAAACAAATTGCCGTTTTTAATTTTGCACGACGTAACGAATGGTACGCTTGCCAAAATGCCTGTCCGCACAAAATGGAAATGGTTTTGTCAAGAGGAATGACAGGTTCTGCAAATGATATTCCTAAAATTGCCTGCCCAATGCATAAAAAAACTTTTTCATTAGTGGATGGTTCTAATCTAAATGGAGATGATGATTTGAAAATTGCAACATATCCGGTTAAAATTGTTGAAGACGAAGTGTTCATTGGCTTTTTAGATTAATTACGTATATTTGAAAATATATTTTCAAAAAAAATGAATACACCTTTTCAGAAAGCAAGTGAATGGATTGATGCTGAAAATGCTCAGGATCCGAATATTGAAATTGATCAAAATACTGAATATCCAAAAGAGCTTTTATACTCAAACAGGATGTATGAAAAACTGATGCAGTTTTGTTCTGAGGCATCAGAAGAGGTTCAGATTGCTTCAAAAGCACAGCATATCTGCAGATGGAAAGTGGCACGCGAGTCTTACCCAATGGATCGTGTGGGATACTTAAGATGGAGAGAAGATTTAAAAAAATTCCACGCAAAAACTACTGCCGAAATTCTCGAAAGATCCGGGTATGAGCAAGCCTTTATTGACCGTGTTTCTTTTTTAATTGAAAAAAAATTACTTAAAAAAGATGCCGAAACCCAATTGCTGGAAGATGTAATTTGTCTGGTATTCTTAGATTATTACTTAGAGCCGTTTGTTGAAAAGCATGATGATGAAAAACTTAAAAACATCATTAAAAAAACCTGGGATAAAATGTCTGAAAAAGGACATCAGGAAGCCTTAAAAATCAAATACTCAGAAGAAAACTTAAATTTGATAAAAGCATCTTTGGGATTATAATCTGATTTTATGAAATAAGCGAAAGTGAATTCCATTTTCCGCTAAAAACAAATATTATCTTCGAATGAAAAAAGGCAATCAGGAAGTTGCAGAGAAAATTACATTCAAAAACTTACGACGTTTGTATTTTTTTGCACTCTGGACTATTGCCATAACCATTATTTTAAGTCAGCTTTTAATTCAATATAACTTAAAACAGCAGCTTAGCGATTCTAAAATTATCAATATTTCCGGTAAACAAAGGATGTTGAGTCAAAGAATTACCAAGGAAGTTTTAATTTTAAATTTTGTTTCTGATGCTTCTCCAAAAAAGGAAATTGCCCATCTTCGAAATTTATTGTCACTTTGGAAAATTAATCAGGATGCTTTAGAAAATGGAAGTGACAGTCTTGCTTTTCCAAAAGAAAAAAGCGAGAAGCTAAATGAATTATACTTTCAAATAAAACCTAATTTTACAGCTGTTGTTGAAACAACAGAATTGTTTCTTCTTAATTTAGAACAAAAAAACAATCTTGAAGCCAATCAAAAACTGGTAGCTATTATTCTGAAAAATGAAAGTATTTTTCTTTCGAAAATGAATGAAATAGTTAGCCAGTATGATATTGAAGCACATCAGAAAGTCACTGAACAGCGCAAAACTGAATATTGGATTTTCGGATTTACATTGTTGGTACTGATTCTCGAATTCTTTTTTATCTTTAGACCTACCAACAAAAAAATTGAAAAGCTTATTGCTAAGCTTTTATCTTCTCAAAAGAAAGCTTTAAAACTTGCCTACGATACCGAAATCATTAGTGAAATCAAGGAAAACTCTGTAAAAGAGTTGAAATCGCTGAATTATGCGATGGAAAATACCTTGCTTTATTGCCGAATTGCACCCGATGGCTCTATCATTCACGTAGGTGAAAAATTCGCAAAACTTTTAAATTATACCAAATTTTCGTCGAATAAAACTTTTTCACAGATCTTAACGATTGATGAAAAGGAACAGCTTAATATAGACCGTATTATTTTTGAGAAGCAGCGAAGTGGCTGGCAGGGCGAGATTAAAATTCATAACAGAGAAGATCAGACAATCTGGCTGGATTTATCAATGGTGCCTGTAATGATTAAAAAGGACGAACTGGAACTTTTAATTGTCTGTTTTAATATTACTGAACGTAAAAAAGCACAACGCGAAGTTGAACGTCTGAACATTGAAAACAGTACCGAAAAAATCAATCAGCAAAAGATTATTTCGAGTAAAATTGTTGAAAATCAGGAAAATGAGCAAAATCGTATTGCCAAAGAAATTCATGACGGAATAGGGCAGATGTTAACCGGATTGAAATTTAGTCTGGAGAGTATTAATCTGGATGACAAAGAGAAATCGGCACAGAAAATAGAATACCTGAAAAAATTATCACTCGATATTATTAAAGGCGTTCGAACGGCGACTTTTAATTTGATGCCACCCGAATTAAGTGACCACGGAATCGTTTCGTCAATTGCAAAATTGACTCAGGAGCTTTCTAAATTGACAGGAAAAGAAATACTGTTTTACAATAAAACCGATTTTGACCAGCGACTGGATTCTTTAATTGAAATAAATATTTATCGTCTGACTCAGGAAGCCATTAATAATGCTATAAAATATGCGGAGTCAACCCATATTATTGTGCAGATGTCTCACAGTGAAACTTTATTAAGTATTATAATTGATGACAACGGAAAAGGGTTTGATAAGACAAGCGTTGATAAAAAACGAAACAGTGAGTCCGGAATGGGGCTATTGTTTATGAATGAAAGAATTCAATACATCAACGGTCGTGTATTTATTAACTCTATTCTGGGAGAAGGAACTAGAATTACTTTTAATATCCCGATTTCGAAAATAGATAATTAGTCAATTAGAGAAATGCGCCAATTAGATAATTGGAAAAATGTGATAATAGATATTTTATATAATTAATAGCGTAACTTTTTCATTTTCAATTAAAAGTATGTTTCTTAAATCATAATAAAGTTTAGACTGTTTTTTATTTTACAATTCAAGAACACCAAAATTTGATTCACTATGAAATTATCTAATTACCTAATTGATACATTTTCACATTAACTAATTTCTTAATTTAAAAATTACGTATCTTAGCGGTTCGTTATAGATGAATATACGTAAAAGTTCAGAATCAAAATTAAGTAGAATATGAGTGATATTATTCGTGTTGTATTAGCAGACGATCATGTTTTTGTAAGAGATGGAATTAAATCTTTACTTGAAAATGAAGCAAACATAGAGGTTGTAGGTGAAGCAATTGATGGTGCCGATGCACTTGATGTTGTTGATGCCCATAAGCCGGACTTACTTATAGTAGATATTCGCATGCCTAACCTGACCGGTATCGAAGTAGTAGAAAAACTTAGAAGCGATAGTAACAACGTAAAAATTATCATGCTTTCGATGCACGAATCGGAGGAGTATGTATTAAAGTCTATAAAAGCAGGAGCTGACGGGTATTTGTTAAAAGGTTCCAGTAAAGACGAATTTTTGAAAGCCTTACATACCGTGGCCAATGGAGGTAAATATTTTAGCGGTGATATTTCTTCTATTTTAATAAGTCAGTTAACAACTTCATCACTTTCTGCAGAGCCAAAACAAAATTTTGGAGAAGAAATGATGATCACAAAGAGAGAAAAAGAAATTTTGACACTTTTATTATCCGGAAAAGGCAATAAAGAAATTGCTGAAGCTTTAGATATAAGCAAACGTACTGCAGAGGTACATCGTTTTAATTTGATGAAAAAATTAAAAGTAAAAAACCTAATGGAACTTTCTAATAAAGCTGCTGAATATTCATTATTATAAAAAACTACGTATAATTACGTAAATATTTTTCAAAAACTGCGTTTTCGCAGTTTTTAACTACGTTTTAGTACTTATTTTTACCAAAAAAAATATAAGTACCATGACAAATACAAATTCATTATCGCAATCACACAAAATTTTATTTTTAAACACATTGGCATTTACAGTGTGTTTTGCATGTTGGACCTTAAATGGAGTTTTAGTAACTTTTTTAGTAGATAACGGAATCTTTAACTGGAGCGTTGTTCAGGTAGGCTGGTTGCTTGGAATTCCGATATTAACCGGTTCTGTGATGCGTTTGCCAATGGGTATTCTTACGGATAAATTTGGTGGAAAATATGTATTTTCATTATTATTATTACTGTGTTCTATTCCTTTATTTTTATTGCCTTTTGTTAGCAGCTTTTTAATGTTTGCTATATTAAGCTTTTTGTTCGGAATGGTAGGAACAAGTTTTGCAATAGGGGTTGGATACACCTCAATTTGGTATCCAAAAGAATGGCAGGGACGCGCTTTAGGAATCTTCGGAATGGGGAATGCCGGAGCTGCAATTACTACTTTTTTAGCTCCTTCGCTATTAAATCATTTTTCTATAGAGGATCCACAAAACGGCTGGAAAATTCTTCCTGTTATTTATGCAGTTGCATTAGTTGTAATTGGTGTTGCCTTTTTGTTATTCGCAGAAAACAAAAAAATAGAAAACAATACAAAAAGTGTTTCACAAATGTTGGGCTCTTTAAAGTCTGCCCGTGTATGGCGTTTTGGAGCGTATTACTTTTTAGTTTTCGGATGTTTTGTTGCATATTCCCAATGGTTGTTACCAAATTTCATGAACGTTTACCAAACGAGTCTGGTAATGGGTGGATTATTTGCTACAATGTTTAGCTTGCCATCCGGTGTCATCCGGGCTTTTGGAGGTTACTTGTCAGATAAGTACGGAGCCCGAAAAGTAATGTACTGGGTGTTGAGTTCTTCTGTTATTTTGAGTGCTTTGTTAATGGTTCCAAAAATGGAAATTACGACAACGGGTCCTGGAGTTTTGGCGACTAAAAAAGGAATAATTACTTCAGTTTCTGATCAAAATATTAAAATTGGGGAAACAGATTTTGCTGTAGCTCAGAAAAAGGAAATCACAGATGAAAGTGCTATTTTTCCAACCAGTACATCATGGCAGCAGGTAGTTGTAGAACAAAATCAAACCGTAAAGAAAAAAGAATTACTTGCAAAAGGAATTACTGTAATTAAGTTTGATGCCAATATGTGGGTTTTCTTGGTATTGGTAATTTTAATTGGAATTTCATGGGGAATAGGGAAAGCAGCAGTTTACAAGCACATTCCTGAATATTTTCCGACAGAAGTTGGAGTTGTTGGCGGTATGGTAGGTATGATTGGTGGTTTAGGAGGGTTCTTTGGTCCAATTATTTTTGGATACTTATTAACCGCAACTGGAATCTGGTCAAGCTCCTGGATTTTTATTCTTCTTCTTTCTGTTATTTGTTTGATTTGGATGCATTATACAATTACCAAAATAATGAACGAAAAACAACCTGTTTTGTCAAAAGTAATCGATAGACAGTAAACTTTTATATTTTTTTTAATTCTTAGTTATTTAGTTATTTGAATTAGGCTGAAGCCAAAAGTGTTCTATTTTTTTCTCCTTTTTATAACCACTGTAAAAGGAATCTTAAAAAAAGAGTTTTTGATTAATTTCAAAAACTCTTTTTTTATAAAATTATCTCCTAAACGATTGATGTCGTTTTTCTGCTAATTATTTCTTTGAGGAAATAATTCAGTACTCTTTTTTTAGAGTAAATGCCAATTTATTTTTTAACCAAAAATCAGCCAGTATGAAACCTACATTACTCAGATTGTCTACGCTTATTATTGTACTCTTTATTGTTTTTAGTTTTAAAGGCAAAAATACAAATAGTACATCTTTTAAATTTCTATTAACCGATCCTCCAACAACAAAAAAACTTGTTCTTGAGAAGCCAAATGTAACAATAGGATTTATTAAACTTACCGATATGGCTCCTTTGGCAATTGCAAAACATTTAGGTTTTTTTGAAGCTGAAGGCTTAAATGTAAAGCTGGAAGTACAGGCCAACTGGAGAGATATTTTAGATAAAGTATTAGATCAGCAAATTGATGGTGCACAGATGCTGGCCGGACAACCCATAGCTGCTGCAGTTGGCTGTGGACGACAAGGAGCTCTTGTTACAACATTTTCTATGGATTTGAACGGAAATGCTATTACGGTTTCAAAAGATGTATGGTCAAAAATTGTGGATAGTATTCCGCAGGAATATGGCAAACCGGTACATCCAATACCTGCAAGTGCGCTTATGCCGGCTTTAAACCTTTATAAAAAACTAAACAAACCTTTTGTGATTGGAGTTGTATCTGCTTATTCGAATCATAACTATCAATTGCGCTATTGGCTTGCTGCCGCAGGAATTAATCCGGGATTTTATAGTAACAATAATATTCAGGGAAGTAAAGGAACGACAGGCGGAGATGTACTGTTGAATATAACAGCACCGCCACAAATGCCGGAAACATTACTGGCAGGGACTATAAACGCCTATTGCGTAGGAGAGCCATGGAATCAGCAGGCTGTTGATCAGGGAATTGGGGTGCCGGTTGTTACAAGCAGGGAAATCTGGAAAAACCATCCTGAAAAAGTATTTGTGATGACGAAGGAATTTGTCGAAAAATACCCAAATACTACAATTGCAATTACAAAAGCATTGATTAAAGCAGGAAAATGGCTGGATGACCCTGTGAACAGAAAAGAAGCAACCCGTATTCTGTCAAAATCGGCTTATGTAGACGGAGAAAAAAGAGTAATCGATAATTCGATGTTGGGAACATTTGAATTCGAAAAAGGGGATGTTAGATCTATACCTGATTTCAATGTTTTTTTTAGATACAATGCCACTTATCCTTATTATTCTGATGGGATTTGGTTTTTGACTCAAATGAAGCGCTGGGGACAAATTGCAGAACCCAAAACAAATGAATGGTATCATACTAAAATCAAAGAGGTCTATAAACCCGAAATTTGGAACACTGCTGCCAAATTATTATTAGAAGAAGGATTTTTAACAAAAGCAGAAATTCCTGTAACTGATGGCTATAAGCCTGCAACTACAGAATTTATTGACAATATGCTGTATGATGGAAAAAAACCTGTTGAATATATTAAAGGTTTTAAAATTGGAATAAAGGATTAGTTACCTATGGTTATCACTGAATATAAGAATTTTAGCTAAAAACAAATCGTTTTTATCCGAAATTTACTTACATATTTTACCCTTTTTTCTGTTTCAGAAAAAGGGTATTTTTTTTGACTTACTAAAAGCATATTATATGCTTTAATTAGTTATATTTGAGCCGATTATGAACCCCAAATTCTATCCTGATGAAACCATTTCTAAAATTATCTATGTTAACCTTTTTTGTAACTCAAACGGGTATTGCTGAAAAATTAAATGATGCTTTAATTTCAAAAAATTCAGAAATAAATTTTGCAAAAACACAAAAAAGAGGAATTAAAAAAAACAACATTATTTATTATGTTGAAAATGACCTGCAAACAATATCTGCCTACAAAAGAAGCAAATTGAAATGGCAAACCAATGTAATTTCTGTTTGTGGAGAACCAAAAGTGGGAGAGCCTCAAATAAGATATATAGGATATAATACAGACAAACTGCTTATCGTTATGGGAAAACATAATTTTGCAGAAATAGATGTAAATAGTGGTATGACAAAACTTATTGGTTAAGATTGGACAAACGATATTTTATCTAACTGTCGACTATTTATCTAATGGAAACCCAATAGTTTGAAATTGCAATATGGCAACCCGATCGCGCAGTTATGCTCAACGATTACGCGGAAATTTTTTCCGTGCGGACATAGGGGCTCTATAAAGTATATAAAAGTAAAACCTCGCAATTTGCGAGGTTTTTTTATTGTATCAACTTATTTTATATACTTTATAAAAATGGTTAACTGTTGTAAGTAAGCAACTCAGTATTTCACAGATATGAATAATGTTAGTAAAGAATACTTAAAAAACAACGGGGTTATTTACTGATTAGCTTTTCAAGCCTTGTCATCATTTCATCTTTTTCTTTCAGCATACGCTCGTATAAAGCTAGCTTCTCTTCATGTATTTCCACAATTTTATCAATCGGATTAAAAGTGCAATTGATATATCCAGAATTGTTAGCAACTGCTCCTTCATGAAAAGTGTTAGCAATAATGTTTACAGCCTGCTCCTCATCAAAATTCTGAAAAGCTTCAACAGGAATTTTCAAAGAATTCGAGATTTGTTTAAGAAGACCATCTTCAATAACATCTTTCTGCTCCAGGATAGAAATTTTCTTCTGGTTCCAGTCATCTCCCAGAGCATAAGCCAAAGCCTCTTGTTTGATGCCGAGCATTTCTCTAAAACGTTTTACGTTTCTTCCCTGATGTATTTTCTGTTCCATAACGAGTATCAATTTTCTAATGGCTCAAAGATAAAGCCATTTAGATTAAAAAGTCTTAGTCTCAAAGATAAAAAAATATCGGATAAAACATCTTTTGTGTCAGATATTATATCCGCATTTCGTATAGATTATACTTTTAAAATTATAACTTAGCTGTGAAATAGTAAAAATACGATTTTATGAAAACGCTCCCAAAACTTTTATTGCCATAACACTAAAACGAGTAGTGCATGATAAAAATAAACGCAATAACATGACAACCCCCTGGGCCCAAAGATGGGATGACCGCTACAGCAAAGAAGAATTTGCGTATGGCGAGGAACCTAATAATTACCTAAAAGAACAACTGGAAAAATTAAATCCAGGAACTATCCTTTTTCCGGCAGAAGGAGAAGGACGAAATGCTGTTTTTGCAGCCAGAATAGGCTGGAAGGCTGATGCTTTTGATATTAGTGCCGAGGGAAAAAACAAGGCAATTAAACTGGCTGAAGCTAATAATGTAACGATTGGTTATCAGGTTGGTGAATTAGAATCTCTTGATTATCAAACAGAACAATTTGATGCAATTGCTCTGATTTATGCACATTTTCCCGCAGAAATAAAATCGGCTATTCATAAAACACTACAGCAGTATTTACGCAAAGGCGGAATTATAATTTTTGAAGCCTTCAGCAAAAAACATCTTGAATATCTGGCGAAGGATCATAAAGTAGGCGGTCCAAAAGATATTGAATCCTTATTCTCAATTGAAGAAATCCAGTCCGATTTTTCTGATTATGAAATCATCGAATTAGAGGAAAAAGAAATTGAATTAAGCGAAGGTTTGTTTCATAACGGAAAAGGTTCTGTGATTCGTTTTGTTGGGAGAAAAAAATAAATTAGGCGCTAAACACTTAATATAAATTAATTTATGAATCATAAAATAGTATTCTTTTTTTTATTGTTTTTTAGTCTTCAAAGTTTTTCGCAGGATACTACGGCACTTAATCCTAAAGATATTTATGTTAAAGAAAATCTTGTTTATAAAACGGCTGATGATTCGATTTTTACAGGTTCTGTAGAAATACATAGATGGACTAATAACGTATTATTAGCAAAGGAAGAGTATAAAGATGGTATTATCGTACTTTTTACCACTTACTATAATAAAAGCATGAAAGGAATTCCAAGTAGAAAAACGTATTATTACGAAAATGCATTCTTTAAAAAGAAAAAAGAAAATCGTTTAGATTTTGATGGAAATATAGATTCGACTATTTATTTTGATGAAAATGGAGATAAAACATTAGAAGAATTCTATTCTGAAAATAAATTAGTTTATAGTTGTGAGTACAAAGGCGGAAAGAAAAATGGAAAGGAATTATGTTTATCGGATAAAAATGGAATGATAACAAATTTCTATGATAATGGGAAAAAATTAAAATAGCAAATAGAGGCACAATTTTGCGTCTCTACTAAACTTTCTTTAATCGAATGTCAATTTCACGATTAACATAGGTCCATTCTTCTGTTTTTCTTAAAGTGTCTAAAAGTTCCTCAAAAGCTTCTGCATCAGCTGGAGCATATTCAAACCAGGTTAAAAAATCAAATGCCTCACCAATATCTCTCGAGTGGAATAATTTTCGGGCAATAGCAGGCAGGTATTTCATTCCGGTTTGGGTATGCTTCGATTTACTCTCCATTATTTTTCTGCGTTCGTCTTGCGCCAGATTCCACCAGGTTTCTGATTTTCGAATCGGAATAAAGGCTGCGAGGGTAGCATTTTTTCTCCCAAGGTCTTCCTGAATTGCAGTTAATTTGTCTTTTTCTTCTTTTTCAGTGTAACGCAAATTGCTGATAATTCCTTTAAAAGACCAGATTCCTTTTTCAGATTGACTCAAATCTCCTAAAGGAACTTTAGTCAAATGTGAAACAGATTCGATAGGATTGCCTTTGTAGGCTGTCATTGAAGTAACTTGCCATTCGCCGGAATTGTCTCCAACGAAATCAAAAATAGTACTTGTCATAGTTTCGGGATTGAGTTATTGAAATATTTCCTGGCTTCTTTTTTAATCAAAGAATCCTTGTAATGCCATTTATTACAAGGATATGTTATTGAGAAATAAGTGAGAACTAGCTTTTATATACCATTCCCATATCTTCAATAGAGAATTTATCTGTTAACAAGTGCAATAAACGATCTCTTAAATCGATATATTCAGGGGTTTTTACAATTTCAATTTTATTTCTTGGTCTTGGCAGATGTACTTCGACAATTTCGCGGATAGTCGAGGCTGGTCCGTTATTTAAAACCACAATTCTATCTGATAAAAACAATGCTTCTTCGATATCATGTGTAATCATAACGATGGTTTTTTCGCGATTGTTTAAGTTCCATAACTTTAATACTTCAAGCTGCATCGAACCTTTTGTTAAAGCATCCAAAGCACCAAATGGTTCGTCCAAAAGCAATACGCCCGGATTTATAGCGAAGGCTCTTGCAATAGCAACACGCTGCTTCATTCCGCCTGAAAGCTGTCCTGGTAATTTGTCTTTGTGCTCAAAAAGATTCACCATTTTAAGGTTCTCAATTACGATTTCGTGTTTTTCTTTTTTAGAAATACTCATAACCGAATCAACAGCCTGAAAAATATTTTCTTCGACAGTTAACCAAGGTAAAAGCGAATAGTTCTGAAAAACGATTCCGCGATCCGGTCCTGGTCCTTTTATTTTTTTGTTAGCCAATTCAACAGAACCTCCCGTTGGAGTTAACATTCCTCCAATGGCATTCATTATAGTTGATTTTCCACATCCTGAATGTCCGATAATGGAGATTATTTCTCCCTTTTGAATAGACAAATTAATATCCCGAACTGCAATGTATTTTCCTTTTGGTGTTGGGAATGATATTTCTAAATTTTTTATTTCTAAATAACTCATGATGTTTTTATTTAATGATTGAAAAATTTAATGATTGAAAGATTTGAGATCTGCAACCTTTTAAACTCAGAACCTTTTCTAGGCTTTATAAGCCACTTTACTTTCAATAAAAGTGAATAACTTATCGAAAAGAAGCCCTACGATTCCGATGATTATAATGGCTGAGATTACTTTTTCTAAACTTAGGGCATTCCAGCTGTCCCATACAAAAAATCCAATTCCGGCACCTCCCGAAAGCATTTCTCCGGCTACGATTACCAGCCAGGCCACACTAATACTTAAACGCAATCCGGTGATGATGTGAGGCAAACTGTATGGAATTAAAATTTTGGTTAAATAACGCATTTTTGAAAACCCAAAAGCTTTTGCTACATTTTTATGATCCTGAGGAATCGAAGCTACTCCAAAAGAAGTGTTGATTAAAGTTGACCATAATGAGGTAATGAAAACAATAAAAATAGTCGCCATTCCGGTATCTTTAAAAACAACAAGCCCAATTGGAAACCAAGCCAATGGTGAAACCGGTTTTAAAAGCTGTACTATCGGGTATAAAATTTGTTTGCAAATAGTACTGGCTCCCATCAGAATTCCAATTGGAATTGCTATTAAAGATCCCAGCAAAAATCCGGTTAAAACAGTTTTGATTGAATTGAATAATTGTAACCCGATTCCTTTGTCGTTTGGTCCGTAATCATAAAACGGATCGCTTAGCATTTCTTTTAAAACGGTAAAAGTTGCTAAAGGTCCAGGAAGGGCATCTTTGGTATAAATGCTGAGTAAGCTCCAAAAGCCTATAAAAACAAGAACTCCGATTCCTGCGAATACAGTCGATTTTAATTTTTCTGCAAATTGACTGATAATCAATTTTATTTTGTCATTTTTTACGGAATCATTTGAAGTGCCTGGTGTCAAAACTTCGGCTTGACCGGAAACAGCACTTAGTGTTAAGGTATCTTTATCAGACATGATATTGTAATTTAAATTTAGAAATTAGATTTATGAATTCCCGAGTAAGTAAATTTTGCCACAGCTAAAATGATTCTAACAGATTAAAACTTTAAGTAGGCTTAAAGGATAATGTTTTAAAGACATTAAATCTGTGGCAAGAAACAAACTTATGTACGGGAATAAAAAGAACTTTATTATTTAACTGCTTTTAGGTAAGCTGCAGGATTTGAAGGGTCAAAAACCGTTTTGTCCATCGTTAAAGAGAAAGGTTTCATATCATCATTTGGTACTTTTACTTTCATGCTTTTGGCAACTTCTTCGTATAAATCCTGTAAAATCAGTTTGTCTGCAATAGCTTTGTAATTTGGTGCTTCTTTTAACATCCCAAAACGTACATATTGTGCCATTGCCCAGATTGCATGTGATTTACGAGGATAATTTACCATTCCGCCTTTGTAAAACAGCATATAATCTTTAGAGTAAACCTGAGTACCCTGATTACAACCTAAATCATAATTACCCATTAATCTGTTTTCGATCACGTCTGCAGGAGCGTTTACATAAGGTGCCTTTCCAATTACAGCAGCCGCTTTTTTGCGATTGGCAGGATTGTCTAACCAGATGCAGGCTTCTAAAACAGCTTTCATTACTTTAACCAAATCTGTTCTGCGTTTTTCGCTAAATTCTTTGTTTACTACCAAAGCTTTTTCAGGATGGTCTTTCCAGATGTCCTGAGATGCAACTTGTGTAAAACCAATTCCTTGTTTTACTGCAACTCCTCCCCAAGGTTCTCCAACACAAAAACCATCCATGTTTCCTACTTTCATGTTTGCAACCATTTGTGGAGGCGGAATCGTAATGATTTTTGATGTTTTTTGATTTACACCTGCAATTGCCATCCAGTTACGCAACCATAAATCGTGCGTTCCTCCCGGAAAAGTCATGGCGAAAGTCACTTCTCTCTCAGCTTTTAATTTTGCTGCTACAACCGGCGCTACTTTATTCATTTGCTTGAAACCAACTTTTCCGCAAAAATCTTTTGAAAGTGTAATCGCCTGACCATTTACGTTTAGCATCATGGCGATTTTCATTTCAGAACCTGCTTTTCCTCCTACCCCTGTGTAAACCGAAAATGGCATTGAATACAGACAGTGCGCTCCGTCTAATTCTCCGGTTAAAATTTTATCACGAACATTTGCCCATGAAGATTCTTTGGTCACTACCACTTCAACGCCGTATTTTTTAAACAACCCCAATTCTTTTGCCATAACAATTGGCGAGCAGTCTGTTAGTGGAATAAATCCTAGTTTTACAGGGTCATTCTGAGCTGATATTTCTGTGAAGAAAGCTATAATAACTAATAATAAAGTCAATAGCATTTTTGTATTTATGAGTCCTTTTTTCATTTTAAATAGTTTTAAAAGTTATTTTATTCAATTATTTCTTTGCAAGGAAATTTGGTTTGATATTTAGCATTACATAAGCAAATTGTGGTGTTAAATCTGCATTGGCGACATTTTTAACAGGTGCAGAAGCCAATGAATTTGTTGCTTTCATGATAGAGTAACCCGCTTCAAAATTGATAATTTTGGTTAGATTGTATCTTACCGTTAAATCAACTTCGGTACCTAAATAAGAGTTTAATTTACCGCCTGCGCCATTAGTTATTTTGTTTGCCGATTCAAAACCGTGTACATCTAAATTGAAGCTTAGATTGTCTTTGGCATTGTATTTTATTTTGAAGAAATAATTTAATAAACCTTGTTTTCCGAATCCATTGGCTGCATAAAAATAATCCATACTTCCCCAGAATTTATGAGGCGTTCCGTATAGTGGATCAAAACGATTATTATCAGAAGTAGTAGTTACGGTTTTTGTTCCGTCATCACCAGATAAATAATCAACTCCGGGCCCTATGAATAATTTTCTTCCAACCTGATACGTTGATGTGATAGAAGCCATGTTGGCACTTAAAGACCTTCCGTCCTTGTCATGACCGCCCTGATGATAGAAGCTTCCCATGAAATTTAATTTTCGGGTTGCATTTACGTTATAGTAAATTCCGGTTGTGTTTCTGCTCCAAACGCCTTCACCGTTTACCTTTGTAGTTACAGGAGGTGTTCCGGCTGTTACGTTGGTATATTTATTAAAGTCATCTTTAAAGAATAGAAAAGACAAATCACCAAAGAAGAATTTCTTACCTATATAGGCATATTGAAATGATTTGTACATCGTTCCAATTCCGTTTGTTCCTGCACCATAAGCTGAATTGGTTCCGTTATAAATTGTTCCGGTATTATTTTCTTTATTTTGATTGAAAGCTGCCCCAACATCTGCAATCCAGCCTTTGTTTGCATATTTAAAAACGATTGCATCGTGGCGTCTTCCTTGCTGCAGCCAGTCTAAGCTTCCTAAAACTTTCTGATCATCATAAGAGATTTCCTGACGTCCTGCCTTTACCGAGAAATTCTGAATAGTACTTAAGGTATCTACTAAAGAAATTTCTGCCCAGGCTTCGTGCAATAAAATTCCGTTATTGGCCTCAGTAGTTGTTCTGTTGATAGAAGAAGCATCCTGCCCCCAAACACGAACATCCTGTAATGAAGTGTAAATTTTAAAACGATATCCTGTATATCCTGCAGATAATCTTGTTCTTTGGCTTGTAAATAAGGCTGCTTTATCTCCTTTTTGCTGAAGTGTTCCTTGTCCGGCACGCATTTCAACACGGTCTCTTAACTGACCTGTAAGTGTAAATTGTGCTTTCGCTTCAAATTTCCCTAAACAAGTAATAGCAACTCCGAGTAAAATTGTTTTTGAAAGTTTTGTATTAAAAAGGCTTTCTTTTTTTTGGTTTTGATTCTTTAATATCAGATTTGTTAATGTAGACATGGTTATTTGTTTTGATTAGTATGAAGCAAACTTACATACGTACTAATACTTAAGTAGTGTCCTTTTGCCATATCAAAACATTTTTTTTCAGCTAAAAAAAGCGTTTTAAAATCAATTTATTTACTGTGTTATCGCAGAAAATTTAAAATAACTAAGTCATAACAAGGCTTTACGGATGGTGTGTTTTGAGGTTTTGACTAATGTTTTAAAAAAATTAAGGTTTATTTGGATAAAAAATGAACCTTTTTCTAAGTGTTTTTTGAGAATAAAAGCAAAAAACCTTAGAAACATACGTAGAATAGTTTCTAAGTGATAGTTGAAACTACTCAAAAAGGAGATTTATGAAGAAGAAATGTTTTGAAAAAAAGAAACTACTTAGATCTTAATTAGAAATATTTATGTTCCATTATTTCAGACTGCAGTTTTGGAAGCGCCAATAAGCCAATTCTTTTGCCAACTGTTTTTATAAGCGCTTCTTTTTTAAGACTTGAGAGTATGCGAATTGCCTGTTCTTCAGTAGTTCCGGCGAAGTCAGCGATTTCTTTTCGGGAAAGTTCAATTTCTATTAAACCATTGGTTTGACCAAACTTACGATGGATATATAAGAGTAAATCAATTATGCGTTCCCGAACATTCATGTGTGCAATTTTTCGAATGTTGTTTTCACTTTTGTTTAATTCATCAGCATAAAATAACATTAGGGCATACGTAAATTCAGGAACATTTTGAAGTATTTCCATCATCGTTTCATTACTGAAATTGCATAAAACAGTATCTTCCAGAGCGTATGCGCCAATTAAATAACGCTTGCTGGTACCAAAACCACGAAATCCGATTGTATCTCCGTTTTTGGTTAAGCGAACAATCTGCTCACGTCCGTTAATGCCGGTTTTGACTGTTTTTACTTTTCCCTTACAGATAAAATAAAGTCCATGAATAGGAGCGCCTTCAATAATAAACTGATGCGATTTTTTGCATACGAAGCTGTGTTTTTTGGCAACATACTGCTTCATTTGCTCTAAGTGCAGGTGTTTTTTTATAAAACAGTTCTCGTTTGTACAGGTATAACAAATGGCCAATTCTTCTTTCATGGGATTCCTTTTTTATTTGATTAGCTATTAGTCCATAGTAATTAGTGAAGAGTGATTAGCTTCTTATTCATGTTAATCTTATGTCTTCAGATTAATCACTAATAACTATTCACTAGTTACTTTAGCACTGTACGATTCTATTCCTTATTTATTTTGATTCAAAAATAGAAAAATAAATTGACAAAATACGTATTTATACGTAAAAATACTTATTTTTGTGTAGATTTAAATAAGTGCTTTATCTAGAGCCTTATTAAAAGATCATAATTATAGTATTTAAAAACAACCAGAATGCAAAACACAAAAATCAAAACTACCTGTTCCTACTGTGGTGTTGGCTGCGGAATAATCGTTACAAATGATCCCAAAAATGGTGTAATGGTTGAAGGAGACAAAGATCATCCTGTAAACAAGGGGATGTTGTGTTCTAAAGGAATGAATTTGCATTATGTGGTAAATGATATTTCAGACAGGATTTTGTATCCACAAATGCGCGGAAGCAAATCGTATCCATTAGAGCGTGTAAGCTGGGATACCGCTATTGATCGTGCAGCAGCTGTTTTTTCTTCTATCATAAAAAAACACGGATCTGATAGTGTTGGTTTCTATATTTCAGGCCAGTGTTTAACCGAAGAATATTATTTAGTAAATAAATTAGTAAAAGGTTTTTTAAAAACCAATAATATAGATACCAATTCCAGGCTTTGTATGAGTTCTGCGGTAGTTGGGTATAAAAAAACATTTGGAGAAGATTCTGTTCCAATTGCTTATGACGATATTGAATTGGCTGATACCTTTTTAATCACAGGAGCAAATCCTGCCTGGTGCCATCCTATTTTATTCAGAAGATTAGAAAAACACAAAGAAAATAATCCGAAAATAAAAATTATTGTTGTTGATCCGAGAAGAACCGATACAGCTGCTTTCGCCGATTTGCATTTACAGATCATTCCGGGTTCTGATATTATTTTATATCATGCCATGGCAAAACGAATCATCGAAAAAGGATATGTAGATCATGACTTCGTAAAAAATCATGCGGAAAATTTTAAAGAATATAAAGATTTAGTTTTAAACACTTCACTTGAAAAAGCTTCAAAATTATGCGGAATTTCAGTTAACGACATTAAACTGGCCGCTGATACCATTGGAAAAGCAAAAGGATTTATCTCCTTGTGGGCTATGGGACTTAATCAAAGTGCAGTTGGAGTAGATAAAAATACCGCTTTATTGAATTTGTCTTTATTAACAGGACAAGTTGGAAAGCCGGGTTCAGGCCCTTTTTCACTAACAGGGCAGCCTAATGCAATGGGTGGTCGGGAAGTAGGCGGAATGGCCAATTTATTAGCCGCTCATAAAGATTTAGCCAATCCGGAACATCGAAAAGAGGTAGCAGATTTTTGGGGAGTTGATGCAATTTCAGAAAAACCGGGTTTGACTGCTACCGAAATGTTCGAGGCTTTGGAATCTGGAAAAATGAAGGCCGTTTGGATCATTTGCACCAATCCGTTGGTAAGTTTACCTGATTCCCGTCGAATCGAAAAAGCTTTGCAAAATGCTAAATTTGTTGTCGTTCAGGATATTTCGCATAATGCAGATACGGCTAAATATGCCGATTTATTATTACCCGCAGCAGGATGGCTGGAAAAAGATGGCACGATGACCAACTCTGAACGTCGCATTTCGTATTTGCCAAAAGGAATAAATGCTCCCGGAGAAGCACTTCCGGATATTGAAATCCTGATTCGTTTTGCTCAAAAAATGAATTTTAACGGTTTCAATTTTAATAGTGCCGAAGAGATTTACAAAGAGCATTGTGCACTGACCAAAAACACTAATATTGATATTTCATTCTTAAATTATAACCGATTAAAAACCGAAGGTACTTTTCAGTGGCCGGTTCCGGATTATGGGCATCCTGGAACGCCTCGTCTTTTTACGGATAAAAAATTCTATACCCCATCACAAAAAGCGATTTTTAATTTACCAACGTCTATTGAAAATACATCGGAACAGCCATCTCCTCAATTTCCATTTATTTTGACTACAGGAAGGGTTCGTGACCAATGGCATACGATGACAAAAACCGGAAAAGTATCGCGATTGATGACGCATACACCAAGTCCGGTTCTAGAAATTAATCCGATTGATGCTTTTAAAGCAGATATTAAAGATGGCGATATCGTAATTGTAACCAGCAAGAACGGAGACGTTCGTGTAAAAGCAAAAGTTACGGATTCAATCAAGGAAAAAGTGGTTTTTCTGCCCATGCACTGGGGAAAACAGCTTGAAAATGATTTGAACAGAACCAATAATTTGACCAATACTTTAGTTGATCCAATTTCAAAAGAGCCTGATTTTAAATATACCACAGTTTCAATTACCAAGTATGTAAAACCTTTTCAGAAAATTGCAATTGTGGGTGCGGGAGCTGCGGCTTTCCGTTTCATTCAAAATTATCGTGAATTCAATTCTACTGATGAAATTGTAGTTTTTTCAAATGAAATAAATCCGTTTTACAATCGTGTATTGCTCCCGGAATACATGACAGGCGAATTTTCCTGGCAACAATTATTAAAGGTGAAGGACGGTGAAGCATTAAATAAATTGAAAATTACCATGAATGCTGGTGTTGCTGTTGGTAAAATAAATGCTGCCGAAAAAACAATTATAGACACTTTAGGCGATACACATACTTTTGATTCTTTGATTTTAGCTACCGGAAGCCGTCCGTTTGTGCCTGAAAACGCACAATTACATTTGCCGGGACGTTTTACCGTGAGACGAAAAGAAGATGCTGATCGTTTAAAAAAACACCTTGATGACACCAATTTGCCTCCGGAAGAACAACATGTAGTGATCGTGGGTGGAGGTCTGTTAGGATTAGAATTAGCAGCGGCCTTAAAACATAAAAAAGTAAAAATTACCATAATCCAAAGGGCTTCACGTTTAATGGAACGTCAGTTGGATCGTGTTTCAAGCAAATTATTGGCCGAAGAAGTGCAGCTTCGTGATATTCAGATTTATTTTGATAATGAAGTCAGTACTGTTTTTGAAACGGACAACGATAACGAACTTGAAATAGCCCTGAAAAGTGGACGTATCATTACCGCAAATGCTATTGTATATACCATTGGCACTATTCCCAATATCGAAATTGCGAGAGAAACGGGACTTGCCTGTGGTCGTGGAGTAAAGGTAAATCAGTATTTACAATCGTCAAATCCGGACATTTATGCTATTGGAGAAATAGCCGAATTCAACAATCAGTTATTCGGAATCACATCAGCAGCAGAAGAACAAGCGGATATTCTGGCTAACTTTTTGGCCGGAGATATCAGCAGTTACTACAAAGGTTCTGTTTTAATGAACATCCTGAAACTGGAAGACATTAATCTATGCAGTATTGGTGATGTTGAAATTCCGGAAAACGATGATTCATATGAAGAAATAATTTTTGCCGATTTGAAACAACGCTATTACAAAAAATGTATAGTCAAAAATGATTTATTGGTCGGCGCCATTTTGATGGGTGACAAAAATGAGTTTGCCGAGTTTAAAACGATGATCGAAAGCAAAATTGAATTGTCAGAAAAACGAAACTCATTGCTTAGAGGAAGTTCAAATGCCAAGCCGGTATTGGGAAAATTAGTTTGTTCCTGCAGTCAGGTTGGAGCAGGTAACATTGAAGAAACCATTAAAAGCGGTGTGAATAATTTTACGGATTTATGTAAAAATACAGGTGCCGGATTAGGCTGTGGAAGCTGTAAAACCGAAGTCAAAGAAATTTTAGCAAAATGTAAAATATAGTGTTTTTTAGTTTCAGGTTTCAGATTTTTTTAGTTTCAAGCTAGAAACGCGATCTAAGAAAACCTGAAACCTGAAACTTGACTCGAGGCTTGAAGCCGACTGGCGAAGCAAACTAAAAAAACTAAAAAAGACATGGAATTAACGAGATTAATAGTAAAAGGAGGTGTTATTTCGCCAGGAGAACTTAGGGAGGTTGTCAATATGGCTGCGGATCAGGGTTTGGATTCGATTTCATTTGGTTCAAGACAGGATATTATTTTCCCAAAAGGCTTTAAAGCTTTGGATAAAGAAAAAATGGGGAAACATCATTTTGTTTTTCCCGATGAAAAGAGCGGTAATAATATCGTTTCTTCTTATGTGTCTACAGATATTTTCAGAAATACCAATTGGCTGACAGGAAATAAGTTTTTATATATTTTAGAACAATTTAAAGACCAGCCCAAACTTAAGGTCAATATCAATGATCCAAAGCAGCAGTTGGTTCCATTATTTACCGGACATCTTAATTTTATTGCTTCCGAACATGAAGATTATTGGTATTTGTACATTCGCTTACCCAAATGGCATCGTATGGAAGTATATCCGGTATTGATTTACAGTTGGGATATAGCAACGTTTTACTATGAAATCGAACGTATTGTTACAACCGAAGAATCTTTCGGAATCGATATGATTTTTAGTCTCGTAAGTGAAGCTTTGGATACAAACAACAGAACTATTGATAAACCTCTAAATGTCCCATTTTATCCTTTTCCGTATTACGAAGGCATGAACCGAATGGGAATTGACCAGTATTGGCTTGGCTTGTATTGGAGAAATAATCTGTACGATTTGGAGTTCCTGAAAGAAATGTGTGATTTATGTTTCGATTGTAAAATTGGAAAAATATGTATCACACCATGGAAATCATTTATCATAAAAGGGATTCCAAAAGACAGAAAACTGGAATGGGAGAAATTTTTAGGAAAAAAAGGAATCAATGTTCGTCATTCGCTTTTAGAATTGAACTGGCATTTACCTGTAGCAATGGAATGGGCACTCAACCTGAAAACTTTTTTGGTAAGAACACTGGATCAATTTGACATTAGTACTTATGGGTTAAATTTTGGAATATCTGAATACAATCGCGAAGGACATTATTTTACTTCGATTGTAGTGGAAAAAAATGAATTGCCAAAAGACCTGGAATCGATTAAAATTCGTGATACCTACAATGTTTTGTATGCTAAGAATTTCGATCCAAATACGCGTGAGTATATTGTACATTCTCAGGATATTGATAAGCTTGAACTACCAACTATCTTAATTGAATTAAGTAGAAAATACTTTGAAGATTTAGGAAACTCAATCCCTGAAACAGTCGAAAATAATCAGAAAAAAGAAAAACCTAAATTATACATTTACCAATGCCAGGAATGTTTAACGACATACAATTCGGAATACGGAGATGAAAGTCAAAACATTCCAAAAGGTATTTTATTCACAGATTTGGCCGAAACCTATTGCTGTTCCTTATGCGAAGCGCCTAAAAGCAACTTCAGGATTTTAGAACCAGTTACTGCTTAATTCTAACGCAATTTTAAACCATATAAGTTATATAAGAAAATATAAGTTTTACTTTTTGTAATATTTAGCGAAGTCGAAATGCTTTTTGAAAACAAATTATTAGCAAAACTTAAATGAACTTATATCACTTATATGGTGAAATTTTTTATTTTTTAAATCCCGAAAAGCCGTCGGAGAAACTCCCGTTTGTTTTTTGAAAACTCTTGAAAAATAAGAGTAATCATCATAGCCAATAGCCGATGCAACTTCATTTACAGCTAAATCTTTATCGGTAAGCATTCTTTTAATTTCCAGAATTACACGATCCATAATGACTTCTGTGGCTGTTTTTTGTAAAATTTCATTGCAAATTCGGTTAAGGTGTTTTAAGGTGATATTTAATTTATCAGCATAAAAAGAAGGCGATTTTTCTTCTTTAAAATGCTGCTCCAGAAGCTTTTCGAATGTATTGATTTTGATATTGTACGAATGGGTTTGATGCGAATAGGTTTCACTGTATTTGCGCCCAATTTCAATATGAATACAATCCAGTAAATTCAGCATTTTATCCAATTGAAAATTATTGTGCTGCTTATTTTCTTCAGTTAATAATTTAAAATAAGGCAAAATCTTGGGTATTTCATCAGCTTCAAAAAGCATTTCAGGTCGATTATGAATCGAATGATAAAAATTATAATCATTGATTTTTTTTTGTCCGAAATATAAATTGTAAAGTTCCTGCGAAAATATAATCACAAATCCTTCAATGTCCTCAGATAAACTCCAATGATGCATTTGACCGGGCTGCAATAAAAATAAACTTCCTTTTTGGATTTCAAATCGGTCAAAATCGATTTCATGAATTCCGAATCCATCCGTAAAAAAGACCATCAAATACGAATCATGCCGATGAGGTTCTTCGACAAAACTGTGGCTTTTTAAATGCTCCTTAAATGTGTTTACATAAAATTCACTATGAATATCGTTGCAGCTAAAATTCTCTACGCTATAAACCGGATACTTTTTCATGATAAAATGTCTTTATTGTGCTATAAGTAGCGAAGATATAAAAAAGGTTTTGATACAATCTGATTTACCTTTGTATAAATATAAAACAACAATATCATGTCTAGTACATTAACTCATATTTTAAGCAACGAATGTCCTGTTTGTCATAAAGGAAAAGTTTTTAAAGACAAGAATATTTTCCTGAATTTCGGTTTTCCAAAAATGAATGAAACTTGCAGTCATTGCAATTATAAATTTCAAAAAGAGCCTGGATTTTTCTTTGGTGCGATGTATGTAAATTACGGATTAACAGTAGCTCAGGGAATTGCAACATATTGTATCGCCCAGTTTTTCTTCGATAAAACATTCGATTTAAGAATTATCCCGATCATTGCAGTTGTCATTATCTTATTAACTTCTTTCAATCTGCGATTTTCAAGATTAGCATGGATTTATATGTTTAAGGATTATTCGAGCTAAAAAAGTGTTATTTTTGCAGTCAAAAAAAAATAACCTCAGTAAGTAACGATACTGAATAAATGTAGCACAAAATGAAAGCATACGTATTTCCGGGTCAGGGCGCACAGTTTACAGGAATGGGCAAAGACTTATATGAAACCTCCCCATTAGCGAAAGAATTATTCGAAAAAGCCAATGAAATTTTAGGTTTCAGAATTACAGATATCATGTTTGAAGGCACTGCCGAAGAACTAAAAGAAACAAAAGTAACACAGCCGGCCGTATTTTTACATTCGGTTATTTTAGCTAAAACATTAGGAGAAGATTTTAAGCCGGAAATGGTAGCAGGACATTCTTTAGGCGAATTTTCAGCTTTGGTTGCCAACGGAGCTTTATCTTTTGAAGATGGACTAAAATTAGTTTCACAACGTGCTTTGGCGATGCAAAAAGCCTGCGAAATTACACCTTCAACAATGGCTGCAGTTTTAGGATTAGCAGATAATGTAGTAGAAGAAGTTTGTGCTTCTATTGACGGAATTGTAGTAGCGGCAAATTATAACTGTCCGGGACAATTGGTAATTTCAGGAGAAACTTCTGCAGTTGAAAAAGCTTGTGAAGCAATGAAAGCAGCTGGAGCAAAAAGAGCATTAATTTTACCTGTTGGAGGCGCATTTCACTCCCCAATGATGGAACCGGCAAGAGAAGAACTGGCTGCTGCTATAGAAGCGACAACTTTTTCAGCTCCAATTTGTCCGGTATATCAAAACGTAACGGCAAGTGCTGTTTCAGATGCTAACGAAATCAAAAAGAATCTGATCATTCAATTAACAGCTCCTGTAAAATGGACGCAATCTGTACAGCAAATGATCGCTGACGGTGCTACTTTATTTACCGAAGTTGGTCCTGGAAAAGTTTTAGCCGGATTAATTGGTAAAATTGATAAAGAAGCAGCTACTGCGAATGCTTAAATTTAGCATTTAAATATAGTTTTAAATAATGAAACCCTTCTTAAACTAATGTTTAGGAAGGGTTTTTTAATATGTAATATTCAGATGACTATGATGAATAAAAAATAAACAATCAAAAGAATAAATAATAATTACGCCTGCTTAGCAAATTGTAATTCAATGTTCAGTTTAACTTCTTCTCCAACCAAAACACCACCGGTTTCAAGAGCTGAGTTCCAGTTCAAACCCCAGTCTTTACGGTTAATTTTTCCTTCGATACTTAAACCTACTTTTGTATTTCCCCATGGATCAGTCAGGATTCCGCTAAATTCTACCGGAAAAGTTACTGTTTTTGCAACACCTCTGATGTTTAAATCTCCAGTAATTTCATATTTTTCATCATTGATTTTTTTGAATGAAGAAGCTTTGAAAGTTAATTTTGGATGGTTTTCAGCATCAAAAAAATCACCGCTTTTTAAGTGATTGTCCCTGTCAGCATTGGCAGTATCGATAGAAACGATATCACCTGAAAATTCAATTGCTGCATTTTCGAAATCATCACCTTCAGTAGTAATTGTTGCATCGTAAGTTAAAAATTTTCCTGAAACATTGGTAAACATCATGTGTTTTACTTTAAAACCAATTTCTGAGTGAGTTGGGTCAATTGACCATTTTGTAGTTGCCATAATTTTTATTTTTTAAATATTATAATTTCATTTTGTTAAGACAAAGTTACACAGACAGTAAGCGTAACGCACTTAACCTAGATTAAGAAATGAAAATGTGATTTTAATTTTTTGAATTTCATTATCTTAAAAATACAATTCTCATGTAGATTAAAATCATCAATTATGAAAAGTTTAGTAAAAAAAGAAACGATAATAATCTGAATTTCAGACCAATTATCGTTTCTAAGAAAAAAGTATTAGTTGTCTTTTGTGAATTAATAATTCATCGGAATGTCCATCAATAAGAATTCTGCGTCTGTATTTGCTTTTATATTTAAAATATCTGTTCCTGAAATTCCAACAGCATCACGAGTATTTAATTCCTGACCGTTGATCGTTACATTTCCTTTTAAAACAAAAGCATAAACTCCGTTTCCTTCTTTTTTAATTTTGTATTCTGTTTCAATTCCTGAGTCAAAATTCCCCATGTTGAACCAGGCATCCTGATGAATCCAAACTCCTTCATCATCTGCATTTGGAGACAAAACCTGAGCCAGTTTATTGTGTCTGTCTGCAACATTCAACGTAATTTGCTGGTAACGCGGCGTAACATTTCTTTTGTTTGGAAACAACCAGATTTGCAACAATTTAGTCTGCTGATCAGCATTTGGGTTAAACTCACTATGCTGAATTCCGGTTCCGGCACTCATTACCTGGATATCACCATTTTTGATTACTTCGGTATTTCCCATACTGTCTTTGTGAGCCAAATCTCCTTCAAGCGGAATAGTAATGATTTCCATATTATCGTGTGGATGCGTTCCAAATCCCATTCCGCCTGCAATCGTGTCATCGTTCAAAACACGAAGTGCCCCAAACTGAATTCTGTTCGGATTGTACCAGCTTGCAAAACTAAAGCTGTGATAAGCGTTTAACCATCCGTGATTTGCATTTCCTCTTGTTTCTGCTTTGTGCAATACTATATTTTCCATGATTTTGTGTATTTGTTATTTTTATAGTACAAAGATACCACCATCATAGATGAAACGCACTTAATGTAGATTAAGAAAGGTTCTGGGGTCTGAGTGGCTAAGATTCTAAGATTTATATTGTGCTGGTTTTGGGAGCAGTAATTTTAGTTTCAAAACACCTATACTCCTGCTATTCGCTATATCTATTGCTGCGAACCCCGCAACAACAGGATGTCGCTGCTATCAGGGCTGGATTAGAAATCTTTATTTTCAGAAGTATTAGGAACCTTCAAAAAGAGAGAATTTCCAGATCTTATAAGATTAAAATAGCATCATTTTATTTTTATAAATTTTCCTTTTCCGACAGCAATATCCAAATAATTCATAACAAAACCATTTCTATCATGAATGTAAAAAATCATGGTGTCTTTCTCAATTTGATTTTTTGGAATACTGATAATGATATTAGAATTGGTGAAATTGTCTAATAAAATGCTGTTTCCATACGAAATTTTTCCAGATGGAATAAATTTATTTGAAAAAGCGTAAGTACTATCTTTAAATATAATCTTATCATTCTGGTTTGTAAAATATCCATTTTCGCAGATAAAATAATAACTGCCTATAAGCTTATCGGTTTCCTGATTGCCAAAATTGATAAAAAAGAAAGTAATTATTAAAATGAAAGATTTCATGGTTTAGATGTCTACTTTTTACTATTCTGCATGGCCCAAATCAGTAATGCATTTTTTTCTTTAGGCAAGCCTAATTTATCGATTATTTTGCTTCGGTGGCCTTCAACCGTTTTTTCAGATAAAAATAATAACTCGGCAATTTGTTTTGTAGTTTTTTGCTGCGTGATCAGTTCAATAATTTTCCTTTCAGATAATGTCAGATGCGCCAGTTCATTGTTATCATTGGGAGTATCTGTTATTAGGTCGTCTTTCAAAAAAGTACTGATATATTGATGCCCTTTTTTTACTTCCTGAAGACATTTTTCTAATTCGGTTTGAGCATGTTCTTTTAGAATATAACCATAAATTCCGTATTCTTTTGCCTTTTTATATATGGTCATTTCTTTGTGCATGGTCAGTAAAATGATTTTGGTTTTCAGTTTACTTTCCTGTATTGCTTTGGCCACATCAAGGCCATCCAACCCCGGCATGTTGATATCAAGAATAGCAATATCCGGCAAGTGTAACTTAATTAAATTTAATGCCGAAATTCCGTTAGAGCAGGTATCTTCTACTCTGTAACCATAAGATTCCACAAAGCTTTTTGTACCCAAGAGGGTAAAAGGATGGTCATCTGCAATTAATATTCTCATTGAGCTTTCTTTATATCGATGGTAATTATTGTGCCGTTAGTATTTGATGTAATATTAGCTTGTCCGCCAATAGCCCTGCTTCGTTCTATAATATTATGCAGGCCAAATGAAGATTTACTGTTTAAAGTTTCTTCTACATTAAATCCTTTTCCATTGTCTTTAATTTCAATTATAATGCTGTTTTCGTTTTCCGTTATAGAAATTTTAGCAGCAATTGCATCAGCATATTTTATGATATTGGAAAGTGCTTCCTGCACAATACGGTAAATTTGCAATTCATCGGAAGAAGATAAAACACGGTGATAATCAATCTCGGCCGTAACCATGAAATTATTAACAGATTCTGCCCGTTCTGTCATTTGATTAATGCTTTCTTTTAATCCTATTTTATCAAACATTATAGGGTGTAAATTCCTACTGATACTTCGGATATCATTAATAATAGCATCAATTTTCTGACTGGTAATTTCTGTTTTTTCTTCGAAGGAGTTTTTTAAACTCAGCAGTTCGTGACTTACACTGTCATGCAGGTCGCTTGCAATACGTTTGCGCTCTTCTTCTGTTTTTTCGAGGAGTTGTTTGGTGTATAACTGCGTATTTTCTTTTTCGAGTTTTAATTTTTTTTGTTTTTGTTTCAGGTTAAATGCAAAGTTTATAAGCAATATCCCTATCAAGCTGGCACATAAAAGTGCAATTGTTGTATTTTTGGTTGTTATGGTCTGTTCTTTTATTTTTAATTCCTGTGCTTTTTTTTCAGTTTGATATTTTTTTTCAAGTTCTACTGTTTTTACCTTGGTAATTATGCTTCCTATACTATCTGCAATAATTTTCTTTTGTGCTTCATAGGCTAAAGCAGTTTTATAATCTTTATTTTGAATTGCACTGTTTTGTAATACTCCATAAAGCATATTGACTTTTTCATATTGCTGATTGCTGATTAAAGTGGGTAATGTTTTTTTTATATCTGCAAAATTGGAATAATTTGGATTCTTTTTTATCTCATACAATGCAGATGTTAATTTGTATTCCTGAGTTAAATCATCAGAATCTATTTCTTCAACAACAGGTTTTAAATCGTTCAGTATCTTTTTGGCTTCTAATAACCTGTTTTCATGAATTAAATTTTCTGCCTTAAAATCAAATATTTTTATTTTTAATATTTTACTTTCATCGTTACTGCTAATAAAAGCCTGATAAACAGAATCGATTAATGGCCTTTCACGTTTGTCCTTTAAATATTCATATATCGAAATTTTATTAATCAAACCGATATAGACATTATAGGTATTGTCAATTTTTTTATACGCTTGTATTGCTTTGTCCGCATTTTGAATAGCTCTTTTTTTATCACCAATGGCAGTGTATATATTAGCGTAATTCGAATAAACAAAAGCCAAACCTTTAGGATTATCTATTTTGCTGAAATATTCAAAAGATTTCTGATTGGCAAGCAGACTTAAATTTTGCTTCCCCATAATATAATAAATATAAGATAAATCGTAGTAAGCTCTGGCAATATTGTAACAGCTATTATAGTCGTCAGGCTCTAATGTCGTAATCTTTTTAAAGTACTCACATGCCTTTTTTAAATTATACTTGTCGAAATAATAATTGGCAAGATAAGCATCTACAAAAGTGGTTTTTAATTCAGGGACTTTGTGTCTGTATCTGGTGTCAAATTCTTTGACTTTAGTCATAAACTGATCATTAAAGTCATAAGAATCTGCAAGATATACACAGGCGAAATCTAAAACTTCGGCTGCTTCCAAATATTTTTTTTCTTTTATTTTGTCGTTGTAATAGTTGTGAAAAACCGATAAATAATTTTTGTCCTTCTTGTAATGCTCCACTTTATGCAACCAGGTTTTTGTGGCATCTTCCTTTACTGGTTCTTCTTTTTGAAATAAAACTTCATTCGTTTCATTCTTCTGACAAGAAAAAACAAGCAAAAAAATTGCAATAAGAAAAGCATGAAATAAATAATTGGTTTTAGACATAACCTTATTGTTTTTTTTACAAATGTATCTATTTGAATTAGTATTTGAATTATAAATAAATAATTCAGGGGTTTCCCCTTGCGTGAATTCGTTTGGATTTGCCAGAATTTTGTAATCTAACATTTTAAAGAAAAACTATGAGAAAAATTACTCTATTAAGAAATCAAATACTTTTGTTTGCCATTGTGCTGACCACAAGTTTTTCGAGAGGACAGGTTTCAGCAAGTGCATTGTCTTTTGATGGTGTCAATGATTATGTGGAACTGGGGGATATAATGCCTGCAACATATACCAAAGAAGCCTGGTTTTATTTATCAGATTTAAGTCTCCAAAACAATCTTATTTCGGGAGGCTCAGATGGGCAACACGCACTGTATCCCTCTGCAAATTATGGAAACAGATTGTCGGCAGGACACAATGGTATCTGGAATGCAGTGCAGGACCCAACTCCAATTGCAGCTAATACATGGTATCACGTTGCTTTGACTTATGATGCTGCAACCACCACAATGAAAATGTATAAAAATGGTGTTTTAGTAGCAAGCAATACCTCTGTACCTCCTTTTACTGGCGGAAACGCTGTACGACTTGGTACATTTGATACTGCAAATTTACTTGGAGGTAAATTAGACGAAGTACGTATCTGGAACAGAGTATTACCTGAATGTGAAATTCAAAACAATATGAATGGGGAACTTCCTGCAGGACAAGTAGGATTGGTGGCTTATTACAAGTGCAACCAAGGTATTCATGCTGCAAATAATACAGCAATTACTACCCTGATTGATACCAGTGGAAATGATAATACCGGTACGTTAAGCGGATTTGCCTTAACTGGATCTTCCTCAAACTGGGTTACACCAGGAGGCGTAGTTACCGGAACAATGAGTCCGGCACAATTGTCGGTTACAAGTCCGCAATTTTTTTGTACGGCGGCTACAATTGCTGATTTAACGGCTACAGGAATGGGTATCAAATGGTATTCTTCATTGGAATCGTTAAACGAATTGGGTGCCACAACTGCATTGACATCAGGAACAACCTATTATGTTTCGCAAACTATTGGTAGCTGCGAAAGTCCAAGAAATGCAGTTGTTGTAATGATAAATACAACTTCGGCACCTACAGCTATTAGTCCACAAACTTTTAATAAAGACGCTACGGTTGCCAACATTGCCGCAACTGGAACCGACTTAAAATGGTATGCAGCTTCTACAGGAAGCACAACTTTAGCAAATTCATCTCCAATAACCGGCGGCATCTATTATGTCTCTCAAACGGTTTCAGGTTGCGAAAGCTTAAGAACGGCTATTGAGGTAAATCTTAATGCATCAGCATTGGATTTTGATGGAATAGATGACAAAGTAAACTGCGACACTGGTATTTCTACAGTATTGAGTAATACCAATAAATTAACCGTTGAGGCATGGATTAAAACAACTAGGGATTCAAATGTAGAAACTATTGTTTCCAATCATGGTAACGGATCTTCTACTCAATTTGATTTACGTACCGTTAATGGTGAATTTAATTGTTTTATTGGTTTTGGTAGTTACGTAGTTACAGGAGGAACAGTTATACCAAACACATGGCAACATGTAGCGATGGTGTTTGATGGCACCTCTGTAACACTGTATGTTGATGGAGTAAATGTTGGTACCACACCAACCCCATCCAATTATACTTTGCCAACAAGCGTGGCACCAATGATATTAGGATATAATGGCTATGGAGAAATTTTTAAGGGACAAATGGATGAGGTTCGTGTTTGGAACAAAGCTTTGACTCAAACTGAAATTCAAAATAATAAAAATTGCGAACTAGGGCCAGGACAAACTAATTTATTAGCGTATTACCAATTTAACCAAGGTCTTGATAATAGAAACAATTCAACAGTAACCACAGTCGCAGATGCCAGCAGCAATGCCTATACAGGAATGTTAGATGGTTTTGAACTTATAGGAAATACCTCAAACTGGACTGCAACCAGCATTGTGACAACAGGAAATACCTGCTCGACTAATTTAAATAACAATCATTTTGAATTTTCATCAAAAACAACAGTCTATCCTAACCCTTCAAATGGTCTATTCTCTTTAAATAATGATGCTCGTGCCGCTATTGTAGTATATGATTTGAATGGAAAAATTATTAAATCGGAAAATATTAATTTTGGAAATACCAATTTGAATTTAAATAGCTCCCCAAATGGAGTTTATTTGTTGAAAATAACCTATGATAACAATCAGGTTGAAACGATTAAATTGATAAAAAAATAAGATAAAACAGATTTAAACAGAAAGGCTTCTTCCTATCTAAGAAGTCTTTCTGTTATAAAAATCAATAAAAAAAACCGTTGTATAATTACTTTTAATCACACTCAAACATCGATTTTTTTAGTGATTAAAAGAATTTAAATTGGCGTTTTACTTTTCAGAGCTAACTTGCCTTGAAAACAGAGCTTTTTCTGTCTTTTTTTGACGATTAATTATGAATGTATGTCCCATTTGCACTTAATTTAAAAGCCCTGAAATATATTTTATCAATAATATAGCGCTTACTTTTTTAAAAGCCTTGCTTTCATTTTACTGAAAAACTCAGGCGTAACCCCAATAAAGGAAGCAATTTGTTTTTGAGGCACTTTATGAACCAATGTTCCATATTTCGAACAAAATTTCTCAAAACGCTCTTCGGCAGGTAAACTCAAATTATCCATTAATCGTTGCTGATTGGCAACTAATGAGTTTTCAATTAAAATCCTGAAAAAACGTTCCAGTTTCGGAATTTCAAGATACAATTGCTCCTGATTTTCTTTGGACAAAGAAACCACTTCTGCCTCTTCCAGAACTTCAATAAAAAGCTGTCCCGGTTTTTGCGAAAAATAACTATACATATCACTCATCCACCAGCCTTCGCAAGCAAAGGAAAGCACATGTTCTACAATATTATCGTTGATATTGAAGCTTCTTAAAATTCCCGAATTGACAAAATACGAATGTTTGCAGACTTCTCCGGCGTTCAGTAAAATCGTTTTGGCTTTGTAAGTGTTCGTTTCTAATTTAGATAAAAAAAGTTCCTGTTCTTCCTGAGTCAGTGAAACATGTTTGGCAATATTTTCAAGAATCAATGCCATTATTTTTTATCTTCTATTAGCTTAAATGAAGTTGCTTTAAATCTGTCACCCACTATTTCTCCGGTAACAGCAGCTTTGCTGATCGCATTGCAAAAACCTTTTTCTGAATGCGCATCTCCGTGATCGTGAATCGTTGTTCCATCCACAAAATAGCTTTTTCCGTCAATGCGAACTGCTAAATCACAGCTTTTGCCTTTCATTCCAAATTGACATTCACCGCAGGAAGCTTCTACAATGGTTGGTTTGTCAAATTTCTTTTTACTTTGAGCCTGAACAGCAATTCCAATGAAAAGGAATGTCGCCAATAATATATTTTTCATAGTTAAGAATTTACAGTTATTAATTTTGCTGTTTCTTTGGCACGTTCTGTTACTTCGTTTATTGGAGTTGAAAGTGTATCGTGACTTAAAACTACACCCATTCTTCGATAAGGTCTTGAAGTTGGTTTTCCGAAAATTCTGAAATCGGTTTTCGGTAAAGCTGCTACTTTTTCGATTCCGCTAAAAGTTGGATTAGTAGAATCTTCGGATGCTAAAATTACAGCGCTTGCTCCGGCTTTTTCTAAAGTGATTTCGAAAATTGGAAGACTTAAAATGGCTCGTAAATGCAATTCGAATTCGTTGAAATTTTGTGTTCCTGCTAAAGTTACCATTCCCGTGTCATGCGGGCGAGGTGAAAGTTCCGAGAAATAAACGCCTTCATTCGTCAGAAAAAATTCAACACCAAAAAGTCCTGCTCCGCCAAGGGCTTCTGTAATTTTTTCGGCCATATCCTGCGCTTCATACAAATCTTTTTCTGAAATCTTAGCAGGCTGCCAGCTTTCCTGATAATCTCCTCTTTCCTGTCTGTGGCCAATTGGCGAACAGAATAGAGTTGGATTATTATTTTGAGTAATCGTTAAAAGGGTAATTTCAGAATGGAAATCTACAAAAGCTTCTACAATAACTTCAATTACATCGCCACGTGAACCAGCAACGGCATATTCCCATGCTTTTAAAATATCTTCCTGAGATTTTATAGTCGATTGTCCTTTTCCGGATGAAGACATTAAAGGTTTTACCACACACGGAATTCCAACTTCCTGAACAGCTTTTTGCAGTTCTTCGGCAGAAGTTGCGTATTGATATTTAGCGGTTTTTAATCCAAGTTCTTTTGCAGCCAAATCCCGGATTGCTTTACGATTCATGGTAAAGTTTGCCGCTTTCGCCGAAGGAACAACGGTAATCCCTTGCTTTTCGTAATCATAAAAACGTTCGGTACGAATGGCTTCTATTTCGGGAACAATGAAATCCGGTTTGTGTTTGGCTACAATTCGGTCAAGCGCTTCACCGTCAAGCATATTGATGACTTCAAAACCGTGTGCAAGCTGCATTGCCGGGGCATTTTCGTAGCTGTCAACAGCGATTATAGTTTGTCCGATTCGTTGCGCGGCAATGACAAATTCTTTACCTAATTCGCCTGAACCGAGGAGTAATATTTTCATTTTGTTTGATTTAAAGTTTGGGTATTTTGGCTTGCTTTAATAAGTATTAAACTGCTCAAAAAAGTTAGAATCATTAAAATGAATGATAAAAACAAAATCATCAATAATGAAAATACAATTTGATCTAAAAATTGAGATTGCAAAGGAGCAGAAAATCCATTTATAAATTTCCCGATTATATAAATGGTAAAAAAAGCTATAATAAGTTTTAGGCTTATTCTAAAAGAAAATTGAGAACAAGCTTGAAAATAAGTTATTTTATTTAATGAAAAACTGATTTTTTTTGTGGTGTTCCAAAAAAGAAAAATAATAAATAGTGGAAACATAAGGCCCCAAAATATAGGATTCCAAAACAGACCGAAGTCACATATCTGAATACATAAATCGATGAAAAGACTTTCACGAAATATTAAAAGTGGAAAAAAAGCGCTCACAAAAATACCTGCAATTATTGAGTATTTTTGAATGTTGTTTTTTGATTCCATTTAAATTTATTTTGAAAGTAAAGATAAATAAAATGGAAATTATTCTCACGCAGATTTTACAGATTTGGCGGATTTAATTTAACTGTGAATTTAAGTTTTAGATAAAGTAACCATACGTTTGTCATTTCGAGGAACGAGAAATCTCCGCAAGTAGCTCCGTACAGAATGTCGCCAATCTTTGTAGAGTTCCAAGTGAAGATTTCTCGTTCCTCGAAATGACAAGATTGTGGGTAGTACGAAATGAAATTATAAACGTAAAAGTTCTTGTAAACCCGTTTGCGTGAGGGATTGTAGTGGAAATCCTTTTGTGTAATGAAATGGAACAAAAGATTGTAGCGGAAAGCCCGACCCGAAGGGACACGTCCAAAATAAAAAACCGATACTTCTTTTAAAAAGTATCGGTTTGTATATTAATGAAAATGGTCTTCTTCAATCTCAAATTCAGCATCTTTTTCCCAGATTTCCATTTCGCAGGGCTTACAGTTAAATTTTAGTTTGTATTCTAACTCGCCCTGTTTTAAAACTAATGGCTCTTTTACCTTAACACCTACAATATCTTTTTGGTGTATCGGACATTTTTTTAATTCGTATTTGATGCAATATTTTGTGGTCATTACACGGGATTTTCCCGGATCCCATTGTAATTCGAATGCTTTTTCAATTTCGGTAACACCGTGGCGTTCGTAGAATTTACGAGCGGTTTTGTTTGAAACGTTGTACATAAAATCCAGTTTGGTTTCCGGATACGGATGTGACGTTTTTACCAGTTGGTGTTCTTCGCGAACGTAATTTGCCAGACGAATTTCTGATAACTGATCGAAAACATTTCTTCGCATTTCGTTGATTTTTGAAATAGGAAGGAACCAGTTTTGAGTGAACATTACATTGATTTCATCGGCGCTGTAAGGTGTAAAACCCGTTTTTGCCAATTGAGTTTTAATGTTTTCTTCGATTGATTCACCGGTTTTAGTCTGCTCTTTTGCGTGCTCTAATTTTACGGTACTTACATTTCCATCTTCGTCGGTTGCAATTAATTCAAAACCGTTTTCATTTTCAGTAAGCAATAAAGTAGTTCCGATTTTACGGATGGCGCTGTCTTCTCTTTCAACAATTTTGATGAAAGCAATATCGTTGTTACGGTAAATAAAAGTCCCGTCTTCAATTTCTTTTAGAACGTTTGGATATACTTTTCCGTTCTCTGCTTTGTTTACATAAATTCCGTCCGCTTCGTTGTTCTCGTTGATGAAACAAAGTCCGTCACCATTGTTTAGCAATTCACCATTTTCGATTTCGTAAGCGTTTCCGACAGTTCGGATTAATTTACCAATATATTGCCCTTTTGATTTTGGACTTTCCCAGGAACCAATTGAGCTGTGTCTTTCATTTACGAAATAATCGGTATAACCACGATTGAAAGTTCTGTTTAAAGTAGAATCGAAAGTATACGTACATTTCCCGGAAGAAGCCTTGGTGTATTTATCGCTTCCTTCTAAATAGCTGTCTAATTTTTGACGTAAATAAGATACGTTGTTTTTAACGTAAGCTACATCTTTTAATCGGCCTTCGATTTTAAAAGAAACGATTCCGGCTTCAATCAAATTCGGAATCTGATCTGAAACATCTAAATCTTTAATCGAAAGCAAGTGACTGTTTTTGATTAAAGTTTCTCCGTTTCCGTCAATTAAGTTATATGGAAGACGACAGTTTTGAGCGCAGGAACCACGGTTGGCGCTTCGTTCTCCGTTTGCTACACTCATATAGCAGTTTCCACTGAAGGATACACATAAAGCCCCGGTTACGAAAAACTCTAATTCAACATCAGCGTGGTCGTATATTGTTTTAATTTGATGCAGGTTTAATTCGCGTGCTAAAACCACACGTTTAATTCCGGCATCTTTAAGGAATTTGATTTTGTCTGCGTCACGGTTATTGGCTTGCGTGCTTGCGTGAAGTACGATAGGGGGTAAGTCCATTTCCATAATCGCCATATCCTGAATAATCAGGGCATCGACACCAATATCGTATAATTCCCAAATCATCGAGCGACAAGTTTCTAATTCGTTGTCGTACAAAATGGTATTCATTACCACAAAAACCTGAGCGTTAAATAAGTGTGCATATTTTACTAAAGCAGCAACATCTTCGATTGAGTTGTTGGCATTAGAACGTGCTCCAAATTGCGGCGCACCAATATATACTGCATCTGCACCGCTGTTTATAGCTGCCATTCCGCCAATTAAATCTCTTGCCGGAGCTAATATTTCTATTTTCTTCTTCATTTCTAAAACTTTAGCTTTTGTGGTATTCACGAAAAAAAGTGTGCAAAGGTCTTATAAATTATTTGAGATTGCTAATGTTAAAGGTGTTTTTTTGAAATTGTTAACTTAATATAGAAAGAGTTGATATTTTATTCTGCCTTGCTTTTGAATTTATTTCCTAAGTTTTCAAATTGTATTTGTTTATAGGATACATTTCTAATTTCGTATTTAAATCTTTTTGGGATTAATACTGCTGATATATCCATTGGATCTGTATTAATCCAATAGTAAAGAAATAAAGTGTCATTAATTACTTTTGCATCTCCATAATATTTTAGGCCTCCTGTTTCATATTTTTCAATTATGATTTCAATTCCCTTTTTTGTTTTTTTAGATGTAATTAATTCTGCAGTTTTACTTTCATTTCTTTTTAAATAGCCGGAATCAAAAGCTTCTTCTGATGAGAATTTAATATTAATATTTTTTAATTCCTTTTTTACACAGTTGGTTAATAAAAGAAAAATTATTAAAGTAAAAAAAATATATCTCATGTATGATTGATTTTTTGATTGAAGTCAAAAGTATAAAAAAAATATACCTATTTTCAATTTGAGGATGGTCTTAAAAATAAACAAAAAACTGCCCAATCCGAAGACAAGGCAGTTTCTCAAAAAAAAAGCATTAATCGATCGATCGATTAATTGGATTTCGTTTTAATTAATGACAAAGTATTTTGAATGCTGTTTAATTGTTTTGAAACAACAGAAACCTGATTGTGTTCTAAATGGTTTTCTTCAAGTGCCATTTTGTATTTTTCGATGGCTGCTTCTTCACCAGTGACACATGCGTTGATTATTGCTTCGGTGTCACCCCCTGTAAAAGATGATTTGATATCAATCCAGGTACGGTGTAAGGCTCCAAGCGGGCCTCCGCCAGAAGTATCTGTTGATTTACCTAATTTATTGATTTCGTCTTGTAATTCGACAATAAATAAGGCTCTTTCACGGGCATACTCCAGAAAATCAGTTTTCATTGCCGAATTTTCTACATGTTCAGCTGCATTAGTATAGCCCAGTTTTCCATCTTCCAAAATTGAAATTAATCCTTCTAAAGTTTTAACTGCTTCTCTTGTAGTTTCATGTGTATGTATCATGATAAATATGATTTAAAATTTATATATTACAAAGATGGAATTTATAACATTTTCTTTTTTACAGGATTACGCTGTTATTTTATATTATTATGGAATGGAAATTTTGAAACTATAAAAACAGTTCATGCAGATGATAGCAGACTCTTCCTCGAAAAAAATGATATTTCTGATGTTCTTTTTTGCGTGAGGGATAGAAGCGATATCCTTTTATGGCGGTGTTCGCCATAAAAGATTTAGCGAATAGCCCGGCCTTTGGGACACGCCAAAAAAAAACAGCTCAAAGTATAAAGTGATGAAACTTTAAACCTTAAGCCGTTTTAATAAAACGATTATGTCGTTATGCAGCCAAAGCTTCTTTGATTCTGCGTAATGCTTCTTTTAAAATATCGTCGCTGGTAGCGTAAGAGAAACGAATACAATTTGGATTTCCGAATGCGTCTCCGGTTACTGTTGCAACGTTTGCTTCTGCTAAAAGGTACATCGAAACGTCGTTTGCATCTTTAATCTCAGTTCCTTTTAATGTTTTTCCGAAGAAAGAAGAAACGTCTGGGAATACGTAAAATGCTCCTTCCGGAACGTTGATTTTTACTCCTGGAATTTCTTTTAATAATCCAACTACTAAATCTCTGCGAGTGTGGAATGCCTGAACCATATGGTTTAATACACTTGGATCAGCATCTACAGCTGTAATAGTAGCACGTTGTGCCACTGAATTTGCTCCGGAAGTTACCTGGCCCTGAATTTTTGTACATGCTTTTGCGATAAATTCCGGTGCTCCTATATAACCAATTCTGTATCCTGTCATAGCGAATGCTTTTGCAACTCCGTTTACAGTGATTGTTTTTTCTAACATTCCAGGGATTGAACCAATGCTGCAGAAAGTTCCTGAGAAATTGATGTGTTCGTAAATTTCGTCAGCAACAACATATATGTTTGGGTGCTTTTCCAGAACTTTAGCCAAAGCTGTTAATTCTTCTCTGCTGTAAACGGAACCAGAAGGATTACATGGAGAAGAGAACCACATCATTTTTGTTTTTGGTGTAATGGCAGCTTCTAATTGAGCAGGTGTAATTTTGAAATCAGTGTCAACAGAAGTTGGAACTTCTACAGGAACTCCTCCTGAAAGTTTTACGATTTCAAAATACGAAACCCAGTATGGTGCAGGTAAAATAACCTCGTCACCATTGTTAAGCATTACTTGTGCGATGTTGTATAAAGATTGTTTTGCTCCTGTAGAAACTACGATTTGAGAAGGTTTGTAATCTAATCCGTTATCTCTTGTGAATTTTCTGGAAATGGCTTCTCTTAATTCTAAATATCCTTCTACCGGAGAATAAGTGCTATAGTTTTCGTCTACTGCTTTTTTAACCGCTTCCTTAATGAAATCAGGGGTGTTAAAGTCAGGTTCCCCCAAACTTAAACTGATAATATCTTTTCCTTGTGCTTTTAGCTCGCGAGCTAATGCGGCCATCGCTAAAGTTTGCGAAGTAGCTAAGTTGTTAATTCTGTCTGAAAGAATATGGTTCATTATAAAAAATTTAATTGCTCTTAATTTGCTGTGTATTTAAGAGAGGTTAATTATTAATAGATTTTTGATTATGCTAATTCGGGTTTTCTCCCAAGATCTTTTAAGTGTTTGTAATGTGCCCAAACGGCGCCCCTCATCGTTCTGAATTCATGGTAAGGCAAATTGCATTCTCGGGCTGTTTGTTTTACAATTTCAGCAATTTTTCCGTAATGGATGTGACTGATATTTGGAAAAATATGATGCTCAATCTGATGATTTAATCCACCGGTAAACCAGTTTACAATTTTGTTTTTTGGTGCAAAATTAGCGGTAGTATATAATTGGTGAATTGCCCAGGTATTTTCGATTTCCCCTTCTTCATTCGGAATAGGATTTGTCGTTTCTTCTACAACATGTGCCAATTGAAAAACGATACTTAAAATTAATCCGGCAGTATAATGCATTACAAAAAATCCGATAACAACTTTCCACCAGATTACTCCTAAAAGCATTGGTAGAACCATCCAAATCATGACATAGATTATCTTTGTAATTACTAAAACCGTCCATAATTTAGTTGGACTTTGAGGAGTTCCGTATGATAATTTTCTTTTCAGATAATTTTTCATCTGCTTAAAATCGGTTGTTAAAGCCCAATTGAAAGTCAGCAAACCATATAAGAAAAAAGAATAATAATGCTGGAATTTATGAAAACGATGCCACTCGGCATTTTGTGTAAAACGGATAATTCTTCCTGCATCCAGATCTTCATCATGACCATGAATATTTGTATAAGTATGATGCAAAACATTGTGCTGCACTTGCCAGTTGTAAACATTTCCCGCCAAAACGTATATACTGCCGCCCATAATTTTATTGATCCATGATTTTGATGAGTAAGAACCATGATTACCATCATGCATTACGTTCATACCGATTCCGGCCATTCCTATTCCCATCAAAATATTCAATAATAATTGTGCCCAGAAAGGCATGGTATCCAGTGCTAAAATTAAAAAATAAGGTGTAAGGAAGATGGAGAAAAGAATAATCGCCTTTAAGTGCAACTTCCAGTTTCCGGTTTTTTGGATATTGTTCTCCTTGAAGTAATTGTTTACCCGTGAGTTAAGCGTTCTGAAAAACTTCAGATTATCCTGCTTTGAAAATGTCGGTGCGGTATTATTCATATTAATTTTAAATAGTTGTCAAAGGTAATTATTATAAATTTTCAATTTGCAAAATTGAGTTAAATATTTCAATCGTAAAGTAGTACTTTTGTTAAAAATTTAGAGCAATGGATGAGATATTGAAATATTTCCCGGATTTGACCGACATTCAAATCGAACAGTTTCAAAAATTAGACTTTTTATATCACGACTGGAATGAAAAAATCAATGTTATTTCAAGAAAAGATATTGATGCCTTATATACCAAACATATTTTGCATTCTCTTGGAATTGCAAAAATCATGAAATTCGAACCCGGAGCAACCGTTTTGGATGTTGGAACCGGAGGAGGTTTTCCCGGAATTCCACTTGCCATTCTTTTTCCGGAAACCCGTTTTTATTTAATTGATGTGATTGCCAAAAAAATAAAGGTAGTTCAGGGCGTTGTAGATGCTTTGGAATTAAAGAACGTAAAAGCAGAACAAAAACGTGCTGAATTGGTAAAAGGTGATTTCGATTTCATAGTAAGCCGTGCCGTAACCAATATGCCGGATTTTGTTTCCTGGATTCATGATAAAATCAAAAAGCAGCACAAACACACTTTAAAAAATGGAATCCTATATTTAAAAGGAGGTGATTTGACTGAGGAATTGAAAGATTTTCCAAAAGCAACCTTATATGATTTAGCTGGTATTTTTGAGGATGAGTTTTTCGAAACTAAAAAAGTGGTTCATTTACCATTGAAGTTTAAGGCTTAAAAAGGTTTCAAGTTTAAAAGTTTCAGGTTTCAAGTTTTGAAACCTATAAAAAATCCGAATCTAATTTAGATACGGATTTTTTATATAGACAAAGTTTCGAACTTGAAACCTGAAACTTGAAACAAAAGATTATCCCAAAAATGGATATCTGTAATCATCAGGAGTTACAAAAGTTTCCTTGATCGTTCTTGGAGAGGCCCAACGCAATAAGTTCAATGCTGAACCTGCTTTGTCGTTTGTTCCTGAAGCTCTTGCTCCGCCAAAAGGCTGCATTCCAACGACTGCACCTGTTGGTTTGTCGTTGATATAGAAGTTACCTGCTGAATTTTGCAATTTCACAGTAGCCACTTCAATAGCATAGCGATCCTGACTGAAAACAGCTCCTGTTAAAGCATACTCAGAAGTAGTATCAACCAATTCTAAAGTTTCTTCCCATTTTGCATCTTCGTAAATGTAAAGCGTTACAACTGGTCCGAATAATTCGGTTTCCATCGTAGTATATTTTGGATTTGTCGTTACAATAACCGTTGGTTCAATAAAGTAACCTACAGATTTGTCGTAATTTCCTCCAACAATAATTTCAGCATCAGCGTCTTTTTTAGCCTGATCTATATAACTGGCCAATTTGTCAAAAGAACCTTCGTGAATAACTGCTGTAATGAAGTTTCCAAAATCTTCCGGAGAACCGATTTTCATAGATTTTACATCCGTAATTAATTGCTCTTTTACAGCTGGCCATAAACTTTGCGGTATATAAACCCTGGAAGCTGCGGAACATTTTTGCCCCTGAAATTCAAAAGCTCCACGAGTGATTCCGGTTACTACTTGTTTTACATTAGCACTTGGATGTGCAATAATAAAATCTTTACCACCAGTTTCACCAACAATTCTTGGGTATGTTTTATAGTTGTGGATGTTGGCGCCAATTTTAGCCCAGATATCTTTAAATACATGGGTTGATCCTGTAAAGTGAACTCCAGCGAAATCTCGGCTTGCCAAAACAGTATCGGTAATCATTAAAGCATCACCAAAAACAACGTTGATAACGCCATCAGGAACTCCCGCTTCTTTGAAAACATCCAAAATAATTTTTGTAGAAAATACCTGACTATCACTTGGTTTCCAAACTACAACGTTACCCATCATCGCGGCACTTGCAGGAAGATTGGCAGCAATAGCCGTAAAATTAAAAGGAGTAATAGCGTAAACAAAACCTTCAAGAGGTCGGTATTCTAAACGATTCCAGGTTGTAGAGTCAGATTTTGGCTGATCTCCGTAAATCTGCGTCATGAATTCTACATTGTAACGTAAAAAGTCGATCAATTCACAAGAAGCATCAATTTCTGCCTGATGAATATTTTTAGACTGGCCAATCATGGTTGCTGCGTTAATACGTGCTCTGTAAGGTCCTGCGATTAATTCTGCCGCTTTTAAGAAAATAGCAGCACGCTGTTCCCACGCCATATTTGCCCACGCTGCTCTTGATTCAAGAGCATTGGCAATCGCTTTTTCGATATGTTGTTTTTCAGCCAGATGATATTTTCCAACAACGTGCTGGTGATCATGAGGAGCTGTTATATTTTTTGTATTTCCGGTTCTGATTTCTTCGCTTCCAATATGTAAAGGAACATCAATTTGAGAATTCCACATTGTAGTGTAAGCTGCCTGAACAGCTGCTCTTTCCGGAGAGTTGGGTGCGTATCCTTTTACGGGCTCATTGACCGCTTTAGGTACATTAAAAAATCCTTTTAACATGGGATGAGATATTTTAAAATTACGAATTGTTTAATTTTAGGCAAAAGTACAAAGGTTATTTTGATTATATCACAATACAATACTAAAATGTTGTAATTTAATAAACTAATCACGTCAAGCTATAAAACGCATGTTTGTATAAAAGTTTAAATTTGAGTGACTTCAATTTACAGGACTATGAAAATTCCGCTTCTGGCTTTTAACGATAAAGGAATTTACTGCCAACAGGCTGATGTATATCTTGATCCCTGGCGGCCGGTAAAAAATGCTATTATTACGCACGGTCACGCAGATCACTCCCGTTGGGGACATCAAAATTATATTACACATCATACAAATGTTCCGATAATTCGGCATCGTTTGGGAGAAATAAATGTGACCGGAAAAGAGTGGGGAGAAACCTTTGTGATTAATAATGTGAAATTCTCATTACATCCAGCTGGACATATTATAGGAAGCTCTCAAATTCGCGTTGAACACAAAGGCGAAGTCTGGGTTTTTACTGGCGATTACAAAACCGAACACGATGGAATATCAGTTCCGTACGAAGTGGTAAAATGCCACACTTTCATCACGGAATGTACTTTTGGATTACCAGCTTTCAATTGGACGCCACAGGCAGAAGTCATTACGGAAATCAATAATTGGTGGGCAGAAAATAAAGCAGAGGGAAAAACCTCCATTCTCTTTGGATATTCTCTAGGGAAAGCACAACGACTTTTGAAATATTTAGATACCGATATCGGTAAAATATACACGCATGGTGCTATCGAAAATATGACGAATGTTTTACGTCCGATGGTGGATTTTCCGCCAACAACTTTAGTAAAACGCGAAACTAAAAAAGAAGAATTCGCAGGAAATATTGTTCTCGCTCCGCCAAGTGCCCACGGAAGTATCTGGATCAGAAAAATGACGCCTTTTGTAACCGGTGCAGCAAGCGGCTGGATGGCTTTTCGCGGAGCCAGAAGAAGACGTGCCATTGACAAAGGTTTTGTTCTAAGCGATCATTGCGATTGGTATTCGCTTTTAGATAGTATCAAATCAACAGGAGCAGAAAAAATAATCTGCACGCATGGTTATACCGATATTTTCTCCAAATATTTAAGGGAATTAGGTTACGATGCCAGAACTGAAAAAACACAGTACGAAGGTGAAGCAGCAGAAATGGAAAAAGACAATAAGGAAGTTGTATTTGAACAAAATGAAACTTCGGATATTTCTGAAAATAAGGAACTGTAGATGAAAAATTTCGCCCAACTCATTAAGACACTCGACAGTTCTAATAAAACCAACGTAAAAGTCGATGCTCTGACGACGTATTTTAAAAATGCATCGCCAGAAGATAAAGTATGGACGATTGCGATTTTGTCACATCGTCGTCCGCCAAGACCGGTTAATACCACTTTACTGCGGATTTGGGCAAATGAATTGGCGAATATTCCGCTATGGCTTTTTGAGGAAAGTTATCATATTGTTGGGGATTTGGCGGAAACTATCGCTTTAATCATTCCAACAACCAAAGAACATTCTGACAAAAGTTTAACCGAATATCTTCAGGAAATTATTGCGTTAAAAAAGAAATCAGATATTGAGAAAAAAGAATATTTGCACGAAAATTGGTTAGCACTCAATTATTACGAACGCTTTGTTTTTACCAAATTAATTACCGGAAGTTTAAGAATCGGCGTAAGCCAAAAATTAATGACCAGAGCTTTATCTAAAGCAGAAAATGTAGATGAAGATGCTTTGGCTTATAAATTAATGGGAAATTGGGATCCGAATAAAATTACGTTTCAGGAATTGATTCTGGATGAAAAAAGCAGTGATTATTTGTCAAAACCATATCCGTTTTATTTAGCTTATCCAATTGAAGGCGAAGTCGATAATTTAGGAAATCCTGAAGACTGGTCAATTGAACATAAATGGGACGGAATTCGCTCGCAAACGATTATTAGGGACAATGAAATTTATGTCTGGTCAAGAGGCGAGGAGCTTGTTACCGATAAATACCCTGAGTTTCGGTCTTTCGTCGGAATTATTCCGGATGGTACCGTTATTGATGCGGAAATTTTAGCTTTTCCCGAAAAAGAAATTGGGACTTTTAATGATTTGCAAGCCAGAATTGGACGTAAAACAATATCAGTTAGTTTACTTGAAAAAGTGCCTGTAATATTAAAAGCCTATGATATTTTAGAATGGGAAGGTCAGGATATTCGAAATTTACCGTATTCCGAAAGAAGATTATTATTAGAACAATTATACAATTCAATTAAAGATAAAACGGCTTCTTTTCAATTATCAGAAAGGGTGTTGCTCCATTCCTGGCAAGATGTTACAAACGAAAGAATGCGTGCCCGCGAAATGAAAAGCGAAGGTTTGATGTTAAAACGAAACGACTCGCCCTATCAGGTGGGAAGAAAAAAAGGTGATTGGTGGAAATGGAAAATAGAACCGTTGGTGATTGATGCCGTTTTAACGTATGCGATGCGCGGTCACGGAAGAAGATCTAATTTATTTACAGACTATACTTTCGCACTTTGGCAGATTAACGATAACGGAGAAAGAGAATTAGTAACCTTCGCCAAAGCTTATTCCGGTTTAACGGATGCGGAATTCAGAAAAGTAGATGACTTTATCAAAAAAAATACGTTGGAACGATTTGGTCCGGTTCGAAGTGTAACGCCCCAATTGGTTTTCGAAATTGGTTTCGAAGGAATCGCACTTTCCAAAAGACATAAAAGTGGGATTGCAACCCGTTTTCCAAGAATTTTGCGGTGGCGACAGGATAAGAAAATTGAGGAAGCCAATTCAATTGAAGATTTAAAAAGTATGATTTCTTAGAAGTCAAAATCATAAAAATGAACAGAGACGAACTTTATACCATTGCAGAAAACTGGTTTCAAGATCAGGGCTGGAAAGCATTTCCATTCCAAACCCAAACGTGGACAGCTTTTCTGCAAGGCAAAAACGGGTTATTAAACGCGCCAACAGGAAGCGGAAAAACCTACGCCTTATGGTTTCCGATCCTTCTCGATTACATGAAGAAAAACCCGAATTATAAAACCACCCGAGGCAAAGCCGAACGGAGCGTAGCTAAACATAAACCAGGATTAAAGGCGATTTGGATAACACCGTTATGCGCTCTTTCAGTAGAAATAAAACAAGCAGCTGAAAGAATTCTTAACGATCTGGATACACAAATGACGGTCGGAATCCGATCTGGAGATACTTCCCAGAGCGAAAGAACAAAGCAAAGTAAAAAAATGCCGGATCTGTTGGTTACGACACCTGAAAGTCTGCAATTGCTTTTGGCATCTAAAGAATTTGCAAAAACTTTTGCCAATTGCTCCGCCATTGTGGTCGATGAATGGCACGAATTATTAGGTACAAAAAGGGGCGTTCAAATGGAACTCGCTTTATCCCGATTAAAAACTATTGCACCAAAAATGCGTATTTGGGGAATTTCAGCCACCATCGGAAATCTTGAACTGGCGCAACAGGTATTGTTAGGTGTAAATTCAGAAACTTATAATAATTCGGTTTTGATTAAAGCCAATATCAACAAAAAAATAAAAGTACTTTCAATATTGCCCGACAAAATGGACAGTTATCCGTGGCGTGGTCACATGGGATTACATCTAATTGATGAGGTGGCCAAAATAGTTCGGAAAAGCAAAACGACTTTAATTTTTACCAACGTACGATCTGCCTGCGAAATGTGGTTTCAGGCAATATTGGAGAAATATCCGGAGTTTGCCGGAGATATGGCCATGCATCACGGAAGCATAAGCAGGGAAACCCGTTTGTGGGTTGAAAATGCGATTAGAAATGAAGAATTAAAAGTAGTGGTTTGTACTTCTAGTTTAGACTTAGGAGTTGATTTTGCTCCTGTTGAAACCATCATTCAGGTGGGTGGACCAAAAGGTGTTGCCCGTTTTCTGCAAAGAGCAGGACGAAGTGGCCATCAACCCGGAAAAGAAAGTGTAATTTATTTTCTTGCTACACATGCCATTGAACTAATTGAAGCTTCAGCACTGAAAAAAGCGGTTGCCAAAACTATTGTCGAAGACCGAATACCCTATTTGAACAGTTGGGATGTTTTGGTACAATATCTGAATACGTTAGCTGTTTCTGACGGATTTTTTCCGGATGAAATTTTTGAAGAAGTCCGACAAACATTCTGTTATCAAAATATTACAAAAGAAAACTGGAACTGGATTCTGAACTTTATTACCAACGGAAGTCAAAGTTTACAAGCGTATGAGGAATTCAAAAAAGTAGAAATTGAAGTAGACGGACGTTTTAAAATTAACAGTCGATTGATTGCACTGCATCACCGAATGCAGATAGGAACCATCGTGGGTGATGCTTCATTAAATGTGAAATTTTTAAGCGGAGGTTATATTGGAAATATTGAAGAATGGTTTGCCTCAAAACTACAGCCGGGAGATGTTTTTACCTTTGCAGGAAAACGTTTGGAATTATTTCGTGTAAAAAATATGCAGGTTTTGGTTCGAAAGGCTGATCCCAAAAAAGAGTCACGAACTGTGAGCTGGATGGGAGGGCGCATGGCATTATCTGTCCAGATGAGCGAATTGCTTCGGGAAGAATTATACGCTGCTAATAGTGAGAATCTGACCCCGGAATTAAAAGCTTTGCAGCCTATCTTTGCAAGGCAGCGAAAGGAAAGTATTGTCCCTGGCGATGATGAATTCTTAATTGAAACCTTTAAAACCAGAGAAGGTTTTCATGCTGTTTTTTATCTTTTCGAAGGTCGGTTTGTGCATGAAGCTTTAGCCAGTATTTTATCCTATCGCATTAGTTTATTATCTCCAATTACTTTTTCTTTGGCTTATAATGATTACGGGTTTGAATTGCTCTCCGATCAGGAAATTGACATGCAGTCGGTTTTTGATAACAATTTGTTTTCTACCGAATATGTGCATCATGATTTGCAGAAGAGCCTTAATTTAACAGAAATGGCTCGCAGAAAATTCAGGGATATTGCCGTAATTGCAGGACTAGTTTTTACCGGAATGCGCGGAAGACCTGTTAAAACAAAACATTTGCAGAGTGGCTCGCAATTGCTTTTTGAAGTTTTCAGAGATTATGAGCCGGATAATTTATTACTCCAGCAGGCTTATACAGAAACATTTGAACATCATTTGGAAGAAGGTCGTTTGATTCAGGCTTTAGAAAGGGTAAATCAACAGACTATTGTCTGGAAACAATGCAAAAAACCTACACCATTCAGTTTTCCAATCATTACAGATCGTTTGAGGGAAAAATTATCAAGCGAAACATTGGCGGAAAGAATCAAAAAGATGACAGCGAGTTATATGAAATAATAATATGAAAATTACAATCAATAAGCAAAATTTTATTTTACATCCTTGCGGTGCGGCTTTCTGGGAAGAAAAAAAAATACTTTTAATATCAGATTTGCATTTAGGCAAAGTATCACACTTCAGAAAACACGGAATGGCGATTCCGGAGAAAGCGATTCCGGAGAATTTTAAACGGTTAAACAATATTTTAGAATTATTTGATGCTGAAACTATAATTTTCTTAGGGGATTTATTTCATAGTAAAATGAATAAAGAATGGAATTTGTTTTCAGACTGGACTAAAAGGATAAAAAATCAGATTATTTTGGTGGAAGGTAATCACGATATCATTTCGAAAAAAAATTATATAGATTTACATATAGAAATTTATTCAGAACTCATAATTCATGATTTTTTATTAACACATCATCCAACAGAAAGAGAAAATCTCTTCAATTTTTGCGGACACATTCATCCGGGAATTAAACTAAAAGGATTAGGAAAGCAATTCTTAAGCTTGTCTTGTTTTTTCAGAAAAACGAATCAAATGATTTTTCCGGCTTTTGGAGAATTTACAGGTAATTTTTATCTGATTCCCGAAGAAAATGACAAAGTGTATGCTCTTGCAAAAGGAGAAGTAATAGAAATTAAAAACTAATTTAATTCAAAGCAAATGGAGCACACATCCTAAACGTAGGAACTATAACTTTAAATATTTTGGTTGTAGTAAAATTAATCATATTAAAATGACCTTTCATCGAACCATAAGGTGATGATAATAAACAACCTGAACTGTAAGTATGATTTTCGCCTGGTTTTAAAACAGGTTTTTTTCCAATAACACCTTCTCCATCAACTACTTCTAAGTCATTTAGGGAATCGAAAATTTCCCAGTGGCGGGATGTTAATTGAACTGAATCCTTACTGTGGTTTTCGATTGTGACCACATAACTAAAAGCAAAATGAATCTTGTAGTTCTTGAAGTAAGTACCTTCAAAACTAGTCAAAACAGATATTTTTATGCCTCTTGTTATCTGAGAAACCATAACTAACGTAGTATATATGTGTGCGTTATATGTGCAAACTTACGAAAAAAAATGATTCGATTGAAATCCTTTTTTAGAATGTTTAGTTAATAATGTTCAATGAGTTGGCGTTTCCTTTTCCGATAACTCTTTCGTAACGGTCTGTATTTTCACGGTAATAGACTATTACGAAAAAAAATGATTCGATTGAAATCCTTTTTTAGAATGTTTAGTTAATAATGTTCAATGAGTTGGCGTTTCCTTTTCCGATAACTCTTTCGTAACGGTCTGTATTTTCACGGTAATAGACTAAAATAGTGTATTCGTTTTCAGTTTGATAAAAGTTTCCGTCGATGGCATTTTCATAATCAATAACACCATTTTTGTCAGCAACTGTGTATTGAAAATTTGTAAAACCCTGTTTAATCATTACGGCTTTTTCATAAATACCTTTATCTGCATTATAATCCATTTTGTATTCTGGCGACAAACTGTAATTATTGAACATTCCGGTAATATAAATGTCTTTGTTTAACCTGAATGCAGGAGCTGAAAGGCTAAAATAGACCCAGGCGTAATCAGCTTCAATTTCCTGATTGGATCCGTTAATATTTTTGACTACAAAATTTCCATTGACATCCTGATATACCGTATAAATCTGATTGCCTCTTGCTGGGCTTGTGTATAAAAATGAACTGTAAATATCACTGCTTGAATTTACTTTCGCTACATTGTTATTTGCAGCTCTAATATCTTTATTCTCAAAGTATAAAAATTCATTTCCGCCCCAAAATTGTGTTTCACTGTCGTATTTATAAACCAATTGATTACCAAGTGTATATTGTGGGGGAATATTTTTAATACTCGTATTAAAATCACCATTCTGCATTAAAAGTATTTTTACGTTTTGTAATGGTGTCTGAAAAGCAATGTCATTTGAAGTAATGGCAATATCAAGATTTTGTTTGTATTCAATGTTGTTTAAATTTCGGGTTCGTTTAACCTGAGCTGCTACAGTAGAGTGATTTTCGTATAAAATGAACTTTCTGGAGAAAATAAGCTCTCTGTCTTCATTTAGGATTTTGACCATATAATTACCTGAAATTCTTAGCTGAGTAGCAAACTGATTTGGAAAAGGTAACTTATAATGCGAGTAATTCTGGAGCGTATTGAAAGAATTCGAATAATCCATAATTCTTTGATTGTCAAAACCCCGAATATAATCTGTTTTAGGGATTTCTGAAGGCTTCCAGTTGTAGTCACAATGTACAATTTCGAAATAATAATTGGCTTCGTTGCCGTATAAATCATCAAATTGAAGTTCAAATGTGGAACCTAATTCAAATATTGGGACTACATTGCTGCCATTTTGTACAAATGAAACTGTTTTTATATTGTATGGCGGATTAATTTCTTTTTCCTGGGCTTTCGCCAAACTGAAAATAAAAAGAAAAATAAAGCTTGTATATGAAAATTTTAACATCAGATTACGTTTGTAAGATTGTAAATATAACAATTTTATAGAACGAAAAAGACGCTTTTGTATTGGATTTCATCATTAAGATCCCAAAATATAGGCTAAGTTGCCTTCAAGTTCGTCATTGATATAACTTTCTTCCAAAAGAGAATCAGACAATAGCTTTTTATTTTCCTGAAGTTTCACTATTTTTTCTTCAACTGTATTTTTCGAGATAAAACGAATTACATTTACTTTATTCAACTGCCCAATTCGGTGTGCTCGTGCAACTCCTTGCTTTTCTGCGAAAGGATTCCACCACGGATCTAAAAATAAAACATAAGAAGCTTTTGTGATATTTAGACCAACGCCACCTGCTTTCAACGAAATAAAAAACAACAACGGATTTTCGTTTTCCTGAAACAATTTTACCTGTTGTTCTCGTTTGCCGGCTGGGGTTTCTCCTGTAATTTCGCAAAATTCGATTTTGTTTTGTTTGCACCAATCGGTATAAAAGTTCAGGTTGGTAACAAACGAACTGAAAATGATTACTTTTTGTTTTACTTTAACTAAATTTTCAAGATAATTGGTAACAGCAATATATTTTCCGGAATCAATTTCGGAATCTGCATCGACCATTTTCGGATGATTACTCAATTGTCGCAGTTTCATCAAAGTATTGATAATACTGATTTTATCTGGGCTTGAACCATCGGTTTTAAGGAGGAAATTACGAGCTTTAGATTTTTCTTTCTCATATAATTTTTCCTGTTCCGGATCCATATCGCAATAATAAATCTGCTCTGTCAATTCCGGTAAATCTTTTAAAACCTGTTCTTTGGTTCGTCGCAAAATATAAGGCTGGATGAGGTTTTTTAATTCGGTTAAAACTTCTTCATTCTGCTTTTTCTCAATCGGATTTTTGAAATTTCCCACAAAAAAAGCATAACTGCCCAGAATATCCGGATTGATAAACTGCATCTGCGACCATAAATCGTCAAGCGAATTTTCGATTGGCGTACCACTCAGCGCAATTTTATGACCTGTACTGATTTTATTGATGGCTTTAAAAATTTTAGAATTTTTGTTTTTAATATACTGACTTTCATCTAAAATCAGATAGCGGAAATTATACTTTTCTAAAATGGAAATATCCCGGTGAACGATGCTGTAACTGGTAAAAATCAAATCAGTTGAATCTAATCTGCCTGCGAGTAATTTTCTGTCATTACCCACATATTGCATTTTTGAAAAGTGTGGCGTAAACTTTCCAGTCTCATTAAACCAGTTAAAAACCAAAGAGGAAGGCAGCACTATCAAAGCTTTTAGAGGCTCTCTTTCAACAGTCGTTTCATTTGCAAACAAATCAAAATTGGTCGTTTTCGTTGTAAAGCCTAATTGCTCCTGTACAGAAACCAAAACAGCTAAAGTCTGTAATGTCTTTCCAAGTCCCATGTCATCCGCGAGACAAGCACCCAGATTAGAATTGAAATGTCCCAAAAGCCATTTTACACCCTCAATTTGATACGGTCTTAAAGTTGTTTTTAGTAAATCTGAGGGAGTATATTCAGCATGAGTAATTACATTATTATCAATTTCTGAAATTCCGTCCAAAGCGGTGAAATTACTTTTACGTAAAAGTAATGCTCCGTTTTCTGTTTTTGCCAGTTTTGCCAAAGAACCATATTTGCTAAACCATTCCAGCGGAATTAAAAAGTAATTTCCGTCAGGTAACATAAAAAGTCTTTCCTTGCTTTTTATATTCGGAATAATTTCGCTGAAATTGATTTTATAATTGCCAATAGTAACGATGATTTTAATATCAAACCAATCGGCTTTTGTTTCTTTTGCAATCGAAATCGTATTACTTTCTGTAATGATTTCTTTGCTTTCAAGTTTCAGGTTTTGGATTGTAAAGCCTAAACTTTCAAGCTTTTCCTTGTTGTCAATAATCAATTGAATATTGATATAAGGATCATTCACTTCTGTTTCAAGTCCAAACAATTCGTTTTTGACTTTTACTAAACCAATTTCAAGTAATTTTTTTGTGTATAAAATTTCTACGGCACTCCTTTTAAACTGAATTATTTTGGGTTCGTTAGCAATACTGAAATCAACAAAAGAATGTGTTTTTTTGGTTTTGCCGGCATCAAAAACATAACCGTTGTAATCGAAGTAAAGATTTAGGTAATAACAGTTTTTAAAAAAATCATAAACAGGCTGAATTGTACTCGAAATTATTTGGTCACGAAGTTCCATTTCAAAACCAGTAGCTTCAATATCAATTTTTTTAGCTATTTCGGGTATAAATCCTTTAAAATAATCATCCACCAATTTTGATGGAATTTCAATTGATTTTTTCTTTAAAAACGGAGTCAGTTTTTTAGCATTCAGTTCTTTTAGCTGCCCTAATTTTTTATCAATAATTAACCACCCCGGTTCATCCAAAAGAATATCAATACTACTATTCATGGGTGAAAAAGTAGTTTTATTTTCTTTTAGCGAAAGGGTGTAAGTAATACCTTTCGAATGTTTTTCAAATTGTATCTGAGGTTCAAATTCAAGTGGTTCAACTGTAACTCGCGAACGGTAAAAGTCCTTTTCAGCGCTCATGTTAAGTGATAAAGGAAATTGCTCCTTCACGATTAAATAATAAAAGGAACTTAAATTAAATTTTAAATACTGACGGATTGCAAACTCAATTTTAGAATCTTTTTGCAGATCAGCTATTGTTTTCGCTGATTTGATTTTGGCACCGAACTTCTTGAAAATGAATTCAGGTTTTAAGGATTCGCAGGCTGTCAGGATTTTTTTAGTATTTGAATCTAAATTTTCAAAATCAATTCCGAAACTATCCAATACAACTTTTGTAGCTTTTTTGTTGAGATATTTTATTTCGCTCGTATTCTCAACAATATAGGCTGTAGGAATATAGGTATTCAGATTTTTTTCAAAACTAATGTCAAAACAGAACTGAAATGATTTAATAGGTTCCAAGGTTTAAAGGTTTGGTTAGGCTTGTAATTTGGGAATTGTGCTAAAAAAAAGCGTTTTCAAATTATTTCTATTTTGAAAACGCTTTTTTAAATGAACTTATATCACTTATATGGTGAAAAAAAAATTAGTTTTCCTGTTTAAAGCAAAGCGGAATAATTTCGCCTTTTGCCAAACAGTATTTCTCAACCAACTCTGGTGCAATTTTATTCGTGTAATCTTCTTCGATAACAATAAAACCTATACTTCTCAATTTATCGAAATAATCGCGTCCGTAAACTCGAACGTGATCGTACTGCCCGAAGATTTTAGCACGCTCTTTTTGATCTGTAATCGAATCGTCTGCAAACGTAACTTCGCGGGATAAATCTTGTGGAATTTGCAAAACTGCCATTCCGCCTGGTTTTAAAACTCGGAATAATTCCTGCATCGCTTTGGTATCGTCCGGAATATGTTCTAAAACGTGATTACACAAAATAACGTCATATTCATTGTCTTTGAAAGGCAAATTACAAATGTCTGCTTTTACATCTGCCAAAGGCGAAAGTAGATCGGTTGTTGTATAATCCAGATTTTTCTGCTTGCGGAATCTTTTGTAAAATGCCTGTTCCGGAGCAAAATGCAATACTTTTTTCGGTGCTGTAAAAAAATCAGTCTGATCGTTTAAATACAGCCAAAGCAAACGGTGTCTTTCTAATGAAAGTGTACTTGGCGAAAGTACATTATTACGTTGTTTACCATATCCGTAAGGCAAAAACGACTTAAAGCTTTTTCCGTCAATAGGATCGGTAAATTTGCTTCCTCTTAACGATAAAGCCAAAATTGGGCGCACCACATAACTCAAACGAATTAATAATGGACGGGGTATTGTATTAAGTACTAATTTGAATAGTTTTTTCATTGGGGTTGTTTCGCAGATTTACAAAAAGTTAGCTCAGAGGCTCACAAAGTATTTGTAAATCTTTTTATATTATTTTTTAAAATTTTTGAATCAAAATTAATGAGTAATCCTAATGGATAATTTCCGAGTTTCAAATAAGTCAATATTTGTGTAAATTGAACATCTGTAAATGCTTCGACAGTTTTTAATTCAATGACAATTGTGTTTTCTATTAATAAATCGATTCGATATCCATGATCAAGTTTTATATCTTTATAAACAATTGGTAAAACTTTTTGTCTTTCAACAGTCAGGGCGGTATTTACTATTTCATAATACAAACATTCTTGATAAGCCGATTCTAATAACCCAGGACCTAATTATTTGTGAACTTCAATTGCAACACCAATTATTTTATAAGTAATTGCATCTAATCTATTACGAGATTCATTGTTTTCTTCAAACATTTAAAAGGCTTGTAAATAAATAATTTTATGAATCTTGGCATTTATCTCTGTGAATCTCTGTGGAATAACTTATAAAACTAAAGGCACTTTTCTAAATTCGTCTTCTTCGGTACTTTCAATTCCTAATGCTTTGTAAATGTAATAGAAAGTCGATAAAATTTCCGGTTTTCCGTCGATTAAAGCAACATCATGTTCGAAATGCGCACTTGGTTTTCCGTCAGCAGTCAGGATTGTCCAGCCATCTTTAAGCTGTTTGATATTTTTTGTCCCCATGTTGATCATAGGTTCAATGGCAACCACCATTCCTTCAACGAAAAGTTTTCCTCTTCCTTTTTTACCATAATTTGGCATTTCCGGTGCTTCATGCATTTTTTGACCTAATCCGTGTCCAACTAATTCACGGACAACTCCGTATCCGTGAGATTCAGTATATTTTTGAATGGCATTTCCAACATCTTCAACACGGTTTCCGGCTTTAAATTCCCTGATTCCTACGTAAAGAGATTCTTTGGTTACCTGCAAAAGCTTTTTGGTTTCTGGTGCAACTTCTCCAATTTCAAAACTATAGGCATGATCTCCATGATATCCATTTTTGAAAGCACCGCAATCTACAGAAATAACATCACCATTCTGTAAAGGCGTATTATTCGGAATTCCGTGAACAACCTGAGCATTCGGACTCATGCAAAGCGAATTCGGAAAATCGTACAAACCAAGAAAGCTTGGAACAGCACCGTGATCGCGAATGAATTCCTCGGCTAATTTGTCAAGATATAATGTAGTGACTCCTTCTTTGATTTCAGAAGCAATCATTCCTAATGTTTTCGATACGATCAAAGCGCTTTCGCGCATTAATTCTATTTCCTCACGGTTTTTTTGGATAATCATATTTTTCAGATTTTCAGTTCGCAAAAGTACAATTTTAATCTTATTTTTTTTAAGTTGATTTTGAAATTAATTAGAACTGAAATTTCAATAATTTATCTAAAAATCAAAGTTTCTTTTCAATTCTAACATTTTTTTTAAAAAGCATTTCGGAAAAAAGACATAAATTAGTAGTAAAACCTTATTAATCATGAAAACTATTACAGATCAGGATATTGATAAAGTAAACGCTCTTAGGAAAATGAAGCGAAATGCTTTGGCACTTTTGGGCGTGGCAGTTCTGTTGTTTATAATTGCCATTTATTTTAAAATCCCTATGCTGCAGGCGTTTAGCGAAGCAGCAATGGTGGGCGGAATTGCGGATTGGTTTGCAGTTGTAGCCTTGTTTCGCCATCCGATGGGAATTCCGATTTGGCATACGGCAATTATTCCGACCAAAAAAAATGAGATTGGTGAAAATCTCGGCAATTTTGTTTCTGAAGAATTTCTGAATCGTGAAAAGCTGGAAATTAAGTTAGATGAATTCAATTTTGCCTCTAAAGCATCTGATTGGCTTTCGCAGGATGAAAATGCCAATAAAGTTGCAGATGCTATAACTCTAAATATTATTCCGGGGGTTTTAAAAACGATAAAAGATGAAGATATAAAGCGATTCATTCAGGTACAGTTTAAAGAAAAACTCGAAGCAATTAATTTCGGAGACTGGGTGGCGCTGGCATTTGAACCTTTACAAAAACGGAATGTAAAAGACCAATTATTGAATAATCTTCTTGAAGTGATGAGTGCCGAATTAAGCGAAAATAAAGACTTAATTAGAAAGAAAGTAAAACAATCTACCCCTTTTTTGAGTTTTGGCCTTGCTGATAAAAGCATTTCGGAAGGTATTTTTAATGGCTTGCAGGAGTTTCTTGATGAAGCCAAAAATCCGGAGAGCGCAGTTAGAATTAAAATAGATGAATACATTTCTGATTTCCTGAATAAGGTAAAGAACTCGGAAGAAATGCGAATCAAAATCAATAATCTGATTGTTGGTTTTGCCGGAAAAACAGAAGTTCAGGATTACATTAACGGGATCTGGGATGAAATAAAATTATCAATTACAAATGATTTAGAGAAAGGTGAGGAATCTTCAATCCGAAAAAACATTGCCGGTTTGATTCAGAATTTTGGAAACGGACTCAAAGAAGATTCGACAATGGTTGATAAAATCAATAATTTTATTAAAAACGATTTGCTTTCTGTTCTTCTGAATAATAAAAAGGTAATTGGGGATTTAATTTCTTCAACTGTGAAAAGTTGGGATGGAAAAGAGGTTTCTGAAAAATTAGAACTTGAAATCGGAAAAGACCTTCAGTACATCAGAATCAACGGAACTTTAGTGGGCGGATTTATCGGACTTATAATATATGGAGTTGAATGTACCTACCATTATTTTGTAATGTAAATAAAAGCAAAGAGAGACAAATCCTAAAACTTGTCTCTCTTCTATTAAAAAAAGTGGTTTTCTATAGTAATGAATGACAAGTCATTGCTTCAGGCTGTGGAACACCCATCAATTCTAAAATAGTAGGGGCAATATCGCCTAAAACACCATTTTGGATGTTTTTTAACTCCTTGTCAACCAAAATAATCGGCACCGGATTTGTTGTGTGCGCTGTATTTGGGCTTCCATCAGGGTTGATCATCGTTTCGCAGTTACCGTGATCGGCAATTACAATGGTGGTGTAATTGTTTTCAAGAGCGGTTTCAATAACTTGTTTTGCGCAGGCATCAACAGCCTCACAAGCTTTAATTGCTGCTTCCATCATTCCGGTATGTCCAACCATATCACCGTTAGCAAAGTTTAAACAAACAAAATCTACTTCACCTTTGTTTAATTCAGGAACAAGGGCATCTGTTAATTCATATGCACTCATTTCAGGCTGTAAATCGTAAGTGGCCACTTTTGGAGAATTTCTTAAAATACGTGATTCTCCTTCAAAAGGTACTTCTCTTCCTCCGGAAAAGAAAAAAGTTACGTGCGGATATTTTTCTGTTTCAGCAATTCGAATTTGTTTCTTGCCGGCTTTTTCTAAAACTTCACCAAGGGTTTCAGTGATATTATCTTTATTGTAAACAACTTTTACATTTAAATAAGTTTCGTCATAGTTGGTAAGCGTAACATAATACAAGTTCAATTTGTGCATGTTCTGCTCGTGGAAATCTTGTTGAGAAAGGGCTTCTGTAAGTTCACGGCCTCTGTCGGTTCTGAAATTGAAGAAAATCACAACATCGCCTTCGACAATTGTTGCTAATGGTTTTTCTTCTTCATCAACCATTACGATTGGTGCAATAAATTCATCGGTTACATCTTTTGAATAGCTTTCAAGAATACTCGCGACAGCATTTTTTGACGGAGTTCCTATTGCATTTACAACCAAATCATAAGCCAGTTTTACACGCTCCCAGCGTTTATCACGGTCCATTGCATAATAACGTCCAACAATTGAGGCGATTTTTACAGTAGTATCTTTAATATGGTTTTCTAAATCCTGAATATATTTGGCACCTGATTTTGGATCGACATCACGTCCGTCTGTAAAGGCGTGAACGAATACATTTTCTAAACCATATTCCTGAGAAGCGTCGATAAGCCCGCGTAAGTGTGAGGTATGAGAGTGTACGCCTCCATCAGATACTAATCCTAAAAAGTGTACTTTTTTATTGTTTTCTTTAGCATAAGTAAAAGCATCAACCAAAACTTGCTCTTTGGCAAGTGTCTGATGTGCTACTGCTAAATTTATTTTGGCTAAATCCTGATAAACGATTCTTCCGGCACCCAGGTTCATATGTCCAACTTCGCTGTTTCCCATTTGTCCTTCGGGTAAGCCAACGTTTAATCCGTCGGTACGAAGTTGTGCGCTTGGGTAATTTTGGTAAAGGCTATTTATAAAAGGAACATTTGCATTGTCTATTGCAGATACTTTAGGGTCAGGAGATTTTCCCCAACCGTCTAAAATCATAAGGATTACTTTTTTATTCATGGTTTTTAGTTTTTGGCAAAGATAAACCATTTATAAAACAGGCAAGAAACGATTGTGACAATTATGTTTTATAAAATGAACAGTGCAAAAAAATAATAATTTAATTGAAGAAAGCTTTGTTTTTTAAAATTAATGCAGACAGGTTTGAGATTCTGTAGTAGTTGAATAGTATTTTATGTTAACTAAATAGTTTTAGTGATTTATACGTTTTTTAGATACAAAAATATTACTAAGGTTTTGATTTCATATTAATTAGGTTTTAAAAACAATTCAATTTGTTTTTAAAATAATGAATTATGTTTATGAAACAAGGTAAATTCCTGCAAAAAAAAATGATATATTTAGCTTAATTTAACTTTTTTTGCGATTTAGTGTTAAAGTTTGAACAAATATCACCTAATTTAGTGATATTAATTTTTGTAATTACAAATAAAGTATAAATTTGTCAAACCTCAAAAGAAGTGTAATCTAAACGAAATCAATGATTTATAAGATTTATCCCGCAATTTTATTTTTGTTTTTGTCTTTTGGTACAGATACTAAAAATAACACTGAAGCTAAAGAAGTAACAGTACGCAACATTGCTAAAGTTGAAAAACTGGCTATTGATGCGAAGATTGAAAATATTTATAACACATTAAATACGAATAGTTTTATTCTTCCTGAACTAAAAACTTTTACGGAAGCCTTGAAAGGTTTTTACTTATTGAAAGAAAAAGGTTTTATTCAAAAAGATATTTTAACTCTGGTTGATTTTAGTTTGTCATCAAACTTAAAACGTCTGTGGGTTATTGATTTATCGACCCATACTATTTTATTTCAATCTCTTGTAGCGCACGGCAGAAATACCGGTGAAGAGTTTGCTTCAGCATTTTCAAATGTTAGTTCATCTTTTAAAAGCAGCTTAGGGTTTTATAGTACCGGAGAAATTTATCAGGGAAAACATGGTATTTCATTACGCTTAGATGGTTTAGAAAAAGGAATAAATGATCAGGCTCGTAACAGAGGCGTTGTCATGCATGGAGCCGATTATGTTTCTGAATCGTTTATCAGAGATCACAAAAGATTAGGAAGAAGTCAGGGATGTCCGGCAATTCCCGTTGAAATGACAGATGAAATTATTCAGGCCATAAAGGGTAAATCATGTTTGTATATCTATCACCCTTCGCGAAGTTTTCCTATGGAGCAACTAATTTCGTAATTTAGAATACAAATCTTCATCGAGATCATAAACATCATATCTGAAAATCAATTGATTTTTTCTACTCCAGGCAGTCCAATACCATTGATATAATTTATATTTTTTGGTAATCTTAATGCTCGTTGTTTTTTTACGGGCAATTATGGTGTCAATTTTATCTTTTGACCAGTTTTTAGAATCATCTAAAATATGCTGTGCCAATTCTAATGGGTTTTCAACACGTACGCAGCCGGAACTCAAAGAACGATTACTTCTTTCGAAATAATTTCGGTGATTGGTGTCGTGTAAGTAAACACTATAATTGTTAGGAAACATAATTTTTATTAATCCAAGTGAGTTATAATAACCTGGTTTTTGAATATACCTGTAGCTGCGGGGTTTATTTATGTTCCAGTTTGCAGGATCGACTTCGTGTCCGGCGCTATCATAAATGGTGATGTTTTTGTTTTTCAAATAATTTCTGTTTCGTTTCATTGCAGGAACCACATCTTCCTTTAAAATAGTAGGAGGAACAGTCCATGTTGGATTGAAAACGATGCTTTTAAGAGTAGAGGTTAAAACCGGTGTTTTTCTTTTACTGGTTCCAACAACAACATTTCTAACAGCAGTCGTATCCTTATTTTCTACAACATGCAAACTAAAATCAGGAATGTTAACTATAAAATAATTTTCAGCAAATTCATTCGGATACCATCTCCAGCGCTCTAAATTGGTAATAATCTGATGTTTTCTTTTTTCTTTAGAAAAGTTTAGGTGATGAATAGTGCTGGCTCCAATGACACCATCCGGAACTAAACCGTGACGGGATTGGAATTTTTTCATAGATTCAAATGTTTTATTGTCGTAGATAGCCGTTAAACTGTCTTTACCTGACATATCATTCCAATATAAAAGTCTTTTTTTAATATTGATTAATGCGCGATTAGTATCATGCAGTACTATTTTTTCTTTTGATTCAATAGTACTAATAGGGTCGTCAGGAAAACTATTGATAAGTTTTAAGGCTTTTAGTAATTGTTTATAAGTTTCCGATTTAGGCTGGATATTTTTAACTAAACTATCCAAAGTATTGTGATTGAAACTTTTTACTAATGCAGTGTTAATGTCTAAATCCTTGTCTTCAAGTGCCCAGTCCCGATATAAAAATTTGGGGTTTAGTTTTCCTTCGTATAAATGGGTAACATATTTTTCAAAATTATGAGTCAGCAGCAAATCATATTCGGCTAGTTGTTTGCTGCTTAATTTATTGATTTGATTCTCGTAAACATCCATTTTCTTTACGCGATAATCATTTGGATTTAAACCTAAATCTTCTGATTTTTTTAGTTGCGATAAAATATAAGTTCTTTTTTTTAGATTTCCCCAAATGGTTTTATTGTCAGATGAAAGATAAAATTGTTTTAATGTTTCACTTTTATAAGCGTTTATAAGTGCAGTATCTATGTCAACAGTTCTTGCATCTGTAATTACTATGGCAGGTAAAGCTTTTTTTATTTTTGGAAGTGCGTCTTTTTGGTTCTTTTTGCAGCTTATAAAGAAACACAGTATCAACAGAAAGTAAAGTTTATTCATTTTATATTTTTTTGTACATTAAATAATGTTCTCCAATATTTGGGATTTCAAACGGATTTCCCTTGATTTTATATCCCAGTTTTTTATAGAATCCAACAGCGACTGTTCTTGCATTAAACCATATCAAATCGAATTGGTTTGATATACAATATTCTTCACAATGTATTATTAGTTTCTCTCCAAAACCTTTTTTTTGGTGTGATTCTAAAATAGCCATTCCACGAATTTGCACCTGAAAAATTTCTGCAAAGATAGGATTGCTTTTTAGGAATAACGAAATTATTCCTGTTAAATTTGAATTTTTAAATAATCCGAAGTGATGTGTTGTTTCTAAATCATCCCCATCAAAAATGCAGGTTTCGATGGATTTTTCTTTTCGAAGTACAGGATGTCTTACAATAATGGCTTCCTGTGCAGATATTTCTTTAATTAATGTCATGTTCTGAATAAAAAAACAAAGCTATAACATTTTAATTTTAAATAGATTACTAAAAATAGTGATTTTTAATTTATTTTTTTTCAAAAAAAGCTTGTTTTAAACCTTACTTATTTTTTATATTTGCACCACAGTAATGCGAAAGTAGCTCAGTTGGTAGAGCTCCAGCCTTCCAAGCTGGTTGTCGCGAGTTCGAGCCTCGTCTTTCGCTCTAATCAAAACTTAGGTTTAGATTTAAAATGTAAATAATTTGTTTTTTATTTTTTTAAAAGATTTATTTTTTTATATTTGCACCCTGTTAATGCGAAAGTAGCTCAGTTGGTAGAGCTCCAGCCTTCCAAGCTGGTTGTCGCGAGTTCGAGCCTCGTCTTTCGCTCTTCGAAATCCTCAAACAATTTGTTTGAGGATTTTTTGTTTTTAGGTTATTTTAAATTACTAAGGTCGCTTTCGGGATTTAACTCAGTTGGCTGTTGATTCTGAAGAAATAAACGGGCTGATAGATTTCCTTTTAAAGTAATTTTTTCTCCTTTTACTTCAATCCAGCTGCCTTCTCTTAATCCTAAAACCGGAATAGTATTAAAAGCATGAAACTCTTTTATTCTTGTTTCGCGGGTTTCTCCCATGTGTTTGGATTGTAAATTAGGATCTAAATAATGAGGGTTTAGATTAAAAGGAATTAATCCTAATGTCTGAAAACTAGGAGGGTATACTATAGGCATGTCGTTTGTGGTTTGCATTGAAAGACCGCAAATATTGCTTCCGGCACTGGTTCCTAAATAAGGTATTCCGTTTTTTACCGTTTCAGAAAGAATCTGCATAATATTATTTCTGTATAATTGAGTAACCAGTAAAAAAGTATTTCCTCCTCCAGTAAATATTCCTTCAGCGTTTTTTAAAGCTGTTTCAGGATCTTCAAATTCATGAATTCCTTTTACTGAAATGTTGATAGTTTGAAAAACTGAAGCTGCTTTTTGAGTATATTCATCATGCGAAATTCCGCCAGGACGGGCATAGGGGATGAATAAGATAGTTGAACAATTTTTAAAATGCGATTGCAATACAGGTAGCAAATATTCTAAATAACGGCCTTCATGTAGTGTAGAGGTGCTTGCAATAATGATGTTTTTCATAAAATTAGAAACTCTGATTGTTTAAGGATAAAGGTATTGAAAAGCCTGTTCTGTTGTTAAAAGCCTTTTTAAATTAACATATTTTTACCATGCTGTTAGTATTAAATTTGGAACACATTAGGATATTTTTACATTTTTAAGAATAATTCTAATTTTTTGATTTTGATTGATAAAATTATCTGTTTAGTAGTAGTGTTTTTGAGTCAGGTTGTTTGGTCTCAGAATCAGGAACGTATTGTTTTAAACGGAAGGATTAATTCAAACACAAATGATTTGGAAGGAGTATATGTGGTGAATGCGCAAACTGAAGTAATGGTAACAACTACTGCAGATGGATCATTTTCTATAAAGGCCAGAAGTGGAGATACACTTGTTTTTTCGTCAATTCAATTTAAGGAAAACCGGGTGCTATTGACGCCTGAAAATTTTTCAGACCTTAATTATACTGTAAAATTAAATCTTCTCATGTATCAATTGCAGGAGGTAATTGTAAAACGGTACGATAATATTAATGCTGTTGCTTTAGGTATTATTCCTTCGGGACAAAAAAGCTATACAGATGCTGAGAGAAAGTTGCACACAGCTACGGCATTAAATCCTACTGCAAATGCAGGAACAATGGCTGGAGGTTCTATTTCTGTTGATCCTTTATTGAATTTCTTTTCAGGGCGCACGGCAATGTTGAAAAAGGAAGTTGCTGTAGAGAAAAAAGAGTCTTACATGCGGCTTTTAGAAAATTTATTTACATTGGATCATTTTGTAAACAAACTAAAAATCCCTCTTGAATATGTAAAAGGATTTGAGTATTATGTCGTAGAAAATGATAAATTTACAGCTATTTTAAATTCTAAAAATAAAACTTCGACAGAATTTTTATTAGGAGAATTGGCTGTTAAATACAAAGAGATAATTGCTATTGAAAACAAATAATACCTTATATATAATCTTGTTTTTTTTTGTTCAAATTTGTCTTGGGCAAAATAAAGTTTCAAAAGAAATTTTTGGACAAATTTTTGAGCAGTCTACTTCTGTGGAGGGTGTAAATATTATTAATAATAACACACAAATTACTACTGTTTCAGATGTAAATGGAATGTTTTCTATTGTGGTAAAATCAGGAGATGTTCTGGTTTTTTCATCAGTAAATTTAGAGCCTTTAAAGCGCCGCATTACTGCTGATGATCTAAATTCAAGTTCGCTTGTAATAAAAATGACAGCAAAACAAATTGAGCTAAAAGAAGTAGTTGTAAATGATAATGCTAATATCACAGCTGAAAATCTCGGGATTATTCCACATGGACAAAAAAAATACACTCCGGCTGAAAGAAAGCTTCGTACAGCAACATCGACTTCTGTTGATAAAGTAATAAATGCAATTTCCGGAAGAACTAAGATGTTAAAAAAGGAGGTTAAAGTTGAGAAAAAAGAAACCCTTTTTAAGAAGTTGGAATATCTTTTTGAGGAAGCATATTACACGGATCGTCTTAAAATTCCGTTAGAACATATAAAAGGATTTCAGCTTTACTGTGTGGATAATCCTGAATTTGCTGTATCTTTGGATACTAAGAACAAAACAATGAGTATGTTTTTGATAACTCGTTTGGCGCAGGAATATCTAACAATTATAGAGTATGAAAAATAAATTAGGAATATTTGTACTGTGTTTGTTTTGTCAATTTGTAGTGGGGCAAACTAATTCGAGAAAAACTTTACACGGCCAGGTAGTTAACAGTTCTCTTCCAATAGAGACAGGTTATGTGATGAATATAAATGCTAAAATAAGAACTTACATTGGTCCAAAAGGATTGTTTGATCTTTTAGCAAGACCAAAAGACACTCTATTGTTTACGGGTTTGGCGTTTCAGTCTAAAAAAATTGTTTTAACAGAAAAAGACTGTGCGGAAACGCTTTTATTTATCTCTTTAGATTTAGTCAATATTGAGTTAAAAGAAGTTTTGGTTCATAAAGACTTAAAAATTAATTCTTTGGATGGTGGTTCGCAGCGTTTTGTTGATATGCAATTTGAAGACGACAAACAATCAACTGCTAAAAACACGGCAATGTATTCAAATCAGACGATTAAATACGGAACTGATTTTGTCCGAATTTTTAAAGATGTTAAAAAGCTGCTTCGAAAAGATAAAGAAGTTGAAGAGGAAGTGATAAGTGACATCGCTTTTGTTGAATATTCGAAAGATAATTTTACACCTGATTTTTATATAAAGACATTAGGGCTGAAAGAAGATGAAATCGATTTGTTTTTGATGTACTGTTCGAATGATTCAGAGTCTAAAAGACATTTAAAAACAGATCAAAAATTTGAACTGATGGATTTTATGATTAATAAAAATAAAGATTTCAAAAAGGTTGTGGTGAAACAGAAATGAAAAAGAATCTCCTTTATTCCTTAATTGGAATATTATTTTTATCCCTGTCTGCATTTGCATTCCATAAATTCTACATGGGAGTTTTTCAGGTTAGTTATTCGACTGAAAAAAAAATGATTCAAATTACCTCCAGAATATTTGTTGATGATCTGAATAAGGGGATAGAAAAAAAATACAATAAAAAGACCTTTCTGGCTACTGATAAGGAAACTCAGGCTGATATTGATTTATTAAAAAGATACCTTTCAGAAAATTTTAATATAAAAATAAATGGTCAGCTAAAACCTATTACTTTTTTATCAAAAGAACTCGAATCCGATGATGTTTTGGTTTGTTATTCCAGAATTACTGCTGTAGAGAAATTTAAAGTATTAGAAATTTCAAATACAGTTTTAGTTGATTGGAATGCTGAACAGCAAAACATTACACATATTTCAGCATATGGAACTAAACGAAGTGTGCTTTTTACAGAATCTTCAAAGAAAGAAGTGTTAAAGTATTAATGAACGGGTAAAATTGTTGTTTTAATTCCTATTTTCACGGCTTCAAAAACTCCAAAAAATATTTATGAAAAGACTTTCATTACTATTGCTTTTTCCTGCTGTGCTAATGGCTCAGGAGAAAAATACCACTGTTGCTCCAAAACAACAGGGAAAGTATGATACAAACAAGTTTAGCCAGATGTATGACTTGATGGCTACGCCAAATATGTTTCGTACGGCATCAGGAGCCCCGGGTCCTGCTTATTATCAACAGCAGGCAGACTACAAGATTGATATTGAACTGGATGATAAAAACTCAAGATTAAGCGGATCTGAAACGATTACTTACACAAATAATTCACCTGACAATTTAGAGTATTTATGGATTCAACTGGATCAAAATCAGGCTAAAGCCAATACACAATCTGCTTTGGCCGAAGGAGAGAAAATTAATCAGGTCTTGCCTTTGGAGGGTTTTTCGGGTAAATATCTAAAGAAAGATTTAGAACGCGGTTTTAATATCGAATATGTAAAAGACGCTAAAGGAAATCCGATGTCCTACACCATCAATGAAACCATGATGCGTATTAATCTGGTTTCGCCTTTAAAACATGGAGAAAAGATTTCATTGTCTGTAAAATGGTGGTATAACATCAATAATTACAGAAAAGAAGGCGGACGTTCCGGTTATGAGTTGTTTGAAAAAGACGGTAATAAATTATATGTAATAGCCCAGTTTTATCCAAGAATGGCAGTTTACAATGACGTTGAAGGATGGCAAAATATGCAATTTTGGGGAAGCGGGGAATTTGCACTTCCTTTTGGAAATTTTGATGTAAATATTACAGTTCCTGCTGATCATATTATTGATGCTACGGGAGAATTGACCAACAGAGCTGAAGTTTTTACGGCAGAACAGGTAAAACGTTATGAACAGGCTCAAAAATCATTTGATAAACCGGTTGTAATTGTTACACAGGCAGAAGCTGAAGCTGCTGAAAAAGGTTTCTCTGAAAAGAAAAAAACATGGAAGTTCAGTGCAAAAAACGTACGTGATTTTGGAATTGCCTCTTCAAGAAAATTCATTTACGATGCAATGGCTGTAAAATTGGGTGGAAAAATAGTAATGGCTGAATCTGTTTATCCGAAAGAAGCAAACCCGCTTTGGGGAGAAACTTCAACTATGACAGTTGCCCATACTTTAAAAAGTTATTCGTCACATACATTTGATTATCCATATCCAAAAGCAGTATCCGTTTCTGCAGAAGATCAGGGAATGGAATATCCTATGATTTGCTGGAATTTTGGTCGTCCTGACGAAAATGGTGTAACAAGCAAAGAAGTAAAAAACGGAATGATTGGTGTTGTAATCCACGAAGTTGGGCACACTTTCTTTCCGATGATTGTAAATTCTGATGAACGTCAGTGGACCTGGATGGATGAGGGTTTAAATTCATTTTTAGAATATCTGGCAGAACAGGAATTGGATCCAAAGTTCCCTTCAAGACGCGGACCTGCAAAAAATATTGTTCCGTACATGAGCGGAGACCAGAAGTTTTTGGAACCCATTATGTCTAATTCTGAAACCATTCATCAATTTGGGAATAATGCGTACGGAAAACCGGCTACAGGACTTAATATTTTAAGAGAAGTAGTGATGGGAAGAGAATTGTTTGATTATGCTTTTAAAACCTATGCAAACAGATGGAAATTTAAACATCCAACTCCGGAAGATTTTTTCAGAACGATGGAAGATGCTTCTGCAGTAGATTTAGACTGGTTTTGGAGAGGGTGGTTTTATTCAACTGACTTTGTAGATATCGGAATCAAAGAGGTAAAGCAATATTATGTTTCAGAAACTCCAACTGCAGATATCAAAGATGTCAAAGTTAGAAAAGGACGTTTCGGGTACGAAAAAGGACCTTTTGTTTATTTAGTGGCAGGTGATAATACAGAAGTAGAGGAATCTAAGAAAAAGGCTTTAAAAGTAGAAGATTTTAAGCCTTTGGCTGATTATGTAGATCAGACTTTTACGGCAGAGGAAAAAGCAAGCATTAAATCGCCTAAATATTTCTACGAAGTAGAATTCAATAAACCAGGCGGAATGATTATGCCAATTTTGGTTGAAATTACCTATGAAGACGGTACAAAAGACAATTATCAGTATCCTGCACAAATATGGAGAAAAGGCAATGAATCAGCCAAAAAAGTGTATGCAACTGAAAAACCTGTCAAAAGCATTCAGATAGACCCGAAATTATTGACCGCTGATATTGATGTAACCAACAACTCTTGGCCAAAAATCGAGCAAAAGTCAAAATTTGATTAAATATAAAATTAGAAAGACTCTGAAAAGAGTCTTTTTTTTTAAGTAAATTTTAAAACACCAGCCTGTAAAATTTAATATCTTTGTGACACAAAAAATAAAAGATATGTTTGGTATAGGAGGAGGAGAATTAGTTTTTATACTTTTTATAGTACTAATGCTTTTTGGATCAGATAAAGTGCCTGAAATTGCCCGTACAATGGGTAAAGCGATGGCGCAGTTAAAAAATGCAACAAATGATATTAAAAGCGAAATTCAAAAAGGGGCTGAAGCAAATGGTCTTGATGCAAAATCGCTTTCAGATATAACAGGTAATATCAACGCTCAAATTAATGATGCCAAATCTAATTTATTAGGTGATACAACAAATTTATTGGGCGACACAGCTACAGAAATTGACAAAGTAAAAGAAGATATTGATTCCATCGCAGGACCTGTAAAACGTCAAAGATAATATGCTTAAAAAAATACAAGAATTAGATACTCATTTATTAGTTTATCTTAACAGTTTAGGTTCTGAAACATACGATAATTTCTGGCTGATTATTACAAGTCAGTTAAATTGGACTCCCGTTTTTTTATTAATGTTTTATCTTATTTATAGAAAAATTGGAGGAAAACAAACCTTGTATTTATTGCTTTTTATAGCAGTTTTGATTGCTTTTACAGATCAGACAACCAATCTTTTTAAAAACACTTTTCAGCGTTTACGACCTTGCAATAATCCTGAAATCAACACAATTATCAGGGTAGTGCAATCCCGAAAATCGTATAGTTTTTTCTCTGGGCATGCTGCTAACACAATGGCTGTGGCTACGTTTTTATTTCTGGTTTTAAAACGCCATTTCAAATACCTTGGGTTTCTGTTTTTATGGCCATTAATCTTCGCCTATAGCCGTATCTATTTAGGTTTGCATTACCCGGGAGACATTCTGACTGGCTATTTCTTTGGAGCTTTGTTTGGATTTTTGATGTTCAAAGTATATCAAAATTTAAAACCAAAATACTTTCCGGAATAATACTTATTGTCATCCTGAGCGTAGTCGAAAGAAGGAACTGATTCCGGCTGTCCGCTATATCTTTTGAGCCAAACCCTGGCACAAAAGGATTTCACTTCCATCCGGGCTAGGGCACTCGTTTTCAAAAAGAAATTTTTAAAAACAGATGTAATTATTAAATATACCTGTTTTTAAAAATACTTTCTTAGAAATTAAATTCTTCTAATTCTATTGCTTCGTCAAAATAAGCCTTAAACTTTTTAGATAATTCTCCATCTTTAAATTTTACAATTGTAAAAGAACTATCCCAAGCGGTAATTTCGCAGGATGAGTTTTCAACTTGAAATTTGTCATTAATCCAAACATCATTATTTCCTTCTGCAAATGGAGGGTTTTTTATATCAAATATTGGCTCTTCAGTTTTTTTTACGGCAGATATTACACCCCATATGATTTGAGAATCTGTTTTAACTATTTTTTTTAAATTTTCAGGTGTTATTATTGAATAATCATCTTCCAGATCAATTGGTAATTGCTGTTTTGAAAAATTTATAATGTCTAAGTCAGACATCACCCAATTAAATTCGGAAATGTTTATCCATGATGAATTTAAAAGATCATTTAAGTTTGTGTGGCAGTATAATTTTTCTGTATTTCTTATTATCCAATTCAAAATTTATTTTTTTACATAGATGAATGATTCAAACATTTAAATATTCTCTATAAATTTGACTTACCGCAAGATCTTCGTGAATTAGGAAATAGAAAACAAATCTAAACTCTCGGATTATAATTCAAAAAGAAAACATTAGTTCAAAAGAACCGTTTTCTCGCTCCATTCCAATCCATCAGAAAGTTCCTGCTTGCTGAATTCAATATGAATAACTCTTCTTCGTTCGTTGTTTGTAGTTTTGTTTGAAGCATGAAACAGTAAAGGTTTCATAATCATAATACCACCTTTTTCAACTTCGCAGATAGTTTCCTTTTCGTTTTCGAAATCAAGCTTTTCAATTCTTAAAATTCCTTTTGAATGTGAATTATTGATGACTTTCAAAGCACCATTATCTTTTGTGGTTTTGTCAATGTGAATTCTGATAGTGAAATTATTTTCAAGAATTGCTGCAGGAGGCTGAACCGCAAACTGATTTTGTTTTACAGTCCAGTTTTCAAAACTCTCAACCTCAATTTTTTTATTGACAGAAATAGTCAGGTCCTGATGGTAGGCAACAAACCAGTTCGATTTTTCGGGTTTGTCAAAATAAATGGATTTGGTTATAAAATAGCCTTTTCCAAAAGCAGTTTCTATAATTTTCTGTAATTTTTGATTGAATATAAAAGGTAAAGTCTCAGGAATTTCTTTATGAAATTGCCTTACAGCAAATAAATCCTGAGATTTTCTGAAAGTATCATTTTCTGGATTATTTTCCGTTGTGTTTTCAATTAAAGAAATTATTTTTTGAATTTCCTCTTCGTTGTAAACATTATCAATAATTGTAAATCCGTCAGTGTTTATTTGATGTAAATTCTTCATTTTAAATTTTGAAATATCACGTTTATTACGAAAAAATCTTAGAAACTTAGCGTCTCAGAATCTTAAAATTTACAAAACCCTGCTGACTGTCAATCCATCGCGAATTGGTAATAAAACCGTTTCTACTCTTGGGTCATTTTTCAAAAGTAAATTATATTCTAAAAGTATTTTGGTGCTTACATCATTTGGATGTACCGGTTCCAGGATTTTTCCGCTCCATAAAACATTATCAGACAAAATGATTCCGCCCTTATTCATTTTAGGAACAATCATTTCCCAGTAATTAATGTAGTTTTCTTTGTCGGCATCAATAAAAACCAAGTCAAATTTTACATCCAGAGTCGGAATAATATCGATTGCTTCACCCAAATGCTGAAAAATTTGTGCACCCCATGGTGATGCATCAAAATATTTACGCTGAAAATCAATGAGTTCTTCTTTGATGTCAATGGTATGAAGCTGTCCGTTTTCCTGCATTCCTTCACACAAACACAAAGCGGCATAACCCGTATAAGTTCCAATTTCTAAAATATTCACCGGTCGGATCAATTTAGACAACATACTTAAAACACGCCCCTGAAAATGCCCGCTTAACATTCTTGGCAAAAGGATTTTCTGGTACGTTTCTTTATTAAGTTTCGCTAACAATTCCGGTTCGTTTTCAGAATGCTGTTCAATATAATCTTCTAAGTCTTGTGAGATAAAATGCATTGCGTAGTCTATTCAAATTTGGCTGTAAAAATACAAAATATAAGCTCACTTTTGGTCATAAAAAAACCATCCGTAAAGTGGATGGTTTTAATGTTGAATTCTGATGAAATTATTTTTTCAAGGCTTCATTTACTTCTTTAGCAGTTTTCACTGTTCCGTCTTTAGCAGCTTTAGCAGCAGCTTCTACTTTTTCAGCACCTTTTTTAGTAGCATCTTTTACATCTTCTATCGTTTCCTTGGTTTTTTCTTTTGCTTCCTCAGTAGCTGCTTTTGCTTTATCAGCTGCATTTTCTGCTTTTACAACAGCACTGTCTTTTACTTCTTCAATATCTGTTGTTAATGAGTCTACTTTGTTTCCAAGAGTTAATTCCTCTTCAGGTTTAGTTGCTTTTTTGTCTTCACAAGACTGAACACCGAATGCTAACAAAGCGATAACTGCTAAACTTAAAATTTGTTTTTTCATGATAATTTAATTTTTTAAAATTGATAATATATAAAGGGTATAAAGCTGAAAAAATAAAAGTACAAATTTTAAAATTAAGCGCTCTTTGTAAGATTATTTTCCTATCGAGTGCAAGACAATTCCCGTGCCAAAATTTATTTTTTTAGGTATGCTGTTGATTTTTTTTAAAGAAAAATATTTTTACGACTGTATCTAATTCAAAACAGCAGGAAAGCAAAACAGCAGGAAAGCAAAACGGAGTCAAAGCCTTTTTGGATAAAAAGCCTTCGACTCCTTTCATTTTGAAAGTAGTAAATATAGTTTACTTCAATCAGGATTTATTTAATTACTAAGACATTTTCACTTTGTGTATAATCATTTAAAGTAATATTAAAAAGGATAGTCAGATCTTTTCCTGTTCTCACAACTCCAAGTGCTGCCGTTGGAGGAGATATTCCAAAATCAGCAAAAGTAATTTGGTTAGAACCTCTTAAAACAAAATTCCCATTAACAGCCGTTACGTTTACCTGCGTTCTGTACTCTTTGCTGATACCAGAAATGGTATAAGTACCGGTTAGATTCCAAACGGTTTCATTTACTTTATCAGCAGATTTTAAAACATACTTAATGTTTTTGTGTGCTTTTGTGTCTAAAGCTTCATAAGCCACGTCATCCATACTTGATTTGCCGCTTTTTAAACTTTCTGCAGGTAATATAATCGTTAAACTGTTTATATCGGTTAGTTTAGAATCTTTAACCGTTAAATTCGCGGTGCCGGTTCCTTCTGTAGATTTCATTACCCAATCGTGAACAGTGGAAGTACCCGCGACTTCAAATTTTGATTTTGTATTTACCGTATAATTTTTTTGAGCATTGGTGTAAAATGTAATTCCTAAACAGATAACTGTTAGAAAAAAAGATTTGAGAGTTTTCATTTTTTATTGATTTATTTTGTTAATCATTTAATTAAGGGAATGATGTTTTAATAGTCTAATGAAATCTTATGTCAACAATCATCTCCTTAATTCTTGTATCAAATTTATTGTGAATACAAAGCATATTTGATGATAAAAATCATAGATAAAATTGTTTTAAAAGACTATAATAATAGTAGGTACAATCTTTTATTACTAAAATGAGCTCTGATTAAAAGGTTTGAAATTTGTATCTGTTTGAAATTTAACAACTTGTTGGTGATGCTAATTGCGATGTCTGAATATTTTGGATGTGGTATATAAAGTCTTTTATTTGGACAAAATAATTGAGAATTTCCTAAAATAACTTTAAAAATTGGGCTTTACCGGCAAGAATGACTCAAAAAAGCATTTAAAAAGAACAAAAGTGATTAAATTTGCATCATGCAAATCGAGAAAAAAGACATAAGAGCCTTATCAAAAGATCAGTTGCGTGAGTTTTTTGTCGCTAATAATGACAAAGCTTTTCGCGGGAATCAGGTTTATGAATGGTTATGGAGCAAAGGAGCACATAGTTTTGATGATATGACCAATGTAGCAAAACCTACAAGGGCGATGCTTGAAAATAATTTTGTAATCAATCATATTGAGGTTCATACGATGCAGCGAAGCAGTGATGGAACTGTAAAAAATGCTGTTCGGCTGCATGATGGTTTGGTAGTAGAATCAGTTTTGATTCCTACCGAAACCAGAACAACTGCTTGTGTTTCCAGTCAGGTAGGCTGCAGTCTGGATTGCAACTTTTGCGCAACTGCACGATTAAAACGTATGCGAAATCTGGAACCGGGCGAAATTTACGATCAGGTTCTGGCAATCGATAAAGAAAGCCGTCTGTATCATAATCATCCGCTTTCGAATATTGTTTTTATGGGAATGGGGGAGCCTTTAATGAATTATAACAATGTAATTAAGGCTATTGATATGATTACCTCTACAGAAGGTTTAGGAATGTCGCCAAAACGTATTATGGTTTCAACTTCAGGAATCCCAAAAATGATTAAAAAAATGGCCGATGATGATGTGAAATTCAAATTAGCGGTTTCCCTGCATTCTGCGATTGATGAAATTCGTGCGCGAATTATGCCTTTTAGTCAAAACTTTCCATTAAAAGACCTGCGTGAAGCGTTGGAATACTGGTACAGAAAAACTAAAAGCAAAATCTCATACGAGTATGTGGTCTGGAAAGGAATCAACGATGATAAAGCTTCAGTTGATGCCTTGGTTAAGTTTTGCAAATATGTACCCTGCAAAGTAAATTTAATAGAATACAACCCAATTGATGATGGTGAATTTCAGCAGGCTTCAGAAGAATCAATCATGGCGTATATTAAAGCATTGGAGAATATTGGAGTAGTGGTAAAAGTACGCCGCAGCCGTGGAAAAGATATTGATGCTGCTTGCGGACAATTGGCAAATAAAGAAGGTTAAATGTTATATAAATTTACTTCCAAAAGTAGTTTTCAAGTGCCAGATTTATTTTCAAAGTAGTATATTTGAAAACGAAATGAATATTACTTCTCAAATAAAGCAGCCTATTTTTAATGAAATGGAACTTTTCGAAAAAAAGTTCTATGAATCGATGACTTCAAAGGTTGCCTTGCTCAACCGCATTACCTATTATATTGTAAATAGAAAAGGAAAACAAATGCGTCCGATGTTTGTTTTTTTAACCGCAAAAATGGTTTCTGGGGGTGTTGTAAATGAGAGAACGTATCGTGGAGCTTCGGTAATTGAGCTGATTCACACTGCTACTTTAGTGCATGATGATGTGGTAGATGACAGTAATCGCCGCCGTGGATTTTTTTCTATCAATGCACTTTGGAAAAATAAAATTGCAGTTTTGGTTGGGGATTATTTACTTTCAAAAGGATTACTGCTTTCCATCGACAATGGCGATTTTGACCTTTTGAAAATTATTTCGGTAGCCGTTCGCGAAATGAGTGAAGGCGAATTACTTCAGATTGAAAAAGCACGAAGACTCGATATTACGGAAGATGTTTACTATGAAATCATCAGAAAGAAAACCGCTACACTTATTGCAGCTTGTTGTGCGCTTGGTGCTAAATCGGTAATTGAAGACGATATTCAGGTTGAGAACATGCGCAAATTTGGCGAACTTATCGGAATGGCATTTCAAATCAAAGACGATTTATTTGATTACAGTGAAGAAGCCATTGGAAAGCCAACCGGAATCGATATTAAAGAGCAAAAAATGACCTTGCCTTTAATTCACGTTTTAAATACCTGTACCCCGCAGGAAAAAAAGTGGCTGATAAACTCCATCAAAAACCATAACAAAGACAAAAAGCGCGTTAAAGAAGTTATTGCCTTTGTAAAAAACAATAATGGTTTGGCTTATGCCGAAAACAAAATGGTGCAGTTTCAGCAGGAAGCACTTTCTCTTTTAGAAAACTGCCCGGATTCTGAATTCAAAGCAGCGCTTACCTTAATGGTGAATTACGTTATTGAGAGAAAGAAATAATTCTGTGTAATTTTTTAATATTTTTATTGTTAAATTTGATTCCGAATTTAATTCTAAAATATGATTATCATACTTATATCTGCTTTTTCTTTACTAATTCTTATTCTCTTTATTGTACTTTATAATGGTTTCGTTTCCAGAAGGAATCGGGCAGAAGAGGCTTTTAGCGGCATTGACATTATCTTAAAAAAACGATTCGATCTGATTCCGAATCTTATAGAAGCCGTAAAAGGATATATGAGTCATGAAAAAGAAACATTTAGTTCTATTGTAAATCTTCGTAATAAGGCTTTGAACACTAATAATCCAGATGAAAGATTAAAACTGGATCAAAAACTTAATAATGCTGTGGGATCAGTTTTTGCTTTAGCAGAAAGTTATCCCGACTTAAAAACCAATACTAATTTTTTAAGTCTGCAATCTGATTTAGGAGAAATAGAAACTGAAATAGAACGCTCTAAACGATATTACAACGGAACAGTAAGAGATTACAATATTGCTGTAGAATCTTTTCCGGGTAATTTAATTGCCGGTATCTTTGGTTTTCCGAAAAAAGATTACCTCGAATTAAAAGAGCAAGATCAAAGAGAAACACCAAAAGTTCAGTTTTAATTCCTTTATTATATGCAGCTAAAAAAAATATTTTTTGTTCTATTTTCTATTTTCGTAAATCAACTGCACGCTCAGGAAAGAATTTTAAATTTTGATGTTAAAGTTAAAATCGAAAAATCAGGAACCATTGAGGTTGTCGAAAATATTACGATAAAAGCAGAAGGAAATGTTTTTAAACACGGACTTTTAAGAACTTTTCCGCTAACCCGAAAAGATAAAGACGGTAATGAGATCGATGTAAAATATTCGATAAACTCCATTGAAAAAGACGGAAAAACCGAAGTTTATTTTACAAAAGAAGAAGGAAATTATTGGAAAATTTACATTGGAGATGCAGCTGTTGAATTAGAAAACGGAGCGTATAAATACCAGATCAGTTACAGCGTTCCGTTTCAGATTGGATATTTTGACAATTATGATGAACTCTATTGGAATGTAACCGGAAATGGCTGGGATTTTCCTATTGACAAAGCAACCTGCCAATTTTATCTCCCATCTGAAGATAATAAATTTGAAAACTTACATTGTTATACCGGTAGTGAAGGATCTTCGGCTTCAAATTGTATTAGTTCCTTAAATGACAGTAAAACAATTGTTACTTTTTCCGCTCGCCAACTTCGATCAAATGAAGGTTTAACAGTTGCAGCTTCATTTCCTAAAGGAATTATTGATCCTCCAACTCTTGCTCAAAAATCAAATTCTTTTTATAAACAAATCAAAACCTATTTCTGGTCTGTTGTTTTTGGAATTGGAATGTTTATTTTTTTCTTTTTTAGTTGGAGAAAACATGGAAAAGATCCCGTTAAAAGAACAGTAATACCAGAATTTTTGCCTCCTTTTGATTGGTCTCCTGCGCTTGTAGGATATGTCTATCATAGAGAACTCAATGCAAAAATACATATGGCTTCCCTTATAAATACCGCAGTAAAGGGTGCTGTTAAAATTTCTTCTACGATAGAAAGCGGTATTTTTGTAAACGAAAACAAATACGAAATTGAAGTTTTAGAAAAAGATTCAAAATCTTTAAGTTCTGAAGAATCAGCAATAGTAGATAGTTTTTCTAAAAAAGCAAAAATAAAAGTGCAGGATTCTAACTATAGGATTTTTGAGAAAGCTTATTCTAAATGGACTAAAGCGATAGAAGATCAAATTAAGTTAGAAGAGATTTACCAAAACAATACGCGATTAAAATGGATTGGTTTTGCCGTTTTTGTAATTGGAGGATTGATTTATGAAATATTGTCTAAAAACAAAGGATTCGTAAATTATACTTTTTATACAGGATTAATTTGTGCAGTGGCGGCATTAACCTATTGGTTTTTACAAAAAGAAGAGAGAACTGGTTTAGTAATTTTAAGATTCCTTTTTGCTTTCTTTACTTATCCACTGGCAATTGGAATTTTTTTAATGACAATTCCTTTTTTAAGCACAATACAAATTGTAGTTATTGGTATCGTTTTTTTAATGTATATCTTCTACGTAGTGACTTTGGGGAAATTTACAGAAAAAGGTGCAGAAGAATTTAATCGATTAGAAGGATTTAAGTTATATCTCGAAACAGCGGAGAAAGACAGAATGAATATGTTGAATCCGCCTGAGCTGACACCTCAATTATTCGAAAAGTTACTTCCGTACGCAATAGCATTGGGAGTCGAAATAAAATGGGGAAAACAATTTGAAGAAATTTTAGAACTCGCAAAATATAATCCGGATTGGTATCAAGGAAACGATACTTTTTACAGACAGCCAACACTGTTTTTATCAGGTTTTGGAAATTCTGTAAGTGCAGCAGGAACCGATCCAACACCCTCCAGATCATCGAACTCTTCATCAGGAAGTAGTGGCAGTTGGAGCAGCGGTAGCTCTGGTAGCGGAAGTTCCGGTGGCGGCGGTGGCGGCGGAGGCGGAGGCGGTTGGTAAAACTTGCCTGTAAAGAGTTATTTTGAAAAATATTTTATTTTGAAGAACCTTGCAATAATTTTATAGCAAGGTTTTTTTATTGTATGTTTTCTTGGTTTTAGCCGGATGCTGTTTTTTTTATTAAATCAAAATAAAAAGAACATGAATTTAAGTATCAGTAAATCAATAATTTGTATTTATGTATTAGGATTTTAAATTTATTTTTTGATTTTTTTCTACTCACATGCAACCATTTTAAAACAATACTCGTCTATGCTAATAGAAGTCTGTTAGTAAAACAAAATCTGAACGCTTATTAATGAAAATTATTCAGTTACATCACGAAGAAACCAAAATCATAAAGTTGGCTGTCGAAAATAACCGACAAGCACAACAGCAGATTTATAGCAGGTTTTCTCCGAAAATGTTAAGTGTGTGCCGACAATATATAAAGGACATTCAGCTAGCAGAAGATGTAATGATAACCGCTTTTATGAAAGTATTTACGAATCTAAAGAACTTTGAACATAAAGGAAGTTTTGAAGGCTGGATCCGCCGGATAATGGTTAACGAATGTATTTCGTATTTGAGAGTTCAGAAAAAAGTAAAATTTGCAGAAGATGAGTTTTTTACAGAAGAAAGTTTCAACGAAATTGATAGCCAGTTTACTGTTGATCAGATTCAGTTTTTAATAGATGCCTTGCCGGACGGATATAAAATGGTTTTCAATTTATATGCAATTGAAGGTTATAAACACAATGAAATTGCTAAGATGTTAGGAATTAATGAAGGAACATCAAAATCGCAATTATCGCATGCAAGGAAAATGCTGCAAACACAAATTACTATTTTAAAAAAACAAGAAAATGGAACCGAATAATTTTGAAAAGGATTTCCGTGAAAAACTAAATCAGCGCAAAATTGAACCAAGCAATAAAGCCTGGGACAGATTGGATGCCATGTTAAGTATTGCCGAAGAAAAGAAGCCGGAAAAGAGTAATAAATGGCTTTATGTTGCAGCGAGTGTCATGGGAATTTTATTGGTTGGAACTTTCTTTTTTACTCAAAATAATAATGCAACCCAAACGCCAAAGAAAGTTGTTATTGAGGAAAATACTAAAAAAGATTCGGTTCTGAAACCGGTTTTGGATAATACAGATTCAGTAAAAACAAAAATTGTTGTCTCAGAAAATCCTTTGAAAGAAAGTTTAAATAAAGAAGAAAAAAAACGTAATCAAATCTCAAATAAAATCATTAAAAATGAATCAAATCTAATAACGGAGTCTTCAGTCATCATCAAAAACAATCAGGAAAAACAATCAATCAACAATCAAACTGTAATTGCCGAAAGCACTAAAAATTCAAATGTAGATCAATTATTAGAAACGGCAGAAAATAAAGTCATAGCAGAAAATTCGGCTAAACCAAAATCAAAGGTAAAAGTCAATGCCAATGATTTACTCAATCAGGTTGACGGAGAATTAGAACTGTCTTTTAGGGAAAAAGTAATTTCAAAAGTCAATAAAAATTATCAGACAGTAAAAGTTGCCGTAGCCAGTAGAAATCAGCAGGAATAATTGCAAATTCAATCTCAATTGCAAATAACAAATTCAATGCAAAAAAATAAGAATAAAATCATCAATCAATTTAAAAATCAATCATGAAAAATTTTACCATTTACCTCGTTATTTTAGTCTTTTTATTTGTCAGTAAAGTGCTGGGACAGGAAACTTTTGAATCAAGAGCAAAACAAATTGCAAATAAAATTGAAAAAATTACTAAACAGGAAAAAGAAACCCTTAAAAAAGAAGTTGAAGAAATAAATGTACAGCTTTCAAATGGAGTAATTACTGGAGAGCAGGCTGATAAACGTAAAAAAGAGTTAGCAGAAGCAAGAGCTGTCATTATCGAAGAGAAAGTAACTCTTGCTCAAAATGAACTTAATGACCTGGTTCAGCAGAAAGTAGACGGGAATCTGAAAGAGCAGGATTCAACAAAGAAAAACAGGTTAATAATTCATTGGGACAGAAACGATTGGAATAATAAAAATGGTAAAGACTCTATTCGTGGAGAAAAAAGAACAACTTCGCAATTTGTTTTTGCCATTGGTCTCAATAATATTATAGCAGATGGGGAACTGCAGGATTCTAATTATAAGTTTATGGGCTCACATTTTTACGAATGGGGTTTTACTTATAATTCACGATTAATGAAAAACTATAATTTATTGCATGCAAAATACGGGTTGTCATTAATGTACAATAATATTCGCCCAACTAATAATCGCAGTTTTGTAGTCAACGGAGATCAGACCGATTTAGAGATAAATCCTGTAAATTTAAAAGAATCACGTTTTAGAAATGTATATTTAGTTTTGCCGGTACATTTAGAATTTGATTTTACAAAACCCAAAGAAAAAGATGGGAAAACGTATTTTAGAACGCATAAAAGTTTTCGTTTTGGAATTGGAGGGTATGCCGGAATCAATGTGAAATCGAAACAGATTTTAAAATTTGAAGAAGATGATCTGAAATATAAAACGACAATAAAAGGCGATTATAACGTGAATAATTTTATTTACGGATTGAGTTCTTATATTGGTTACAAAGAATTGAGCTTGTATTTAAAGTATGATTTAAATCCATTATTCCAGGACAATTTAGTTAAAGAAAATAATATTTCATTAGGCTTAAGGTTTGATTTTAATTAAGTATACAATTTTGTTAATTAGTAGAAAAAGCGCTTTATAAGAGGCGCTTTTTTTTATGTAAAAGCAGTAAATTAAAGAAGGATTTGTGTACTTTTACAGGCTATTATTTTTTAAAAATATTTTAAGTTTGATCTCACAAAATACAATTGATACTGTTTTTGAAACTGCTCGTGTAGAGGAGGTTATTGGTGATTTTGTTAATTTAAAGCGTGCCGGAAGTAATTTTAAGGGATTGAGTCCATTCTCAGATGAGCGCTCACCGTCATTCATGGTTTCGCCTGCAAAAGGGATTTGGAAAGATTTTAGTACAGGAAAGGGTGGGAATTCTGTTAAATTCTTAATGGAACACTCACAGTTTACTTATCCGGAAGCTATTAAATACCTGGCCAAGAAATACAATATTGAAATAGAAGAAACCGAACAAACGGATGCTGAAAAAGCTATAACAGATGTTCGCGAAAGTATGTATTTGGTTTCAGAATTTGCTGCAAAGTATTTTAATGATACTCTCTTGAATTCAGAAGAAGGGAAAGCCATAGGGTTGTCTTATTTTAAAGAAAGAGGTTTTACAAATGAAACTATCAAAAAATTCAATTTAGGGTATTCGCCGGAGACTTGGGATGCTCTGACCAAAGAAGCTTTAGGGAAAGGCTATAAACTAGAGTTTCTGGAAAGTACCGGTTTAACAATTCCAAGAGAAGACAGACCTTTTGACCGTTTTAAAGGACGCGTAATGTTCCCGATACAAAGTATGTCGGGTCGTGTTTTGGGTTTTGGAGGGCGTATTTTAACCAATGATAAAAAAGCAGCAAAATATCTGAATTCACCTGAAAGTGATATTTACCATAAAAGTAAAGTGCTCTACGGAATTTTTCAGGCTAAACAATCAATTGCTAAACTAAATAATTGTTATTTGGTTGAAGGTTACACGGATGTGATTCAGTTTAATCAGGCCGGTATTGAAAATGTTGTAGCTTCCTCCGGAACAGCTTTAACTCCGGATCAGATTCGTTTGGTAAATAGATTGACCAGAAATATTACGGTTCTTTTTGATGGAGATGCTGCGGGTCTCCGGGCTGCAATTCGCGGAATCGATTTGATTCTGGAAGAGGGTATGAATGTAAGGGTTTGTGCTTTTCCGGATGGGGAAGATCCTGATAGCTTTGCCAGAAAAAATTCACATGATGATTTGGTTGCTTATTTAGAAAACAATAGTAAAGATTTTATACAGTTTAAAGCTTCAATTTTAATAGGAGAAGCAAAAAACGACCCTATAAAAAAAGCCGATTTGATCCGGGATATGGTTACCAGTATTTCTAAAATTCCAGACCGTATTCAGCGTGAAGTTTACATACAGGAATGTGCTCGAATAATGGATATTTCTGAGCAGGTTTTGGTAAGTACATTGGCACAGTTAACTCAAAAAGAGATTGCTGACGCTGGTAAAAAGCAAAAGCAAGAACAAAAAGCTTTTGAGGTCCATAGAAATAATTATCCGCCGGATGATCCTAGATATTATGATGACCCAACTTTTCCTGGAGATATGGAACAGCCGTCTGAAAAAATAGATATTTTGTACGGTTTAGAAAGAAAAATCATTGAAATTTTATTGCTCTATGGAAGTGTTACCGAAGATTTTGAAGACGTTTTCTTAAAGGCTGACGAAGAAGGAAATGTAAAAGAGGTTACAGAAAAAAGAAAATATAAGGTTTATGAGAAAGTTTACCTGAGTTTGCAGGAAGACGAAGTAGAACTATCAAATCAATTATTTCAAAATATTTTTAATAATATAATTGATTTTTATAATCAAAATGAAACTTTTAGCTTAGATAAATATTTGATGCATCTTCAACCAGAGTTTGCTCAGGAAGTAACGAATATTTTGATGGAAGATGAAAGACTGACTATTCACAACTGGGAGGGACAGAATATTTTTCCAAAACACAAAGATGCAACCATTGAGCAAAATGTGTCAGATACCATTTTTTCAATGCGATGGTATTTAATTTCTAAAATTATTCATGAATTAAAAAATACCTTATTAATTGACCCTCAGGAAGATAATTCAGAAATATTATCTATGGTTGTTGATTATTCTAAACTGCTTAATAATTTTTCAAAAAAATTAGGTAGGGTTGTCGTACCTTATCATTCATAAAGACAAAAGCTCTATATTTTTCAATATAGAGCTTTTTACTTTTGATGATTCACTTAAGAATCAGTCATATTGTTTAAATAATTTCTAAAGTCTTAGCTTTATTAACCAAGTCAACTAAATTGGTCACATTCAATTTAGTCAATAGTCTTAGTTTATAAGTACTAATTGTTTTTTCATTCAGGTTTAAAATTTTAGAAATTTCGTTGTTTTTCTTACCGTCACTTAAGTAACGTAAAACTTCAATTTCACGATTGGAAAGTTTTCTGTACAAACGCTCACTTTTGCTTTGTTTAGCAATAAGTGCCATGTTTTTACGTACAGTTTCGTTAATAATAACTTTTCCTTCGTGTACCTTAATAATTGAAACACCTAATGTTTCAAGTTTTTCTGTTTTGTGCACGTACCCGGAAACACCCGCTTTAATCGCATTAGGAGCGTACATTTGCTCGGCCAGATCGCTGAAGATTACAATTTTCGTTTTAGGAAAATTTTTCAGGATAGATTTCACTTCAAAGATACTCGAAAGACCTTCTAACTCTAAATCTAGAATTAGGATGTCGATCTCCTTCGTCTGAAGAATATCTCTAACCATTGAAAAATTACCTACATTGGCAACGATTGAAATTTGATCGTGGTCTTTAAAATAAGACTTAACGCCAAAGTGAGTCACAGGGTGGTTGTCTGCTAGACATACTTTAATCATAATTTTACCTTTTTAGAATTGTACATTGTTTTTGGAGCTGTAAAATTAATAAATAAATTCTGTAGTTTATAGCTGACAAATGTTAAAAAGTATTATTTTAACGTTTTTGGTATGATACAGACCGGAATTTCTTCCATTTTATGCTTGTTGCTGGTATTTAGACGTTTATAAATTTCGAAGACAGATTTTTCTCTTCCACTAAAATTATCTGCTGTATTTCCTGCTTCTTCGGCTAACATAGCCCATTCCAGTTCGTCATAACTTGCGCCTAATTGATCCTCATCTGTTCTGTTGTCACCAAATAGACCATCTGTGGGAGCAGCTGTTAAAATTGAGTCAGGAATTGTTAAAAATTCTCCAAGAGCATATACATCAGATTTCATCAAATCTGCAATCGGACTCAAATCAACACCTCCGTCTCCGTATTTTGTATAAAAACCAACGCCAAAATCTTCTACTTTGTTACCAGTACCTGCAACTAATAAACCATGAATTCCGGCTAAATAATATAAAGAAGTCATTCTTAATCGAGCACGGGTGTTTGCAAGTGAAAGATTTACTTTTGCGTCATCATCAGATCTTGGAACTGTACTTTTGAATGCTTCAAAAGTTGCTGTTAAATCTGTTTTGACATCTGAAACATTTGGGAAACGTTTTTTTAATTGTTCAATGTGTTCTCTTCCTCTCAAAACCTGATTTGGTGCCTGATGAATAGGCATTTCTACACATAGAACTTTCAATCCTGTCTGAGCACATAATGTAGAAGTTACAGCAGAATCAACTCCACCGGAAATTCCAATTACAAAACCGTTAACTTTTGCTTTATTAGCATAATTTTTCAGCCACTCTACAATGTGGTTATTTACTTTTTCTGTCTGAATAGTGCTTTTTTTAGCCATAATAATTCAAGTTTTAAGATGTAGGGATGTATATTTGCACAAATATTTTTAAGTATATGTTTACTTAAGATAAGTAACACAAATCTAATTAAAATAAAATGAAATTATATCGCTTTGTAGTGGTTCTGTCCTTGTTTTTTTTATCCTGTAATCAAAAAAACAAAGTAGAAAAAGCTGTTGAAGAAATTCCGGTTGACATTAAGGTTGAACGTTTTGATAAAGTTTTTTTTGAAACCAAACCTGAAGATTTAGAAAAAGTCAAAAAACAGTTCCCTTTCTTTTTTCCTGCAGGAAACGATGATAGCGTCTGGTTAAGTAAAATGCAGGAACCGATTTGGAGAGAAGTCTATACTGAAGTTCAAAAAAAATATTCAAATTTTGAGCCGGTTCGTCAGGAGTTTAATGCGCTTTTTCAACATGTAAAATATTATTTTCCAAAATCAAAAACGCCAAAAGTAATTACGGTGATTGGAGAAATGGATTATAATGCCAAAGCTATTTATGCCGATAGTCTGGTTATAGTAGCACTTGAATTATATTTGGGAAAGGAGCATAAATTTTATCAGTTTCCAAATTACCTGAAACAAAATTTTGAAGAAAGACAAATAATGCCAGATGTGGTTTCAAGTTTTGCTTACAGGAATATTCCGGCTTATGCTGATAAAAATCTGGTATCTCAAATGATTTTCGAAGGAAAACAATTATATGCCAAAGATTTGCTTTTACCTGAATATACAGATGCTGAAAAAATAGGTTACACAACTGAGCAGATAAAATGGTGTGAAGAAAATGAAGCATACATGTGGCGTTATTTTATAGAAAAAGAGATGTTGTATAGTGTCGATCCAAAGTTGACAACCCGATTTATTGCTCCGGCACCTTTTTCAAAATTTTATCTGGAAATAGATAATGATTCTCCAGGAAGGGTTGGTGCCTGGATAGGGTGGCAAATGGTACGTTCGTACATGAAAAATAATACCGTAACTTTGCCGGAGTTATTAAAAACAAGCGCGAAAGAAATCTTTGAAAAGTCAAAATACAAACCTAAGAAATAATGTCAGATACAATAAATTCAGAAATTAAATTCAATATTGAGTTAGATGAAAACCGTGTTCCTGAAAAGCTAACATGGAGCGCTCAGGATGGAGGAGTTCAGGCCGAAGAAGCTAAGGCAATTATGTTGTCGATTTGGGACAGCAAAGCTAAAGAAACAATGAGAATTGATCTTTGGACGAAAGATATGCCTGTTGATGAAATGAAAATTTTCTTTCACCAAACTTTGGTAGCGATGTCTGACACTTTTAAACGTGCAACTGATGATGTAAAAATGTCAGATACAATGAAAGATTTCTGTGATTATTTTGCAGAAAAACTGGAACTTACCAAGTAGTATCTAATAAAAAAAATCCAGATTCCATGTATTACACTAGGATCTGGAATTTTTTTTCTCCTGATAGGTCGGCAGGCGATTTACAGGCTTGATAGAATTCTTTTTGATGTCATTTATAATTTTCCTGTAACATCCCATTATCACTACGGATGTGGGGTAGTTTGTAATACTAAGCTCTTCTTCCAGACATCCTCCCGATGCTTGAGAGTAAATTATCTCTCCGCGATTCAAATCGTAGACTTCTAAAATGACTTCAGCGTATGTCATTTGTTTCTTGTAGTAAAAATGATTTTGAAATTCAAAACTACTAAAGTCATTTTTTGCATTTTTACATTTTATATTGACATAATAATCAGCATCAGCTGCTTTTTTAAGCTCTAAAATTGCTGCTTTGTCTAATTTCAATGGGACTTGTTTGGTAGCGAAGTATTTTCGTTCGTCCATTGAATACTTTGCTCTCCTTCCTAAATATTTAGAAAAATCAGCCATTACATAACGGGTTAATTTTGTTTTGGTATTTTGATCAACTTCAATATCGCCAACAAGCCATGTGCCTTTAGTGAAATCCAAACTATTCGCTTTATCTGTACTGTGTAAAAAGTAGTGAGTGACATTGCAGGCAGATAAGAGTAATAAAAGTAAAAAGCAAAGAGTTTTCTTCATAAAAGAATGAAATTAATTTGTTTCAAATATAATTTAAAAAAAGATATTGACTTGGTTATATCCGTAAAATAAAATTCAGATCCAAAGAAGTATCTTCTTGTTCTTCAAAGAGAATGATAAAATGAAGGTGCGGCCAGGAGTATTTAAAGATTCGAATTTAGGTTTAAAATCCGCTATTGTTTTTAAAAACCTCCTGATTTACTTCATCTATATAGGATAAAAGTTCTTCTTTTCCTGTTGATTCTGTTGATGAGGTAACAAAATACTGAGGCATTTCTGCCCAGTTGTTGGCAAACATTTGTTTTTTGTATGCTGCAATATGTGAATCAATTTTTACTTTGCTGATTTTGTCTGCTTTTGTGAAAATAATACAGAACGGAATCTCGCTTTCGCCCATATAAGACATGAATTCAATATCAATATTCTGAGCTTCATGGCGTATATCAATTAAAACAAAAGCACAAACTAATTGTTCTCTGGTTTCAAAATAATCAGTAATAAATTGCTGGAAAACCGATTTGGTTTTTTTAGAAACTTTGGCATATCCATAACCCGGTAAATCGACCAAAAACCAATTATTATTGATTTTAAAATGATTTATCAATTGTGTTTTACCAGGCCTGCCTGAAGTTTTTGCAAGATTTTTATGGTTTGTAAGCATGTTTATCAAAGAAGACTTTCCTACATTTGATCTTCCGATAAAAGCATATTCCGGTAAAAATTCTTGTGGGCATTTTGCAACTTCAGAATTACTGACAATGAATTCGGCAGTAGTAATTTTCATGTTTTTTTGATTTTTAAAACTTCTTAAATTCTACAGTTTAGATACTAAAAATTCTTTTTAGCAAGCCATTCTTCAAGAATTTCATTAAATTCCTGAGGATGTTCCATCATAGCAGCGTGTCCGCATTTGTCTATCCAATATAGAGTTGAATTAGGTAATAACTTATCAAATTCTTCAGCTACATTTGGAGGGGTTACGGTGTCATTTTTACCCCAGATGATACAGGTTTCAACTGTCATTTTTGGCAAATCTTTTGCCATATTATGACGAATTGCACTCTTGGCAATCGTTAATGTTTTAATCAGTTTTATACGGTCATTTGCGGTTGCGTATACTTCATCAATAAGTTCAGGAGTAGCAATTTTTGGGTCATAAAATACAGCTTCAGCTTTCTTTTTGATGTATTCATAATCACCTCTTCTAGGGTAGCTGTCTCCCATTGCGCTTTCGTAAAGACCTGAGCTTCCTGTAATTACTAGTCCTGCTACTTTTTCAGGATATAGTTTAGTGTGGTAAAGGGCAATATGTCCTCCTAAAGAATTCCCTAATAAAATTACCTTATCAAAACCTTTAAAATTGATAAAATCCTTAACGTATTTCGCAAAACTTTTCACGTTTGTTTTTAAAATACTTTGAGTGTAGATTGGCAAATCCGGGATTACAACTTTGTATCCTTTTGTTGGGAAGTATTGCGCTACACCGTCAAAGTTACTAAGACCTCCCATTAATCCGTGAAGAATTACGATAGGAGTTCCTTCACCAGCTTCAAAATAGCTGTATTTGCCCTCTTTTTTGTAGTGTTTGTCCATTTAATTTAATGCCAATTTCAATTTGGACAAATATAGGGTTTAATAAATAAAAATGAATTTTTGCTGTCATTTTTTAACTATATAATTTAAGTAGAATTTATAATTGTTTAAAAATCAGCTTTTAGAGTGGTTTTTGTTGAATTTTTAAGTTGTTAAAATCATTGCGTTATAATTGGTTTTTTAAGAGAAAGACTATGTATTTTTTATAATTGCGAAAGGAATGGATTTAGAAAATGATTAATGTATAACATCTTGATAGTCTATTGATTAAAGTAAGCGGAGTGAAAGTGGGTAAACTTATCAACAAAGTGGTATATAGTGGTAAAATGTGGTAATATTTTTTATATTTTTGCTGTGTAACATGTTAATGATTTTTTTTGAACACTATTGTAGGAACATATGAGTGTAAAGTGGATGCTAAAGGAAGGCTAATGATGCCTGCACCTTTGAAAAAGCAATTAGCTTCCTCTCTTCAAAACGGATTTGTTTTGAAACGCTCAGTTTTTCAGCCGTGTTTAGAATTGTATCCAATGGAAGAATGGGATTTGATGATGCAAAAAATTAACAAGCTAAACCGTTTTGTAAAAAAAAATAATGATTTTATCAGAAGATTTACAGCGGGAGTTAAAGTAGTAGAAATCGATGCATTAGGTAGATTGTTGGTTCCGAAAGATTTGGTTGCTTTTTCGGGTATTTCGAAAGATGTGGTTTTTTCATCTGCGGTTAATATTGTGGAAATTTGGGATAAGGATTTATATGAAAAATCAATAAGCGGCGAAGATATGGATTTTGCAGATTTAGCCGAAGAAGTAATGGGAAATATTAATGACGACGACAATGGAATATCATAATCCGGTTTTACTTCATCCAACAGTTGATGGTTTAAATATTAAACCTGACGGAATATATGTGGATGTAACGTTTGGCGGCGGAGGACATTCAAAAGAAATTTTGAAACGATTAGGTCCAAACGGGAAGTTGTTTGCTTTTGATCAGGATGAAGATGCTCTTGCAAATGCATTGCCGGATGAAAGGTTTACTTTAATTAATGAGAATTTTAGATTTATAAAAAGATTTTTGCGTTTTCACAGTGTAAAAACTGTAGACGGAATCCTGGCTGATTTAGGAGTTTCATCTCATCAGTTTGATGTTCCTGAAAGAGGTTTTTCAACAAGGTTTGATGCCGAGCTGGATATGAGAATGAGTCAGAAGAATGATTTAAATGCTTATCGTGTAGTTAATGAATATGATGATGCAAATTTGAGAAGAGTATTCTCGGATTATGGAGAATTGAAAAATGCACCGGTTTTGTCAAGAACAATTATAGAAGCCAGAGAGCATTATCCAATAAAAACGACTGATGAATTAAAAGAGGTTTTGGCGAAATATTTACCTGAAAGGGTTCGTAATAAAGTATTGGCTCAAATTTATCAGGCTATTCGAATTGAAGTGAATCAGGAAATGGATGTTTTAAAAGAATTTATTGAGCAATCACTAGAAATTTTAAAACCCGGCGGAAGATTCTCTGTGATATCTTATCATTCGTTAGAAGACAGGCTGGTAAAAAGATTTATTAAAAACGGAATGTTTGAAGGCGAGCCTGAACGTGATTTTTATGGAAATTTTTCAGTTCCGTTTAAAACTGTCGGTAAATTGATTGTCCCGGATGATGCCGAAATCAAAATTAATAACAGGGCAAGAAGTGCCAAACTTAGAATTGCTGAAAAGATATAATAATATAGGTGTAAAATGAAAAGTGGTGTATTTGGTATATTAAAAGCAAGATTCTTGATTAATGATGACGCTGTGAAAAACTGGCGATTCATTGTTTTTATCATTCTGCTTGCTATAATAATGATTGCAAATACACAACGATATGAACAAAAGGTTTTTGAAATTGCAAAACTGAATAATGAAGTAAAAGAATTACGTTCTGAATTTGTAGACAGAAGATCAGAACTAATGAAACTGAAAATGGAATCAACAGTTTCTAATAAAATGCTTGAAAAACAAATTTATCCATCAACGGTTCCTCCGACAAAAATAGAAGTTAAAAAAGAAGAAGAAAAAAGTTTTTTTAAAAGAATATGGCAGTAGACGATAAACATATATCCTACAGAATTTACCTCGTAGCAGTTTTCATCTTTGTGATGTCAATTGCTATTGTTGTTAAATTAACTAATATTCAGTGGGTTGAGGGTAATTATTATCGAAAATTAGCCAAACAGCGTACAGTAAGAAATTTTGTGATTCCGGCCAATAAAGGAAATATTTATTCTGCTGATGGTAGTTTGCTTGCAACATCAATTCCAAATTATGAAATCCGTTTTGATTCGAAAGCACCAAAAGAAGAAAATTTTGAAAAATATATAAAACCTCTTTCAGATTCTTTGGCCGTTATTTTTGACAGACCAAGCGGTTACTATCAAAATGAATTAAGAAGAGCACGAAACAATAAAAATCGTTATTATTTAATTGCACGTAAATTAAGCTATACTGATTATGTGAGAATTAAAGGGTTTCCGTTGTTTAATTTAGGTGCATTCAAAGGAGGAATTATCGTTGAGCAGGAAACCGTTAGGAAACATCCGATAGGGAAAATTGCTGAAAGAACAATTGGGTATGACCGTATTGATCCTGCAACGGGTGTTGAAGTTGGAAAAGGAATTGAATGGGCTTTTAAAAGTTATCTTAACGGAAAAGATGGTAAAATCTTAAAGCAAAAAATTGCTAAAGGGCAGTGGAAACCCATTCGTGATTTGAACGAAGTTGATCCTATAGATGGTTACGATGTAATCTCAACAATTGATGTTTTTATTCAGGATATTGCCCACCATGCCTTATTGAAACAGCTTCAGGATTACGAAGCTGATCATGGTTGTGTAGTCGTAATGGAAACAGAAACGGGTCATATAAAAGCAATTTCTAATTTAGGAAGACAAGAAGACGGATCGTATACAGAAACTATAAATTATGCAGTAGCAGAATCTCACGAACCGGGATCGACTTTTAAGTTGGTTGATTTAATGGCAATTTTAGAAGATAAGGTTGCTGATACAAGCACGGTGTATGATAGTCATGGTGGTATAATTAAGTATTACGGAAGAGCTGTGAGAGATTCGCATACAGGTGGTTATGGAAAGATTTCATTAGCCCGTGGATTTGAACTTTCATCAAATACAGTGATGGTTCAGGCAGTTTATGATAATTATAAAAATAATCCGGCAAAATTTGTAAATCATATCAGAAGTTTTGGTTTGGATAAGCCTTTAGGATTGCATTTTAAAGGAGAAGGAAGGCCAATTATTCCACATCCTGGTGATAAAATTTGGTCCGGAATTTCACTTCCGTGGATGGCTTTTGGATATTCAGTTTCAGTTACTCCAATGCAAACTTTAGCCTTTTATAATTCGGTTGCAAATAATGGCGTAATGGTAAGGCCTCAATTTGTTTCAGAAATTAAAGAATGGAACAAAACGATTAAAAAATTTGATACTGAGGTAATTAATCCAAGAATTTGTTCGCCTGAAACACTTAAAAAAGTAAGGGCAGTTTTAGGGAATGTGGTAAAAAAAGGAACAGCTTCTAAACTGTATTCGAAAGATTTTCCAATGGCAGGAAAAACAGGAACAGCTATGGTTAATTATAATAAAGCAGGAAGGGAAGGAATGTATTATGCATCATCTTTCGTAGGATATTTTCCGGCAGATCATCCGAAGTATTCTTGTATTGTAGTGGTTCATAAACCAAATACAGCTATGAATAATTATTACGGAGCAGATGTTGCAGGACCGGTTTTTAAAAGAATCGCTCAAAAAATATTTACAGATGCGCCTTCAACAAATAAAATCAAGCGTTTAGATTTAAAAATCCCAAAACAGGAAAATAGTTATAATAAGTTTGATGTAGAATCAAATAAAAAGCCAAAACTGATTCCAAATTTAAAAGGAATGCCGGGGATGGATGCAATCGCTTTATTGGAAAATTTAGGTTTGAAAGTGAAAGTAAGCGGAGTAGGAAAAGTAAAAAAACAGTCTTTACAAGCTGGGGAAAGTATTAGTAAAAACGCAACAATAGTATTAGAATTATCGTGAAAATACTGAAAGACATATTATACAAAGTACGCATTGAATCGGTAATAGGTTCAACAGAAATTGCTATTCATAAAATTGATTTTGATTCAAGAAAAATTGAAGAAAATGATGTTTTTATAGCTATTCGCGGATCACTTTCTGATGGGCATGAATATATTGAAAAAGCGATTCAGTTAGGTGCGACAGCAATTATTTGCGATACATTACCGGGACATATTGAAAAAGGAATAACTTATATACAGGTAAAGGATACCAATACGGCTTTGGCTTTTATGGCTGCCAATTATTTTGGAAATCCTTCTGAAAAATTAAAATTAGTTGGTGTTACAGGAACAAACGGAAAAACAACGATTGCTTCCTTATTATTTCAATTATTTCAAAAAGCAGATTTTAAAGTTGGTTTATTATCAACCGTAAAAATAATGGTTGATGAAACAGAATATAAAGCAACGCATACAACTCCGGACTCCATTACAATTAATCATTATTTAAATGAAATGATTGAAGCAGGAGTGACGAATTGTTTTATGGAAGTGAGTTCACACGGAATTCATCAAAAAAGAACAGAAGCTTTGCATTTTGTGGGAGGAATTTTCACGAACCTTTCACACGATCATTTAGATTATCATCCCAGTTTTGCAGAATACAGAGATGTAAAAAAATCATTTTTTGATTCGTTGCCAAAGACAGCTTTCGCTTTGTCAAACATTGATGATAAAAACGGAGCAGTAATGTTACAAAATACGGTTGCCAGAAAGTTTACATATGCCTTGAAAACATATGCAGATTTTAAAGCACAAATTTTAGAAAGCCAATTGTCCGGATTATTGTTAAAAGTAAACGATAATGAAGTTTGGGTAAAACTGATTGGCACTTTTAATGCCTATAATATTTTAGCTATCTACGGCACTGCCATAGAGTTAGGTATGGATAGTCTCGAAGCGTTGCGTTTGCTTTCTGATTTAGAAAGTGTTTCGGGACGTTTTCAATATATCGTTTCAAGAGGAAATATTACAGCGATTGTTGATTATGCACATACACCGGATGCTTTGGAAAATGTTTTAAAAACAATCGATGATATCAGGACTAAAAATGAACAATTGATTACTGTTGTAGGTTGTGGAGGAAACAGAGATAAAACCAAGAGACCAATTATGGCTCAAATTGCTACCAATTTAACTGATAAAGCTATTTTGACTTCTGATAATCCAAGAAATGAAGATCCGGAAGTAATTTTGGATGAAATGGAGAAAGGTGTTGAACCTCATAACTATAAAAAACTCTTACGTATTACAGATAGAAAACAGGCGATAAAAACAGCTTGTCAATTAGCCCAGCCTAATGATATTGTTTTGATTGCCGGTAAAGGCCATGAAACGTATCAGGAAATAAATGGCGTTCGGCATCATTTTGATGATATGGAAACGGTAAAAGAAATTTTAGATCAACTAAATAAATAACAACGAATTTCTAAGTTCAAATACCACAAGGGTCATTAGAATTTGGAATTTCAAATTGGAATTTAAAAAATAGAAAAATATGCTATACTATTTATTTGAATATTTTGACAAAACATTAGATATAAGCGGAACGGGAGTTTTTCAGTATATCACTTTTAGATCGGCTTTGGCATTCATGCTTTCGCTGCTTTTGTCAACTATTTACGGAAAAAGAATTATCAATTTTTTGCGTAATCAGCAAGTTGGTGAAACAGTGCGTGAGTTAGGTCTTGCAGGTCAGAATGAGAAAGCAGGAACTCCTACTATGGGAGGACTTATTATCATTTTTGCAACACTGGTCCCCGTTTTGTTATTTGCACGATTGCATAATATTTACATCGTATTGCTTATTGTAACAACTCTTTGGATGGGTACAATTGGGTTTGTTGATGATTATATTAAAATATTTAAAAAAGATAAGCAAGGTCTTAAAGGGATTTTTAAAGTTATTGGTCAGGTAGGTCTTGGAATTATTGTTGGGGCTGTTTTATATTTTAATCCGGCTGTAACGGTAAGAACAGATACCGGAAGAACAAGTGTCTATAAAAATGTAAGTTCAACAGTAGTTTTGCCAGCTCCGGTTGAAGAAAAATCAACAGCAACAACAATTCCGTTTGTGAAAAACAATGAATTTGATTATGCCGAAATTCTGTCCTTTATGGGAGAAGGATACGAAAAATGGGCATGGTTAATCTTTATTCCGGTTGTTATTTTTATTATCACAGCTGTATCAAACGGAGCAAATCTAACTGACGGAATTGATGGTCTTGCTGCGGGAACTTCGGCGATATCCGTTCTTGCGCTCGGGATCTTTACATTCGTTTCGGGGAATATTATTTTTTCAAATTACCTTAATATAATGTACATCCCTAATTCGGGAGAGATGACCGTCTTTATCTCTGCTTTTACAGGTGCTTTGATTGGGTTTCTGTGGTATAATTCCTTTCCTGCTTCAGTTTTTATGGGGGATACAGGAAGTTTGACCATTGGAGGAATCATTGCTGTATTGGCCATTGCAGTTCGTAAAGAAATATTGATTGTTTTATTCTGCGGAATTTTCCTTGCAGAAAGTGCTTCAGTGATTATTCAGGTAGCCTATTTTAAATATACCAAAAAACGTTTTGGTGAAGGCCGAAGAATTTTTCTGATGTCTCCGTTGCATCATCATTATCAGAAAAAGGGATACCATGAGAGTAAAATTGTAACCCGATTCTGGATTGTTGCCATCATGTTAGCCATATTGTCAATCGTTACTTTAAAGTTAAGATAGATGAGGCTGGTGGTTTTAGGAGGGGGAGAAAGTGGTGTAGGTACTGCTATCCTCGGAAAGAAAAAAGGATATGATGTTTTTGTATCTGATTTTGGAAAGATAAAAGAAAGTTATAAAGAAGTTCTTATCATTAATAAAATTGCATGGGAAGAGGAACAGCATACTGAAGATTTAATTCTGAATGCCGATGTAGTAATGAAGAGCCCGGGAATTCCTGAAAAATCCCCGATAGTAAAAAAGCTTATTGCAGCTGGAGTTAAAGTGATTTCGGAAATAGAATTTGCCAAACCTTTTACAGAAGCATTGACAATTGGAATTACCGGAAGTAATGGTAAAACGACCACAACAATGCTAACGCATCACTTGCTAAAATCAGCAGGTTTAAATGTTGGTTTGGGAGGGAATATAGGAAAAAGTTTCGCCTGGCAGGTAGCAGAAAATAAATACGATGCCTATGTGCTGGAATTAAGCAGTTTTCAGCTTGATGGAATAATAGAATACAGGCCAGATATAGCAATTATAACCAATATTAGCCCGGATCATTTAGATCGTTACGAATATAAATATCAAAATTATATTGATTCAAAGTTCAGAATAACAATGAATCAGACCGAAAACGATTATCTTATTTACGATGCAGATGATGAGGCAATCACAGAGTGGTTGAAAAATAATAAAACAAAAGCAAAATTAATTCCTTTTTCATTATCTAAACAATTCGGTGAAGGAGCTTACATAAAAAATAACAAAATGGAAATAAACATCAACAACGAAGAGTTTACAATGGAAACAGAATACATTGCGTTAGAAGGAAAACATAATTTAAAAAATGCAATGGCAGCAAGCTCTGTAGCAAAGTTGATGCAAATTAGAAAAGCAACAATTCGAGAAAGTTTATCAAATTTTCAAGGTGTTGAACACCGTTTAGAAAAAGTTCTTAAAATTCAGAATGTACAATACATAAATGACTCAAAAGCAACAAATGTAAACGCTACTTTTTTTGCATTAGACAGTATGAATGTTCCAACTGTCTGGATTGTAGGTGGTGTTGATAAAGGAAATGATTATAACGAATTAATGTCATTAGTTCGTGAAAAAGTAAAAGCAATTATTTGCTTAGGAATTGATAATCGAAAAATTATCGAAGCTTTTGGTAACGTGGTGGATATCATGGTTGAAGTGAATAATATGAATGACGCCGTAAAAACAGCACAACGATTAACTGAAAAAGGAGATGCTGTTTTATTGTCCCCAGCCTGCGCAAGTTTTGATTTATTCGAAAACTACGAAGAAAGAGGAAAACAATTTAAACAAGCGGTGCACAACTTGTAAAAAAAAGTTTCAAGTTTTAGTTTTACTTTATGAAGAAACTTAAAACCTGAGGCAAGAGAAACCTGAAATAAAAGTGATTATGAAAGAGCTGGTTAACAAATTAAAAGGAGATAGGGTAATATGGTCATTTGTGGCTTTATTGGCATTGTTTTCGTTTATGCCTGTTTTTAGTGCGAGTAGTAATTTAGCTTATATAGGTCATGGAACGGGAAATACTTTAGGGTATCTTGTAAAACATCTGGCGCATATTTGTATTGGATTTTTGATCATTTATTGGGTGCACAAAGTGCCGTATCATTATTTCAGGGCTATATCAAAAATAGCATTGCCTGTAGTCTGGTTTTTATTACTTTATACTTTGTTAAAAGGAACTGTAATTGCCGGAGCAAATGCAAGTCGTTGGATTCAGGTACCATTTATTGGGATCACCTTTCAGACTTCAACTTTAGCTTCTATTGTTCTTTTTATTTTCGTGGCACGTTACTTGTCAAAAACCAAAGAAGAAAACGAACCTTTTCAGGTTTCATTAATACAGCTTTGGTTACCGGTTTTTATCACATTGGCGCTTATTTTACCGGCAAACTTTTCGACAACAGCGTTGATTTTTTGTATGGTTATGATGCTGACTTTCATTGGTAAATATCCATTAAAATATATCGGTTTTATTATTGGCTCAGGAATTGCAATGTTGGTATTTTTTCTTTTGGTGGCGAAAGCTTTTCCGGATTCAAGATTCTTCAGCAGGGTATCGACTTGGGAAAGTCGTATTATGAATTTTACAACAGATAAACCTGATGAAGATGATTATCAAATCGAAAAAGCAAAAATTGCGATCGCTTCAGGAAGATTAGGTGGTTTAGGACCAGGTAAAAGTGTTCAGAAAAACTTTTTACCGCAATCATCTTCCGATTTTATTTATGCTATTATAGTTGAAGAATATGGTTTAGTTGGGGGAGTTTCAATATTGATTTTGTATCTGTTGCTGTTATTCCGATTTGTAATTGCATCTCATAAAGCAAATACTTTGTTTGGAAAATTAGTTGTTGTTGGACTTGGTTTTCCGATGATATTTCAGGCAATGATCAATATGGCTGTTGCGGTCGAATTATTACCGGTTACAGGGCAAACGCTTCCACTGATAAGTAGTGGAGGTAGTTCGATTTGGATGACTTGTTTTGCTCTTGGAATTATTATAAGTGTGACCAAAAAAGAAGAAGAAATTGCAGAAGAAAGGGAAGAGAAGGAAAAACGAAAAGAAGCACTTCAACGATTAATAGATAAAGAATTGGCTGAAGAAGATTTGCCGGCCGATGAAATTTATGAAGAAGAAGGATTGAGGTATTCTATTGAAGATAATTCCAGAAATCCAATGAATGCGGTATTGAATAAGTAAAATTTAAAAAGAGAATAGTTTTAAATACTATAGCCTTTAAAATAATATGACAAAGTATAAATTCATACTAAGTGGTGGAGGGACAGGAGGACATATTTATCCTGCAATTGCGATTGCAAACGAGTTAAAATTACAATTTCCTGATGCCCAGTTTCTTTTTGTAGGTGCCAAGGATAAAATGGAAATGCAAAAAGTGCCTCAGGCAGGTTACGAAATAAAAGGGCTTTGGATTGCTGGTTTACAAAGAAAACTGACATTGCAAAATTTGATGTTTCCTTTAAAATTAGCATCTAGTTTATTAGAGTCAAGAAGAATTATCAAACAGTTTAAGCCAAACGTGGTAATAGGAACAGGTGGTTTTGCGAGCGGACCTTTACTGCAGGCAGCTGGTTCGGCAGGGATACCTACAGTAATTCAGGAACAGAATTCGTTTCCGGGGATAACAAATAAATTGCTAAGCAAAAAAGCAAATGCAATTTGTGTTGCATATGAAAATCTAGAGCGATTTTTTCCAAAAGAAAAAATAGTTCTTACGGGAAACCCTGTTCGTCAGGATTTAATTGATATTGATAGTAAAAGAAAAGAAGCGATTTCTTATTACGGTTTAGATCCTAATAAAAAAACATTATTGATTTTAGGAGGAAGCTTAGGTGCCAGAAGAATTAATCAGTTAGTTGAAAAAGAATTGCAAAATTTTGTTTCGCAAGATATTCAGTTGATTTGGCAGTGTGGAAAATTATATTTTGAGGATTATAAAAAACACAATCAGTCAAATATAATAGTGGTTGATTTTGTTGAAAGAATGGATTTTGTTTACGCTGCTGCAGATGTAATTGTTTCCCGTGCAGGAGCATCATCGGTATCGGAATTATGTATTGTTGGGAAGCCAGTAATTTTTATTCCGTCTCCAAATGTAGCTGAAGACCATCAAACTAAGAATGCTCAGGCTATTGTAGATGCAAAAGGAGCAATTTTACTGAAAGAAACAGAATTGGAAACTCAGTTTAATATTATTTTTGAAGCTTTAATAAAAGATCAGGGTAAACAAAAACAATTAAGCGAAAATATTAAAAAACTAGCTAAGCCAAATGCGACAAAAATTATTGTAAATGAAATTATAAAGTTGTTATAATATAACTTTAAACTATAATTATACAACACGAAAAACAAATCAGAACGTTATTTTTAGGCGTTTTGAGTTATTAAATAAAGAAAACACAAAAGCTTAATTACTAGTTTTTTAATTATGTAAATAGCTCAAAATTAAAATTGAAATGAATTTAAATCAAATACAAAACGTTTATTTTATTGGCATCGGAGGAATCGGTATGAGTGCTTTGGCCCGTTATTTTAAATATATCGGGAAAAAAGTTTCAGGTTACGATAAGACACCATCAATGCTAACAAATGAATTGATGGAGAGTGGTATCGATATTCATTTTGAGGATAATATTAATTTGATTCAGGGGGATTATTTTGTAGAAAATACATTAGTCATTTTTACACCTGCTGTTCCTATAACCCATTCAGAATGGAATTATTTTATAGAAAGACAGTACGAAGTTAAAAAGCGTGCTGAGGTTTTAGGAATTATTACCAGAGATACTTTTAGTTTTGCAGTGGCCGGAACACACGGTAAAACAACAACATCCAGTATTTTAGGGCATATTTTATATGAAAGCGGTGCGGATGTTACAGCTTTTGTAGGCGGAATTGTTGAGAATTACAATTCCAATTTGATTGGAACAGGAAAGACAGTTACAGTTGTAGAAGCAGATGAATTTGACAGGTCATTTTTGCACCTTCATCCGGATATAGCCTGTATAACTTCTATGGATGCCGATCATTTGGATATTTATGGTACAAGTGATGCAATTGAAGCTTCGTTTGTTGAATTTGCTTCTAAAGTCGAAGATGTAAATAAGCTGTTTATAACAAAAGAGTTGCCTCTAAATGGTGTTCAATGCGCCATAAATGAAAATGCTGTGTATAAAGCTTACAATGTTCGAATTGAAGACGGAAGTTATGTTTTTGATGTTCAGACTCCATCAGAAATAATGAAGGATCTGCGTTTTGGCTTGCCCGGAAAACACAATTTGATGAATGCATTAATGGCTATTGCAATGTCAAGAACTTATGGTACGCCTACAGATTCTATTGCAAAAGCACTTGCTTCATTTAATGGAATCAGAAGACGTTTTTCTTATCAGATTAAGACTGATAAATTAGTATATATTGATGATTATGCACATCATCCAACAGAAATAAATGCTGTTCATCAGGCAGTTAGGGAGTTGTATCCGGGTAAAAAAGTACTGGCTGTTTTTCAGCCGCACTTATTCAGCCGCACAAGGGATTTTGCTGATGGGTTTGCTGAAAGCCTGTCTCAATTTGATGATGTACTATTAATGGATATATATCCGGCACGAGAATTACCAATGGAAGGAATTACATCGTCCTGGCTGTTGGAAAAAATGACAAATTCGAACAAAAGAATTGTTGCTAAAGAAGATTTATTGGCTGCTGTTAAAACCAGTGATGCGCCAATAATTGTGACAATAGGGGCTGGTGATATTGGTGAAATGGTACCTTCAATTAAAAAGATGCTGAATGAAAATATTTAACTGGACAAACATAAGATTAGTACTTATTTTCGGACTTGTTTTGTTTCTGTATTCGTTTGCGCAACATCGAAACGGAGATCGAAAACTGAAGAAATCCATGGTGGTTTTTGTAGGAGATAATATGCTTTTTGTGAAGCCTGAAACGGTTAATAAATTGTTGATAGAAAATAAAAGAGACGCTTCCAGTATCCGAAAAGATGAGTTAGATTTGAATAAAATAGAAAAAACCCTTGATACGCAAGAGATGATTGAAAAGTCAGATGTTTTTGTAAGTATCGATGGAGTTCTAAAAGCGCGGGTAAAACAGAGAACACCGATAGTAAGAGTTTATGATGGTGCAGGCTCTTTCTATATTGACTATGAGGGAAATAAAATGCCTTTGTCAGACAATTTTACAGCGCGTGTTCCTCTTGTTTCGGGAACAATAAATAAAAAAAATAACGAAGATTTAGCTGCCCTATTTCGCACAATTTATGACGATGCGTTTTTGAAAAAAAACATCATTGCAATCGAAATTATGCCTAATGGCAGCTTAAAAATGTTTAATAGAAATTACAATTACATCATTGATTTTGGAAGAACGATGAATGTTGATGAAAAATTCAGGAATTATAAAGCCTTTTTTCAAAAAGCAGTTTTAGATAGTTCGTTATATAAATACAATAAAATTGATCTCAGGTTTACGGAACAAGTAGTTTGCACAAAATAATAGAAAATGGAAAAAGATAACATTGCAGTAGGTCTAGATATTGGAACAACAAAAATAGTTGCCATGATAGGCAAGAAGAATGAGTATGGGAAATTGGAAATTCTGGGTATTGGTAAATCCAAAAGTCTGGGTGTTGCGAGAGGTGTTGTAAATAACATCACGCAGACCATTCAATCCATTCAGCAAGCTATTCTGGAAGCCGAAAATAATTCAGGGTACAAAATTAAGGATGTAGTTGTAGGGATTGCCGGACAACACATTAGAAGTATACAGCATACAGATTATATTAGCCGTAGTAATCCTGAGGAAGTGATTGGCGAAAAAGACATTCAGCTTTTGATTGATCAGGTAAATAAACTGGCTATGTTGCCGGGAGAGGAAATCATTCACGTTTTGCCTCAGGAATTTAAAATCGATGGACAATCTGAGATAAAAGAGCCAATTGGAATGTACGGCGGAAGACTGGAATCAAGCTTTCACGTTGTAGTAGGACAAGCATCTTCAATTAGAAATGTTGGAAGATGTATTCAGAGCTCGGGAATTGAATTATCAGGATTGACTTTAGAACCATTAGCTTCTGCAGATGCTGTTTTAAGTCAGGAAGAAAAAGAAGCTGGTGTGGCACTTATCGATATCGGTGGCGGAACAACAGATTTAGCCATTTTTAAGGATGGTATTATTCGTCACACTGCAGTTATTCCTTTTGGAGGAAATGTAATTACAGAAGACATAAAAGAAGGCTGTTCGATTATTGAAAAGCAGGCAGAACTTTTAAAAATAAAATTCGGTTCAGCATGGCCGGGAGAAAATAAAGATAACGAAATTGTTTCTATTCCGGGTTTAAGAGGAAGAGAGCCAAAAGAGATTTCGCTTAAAAATCTATCTAAAATTATCCACGCTCGTGTTGTAGAAATAATAGAACAGGTTTTTGCTGAAATTAAAGCTTACGGGCATGAAGATCCACGTAAAAAATTAATTGCCGGGATTGTGCTTACAGGCGGAGGAGCCCAGTTAAAACACATTAAGCAGTTAGTAGAATATATCACAGGGATGGATACCAGAATTGGATATCCAAACGAGCATTTAGCAGGTAATTCAAGTGAAGAAATCTCTAGTCCGTTATTTGCAACTGCTGTTGGATTAGTAATGAACAGTATTGAAAACAGTACGCAAAGCGCTGTTAGAATGGAGGTTGTAAATGAGCAGCCAAGGGTGGTTTACAGAAATGTTCCTCCGGTAACGCAACAGCGATACGAAGTTGAAGAAAACTACGTTGAAAGAGTTGAAACTATTGAACAACCAAGAGAAGTTAAAAATAATGTTGTTGTAGAAGAATCTACCGAAATAAAAATCAGAAGATCATTTTTTGACAGATATGTCGATAAAATAAAAGATTTTTTAGATAACGCAGAATAAAGAAAAGGAATTACTATTGGCCCCAAGTCAAGAAGTAAAAAATGTATTAAATAAGAATTTCAAAACCAAAAAGATGATGAGCAACTCAGAATTTGGAAGTATTTCATTTGATTTACCAAAAAACCAATCAAATGTTATCAAAGTAATAGGTGTAGGTGGAGGCGGTAGCAATGCTATCAATCATATGTTTAAACAAGGTATTAAGGGTGTTGATTTCATCGTTTGTAATACAGATTCACAAGCACTTCAAAATAGTTCGGTACCTAACAAAATTCAGTTAGGAGTAAATTTAACAGAAGGTCTTGGAGCAGGTGCAAATCCTGATGTAGGACAACAATCGGCTATTGAAAGTATCGCTGATATCGAAAAGATGCTTGATCGTGGTACTAAAATGGTATTTATTACTGCGGGTATGGGTGGTGGAACCGGTACGGGTGCTGCTCCTGTTATAGCACAATTATCAAAAGAAAGAGAAATCTTAACGGTAGGTATCGTTACAATTCCTTTTCAGTTTGAAGGGAAGGTACGTCAGGAACAAGCGCTTATAGGAATTGAAAAATTACGTAAGCAGGTTGATTCGCTAATTGTAATCAATAATAATAAATTAAGAGAAGTATACGGAAATCTTGGTTTTAAAGCAGGATTCTCAAAAGCGGATGAAGTTTTGGCAACAGCCTCAAGAGGAATCGCCGAAGTAATTACGCATCATTATACTCAAAATATCGATTTACGTGATGCCAGAACGGTTTTGGCAAACAGCGGAACCGCTATTATGGGATCAGCAGTTTCAGAGGGTGACAATAGAGCTAAAGATGCTATAGTGTCTGCATTAGATTCTCCATTGTTAAATGATAATAAAATTACAGGAGCCAAAAACGTATTGTTGCTTATCGTTTCTGGATCTAATGAAATAACGCTTGATGAAATAGGAGAAATCAATGATCATATTCAGGCAGAAGCAGGTTATAATGCTAATATTATCATGGGAGTTGGTGAAGACGAAACTCTTGGTGAAGCTATTGCTGTAACTATTATTGCTACAGGTTTTGATGTTGAACAACAAAACGAAATAGTAAATACTGAGCCTAAAAAAATTATTCATACCTTAGAAGATGAGCAAAGAAGTGTTCATAATCTGACAAACAGGTCTCTTGCTTCTTTTGATTTAAATACTGAAACACCAGTAATAAAATCAGAGGAAAAAATTGTTTTTGATTTGATGGAAGATCCGGTTGTTGCTCCTGTGGTACAAACCCCAGTTGCTCCGGTAGTTACACCAACAATTAATCAGGAAGAATTAGTGGTGATGTCAGAGTTTATCAAAAATCTTGATGTAACTTTTGAAATCGTTTCACCAATTACAGATATTGATTTTACTATTTCAAGTCCGGAAGTGCAATCTTTTCAGGAAACGAAACAAGTTGAGCAAAGAGTTTTCGAAAGACAAGAGCAGACTGCTTTTTCTTTTGATTTGCCACTTTTTAGAGCTGAACCTGAAGTGAAAAAAGCACCGCTGGTTGTTGAGGATAATAAAATTTTATTTGAATTGACAAATGAGACTCGTAATATAAAAGTAAACGAGCCAGTTTCATTTGTGCCGGTAACAGAACTTTCTGAAAATGGAATCATCAAATATTCACTGGAAGAATATATGGAGGTTGAGAATGATTTAATGGGTTCAAAACCAGTTGAAAAAGTGATAGAAAATGTAGTTCCGGAAGAATTAAATATCACATTGAAACCAAGAGGTGATTTTGAAAGCCAACCTGATTTTACAACGACTTCAGAAATTTCTCCTCTGGAATTGACAATTGAAGAAACTCTGCGCTTAAGAGCTGAGGAAAGAAGAAAGAAATTAAAAGAATTTAATTATAAATTTCATAATAACGTTTCGAGAATTGATGAGCTTGAAAAAGAGCCTGCTTACAAAAGATTAGGAATCGATTTGTCTAATTCACAGTCAAATAATACTAATTCCAGAATCTCAGTCGGAACAGATAGTAATAATGATTTGCAATTGCGTTCAAATAATTCTTTCTTACACGACAACGTAGATTAGTTTTAAAAATCATAATATTTGGATAGCCCGAAAATTGGATTTAATTTTCGGGTTATTTTTTTTATCTTCGCACAGAATTTAGAATTTGACTTTTTGAATAGCTATTTAAAAATATTGAAAATGGATCTATTAATTCAGTGCAAACCAAGTCAAAACAAATCCAAATGAATAGGATAAGCATCAACTAAGCTTATTTAAATAAAATAATTAAAGATGAGTTTACAAGTACAAATCATGGATGAGATTAAAACTGCCATGAAAGCAAAAGATACAGTAGCATTAGAGTCATTAAGAGCCATTAAATCTGAATTATTATTAGCTTCAACTGCATCTGGTTCTAAAGAAGAATTGTCAGAAGATGAAGAAATTAAATTACTTCAGAGATTAGTTAAAACACGTAAAGAAAGTGCTCGAATTTTTACAGAGCAAAACCGTCCTGATTTAGCTGAACCAGAATTGGCTCAGGTTGCGGTAATCGAGAAGTTTTTACCAGCTCAGTTAAGTGAAGAAGAAGTTGAAGGCATTATCGCTAAGATTATTGCTGAAACCGGAGCTTCAGGTATTGCTTCAATGGGCAAAGTAATGGGATTGGCGTCTGCTCAATTGGGCGGAACTGCCGAAGGAAAAACCATTTCTGCAATTGTGAAAAAATTATTAGTTTAAATTAATAATTAAGATAATACAATCTAAATTATTACAATACTGACTGCGTAGTTCAACTGGATAGAATATCAGATTTCGACTCTGAGGGTTGCAGGTTCGAACCCTGTCGCGGTCACTATAAGTTTTTTTAAAGCCTGAGAATACATATTCTCAGGCTTTTTTTGTAGTTTGATTTTTTTTTCATTTTTATAAAATCAGTGGTTATGATAAATTTTGGCCCGAACCAGCGAAAGTGTAGCTATTTTTTATAATGCTTTTTATAGATAAAAATATTTATATTAGCCAGAAAATTTAAGTAAAAGCTAAGTAACTAAATACGAAGAGATGGAAATTGAATTTTTTTCAGAGTTGAATGATGACAACCAAGTCCCAGTAATTTTAAATGTTCTTGATATTAATGAAAGCTTTACAATTGGAGAACTCTTTTCAAAAATCCATGAAATGACTGAAATTCCGGTTTTCAGAGAGTTAAAATGGGGTGGGAATGTAGAGAAAATATCCTGTAGTTATTATTATAAATCAGGAAATGAATTTGGAGAATTTACAATTATTGAGAATTTAAATCAAAAAATTAATAGTTTTCCGAAAAATGGATTTAATAATGAATTAAGCTTATTTATTGATGGAGGTATTGGACTTGTTAACTAGTTTTGATTTTGAAAAAGATTTTAATTCTCAAAATATAATTAAAACATTACAAAAAGGGAAAACTATAGTTCTCATAGAAAACTTCCCTTTATTAGATCATGAATTTCAATCATTTATCAATAGTATTGGAGATTCTGTAAAAGAAAATAGAAACAATTGTAGGCAAGACATTTTTGATGTCAAAATATCTAAGCAAAATAATTTTTTTACTTCTATTGCTGCTTCTGCTTTTGCCTTTCCTTTACATACTGATTGTGCTGATTTTGATGTAATTCCAAACTGTGTAGGTTTTTTATGCGTCGAGCCAGCCATCAAGGAACAAGGTGCAAATAACTTTGTTTTTTTAAGAAAAATAATAAATCAATTATCTGAAAATGTAATCCATAATCTATTACATAAAAAATGGAAATTCCGAAATCAGTATAGAAGTATTTTAAGTGGCAACAATGGCAACTATCACATTTGTTATGATAGAATAACTATGGAATCATTTTCCGAAATCAATGAGAAGGAAATTGAAGAACTAAATAATTTGGACAAAATTTTTGAAGCTAATTCGTTTAAAATTAAATTAAAAAAGCAAGATTTAGTATTATTCAGAAATGATTTACTACTGCATGGACGAGACGAAATAGATATAGACTCAAAAAGATTAATCAAAAGAATAAGGTTTAATATGAATTAAAAAGAGCAGTTCTAAATTTTTAATTAGAATATTAAAATTTCATTTGAAGTTTTCAAATCTTCAAGCAAAAGGTTCGTATTCGGTCCTTCTAAGGTCACAAGAAAGGTAAAATACATAATGTATTTTACCTTTTTTTATTTCTATAATTACAAAGACAATGTTAAGAAATCCGTACTTTTCATAATTGTTTTATTTACTTATTGAACTTTCGCATGTAAAATCGAGTATCTTTACCCACGATTGCGATAAAGAATATGCAGATGATTAACCATCTCTCCCTTTCATAACACAAAATTCTTGTTTCTAGTCATAACGTTATAGTAAACAAGATTTATCAATAACCATTGCTAGTTTTAGTTCTTTTTAGGTTTATTAGCTTTCGTATTCAACCTTAACCGTTACAACATATGACACTGATATCTAAAGAAAAATTTTCTGAAGCTGCTGGCCTTTCTAAAATTCCTATCCCGGGATTATCTTCTTATTTAATGAAAGTAATGAAGATTAACAACTTAAATGAAGTTGTAAAAGAGGCTGGTAATCTTGAGGGCGCAGATTTTGCTAATTATGTTTTAATGAAAATTGGTGTAAAAGTTCAATTTGATCCTGCTGAATTATTAAACATTCCTCGTGAAGGAGCATTTATAGTTGTTGCAAATCATCCTTATGGGGGTATTGAATCATTGGCTTTATTAAGTACAATTGCGAAGATACGTCCTGATACATTGTATATGGGGAACTTTTTATTAAAGGAAATACCAAATCTTGAGAAATGCATTATTGCGGTAAATCCATTTGAAAATGTGCAAAATTCTGCGAGTATTACGGGATTAAAAATGACACTCAAAACTTTATCAGAAGGTATTCCTGTTGCAATATTTCCTGCCGGAGAAGTTTCATCTTATGATTTTAAGACGAGTAAAATCACAGATCCGGAATGGCATCCTGTGGTAGGAAAAATTATCTGTAAAGCAGACGTTCCTATTTTACCTATATATTTTCATGGAAATAATGGTTTTTTCTTCGGTATGTTAAAATCAATTCATCCCATGTTACAAACTTTAAAACTGATCTCGGAGCTCTTTAATAAACAAGGACATATTTTAAAGATGAATATCGGAGAGCCCATTTTTTTAACTAGAACTAAAGGCAAAGTCTCTGACCCTCTAATGTTGAAAAATCTTAGAAGCAAGCTATACGCTCTCAAAAATCAATTACATAATTAAGAGATTCAAGTCTATTTAATGCTTGTGTATAACTTTGAAAGTTAAGTATTTATGTTTTTCAATCTCTGTCAACTTACTTAAAATATGGAAACCTTCGAACATAAGGTTCGAATGTTGTGCCAAGGTGTTCACTAAAAGGATAAAGTCAGTTTTTCTGATTTGTCCTTTTTTGTTTTAGATGTAAATTATTGTTTCTTAATTATTGGTTGTAATTTTTGGTACTTAAATCTTTTAAACATAAACTTTAAAGTATATAAAAAAAGCAATGATGTGTGTTCCATGTAAATTAAGGATTTTAACTTCCCTTGTTTTTTTAGGCTAACAGATCCTCTAATACTTTCCAGATTGTATTTTTTTTCTGAAAATAATGAACAATTCGTGAAAAGCTTTTCTGGATTATCCGAAATATTAGTGAAACTAAAAAAAGGAGATGCTTCAGCCTACAAAATACTTTTTGATCAGTATTATGATATACTTTGTGTCTATTCTGTGAGATATTGTGACTCCTATGATATGGCGCAAGACATAGTGCAGGATATATTCGTTGACTTTTGGAATGAAAAACGTTATCTGAAAATTGAGGATTCGCTGGGTGCTTATTTGCATAGAGCTGTCAGAAACAATAGTGTAGTAGAAATGTGAAAACATTCTAAATTGTATGCCTCCTTAAACAATGCTTTGGATAATAATAAAGAAATTCTTATTCCTGCTTTTTTCGCTTCTTTTATATTATTTTTAATAGGTATTGGTTTACTCTATTATCTACCAATTGGTAATTCGAAAAAGCAATCGTAAGTGTACTGTCTATGTAAACTATTCTGTTTAATTAAATACTCATTTTTAATATTAATTTTCTCAGTTTTATTGATTGTCTTTTTTGGCACATTCTAATTTGTTAAACCCTGAGCAGAGTCAATCATTTTGTTAATTCTGATCAGTATTTGTTCTTCATATATTTCCTGCTTCGCATCGCTTTTTTTTCCAGAACTGAAATTTTCACTTATCGCATAACTTTTTACAAAATGACTTTTTTTTGCACCAAGGCTATAATGCCAGCTGCCCATTTCGGAACTGACAAAGATCACAGCTTCTTCCAGTTTCATGATTTTTTTCTTTTCAGAAACAGGACTCATTCTGTAAACTGAGTTAGCTCTCAGATCAAAAGTATAGCTAATTTTTGCTCTTATCAGAATATCGTATAAACTATGAATAACACCATAGGCTAATAAAAAGTAAAGGGCAAAAAATAAAGTTTCATCCAGTATTTCTCTAAATAATGGCAATAGAATTGCTGCCGTAAAAATCCCTGCTAAAAACCATGATGATAATTTCTGGAGTGGTTTTACAGGCTGAAATGAAAACGAATTTGAGTTTTCTTCAATATTATATTTTTCCCGTATGTTCATTCTTGTCAAGTATTTCGTCTATTTCGTTTGCCAGATTCTGCATTGCTCTTGTGGTAAAGCCCTGAGCAATCAAGTGCGTTTTTTCTTTTCCGTCTTTTAAATAATTGATATTTAGAGAAGTGTTGATAGTAATAAAATATTGCTTCATTCTTATCAGTTCAAAATTTTGAAAATCTTTCAGGGCAATAGGAACAGGTTTCCCAATTAGTCCTACTTTGATGATGATTTCCTGTGTGTCTAAATCTATAATAACCTGTTTTGACCAAATAGATATAACAGCACAAACAGACAAAACACCAAATATCCAGAACATAGCCATATTGTCGATCCAAATTCCGCCTATTGCAAAAGCAGCAAGGCCTGTGCTGATCATTATAGAAAAGCCATATTCACGTTTCATGACATATTTATTGCCCTCTTTTATAAAATATTTTAGCTGCGTCATGGGGAACTTATTCTATGGTTACACCGTCTATAATTAAGGAACGGCAATTCAGTGAAAAATATGAACTCGAATAATCGCCGTTTAGCTGATCGCTTAAGGCATCTAATGTTGCACCTTTAAATTCAAATTTTCTCGATGGCGTTTTCCCGTAAGTATCAGTCATAGTCAGTTCACCGTCGATTCCGTTTTTATTTTTAGCAAAAGCGCTTAATAAAGCAATATTTTGTTTTTCAAAATCAATTGCCAGATAATGATTTTTTGAATCTGTTTTGTCTAACGAATCTTTTGATGGCAAAGTTGAGTTTCTCGTAAACGAAACTGTTGCAGAGCGAACAGCTGCTGTAATAGTTTTATTTCCATCTTTTACGGTGATTTCAATTTTTGTACGTTTTTCGTCAGTTTGACCGTAGCTGATTAGAGTAAAAAAGCAGAAAAAGATAAACAGTAGTGAAAGGATTTTCTTATTCATGATAGTATTGATTTTAAAATAATTTAACAGAACAAGATTACTCCATACAAAAACCAATAGCAATTGCGAATTGGTAAATGGAATGTTTAGATTTTTATTTGGTTAATTCTAAAATATATCAGGAAACAGGCAGTTTTTGGTCTCCAATTAAGTATTTTTAATCAGCTTTTTATCATTTAAAAACCATGATGAAATGTTTGGTAAGTCTAATCACAATTTGTACTTTGGCGACAATTACCATTATTTATGCTTCAAATTTTTACATCTGATTTCAAAAAAACGAGAAAAATTCACTGCCCTTTTTTGGTGTTATTTTGCTTTTTATTGACAATCGCAATGCAGGCGCAAAGTGTCTCTGCTGTCGAAAAAATGGCGAGTCATGGTTATGCCAGACGTTTTTCTGATACTGTAGCTTCTCTTAAAATCCAGCAACAGGCTCTTAATTTGGCAATAAAAAATAAGAACAAAGAAGATGAAGTGATTTGTTATTCGTATTTGGCATTAACACAGAGGCGTCTGTTGCATTTAAAACAGTTTTTGCATTATGCAGATACCGCTTATTACCTTTCGCAGAAAATAAATAAAGTTAGGGCAAAAGCATATGCGGCTGGGGCAATGGGGTCTTTAAAATCGTATATCGATGATAAGCCTCAGGCACTTGAGTATTCTCTGGAAGCCTATAAATTGTTTTCTAAAATAAAGGCACACGATCAATGTGCCAAAATTGCTTCAGATATCTCGTACCTTTTTTCACCTGCATCACCTCCAAAAGTCGAAAAATATGCGAGAGAAGCAATGGTTCATGCTGCAAAATCCGGAGATGCTGAAAGCGAGTTGTATGCAAGATTAGCTTTTGGAAGTTTTTTGACCGATAAACTCGAAACCGTAGGGATAGCAGATTGGGAAGCTGCCATGGATTTTTTTAAGGAGACAGTTTCTTTGGCAGAAAAAAAATCAGATCAAATTGTGAGTAAAAGCAACATCGGAATTGCCTATATCAATCTTGCTGATCTTTATACCAAAAGCCCACAGCCAATTGAAGAAAAGGCTTTTCTGAAAAACCTCGAAAAAGCCACTGCAATTGCCAAAAAATACAATGTAAAAATCATCTATAGAAGTGCGATTGGACTTCAGGGATATTATTTTACCCAAAAAGGCGATTATATAAAAGCAGAACTTCTTTTTATTGACGGAATCAATTATCAAAAAAGCCTTCCGTATACTGATAATTATCTGTTAGCTACATTTTACAGCTCTTTAAAAGATGTTTCGGTAAAGCGAAAAGATTTTCAGGCCTACTATGGTTATGATACGCTTTATGCAAAATACAATCAGTTAAAATACAACGAGTCGACACAGTCAAAACTCCAAAATGCTGAGGCCAGATATGAATCTTCCAAAAAAGCAGAACGTATTAAACAACTGGAACTCGAAAACGAATTACAACAGAAAAATAAGCTGTTGGGTTATGCCATTGCAGGAGTTTTACTGATAGGACTAATATTTATGTTCAGGTCTTATTACTACCGTCAGCGTTATTATCAGAACAGAGAAGATTTTTTAAAGCAGGAACAAGCCAATAGCTATCTTAAAGTACAGTTGATGGAAAAAGAAACCATCGAAAACCTTTCGGCAAGATTATCATTAGAAAGACGATTGCTGCGCTCGCAAATGGATCCGCATTTTATTTTTAATGCCTTAGGGAACATCCAAAGTATGATTTTGCAAAAAGATACTATTCCGGCCGTTTCTTATCTCAATAAATTTGCAAAACTCACCAGGCAGGTTTTAGAACAATCACGCAAAGAAACCATTTCTCTTGAAGAAGAAATCAATACCTTAAAGAATTACATCGAACTGCAGCAGCTACGTCTAAACAATGGTTTTGACTATGTAATTGAATGCGACGATGCTGTTGAAACAGATGTTTTAATTCCACCCTTATTGATTCAGCCTTTTGTGGAAAATGCTGTCGAACATGGCTTAAAACCACAGGAGAATAATGTACGCGGACGAATCGAAATTTATTTTAAAGAAGATGAGAACGGGCAAAGTTTAATATGTACAATTAAGGATAACGGAATAGGGCTGGCAGCTTCGGGAAAATTAAAAATCAACGATGCACATCAATCTTTATCCACAACTATCACAGAGGAACGGTTGACAAAAATGCAAAAAGAGAATCCCGATGCCGGTTTTACGGTAAAAGAAAGAGATCCGGAAACTGAGGGGCAGGGTTGTATCGTAATTATAAATATTCCAATACTACAATGATATACAAAACAATAATTATTGAAGACGAACACCGATTAAGAGAAGCCTTGTCGATTATGCTGGAAATGGTTGCCGGGGACAGTATTCAGATTATCGGATATGCTGAAAGCGTTGATGAAGCCAAAAAGGTAATAGACAGACTCAAGCCTGATCTGGTTTTTATGGATATAATGCTCAAAGACGGAACCGGTTTTGAGGTCCTGCAGCAAATTTCGTTTAATGCTTTTCATCTCATCTTTACTACGGCCTATGAACAGCATGCCATCAACGCATTCAAATACAGCGCTGTTGATTATTTGCTCAAACCTATAGATCCGCAGGAACTAAAAACCGCAATTGAACGTATTGCCATTTTGCAGGAAAGGGTTCTGGAAAAACAGCAAATCACCGAATTGCAGACCAATCTTTCTAAAACGCCTGACAGACTTGTTTTGCCAACTCAGGAAGCAATGTATGTTGTGAAATTAGAACAAATTTTAAGATGTGAAACTTCGGGCTCCTACACCACTTTTTTCCTAACCGATGGCCGAAAAATCATGGTCTCCAAACCGCTAAAAAATTATGAGGATATTCTGGTTCCGCCAGTTTTTTTTCGGGTACATCAGTCACATCTTATCAATGTAAATGCCATTTTGAGCTATTCCCGCGAAGGAATGATTCACATGAATGACAAATCGGTTGTGCCAATTTCGAGAGCAAAAAAGGAGCAATTTTTCAAACTGATGAAAGACGAAATTTAATTTTACAACAGCGATTTACAGTATATAAATTTAACTACGGCAAATACCAACCAAAAGCTACCCATGACAAAGTGGTGGTTTCACATTCGTTTCATTGTATCTATTTTTGGTCCAACTAATAATTAGAACAATGAATAATAAAACCTTATCAATCCTGAGCTACATCACCATTATTGGTTGGATCATAGCCTTCGTAAAAAGCAAAGACATAACGCCAAAAAGCGATCTTGTAACGTATCATCTTAAGCAGGGCTTCGGAATTTTTCTATTTTCTTTCGCAGTAAATATTATACTTTCTGTAGTTGTGTTCACGGTTACGTCGCTTTATTTTCTTAACTACATTGGTTACGCCATTTTTATTCTGTGGATTTTCGGAATAATCAATGCAGCCAACGAACAAAAGAAACCAATTCCGGTTATCGGAAAAATATTTGAAGACAAATTTAGTTTCATAAACTAAAATTTAATTTTTACCTTTTGTTGCATTTTAATTTTGGATAGAAATATTATCCCAATGCGTTCAGAAATACAAATTGGGATAATTTCTAATAGAAAAAAGTGCTTTTACAATTTTAGAAGCTTAATCCGGCCATTCGCTATATCTTTTATGGCGAACCCCGCCACAAAAGGATGCCACTACTGTCCGGGCTAGGGCTTTAGTTTTCAGTAGAAGAAAAGAATAATTTACTCCTCAAAAACTTTTTCGGTACTCACAGAATTATTTTCCTGATACAATTTTTGCCCAATAACACCTTTATCACCTAAAGCCCGTCCTTTGATTAACCATGCAATTCCAAAAGCAAAAAGCGAAAGTGATTCAAAAACCAAAGTCGAATAAGGAAAAAGATAAAATTTTTCCGCTACAGGTACCATGATAATAAATATCAATATCGAATAGCCGCAAAATCGGTAAATGTTGTTTTCATTCAGGACACTTTTAGGAGTTTGAATTTCTTTTTCCTGACGAATTGTAAAAACATTGATAGCCAGTAAAGCGAATATTAAAAACAATAAAGCCGCAAATCCATAGTGAAGCCAGCCAATCCATTTTTCATTAAGCGGAATAAGGCTGTACATTTTATCGGATATAATATCAGGATTTGTAGGAAATAAAGCTACTCCCAAAGCCATAACTCCTGCAATATTAGTTAATAAGTTGTCGTTTTTCCAGACTGAAATATTGCCACGACCTTTATAACAAATCAAAAATAAACCTACTGCACATAAAGCTCCGGTAAAAATTTCCCTTAGATTCGTATAATAATAATGACTTATCGAATGTTGAACAGGAGTTTCGAAAAAAGAAATAAAAGACAAAACAACTAACAGTATCGGCAGGCTAATTCCCAGATAACCAATCGCACGTCGAATTCTTCGATAAGTAAAAATATCATAATTTTCAATTTTTACTTCCTGATTGTTTATTTTCATGGTAATGATTATTTTGGGTATAGAAATTACCGCATTATATCAGTGTCAACAGTAGTATAGCCTAAATGCCTGCTTAAGGATAAAATTTGCCCTTTGTGATGATATTCGTGAGTAATAACATGAGTAAAAACCTTAAACGGTTTTGCTGAATTTTTGATGTTTTGTACTTCATATACTATTTCATCTTCAAAATCATCCATTTTTGAGATAAATTCCAACATAAAATTATCTACATCATCAAACAGTCTAATAACGTCTTGTATTGTTTTAAAGCTTTCGTATTCAGCATAGATTACATTTTTTTTCAAAACAATATTCGCTATCCAGTATTCGTAAGTGTTTGCAACATGAACTAACAGATTTCTAATGCTTCCTCCACGGCCAAATGAAGTATTTTGATTAACAAAATCTTCATTTGAAATTGTTTTACAAAATTCAAACAATATCCCACGGGATTCTTTTATGAATTCATATTGCTCTTTAGAGTATATAGCTATAAATTTCATAACGTAATATTAAATTTAGTTGAGAAGTTATTTCTTAGAAAACAAATTCTCCACAACCCATGCCGGACCAATCATTAAAAACTGGATATCTTTAAGGAAAGAAGGCTTTTTGCCTTCAATATTATGACCATAAAATTGCCCAATCCAGGCAATAACAAACACACCTATTGAAAATATCCACAGGGGCAATAACTGTGCGATATAATAATTGGCAATCAAACAAAGTGCTGAAAAAACAGCAATCTTAAGAGCCATAACGATTGATAATCTGATATAGAAAATAAGTACAAAAAGTAAAACCACAAAAGCCCAATTTTCAATAATTGGAGCATTTAATTTTAAAGTATTTGAGATAAGCCCGGCCGGGATACTCATTAATAATCCTACTATAGAAAAGTAAATTGCCGGAACACATATATAATGTATCGCTTTGTTCTTTGGATTTTGGTGGCTCACTGCATATTCTTCAAACCATTGTTCTAATGTTCTCATTTTTCAGGGTTTAGGTGAATATCAAAGCTATTAAATATTTTTGAGTTTGTTGTAAATTTCGTTAAAAATTCTGGATTTCAAAATTGTGAATATCTATTTTACGAAAAGACGATTTTATTTCCGTTAAAATCTATCTTTGGCTTCCTTAAAAAAAACAAAGATGAGTGCAATTTGGTATGAGTGCAAGGTAAAATATAGAAAAACGGATGATATTGGATCACAAAAGGTTACAACAGAACCTTATTTGGTAGACGCAATATCCTACACGGAAGCTGAAAGCAGAATTAATGAAGAAATGAAGGCGTATGTAAGTGAAGAATTTAAAATCACGAATATAAAAGTGGCAAATTATGCAGAAATTCATCCTTTCGAAAATGCAGACCGTTGGTTTAAATCGAAAGTATCATTAATAGCTTTTGATGAAGAAACTGGAAAAGAACGCAAAACAAACATGTATTTGTTAGTACAGGCCAATGATGTAAAAGAAGCATATGATAACACCGTTTCAGTAATGAAAAACACGATGGGCGATTATACAATTCCGGCTATTTCAGAGTCACCAATTATGGATGTTTTTCCTTATTTCAGTGGTGAAGAAGAAGAGTTGGAGCAATTAGAAAGATTCAATGCCCTCAAAGCTTCTAAACCAGAATTGGTTGCTGTGGGAGAAACGGCAGAGGATTTTACTGAAGTAGAAACAGACTAATTATCAATGAGATAATTAGTCATAAAACAAAAAAGAGAACTTATGGTTCTCTTTTTTGTTTTAAATAATTTGGTAAGCACTTTATTTATTTTATAGTAAAAATTTGTATGAATTTATTCTTGACAAGAACCCTCTTAAGAACAAGTTTTTCTTTTCTCAAAAGCGTACAATCCTATAGCAACGCCTTTGAGGTTTTGAAGGACAGATGTTAAAGTTCATTTTGCAAAAGCAAGACAATAATAGCGGCAACAACAAATGAAATCCATAAGACTAGAAGTATTTTTGTCGTTATATGTTTTGTTTTTTTATAGCTTGTATGAGACATCTCTTTTCTCGATTTTAATGATTTGTAATTTTAACTTTTGATTGAAAACGACTTCAAAAAAAATAAAACTAACTGATTTTGTTAAATTTATTAATAAGGTCAATATTACGAATTAAATCGATAAACTACAAAATAAACCGATAAAATACTTTTTAAAAAAAATAAACAGGATTTTACTTTAATAATAGGTTGAAAACACTGAGGTTTTGCTTGATACGGGTATAGAATTTCAACTAAAAAAAGCAAAAAAACACACAACTAGTATGTTGTGCTTTTGTGATAGAGAATTTTACTTGTGATTTTTGGAAACAGGAAAGTTATTTTTGGTTATAATCAAAAGCTTCATCCCATAATTTATCAATTTTAATCAGAGCTTTGTCGAGCGGAATAACCTCCCATTTAGTATTGGTTTCAATTCCAAGACCAATGTTTTTTAGTTTTAATAAAGCATCTTTTACATCAAAATCAAGGTTTGTGTTTAGTTTAGTTTTAAACCATGATTCTATTTGATTATCAATTTCTTCTGCTGTTAACGGAATTTTACTTTCGTGTAAAAAGGTATAGGCCAAAATAGTTTCCTTAAGTACTTCTTCTTCAGATGAATTTAACAGCGAATAAAAAGCACCACTATTATTTCCTAAATTTTTAAAATACAGGCTGTCCGAAAGCATTTTAGAATATCTGATTTTTTTATTTACAAAATTGTTGTATTGGCGAAAACAATAAGCAGATAAAATTCCCAATGCAATTAATCCCTGATTTAAAGAAGTTTTACTGTTTAGTATATCAATAGCTTCACCTGTTTGATAGGCATCATACATATTGATCAAAGCCGGAATTACTTTTGCACTTAATAGTGACACTCCACCAAAAACTCCTGGTATCCAAAGAAGTAATTTATCGGTAGTAGACATTCTTGGAATTGCATTTGGAAAAATGGTTTCAAGATCGTTTTTAGGGACACGTTTAAATATTTTCAAAACGATCGATCCCGGATCTACAGGCATCTTTCCTAATTTTACTTTTTTCTTCTTAAGATAATCGGCTTCATTATAATTTAGATAAATCATAACGCGATCATAATATTCAATCTCTATTTCTTTTTTCCAGAAAATATGTTTAGTAATTTTTTCTTTCGCTTTGTGATGACCGCGAACATACAGTTCATATTCTTTAAAAGCATTAAGGTCTATTGAAAGTTTTAAACCAATCAAATCAGAATCTTTAAAAGCTTTGTCCAATGCTTCTTGCTCAACGCGGCGATAGTTGCCATGATCTAAAACTTTAAGAAGTGTTTCTTTAAAGATCGAAAAATCACTCTTGCCTACAAATCCTTCACGTTCTTTCTCACTTAAATCCGGATCAAATAAAGCATAGTTTTGTTTTAGATTTCGATTAAGATTAAAAGCTTCATAATGATAGTAATGTTCGATGATATCGAATAATTTTTTAAAATCTTCTGCTTTTTTTTGATCTTCTGCAAAAGCAGCTATTTGTTGATCGAGTAAGAATTCCTTGTTAAAAGGAATGTAATGTTCTCGTGTCATATGAATTTGGATACTTTAATCTTAGTAGTATTTTCTTAAACGCAAAAATACCACTCGAAATTTGATTTTAAGTGGTAATTGTATTAAAGTTTAGTTATTGTTTAAAAGAGAATGATCTGATTGAGAATTTATCTGCTTTTATTTTAATGGAATGGTAAAAAATGAAATTTATAGTATAATATTTACTAAATATATTAATTACCTATTATTGCCAAATCCTACTACAAGACCCAAAGCAGCTATTAAATTGCCATCCTTAGTTGTTGTTCCATCGTAATTACGTCCAAAAGAAAATGTTAGTTTCTGATTTTTTAATATGGCATAATCTGCGTTTGCTATAAATCTCCAGGAAGAATTAATAGAATCCTGTGACAAGGCACTTCGGTAGATTGCCTCGATACTGCAATTAAATTTAGACTGAGATTTTCCAAAAATATATCTAATTCCTGTATCAAGAGTAGAAATATTATCAATTTCATTAACCTGATTATCCAATGCGAAAATTTTATCAGGATTATACAGATATCTTATTAACCCTAATAAAGACCCGGTTTTTTCCCAAGTATATCCAAAAGTGGTCCATATTCCCGTATTGTAAACTTTTGAGTTATTAAAATTTTTGTTCCTGAATTCGGCACTGATACCGCCCGCAATATCCCACGTAAAGTTTACTCTGGCCAGTTGAAATTTGCCTGCCAATTCTTTTACCTTGGAATCTATTTTAGTAAATTGTTCTGCATCTTTATTATCATCCAGGAGAATTTCTATTTTTGCACCAATAACGGAGTCTAATTTGCTTGCTTTTTTTAGTAATAATTCACCAAGTAATAGATTATCCTTTGATTCATCTTTAGTATCGAATCCTGCAAAAATATTTTTTCTTGCTTGTTTCAGACTATCAATTTCCTGAGGAAGATTATCATATACCTTAGTTTGGTTTTTCTTCATCAGCGTAAGTTTTTCCTGCTGCAGTATTGCAATTTTCCTTAATTGACTTACCGTTGTACTGTCATAATTTCCCCGATAGATTGAAAATCGGAAACCCATGGCGCCGTATGTACTTTCAGGATTGAAATTATTCGAAACCGAGTCTGTGTTCTTAACTGCAAAAGATAATACCAAAGTCTGTTTTAAAACTTTTTTGCCATAAGAATTGCTAAGACCTTTAGTAGAAATATCTCCTAAACTATTTTTTTTGAACAGCCAGTACGGTGCAATATCAATAGCGTAGTTAGATGGTAATTGCGAAAATGAATTGGTCGCTGTTTGAAGGGATGTCATAAAAGCTGAAACATCTGTAGGTTTATCAATATCACTTTGTGAAAAACCTAATAAGTTTGAAGCCGGAGAAATAGGCGCCTTTAATAAATCAAATTCCTGACTGTTGTCTTTTTGCTGTGCCACCAGTATAAAATTGGTCAGCAAGATGGATACAAAAATAATTTTTAGGGCTATTTTCATGATCATGATTTTGAAGGATTAATAAACTCAATATTGCAATAATAATCTGCTGAATCTCCGTCACTATCAACCATTTTATATAAAGGATAGTTTCGGGTTAAGAAACCGCCGGACAACTTTATATTTAACGAAGTTACATTGGTTTCCTTAGAAGTATCAGTGATCGTTGCCTGTATTTTAAGACTTTTTCCGTGCAGCAATTTATTTTCCTGAATGGCTGTTTTAGGCAAATTGCCAATATGATTAGCAACAATGTCTTCTTTGTCTAAAGCAATACTCAAAGTTGAGGTCTGTCCCTGATCCCCAACGATTATTTCGATTGAAACTATTCGATTGGAATCATTAATTAAATAAAGCGTATCAAGCGTAGTTTTAGCAGCCATAATTTATGGAATTAAAGTTACAGTAAAAGTAAGTTTAAAATTACAATGTTGGATGAGGGCAAATATTGTTTTTTAACAAGTTATGAGTCAGTAGATTTTGATTTGTAAGGAATAAAAAAGCCTGCATAAACTTAAAGAGGTTTGCACAGTTTTTAGTGTAAAATCTTCGAAAAACCTTTAATTAATTAAAAATAATAAACCGGATACGCCGCTAATAATTGCGAAATAAAACCAAAACTGCAAATTAACTTTTATTCTTTCATTGCTTTTTTCAATATTCATTAAATAAATAGTTTGCTTTTCCAGCAATTCCCGATCATTAAAATCTTTTAAAGAACTTGTTGTCAATAATTTTTGTTGGTTCAAAAAATCTTTTTCTTTTTCAGTTGTTGAATACATATAGTTTTTTAAGTTAGTTAAAAAAACAAAAATCTGTAATTATAAATTTGAATCTTTACGTAAATCCATAATCTCCTAAAAAATTATTCCACAAAATAAACCCTAATCCCCAAGTATAAATACCCGTTCTCGTGTAAACACTAAAAACAAAAAAGCCCAACCATAAAAGTTGAGCTTTTCAAAAATTATCTAATTATCTAATTGGCAAATTGTTCAATAAAATCTGATATTTCCTTCCTACAGGAACAACTTCACCATTAAGCATAGTAATATTTTTAAAAGTGACAGCAGTAATTTTATTCACATTTACAATAAAAGAGCGATGTACTTGTAAAAAGTTAGAGCACTCAATTTCTGAAGCAATGTTGGAAAGTGAACCGTAAATGATAACAGGCGATTTAAGTCTGGTGCTGTAGAGTTTCATGTAGTTGCCCAGGCTTTCGATATAAATAATATCTTCGAGTGGCATGTCTGTCATTTGTCCGTTTATACGATAGGAGAATGTTTTTACGTTGGTATTGATTTCTTTTTTAAGGCTGTTTCCGGAAAAATAAGTTTTGGCTTTTTCTATGGCCTTGGCAAATTTTTCAGGCGAAATAGGTTTTAAAAGATAATCAATCGCATCATTTTGGTAAGCCGAAAGCGCAAAATCAGAATACGCAGTTGTAACAATAGTGAGTGGTCTGTTGGGTTGTAATTCCATTAATTCTACACCCGAAATAATAGGCATATTGATATCCAGAAAAATAATATCGTATTGATTGGCATTAAGCATTTTAATAGCCTCCATACCATTAAAAGCACTGCCGGAATGTTCCAGTTCATCAAATTTTGAGATATGCGAAATCAGTGCTTTGTGTGCAGGCGATTCGTCATCAATTATGAGACAGCGGTAGGTAATTGCCATATACTTAATTTTACAACAAACATATTTTTCTCTTTTTTACAGCTCAAATGGTGTTTTAAACCATATACTTTCAAACGCCTTTTAAGGTTTTCAATTCCAATTCCGGTGCCCGAAAGCCGTGATGATTCCAGATAATTGTTCTTTAAAGTAAAAGTCAAATTTCGACATTTTACCTTTAAGTCCAGTTTAATAAAAGGTTCTGTAGTTTCGGCAGAGAATTTTACGGCATTTTCTACCAGTGGCAAAAAGAACAATGGCGGAATCTCGGTCAGATCATAAACACCTTCGATGTTTTGGGTTACAGACAATCTTTCATTTCTAAAAGTGTAATATTCAATGTATTTTTTTATGAAAGCAATTTCTTCTTCAATTAAAACATAATCTTTTTTTGTCGCTTCAATCTGATACCGAAGCATATCCGAAAGGTTCAGGATTCGATCAGGAACTTTGTCCGGTTCTGCCAATGCTTCCCCGTAAAGATTATTCATGGCATTCAATAGAAAATGGGGATTCAATTGTTGTTTTAAAAACAAAAGCTCCGACTTAAAATTCATGATGTCTTTATCTGTCTGTGTGATTTTTTTAGTAATAAAGATGTGTACAAAATAGAAAAGAGTACCATTTATAATAAGTGACAATATTTGAAGGGTTTTTAAGTTTCCTAATCCGACTTCGGGGAAAAACCAGGTCATACAATAATAAAAACCTGTCCAGTAAACGACAAGAAGCGTAAAAAAAAGCTTGAACTTTTTACGGAATAAAAAAGGTTTGATAATAAAAAGATTAAAGCAGGTTATCCAGACAATGGTTGGAAAATAACCAACAGCAATTTTACTGAGGATATAAGTCCAGTCATGACCGTCAAGTTTTACTTCATCGTAGATACAAGCCAGAATAATCAGATATACGAGCGTATTTACGAAGAGATTGCGTAGAAAAAAGTTTTGATAAATTTTTGCAATTGTCATAACGGCAAAAATACTATAATAGTATAGTTTATAACTGTTTGTGATAGGTAAATTATACAAACGCCATTCGTATAAAACATACGCCACTGGTATAAAATTGTGATTGAAATCAGGATAACTAGATTATTTTTGATTCGGATTTAATATCATAAGACAGTTTTCATGAAATCAAAAATCATTTCGTTAATCGTTGTATTTACATCTTTGCAAACAATAGCCCAGGAAAAAGAACCTGATATGAAAACGTTTGGCAAAGTTATAATTGATAAGTTTCCCAGTACAAGAACTTTTGATATTCAATATGAGCAATTAGGACCATCAAATTACAATTCGGAATTATTAGGGAATAAATTTGAAAGAGGCAGAATTGAAAATCATAGCCGGTTTAAAGCAGCGTTTAATTTGCCTTTTTATGCTTCAAAATCCAAACAGTTTGTTTTGACGACTTCATTGCGGTATAAATATGAAAGTTATGATTTTGGAAAAATTTATAATTACAGTACAGATCAAACGTATACCCGTGACAATCGAAATACGCAATATTGGGCAGGAGGATTAAGCGCAACCTACATGTCTTCGCTCTTTCACAAACCGGTTATTTACAATGCTACTGCTACTGTTGATGGGAACGAAGATGATTTTCAGCGTCTAAAAGGTTTTGTTTCGGTAGTTTTGGTGCTTAAAAAAACACCTTCTACTACAATTACCGCAGGAGCTTTAGCATTATTAGATCCGTCATCGATAATTCCCGTTACGCCGCTTTTTTCGATGAATCATAAGTTTAAAAACTCAAAGTGGGATATGGATTTTATTTTGCCACAACGAATTTTGTTTAGAAGAGAATTGCTCGAAGACGGTAGAATTTCTTTTGGAACAGAATTAAATTCTGAAAACTTTTATCTCAATTTAGACACTGCCAATCTGAAAGGTGTCTATGAACTTAACCAGTTAGAGTTAAAATCCGGAATTACGTATGAATATAGTTTTTCGCCCAAAATAATAGCATTTGTAAAAGGAGGTGTTAATCATGTGTTGACCACCCGAATTACCGAAAAAGGGGAACGAACCAACCAATATGTTTATGATCAGAAAGAAGATACTCAGGGGTATTTTAGATTTGGAATTTCATATAATCTTTTTAATAAAAAACAGTAGTTCTTAGATTTATAATTTAAATTAATGATTATGGAAGTCGAAATTTTTAAAACAAATGTTCAGGAAGAGGCAGATAAAAATCATGTCATGACTGTTATCCAGACTCAGTTTCCTTCTTATAAAATCAATTTTGATTTAGAAGACTGCGATAAAATATTAAGGGTTGAAGGGGATGAACTGCAACCTGAAAATATTGTAGAATATGTAAATCATCTGGGATACGTTTGTGTTCCTTTAGAATAAAAAATATGATCAGCTTTATTTTTTCTTGTATTATGTTGTTGTTGGAGCAGTTATAAGTACAGAAGTTCCTTTTTGTAGAGAAAGGTTTTATTGATTTTATGCACATTATTTTTTTAAATTTGTGCCCTATGAAAAAAGCATTCCAACTCTTCGATTTTACTCAAAAAGTCAATTACAAAAATGAAATTTTAGCCGGTTTAACTGTAGCTATGACGATGATTCCGGAATCGTTGTCGTTTGCTATTTTGGCCGGATTTCCGCCTTTAGTTGGATTATATGCTGCTTTTATTGCTGGCCTGGTAACGGCAATATTTGGTGGAAGACCCGGAATGATTTCAGGTGGAGCAGGAGCGACAGTAATCGTTTTGATTGCTTTAATGAAATCGCACGGAATTGAATATGTTTTTGCAGCTGTAGCATTAGGAGGTGTTGTCCAGATCTGCATTGGACTTTTTAAACTCGGAAAATTCATTCGCTTAGTCCCTCAGCCTGTCATGTTTGGTTTTGTAAATGGTTTGGCGGTTGTGATTTTTATGTCGCAACTAGAACAGTTTAAAACAATTGTAAATGGTCAGGTTTCCTGGCTTCAGGGAACTCCTTTATATATTATGCTTGGTTTGGTTGCTTTAACAATTGCGATTGTTTTAATTTTTCCGAAGATTACAAAAGCAGTTCCGGCTTCTTTAGTAGCCATTATGGTAGTTTTTGCTTTGGTAATTGTTTTTAATATCGAAACCAAAACGGTTGAAGATATAGCATCAGTTCAGGGCGGATTTCCTCCGTTTCATATCCCTGATATTCCACTTTCTTTTGAAACTTTAAAAGTGATATTTCCGTATTCGGTAATTGTGTCGGCTGTTGGTTTGACAGAAGGTTTGCTTACGCTGAATTTAGTTGATGAAATTACCGGAACACGTGGAAATAGTAACAGAGAATGTATAGCTCAGGGAAGTTCGAACATCTTAAACGGTTTTTTCTACGGAATGGGAGGCTGCCCAATGATTGCGCAGACTTTAGTAAATCTTGGTGCAGGTTCCAGAGCAAGACTTTCCGGAATTATAGCTGCTTTGACCATTTTAATTATCATACTTTTTGGAGCTCCTATAATTGGAAAACTGCCAATGGCTGCTTTGGTTGGCGTTATGATTATGGTTGCCATTACAACTTTTGAATGGGCAAGTTTCAGGATTATAAACAAAATGCCAAAACATGATATTTTTGTTGGAATTCTGGTTGCTGTAATTACAATTGTATTGCACAATCTGGCTTTGGCAGTTTTAATAGGTGTTATTATTTCAGCTTTGGTTTTTGCCTGGGAAAGTGCCAAAAGAATTCGTGCACGTCATTTTATTGATGAAGCAGGAGTGAAGCATTATGAAATCTATGGACCGTTATTTTTCGGCTCAATAACTACTTTTCTTGAAAAATTTGATATTCAAAACGATCCGGATCATGTTATAATAGATTTTAAAGAAAGCCGTGTTGCAGATATGTCGGCAATTGAAGCTTTAAATAATCTGACAAAAAAATACAATCAGTTAAATAAACTAGTCGAACTACAACATTTAAGCGAAGACTGCAGTCAATTGCTGAAAAATGCCGATGCAGTTATTAATGTAAATGTAATTGAAGATCCTGCCTACAAAGTGGTTTCATCATAAAAACTAAGTTCTAATAATCATGAGGAAATTATGAATTTCCTCCAATATGAATTTTTTTGACTTCTGAAATTAATTGTCCTTCTTCAGAAAATCCTTCAATTAAGACCTGAATTTCTTTTTGATTGTTTTTAGGAAATTTTATCTGATAGTCTAAGTGGTCGTCTTTTAAATCTATATCCGGAGACCAGTTTAAAGTGCCGAAATAATTAAACTCCTCCTGATTTTCAAATCTGCTATTTTTGTAATTAATGTTTTGAGCGAAACCCTTTGTTACTATGAACGTGGTAAACTTTGGCTTAAAATAATTACTTTTCTGTCCTTTTTTTATGTAAATTTTAATCGTACCATGCCCTACAGCTGAAACATCCGAACTGCCTGATTGATCAATATAAATTTCATCTATCTGATCTAAAGTAAGAGTTAACAATTGATTAAAATCAAAAGCTAAAATGTCATCAATATATACTGATGGAGAACTTGCTGAATCGCCCAAATATGCTCCTCTTGAGTTGCGAACATATACAGTATTATCATTTGGGTTGATGCCGGTATCGTATCCGTTTGATGTCAGGAAGCTCAAAACGGTTCTGTATTCTCCTTCTTTAATTTTAAAGGCTTTAGCAACAGGACTCATGCTGTTTTTGTGCGTTAAAATCTCTTTTTTGAAATTGTTTTTTATTGCGATTCCTTCCAGTTCAATAGCCTTGTCTTCTGGCTTTGGCGGAGCGAAATTAAAAACATTATCTGTAGTTTTTAATGCAGGGCAAGTAATTTTTTCGAATGAAGGTCCTAAAATAAATCGGGGTTCGTCTCTGGAAACTCGGGCTTCTATCTTAGTAAATATTGTAGAATTTTTCTCATTTATCATTTGTACAGCTAATACCGTAGAATCCTGCGCATAAAAATGTTCAAACTTAAAATCATTATGCTCATCTATACTAGCTTCATCAAATAAATTATCTTTTAAGGATATAAGAGAAATTTTGTTCTTTGAATTGGGTTTTAGTTCTTTCTCTACTTTACCGCTCACAGTAACCCCTTTTTCAAATTGATAATTCATTTTTGGCGGATCAGATTTAATATTTTCCCAGAGAAATTTGCCCTTATTTTGATTAAGCATTAAGAGTTCCAGGTCTTGTTTTCGATTCTTGTTGTCCGGATCATAATAAGGATACGTATTTGTTTCGGGTTTTTCTAAATACGCATTCAGGTAAAAGGTACCTGAAATTGATTTTTTTTGATTCATACAAACACTCTTTTCAGGAAGTATGCTGATACTTAAATGAGCCTTATTGACTTCTGTCTTTCCGGATAAAATAATACTGTCATTTGATGTTGCTTTTGCTTCCAGAGTTGTTATGGGAGTAATATCATTCTCGATGTACACAAGTCGCTCAGTAACTTCATTCAAATCTTCATCCAGTACTCTAATGGTGTTTACTCCATTTGATAAATTTTTTTTATCAAAAAAGCAAGGCTGTTCTGTTTTATTATTATTGAAAGTAATTTCTTGTTGCATAAAATTGCCATCTTGTTCAATAAGCAAAATGAATTTTTTATTTTGGTATAACTGAAGACCTTTTTCATTGGTTTTAAGAACAACAAGCAAATTGTTTTTTGCCAGATTATTATTGTAACTCAAAATAATCCCGGTTTCAGCGATTTTGCCCAATGGCTGTGATATGTTTAATTTTTCAGAGTTTATTTTGAGCGTATATTTTTCTTTTAAATCCGCTTTTAAATAAAAAACGCCATTTCCCATTGAGTTGGTTTGAAAATGTGCAACCTCATTTGATTTAGAATCCAAAATAACTCCGTTTATTATTTCAAGGCCTTTCTTATTACAATCTTTAATTTTAATTCCAACTGTATTAATGATGCCGTCTATTATATTACCACCTTCCGGAAATAAACTTATTTCTGCCGTTTTCCAGTTAGGTTCATTAGCTTCAAAAACATAGGGATTGTTTTTACTTATAATTTCAACTGTTTGGTTAAAAGAATCATCTTCCTTAAAATTATTCATCCAGTTAGTATAAAAATGGAAGTTATATTTACCGGGTTTAAATTTCTCGTTCAAATGAATTCCGCCCTTAAAAGTGCCATTCTCTGTAAAAAGTAATTGCTGTTGAATTATTTGCTGCTGATCATTATAGACTACCAATTCAACGTTTGTAGTATTGTTGTTTGGAATATTGTTGTTTTTGCTGAATACATATCCTTTAAAAGCGATATCTTCATTGTTTATGTAAATATTTTTGTTGAATTGTACATGGATAATTTCCCTGTCATAATGAAAATAAGTATTGATATATTCCTTTATTTTTTCCGAATTATTAGCAGTTTGAGAAAAGGATTGCAAACAGAATAACAAACTAAAAAATCTGGGAAATAGTTTCATACAAAGAAATGTTTAAGCTAAATTATATGTTGAATAAATCAGCACATAAATTTAATTGCAATAACAATCTGTTGTAGTTAACGCATTCTTAATGTTTTGTTTAAAACATCAAAATTTTTATCATGATAAGATTAAAAAATAAAAGCTAAAAAAAATCCGTTTACCAAAAGTAAACGGATTTATATATAGTTGGAAAGGGTTCTTACATCATTCCCGGCATTCCGCCACCCATTGGCATTCCACCACCGTTTTCTTCTTTAATATCAATTAATGCACATTCTGTAGTAAGGATCATTCCGGCAACAGAAGCAGCATTTTCTAATGCCACACGAGTTACTTTTTTAGGATCTATAATTCCTGCTTTAAGCATGTCTACGTATTCGTCAGTTTTGGCATTGTATCCAAAATCACCAGAACCTTCACCAACTTTTGCCACAACTACAGAGCCCTCAAGACCTGCATTTTCAACAATAGTTCTCAATGGAGATTCAACTGCACGAGAAACAATCTGAATTCCTGTTGCCTCATCAGCGTTATCGGCTTTAAGGTCTGCCAAAGCAGCTTTTGCTCTTAATAAAGCAACACCACCACCAGCAACAATTCCTTCTTCAACAGCAGCACGAGTCGCGTGTAAAGCGTCATCAACTCTGTCTTTTTTCTCTTTCATTTCAACTTCAGAAGCTGCACCAACATAAAGAACTGCAACACCTCCGGCTAATTTAGCCAAACGCTCTTGCAGTTTTTCTTTATCATAATCAGATGTAGTAGTTTCCATCTGACCTTTAATTTGGTTTACTCTGTTTTTGATTATATCAGCTTCACCAGCACCACTTACAATTGTAGTATTGTCTTTATCGATAGAAACTCTTTTTGCAGTTCCTAGCATTTCGATAGTTGTATTTTCAAGAGTATAACCTCTTTCTTCAGAAATTACAGTTCCGCCGGTTAAAATTGCGATATCTTCTAACATTGCTTTTCTTCTGTCTCCAAAACCTGGAGCTTTTACAGCAGCAATTTTAAGAGCACCTCTTAATTTATTTACTACAAGGGTAGAAAGAGCTTCTCCGTCAACATCTTCAGCAATAATCAATAATGGTTTCCCTGATTGGGCAACTGGCTCTAAAACGGGAAGTAATTCTTTTAAAGAAGATACTTTTTTGTCGTATAATAAGATGTATGGAGAGTCTAATTCAACTTCCATTTTCTCAGGGTTTGTTACGAAATAAGGAGAAAGATATCCTCTGTCAAACTGCATTCCTTCCACAACATCCACAAAAGTATCAGTTCCTTTAGCTTCTTCAACAGTGATAACACCTTCTTTACCCACTTTTGCAAAAGCAGTAGCGATTAGTTCCCCAATTACTTCGTCATTGTTTGCAGAGATAGAAGCAATTTGTTTGATTTTATCAGAATCGCTTCCAACCACTTTAGCTTGTTTTGCTAAGTCAGCAACGATAGCTTCAACAGCTTTATCAATACCACGCTTCAAATCCATTGGATTTGCACCTGCAGCAACGTTTTTCAAACCTTCTTTTACGATAGCCTGAGCTAAAACTGTAGCAGTTGTAGTTCCGTCACCCGCTAAATCATTGGTTTTAGAAGCAACTTCTTTAACCATTTGCGCGCCCATGTTTTCTAATGGGTCTTTTAATTCGATTTCTTTTGCAACCGAAACACCATCTTTAGTAACAGTTGGTCCACCAAATGATTTTCCGATAATTACGTTACGACCTTTTGGTCCAAGGGTTACTTTTACAGCATTTGCTAATGCATCAACACCACGTTTTAAACCGTCACGTGCTTCAATATCAAATTTTATATCTTTTGCCATTTTTTAATTTTGTTTAAAGTTTGTTTGTTTCAAGTTTGAAATATCTTAATTCTTAATACTCAGAACTTAATACTTGTATTTTTTTTAGATTATCGCCAAGATATCATCCTCACGCATGATCAAATAATCAGTTCCTTCCAGTTTTAATTCTGTTCCGGCATATTTACCGTAAAGAACGGTGTCGCCAACTTTTACGGTCATAGTATGGTCTTTAGACCCGTTTCCTACTGCAACTACAGTTCCTTTTTGTGGTTTTTCTTTAGCAGTATCCGGAATAAAAATCCCTGAGGCAGTTTTGGTTTCGGCTGCAACTGGCTCGATAAGTACGCGATCTGAAAGCGGTTTAATGTTTAAGGCCATGATTTTATATTATTATAGTTATACGTTTTTTAATGTTCTATTTGACTTTCAGAAATTGTGCCATGCTCTTAAAACTGACATTTTTTCCTAAAAAAAATGCCAGCTTTGACAGGCTGGCATTTCATTTTTATATTTAAATTATTATTTAGCTGCCGGAGTTGCCGGAGCAGGAGTTTGTTGAGCTGGAGCAGCAGGAGTATTAGCTGCGGGTGCTTCAGTTTTTTCAATAATTTTAGAGTCTGTTCCCCCTGAAATACTTGGGAAGCTTAAACTTGAAAGCAAGATTAAAGCAATCAAAATAGTAGCAAGCGTCCAGGTACTTCTGTCTAAAAAGTCAGTCGTTTTTTGTACTCCGCCTAACATTTGAGTTCCACTAATTGTAGACGATAATCCGCCTCCTTTAGGGTTTTGAACCATAATTACTACGATCAATAGAAAACAAACTATTGTGATTAAAACTAAAAAAATTGAAAATGTACTCATTACTTAATTATTGTTATTGTTATTTTGTTGTAAAATCTTTATATCCGATATGCGGTCTGCAAAGAAAGTAATTTTTTCTGGATATTTCAAAATTAATATTTCATATGCCTGTATTGCCTTTGTATATTTTTTTTGTTCCAAATAAACTCTGGCTAACGTCTCTGTCATTAAATAAGAGTTATCTTCTTTATGTGAGTCAGGTTGTACTGCCGGAGTTATTGCGGTTTGTTTGATTGGTGAAATTTTCGGATTCGCTTCTATGAATTTATTTATTATTTCTGCTTTTTTCTTTTTCTCTTCGTCCATTATTTCATTTTCGACTATGTTTTCAACTTCAATTTCTGTTTTTACTGCTTCTTTTGGACCTTCATTTGTTCTGTCAATTGGTTCCGGTCTTGCTAATTGCAGCCATTCCTGAAAAGAATGCTTTTCGCTAACAGAAAAATCCAATGGTTTTCCAATTTCCAGATTTTCTTCGGCAATTTTTACTGATTCCGGAACTTTAGTTTCTGTAGGTTCTTCAACAGCTTCTTCAAAGACAACTGTTGATGCATCTTGTAATGAAGTATATACACATTCTTCAATTGATTCAACTCTTACTTCGGGAACTTCATCCTCTACAATTTCATCAAAAAAAGTTCGTGTTTGTTCCTTTATAACAGGTACTTCTTCAATAGCTGGAGTTACTTCTTTAAAAGAATCTAAAGTTGGTTGCTCAGTAATTGAGTCAGTTGGCTTTTCTTCAATTTTTAGAGGCTCTTCAAAAGTGGTGGTTGTTATTTCTTTAAAAGAATCTAAAGTTGGTCGCTCAGTAATTGAATCGATTGACTCTTCTTCAATTTTTAGAGGCTCTTCAAAAGTGGTGGTTGTTATTTCTTTAAAAGAATCTAAAATTGGTTGCTCGGTAATTGAGTCAATTGGCTTTTCTTTAATTTTTACAGGCTCTTCAAAAGTAATGTTTGTTACTTCTTTAAAAGAATCTAAAGTAGGTTGCTCAGTAATTGAGTCAATTGGTTTTTCTTTAATTTTTACAAGCTCTTCAAAAGTAACGTTTGTTACTTCTTTAAAAGAATCCAAAATCGATTGCTCAGTAATTGAATCAATTGGCTTTTCTTTAATTTTTACAGGCTCTTCAAAAGTAACGTTTGTTACTTCTTTAAAAGAATCTAAAATCGATTGTTCAGTAATTAAGTCAATTGGTTTTTCTTCAATTTTTGCAGCTTCTTCAAAAGTAACGTTTGGGATAGTTGTAGACTCTTTAATAGAATTTAAAATAGACTTCTCAATAGGATCAATGTGAACTTCTGTCAGTTTTTTCTTTTCTTCCGCTAAGACAATTTCACTGTCAAAAACCGTTATGTTTAAAAGATCTCTAAGTTGACGGTCATAATATTCGCCTTGAATAGTCGTAAAAGTTTCAGAAGTAATAAAATCAAATAAAACAGAGCGGTCGGTTGTGTGGGCTGCTGTAACTTTTAAGGCATAATTATACTTAAAGCTATTTTTATTATAAAGTCCTTTTAATCGCAATGCACGGGCACTTTGAAAATACGGAAATTCATACAGAACATTTTCCAATGCTTCAGTATGCTTTTCTGTGATGGCATCAGGCTTATTTATTAAGTATGTATAATTAGTTACATTCATTATTTTAACCTAGTTATTGTTGTTTAATTGTTAATAAAACCGATTAAGCAATTTTACCATTTAGCTAACGATTCATTAAAGATATCCTGGGTAATTCTTTCAAAAATATCTCTGATGGCTTCATTTAAGACTGATCCTACAAGTTGAGATTGCGCCGGATAGTCATGATAAAATTCGAATGTTTTTTCAAAATCATCAGTTTCTTTCTTTCTATTTGAAAAACGAACCATTACACGAATCGTTAAACGGTTTTGGGAAGCTGTTGCATCACCATTTGTAGTCACAGCACTTGCACTCATTGGAGTAATTCGGTAATCTGTAATTTCACCTTCATAAAGCAAATCACCATTTGAGCTTACTAAATTTAAATTAGTCTGATTCATGATTAAATCCTGTAAAGCCAATGTGAACTCTCTGTCGATTCCAGGTTCAATCAAATCAGCGTTATTCTGAAAAAAGTTTACCTGAAATGTTTTGCCTTCAATTGGAGAAGCGCCCGTAAAGTTATATTTTACAGTACAACCGCTCAGTGTTAAAAGACTGATTAGGGCTAATAGAGAATATATTTTTTTCATAAAGTTTTTAATGAAATTCTAATTTTGTTCAAATATACTAATTTGGAATTTGCAATTTAATTTTTGGAATTGATTAGTTTATAAGTCAAATTGTTTGATTTTTCGGTATAAAGTTCGCTCAGAAATACCTAATTCATCAGCCGCAGCTTTTCGCTTACCTTTGTTTTTTTCTAGTGATTTTTTGATCATTTCGATTTCTTTTTGTTCTAAACGTAAAATCTCTTCTTCTTCAATCGTTTCAGCGTCTAAATAGTTGTTGTCGTCTGGTATATGATAATTATCTTCATGCGCTGCCGGCGTCATAACCGCTGTCCTTGGTTCTTCTTCAAAATCTATTTCACTGTCGTTTTCCTGTGAGCCATAAATTTTCTGAATTAAATTTGGATTGATGTCCTGAACTTTTGAAGACCCATTTTTCATTAATTCTAAAGTGAGTTTTTTTAAATCATTTAAATCACTTTTCATATCAAAAAGCACTTTATACAAAATGTCTCTTTCGGTACTAAAGTCACTTTCTTTTTTACTGTCGTTAATTACAGAAGGCAGATTGCTGCCTTCAGCAGGCAAATAAGATTTTAAGGTTGCAAGTGTAATATCGCGATTGGTTTCTAAAACCGAAATCTGTTCAGCAACATTTCGAAGCTGACGAATATTTCCGCTCCATCTGAATTTTTGCAAAAGCTGTACAGCATCATCACCTAATCGTAATGGAGGCATTTTATATTTGTGTGCAAAATCGGCAACAAATTTCCTGAACAATAAATGAATGTCGTCGTTTCTTTCTCTTAAAGGAGGTAAAGTAATTTCTACTGTGCTTAAACGATAGTACAAATCTTCACGAAATTTTCCTTTTTCGATTGCGTTAAATAGATTTACATTGGTGGCTGCAACAATTCTCACATTCGTTTTCTGAACTTGTGAAGAACCTACTTTTATAAATTCGCCATTTTCAAGTACACGAAGTAAACGAACCTGAGTTGTCAGAGGCAATTCGCCAACTTCATCAAGAAAAATGGTCCCGCCGTTGGCTACTTCAAAATAACCTTCACGTGTACTTGTAGCACCTGTAAAAGCTCCTTTTTCATGCCCGAAAAGTTCACTGTCAATTGTTCCTTCCGGAATAGCGCCACAGTTTACAGCAATATATTTACCATGTTTTCTGTGAGAAAGCGAATGAATTATTCTTGGAATATTTTCTTTACCAACACCACTTTCTCCGGTTACCATTACCGAAATATCAGTAGGTGCAACCTGAATGGCTTTTTCAATGGCGCGATTTAATTTTGGGTCATTCCCAATAATCTCAAATCGTTGTTTTATTGCTTGAACTGTTTCCATTTTTTTGTTTCAAGTTTTATTAGTTTCAAGCTTCAAGTTCTTTGCAGACTTAAATCTTATTTTTTTAAACTTTTTTTTATATCGATTGAATTAAAAAGATGTTTTAATTCATTGTATTGATTGTCTTTTAAATCTTCTTTGATAATAGGTAAAGCAGAGGTTTTATTTAGATAGATCAAAAACCATTTATCGGTTTCTTTGATTTGAAAAGATTCTTTCCAAAGATTTAACATTTTAAAACTTTCGCCCTCTTGTGTGAACGTCTCTCTATTGAAAGTTATTTTTTGGAGCTCTAAGTTTTTTTTGTTTTTAAGAATGTTTTTTTTAATACTGGAAATAGTCAGAAAATAAATGGCTAACCAAACTATAATAACTATTCCGAAAGGAATAAAATCCAGAAAATTCCACTCTAAATTAGTTTCAGATTGCGTGGTTGATAAAATAGCATTTTGTATAATAACAAAAAAGAAAATAAACATAATCCACTTTACAAACCCCATCCTGAAAAGCAGGTATTTAGAAACTTTAACCAATGTATCTACGTTAGGCTTGTATTCAATAATAATTTCTTTTTCCATTCTTAATTTATAACTTAAAATTATTAATTCATTTCAGAATACCCAACCGCTTCACCTTTCAAAGTTCCACTAGTACAACTTGTGATTTTTACGTTTACGAAATCCCCAATTTTGTAATTTTCTTTAGGGAAAACAACTGTAATGCTTTGAGAATTTCTTCCTGAGAATTCTTCTTTAGATTTCTTAGAAACTTTTTCTACTAACACTTCAACAGTTTTACCTACGAATTCTTCGCTTCTAAACCAGGCGTGTTTTTGTTGTAAATCAACAATTTCCTGTAATCTTCTTGCTTTGGTTTCTTCCTCAACATCATCTTTCATTTTTCTTCCCGCAAGAGTTCCGGGACGTTCAGAATACGAGTACATATACCCAAAGTTATATTTTACATATTCCATCAAACTCATAGTGTCTTGGTGATCTTCTTCGGTTTCTGTTGGGAAACCGGCAATCATATCTTGTGAGATTGAAGCATCGGGAACAATCGCTCTAATTTTATCAATCAGTGCCATATATTCCTCGCGAGAATGCAAACGATTCATTTCTTTTAAAATTCTGTTGCTTCCTGACTGAACTGGTAGGTGAATATGTTTACAGATATTTGGATATTTTGCAATAACGTGCAAAATACTCTCATGCATATCCTGCGGATTAGAAGTCGAAAAACGAATACGCATTTTTGGGAAACCGACAGCAACCATTTCAAGCAACTGGTCAAAATCTACCGCAGTCGCTTTTTGCATTTCAGAAGCATTTACAAAATCCTTTTTTAAACCACCACCATACCAAAGGTAACTGTCAACATTTTGTCCAAGAAGTGTAATTTCTTTAAAGCCTTTACTCCACAAATCCTGAATTTCAGTCATAATACTTTGCGGTTCACGACTGCGCTCGCGTCCGCGTGTAAAAGGAACAACACAAAAGGTACACATATTATCACAACCACGGGTAATTGAAACCAAAGCTGTAATTCCGTTACTCATCAAACGAACAGGCGAGATATCTCCGTACGTTTCTTCTTTTGATAAAATTACATTAATGGCGTCACGTCCTTCTTCAACTTCTGCTAATAAATTCGGAAGATCTTTGTAGGCATCGGGACCAACAACAAGATCTACTATTTTTTCTTCTTCCAGAAACTGACTTTTCAACCGCTCGGCCATACATCCCAAAACGCCCACTTTCATTTTTGGATTAATACGTTTTACCGCATTGTATTTTTCAAGACGTTTACGGATAGTTTGTTCGGCTTTGTCGCGAATTGAGCAAGTGTTAACCAAAACAAGATCTGCTTCTTCTAAAACCGAAGTAGTGTTGTAACCACCGTCAGATAAAATCGAAGCTACGACTTCGCTGTCCGAAAAATTCATCGCACAACCGTAACTTTCTATAAATAGTTTTTTAGTATTCTCAGGCTTATTTTCTAAAACAAGACTTTCGCCCTGTTTGCTTTCTTCAATAATCTTTTCCATTGTAAAATTTCAAAGTGCAAAGATAACGCAAATACCATCAATATGACAAGATGTCAGATAAAGAATTAACAATGTTTTCAGAAGCGTTTGTCAATACTATTTTGCAAATACATTTTACAAATTGCATTTTATTTATAAGGAGCTATTTCCGGCTTTCCGTTTCAAGTCCTCATTAAAAAAGCAAAGTTTCTAATGTTTTAAAAAGAGCTTCCGCTGGTCGCTTTTTTAAAACGGGAACTTTTGCTTTTTTAACTCCGGGCTTTACACTTCAATCCGGGCTATGGCATTCGGTTTCGGAAGAAATATGTGTTTGAAATTAAGTAATTTGGAAATACTTATAAGAGGCTGTATCTTTGTGAATTAACATAAAATCACGTACAAATGAATGAAAATGTATTAAGAAAAGAGAGAGAAAATGTGTTTAAAATTAATCACTATTATTATTTAGTAGATCGTTGTTATAGTGGAATTGGGAAAAAATATATTCCTGTTAGGCTTCTTAAGCGAAATAATACATTATTAACTTTTCTAAATTTATTAGATGGCGACGAATTTGAAATATCTGAAAATAATTTTTATATTCTTAAACATAGAAATTTAAATCTTTCAGAAGCATTAGCATATAAAATCGGAAAGTATAAGCCGCTAAAGAAAAATCTATTTAAAAATTTAAAGGAACCTTTATATATGATTAATTACGATAACGAAAGTAGTTATATTATACATGTCGTTTGTTCCCGTAAGAATGAGTTTTCTAATGAATTTATACACAAGAAATTTTTCTTAGAAAAAAAAAGAATTGATTTAGATAGCATAACCACTTTGGAGGACTTGGAGAATGAAAGTGAAGAGTTTAAATATGTAGAATGTTTATTTGAAATGTTTAATAAAGATTTTGAAAATACAGATAAATTTGTCTTGGAAGCTTTTCAAAAAGAAAAATAAAAGTATTTAGGAATAATAAGTACATTTCTCGGTCATGAACTCTTAAAAACCATACCTATATATATAATCAATCTGTTTATAGACAAATCTGCAATTTTTAGAATCATATTGTCAAAATACTTCAAAAATGAATTATCAGGGTTGATATTTAAAAAAAACTTCTACTTTTGTTGCAGAAAAATAGACTATGGCAAAGAATTTAGTAATAGTGGAGTCACCTGCAAAAGCGAAAACAATCGAGAAATTTCTCGGTAGCGATTTTCAGGTGGAGTCAAGTTATGGACACATAGCGGACTTGCCTTCCAAGGAAATAGGAGTAGATGTAGAAAATGGTTTTAAACCTAAATACGAAGTTTCTTCTGATAAAAAAGCCTTAGTAAGCAAGCTTAAAACACTATCTAAAAATGCCGAAATGGTTTGGTTGGCAAGTGATGAGGACCGCGAAGGAGAAGCTATTTCATGGCACTTGGCGGAAGAATTAAAACTAGATACTAAGAAAACCAAAAGAATTGTTTTTCACGAAATTACCAAAAGTGCAATTCTTAAAGCGATCGATAATCCAAGAGAAATTGATTATAATTTAGTAAACGCCCAGCAGGCACGCCGTGTTTTAGATCGTTTGGTAGGTTACGAATTGTCTCCAGTTTTGTGGAGAAAAATTAAAGGAGGACTTTCTGCCGGACGTGTGCAATCTGTTTCTGTGCGTTTGATTGTAGAGAGAGAACGCGAAATTCAAAGTTTTAATGCAGTTGCCAGTTATTCAGTTGTAGCAGAATTTGTAAACGAAGCAGGAAAAGCTTTCAAAGCCAAATTGCCAAAAAATTTCAATACAAAAAAAGAAGCCGAAGATTTTTTAAACAAAAACATCGGGTCAAAATATAAGGTAGCCGATTTAGAAACTAAACCTACCAAAAAATCTCCAACAGCACCATTTACAACTTCGACACTTCAACAGGAAGCAGCGAGAAAATTGTATTTGCCAGTAGGAATCACCATGCAGCTTGCACAGCGTTTGTATGAGGCCGGACTTATTACTTATATGAGAACGGATAGTGTGAACCTTTCAAAAGATGCAATGGATGCTGCTGAAGCTGAAATCATAAAATCATACGGGAAAGAGTTTTCAAAACCGAGAACTTTCGCTAACAAAAGCAAAGGTGCACAAGAAGCGCACGAGGCAATTCGTCCGACAGATATGTCACGTCATACGGTAAACATAGATCGTGATCAGGCTCGTTTATATGATTTGATCTGGAAAAGAACATTGGCGTCTCAAATGAGTGATGCGCAATTAGAAAGAACAAACGTGAAAATTGAAGCTAATAATCATAGTGAAATCTTTACGGCTTCTGGAGAAGTTTTGCTTTTTGAAGGTTTTCTTAAAGTATATCTTGAAGGGCATGATGATGACGAGGAAGAACAAGAAGGAATGTTGCCAGCTTTAAAAGTGAATGAAAAATTAGCCAATAACTACATCACGGCAACAGAAAGATATTCAAGACCGCCGGCAAGATATACTGAGGCTTCTTTGGTTAAAAAGTTAGAAGAATTAGGAATCGGGCGCCCGTCTACATATGCACCAACTATTTCTACTATTATCAATAGAAATTATGTAGAAAAAGGAACTCTTGAAGGTCAGGAGCGTAATTATACACAACTTACTTTGCAGGCTGATAAAGTAGGAGAGAAATTGCTGAAAGAAAATACAGGTTCTGATAAAGGGAAGTTGGTTCCCACAGATATCGGAACAATTGTTACTGATTTCTTAGTTAAGAATTTCGGAAATATCCTTGATTATAATTTCACGGCAAAAGTAGAGCAGGATTTTGACGAAATTGCTGAAGGGAATATTGACTGGGCAACCATGATGCAGGAATTCTATGATAAGTTTCATCCAAATGTCAAAGATGTTGAAGCAAATGCGGAAAGAGAAAGCGGTGAAAGAATTCTGGGTAAAGATGCAGATGGAAGACAAGTATCTGTTCGTTTAGGAAAATTTGGTCCAATGGCTCAAATTGGAGAAGCAGATGATGAAGATAAGAAGTTTGCCAGTTTAATGGCGGATCAAAATATTGGAAATATTACTTTGGAAGAAGCTTTGAATTTATTTTTATTGCCTAAAAACTTAGGAGAGTATAAAGGAGAAGAAGTTGAGGTAAGTAATGGACGTTATGGGCCTTATGTACGTCATGGAAGTGTATTTATTTCGTTGCCAAGAGGTGAAGATCCACTAGCAGTTACAAAAGAAAGAGCTCAGGAATTAATAGATGAAAAAGCTCTTGCAGATGCACCTATTGCCGTTTATAAAGGAGAAGCAGTTCAAAAAGGTGTGGGGCGTTTTGGGCCGTTCATCAAATGGAATGGTCTTTTTGTAAATGTGAGTAAAAAATACAATTTTGATAATTTATCACAAACGGATGTTGAGGAATTGATTGAAGATAAATTACAGAAAAACATTGACAAAGTGCTTCATAATTGGGAAGACGAAGGAATTCTGGTTGAAAAAGCACGTTGGGGGCGTTCTGTTATAACAAAAGGTAAAATCAAAATTGAATTAAGTAAAGATGTTGATGCAACAAAATTAACATTGGCTCAGGTTCAGGAAATGATTGCTGCTAAAATACCTGCAAAAAAAGCAACAACAGCAAAGAAAGCTCCGGCTAAAAAAACAGCTGCTAAAAAGAAATAAAAATGGAATTTGATTTTCTGGAACCAGTTAGCGAAGGAGTTTTAAAATTCATTAGTTCTTTATCTTCTCAAGAATTAGGTAGTAAAATTGTTTTGCATACTCAGGATCAGTTTCCTGAGATTAGCAAGATTAATATAGCTATTGTTGGTGTTTTAGAAGATCGTAGAAATATTGATATTGTTAATGAAGTTAATCTTACAGCAGTTCGTAAAAAACTTTATAGCATGTTTCCTGGTAACTGGGATGCATCTATTGCTGACTTAGGAGATATTTTGGCAGGCGAGTCAGTAGATGATACTTATTTTGCACTAAAAAAAGTAACTTCAGCATTAATAAAAAATAAAGTGATTCCGATAGTTCTGGGAGGTTCACAGGATTTGACCTATGCTTTGTACCGTGCTTATGATGATTTGGAGCAAATGGTTAATATGGTTTCTGTGGATAACAGATTTGATTTTGGTAAAGAAGATGAAACGGTTTCGTCTAATTCTTACCTGACAAAAATCATAATTGATGAGCCTAATAATCTTTTTAACTATTGTAATATTGGTTATCAAACCTATTATAATTCTCAGGAAGAAATTGATTTGATCGAAAAGTTGTTTTTTGATGCTTATCGTTTAGGTGAAATTTCCAACAATATATCTTTAGCAGAACCAGTTTTTAGAGATGCGGATTTAGTTAGTATTGATTTGAATTCGGTAAAGTCTTCGGATTCTGGAAACACAGTTTCTTTTGAACCTAATGGTTTTAATGGGAAAGAGATTTGTTCCTTAGCGCGTTATGCGGGAATTAGTGATAAGGTTTCATCATTTGGAATTTTTAATCATAATAGTACTGTACATGAATCGGCTATGATTGCTCAAATAATTTGGTATTTTGTTGAGGGTTATCATTATCGTTCTAAAGAATATCCTTTTGGAAGCAGAACAAATTACTTAAAGTATATTGTTCCGCTTGAAAATGAAGAGTTGATTTTTTACAAAAGTGACAAGACAGACCGTTGGTGGATTGAAATCCCTTCCTTGTCAAATGGACACAATAAATTGAAAAGAAATACGTTGTTACCTTGTTCTTATGACGAGTATTTGTGTGCTTGTAATCAGGAACTGCCGGAAAGGTGGTGGAAAGCGCAACGAAAAAATGCTTTATAATCAGTTTTTTTGTTGAAAATCTTAATTTTTAGATTTTATGAATATTTTATTTTGTCTGTTTTAGTAAAAATCGAAGTGTAAAACATAAAATTTAACGTTTTATGGTGATTATTTCAAACACTTAATCATCAAAATATTTTTTTTTTATTTTTTTTAACATTAATTTTGACCGCTGAAATAAATATAGATATAGTATTGTTTTTTTAAAAAATAATAAATACGTTTACGACTTATAATAATGAATAGAAATCCCAAATTTATATGAAGAAGTTTATTGCATTTGCGACAATGTTAACACTAGTAATTGGCTGTGGTAAATCCGGTGATAAAGGCGAATTAGTTGGTGTGCAAGGAGGAAAATGGCATCCTGAAAAGCCTTATGGAATGACTTTGGTTCCAGGTGGATCTTTTATCATGGGTAAATCCGATGGTGATTTAGCTGCAGTAGAAGACGCTCCTACAAAAACAGTAACGGTTCGTTCATTTTATATGGATGAAACAGAAATTACAAATTCCGAATACCGTCAGTTTGTCGAATGGGTAAAAGATTCTACAATGCGAGTACGTTTAGCTATTTTAGCAGACGAAACCGGACAAAAATCAGCAGCTGGTACAACGGGTAAAGGTAAAAATGCCGGTAGTATTGCAGATTATGCATTTAATGATTCAGAGCCGGATAAAATGACGGCTTATGATAAATATATGTACGATAATTATTATAGTGTAGGAACAAAAGATGATCCTTATGCTGGTAGAAAATTAAATAAGAAGGTTAAGTTAATAAGAGATACAAAAGCTTATCCGGATGAGTATTATACTGAGGTAATGGATTCTATGTATTTGCCAATTGAAGAATCATATAATGGTTTAAGAACAATTGATGTAAATAAATTGAAATTCCGTTATTCATGGATGGATATTCAGGCTGCTGCTAAAGCTAAAGTTGGTAAGAGAAAAGATTTCGTGAAAACTGAAGAAGTGCCAATTTATCCTGATACAGCTGTTTGGATTAAAGATTTCGCTTATTCATACAATGAGCCAATGCATAATGATTATTTCTGGCATAAAGCATATGGAGATTACCCTGTAGTTGGTGTAACTTGGAAACAAGCTAAAGCTTTCTGTGCATGGAGAACTTTAAATAAAAACAGTTACATTAAATCAAAGAAAAAAGGACGTGACTTAGTTAATGCTTTCAGGTTGCCAACAGAGGCAGAATGGGAGTATGCGGCAAGAGGAGGTTTAGAATCTGCAACTTATCCTTGGGGTGGTCCATATACCAGAAGTGATAGAGGATGTTTCTTAGCTAACTTCAAGCCAAGCAGAGGTGATTATGCTGCTGATGAAGCTTTGTATACAGTTGAGGCTAAATCATATGAAATGAATGGTTATGGTTTGTATAATATGGCGGGGAATGTTTCGGAGTGGACAGATTCAGCTTACAATCCAAATGCATATGAGTATGTTTCTACAATGAATCCAAACGTGATTGATGGAAACAATCAAAGAAAAGTTGTTCGTGGAGGTTCCTGGAAAGATGTTGCTTACTTTTTACAAGTAGGAACTCGTGACCATGAATATGCAGATTCTGCAAGAAGTTATATCGGTTTCAGAACCGTTCAGGATTATATGGGGACTCAAGTTACCGGAAGTAAAAAGTAAATTAAATTCAATTCAATAACCAAATCTATTTAAAACCTAAAAAAAGAGTATTATTATGGCATTATTAAGTAAAAAAGCAATGAATTTCGCTTATGGTATGGGAGCGGCAGTAGTAATTATTGGAGCATTATTCAAAATTACTCACTTTGAGATTGGACCTTTAACAGGTACATTGATGCTTTCAGTAGGATTAGTAACAGAGGCGTTAATTTTTGCACTATCGGCTTTCGAACCTGTAGAAGATGAATTAGACTGGACTCTTGTGTATCCTGAATTGGCAAATGGTCAGGCTAAAAAGAAAGCTGATAAAGTTGAAACACCATCTGATGCCCAAGGATTGTTGTCTCAAAAATTAGATGTAATGCTTAAAGAAGCTAAAATTGACGGAGAATTAATGTCAAGTTTAGGAAACAGTATTAAGAATTTTGAAGGAGCTGCTAAAGCAATTTCTCCAACTGTAGATTCTATTGCGTCAACAAAAAAATACAGTGAAGAACTGTCTATGGCTGCTGCTCAAATGGAATCATTAAACAGTTTGTACAAAGTTCAATTAGAAAGTGCTGCAAGAAATGCTGATGCTAATAAAGAAATTGCTGAGAATGCATCTAAATTAAAAGAGCAAATGCAATCAATGACTGCGAATATTGCTTCTTTAAATAATGTTTATGGTGGGATGCTTTCTGCAATGAGTAACAAAGGATAATTAGTTTTTAACTATATATTAAATTTATTAATAAAAACTAATTAGAAAAAAATGGCAGGAGGAAAATTAACCCCTAGACAGAAGATGATTAACCTGATGTATCTGGTTTTCATCGCAATGTTAGCAATGAATATGTCCAAAGAAGTATTGTCTGCTTTTGGATTAATGAATGAAAAATTTGAAAGTGCGAATACGTCATCTGAGCAATCAAATGCCGGTTTATTATCGTCATTAGATCAAAAAGCTGCTGAAGCAAAAGGAGAATTCGCAGCGGCAGCAATAACAGCTCATAAAGTTGAAACAGCTTCAAAAGAATTTTATGCCTATATCGGTGGTTTAAAAGGTGATGTTTTAAAAGGTTTTGAAACGGATAAAGAAACTGGTAAATTACCTTATGAAGCAATGGATAAAGGTGATAATATCGATAACTGGTTTACAGGTGAAGGTTATACTGCTAAAGGAAATGATATTATTTCTAAAATTGAAAAGTATAAAGCTGATATGAAAGCCGCTTTATCTGATAAAAAGTATGCTGCAATTGTTGCTGAGATTGAAAAGAAATTTGATGTTTCAGATGTTAAAAACAAAGAAGGCTTAAAAGATAAATATTTAGCTTATCATTTTAAAGGTTTTCCAGCAGTTGCTTCTTTAGCTAAACTTTCAGCTTGGCAAAATGACGTTCAAAAAGCAGAAACTGATGTTTATAACAGTGCTTTAGGAAAGGCTGCAGTAGCTGCTGCTTCTTACAGCAACTACCAGGCAATTGTTGTTTTGGATAAAAATGCTTATTTCCAAGGTGAAAAAGTAACAGGTAAAGTAGTTTTAGGTCGTTATGATGAAAATACAAAACCTACTTCATTTCAAGGTCCTGGACAAATTGTTAATGGACAGGCAGTTATTTCATTAACTGCAGGAGGTGTTGGAGAGCAGGATATTAATGGACAGTTTACATTCTTAGAAGATGGTAAAAATATTCCTTTAAAATTTGCTGGTAAATATGTAGTAGTTCCAAGACCAAATTCAGCTACAATCTCTGCTGATAAGATGAATGTTGTCTACAGAGGTGTTGTTAACCCAATTTCTGTTTCATTTGCAGGAGTTGACGCTAACAAGATTGTTGCAAGTGCTCCTGGATTAAATTCTGCTGGTAAACCAGGTAAATATAACATGAGTCCTGGTTCAGGTACAGAAGCTACAATTTCTGTTACAGGAACATTGCCAAACGGAGATAAAGTTACAGATAAGAAAACATTTAGAATTAAAGGTATTCCTGGTCCAACAGGTACAATTAGAGGAGAAATGGGTGTTGTTAAAGGGCCTAAATCTAACTTAGAAATTGCTACAATTGGCGCTAAATTACAAGATTTTGATTTCGAGGTTGGTTTAGATGTAGTTGGATTTAATTTAAAAATTACCGGACAGCCTACTGTTGTGGTTAACGGTAACAGATTAAATGCACAGTGTAAATCAGTTCTTTCAAAAGCAGGTAAAGGAGATCAGGTTACTATTTCTGAAATTAAAACAAAACTTGTTGGGGCTGGAAGTTATTTATTACCAAGAACTGCTCCGGTAATTTACGAAATACAATAATAAAGTAGGTAAAACTACGTTCAATATCTTATAATGATATCATGATGAAAGTAAGAAATTTTTTAATAGCTATTATTTCTATCGCAGGGGTATTTGCTTCTAATGCGCAATCTAATTTGCTTAATGCAAAAACACCTGATCAGATAGGACTTAAAACTCCTGCACAGCTTATCTCAGATAATGACAAGCCTTTGGCTTATGGTTACGTAGATGATAGAGATGTATTAATGGGGAAAACTACTTGGGAAATTATTGATTTGAATGAAAAAATCAACTTTCCTTTATATTTTCCTGTAGATACGGCAAATATTGGTTCTGATAGACGTTCTCTTTATGATGTTTTGACGAAAGCTATGAAAAATGGCAAAATAACTGAAGTTTATTCTGATAGTTATTTCAATACTAAAAAATCTTTGAAAGACATCGAAGGATCATTATCACGTATTGATACAACTGATGCTGGTAGAGAACTAATCAACCAATATCCAGATGATTACAAGGCACATGTTGTTAAGAAAAAAGTAGTTACTGGTACTGGTAAAAAGAAAGTAGTTACTTATGTTGACGAAACTGTTGGGCCTACAAGAACTGTTCCTTCTGAGTATATTTTGAAACAGGATCTTACTGCTGCTGATGTTTCTCAGTATAAAATAAAAGGATACTGGTATTTTGACAAACGTCAAAGTGAGTTGAAATATCGTTTACTGGGAATTTGCCCGGTAACTCCTGATGTTTACACTATGAACAGTGATGAAAAGGATTATATTGAATTGTTTTGGATTTTTTATCCAAATTCAAGAGCGGCTTTACATGAGGCAAAAGCTTTTAACGATACCAATTCAGCTCTTCCAATATCATTCGATCAAATCTTAAATTCAAGACGCTTCAATGCGGTTGTGTATAAAGAAGAAAACTTGTATGGAGATCGTGAGATTAAGGAATACATGAAGGATAATGCACAAAATCAATTGTTAGAGTCTGAAAGAGTAAAAGAGAAGATTCGTAACTTTGAACAAGATATGTGGAACTACTAAGTATTCAAATTACATTATAACAAAAAACTCTTACTACCTTTGTAGTAAGAGTTTTTTATTTATTTAAAAATTTATCATGATTGATTACCTGATTATTGGATCTGGATTAGCTGGCATATCTTTTACAGAAATAGCCCTCGCAAATAACAAAAAAATTTTAGTAATTAATGATAAGTCGCAAAAATCATCCAGAATAGCTGGAGGGTTGTATAATCCTGTAATTCTAAAACGTTTTAGCGAGGTTTGGAAAGCAGAAGAACAATTAGTTATATTGGATTATTTTTACAATCAGGTTGAAACGAAGTTGCAAACAAAGTTTAATTTTAAACTTCCAATTCTTAGAAAGTTCTTTTCTATAGAAGAACAAAATAATTGGTTTTCAGCTTCTGATAAACCTTTTTTAGCACCTTTTCTTTCGACTAAATTAATTCATAAAAAATACAATGGAATTGAATCTCCACACGATTTTGGTGAGGTCTTGCATACCGGTTATGTTGACACAGCACTTTTATTAGATAAATATCAGGAGTATTTAATGATGAATAATTTACTCATTGAAGAGACATTTGACTATCATAGACTGATTTTTAATGAAGATTTTGTTCAGTACAAAGATTATCAGGCCCGTAATATAATTTTTGCGGAAGGATACGGGATGCTTGCGAATCCATTTTTCAATGATTTGCCCCTTGATGGCACCAAAGGAGAGCTGTTTATTATTAAAGCTCCGGAACTGGATTTGGATATAATTGTGAATACCAGCGTCTTTATTTTACCATTAGGGAATGGATTTTTTAAAGTAGGAGCTACATATAATTGGAAAGACAAAACTGATATACCTACAGATGAAGGAAAGAGAGAACTACTTGAAAGAATTCAGGAAATATTAAACTGCGATTTCGAAATTTTTTCACATTTTGCAGGTGTAAGGCCTACAGTACGAGACAGGAGACCCCTGATTGGGACTCATTATAAGCATCAACAGCTACATCTTCTAAACGGATTAGGAACCCGTGGTGTTATGCTTGGACCTGCAATGGCAAAAGATTTATTTGATTATATCGAAAATCAAAAACCGTTAGATCCAACAATTGATATTTATCGTTTTTACAAAAAAAGAAAGTGATTTTTATTCTTGGATATAAAATATTCTTTTAAAAGGATGGCTAGTTCATAAAAATGGAAATCCTTTTAATTCAGGGTTCGGTTCAAAATATTACAGATATAGGAAGAAACTGTTTTGAAATTTTAAATTATTTATTTTTTGAGCTTGTTGAAGGATCATACGAAACAAACATATTGATGTAAATGTTTCTTGATAATCTTAAAATAAATGGAAGCAGAAGAATTAAGGTTACAATTATAGATATAAATGCGTAACCAATACTAGCTCCAAAAATCACAAAAGAAACGATAAAAGCTAGAATTCCAACAGCTACATTTAGTCCATAACTTACATACATTGCTCCATAAAAAAATGAAGGTTCTAATTGGTATTTTAATCCACAATGGCTACATTTTTCGTTCATTTTTAGAACTTTAGTCAGGTTTAGCGGATTTTTGTCGGAATACATGCTCTCATTTTGGCATTTTGGACAACTTCCTGTTAAAATACTATTTAATTTCGATCCTTTTTTTAACATTTGCAAAAAATTTAGTTTACCATTATTTAGGTGAAGCAAATTTACAATTTTCATTCTCTGTTTAAGGTATCAAAACTTGAAACTTTAAACATTAAACAATAATTTAATGCTTAATATACACAATCTTTCGGTTTCTTTTGGAGGAACTTATTTATTTGAAGAAGTTACTTTTCGTTTGGGTGCCGGTGACCGCGTAGGTCTTGTTGGTAAAAACGGAGCGGGTAAATCGACAATGCTTAAAATGCTGGCAGGAGATTTTAAACCTGATTCTGGAGTTATTTCTCAGGAAAAAGATATTCGTATGGGGTTTTTACGTCAGGATATTGATTTTGAACAAGGGAGAACTGTTTTGGAAGAAGCTTATGAAGCCTTTACTGAAATTAAGATTGTTGAAAAAAAGCTGGAGGAAATTAATCATTGGCTGGTTACCAGAACTGATTATGAAAGTGAAGAATATAGCCAGATTATTGAGGATCTTTCTGATTACACACATCGTTTTGAACTTTTGGGAGGTTACAATTATGTAGGAGATACAGAAAAAATCCTTTTGGGGTTAGGTTTCAAAAGAGAAGTTTTTAATAATCAGACCGAAACATTTTCCGGAGGCTGGAGAATGCGTATAGAGCTTGCTAAGCTTCTCTTGCAATCAAATGATGTTCTATTGCTGGATGAGCCTACCAATCACTTAGATATCGAGAGTATCATCTGGTTAGAAAGTTTTCTTCGTAATTATCCTGGAGTTGTGGTAATCGTATCGCACGATAAAATGTTCCTGGATAATGTGACCAACCGTACCATCGAAATTTCATTAGGAAAAGCATACGATTTTAATAAACCGTATTCACAATATTTAGAATTGCGTCATGAAATTCGCGAAAAGCAATTGGCTACTCAAAAGAACCAGGCCAAAAAGATTGAAGAAACAGAAAAATTAATCGAGAAATTCCGAGCGAAAGCTTCAAAAGCTTCGATGGCGCAATCGTTGATTAAAAAATTAGATAAAGTAGAAAGAATCGAAGTTGACGAAGATGACAATTCGGTAATGAATATCTCTTTCCCAGTTTCAAAAGAGCCTGGAAAAGTGGTAATCGAAGCTGAAAATGTTACAAAAGCCTACGGAGATAAAACGATTCTGAAAGATATTAGTTTATTAGTAGAAAGAGGAAGCAAAATTGCCTTTGTTGGTCAAAACGGACAAGGAAAATCGACTTTCATTAAAGCATTAGTAAACGAATTTGAATACCAGGGAAATATTAAATTAGGACATAATGTTCAATTAGGATATTTTGCTCAAAATCAGGCTGAATATTTAGACGGAGAAATTACGTTGCTTCAAACGATGGAAGATGCGGCAACCGATACTAACCGTATGAAAGTCCGTGATATGCTAGGTTCGTTTTTGTTTCGTGGAGATGATGTTGAGAAAAAAGTAAAAGTACTTTCCGGAGGTGAGCGTAACCGATTGGCACTTTGTAAATTATTGTTACAGCCAATCAACGTATTGTTGATGGATGAACCTACAAACCACTTAGACATTAAATCTAAGAATGTACTTAAAGCAGCGCTTCAAAAATTTGGCGGTACATTATTACTTGTTTCTCACGACAGAGATTTTCTTCAGGGAATGTCAAATATCGTTTATGAGTTTAAAGATCAAAAAATCAGAGAATATTTAGGAGATATCAACTTTTTTCTGGAACAGCGTAATCTCGAAAACATGCGTGAAGTAGAGAAAAAAGATGTTGTTAAAACAGCAGCTCCAAAAGAAAACAATAAAACTTCATACGAAGACCAGAAAAAAGGGAAAGCTTTGCAAAATCGCTTAAGTAAAGTCGAAAGTCAAATCAAACAATTGGAAAAAGATATTCAGCACGATGACAAAATGCTGGCTTCAAACTACGATAAGCATATCGAGGACGCCTCTTTTTTTACCGCATACAACAAAAAGAAAGCAGATCTGGATCAGTTGCTTCTCGATTGGGAAATCGTTCAGGAGGAAATTGATAATTTTAACGCTTAATATAATTTTCGGGAGCTAATCCGGCTTTCCGTTACATCCCGATAGCTATCGGGACACAAAACCCTGATTTTTCTAAATCATAAAACAAGCTTCCGCTGGCTGCTGCTTTTTGGTAAGAAAAATCATATTTTTTAGCTGCGTGGCTTTCCACTTCAAATGAAATTCACTGAACTCCGATTAAAATAAAAATTTAGTGAAGTAATCCGGGCTACAATAAATCAATTAAAAATGGTTGTTTTGATAACAACACACAAATCACTTAATGATCTCAATAGATTTTGAATGCATAATCGCTTCACTGCTTTCTTTAAAATAGCAGGCAGAAACATCAAGTGATTCTAAATTTTTCATAATTTTTTTGACTTCCTTTTTTTGAGTTTTTCCGGTTTGTCTTATATAAACCGCAATCACAGTAACAGGGAATATTTTGCAGATTTGCTCATATAAAAAAGGATCATGCTGTGAATCATCTCCCAATAATACATATTTGAGATTCGGATAGAACTCCAAAACATGTTTGATCTTATCAAATTTATGATTGTGGTCACCGCGTCCGCTCATGAAAAAATCAGTAATGCCACGCTTAATATCCTTCAATAAAATAACAGCTCGTGGCAATTGATGTATTTTGGTAAATTTTACGATAAACTGGTACAAATTCCATTCGCTGCTTGAAATGTAAAAAAAAGCATTTTGTTCATCTTTATTGTTTCTTCCTGCAGAACTTAAGGCCTGATAATGCTGAACAACATCTTTAAAAACTTTTCTGTCATTTACATTTTTGAATAATAGGATATAAATTTTTCTGAAAATGTTTTTTGTATGTGAAATCAAAAAAGTATCGTCAATATCAGATATGATTCCCAGATTTCCATCATGAGGTCTTATAAAACTCCCTTTGGAAGTAATTGTTTCTGTTTTATATTTAATGCTGACTTGATATTCCATCCATCCAAAATGAAATTCTTTTTCAAGTGGAATACAAAATTTGAAATAACCATCATCCAACGTTTTGGTATGGATTTCTTTTTCTCCAAATTTTAGGTAAACATCAAAATTTTGAATCGTTTTTATCCTGAACTGATTAATAATTGAACGTGCATTTTTTAAGTTTTTCTTCTGGAAATCATATTCATACGTTCTCTTAAAAACATGCCCCATCACAATTAACTCTTGTTCATTTGCATAACCACGATATAATTGTAAAATTGGTTTCATTAATTACGTATATTTATGTAACTGTAATTTAATTAATTTAATTGGTTTTAAGAATAAAATTTTGAAAAAGAACATCCTATTTGTTGTAAATCCAATTTCCGGAGATTTGGATAAATCAGATTTAATCGAGGCTGTAAGCGAATTTGCGGCTACAAATCATTTTGATTTAGAAGTGTATGAAACTACCGGAAAAAATGATTCGAAAGAAATACAATTACTCTACAATCAATATTTACCAGAACGAATTGTGGTGGCTGGAGGCGACGGTACTATTAAAATGGTAGCCGAAGCGATGGAACAGCACGATGTCATTATTGGTATTTTGCCCGCCGGTTCAGCAAATGGCCTTTCAGTCGATTTAAATTTGCCTTCAACAATAGAAGAAAATCTGAAAATTGCCTTTTTGAACCATTACATCGAAATGGATATGATTTGCATTAACGGTAAAAAGAGTATTCATTTAAGCGATTTAGGGTTAAATGCAGATTTGGTAAAGAATTATGAAGAAAGCGATGTACGCGGTTTTTGGGGATACGCTTTGCAGGCATTTACAACCCTGACAGAATCAAACGAACCGTTTGTGGCGACAATTACGGCCAATAAAAAAACAGTTGAACATACAGCAAGAATGATCGTAATTGCCAATTCTCAAAAATACGGAACAGGTGTGACTATTAACCCAAATGGCTCCATGAATGATGGTAAATTTGAATTGGTTATCCTGAAAAACCTTGATTTACTTTTAATCGGGAAAATAATTACAGGCAACATGCCTATCGATTCAGAGGAAGTTGTTATTATTTCAACAGACCAAGCTACGATAGAAACAGATTATCCGGTAAGTTTTCAGATTGACGGTGAATATTGCGGAGCCCAGACATCGTTGGAGATCCATATTTTGCATAAGCAAATGAAAATTGCAATTCCTTAAAAAGGAAGGGTTATTTAAAAGGATTTCGTTCCTGCCAGTCGGTTTTAGGTTCCAGGTAATTAAAAAAGTGTGCAATGTTGTGATTTATCAAAGCATTGCTATGCGTAATTAAACCATACATTTTTACAGGTTTGGCTCCCACAGAACTTTTTATTTCAAGGGCGGTTCGCGCGAAAACAATAGTTTTAAAACCTTTTTTAATGGAATACCCAATCATATCGTAAAGCATATTTAAATACAGCATCTTTTCGCGTTGTACACTTTCGTCATACCCTAAAAAATACGTATCCATTACATTTCCGTTTTTTATCAATGTGTTGAAACCTATTAGTTTTTCATCTAAAAAGTACCCATACAATAAAAAATCATCTTTCATGATTTCTTTAAAAAAGCTAAAGTGATTCCGGGCAAGAAAAAAGGTGTTAAAAGGAGCATTTTTCGCCACATGAAAATACAACTCATAAATAACATCTTCATATTGTCGAATATCAGCCAAAGACATTTTTTGTTTTATGATTCCTTCCGATTTTTTTCGGGCACGTTTGTATTGGTCCCGATATTTTTTTGATAAAGCATCAATATAATCCTGCTCAGTCTTCCAGTTTTTATTGATTTCAAAAATCATATTGGGCTGTGTGGAAAACGTATAATTGTTTTTGAATTCAGCCTGTAATGGTTTGATTTCTTCAGCTGTAAAATCTTTTATGCTGGTAATGTGAACTTTTTTTCCGCTCGATTTTAAATCCTTTTTCAGCTGAGTAATTGCTTTGTGGAGCGTTTTAATTGCTTTTGATTGTCTTACGTTTTTATCAAAAGCAAAGGCATTTTGTCCCGTCAGCATATTGTTGCCTACAAAAAGTACATGCGAAGCGAAATTTTTAAGGGCAAAATTCCGAACAGAAGTTTTTAAACATTTATCCCGCTCTCCAAATGATTCCAGTTTTTCGGCAAATAAAAATTGGGTCAGCGCAATTCCGACAAGTTTTTCTTCTTCAAAGAATCCGATGAAATGGCAAGTCATGTTTACCGGACAGGAATTTTCGAGTACTTCGAGATATTCACGTGTCAAAAAAATGTTTTCTAAAGCAAGCGAGTTCCATTCAAAAGGCAGCAGTGACGCGCTTTTATATATTTGGAAAGAATAGATTGTATTCAAGGGTGTGTGCTAATTTCTTCAAAATTAGATAATATTTACAATAACTTTTTTTCTTTAAGTTATTATTAAGAAAATCCGTTTGAAATTGAATTTCAAACGGATTTTGAAATTTATGATTTTTATTAGGCGTATGCGCATACAATTCCGCCCATAATGGTAAGTGTAACGATCCAGTATCCTGCATGGACAAAGATGTATTTCCATGATTTTCTTTCGAACAAACCATTGATTCCAATGACAGGAAAAGCAAAAAATAAACCCGCCATAAAACCATGAAGTGCTCCATGTTTAAATGTTCTGTAGGCAGTTCCGTAATCGGCCATGAAAGCGTGAAATGACGGTTTTGCGCTTTCTATCATGGGTGGTCCGCCGATCATCCCCAAAGCACCAGACTGGTGAATTGTAAACGACATTAGAGCCATAGAAATCAGTACAGAGAAAATATAAGTAAATCCAAATATTTTAAGCATATTGCCTTTTTTGAGATCATCTTCGGTAAAATTATTTTCTCTCATCCAGATTTTTCCAAAAACTTTTGGATTGTACCAGATAAATCCAATTACAAGTGTAACAACTGCAGCAGCCAAAAAGGTGATAAAGTTAATTTTCATGATTTTAGGTTTTATAATTAGTGAATCAAATTTACTTAAAAATTCAGCTTGAAAGATTTTTATTTAAGTATTAAAAAGGCCGTTTTTACTTATTAACACTTTATCGACATTGCTTGTCTTAAAGGTTTAAAAAATATAATTTTGCAGAAAATCTCCAGACCTTAATCTATGCGAAAAATTTATTTTTTGTTTTTAGTATTTGCTTTGTCAAATTCAGTTTTTGCAGATACGGTTTCTGATAAAGAAAAGGACGCTCTGATTAAAATATATCATGCGACAAATGGAGGGGAATGGAAAGTAAAATGGGATTTAACCTCATCAGTTTCTGCCTGGTTTGGTGTTGAAATTAATAATGGAAAAGTGGTCGGACTTAATTTGTCCAATAATAATTTGAAAGGAGAATTGCCTTCGGCTATTGGAAGTTTACAGCATTTGCAAATACTGGCGCTTTTTGACAATCAGATAGGAGGAGGGCTGCCGGATTCATTATACGAAATTTCAACTTTGAAAGTGCTGCTTTTGAATAATAATAAATTCTCAGGAAGTCTTAGCTATAAAATAAGAAATTTTAATGTTTTAGAAAATCTGAGTTTGTTTGACAACAGTTTTGAAGGCGAAATTCCAAAGGAACTTGAAAACCTGAATCATTTGTCTGAAATGAATCTTTCGTACAATAGATTTAAAGGTTCTGTTTCAAAAAAGCTCACTTTGCTGGACGCTTTAAACATGACCATGTTTGATCAGAAAGGAAATCCGTTTTTACTGGATGTAAATGAAGAAAAAGAAATTAGAAATAATAGTACCGTAAATTAATCTTGCTTATGAATGAATTTTACTCGTGAAAAAAGTTGATTAATATTTTTAGTTAATTGTGAAAAAACCGTAATTCGTTACGGTTTTTTTATGCTAAAAAAATAATAATTTAATACCCCTAATTTTACGTTTTTGCTTTTTTTTCATAACTTTAATTATTGAATTCAAAATGCGGTTCAAATCAGCTAAAATAAATTTTAATCTTTAATAATAACGTCATGGTAATACATTATCAGGGTAAACAACACGGAAACAATACGAAATTCACCATCAGAATAATTGGTAACAACCTTTCAAGAAGCAGTTCAAATTATCAGATAGATTTGCTGGTAGGTGATAAACAATTGCCATTATTTACATCCGAAATTCATCAGAGTTTATCGAATTGCCTGAAAGAAATTTATCTTTTCAGAAAACATAACGGAATCACTTTTGAAGAGTCTTCAGAAAAAATAGAGACTTTATTAGTGCCTTACGATAAGGTTTTATACGATTATAATAAATATACTTTGTTTAGAGCATAAGCATTAAGCCAAAAAGACTGCTAATTTAGCAGTCTTTTTTTGTCTCTCCAATCTAATTAAATCAATTCTATATTTTCCTCGATTTTCCCAGACAATTGAATTTCATTATTATTTTAATTTAAAGTATAAAGAATAAGTTTTCGATTTTTAATGATTTTATTTGTTTTTTATCATAGAATACGCACTACTGTAGTTTTTTTATGAGAACACTTGGTAGGGTTAGACTAAAATCTTTATAACTCAATCGTATATTACCTAAATGTAAATATAATTAAAAATTCTTTATCGCTTTTTTGGCTTCTTTTCTAATCAAGTCTTTAGGATGATCTAAAAGTCTAAATATTTTTTCTTTTGATTTTTGTGATTTCATTTTTCCTAAAGCTTCAATAGCATGTGCAGCAACTTCGTCATCATCCAGCAATTTAATTAAAACATTTTCTACCTCTTCAGATTTTACTTTTGATAATGCTAAAACAAACATCTGTCGTGACATTCCATTTTCTTTGTTCTCTACGATTTGTAAAACATTCTCTGTATCACTACTAGTAATAGTCATATAAATGGCATTTCCAATTGCCCAGCGTAACAACATTTTATCTTTTGGAGTTTTATAATACTCGTCAATTAAAACTGGACTTGCTAATCCTATACCTTCTTTAACAGCTAATGCTCTTATAACACCTTCTTTGATACCACTATGCTCAATACCTTGTTTTAATAAATTTAACAAAACTGGTATCGCTGTTGGATATGGTTTGTCTGTATTTACTAAATCATAAATATCTTCTATATTAATACCTACTTTTGCTAATTCTGCTTTTATTTTGTTTGCTTCAACTATCATTATTTTCCTGGTATTATTTTATGAGTTATGCTTCCATCATTTAGAAGATTTTGCAAAGGCTGAGAAAACGTTGTCTTTGTTCTTGTATATAGAATAAATTCTCGTTCTGTTTCTTGTGAATATTTATAAAAATCTTTCAGTTGACTTGTGAAACTTTGATGTCCTACGTTTTTTACTTCTTCTAATGTAGTAGAGGTAAGTCTATCAGGAATTCTATAATTAGCTGTTTCTGTTAAAGAAGGTATTCTAGTTTTTGAGCCAGTTATACCAACGGCTTCTTCTCCTGCAATACCTAATGCTCTTGCCTCTGCCATTCCTCCTCTAGAAAAAAGACTTGTCGCTACTTTTGACAAACCATTTAATCCTAATCCTAATATTTCGCCCCCATAGATAGCTGCAAATATCTCCGCAGAAGGATCATGTAAAGCTCCCGCAGTAGGTTTGATATTAGTCGTCAGTACTTCTCCTGGCTGTCTAGAGGTAATAGTACGACCAATTTCATCTCCTTCACTTTGAATGTTTTCAGTATTATGTTGTACAGTTATTTCATGAGTGTAAAGAGTTTCTCCATTTTCTTTTTTAAAGTTTAGATAATCTGTTATATCCCCTCCTTTATTACTAACTTGAGTTGTTGCTCCAGTTTTTAAATCAATATCATATTCATTATCAGGAGCCTCATTATCAGGAGCCATTCCGTCTGGGTCAAGAAAATAAACAGGATTATTAAAAGCATAATTATAAGGGCTATGTCTTCTCATCTGCTCTGCCAGTGGATCAATATTCATCCAACGTCCAAGAGCAGGGTCATAGTTTCTCGCACCGTAGTCATAAACATTAAGCTGTAACTCGTCTTGGAGCTCTTTATTATTGTACTTATACTTTAAACCAGGATTGGTAGAATTTACAACATCGTTATTTTTGTGTTTTAAACCAAAAGGATAATAACTATTCTCTTCTAAAACCTGTAAAGATGGAGTCGCTGTAAGGCTAATGTCTTTATAACTTAGTCGTACATTACCTAAATGATCTTTGTATTGGTAAATATAATTAAAACTTCCTGAATTATATTCTACATAACCTTCTGATTGAGGGAAAAATTTCAAAATATTGTTTTCATATTGAAATCCTCCGGCATAATCGGTTGTTGTTCCTGTACTGACAATTTTACGTTGTTTAATTCCTGTTGCATCATAAATGTAATCAATAGTTTCTCCTGTATTAAAAATTATTTTGGTTGGAAGGTTCAGATGGTTGTAAGTAATTCCCTCAGATGTAGCTGTACCTATTTTTTTATTGAGATCTTTAGTTAAATTTCCATTGACATCGTAGCTGTAATCGTTCCCCGTGTTATTTCCGTCTTTAAATCCTTCACCACCGTAAGTTGCTCCCTTATAAGAGTCATTGACTTTCATTAATTTATTTCCTTTGTCGTATTCGTAGGCTAAATTATCAATAGTGGTAGACCATCTGGTATCATAAGGGCTTTGCATATTACGAACTAAGTTCAAAATATTTCCATTACGATCGTATTCGTAAATAGTTTCATCAAATTTCGAATTTGAAACATTATTTTCAGCATACTTAGCTGTCCTAAATCTATTTAATGCATCATAGGTGTAAGAATAGTTTTTTAAATTTGTGTCCATTGTATTGGCACTTTTCCAAAAGGTCTGGCTAATGTTCCCGTTGTATAATGATATACCTGTAGATGGTTTATTGTAATTTATCTTGAAACCAAATAAATCTCCTGAACCCATAGAAATAACATTATTATTAATAATATCATTATCATTTATTGCTTTCAGCCAACCTCTAATATTGTAACTGTAATCCACTGTTTGCAAACCGTTTTGGGTCGTTTTTCCACCCACTTTTTTCTGGATAAGCTGCCCGAGTTCATCATAAACATTCTCAGCAATCACTTCTGGTGTTGCTGCCCCATTAATGCTTTGTGTTTGCTTGATAAGCCTTCCGGCATTGTCATAATTAAACGAATCTTCTATTGTCGTGGTAACACCATCTCTGAGATGGGTGGAAATATTTTTTAAAGGTTGTCCGATAAAATCGAGCTCGCTTTTAGTCGTGCTTGTGGTACCCAGATAATCATTTTTACTAAAGCTATAAATAAGTCTTGCTTTTGCATCGTAACCACTTACATTAGTTGTCCAGTTGGTCGTGCCTAATATGCGGACTTTGTTCCCGGTAGCCAAACCTTTCGTATTGACAACGGGAGTAACCGGGTTACTTCCATTTATATCAAAATTATAATCATCATAATAATTAATTGTATGAATTTCAATATTAGTGTTTGGAAAATTTGTATTACTGTAATATGAACTATCATAACCTGTCCCTGAGGTTGCTTTTGTTTCATACATTTTAGAAGCTACATCATTCTGGGTATCAAAATAATTTTGCATATCTATTCTACTAAGATAAGTTCCGTTCGTGTGTATTCCTGTATAAGCTGTCCTACCCAATACATCATATTTTGTAAACAACCACTTTTGATTAAGTCTTAAATTGGCATCCTGGGTTAGAACAGGTCTGTCTAGTTCATCATACACAATATATTCCCAGTCTTTACCCGGTAGTTTTTTTTCTACAAGACGGTTACGTTTATCATATTTGTATTGATAGATAAGATCATTTAAAGCTGTTCTGTCAAAAGCTACAAGGGCAGAATTGGCAAAATTCTGAGTTTGAAACCAAAACTCTCCATTTTGGTCTGGATACACCGCTGCTCCGGTTGAAGAAAAATACAAATCACCGTCCTGAATGTACGCAGTAGCTCCTATTACAGATTCACCATTTGCATTTAGCACCATAATGTTCCCCAAAGACATATTAGGCAAATTAGGACTGAAATTTAAGTGAGCTATCTTTCCAGACTTCAATATAGTCCCTGATGTAAAATTTGATGCATAAAAAGCTAGTCCAAAATCATTATATGCTTTATATATATAAATCATGCAATAGTCGTTTTCTACACCATTTACAAAAAAATCAGCATGATCTTCGAATATTTCTTGATTAGTGTAAGCTTGCGCTATTGTATTGTATGTCGCCGCTTTGGGAGGTAGTACATAAGTCAAATTTCCATAATCATCATAAACATAATAGGTATCATGCCATTTTCCAGTATCAAAAGATCGTTTTAAGACAATTCGGTCTTGTTTGTCCTTAAACTCCTGTGTAGTATGATCGTCTGAAAAAGTTTGATTTGCTTTCCAGTTCTCATCTTTTATAATTATTTTGTATAATTGTGAAGTAGCATAAATACCATTATCCTCTAAATATGGAGAGTTCTTATTGTCTCCGATAAAAGAAACTCCAAAACGTTTAACCTGATCTGTATTGGTATTGGTTTGGTAGTCCAATCTTATTTCATGAGCATTACCAAGTTTCCAATCTTCTCCTGGTGCAGCTTGTTTTAAAACTCTGTTAAGCGGAGATGCTTCAAATTCTTTTTGAGAAAAAGGGTTTAGGGTATTTTCGTATGTAGCTGTATTATAAAATGTACCAACATCGGTTAGTGCCGTACTTTTATAATTGAGTGAAGCTGCCGCTGGAACATAAGGCAGATATTCTTTTACCTGACGCCCAAAAGCATCATATTCGGTAGCCGTTACAATATCTTTCCCTGTTCCTGATTGTTGATGAGCTACTTCCTGTATAGGACGACCCAAACCATCAAAATAGGTAACATTTTGATTGGCTTGTGTATTTGTAGGATCTGTTATAATTGTTGTTGATTCTACTTTGTAGGTAGTCGTCTTTATGTAATTCTCTGTCTGGGTCTGTCCTATAAGTAAGCTAGGAAGCAGGATTAATAATAAGATTATATTCTTCATTTTATATTAATTATTATTTTGTGGATATTATTTACTCAATAGCTATATTTTAAAAAAAGTATATAATTGAAGAAATAGATTTTTTAATTTATATTATTACTTATGTTCTTATTATTTTAATTGTTATTCAATATGATGCACTTTATTTTTTACTATAATCATTATATCATAAATTAATATAGGCTATTTACTCCATCAATATAGCGTAAGTTCCGATAGTGCTAACTCCATCTGTTTTATCCGAAAGAACATTTATTGTAGATTGGTAAATTCTATCACCCATGGAACAAAATCTTACAGTAACATTTTTACTCTGCCCTGGAGGTATTACTCCGTTAGTCCAATTAACAGCAAATGGAGACCCGACATTTATTCCTGTAATATTCAAATTTGTATTACCAGTATTTGAAATGGTCATATTTTGAAATACACAACCTGTATCAGCGAATAATACAAAATCAAGATTTCCGGAAATATTAATAATTTTTGTTATCGCACCACTTCCACTCACAGGAATTGTATTTACACCATCTGCATCCGATAAAACTGTTATATTGCCTGAATAAGTACTGGCGGCTGTAGGTGAAAAAGTAATTGTAATATCAACATAATCACCTGGTAATAAAACACTCGAACCATTAATTACATATGAATATCCAGATGGAATTATTAAACCGCTTATTGTAAAAGGTAAAGTACTGGAATTTGTAACTCTTATACTTTTTGATTTGGAAGTTCCAAATGGTACGCTCTCAAAATTTAAAGTATTGGTTGATAAACTTATTCTTTTGAATTTTTTGTAGTTATATTCATTTTTCTTTATAATATTGCCAGCATGGTCTGTAACATAATCAAGTCTTCCAAAAATATCATAGTTGAAATTGGTCGAATTATTGTTAGGAGGTGTTTCTGATAGTATACCAATATTAGGATTATAAAGATATGAATATACCTGAGCACCATGCAATCCTTGACGTAACTGATCTGTAGATGATTTGATAAAAGCATTATCATAACTTATATTTAAAGAGTTAAGAGCAGTTACACCTAATAGGGTTTCAATTTGATTGTAGGTAGTATTGAATAGTTTGGCAATAGGGTGAGTTTTATTGTATGCCCATATATAGCTGGTAGAAAAGCCGTTTGTAGGTCTTATTTCTAATATATTACCCTTATTATCATATTTTATAAAAGATATTTTTTCTTTATATCTGCTATCAGATAAAAAACCCGCAGATGGTCTAACTGTTGAGAATTCAAAATTAGTAATATTAATATGACTATTGGTCTCTAACTCGAAAGTTTTTTCAAGTTTTAAATCTTCAAAATAGTTCAGTTTTCCACCAGTTATATATTCTACTCCGTTTTTTATTATAGAATTATTAATTTCCATAGGGACATTAACAACATTGTTTATTTGTAATTGTGCTATATCATGTATTTCATTAGTAGGTGCTATTTGAGATAAGGAAACAAAACCGAAATCTCCGGGATATTTGTATCTGGTTTTTATTTCATTGCCATCAGAATTAATAGTAGAAGTTGTTCTGAGTAAATTACTATTAGGATCATATGTGTAACTAATGGTATTACTATTTGAAGTGCCGTTTCGAAAATATTCTTCGGTTGTTTGCTTTTTCATATACGAGTAGAATGTATATATAGGAATTGAAGCTTTTGCATAACCCAAACAAGTATATGATTCCGTAATATCTCCTACAGATCTGACATAGCTATTATATCTTGAAGGATCGTCATTATATTCATTTGAAACTTTTTTTTGTAAAAACTTATCTTCCATATAATATTTTGTACTCAAAAGCTGTCCGCGTTCCAAATCTAATTTCCCAAAAAGTTTTCTTGGATTTGAAGCAATCAATTTATAAGATGCGTGAACGAATGGGTCTTTGTCCAAATAGCCATTATCTTGATTAGTGTAAGAATACTCAATATACCCATCATTAGATTTTTCAGTTATATTGGAATAAGTCAAATAAGTACTGATTAACATCAGTTAAGAATAAGTGCTAAAGCGCTGTAAACATTATGTTTACAGCGCTTTTTCTTTTGGCGTCTTTTTTAATGGTGCTGTTTTTTAATCGTTTTTTATCATATATTTGTACCATATTTGTACCTGTCACTTAAAAGTAGACAAAGTGGGACTTATATGCCCTTGTGGTACTTAATTAGGAGACAAAGATGATGAAAAGAGCTAATAAACAATGTCTTAACTGCGGGAAGGAATTTCTGCCTAAAACCGTGACTTCTGTTTACTGCTCGCATGTATGCAGTAAAAAAGCATACAAACAGAAGATGATACGGCTTAAAAGTGAAGGGGAGCTCAAAGCTATTACGGATAAAATACCCGATAGCAGGGTATTTATTTCTGTTCCTGAAGCTGGTATACTTTTTGGCATTCACATTAAGTCCCTTTACCGGCTTGTCGGTCAGGGAAAAATTCCTTCAGTTAATCTGGGAACCCGCCTTATAAGAATAGACCGCAGAGTTATGGAAGGGATGTTCGGCCCTGCTCGCAGCCTGCCGCAGGCTGAAAGCGCACCGAAGAAAAAACTATACAGCCTTGAAAAAGAGGACTGCTATTCAATCGGTGAAATAGCTGATAGATTTCAAATATCTGAAGGTTCTGTCTACAGCCATATCAGGAAATATTCAATTCCGACCAGACAGATTGGAAAGCATGTATATGCTCCAAAAAGTGAAATTGATAACTTGTATAACGGAAATGATTTCATATGAAACAATTAGCAAAAACCAAGGTTACTGTTCGTCTACGAAAGGCACAAGACCGAAAAGAATGGTATGTTTACATAGAAAGCTATCCTGTTGAGGTTTCTGGAAAGAAAACTCCACAGAGAATCCGTGAATATTTGAACAGAATCGTAACAACAGTGGAGTGGGACAAAAAAAGATCTTCCCGTACAGATGCAGAGGGAATAAAATCCTATAAACCCAGACGCAGCGATAACGGAATTATAATGTGCAGAAGCGAAAGCGACCGGGAAATAATGCTGTATGCTGACGGAGTGCGCAAAATCAGGCAGAAAGAATACGATAATACAGATCTGTACAGTGATGTTGAGAACCTATTGGCTGAACAGAAAGAGAAAGGAAAAGAGGATTTTATTAAATACATTGATGCAGTGGCGTCTAAAAGACACGCTCGCAGTTCAAAATCCATTCAGATCCATTGGGAGCGGACTAGAGAATTTTTAAAAAGCTATTCGACAGGCAGCCTAATTTTTTCCCAGATTGACAGCAGAATGGCTGAAGATTTTAAAATGTTTTTACTATCAGCTCCGTGCGGAGGAAGTAAAAAAGGAACCATTTCCCGCAACACTGCAGGAACCTATTTTGCCATATTTAAAGCAGCTTTGAAGCAGGCCTTCATCGATGGATATTTAATAGTTGATTTATCTTCAAAAATAAAAGGCATCCCGGAGCAGGAGTCAAGACGCGAATATCTCACAATTGGAGAATTGAATGTCTTGGCAGCAACGCCTTGTGAAAAAGACGTCCTTAAACGGGCTGCGCTTTTCTCCGCGCTTACAGGTCTGAGGCATTCCGACATTCAGAAGCTCCGATGGAAAGAGATTAGTCTGGAAAATGATATAGCGAAACTACATTTTACACAGAAAAAGACAAAGGGCGTTGAATATATGCCTATTTCTCAGCAGGCTTTACAGCTCTGCGGAGAGCCGAGGCTTCCCGCGCAGCTTGTTTTTGAGGATCTGCCGGACCCGTCATGGATTTCACGCCCGCTGAAAAAATGGGTTGAATCGGCAGGCATTAAAAAAAATATTACCTTCCACTGCTTTCGCCATACGTTTGCAACACTGCAATTGTCGAGCGGGACAGATATTTATACGGTCAGTAAAATGCTGGGGCATACCAACATAAAAACTACTCAGATCTATGCAAAAGTAATAGATGAAAAGAAGAACAAAGCATCAGAAGCTATACAATTGGTATCTTTAAAGAAAAAAGAGAAATGAAAATAAAGTACTTCGAATATATTACAGTTTACCTGTCTGTATTTTTAGTCTGTGTCTTTGTCGGCATAATCGGAAGACTAGTGCTGCTGGAAAAAGGTGCTGATGATTATACTGCCGGCGTTTTCTTTTGGATCAGCACTGGATTTGGAGTTTTAATGTTTGCAATTCTAAGTTTATTTCTAAACGAATTGGCCGCCCGCGTACTGAATCGTTTTTTGAAGGTTAAAAAAAATGAATCACCTGAAAGCCAGATTGCCAATGAAGACCTTGAAAAGATGGAAGACGAGCGTCAGGATACTTTAATTAAACCCGAATTGTCTGAAAATAAAGATTCAGCCAGAGATATTGAACAGATAAGGGAGCAGCAGCAAAATATAATCAAAAAACAAAAACAAGTCAGAATTGATATTGTAATTCGTTATACGCAACAACAATTCGCACTATACACAATGGATGATGATTTGAAACAATTGTGTAAGAACATAATAATATATGCTGAAGACATAAATTTCGAAAAAATTAAACCGGTAAAAGTAAAAGATTTGTCGAATCTTGATTTGTATCATTTTGGCTGGAATATCTGGAATTGTTTTAAAGTAGGTAAGCAGGAAAGTGTCGCACAATTTTTAAAATTAACTTTTGCGGAATCCTTAAAAGATGTTGAAGAGAACAGCATTAAAACGCATCTGAAAGATGATGATCAAAAAGGGAGTGTAAAGATAATAGAAGATCTTACTCATTTTTAAATACCAAAAGTTATAAAACAATGTGTTTTTTAAGTGTTTTTGTCGTGGTTTAGGACACAGTGAAAACACTTTTTTCTTTTACACCATAACAATTAAAAACGATAGTTATGGACATAAATGAAATCTCATTTGAGAACCTGCCCAAAGCAGTAGCATACTTAGCGAGAGAAATTGCCGAGATTAAACTTATGATTCAGAATGTGCAGGTATATGAATCTAAAGAAAAAAGTGTTCCTATTGGTATTGAAGAAGTAAGCCGGTTAATAGGAAAAGCAAAGCCTACAATTTACGCTCTTGTAAGGCAGAGAAAAATCCCGTGTTATAAGTATGGTAAAAAACTCTATTTTTTTGAAGAAGAACTTTTAGAATGGATTTCTAAAGGGAAAAAGAAAACAATACAGGAAATCGAATCAGAAGTATTGAATTATAATCATAATCGAAATAAATAGATAATAGCCAGCAAGGATATAAAAGATTCGAACCTGAGAGTCTTCGTCTTTTATTTACATGCCTTTTTAAAAATTAAATTTGCCATGCCACAATCAGCCATAAAAATTTGAGTATTTTTGAAGATAATCAAATTAAAATTTTGATTATAAATCTGTTGAGAAAATGAAATATACATACGGAATTAGCTTCTTTTTGAAGAGTTCTACAAATGGAGCAAATAAAAGATTTATTTATCTTAGAGTTACCGTCGATGGTGTGCCTAAAGAAACTTCGACCAAACGCAAGTGGAGCGCCAATAGGTTTGAACAGAGAACAGGTCGCACAGCAGGAAATAAAGAAGATGCAAAAACTTTAAATTTCTTTTTGCACTCCCTTGAAATGAAAATAAGAAAGTTTGCAGACCAGATTACAGAAAAGCAGGAATCCCTGAGCAGCAGCGTAAAGCTGATTAATTTTATTGCGGGGAAAACCAAACAAAAAACTATAGTGCTTCAGGAATTTCAGTATCATAATGATCAAATGCTTACACTAGTCAAGAAGGGTGAATATGCAATTGGTACCCATGTACGTTTTGAAATTTCAAAAAAACATGTTAAAGACTTTATACTTTATAAATATGGGGTTGACGATATGGAATTTAACAAACTTAATTATGGAATATGCTTTAACTGAACAGATTTCCATTGGTCGTGAGATGCAAGGGTTAAAAAAAAGACTTGCCGATAAGGAAGAAGTTTCCGGTAAATTAACTTAACAAACATTGAGAGTATGGAGAAGGAGTTAAATGAAATGAGGAAAAAGCTTAGTTTACTGAATCAGAAGTGAGTAAATTGATATAAAAATGACGTGTTATTGAAAAAATGTTCCTATAAAGTCGTTGTTCTATTTTGTTAATTTCTTTTATGTATTGTTAAATATCTATTTTTGAAGCATCCTAATCAATAATTACTATTTGGAATTTTATATCTGAATATACTAGTGCCAAATTTGAGCTTTTTTATTTATTGGCTTGAAAAGGCTTCTTCAATGAATTGTTGTATTCCTTTTTCTTCAAGTATTTCAATTGAGAATTCTCCAAAACGTTTTGGAAGCCAAATAATTCTAACTCCACTTGGAGAGTTGAGATTTTCTCGATATAGAGCATTACCATTTTCGTCTTCTGGTTGAACACCAGAAGCTATCAATTGGTCATAGGTCATTTCAATATCTACAGTTGAATAGCAGTGACGATAAATAGTTCCTTCTCCTTTAGTATCTATTAGGTTTTTAAGATTTCCAGAAAAAGGTTGCACAAGCATAAAGAGTTCTTTATCGATTCTCACAAGGGCATACGTGACATGAAGACCATCTCTTTCCCATATGAATTTTTTTGAGATCTCAGCTCCAAGGATTTTAGCATAATAGTCACATGCAACCTGTAGGTCTTTGACTAAAACATCTATATGACTAAACTTTAATTTCATTCTTTTTCTTATGTATTGGTAAATAAATTCAAATCATTTACTATTTTTTTTTAAGTAGCTATCATCTAATGTGATGTTTTTTAGCTGACTGCTAACGTCTAAATAGTAACAAGAAATACAAATATTTAATTCTTTTTTAGACCAATGAAACTTTATCGGAAGTTTCTATTTTAGTGTATCAATTATAATCTTAAATTTTTCAATTTGTCGTCTATGTCTTAATATGTGAACAATGGCGTGTTCTGTTATTTGTTCTATGTCATAAACTTGTCTCCATGGAGTAATTATTTTTTTTTCATTGTCAAATTCTTCAAGTTGATTGTCTTGGATATTTTTAAAAGTCTCTGCCATGAATTTAAAACAACTGTTCAGGTCTTTGTGAAAATCATTTACTGTCAAATGCAGTACATCATCTGGATAATCTACTTCTTCTCCTAAATGTTGTCGAATGTCCATAGCATAAGCAAATCCTGAACTAACAACGTGTGCTAAAACTGTCTGAACCGATTCGCAGTTAGCATCTGTTGTTTTATGGTGTATAATTGCAATAAGTTGATTATCGGAAATATCAGCAATTACCTGTTGCAAGTCTATAATTGCTCTTTCATATTCGTCAAGTAATGCGCCAATTGCACCTTGTCTGTAAATTTTGGTCATCAATTTTATCAATTAGTTTGGTCGTTTATAAAATAGATTAAGTCTCGTGTTTGTTAAACAGTCTCTTTTAAGTCTTTCCATTCTCGTTTTAGCATGGCATACTGAAATTCACTTCCCCATTTTCCTTTAAAAAAAATATTTTCAATAAAATGTCCTTCTTGTTTAAATCCAGTACTTTTTAATAAATTAATTGAAGCACTATTTTCAGCATCTACAATTTCAACAACTCGGTGCATTTCTTTTGTTTCAAACAAAAAAGCCAAAATTTTAAGTAGCGCTTCTTTAGCGTAACCCTTTTTTTGTTCAAGGTGCGAAATAGTAATTCCAATTTCTGCAATTCGGCTATCATATTGGTCAAGTTTAATTGCACAATCTCCGATGAGCTGTTTTGTTACACTATTTTCAATTCCATACTGAACCCATTCTCCAGCTTTGCCAAAATACTTTATTGAGTTGTCTTTAATAAATTCTTCGGCTTGTTCGATTGTCATAACATCAAAACCTTGGTATTTTGTAACTTCTGGATTTGAACGATAGCTATGAAAATCAGATAGGTCAGATAATTTAAGATGTCTAATATTAAGTCGTCTTGTGGTTATATTTAATAATTCCATTTTTTAGTGAAGGTGATTGTCTTTATTCCTTTTCAAAGTTACTGAACAATCATCCTTAATTTTAAATTAAGTTTTTTTATTCTACTCTTTGCAAAATTTTATTTCAAAATGTATTGATACTTGAAAGATTAACAAATTGCTATTTTATTTAATTTTAGGAAATCCACCATCAACAAATATTTCTGTTCCGTGCATAAAAGACGCGTCTTCTGATGCAAGAAATGTTATTGCTTTTGCCACTTCGGATGGTTGTCCAAATCGGGCAAGCGGAACTTGTGGTAGCACTGCTCCGGCAAGGCCTTCTATTTGTTCTGATGTTAAATTAGAACGATCAAAATAATTGGTTGCAATTGGACCAGGACTAACGGCATTTATTCTAATTTTTTTGGATGCTAATTCAGAAGCAAACGTTTTAACCAGAGATTGAACTGCTGATTTTGCAGCCGAATAAAGAGAAGAATTTGGCATACCAACTTCTGTAACAATAGAAGTATTTAAAATTATAGCTCCGTCTTCTTTCATTAATGGCAAAATTTGTTGAACTGTAAATAATGTTCCTTTTACAATAACATTAAACTGCTCATCAAAATGATTTTCGTCTATTTCTTCAATGGGAGCATACTTTCCGAAACCCGCATTCACATATAAGATATCTATTTGTGGGGAAATTAATTTTACTTTATCACCTAATTGCAACAAATCTGTCATCTTTCCTGCATCAGAAACAATACCTTTGGCTTTTTCTCCAAGTTCTTTAATTGTTTCGTCAATCGTATTTTGAAATCGGCCAGTGATAATTACAGATGCTCCATTTTCAATAAAATCTATTGCCGTAGCTTTGCCAATTCCGCTTGTTCCACCTGTAATTAAGGCTACTTTTTTGTTTAATTTTGTCATCATTTATTCTTTTAAATTTATGATGCAAAACTGCAACTGTTTCTTATTTTATAAAATCCATTTCTTGCTCAATATTTATTTTTGAAGCTTCCCAGCCAATAATTGCTGTTTTACGAGTTGTTCCCCATATATAACCACCTAATTTCCCTGTTGATTGAATGACACGTGTAAACAGGATTGTGAAAACAGTTATTGCCCCAAAAGTGGAACAGATACGTACTTGGTCTCCAAATAAGCTTTCATTTCTACTTTACACTGATGAACAAAAATTAAGCGTTGAAAATAATCAATTTATGAATCTGTTATTTGATGTATGTCCAGAAATTAAACAGATTGAAATGCTGGTAAAGCAATTTAAGGATTTATTCAAAAGAAAGGAACTGGAGTCGTTATCAAAATGTATCGCTAAAGCGCAGATGATTGACAGTCCACCCATTAAAAATTTTGCTAAAAATCTATTAAGAGATTATGAAGCTGTTAATAATGCGGTGGTTACTCAATATAGCAATGGGCAAGTTGAAGGTCAGGTAAACAGATTGAAGAATATAAAAAGAATGATGTACGGAAGGGCTAGTTTTCCGTTATTAAGAAAAATTGACGAAGAACCAGTAAAGTGAACAGTCTATTCCGGGTAAAAAGACACAATATTTCAATAGTTGACAAGAAAATTAGCTCATTGAAACACAAAAAGGGACTAGTTGAAGAAATAATTTTTTCAGACAATTCAACTTTTGAATTGACAGCTGTCTATTCAAGACCTCCTTTTGAACAGCACTGTAAAATCCCTGAATTATAGGTTGTGAATTGACAGAACAGGGACTTATCAAGGTAGATGCATTTCAGAAAACAACGGTGGATAATATATTCGCTGGAGGGGACAATACCAATTATATTCCTTCTGTACCAACAGGGAATAATACAGGCGTACTATTAAATAAAGTAATGACAGAACAAGATTTTTCAAAATAAGAATAATAGCTGCATATAATATACGGCTGGCGTTATGGCGTCTGACTCAACGTAGCATAAGCAGTAGAATAAACTTGTACATTGTTGTTAACTATTCGCAGTAAGGAATTTTTAAATCAAATCATCATGAAAACTTCAATACCTCCTCCAATTTATTTTCTTTTAGGATTAATTGCGATGATACTACTCAATTGATTTGTTCCAATCGAGCGCTGGTTACATTTTCCTTGGAGATACATTGGAATTATAATAATTGTTCTTGGACTCTCTCTTAATACTGCTTTAATTTTGGGATTATATATGCATTAACAGCAAAAATATTTCACCTAAATATCATTTAAATATTTTTTATTTTATATATTTTCCAACTCTATTCTTAGCTGTTCTATTGTTTGGATCAAAGTACTTTTTATTTGTAAAAATAGGATTGTAATTTTTTCTTTTTCTTTTTCTTCAATTCCATTTTTCATTTTTTCTATTTCTTTCATATCATCGTAAAATGATGTTATTCCCATAATTTCAAGACTGGGTTTAATTTTGTGTAGCAGCTTGCGGGCCATTTGGAAATCGTTGATTTCGATTAAAAAATCAATTTTATCAATAACATTAACAGTTTTATTTATAAAAACAGAAATCATCTTTTGAACAAAATCCTGGTTCCCCTTGCTCATTAGATGAAAATTTTTCAAGTCATATAATTTTATTTCTTTCTGCATTATTAAATTAGTATTTTGTTTTTTAGTTATATGTTTGGCTATAGTCTGTACTAATATTTTTTCTTCAAAAGGCTTAGTAACATAATCATCCATACCAGCCGTTTTACATTTTTCAACTTCACTTTTAAAGGCATTGGCAGTAAAGGCAATTATAGGAGTAGTTATTTTTAAATTATTTCTGATGTATTTTGTTGCTTGAAAACCATCCATTTGTGGCATTTGAACATCCATGAGAATGATGTCAAAATCTTTTTGTTTTAGAATTTCCACAGCCTGAATTCCATTAACGGCTTCGGTGACTATGCAGTCAAAATAATTAAGAGAATTAATCACGACCTTTCTATTGATAATATTATCCTCAACCAAAAGTACCTTTATTCCACTTATGTCCATTAATACTTCTTTCGAAGCTTTTCTTATAGTATCAATATTTCCTTTGTTAAAAGAAAGCAATATTTCTACAGTGGTCCCTTTGCCTTTTGTACTTTGAATTATAATTTCTCCATTCATTAAATGAAGCAGCTCTTTTGTAATAGCCATTCCAAGACCAGTTCCTCCAAATTTTCTTGTTATGGCAGTATTCTCTTGGGAGAATTTATTAAATATATTTTCTGCATAATTTTTTTCCATTCCTATACCTGAATCTACAACAGAAATTTTTATCTGCTGAAATGATCCAAAGTCTTTTATCAAAGTACAGCTTAAGCTGATTCCGCCATTATCTGTAAACTTTAAAGCATTGCCAATCAGGTTGAATAAAATCTGTCCTAATCTTAAAAAATCTCCTTTGAAATACGGATAAATATCATTGTCAATGTGTGAAGATAACTTCAACCCCTTTTCTTTGGCAGAATGTTTTAGTACTGTAACTATATTATTTATGGCATCAGAAAAAACAAAATCTTCTTCTAATAGAGCCATTTCACCCGCCTCAATTTTTGAAATATCTAGAATATTGTTTACTATCGAAAGCAGATGGTTTGATGCTATTGTACTGTCCTTAAGGTACTGTTTTTGAATATCTGGTGATTGCTGTCTTTCCATCTCTCTTAAGAAACCAATTATAGCATTTAAGGGTGTTCTTATTTCATGACTCATATCAGCCAGAAAAATCTCTTTAGCTTTTGATGCTTTCTGAGCTTTAACCTTTTCATTCTCGAGTTCAATTTCTAGTTTCTTCTGCTCGGTAATATCTAATTGGATACATATTGAGCCGGTTAAATTACCAGTGTCATCGTAATTAGGAGCTCCACCTACAGCCCACCATCTAAGTTCTCCTGATTTGTTTTTTACAGGTATTTGGTATAAGTCAGAAATTCCTTTTTTTCTTAATTCTTTTTTAGTTTTTATAAAATCTAACTTTTTTTCAAAAACAAGCATGTCAGTTGGATTTAGACCTATTAATTCACTTACTTCAAATCCTGACATTTTCGCGAATCCCTGGTTTGCAAATTGAATAACACCATCATTGTTGATCTCTATAAGTCCTAGATTCATGTTGGCAATAATATTCCTGTATTTTTCTTCCTGAAATCTCAATTTCGTTTCAGCCCTTTTGCGTTCAGAAATATCCTGAATAAAAGAACAGAAAAATAATTCGCCATTTTGTTTCAAGGGGATTAATGAAAGCTCTATGGGAAACTCAATATTATTTTTATCTATTACAAAAAGCTCAAATGGTTTGTTTAGTACGAGTTCTTTTTCAGTATTAATATAATGTTTTAAGATGTTTACATACGTTCTTTTATTCTTTTTGTGTATAATGGTATCATTTAACATCTTTCCAAGAATTTCTTCTCTTTTCCAGCCAAAAATGACTTCAGCCTGATTATTCCAAAATGTAATTCGGCCACTATTGTCAACCGTTATTATTGCATTTAATGAAGAGTTCATTATAATACGGTTTCTCTCTTCACTCTGATTTAAAAGATTCTTATTTTTTATTCGTAAGGTTACATCCTGAGATTTCCATAAATGTCCTATACATTGGTTTTCTATAATAATAGGAATATAATCTCTTTCTACAAACCTATTATCCCTGGTTTCCAGTATCTCACCTAATACAATTTTACCCTCTTTTAAGATTTCAGCAACCCTGTCCCTGTAATTTTTAGAATCATAAAATAGTGACTGCGCCTGATCAAGATATCTTTCTGGCTTCTGGCCAATCATTTCCGATGGAGATACTTTTAATCCCCTGATATTACAAAAATATTGGTTTACAAACAAAATAGTATCATTATTATCTACTACAACAATTCCAGACTGTAGGCTATCTAAAAGAACCTTCAAAAATTCAACTGTTTCAAATAACTTCTTTTCAGTGTATTTTCTTTTACTTATCTGTTTTCCCAGATATTTAGAAAGGAAAAGAATATCTTGTTTTTTATCTTCTCTTAAAGTATAATTATGATCTAATTCTTGCAGGCTATCAAATAAACTTGAAATAGACTTCTGTTTTAGTTCTTGCTCATTTCTCAAGCTCACTTCTGCCTTATCAGATTTGTTTTCATTTTCTTTAAAAAAATGATTCATTAATTCCTTCTCTTTTTCAAAGGAAAAATAGGATTCGTTTATAGAATTAATAAAAGATTTAATGGAAGGCTGTTCAAGTATATCATCTGATAGATGACTAATTTGTCCTGCTAGAAGTTTATGAATATCAATATTATAAGGAACTTTATTTTAAATAGGTTAAGTAATCTTTTTTAATCAATAACTTACCTATTAAATATCCTCAAACCATCAATCTGTGTCGGAAAATAAATCAGCAATCTGGTTAGCAAAATGGCATAAACTCTAAGAATATTTTTTTGTGCGTTGCTTTTACGATTATTTATTTTATATAACACAACTTACTAATAATAAAATCATAAGGTAAAAACATGCCAGGATAAACTATTTTGTATAAGTTTATTAAGATATCAATGATTTGTTCAAAATTAGTTTTCATAAAATGAACTTACAAGAAAAAACAAACAAAGTTTATTTAAAATAACTTTGGAGTAATTAATAATAATCTAAATTTAATACTTGAACCCTTAGTAAAATTATCCATACGACAAAGATAGCATTAGTGACCAGTGCTAAAGACATTGGTTTTGAAACAGCAAAACAACTTGCACAGCACAACATCAAGGTTTCATTAGGTGCAAGAAATGAACCCGAAGGAAAAAATGCAGAAGCTACTTTACGTGATTTGTCGTTAGACGTTATCTACATAAAACTAGACATCACTGATTCGGAAGATATAGCAAAAGTTAAAAGCTACATTGCTTTGATTATCAAATTTATTAATAAATTTAATTTTGATGTTTCTCAGATGCTAAATTTTTTCAAAACGCCTTCAATGTTCTTAAAGTTTTTTAAATCTTCCTCAGTCATATTTTACTCATGTTTTCTGAGAATAGTTGCATTATGTTGATTAATTTCTTCCGGAATTAATTTATAACCAGTTTTTAAGTGTTGAGAATTTAACCAAAGTATCATTTCTTAATCGTCACTATCTGATAAATCTACTTTAAAGTTAGGGGAGCAGGTAAAGTTCATATATCCGTTTTTGAAAATTCATTTTCCACAGATTTACCATCTCTGGTGATTCAATGACGTTGGTACAGTTTGTCAGTCTTATGTATTTTATCACAAAAAAAAAGCAGTACACTTCCAGAGAAATATAATACTGCTCTCAAATTTTGAAATCTTTATTTATTGTATTAATGATGCCTCTAAACTAACTTCAAAACTCAAAGCATTCCCAACGGGACACATTCCTTTCGCTTTTATGGCAAGTTCCTGAAATTTTTCTTCCGTTATAGCAGGGATCTTAGCTTCCAATGTTAAACTTGAATGAATAATCACGTTATTCTCCATACTCAGTGAAATTTTTGTTTCTAAATTATCAGCAGAAAATCCATTTTCTGACAGGATGTAACTCAGTGTCATTGTATAACAGGAAGCGTGAGCAGAAGCCAGCAATTCTTCCGGATTGGTAAAACTGCCATCATTTTTTGCATACGAGGGCTTGAAAGTTACGGCATCCAACTTTGAATTTTCATTGTTGAACTTTCCTTTTCCTTCTTTAAAACTTCCTTGCCAAACGGCTTTAATATTTGATTTCATAAATTTATTATTGAATTTTTATAAGTACAAAGTCAAACGTAGCACCATCATGCAAGATTAGTAATCACTTAATTAAAAGCATTTTAATATTTTTCATTTGATGTTGTTCGCTTTTCTTATTGATTTTGAAAAACAGCTAGTCATTACAGAATTGCCTGTTCTTTAATATCTGCCCTGTCAAAATGAGCTCGTTTTTCAATGATTTTTCCGTCTTCAATAGTCAGCCACATCATTAGAGAAAAACGAATATTATTTCCTTTCGGCTCAAGTCCCATCAGCGGATTTTTATCATGCTTTCCTTCGTGAATCATGTAAGCTGCTACTTTATTGCCTTCTGCAATAAGATCTAAGATCTGAAAAGAGAACTCTCCAAACGCATCAAAATTTTTCTTTTCCGATGCTACAAATCCTTCGGCTCCAGGAATGCGGTGATCCACCTGATGGTAAAAGGTAAAATCGTTATGCAAATAATTACTTGCAGCGTCGTAATCTTCATCATTTACAGCAGCATAAAAGTCACGCACTAATTGCTTGTTTTGTTCTATATTATTTTCCATTATAAAATTATTTTTTCTCCATCCTCTGGAATGATTATACTATTGCTAATTGATTTTTTGTCAACAAATTGTTTTAACTCTTTTCTTGAAAGTGTATTATGGTATACTCCTTCCATGTGTACTACTACTATTTTTGCTTTTGGTGCAGCTTGATATGTGCGATAGATATCTTCTTTATTCATAACTAATTGATCACCAATGATGAATCGATTATCACCGCCATTTACCACAATTACTTCGGGTTTATATGTATTTATTGTTTTTTCAACTTCGTTGTACCAAACGGTATCTGCTGCAATATAGAGTGTATCTTCTGACGGATGCTGCATGACCATTCCACATACTTGACCTGCAAGATTGAGAATAAATCCTTTGCCGTGTTGGGCTTTAGTTCTGATCAATTTAATATCGCCAAAGTTTGAATTTTCACCCAAAATCTCCAGATTGCTAAATCCTAATTTGCTTATTACCTTTTTGTCGTTTTCATCCTGAACAAAAATTTTAATATCTTTTGGCAATGCATCAGCGGCAGCTTTGTCCCAATGATCAAAGTGAAGATGTGATAAAAAAACAAAATCAATATCTTTAATAATTTTTTCAATTGAAATTGGAAGTTCATGCAACGGATTTCTTTTCCAATTCCAGTCTTTGGACGGCATTGGACCACGGGCTAATTCTCCTTTTTTAGAAAACATAGGGTCTACTAACATTTTCTTTCCAGCATAGTCAATAACAATAGTGGCGTTTCGTATCAATTGTATATTCATAATTTATGTATTTAATTATAATGCAAATTTACAAGTCTCTTCACTTTTTGATGCTACCAATAGTTCACTGTTAACTACCATTTTGATAATCAAATAGTAATTTATTGGGTCTTAGTTCCAATCTTTTTCTGTTTTAATTATTCGGCATTCCATAAGCATCAGCTATCAATTTCGCTGAATGCAATATACCTTTGAGAGAATGCCCCAAGTTGGCTATCATCAATTCATCTGCTCCCGAAGTTTTTTGAAATTGATTCAATTGACTTACTACTTGATCGGCGGTCCCTTGTATTATTTTTTCGTTCCAACTTTCCAATACATATCGTTCAGATTCGCTATAAACATAGTTTTTCAATTCTTCTGGAGAAGGAATTACGTAGGATTGACTGCTCATCATACGCAACATACTATGAGAAAAAGATAAAGTTTGTGTCTTGGCTTCTTCTTCACTGTCTGCTGCAAATACAGAAAAACAGGCTATGGTATGTGGTTTATCAAGGACGTTTGACGGCTTGAAGTTTTTTCGATAAAGTTCAAATGCCACTACTAAATTTTCGGGTGCTAACTGTGCTGCGAAAGCAAAAGGTAATCCTAACTTTCCAGCCAATTGTGCGGAATATCCTGAAGAACCCAATAGCCACAAAGACGGACTATCAAAAGATCTTGCTATTCCATTTTCACGATCTTGTCCAGGTCCAGGAACCGCAAATACTTTATCCTTATACGGATGACCTAATGGAAAATCATCATCCAGAAAATGCATTAATTCTGTTACTTGGGCAGGAAAATTTTCCTCTCCAACAAGGTTACGACGCAGTGCGTGAGATGTAAGCCCGTTGGTTCCGGGAGCACGTCCTATCCCTAAATCAATTCGACCGGGAGCCATTGCCTGAAGCATACCAAATTGCTCGGCAATAACCAAAGGCGGAAAATTAGACAGCATCATTCCGCCAGAGCCCAAGCGTATTTGTTTTGTTACTCCGATAAGTCTGGAAAGTAACATTGCAGGTGATGAAGTTGAAACGGCAGGCATAGCGTGATGTTCGGCCACCCAATAACGGGCAAATCCTCGTTGATCTGCTAATTTTGCAAGTTCAATACTATTGTTAATACCTTCTGTAGCTGAATATCCTTTCCCTGTGGTTGCTACATCTAGAATCGAAATAGGCACGGGAGCATTTCCTTGTTTAGTAACAGCTCCGAAAGCCGATTTTTTATTTTGTGTAGTATCTATATCTTTACTTTTCATAATTTGTACTTTAAATTATTTTACAAAATTACTTCAGAAAAGAAGAGTATAGCCTACCAAAAAACAGTTAAGAACTACCGTTTTGATAATCTATAAAACTTAAGTTTTTTTAAACTTAATTTGTCGGCATTTCATACACATCTGCCCTCAATAACAAAAAGTAAACACATATTAGATAATTCAATTGTAGTTTTTTTTTGACTTCACATTATTGTTATTTTATAATGATAAGTTTGTCCAGAGAGACAAAATTTCCAGTACTACCAAATTCAGTTCCATCTTTTTTATACCAATTACCGTGTTTTCCGGCTACGGTTACAATCAGTTTATAAGTTCCTTTCTTAAAAACGGGACTTAAATATTTCAATGAAGATTCCGCATATTTACAATACATTTCAATTAAACTAGAATGAATTATTTTGTTATTACTATCTTGAATTTCAATATGTGCAAATCCTCCGTCTGGTTTAGCTATTCCATATAAACCAATTTGCGTACCCTTAAAACATAATGAAAAAGAGGCTTCTTTTTTGTTAGAATTGTAATATGAAAAAATATCCTTCAAAGGAGATTTAATCCAACTATCAGAGTATATTATTTTTTCATCTGTATTTTTAATATTTTTTCCTTTCAATTTCACATTAGACCATCTTCCCGTTGTTGTATTGATTTTCCAGTTTTCTTTATAATTGGGTATTGTGAGTTGAGTTCCAGAAACTATAAGCGGTTGCCACACATACGTTGCAGCTGATTTTTGATATGGAAAAGCCCATCGATCTCCCATAAACAAATAGCTGGTTTCTTTAGATCCTACGATAGGAAGTACGAATGTAGTTTGAGAATTCCATGTTGAGGAGTCTTTAGGAGCAAAATTTCCTTGTGCTTCCCAAGGTCCCTTTAACGAAGTGGCTGTAAAATAATAATTGTCATTTCGTTCCCAAGAAGTTAAACCAGAACCTAACCAAAAATAAGTATTGTTTTTTTTGAAAATAACGGGTGATTCACAATGTCCAGTCATATCTTTTACTATCTGTTCCGTAACGCTTTTATAATCTTCACTTAATTTGTATAAATTTCCTGAATGTGTAATAATATAACCCGTTCCATCAGTATCCTGAAAAGTACCCATATCCCATTTTTTAATAGGTTCTCCGTTAAAGAGTATTGCGCCCTGAAAAATGTAAACACCGTCAATAGTTTTTGATGTTGCGTAGCCTACAGCTTGGTCTTTGTATTTTAGATCATCAGTATGCATATACATAATATATTCCCCAGTTTTAGGGCATTTCATGACTTTTGGTCTCTCTCCAATACGGTTCGGACCTAATTTTCCAGATTTTTGCACAGGTAGCACTATTTTTTCAAATTTCCAGTTATATAAATCATCAGAAGAATAGCAACTAAATCCAGTAAAATCAATAATTGAATCACTTTTAAATTCGCCAAATAGATAATATTTTCCCAGATCTTTAACTATTCCAGCTCCATGTGCACTCACAACATTTAAATTAGTATCAAACCATGGAATCCCTGAATTAATAGTGTTGATTTTGTTTTTTTGCGCACTAGCTGAAATAGTTATAATTAAAAATGTAACAGTTAAAAGTGATTTGATTTGTCCTTTCATATTTTTAAAATAAATTGTTGTTAAACATAATGAGGTTTAAGATAGTTTTTAAATTGCCCAACCCCATTGGTTCTTCAAAATGGTATAATCTTCATTTAAATCACGCCCAGAATTATGCCTATATTTTCCATCTCTTCTTGTGTCGCCATTTTCTTGTTTTTTAATATTATAGGCTAATGATAATTAAATTAATTTTACTCAATTTCAAAAGTTACAGATGTAACGAATGGCATACTGTTAGGACAAGTAATCAATAAACCATCGGCAGTTTCTTTCCATTTTAGTTGTCCTTCATAACCTAGCAACTTAACTGTTTTAACTGTTTTGCCATACTGCTTTACCTCTTTACCAAGAGACTTAATTTTTATTTGAGTATTTGGAGCTGGTACATTCATACAAAAGGCATACAGTTTATTATTTTTACCGACTGTAAATCGGATATCCTGAGCGTCAAACTTAAATTCAGCTTGTTTACTACCCAATTTTCCTCCAGGAAGCATTTTTAACTTTCCATTAATCATTTCTCCTTCTGCAGGTATTACCCAAGCATGACTTCCATATACTGCTTTACCATTCAATCGCATCCATTTTCCTACTTCTTTCAACATCTTTTGACTCTCTTCATTAATTGAACCGTCAGGCAATAAAGAAATACATATTGCAGCATTTCCATCTCTTGCTATCGCTTCAATTATGTAACGAATCATCATACCGGAATCATAGGTAAAATCTGGAGCATAAAACCAATCTCCTACTGGAGCTTCAGCAATCCAAGGTTGGTCTTTTTTAATTTCTGAAGGAATTCCAAACTCCTCGGTATTTACGGTACCATTAGTATTATTGCGAAACTTAACAATGCTAAAAGTATTTACCTCTCCACGACGCTGTAAACTAGTATTGTAAAAATCAGCCATAACAGTTTGCATCGCATTGGCTTTATAACCCGTTCCTGTTCCGTCTCCTGTAAATGGTCCTTGAACTGTACCATCGGTATAAATAAAATCAGGATCGTAATTTTTTACAACATCCATCATTCTTAAAGCCCAATTTGTTGCATACCATTTAGCATATCCTAAATGGTTACTAAAGATTCCTGCTGGTGGCGGTGACCAATCAGTATGAGCGCTCTTTTCTACATCTTTGTACTCACGCAAATCAATACCATAAAGCATTTTTGGGTCGTATCCTTCCCACCATTTTCCTTTACCATCAGCAAGCGTAAGATTACCATCATAAGGAATTCCTTTTTTAGCTCCTTCTTTATCACTTCCAAAAGCTGTTTGCCACCACCACCAAGTATATTCGTGATGAAATGTGACTCCAAATCGCATTCCGTTTGCTTTACAGGCTTTTGCCCATTCACCAATCAAATCCCTTTTAGGACCAATATTTACGGAGTTCCAAGGTTGGTATTTAGAATTCCATAAATCATAATTATCATGGTGTACTCCTTGAATCATTAAGAAACGAGCACCTGCATCTTGATAAATTTTTGTAAGTTTCGCTGGATCAAGCTTTGTAGGGTTCCAGTCGCGCAAAACTTCTTTGTAACCTACTTCAGAGGGATGACCGTATTTTTTAATATGATTTTTATAGGCTTCTTTATCTGTATTATAAAGATTACGTGCATACCAATCGCCACTTTCTCCAGCAGCTTGTGGTCCAAAATGAACCCATATACCAAATTTTGCCTCACGAAGCCAAGCTGGCTCTCCTGGATAATTTTTTTCTATAGATTCCCAAGTAGGTTCAAAAGGACCTTTTGCAATAGGTATTTCTAAGTTTACCTCAGTGAATGTATTCGAATCTCCCATTGGTACACTATTCAAAGCTAAGGGAGCTGGTATTGCTGGCATAGGATTTTTTTCTTGAGCATAAAGACCAATCTGAAGTAAAGGCAATAGCGTGAATAAAATTTTCGTTCTCATTATTTTTATTTTAATTATTATTTTATATCATTTACAATTGAACATTCCAAACTAAAAACTTGGATTATTTATTAATAAAATCATTCTAATTTATATATTTGTTCCATAGGTAACCATTTTTCGCCATCTTTTGCACCTGGAGGTGCCTGTTGAAATTTCCACATTAAATTTTCCCACTCTTGAACTTTTGGGTTGGCTTCATCCATTTTTTGTTTGCGTTCCGGAGTATAGTTTACATCGACTTCTATAATCATAAACAGTCGATTTGCTAAAAGGTAAATTTCCATATTTATAATCCCTGAATCCCTTATACTTTTAGTAATTTCAGGCCAGGTCTTTTCTTTAGAATGATATTTTTTATATTCTTCTATTAATTCTGGATTATCAACTAAATCACAGGTGTAACATATTTTTTTAAAAATCATAATGTGTTAATTTAAAGGATTTAATCAGTCATTTTGTATTTTTTAGTAATTGATTTTATAAAAATCCTCCTTGATAAATGTTAAATTAAATGCGTAATTGTTAAAATGAAACTACTTAATTCTTGTTATTCATTTTTTATTTCTTTTGAACCTCAATACTATTCCCATTATATTTTACCAAAATATTTGTTCTTTGATTTTCGAGACCAATACCATTTGATTCGTCAACCCAAACGATATTAAATACACGGTTTTTAATTAATCCATTAAAAGATTGCCCTTTACGTTTTCCAATTATTAGGGTTTGTTTTTGTTCATTCCATTCAAATGGTATGATTGAGAAAGCTCCTTTTTCATAGTTGTAATTTACTCCTTCATCCTCATACAATTCAAATTTACCATTAGCGCCGGCATAAACTCTAATGTCAAGGGTATCGGCAGGTTTTTCATTTGTATATTGCATTTTTTCACCCATTGGAATTATAGAACCAGATTTTACATACAATGGAATGGTTGTAAGAGATGCATCTGTTTGTACGGTTTGCCCTCCATTGTATTGTTTTCCTGTCCAGAAGTTAAACCAACCAGATTGGTTTTCCGGCAAGTAAACATCCCAATTTTTCATACCTTCTGAAACCACTGGAGCAACAAGAAAGGCAGATCCAAACATATACTCGTAGTTTTGTTCAAGTGCTTTTGTATCATTTGCAAAATCCATTACCAATGGACGCATAAATGTTCCGTTTTTAAATGTGATATCTGCCGCTTGCGAATAAATATAAGGCATCAAACGATAGCGAAGGTTTAAGTATTTTAAAGCTTCCGTTTCTACTTTTTCACCGAACCTCCAGAATTCAGTATTGGTTGTATATCCGTGCACTCTTTGCAAGGGACTGAATGTCGCTAATTGAAACCATCTTAAAAAACGTTCGTGAAATTTAGGATCTGTATATTGACTTTCGTCAGGACGGAAAAAACCTCCTGCATCAAAAGTCCACCAAGGTAATCCTGTTATTGATAAATTTAGTCCAGCGGTGATTTGTCGGCGTAAGGTTTCCCAATCATTACCTACATCTCCTGTCCAAACTGCTGTTGCGTATCGCTGTTGTCCAGAAAATGCGCTTCTAGTAAGAATAAAAACTCTCTTATCTGGAGCATCTTTTCGGGAACCTTCATATACAGTTTTAGTTACAAACATAGGATAAACATTTCTCATTTGCTCTCCCGACATTGTTCCGCTATTTATTTTTCGTCCCACTAAATCATCATTTTCTGGTTCAGTAGCATCGAGCCACCAAGCATCAATTTCATAGGGTTTTAAGAGCTTTTTACTAAAATTTGTCCAATAATAATTGGCTGCATCAGGATTAAAAAAATCTATCCATTGGGTATCTGGTATGTAGTACTTTTTTTTATCAAATTCTATCCCAATTTGACTTTCTTTATCAATTTTAGACCAAACAGAAAGCATCAATCGCATATTCATTTGGTGTAATTCTTTTACCATTTGAGAGGGATTGGGATACATTTTCTCGTCAAATTTCATCGAATTCCAGCCATATTTTCCCCAATATTGCCAATCTTGAACAATCATATCCATTGGTAATTTTCTTTTTCTGAATTCTTTAGCATTTGCAAGTAATTCATCCTGAGTTGTAAAGCGTTCACGACAGTGAATGTATCCCAATGCCCAGTTGGGCATAAGTGGTGCCTTTCCTGTAAGATTACGATAGCTTGAAATAACTTCATCGGGATTTCCAGCGAAAACAACGTAATCCAACACATTAGCAACAGGAGACCTAAAGACTGTTTCATTGGTTACTTTACGATAATATACCACAGGAAGATCATTTTTTTCTCCTGTAACTACCATATTGTGTTTGCCTGCTGTTAGATTTACTAATATACTAGTTGTAGGTGGTAACCAATGGTTTTTAAAATTAAGAACGTCTTTTCCGTCAATTGTTAATTGCCATTTTCGAGCCATTTTTTGACCGACATCAAGCAAAATTGCATATTCACCTGCTTCCTTAATAATAAAACTTCCATTAAACGTACCATTTTGGCGCGTTTCCTTTTGGGTGCCGTTAGTAGTAGTAACATTAACTGTAACAGCTTCTCCAGATGCACCAGCTGCATCAAAATTGACAACATTGTCTGCGGGGTTAAAATCGGTAAGTCCGTAATTGTGCCATAACAAACCGTAACCTTTGCTAGACATTAGAAATGGAATAGAAATTTGGGTATTGACTTGGGTTAATCTCCTTGGTAATCCTTTAATATTCAAATATCCATCCTGAAACTGACCAGTTCCAAACAGATATTCATCGGGTAAAGAAGTAAAACCTTGTTCCACAATAGAAGTTGGTTCTCCTTGTACTGAACTTTGTTTAAAAATGCGTCCACCTGGTTTTTCGCTAAGAAAGACCTTTCCTTCAGAATTGCGATAAGATATTGTACCACTAATTTTATCTACTACAACAGTCATTTTTGCTATACTAATTTCAAGGAATGAATTGGAATCTGAAACCTTAAAATCAGGCATTTTAACTTTTGAAACGAAAACAAGCTCGGGCAATTGATTTTTCATATCTAAGCCATACTGAACTCTAATAGTATTATCCGTCAAAGGAATTAAATGAAGTTCTCCTTTATCAAGAGTTATAACTACTTTATCATTTTGTTTTTTATAGCTTTTAACTGCCTGTGCAATAGAAAGCATAGGGATAAGTAAGAGAAATATAATTGTTATTTTCTTCATTTTTAATTTTATTTTTTGATAGTTCTGTATTGTAAATAAATCACAAGAACATTTTTAAACATATTATATATTTCCGCTTTTGCTTATTTCGTTTAATAAAAATTTATTGAAAAAGAATATAAAAATCTTTGCTTCAAAAATTAATAAAATCATATCATGAAGAAATAATTTATATATTATACATATATATTCAAATATAAAATTTTATTATTTAATTTGGATCAATTCAACTAAACAAATGTATATTATACACTAATAAAATATATTGTTCAAAAAAGCTTTTTTATTATCTAAAAACGTTCTTTTAAACCTTGGACATTATTATGCTCAAAAGTACTTGGATATGCCAACTTAGCGTAGAGTTCTAGTTAAGAACAAAATATTAACTTTAGACCATGAAAGAAAATCGTAAAAATTACGACCGCATTTCAAAGAGAAAGCAGTCCAATTAAGTTATGAAAGAGACAATATCTCTTTACTTGCCAAGGAACTTGAGATAACAGCTGCTTTGCTTTATAAGTTGCACCAATATTATCAAGAATTTGGAAAGGGGAGTTTTACTGGAAAAGGCAATTTAAAACTAATCCCTGAACAAGAAAAAATTAATGAACTTGAAAAAAAATTAAAAGAAGCAGAATTAGAACGTGATATCTTAAAAAAGTCAATAAGCATCTTTTCCAAGAGAGTTCGATGATTTATCTTTTTATAAAAGACCATGAAAAAATATATTCGATTGAAAAGATGTGCAAAGTTTTAGAAATAAGCAACAGCAGTTACTATAAATGGAAAAAACAGGTTGTTTCAGAAAGACAAAAACGAATGATTTTAATATAAAGAAGCAATAATAAACATATATTATGCTGTTAAACAGCGATATGGAAGCCCAAGGATTACTTTAGAACTGTAAAATATAGGGTGTCAAATATGCAGAATAACGGTAACCAAATACATGAAGCAATTAGGGTTGTACAGTAAATTGAGTAAGAAATTTAAAGTAACAACCAATTCAAAACATAATCATTTCGTTGTCCCAAATATTTTAAAAAGAGAATTTACAGTAAAAGAACCCTCTAAGGCTTGGATTTCAGATATAACTTATATTCAAACAAAGGAAGGATTTTTTGTATCTCACAATTATTTTGGATTTGTTCGACAGAAAATAATTGGCTAGTTTAAGCAATGGTTTGAGTACTAAACAAACTACCTTATCAGCTTGGAAAATGACACTTAAAAATCGAAAAATCACAAATGAATTAATATTCCACTCCGACAGAGGAATTCAATATGCTAATAAAAACTTTACCAATATGCTTGACTCTTTTAAAACTGTAAATAGAAGTATGAGCCGTAAAGGAGATTGTTGGAATAATGCTGTTGCAGAAAGTTTTTTCAAATCGCTAAAAACAGAATTAATTTATGGAAATAAACTAATTACTAAAGAACAAATGGAACTTGAAATTTTTGAATACATAGAATTTGGTACAATAAAAAAAGAAGACACTCTGCTTTGAACTATAAAACTATTAAAGAATTTAATAAATTAACTAATTACAAAAATGTAGCTTAACTTTTTTTCTACTTTTTGTTTGCATATCCAGGATATCATTAATAACAAAAAAGGCTGTCCGGCAAAAGACAACCTTTAATGACTAATAAAATAAAAAAAAATGTATCTCAGTTCTCTTATTTTCCCGATGGATTCTCCGGGCTCATAATGACTTCAACACTGCTTGAACTATCCAAAACGTGCTTACCAAACTGCTGAATAGTTTTTTGATTAATTTTAGAAATTAAATTTTTATATTCTTCATCCTGTAAAAAAGGAATCTGATTTAAACTGTTGTTGTAAAGGGTCGTATTCCAGAAAGAATTGGTTTTTAATGACTCCTCCCTATTTTTAAGAAGTGCTTTTTTAATGTCTTCCAAATCGTTTGCATTAACCGGATTGGTTTTTAAATCGTTTAATTCTTTCCAGACAATCTGCATTAATTTCTCTTTTTTATCAGGATTACAGTCAAAAGTCAGTTCAAGACTAAAAGAAGGTTTCGGGAGTAATTCCAGATTTCCTCCAACCTCAACACCATAGCTGCCGCCTTCTTCCTCGCGAATGGTCTGCAGGAATCGTTTTGATAATAGTTCTCCGATGACATACATCGACAAAACATTTTTTTTACTGTATTCTATGGTTCCGGTTAAGTTTAAATAAACCGTTGTCTTGGCAACTTCCATCGGACGTGTGAAATGAACTTCAGTTTTTCCTTTTTTAGGTTCAATATTATGATCGGTATAATTTTCCTTTAAAGCCGGATTTGATTTGATGTTTCCGATGTATTTCTCAATCATCTCTAAGGCGGAATCCGGAATGTTTCCAACAAAAATAAAAGTGAAATCAGCCGCGTTTTTAAATCGGTCACGGTAAATATCTTCTGCTTTTTTCAGATCAATAGTTTCAAGGAATTTTTCGTTGAAAATAAAAGTACGCGCATTGTGATTTGAATTTGCCAGGGCAATAGAATCTTTAAATGCGTTTGCGTTGTCTTGTTTAATATTTTCCAGATTGTTTTTATACTGCTCTTTTAGAATATTAAAAATATTGGGGTCAAAACGTGGTACTTCAAAAGAAAGATAAACCAATTGAAGCATCGTTTCGAAATCGGCTTTGTTTGAACCTCCCTGAAAACCCTGTGTGTTTTCGCCAATAAATGGGGAGACCTTCGCTACTTTTCCACTTAATTTTTCTTTTAAGCCAATATTGTCAAAATTGCCTAAACCGGAAGATCTTGCCAATGTTGTCGCAATTTCGCCAGAAGCCAGATCTTCTGTTTCTATGAGTGATTTACCGCCTTTTGAAAATGCAGAGAAAACAATCTGATCCTGCGCATACGTGGTTGGAAGTACAATTATTTTAGCATCATTCTCTAAAATATACCCTTTTGCCTGTTTGATTCCGGCCACTTCAAATGTTTTTTTGATGGTAACGGGTTTTAATTCTTTTTCTATTAGAGGAGCATTATTTTCTTTTTTTATATAAGGTGCTAAAGTCATACTTTCGACCTTTTTCATCACACTCACAACAGCTTCCTTGTTGGGAAAATCATTTTTATCCTGATCAGAGCCTGTTACTAAAACCACTTGGTTTGTAGGTTTTTGAATGGTTTTCGCGTAAGTGTTCAATTCTTCTAAACTGATGCTTTTTATAATGCCAACAATCAGTTTATAATCATCTTCTGCAGAAAGAAAAGGTTTTGCTTTTAAGAAATAATTCGTTAGTTTATCTGCCCAGCTCTCGTTGTCGATTTTATCTTTATTGCCGATAAAATCATCGTACGAGCTTATAAAAATCTTTTTGGTTTGCTCTAATTCGGCCTTTGCGGCACCAAAACGTTTTAAGCGTTCGGCTTCTGTATAAGCTTCTTCAAAAGCCTGAATTGTTTTTCCTTTTTTGGCTAAAGCCGAAATATTATAAGTGGTATTTAATCTTGAAATTCCGCTGTAATAGGAGCTTAAATTTAAACTTGAACCTTGTTTTTTTATAAGTAATTCTTTGAAACGATTGTTTAATATACTGGTGTAAAAAGAATTCATGATGTTTTTACGCGTTGTAATACTGTCTTTTACCATTGGCTCGTCAATTATATATCGCAAAGTAATAACTGTTGATGAAGCTTCTTTATCTGAAGCGGTTCCAAAATACAATTCATCATGTTTTGGAATTGTTTCATACGTTCTTACAGCCGCTTTTTTTGCCAGAGGAATATCAGAAAATATTGCTTTAACTTTTTGCTCAATGGCTTTTACATCGATATCTCCAACGATGATTACAGCCTGTAAATCGGGTCTGTACCATTTTTTATAGTAATTGTGCAATTCAGCATATTTGAAACTATTGATGATATCCAAATCACCAATCACATCCCTTTTTGCATATTTTGATCCTTTGTACAAAACCGGATCGGTCTGCATTTTTAAACGGAAATCACTTGTTCTTCGGGTTCTCCATTCTTCCCTTATTACGCCTCTCTCGGCATCGATTTCAGCATTGGTTAAAGATAAGGATCCTGACCAGTCATGTAAAACCCACAGGGTAGAATCGATCAGTTTTTCATTGCCAACAGGAACAGTGCTGATGTTGTAAACCGTTTCATCGTGAGCTGTGTAGGCATTAATGTCTTTGCCAAAACTTACACCATTTCTTTCCAGCATTTTAATGATGCCTTTATCCTTAAAATGCTCGGTTCCATTAAAAGCCATATGTTCCAGAAAATGCGCCAGTCCGTTTTGATTGTCGTCTTCTAAAATAGCTCCAACATTTTGAACAAAGTAAAAACTCGCTCTGTCTTTTGGCTCTTCGTTATGCAGGATATAATACGTTAAACCGTTTTTTAATTTTCCGGTTGTAACATTTTTATCAAGTGGAATTGTAGTTTTGAATTGAGAGAAAGCAGCGTGAAAACACAGCAGCAGAATCCCAAAGAGGATATTTTTTTTAGTCATTTTTTTATTTTTTATCCAATGGTTGTCGTTAAAAAATCGATTGGAATGTTTTTGGTTGGGGAACAAAAACATGTGAAATATCATTTCCAACGACACCACTGGGAAGATTTTTTATCTTCTGTTTCTTCTAATTAATATAAAGGCGGCATTTAATATGATTAATAAAGGAAACAGTCCGATAAAGATAATTTTGTTAATAAAAATCTGATTAGCATTAATGGTTATTTTGTTGTCGGTGTTTTCAGGACGCGTCGTATCAATTGGAAATTCGTAATTAGTGAACCAGCTAAAAATATCTGTAAAAAATTGAAATGTTCCCGAACCGCCACGGCTTAACTCAGCATTACCCATGAAATCAGCATCGCCCGAAACAATTATTTTTTGTTCTTTACCATTTACATTTCTTGTTAGTGATACTACAAGGGGAACAGCAGTTGATGAAGGCTGCTTTTTTAAATCTTCTGAAATAGATGTAATAGCAGTTTGAGATTCCCATGCCGGCTGTTTATTGGTTCTTAAAAGTGGTGTTACCTTAAATCCAGCATCTTTAGTAATTTTAATGCCGCTGCTACCTAAAAATGGAACGGGGTTGTTATCTCGGCTTTTACTAAATTTAAAACTATTTGGGGCTGTATTTTTTTGAAGATCCGTAACTAAATAATCAGGAGCATTGGTTTCACTTTCCTGAACTAGGGCTTGTCTTGTATAGCTTAAACCTAATTTATCGGTTATTGCAGCCAATGCCGAATTCGTTTCAGGCTCTGCTAAAAGCATTAGGTTTTTCCCCTGATCGATGTATTTTGTAATTCGATCAATAGCTCCATGGCTCAATTGCGTTTTTGGATCGGCGATAATTAAAATATTGGTTTGTTCCGGAATATTCTGTGCATTGATATCGACAGAAGCCACATCAAATCCCTGGTTGATTAACGAATACCTGAATGTAATTTCGTTAAATCCTGTTTTATAATTTTTATCCCCAATTTTGTCAATACTGCGCTCCAGGTTTCCGGCAGTAAAAACAATTTTGGGAGCATGAAAAGCCAAACGTTTTAAGGCCGCAGTGATTTCTTTTTCGCTCGGAGCTTTGAATAAATCATCATACATTCTTAAAAAGGTTTTCTTTCCGTTGTATTCTACCGTTCTGACTACTCGGTTTTGCTCTGGGCCTAAATCAATAACTTTTTTAATTTCCTCTGGAGTATATAATTTTTTCAGCTTTAAATCCTGTGTTTCGATCATTTTATCAGCAAGTTGTTTGTCATTTAATCCCGGATTCTGGGTGTACAAGGCTTCATTGTTTGATTTGTCATAGTAATACACATATTCCATCTCTATCTGGGGCAGAAATCGTGTATATTGTTCAAAGCGGGCCATATCATAATTTTGTGAATATGGCATGACCATGGAATAGTTTATATCCAGTAAGTTAACATACGTAATTATTTTAACCGGACCCTTTATTTTTTTGACGACATCTAAACTTGCTGCTGTAAGGGTTCTGGCTTTTGTACGAGTCATATCCTGATAGAGCGTAAGTGAGGCTCTTGATGTAATGTAACCCAATGCCAAAACAACAGTTATTAAGGCAGTATATTTTACCACTCTTTGAACAGTAGATTGTGCATCTCGTCCGGTTTGTAATTTATAAATACTCAATCCAATAAAAAGACCGCTTACCAAAATAAAGTAAAATATATCTTTGCTGATTAAGAGTCCTTCCAGCATTTCATTGGCACGGCCTGCGATGGACAGGAAATACGTTATATCCTTTACAAACTCGATATCCTGCCATAATTTTCCAATAAAATTCAAACCTGCCAAAACTACCAAAGTACTAATAGCAGCTACCACCTGATAGGAAGTCAGGCAAGACATAAAAAGCCCTATTGCGGCGTAGGTACAAACTAGCAGGTACAAACCGATAAGTCCTGAAACAGCAAATTTTAAATCAAAATTGTCAATAGAGAAATAACCGATTATAACCTGTAAACCTAATATACTAACGAATAACAAACAGTAGGCTGCAATGGCCAAGTATTTGCCTAATACAATATCTCTAATTTTAATCGGTGACGAAAGTAAAAGCTTGATAGATCCGCTGTTAATCTCACGGCTCACTAGTCCCATTGTCAAAAGAGGCACATATAAATACAAGTAATTCTGCATTTCAGTATACAATCCGTTGAAGCCTGAAAAAACATATTGCGACAAATTGCCAAAGCTTTCTCCTATTTTTTGTGCTTTTTCAAAACCTTGAATTGAGTCGAAAAATTTCCAGCTGGACTGGATAGAAAATATGACTAAAACCACCCATGCAACCGGTGAATAAAACATGGTGTTGAGCTCTGTTTTAGCAATTCTGTATATTGTTTTCATTTGTTTTTTTTTAAGAAAGAATGGCGTTTTTAGAAGGTGCTTTTTTAGATAATTGGGCAAAAATTTCATCAAGGGAGACTTTTTCGAATTGGATCTCGCGCAATTTCCAGTTGTTATATATACTTAGCGAAATAATTTTTTCTGCAACTTCCTGACTTCCGGTAAAGGTTACCTGAACTTTTTTTGGTGATATAAAAACGGCAGCTGTAATTTGAGGAATTTCTTTTAATGCTTCAAGAGCCGGCGGATTTTCAAAATTTGCAATCAATTTATCGGCTTCGATATAATTATTGAAAGCGTCAAGTGTGTCGGAGAAAACCATGTGTCCGTTCTCAATCATTCTGATGTCCTGGCAGGTTGCCTGAACTTCAGACAGAATGTGCGAAGAAAATATTACGGCTTTATCTTTGGCGATTTTCTTGATTAAATTTCTGACTTCTAAAATCTGGTTAGGATCCAGTCCATTGGTTGGTTCGTCTAAAACTACCAGTTTTGGTTCGTGAATAATGGCTTGCGCAATTCCCACACGTTGTCTGTATCCGCCCGATAAGTTTTTAATTAATCGGTGGCTGAAATGTGTAATACCGCATTTTTCTTTGGCTCTCTCAACAGCATCATGTAAATTTTCTTTTTTAACATGACGCAGTTCTGCACAGTGTATTAAATATTCGTTTACTGTTAAATCTAAATGCAAAGGTGGCGTTTGTGGTAAAAAACCAATTAGCTTTTTTGCCTCGACAGGGTTTTCTTTTAAATTAATTCCGTTAATAAATATATTTCCATGAGTCTGGTTTAAGACCCCGCAAAGAATATTCATCGTAGTTGATTTTCCTGCACCGTTTGAACCCAAAAGACCTAAAATTCTGTTTTCTTTGATTTCAAAACTGATATTCTGTATTGCCCAATCCTTACTATATTGATGCGATAAGCCCTCAACTCTTACAATTGTTGTTTCCATAGTATTTTTTAAAATTGCAGGAATGTATTTTCAGTACAATACATTCCTGCCTAATTTTTATTATTTAATATCCTTCAGTTGGGATTAAAAAGGGATTAGAACGAAGAGCAGGTTCTGGTATTGGATATAAACGGTCAGTAGATTTCCAGATTTTATCTGATAAAACAGAGAGGGTTTCATCAAGTTTGCCGGTTCTTTTAAGATCCAGCCATCTGTGTCCGTTTTCTGCGAAAAATTCACGTTGTCTTTCCAGCGCAATTAAGTCAAGCAATTGGTTAGTGTTTGTTAAAGTCGTATTGCCTAATAATGCCCTGTTTCGAATTACATTAATATCTTGCTGAGCTCCTGTAATATCATTTGATCGAACTCTGGCTTCAGCTCTTATCAGATACAATTCTGCCAGTCTAAGTACCGTTGAGCGTTCTGAAGGAGAAGCACCAAAGTCATTTTTATATTTATGGGGAGCAATGCCTAAAAATATGCCGTTATTATTACTAATATCAATTGTCCACTTGGCTTTTCGGTCGTCACCTGTTTCAAAAAGCGCATTTCCTTTTCTTAGTAATAAGTTCCCTGCTGTTGTAAATACGGTAGAGCCTTCATAAGTGTACAAGATGTTATGATAAGGTATTTGAAGAATTGACTCCTCACTATCTGCCACAAATGGACTGTTTGTATTGGTTAAACCGGTAGTTATTTTGTAAATTCCCGTTTCGTTAATTACTGCAGTGGCGTGTGCCGTTGCGTCGGTCCATTTTCCTAAATACAGATTTACTCTTGCCAGTAAAGTCTCAGCGGCCCATTTTGTGGCTCTGATTCTTTGTCTTTTATAATTGGCATAATCTGTTGGAAGATCTTTTGCCGCATCCGTTAAATCAAGTGTAATTTGTGCATAAACAACTTCTTGGGAGGATTGTGGGAGCAAAGCAGACACATCTACATTTGTAGTGAGTACTAACGGTACATTCCCCCAAAGATTGGTCAGGTAAAAATAACAATACGCTCTTATAAATTTTGCTTCGGCAATCCATTGTTTGCTTTTAACAGCATTAAGAGTAGTGCTTTTGGATACTCCTTCTATAACGTTGTTGGCATTGTAAATAGTTTTATACAAGTCACCCCAGTTACCGTTCATGGTGCCGTCAGTCACTGGGATTTCATTGGAACTGTAAACATTTGCAATACCTGTTGTAGGGACTAATTCATCAGCAGTCTGTCCAAGAACAGCATGTACGGTACTGTAATAAAAATCGGCAACCATACTTTGATAGATTCCGTTTACGGCAGCCTCAGCTGTTGGATCTGACTCATAAACCGTTTTTGATGATAATTGATTTCTCGGAAGTTCAACCTCAAGGGATTCCTCGCAGCCCGCTAGTCCTAATAAAAGAAATAACGAAAATATATAGGTATATTTAGTAGCAATATTTGTCATGATTTTTAGATTTAAAATGTAAACTGTGTTCCTAAAGTAATTGTACGCAATGGAGGCAAAGCCAATCCCTGTGTTTCAGGATCAAGTCCCTTATACTTGGTAAAGGTTACCAGGTTCTGCCCCTGAAGCGAAAGACGTATACTTTGCAAATATTTCTTTGTGGCCTCATCTAAAGGGATTTGATAAGAGGCACTTACATTTTTAAGTTTTATATAAGATGCATCTACAATAGAAGCATTAGATTCTATGTAGTTGACAAAAGTGTTTTGGAACCTGGAACTTAAAACATTTCCTTGTTCCAGGTAATCATTATATTCATCTACCTGAAAATTCGCAATTATGGTAGCAGAACCAGGCTGGGCACCAGTAGAAGCCATTAAAGTAGTTCCTTCTTGTTTTACAAATTGAAATAGAAAGTCGAGTGTAAAGGCTTTGTAATTTATTGTATTTGAAATTCCTCCATAGTATTTAGGATAAGTTGGTCCGTAGTATTTTCTATCCCCTCTGCCTGTCTGGGCAAGTTCTCTTGATATTCTGCCGTCTCCGTTTACATCTTCAAATTGTGCAATTCCGGCAGCATTTACACCTGTAAAATTAAATATGTACCTGCTGTTTAAAGGCTTTCCAACCTCATAGGTGCCATAATAACTTGTAAACTCAATTCCATCAAATCTTGACAATTTATTGGAATTGGTAGAGATATTGAAAGCGGTAGACCAATTTAAACTTTTATTACGAATATTGGTTGTAGCCAGCGTAAATTCCCAACCTTTATTTTCGACTTCAGCCGGTAAATTGGCAGTGTAAGTTGTAAAGCCTGCCTGCGCACTAAGGGTGTAGCTTACCAACTGATTGATGGAAGTGTTTTTATAATAAGCAGCCGTAAAAGAAACACGATCTTTAAGGAAACTCAAATCTAATGCAGCTTCAAATTTTCTGGTTGTTCCCCACTTAATGTTAGGATTTTCAATTCTGGCAGCAGTCATAGCCGTGTTTCCCTCGCCATAGGAAGCTGTCTGAAAACTATCAGCAAATTGATAATTATCAATGTCATCGCTTCCTATTTCTCCATAACTGGTACGCAGTTTTCCAAAACTTAACCAGTTTTGGTCTTTTAAGAAATTCTCTTCGGTAAAAATCCAGGCAGCTCCAATAGATCCAAAATTCCCAAAACGGTTATTAGCTCCAAATTTAGAAGAACCGTCCCTTCTAAAGTTTGCATTTAGAATGTACTTATTTTGGATGTTGTAATTCATCCTGCTAAAAAGTGAAATATACTTATATTCCGTACTGCCATTAGTAGCTGTTATGGATTCTGCAGCAGCCATATTGCCAATTAAATTGTCAGCACTGTATCCTCTTGAACTAACATACGAAGGCATTTCAGATTTTCTATTTTGCCATGATCCTCCCACAAGTACTGTCAGATTTCCTTTCCATAAATCTTTTGTATAATTAAGCTGGGGTTCAACACTAAAATTATTGGTATTATTGGTTGACGCTGTATAGGATCTTTGAAAGTTTACATTACTGCCGATTGATTCAAAAAAAACATAATTGATTGCCGATCCGGGCATGGTCTCACTACTCTGCATTTGCGCTCTGCCGTATCCTAAATCAGTCTTGAAAGAAAATCCTTTCGCAATATCATATTGAAGGCTTAAACTTGTAATCAGGTTCATACCTTTATCTCTTACCCTTTTGTCTAAAGCAGCCAGTGGGTTAATGTCGCTACCATAAGTTGAGGACCAGTAGTAACTCCCGTCTGCATTGTATATTGGACGGTTTGGTGCAATCCCTACTGCATATGTTGTAATGTCAAAGAAAGGAAGGTTGTTGTTGTCTGTCGCAAAAATTACTGAAGCCCCTATTTTTAATTTTTTGTCTAGAGTAGTATGATTGATGTTAAAGTTGGTCGAGAATTTGTCATAACTGAAATCTCCCGGTACCACTGTAGTTTCTTTATGATAAGCACCGCTTACAAGAAAGTTTGTGGTTTCGTTTCCACCTCTTAAGGAAGCAGAGAAATTATTAAAATTACCTGTACCGCCTATTAGTTTTTTCTGCCAGTTATTGTTAACATTGGGGTCCCACTCCCTAAGAGCAATACCATTATTTCTTACATTGGCGACAGCACCACTATTGGTTAATGCCGTTTGCAGCATATTTAGGTAAGCAGGAGTTTCTAATGTTTTAACCATATGGGCTACTTCAGAAAATCCGGAGTTTGTGGTTACTGTAAATTCTGTTTTTCCTGCTTTTCCTTTTTTAGTAGTGATTAGTACAACACCATTGGCACCTCTGGAACCGTAAATTGCGGTTGCATCAGCATCTTTCAGAATTTCGATACTTTCAATATCATTTGGGTTAATAATGTTTAGCGGACTCGTTGATTTTTGAGCTCCTCGCAGTACATTGTCATTCTGTGTTTGTTGTTTAATGTCGTCTCCAATATAAGGAACACCGTCAACAATATAAAGCGGCAGGTTTTTTCCCTCAATAAAATTTCTGCCTCGAATGCTGATATTCATATCACTTCCTGCATAACCGGATGTCTGTGTAACAAAAACCCCGGGAGTTCTTCCCTGTAATGTCTGCAGAATATTGGTTACGGGTTGTTTTTCAATATCTTCAGCAGTAATCTTTACAACAGATCCTGTGGTTGTTCTTTTGGTAGTTGTTCCATAACCAATCACGACTATCTCATCTAACTTAGCTAAATCGGGCTGCATTTTGATGGTAATGGAAGTTTGGTTTTCAACTGTAATTTCTTGTGTTTTATACCCCAGGTAAGAGACTTTAAGGGTATGCTTTCCTGAGGGCAGTTCAATATAAAATTGTCCATCAAAATCAGATACTCCATTTTTGTTTCCTCCCACAAGTGAAACCGTTACACCAGGAAGCGGCAGGCCATTTTCATCCAGCACTTTTCCCGTAATCATGTTGCTCGCATATACAGGTTTTACCTCTTTTTCTCTTATAAGAATGGTCTTGTTTGCCGTGACAGTTACTTCAAAATTACCTTTTTTTAGACTTTCTTCCAGAAGTTTACCAGCATCTATAGTTCCTTTTTTAAGGCTGACTTTAGGGACTTTATCAAATAAATCTTCATGGTAAATAAAAGCATATTTTGTTTGTCTTCGAATCATATCGAAAACCTCGTCAACGGTTACTGTTTTATCTGCATCAATTATGATTTTATCATTCTGAGAGAATATTTTCCCCGGAGTAAAACTGAAAACTGTTGTGCAAAATAAAAATATAAAAGTTTTCATAATAAACAGTGTAAACGATTTCCTGGAAAGGAAAACATTGTTAGTAAACTTAATTTTCATAAATTTGAATGTTGGTTAGTTAAATTTTTTAATTAGGTGACATCATAGGAGGGATAAAGTACATTACTGTGAGAGGTCGTGACTTTATTCCCTTTTTATTTTATAATAATTTGTCTGTTTTTTATTTCATAGGCATTGATAAATTTGGTTGTTTTTATGGTTGTTAATATTTCTTTTAAATCCTGGTCTTTTCTCAAAACGCCATTAAATTTTACGTTTTCAAGTTTCGCATTTTCAAATGTTACATCGACATTGTACCAGCGGGATAATACTTTCATTATATCTTTAAGAGACATATTGTTAAAACTGAATAGTCCTTCTTTCCATGCAACAGAGCTGTAAACATCTGCTTTATAAATTTTTACTTGGTTATCAGTAAGATCAAAATTAGATTGCTCTTTAGGAATTAGCAGATGTTTTTGACCTGCAATATTTACGGTTACTTTTCCTTCTAGCAGTGTCGTGTAGATATTCTTTTCCTCATGATAAGCTTTGATATTAAATTGCGTTCCAATAACCTCTACAGTTTGTTTTTTGGTAAAAACTTCAAATTTTGAACCTTTGTGCGCAGTGCTTGGAGAAACCTCAAAATAGGCTTCTCCGTAAACTAATTCTACCTTTCTCACTTCGCCATCAATAAATGCAACGGGATATTTTAATTGAGATTCTGAATTCAGCCAGACCTTGGTTCCGTCAGCCAGTTGTATAAAAAACTGCCCTCCTCTGGGAATCGTTAAAAAATTGGATCCTATTGCTGTTGAGCCTGAATTACGTTTCGAATCGTATATAATATGTTCCCCGTTACTACTTACGTTGTTTGTGGTGTAATTAGTTCCTTTTTCTAAAGCTATTTTAGAACCATCTTCTAATGTTAATGTTGCTTTGCTGTTTCCTATTTCAATAGCAGCATTGACCACAACAGGATTTTTTGAGGAAGTTTCTTTATTGAAAAAAAACAAATAGGAAATCGAAAATAAAAAAAACAAAGAAGCCGCTGCCGCATACTTATACCACGATCTGTTGATTGAAATAACCGAAGGTTTATTCTCTTGTTTATTTGATTTTTCCAGAATGGCTTTCCATGCTCTATCTTTATTGATTAAAGAATAGTCGCTGATTTTTTGGACAATCTTTTGAAAATCGACAGATTTCACAAATGGATATTCCTCTTTGAATAATTTCAAACGTGACTTTTCTTCATCGTTTAAAATTTTCAATTTCTTTTTAATAATCAGTTTGGATATATTGAAAATATTTTTCATTCTATTAGTGCTTTTATATAGAACAACTAAGAAATGAAAAGGTACTATCGAAAAGTGATTTTTTTTTAATAAAAAGTGATTTTTTCGTTAAAACCACGTAAATACTTACAGATTATTGCGCAATCAGGAAATATAATAACGTTTCCAGATCCTTAAACTGACTTCTTAAAATAGCGTAAGATTGCGATTTTAAGGTTTTAACAGTTTGAAGTTTTATATTTAGCGCTTCGGCAATTTCAGTATTTTTAAGCCCGATAAGGCTCATCTTTATAATTTCTTTTTTACGGTCCGGAAGCAATTCAATGGCTTTATGAAGCTGTCTTACTATTTCTTCTTCCATAATTTGTTCTAAGAATAAACTATCGTCTTCCAGTGATTGTATAATGCCGGCTGTATATTTATCTTTTACTTTGCTGTGTTTAATGAAGTTAAAACATTTATTACGTGTTACTTTGTATAAATAAACTTTCAATGATATCTCATCAGGAAAAGCAAGTTCCTTTTCCCATAACTCAACAAAAATATCCTGAACTAAATCTTCACACTCATCCCTCAATGATAAAAACCGGCAGCCATACGAAACAAGGGATTCATAATAGGCGTCGAATATATTTTTTAAATCACTTTTAAGAAGTGCTGTTTGAGAAAATTCCAATAGAGAGAGATAACTTGTTTTTACAAAAATATATAGTTCTGATCACTAATAACAAAATTACATAATTAATTAATGCAAATTTTAGTACTAAAGTAATTGGATTATGAAAATAGTAGTCTTTATATAAATTTCGGCAATGCTCTTCCTTGATATTAAAATGATGCACATGGTTAGCTTGCTTTAAATGTATAAATAATTCTTGTCAGGTAATTTGGTTTTCTGTACTCCACACTCTGGACAAATAGACTTATCGTGCAGAATTTAGATTGGTGTTTTTTCTTTGTCTTACTTTTGAAATACGAAACTTATAAATGTCAAAAAAAAATGAAAACAAATCAGGTTAAACAAAAATCAATAGAGAATAGGTCGAATCAATTAAATCCCAATAACAGGGAATATCGTAACTCGCGTGAAAAAAATAATGCAAAAGTAAATGTGAAAAAAAACGAGCATTGCGATTGGGATCAGGATGCTTTTGGTGATGATTGGGAATTTAATCATAATTAAGTGCAAAATAGTTTCATGATTTATTTCAAACTTCTATCATCAGGCCTTGATATAATTTACTATTTTTAGATCTTCTTCTTTTTACAAGTTTTAGAAAACCATCTTTATGTTAAATAAATTCTCAGATAATTATTTTGAAAATTATAATAAGCTGTCCTTTGAAAAACAACAGGAAATGACAAATAATTTCTTTGTCATGTTCTATGGAGGTGAAAAAGAATTAATATCCCGATTTACTGAACTGAAACAACAATCAAAGTATGAAGAGGGAATTTTGAAAATTCTGAAAATTGAAACTAATTTAGATTTTTTCTCAAAAGTATTAGAAAGAATACAATTTAACAATATTACAGAAGTGATTAAAACTACCTCTAAGATGCATGAGGACACGGATGGATTATGTAACCTAATTACGGATCATGAGGGTTTTAAAAAGATGGTGGAGATATACAAACCATTGGCAATATATCATCTTAAGACTTTATTTGACATTGATTTAGAGAGTAAAACCAGAGAAGAAAGTAAAGAACTTACCAAAAAAATAGTTTATATGACTAAAGAATCTATCGCTAAAGAATTTGAATCTAACAAGAGAACTTTAACAAAATGGCTTGAAATTCATTTTGACGATAGATTTGTTAGAAAAGATAGAAAGATTACCATAAACGAGTACATAGAGATTTTTGAAGCGTTCTTTTTAAAGGCGGAGGAAAATCTGGATTTGAATAGGGATCAAGACAAATATTTTAAAAGATTGGAAAAAGGTGTCAATTTCAGTAAAAGTGATTTGGCCCTGTTATGTGATTCTGATTTGAAAACTCTAAAAGACAACCTAAAAAAAATACCATTTTACGCATCGGTAAATAAATTTCCGTATTCTACAAGTGAAAAATTAATAAATAGGATGGGGGTTGAATTGGGATTTTAATTTTAAATAGAATTGTTTCGATTTTTTTCCGACAGGCAGTAGCCGAATTCAATAATTTTTTCACCACAGGGTTTCAAAGTGACAAAGCCTGCAAATACTATTTTGCAGGCTTTTTTATGGATATGCATTGACTTCTTATCGATATTTCCTTAAGGGCTTTGATGTCATTACAATTAATTTTTCTTTATTATAAATCAATATAAAAAGTTCATCAAACTAAATTTTCAAGTCCGAATTGAGCCAGCTGATCAACGATGGGCAAAGTCTTCAATCCTAATTCAGTGAGCCGGTACTCCACTTTTGGAGGGATCTGGGGAAATACTTTTTTACTGACCAGTTTATTCTCAACAAGCATGTTCAATTCTTGGATGAGCATTTTTTCGCTAATGCCTGTAACGGCTCTTTTCAGTTCACCATATCGCACCGCTTTATCGTTGATTTGAAACAATATCATCAGTGTCCATTTACCGCTTAAAAGGGATAAAGAGGCTTTTACAGGACATCTTTCATCACAAGGAGAATTTATTTTTATTTTTTTTTCCATTGATATTCAATTATTCTAACCATTTGGTATGTACCCAACTAACAGGTAAGTACTTGTGCAAAAGTATGTATTTTTGTAATTTTGTACAAGTTTTATTCGAAAAAACAAAGAAATTCTATAAAAAAGACACTTTTTTTAAAATTAAATAAAAAAAATAAAAAATATGAAAATTTTAGTATTTGGAGCTACAGGCTCACAACAATTTAATGTAATAGGAGAAGCAAAGAAAAAAGGAGCAGAGGTAATCGCTGCGACCAGTTCAGAGAGAAGTTTTGAAAAATTAGCTCAGGCAGGTGCAACACCCGTACTGGCAAATTTGGATAGCGCAGCTAAAATGATGGAAATTACCAAAGGCGTTGATGCAATTGCTTTTATGATTCCGGTTTCATTGCCGAATCCATTTGATGGATTACAATATTCCAAAAATGTGATTGATGCTGCTAAAGCAAATGGTGTAAAGAAACTCGTTTGGAATACAAGTGGCTGGTTAGAAGCACAAAAAGTAGGTTCTCCGGTAGATGATGTCAAATTGGATGTTCTTGATTATTTAAAAAACAGCGGTTTGGATTATGTAATCATTCAGCCTACCATTTATATGGAAAATATGATGGGCCCTTTTTGCGCGCCATTTATAACAAATGAGAAAAAATTGGCTTACCCAACGCCTGAAACAATGCCAATTGGCTGGATTGCATCAAGAGATGTAAGTGCTTTTGTTGTTGAAGCGATTTACAACAATGATTTAAAAGCAGATTCATTTAAAATTAGCGGTTTAGATAATCTAAAAGGAAATGATACCGCAGCACAATTTTCTAAAGGTGTTGAGCAGCAAATCGTTTATTATCCACAAAAACCACAAGAATTTGGAGATATATTAAAACCATTTGTAGGAGAAGCAGGAGCGTCAAGTGTTGCAGCTTACTATGAAATGCTTCAAAACGCATCAGAATATCCTTCAAAATTTAATCCTAAAATGAACGAAATTTTGGAAGTACTTCCTGTTCAAATGACTTCGTTAGCACAATGGGCAAGCGAGAACAAATCTTATTTCATTAAATAAGTGAATTTATAATCTATGGGATCAAAAGAAATTGTAGCAGCCTATTTCGAGGCATTGGCAAATGGCGAAATTGAAAAAGCATTTTCCAACTTTACATCTCAAACCAAATGGTACCAGCCAGGAAATAATAAATTTTCTGGTTTAAAAAATAATCTTGGTGAAATTTTCCAAATGCTTGAGGGTATTATGACCGATACATCTGGTAATATGGTTGTGAAACCGAATGGAGCAATGCTGGAAAGCGGTGATTTGGTATCCGTTCCTGTTTGGTTTACAGCTAAAAAAGAAACGAAAACGATGGATTTGGGAGGGATGGATCTTTTTCAGGTCAAAGAAGGAAAGATTGTTCATGTTTGGACATTTTCAGATGACCAACAAATAGATGATGATTTCTTTGGAAAGTAGAGCCTGTAATATTTAAGCAGGATGATTAGTATTTAAACTAAATCGTTCCTGTTTTTAAACTTTACGTTTTAATAACGCTGTTTTCTTATCAAAGGGAGAAAATAGTAGATAAAATACATTATTTTTATATAACTCAACGTAAAAGTAAATAAAGAAATATTGAATAGTTATTATTTTCAATAATCCAATTCTTAAGTACTTTTTAGTGAAATTTTTCAATAAAAGTGACAATTAAATAACTTTAAAAACAATTAAATTATGACAGCAATAGAAGTAGTAACAGCTTATTCAGTAGCCCTTTCACAAGGAGACATTCCAACAGCATTTTCACATTTCAGTCCAGATGCAAAATGGCACCAGCCCGGTGATCATCAGTTTGCCGGAACAAAAACAGGTCTTGAATCCATTGGAAAAATGCTTGGTGATATGATGGGTGCAACGCAGGGTTCATTGGTTATAGAGCCTACAGGCACTTTGATGGCTAACGGAAATTTAGTTTCCTTCCCGGTTCATTTCAGTGGTAAAATTGGCGAGAAAACAGTTGACATGAATGGTGTCGATTTGTTTGAAGTTGTAAATGAAAAAATTATTCAGGTTTGGCTGTTTTCAGAAAACCAAGCTGCAGAAAATGAGTTTTGGGGTTAATCAAAACCTGTAATATTTAAACAAGGACGGTTGGCTTTTTAAGCTATTCCGTCCCGTTTTTTTTTTAATTTAATGCCATTCTATTATGAAAATTTCAAAGTCATTCGGAAACAAAAATCGTTCAGTAGTTTTTTTGAATCAATAAAATCATTATTACTGGAGTAACATAAAAAAAAAGAAGATCCTGTCGCAAATGCTATTTTTAGTCATTTACTTACATAAGTATTCAAAATTGTATTCTGTATAGTCAATTGATTCTTCTGAATTCTTTTCTACAACACCGATTGTTTGTTTGCTTTCATTTTTACGATAGGAAAATTCATAAGTATTAATGGATTTTATTTGATTTTTAGACAATTTCCCAAAATATCCTGATGATGTTAACACTCCCATTCCAATAGGATTATTGCTAGGAGTTGGAATGCGATGTAAGGAGTTTAAATGGTAGATTGGTGAAAGTGAAAATAAAAATAAATTTTGATACTCTTCTTCGAGATTATATGAAAATTTATATGTTTTATTTTCTCCATTCAAACCATCATGCATTTCTACTAAATTACCATTTAAGTAGGTAAGAGTGGCTTTTTTATTTCCTTCTTTAATTACAGTTAATTGTTTGTCTTGATTATATTCAAAATCCAAAATTACATAATCTTTTATTTCTGTATCTCCTCTAAAGGAATTCATTGCTTTTCTTACAAGATGCGTAATTTTTTTCTCAGCATCCAAGGTATAATAGTCTGTAACTATATTAGGTGCTGGATTAGAATATTTTACAATTATCTGATCATCATAATATTCGAATGAAATTTGAGTACTCCCCTCCGGTGCAATTATTACTCTGCCTTTAGCATCATAAACAAATTTCCTTACTACTTTATTACTTGATTTTTCTCCCATAAACCATTGGTCGGTATAGGACGTTATTTGGCAAACTGGTTCAGTTTTTTCTGGTTCAGCTTTTTTATCATCATTTGAGCAGCTCGTAATTAGAAAAGATACGCTTAATAGACAAAAAGTTATTTTATTGAAAATGTTCATTTTGGGTTATTTAATAGTGAAAAAAATATTTTTAAAATTATCTGAGATATTCTTCATCTCTTTGACTTGTTGGGCACCGACCGTAGGCTTTTCCCAATTATCAAATGAAGCAAGCAGTGTAAGAATATCACCTCTAAGAGAAATGACAGCATTTTTTCCTAGTTCGAAAGTAATCGTAGAAGCCAGATTAAGCCTAACTGTTCGATAACTATCATTAAGTCCGGTTTCCAGTTTGAGCACTTTGGTTGTGTTGTTCTCGACCATACCTTTTAGGCTGCTAAAGATATAGCTGGTGTGCCACATCCATGCAGTATTTGTCATTCCGTTCATAATTGATAATTCTCCGCCAGTAATACTTAAATTATCATTCTTCTCTTTGTCTACACCAATTCCAAATTCAATTGCTTTGTAAGTACCTTGTGGAATATTTGGCAGACTTATATTTTCTCTTTTCCGGGCTGCATAATTATATTGTCCCTCCTGAATGGCTATCGCACCTGTTTCTTCAATTAAATAATAGGAATTCGTAACGCTGTGCCAGGAACCATCTTCTTTTTGTAAGCGAATGTTGCTTACCCAATACCTGAAATTTTCAAATGTGTAATTCTTTCCATCGATACGATAGTTTTTCTGAAGTTGTAAATCTTCGGTACCGACCATATTATCGAAATTTACTTGGAATTTCCCTGATTCTCCTGTTACAGGTGCAGATACTTCATCTTTTTCACAAGAAGCCAGTAAAGCAATTGAGGTTAATGCTAAAATACTTTTTTTAAACATATTGATTGGTTTTATACCTTGATCTCTATTCGAAACAAGTTCATGTTTGTCTATACTGATATTCTTATTTTTCAAGTTTTGAATTCAATAGGTAGATTAAAATTGATTTGTTGCAAATTTAAATTTAAAAAAGCGCTAGTCTGTTTTGATTTTTGGTGCATTCATTTAGATAATCGTTACTATTTCTTTCAATATCAAAAGCTTTTCAGTATTTCTGAAGTTCTTTTATACTTTGAAGTTGTAATCAATAACCTTTAGACCTGACCATATCTGGGAATAGTTTTTTAGTAATTTTAAAAAAATGAGTTTTTGACCAATATGCGCAAGAAACAGACCTTTCATGCCTTAGCCATTCTATAGAGATTTGCAGCAATCAGTTGGATGAACCGATTGGGATTTAGTGATAATTAAAAGCAAATCATATGGTAATGTTAAAAAAGAATATTTTTTTTATTCTAAGTGTCATGTTATTAGGAGCGGGATGTGGTAAAACCAAACCAGATCAAAACAAAGCAGCCGAACCTGTAAAAGTTAATGTAAAAGAGATAATGGTTTCGCCTCAGTCTGAGGTTTTACAATACAGCGGTACTATTGAAGCAGATAATACAGTCTCGATAGGTTTTAGTGTACCAGGGAGGGTAAACGCTGTAATGGTGCAGGAAGGGCAGTATGTTGTAAAAGGACAACTATTAGCCACAATTGAGCAGAACTCTTATCAAAACAATCTTATTGTGGCGAATGCCGGCCTTGAACAAACTCAGGACAATTTCAACCGTTTCGACCAGCTGTACAAAAAAGGAAGTCTTCCGCAGCGTGATCATATCGCAGCAAAAACGAGTCTGGCACAAGCAAAAGCCAATAAAGAAACCGCATCTAAAAATTTACAAGACACCAAATTATATGCTTCTTTTTCCGGAATTATCACCCATAAACTAACCGAAACTGGAGCTACTGCTGCGCCTGGAATTCCTGCCTTTACGATTGTTAAAACAGATAAAGTTTATGCTGTTGCAGCTATTAATGAAAATGAAATCAGTTCATTAAAAATCGGCGCCAATGCAAAAATTACAATTCCTTCACTGGATAAAAATATTAACGGCAAAGTTACCATAATCAATCCCCAGGCCGATGATATGTCTAAAACTTATACTGTGAAAATAAGATTGGATAATCCAAATGGTGGGCTTCTGCCTGGAATGATTACCGATATCAGCATCAGCTCGGGCAGGACTCAGAATGCTGTAATCATTCCGGCACAGTCTCTTGTGAGGGATGCCGATAATATAAACTATGTATTTATTGCCAAAGCTAATAATACCGCATTCAAGAAGAGGGTAAATATCTCTAAAATGACAGGAACCAGTGATGTTATTGTGAATGATGGTTTACAGGCGGGCGATAAACTTATTGTAAACGGACAAACCAATTTAGAAGACGGGACACCTGTCAAATTTTAATCTCCTAAAATTATTTTAAAACATGACAAAGCGTAACATACACTTTTTGGAAGCCGCAATGAAACATAAACAGGTTGTCATTGTGCTTGTTGTCCTTTTGATGATTATGGGGATTAATTCTTTAGTGAATATGCCCCGAAGCGAAAATCCCCGAATTGACATGCCCACAGCCTTGGTTTATGCCATTTATCCGGGTGCCGACGAGCATCAGGTAGAAGAAGAAGTAGCAAAAAAAATAGAACAGTACTTGTTTTCATTTGAAGAAATCAAGAAGAAAAAAGTAAAGTCTGAGGTTCGTGAAGGACAGGTTTTTATAACAACAGAAATTTATACAACAGTACAAGACCGTAAAAAGTTCTGGCATACACTCCAGCTGGATATGGATGCCAATCTGCGCTCAAAACTTCCTCAGGGAGTTATCGGCCCGTTTATCAACAGTAATTTTGCAGATGTAACGGCGATGATTATCTCTGTATCGTCAAAGGAACGTTCGTACGCCGAGATAGAAAAATACCTCGATAAACTAGAAGACGGTCTCAAAGTGATCCCGATGGTTTCTAAAATCAATCGTTCAGGAGGACAAAGACAGCAGATCTATATTAAGATAGATGACAAAAGACTGCAGCAATACGGTTTAGATGCCGGCGCACTTATGGCAGTGCTGCAGCAGCAGAATATTACCGGTTACACAGGTGAAGTTTCTATGGGTTCCAATAATATTATTCCTGTATACACCAACAGCCGCTATAAGGATGAGAATGATATTGCCAGCCAGATTGTTTATACAACACCTTCGGGAACCATTGTACGATTGAAAGATGTTGCACAGATTGAAAGGCGTTTTGAAGAAAAATCCTCATTTGTGCGCGTAGGCGAAGAGAAAGCCATGGTATTATCTGTTGATATGCTTCCTGGAAATAATATCGTAGCATTTGGTGAAGAAGTAGAAGCAAAGATTGCCGCTATACAAAAAACCTTCCCGCCGGATGTGAAGATGAAAACCATTGTAAACCAGCCTAATGATGTCGAGCACAGCATCAGCCATTTCATGAAGGAATTTGGACTGGCTATTGTATCAGTACTTTTGGTGGTTATGCTGTTGCTGCCTTTCCGTATTGCCTTAGTGGCCTCTGCAGCAGCACCAATTTCGATGCTGATCACATTTGCTTTTATGAACATGATGGGGGTTGAACTGCATCAGGTAACATTGGCCGCGCTTATCATTGTACTGGGAATGGTAGTGGATAATGCCATAGTGGTAGTAGATAATTATATCGAAAAACTGGATGAAGGTGTAGAACCCTGGACAGGTGCATGGCAGGCTGCCAAACAGTTGATGGTTCCTATTTTTACTGCAACGCTGGCCATCATATTTGCATTTTTGCCACTGGCCATTTTCATGGACGGTATTGCCAAGGATTTTATGTTTTACCTGCCTGTAACAGTAGCCATTGCGCTGATTGTTTCCATGCTGGTTGCCCTGCTCTTTACTCCATATACCTGTTATGTATTTATTAAAAAGGGGTTAAAACACAAAGTAAGCGACAGGCCTTTAAAGAAAAATCTGCTGGATCATCTTCAGTCTGCTTTTGATAAAGGGGTAGAGGCCGCATTTCGAAATCCAAAAATCACTATTGGTTTGGGAGTACTTTCTATCCTAGCTGCTCTTTTTATAGCTACTAAAGTTGACTCAGAATTTTTTCCCTTAAGTGAAAGAAACCAGTTTAATATGGAAGTCTGGATGCCCAATGGGACATCATTGGAAAAAACAGTAGAAAAAGTAAAAGAGCTCGAACAAATCTTGAAAAAAGATCAGCGTGTGGTTGATGTGACGAGTTTTATCGGGATGAGTTCGCCCCGTTTCCATACTTCTTACGCTCCAGAAACGCCAAGAAAACATTTTGCACAGGTATTTATTACTACAACGGATAGTGATGCCACCAATGAAATGGCAAAAGAGTATTTAGAGAAGCTCAAAGGCTTTATGCAGGATGGCGCGGTGAAGATCAAACAGCTGAGCTTTCAGGAAGGGGCTCCGATTGATATTCGTGTGATAAGCGAAAATGAAGCGGATCAAAAAAGAACAGCATTACAAATAAAGAAAATTTTAGAAAAGGCGGAAGGTGTAAATTATGTTCGTCTGAGTAATGAATACGACTATATGGGGGTAAAACTCAATGTAGACAATGCCAAAGCCAATCGTCTGGGCATAAGCACTCAGGCAATCACGCAAACTTTAGGGGCGGGTTTAAAAGGCTATTCCATTTCAACATTGTGGGAAGGGGATAAAACAGTGGACATATTTCTTCGTTTTGATGAGAAGAGCAGAAAAGACCTTACTGCACTGGAAAACCTCCACATTTCAAGCCGATATGGAAAAAAAGTGCCGCTTAAAGCTGTTGCTACCCTCGATCCGCAGTGGCATACAGGAATGCTGCTCAGAAGAAACGGACTCAAAATGCTGAGCGTATATTCTGAAGCGCAGCTGGGCAGAAAACCGTCTCGAATTCTTCAGGATATCCAGCCTGAAATAGATGCTCTTAAACTACCGTCCGGAACTACGATACAATATGGGGGAGATGCAGAATCAAGCGGAGAGAATGCACCGCGTATGGGAGTGTCTCTGGGGGTAAGTCTTATTTTAATTTTCTTAACGCTGCTCTTTCAGTTTAAGAGTCTGGCAAAAGCACTAATTGTGCTTTGTACATTTTTACTGAGTCTTTTCGGTGCTTTTTTAGGACTTCTTGTAACAGGAAATCCTCTGGGAATGACCGGTTTTATGGGGATCATAAGTCTGATTGGTATTGTGGTGAGGAACGGAATTATACTGGTCGATTATGCCGATGAGCTTATTCGGGATCATGGTTACAAGCATAAGGCGGCGGCAATAGCAGCTGCAAAAAGAAGAATGAGACCGATTTTTCTTACTTCAGCAGCAGCAGCAGTGGGAGTAGTGCCTATGATTGTAGGAAAGTCACCTATGTGGGCGCCTCTGGGAAGCGTACTGGCCTTTGGCCTTATTTTCTCAATGATATTGACACTTTTTGTAGTTCCTGTGATGTATTATAAATTTTTAAAAAATCCAATTATCCATGATGAGGCGCCGGAAGATCAGCCTGATGGGGAAGATGATGTAATGTACAAACCGGCGCATTGATAAATAACAAATTTAAACTTCCTGTTGAGTCGGAATAAAAAGATTCGGCAGGAAAGTTTTAAAAATGAATAGACATGAAAAGAAAACACAATACAGCATTTTTATTAGTCTTGATGATGTTGATGTCAGGATATGTTCAGGCTCAGCAGCAATTATCATTGCAGGAGGTAAAAAGTAAGGCTTTAGAAAATAATAAAAAACTTAAAAAAGCACAAAGTAATATTAATGCCTCCATAGCGGCGAATGCGGCTGCAAAAGCGGCAGCAAAACCCACAATTGATGCAAGCGTTTTTGGATTGTATCTTTCGGATCCTTTTAAAACGTTACTTCCGGAATATAGTGCAAACGGTTCAGTGGCTTTAACGCAGGTTATATATGCAGGAAATAAAATTCAGACAGTAAAAAAAATGACAAGTTCTGCTGTTGAACTGCAGACTGCACAGAAAGAGCTGACAGAAGATGAGGTATTACTAAGTGCCGAAACAGCCTATTGGCAGGTTGTCAATTTAAAAGAAAAAGCAGCTCTGGCTGAGCAATACCTGAAACTATTAAATACATTGAAAAATGATCTTCAGAATTCTTTTGATGCAGGACTTATTTACAAAAATGATCTTCTGAAAGTTGAGGTGCAACACAATGAAGCGATGCTGAATTTAACAAGGGCAAATGACGGTCTTGCAATGGCGAAGTTAAACCTTACACAAATAACAGGGCTGTATAATGTTGATTTTGATATTAAAGAGGATTCTGCTGTAGAAGTAGCGCTCATAAGCCATTCAGATGTTAAAACAGCAATAAACAAACGTCCGGAAATTGGTATACTTAATAAGGCAGTCGAAATTCAGCAGTATCAGGGTAAATTATTAGAAGGAAACCAAAAGCCCACACTGGCAGTGAGCGCTAACGGTCTTGCATCCTATGGCAAAAAGATCAATTTTTCTAACGGTAATGATGATATGCAGGCCTTTGTAGGATTAGTGACCCTGTCGGTGCCTATACTCGATTGGGGAGGGAGGAAGCAAAAAGTTAAGGAGCAGGGGTTTCAAACGGAAGCCAGAAAATTTGAACTGGAAGAAACCAAAGAATTATTAAGCATCGAGATTCAAAATGCATGGCTCATGCTCAACCAGTCGGTTACACAAATTGATCTCAGCAAAAAATCACTGCAGCAGGCAGAAGAAAACCTGCGTCTGAATCAGGACCGTTTTGATGCAGGAACAGTTCTGGGAGAAGATGTTTTAGAAGCACAGGTGCTCTGGCAGAAAGCATACGCTGAGGTTATTGATGCTAAAGCCGGCTATAAAATTATGGAAGCTAAATACAAAAAAACAATTGGGGAGTATTAAATAGTACTTCAATTACCTGAGAAATAGAATACGATGAGTTTTTAAATTTAAAAATAAACACAATGACTTCACAGCTGACCATTATTGCCGCCACGAATTATTCTCAAACCGCATCAAATGCTGTTATCTATGCAGCCGGATTTGCAAAAGCAATAGGGGCAAAACTAGTTTTATTTAACGCTTTCTCACTAAGTGTGCATAGCGCCAATTCACTAATCAGTGCCAATGAAATGCAGAAAGAATTAGATAAAGCCAGTTCAAGACTGGATACTTTAAGCCGTGAAACAGCAGCCGTGTTCAAGATTGAAGTAAGTTCTTACTGCAGTTATTCTTTCTTGGAAGATGAACTTTTGTCTGTCATTGATGCAGCAGGTGCTGATCTAATAGTGATGGGAATGGCGGAGCATTCTTTTGAACAGGACTTATTGGGGAACTCCACCACATCGGTAATTAAGAATATAAATTTTCCTGTTTTGGCAGTGCCGAAAAATGCCCGTTTTCAAGGCCTGAAAAAAATACTGTATGCATGCGATGCATTAAGCTGGAGCACCATTAAAGAACTTGGCTGGCTTAAAGGACTCGTTGAAGGCTTTGGAATGGAAATCGAATTTTTTAATGTTAATCAGAGCATAGAGGAACTTAAAGAAGAGAACCAGATAGGATCAAATTCAGCAAAAGAATTTGAAGATGAAAAATACATTTATAAGACAGTGCATTCCAATGCCGTTATTGATGAGATAAAGAAAGAAATTATAAAGTATAATCCTGATGTTTTAGTGATGGTGCCTAAAAAATACGGCTTCTGGGATTCATTGGTTCATACAAGTAAAACCAGAATGATGGCAGCAGGATTGGAAATACCATTACTGGCGTTCTCTAATTATTAAAAATGTAAATCGTGTAATATTTAGATATACAAACTCTTTAAAATAATGAACAGAAAAAAACCTGCAATATTATTTTTGCAGGCTTTTTTTATTCAATTATTTTTTTATTTAAGTAATAAACACAGTATAATGCCGTGTTTTTAAATCATGTAATGTATTGGTTTAAAGCTGTTTATTTTAATATGATTCTTTTGACTTTAAAACTTTCGACTTACTTAAATCTCTTTGCAGGATTTCATGTAAAGCAAAGCTATTATTTTATTTTGTCAAAGGCCTGTTGTAAATCAGCTTTGATGTCATCAATATGCTCAATACCGACAGATAAGCGCAACAGTCCCACAAATACGCCCGCCGCTTTTTGCGCTTCTGCACTTAACTGCTGATGCGTGGTTGCCGCAGGGTGAATGATCAAAGATTTTGTATCTCCCACGTTTGCAAGATGGCTGATCAGTTCCAAACTGTCAATGAACGAATCCGCTTTTGTCACATCACCCTTTATTTGAAAAGAAAGAACGGCTCCGTATCCATTTTTAAAATATTTTTGGGCGTTGGCATAACTTGGAGAACTTTCAAGCCCCGGGTAATTTACTTTCTCGACCTGCGGATGTGCTTCTAACCATTTGGCAGTTTCTAAGGTATTATCAACATGGCGCTGCACACGAAGTGATAATGTTTCTAAACCCTGAATCAGTTGGAAAGAGTTGAATGGAGAGATAGCTGGTCCGAAATCACGAAGTCCTTCAACACGGGCACGAATAGCAAACTGAATATTACCAAAAGGGCTGTTGATTCCAAAGGCATCAGCGAAAACCATTCCATGATAGCCTTCTGAAGGTTCAGAAAATTGTTTAAATTTTCCATTTCCCCAGTTATAAGTGCCTCCGTCGACAATCACTCCGCCTATGCTGGTTCCATGGCCGCCGATCCATTTTGTTGCCGATTCTACTACAATTGCCGCACCGTGTTCCAAGGGTCTGAATAAATAACCGCCTGCTCCAAATGTATTGTCCACTATAAGGGGCAAATCGTATTTTTTAGCTACAGCTGCTATTTTATCAAAGTCCGGAATATCATAACTTGGGTTTCCTATTGTTTCCAGATACAATGCTTTTGTGTTTTCGTTGATAAGTGATTCAAAGCCTTCGGCTGAAGTTTCTTTTGTAAATTGAACTGTAATGCCGAGTCTTTTGAAGGATACTTTAAATTGGTTGTAAGTGCCCCCGTATATATTGCTGCTTGAAACAAAGTTGTCTCCGGATTCTAAAATATTGTTCAAGGCAATGAACTGTGCTGCCTGTCCCGAGGCAACAGCCAGTGCTGCAATACCTCCCTCTAATGCAGCGACACGTTTTTCGAAAACATCCGTAGTCGGATTTTGAAGCCGCGTATAGATATTTCCAAATTGTTTTAAGGCAAACAGGTTGGCGCCGTGTTCCGCATTTTCAAATACATAGGAACTTGTCTGGTAAATAGGTACAGCACGGGAACCCGTTGTCGGGTCAGCGACTTGTCCTGCATGCACCTGAAGTGTTTCAAATTTTAGATTTTTGGTTGTTGACATTGTTTATTATAATTAAATAGTTAGAAAATCTTTAAAGGAAAATAGAGAATAGGAATCCCGGCTGTACATCTTGATCAAAAGATGCACTTCTGTTAAAAGATTCTTTGTAAATGTAAACTGTCAAATTTATAAAATAAAATATTTTGAATTTTTTATTTAAGACAGAAGTAAAAAACGATATATATTTCCTCTTTAAGGTGGAACTGAGTTTAAACACACCTGATCATTTCATTGGTATAAGCTCCGATTGAAAAAAAACCAGAAACTGACTAATTTTGGCTTAAAAATGACCTTTTCCAGACAAGGTTACCGCAATAAATTTGCAGTAATGAATACCATTACATGAAACTAAATTTTTTACTGCTTTTTTTTACCGCATGGACTTATGGACAGATTCCCCTTGAAAGGGATTCGGTCCATGCTGTTATCACAAGGCTTCCCGCATTTTCGATATACAAGGATAATTATTTTGTAACCGGCGTTGATCTCAGCCAGACACCTACGAGAAACACTATGGACGCAAAATTTCAATTCAGTTTTAAACAGCGTTTATCCAATAAACCTTTAACGGGGTTTTATCCCTATTTAACCTATACCCAGAAATCATTCTGGAAAGTATATAAAGCATCAAGCCCATTTGAGGAAAGCAACTATAATCCCGGCCTTATGCTGTTAAAACCTGTATTTAGGGATGATAAGTTCTTTGGAGCACTAACCCTTGGAATTGAGCATGAATCCAATGGGCGTGACAGTATTTATTCACGAAGCCTGAATACTGTTTCAGTTGGGTTTACAAGGATATTTTCGCCAAGACTCATTCTGAGCCTTAAAGCATGGATCCCTTTTCTAATTGATAATAATCCCTCTCTGCCCAGATATATTGGCTATGGGGAAGGGCACTTGCAGTGGGCACTGGATAAAGACAGACTGTTTTTTGACATAACGGTAAGAAAAGGAGCAGACTGGGATTTTAAGGGTAGTGTTAATACAGCTGTGAGCTACCGGCTTACAAAAAATGCCAATCAGCTCATTACCCTGCAGTGGTGGCAGGGCTATAGCGAGAGCCTTATTGATTTTAAATCAGAGCGGGGAATGCTCAGGGTCGGTTTTATCATTAAACCAACATTTTACAGGTTTTATTAGCGATAAGAATGTTCAAAAATAAATGTAGTATTAAAAATTATTAAGATGAAGGTTGAAATATTAAAATATGGGATTTACGGGGCTGTTATAGCTGTTGTACTTTTTTGCCTCTTCAGCTGCAATGATGTAAAACAACAGCGCATTTTATATACCGCAGTAAAAGCAAAGGATACGGCATTTTTAGAGATCACAGCATATGAAAAGAGATTTTACGGCACCTATCAAGTGTATTACGTCAGCCGTTCTATGAAGGATTCGGGGGCCGTGGAAGGTGAGATATCTGGGGATACCCTGCGGGGTAAATTCAGATACATCAGCTATGGGGGAAGTAAGACGATAAGCCCTATCATTTTTCTTCGCAGCGGGAATAAACTAAAACAGGGACGAGGCGTTGTAGCAAGTTATATGGGGATCTCGTATTTCATGCCCGACAGCCCTATAGAATTTAATGATTCCTTTGTTTTCGACTCCGTCCGGTAATGCAAAATCAGAAATAGGAGAATAGAGGGATACTGTTGGTTAATTATAGTATGAAGCAGGTTTGTTTCAGCTGGTATCTTATGCCTTTCTCCTGTATTCTGATGGTGATAAACGGATATGTTTTTTAAAAAATTTACCAAAGAAAGACTGGTCGCTGAAATTCAGTTCATCAGATATCTGCGATACGTTTAATGCCGGATTGGAAAGCAGGATACAAGCCTCAGTAATAATGGCAGCATCTATGAGTTCTCCCGTTGTCTTACCCGATACCTCTTTAAGTATTTTAGAAAGATGTGCTGCAGTCAGGTTCAGGGCGTCAGAGTAGAACTGTACTTTTCTTTCTTTTTTGAAATTTTCCTCCAGGAGTTTTATAAATTTGGAAGTAAGTTCTTCCTTGCGGGTCATTTTAGTAACAATGGAAGCATACTTTTCGCTGTAAATGGCTGCAACCTGATACATTAATAAATTAAAACTGTGTATTAAAAGTTCCTTGCCATAAAACGTACTTACAGTAGTGTTCTTTTCGTACAGTAATTGAGTAAGCTGCACAAGGCTGTCTATTTCCGCTTGTTTTAATTTAAGGCTCAGTGCAGTTTTGGAAGCAAAAAACTCAAAGGCGTTTACATCAGTGCGGTTAAGGCTGTGGTTTAATGCAAAATTCATGGTGAAGCTAATTGCAATAAGGGACATGCTGCTTTCTATCTCCTTAATGTGAGTGACCGTATGAGGAGAAATAAGCACAATATCATGCGCCTGAATACTGTAATCAAGTAAATTAAATTGAATTCTCGAACTCCCGGACAGTATGATCATAATGGTATAGCTGTCTGAGCGGAATGGATAAGGAAAAGGGCTTTCGCTGATATCTTCCTTGCTCATATAGATATGAAGTCCTTCCGACTGAGGGGTGTCGCCCAATGCTTCAAGGATATCATTAATAGAATTTTTTTTAATGCTTTGTTTCAATGCCCTTTTTTTGTAAAGATAAAATTTTATTTGAATTTTCGCAGTTTACTAAGCGAGATCAGAAGCAGACCGTATCTCATTGATTCGAACCAGTATTGGTGATAATTTAATTTTGTTTTTTTACTTTATCTGGCTTTTGATTTACTTTCCCTAAAGGACGCCATTAGAGCCTGTAGTATATTTTTTGTTTAATAAAACAGGAACTTTCTTCAGAATAAAAACAAAATTAGTGTATTTTTGCATTTATAAACAAATTGACATTCTTGAAAAAGTATATTATCATATTACTTTGCGGTCTCATTTTTCTGCCTTCTCTGGGCAGTTTGTTTGTTTATGCCTCCTTCAAATTAAATCAGCAGGAAATTGCCAAAACCATCTGTGTACAGCGTAAACTTGTTTTTAACTCGTGTAACGGCCGATGTGAACTGCAGAAAAGCCTTAAGAAATATTCTGATAACGAAAAACAAATGCAGGACAGCCTAAAAGAAAAATTAGAGCTTGTCTATATCAGCATTTCATCTGAGGTAAACTTTACTTTCGAGGAGCCTGTAGAAGCACAGCAAAAGACTTTTGCTTTTTTAAACAGCAAACCTGTTGGAGTTTGCTCACTTACTTTCCGCCCACCCACCACTATTTTATAAATTTAAATTCCTTCTCAATTTCATTGGGATAATTTCTCATTGTGCTTTGCGCAGTGATTGGAGCATTCATGCTCTGAACTAAATTTAATTTTTATAAAATACAAATGAAAAAGATACTATACAAAGTAGTAATAGTAGCCTTGAGCGCTTTTATTACCTCATGTTCAAGTGATCAGGAACAGGACAATACAACAGCTGAAACGGGGAAAATAGCATTGAAATTTGATAATTCCTTTAATGGTAATGATCTTATTCTGGACACCCAGACCAATACAACAGCAAACAATGAAAAACTCAGGGTAAATGTGGTACGCTACATTGTAAGCAACATTGTCCTGACCAAATCAGACGGGACGACTTTTATCTACCCAAAAGCAAAAAGCTATTTTATTGCCGATGAAAATGATACGGCGACAGGCTATCAGTTTGATCTTACCGATATTCCGTCGGGTGATTATACCAAAGTAAAATTTGGAATTGGAGTTGATAAAGAGCAATGGCAATTGGGCGCTGCTGGTCAGGGTGATTTTTTAGCCAAAGCACAGGCCAAAGATTTACTTTGGAGCTGGTCTGCGGGTTATAAATATCTCGCTTTCGAGGGAACTTTTACTTCAGCAAGTGTTACTTCACCAGCTTCTTTTATGATTCATACCGGACAAATTGGAGGTGCATATAATTATACTGAGGTAACTTTGGATTTGCCTATAAAAGCACTGGTAAGAAGCAATATTACTCCAGCTGTTCATATCGTAGCAGACTTGTCTAAAATTCTTGATGGAGAGAATACCATAAAACTCTCAGACTACAATGAAGTCGAAATGGGAGCTATGATTATGGGTGGTGAAGCCTTGCCTAAAATAACCACTAACATTTCAAAAATGTTCAGAATAGATCACGTGCACAACGACTAAATATTTACAGTAATCAGGAATTAATTCGCGTTCTTTTTTCGCGGAATACCCCTTTATCTGCATTTATGCGGATGAAGCAGTGCTCCCTGTTTTGATGTACGTTGAATTGATACTTGCTTTTTTAAACTCAAAAATATGTTGAAATTAAGATATTTTATTTGTTTAGTGGTTCCCCTTTTGATAAGCTGTTCTGATAATGAAGAAGAGCAGTACGTCAATGTTCCACTGGATTTTGCGATACCGTCCAACTTTCCGTCTGCGGCCTATAACATCGAAGGAAACAAACCCACTGAAAAAGGTTTTGAATTAGGAAAAAAACTTTTCTATGATGGAAGGCTGGCCTCAGATGGACTGGTATCGTGCGGTTTTTGCCACCTGCAGGCTAATGCCTTTACCCATCACGGGCATACAGTAAGTCATGGTGTGGATAATGCAGTAGGCACTCGTAATGCGCCGCCAATTCAAAATATGGCATTTCAAACTAGTTATATGTACGACGGAGCGGCTGAAAATTTAGATTTACAGCCTGTTATTCCTCTTACAAGCGTAATTGAAATGAATGGAAACCTGAATTCAATCCTTGCCATGATGAAAGGTGATAAGGAATACCAAAAGCTTTTTGGACAGGCTTTTGAAGATAAAGCCATCACAACCGAGAATATGCTAAAGGCATTATCACAATTTATGGTGATGATGGTTTCATCCAACTCAAAGTTTGATAAGTTCAGGCGAAGTGAACCCGGAGGTAACTTTTCGGCTGATGAAACTGCGGGATATAATTTGTTTAAAACCAATTGCGCTTCCTGTCATGCAACAGATCTAATGACCGACAACTCTTTCCGTAATAACGGTCTTGCTGTAAACCCAAAAGTTAATGACGTGGGGCGTTACAAGGTAACTGAAAAAGCCTCGGATTATTACAAGTTCAAGGTGCAGAGCCTTCGTAATATTGAAGTTACAGCACCTTATATGCACGACGGTCGTTTTGGTACACTGGAAGCAGTCTTGAATCATTATGAATCAGGCGTAGAAGATTCCCCGACACTGGATCCGCTTTTAAAGAAAAACGGCAGGCTTGGAATTGCACTTTCACCAACAGAAAAAAAACAGATCATTGCCTTTTTAAAAACGCTCACAGACACACAATATTTAACCGATAAACGATTTTCGGAATTTTAAAAATTTAATTTATTTTAAAAAATACAACAATGAAAAACTTTAAGAATATTTCTTTAGCCCTTATTGCCTTACTTTCTCTCAATTCATGTTCAAGTGATGCTGCTGATGCAGTGGTGGCAACAAGCGGAGATACGCAGCTTAATTTTGATTCAAAGGTAGGAGCTGCAGATTTTGTATTAAACACTCCCTTTACCATAAATGGTCAGTCGTTTCAATTTGACCATCTTCGTTATTGGATCAGTGATGTTAAACTGGTAAGCGATAAAAATGAAACTTATGCGCTTTCTAATTCTTTCTTTCTAATGGAAGAAACCACAGATATACTGGTTCAGGAAAAATTCACCTACAAAGCGGCTAAAAGAGAAACCATTGATTTAAAAGATGTTCCATCAGCATCCTACACTAAAGTTATTTTCTCTGTCGGAGTTGATGCTGCCCACAATGATAATATGAGTATTCAGGATGGTGAATTATCACAACTCAACGGTATGACTAATGTATCATGGATGTGGCATACAAGTTATATTTTCTCCAGCCTTACAGGTAAAAATGTTAGCCCGGGAACTCCGGTTGCTATCTCAGTTGAAACAGGTTTAAATACAAATTACAGAACAGTAGAAATTACTTTGCCGACTCCTTTGGTGGTAAGCGCAGGCAAAAGTGCCAAATTGAATTTGAATGTTGATGTGGAGAAAATTGTAAAAGATATTGATTTGGTAGCCAATCCAAAAGTATCGGCTAAAACGCCTGAATTAATGACAAAAACAGCTGATAATTATAAAAATAATGTTTTTACAGTTAAAAGCGTAGAATAATTAATGTTAGATAGAATTATAAAAATTGGGAGCATTGCAGGTTTGGTTTTTTTAAGCTTTTCCTGTAATGATCTTGATGATAACTATCAGGAGCCACAGCCATTGGTTTTGGTTCCTGGTAATTTTCCTGAGTTTGTGGATTCAAAAACAAATCCTTTGACGTTTGACGGAATTGCACTGGGGAAAAAGTTGTTTTTTGATAAAAGGCTCTCAGGTAATAATCAGGTTTCATGCGCTACCTGTCATCAGCAGAGTTTAGCTTTCTCTGACGGCTTTGCGCTTACCAAACAGGGAATTTCAGGAAATGCACTGGAACGTAACTCTCCGGCGCTCATCAATCTGGCCTGGGCCAATAATGGGTTGTTTTGGGATGGAGGTTCTACTAATCTGGAATCTCAGGCATTTGCCCCTTTGGCGCACGTCGATGAGATGCACCAAAATCTGGAAGAACTACTTGAGGAATTAAATGCCGATGCCGCTTATCCGAAAATGTTTGAAAAAGCATTTGGAAAGATAATTAACCAAGCGGATATCGTAAAGGCAATTGCTCAGTTTGAGAGAACATTGATCTCCGCAAATTCAAGATATGATAAGTATCTGCGTGGTGAGTCAGGCGGTATGATGGATGAAGAGGAACTTAAAGGACTCGGACTGGCAGAACAATTTTGCTTTTCCTGTCATGCAGCACCTTTACTGACAGATAATTTATACCATAATAACGGAATCGATAATGATTTTACAGATGATACCGAGCTGATGATGAGAAGAGGCCGAGCCAGGATTACCAATAATTTGGAAGATTTAGGAAAGTTTAGAACACCAACGCTTCGCAATGTTGAAAAAACAGGTCCCTACATGCACGACGGCAGATTTGGAACTTTGCAGGAGGTAGTTGAACATTACAATAGTGGTGTTTTGGCTTCGCCAACTTTAGATCCTATATTGAATAAAAATGGAAAATTAGGCATTTCACTTTCTGAAGCAGAAAAAAAACAATTGATTGCCTTTTTGAAAACGCTGACCGATTATCAATATTTAAACGATAAGCAGTTTTCAGAATAAATACAACAAAAAAATGAAAAAGATAATAACAGTATTGATGCTTTTAGTCAGTAGTACAGCCTTCTGTTCAACAGAGAAAGATAGTATTTCAAGATTTACTTTTCAACGTCTGGCCCTGATGGAAGACTTTGACTGCGATGCCTGCGGCTGCTCTGCAAGCGGAGGTAGTATGGGATTTAGTTCTATGCTCAATAATAACTTTGTAGGGATTCGCTATTTTAAGCAAAGTTATACCAGCCGAGACGGAATCTTTGCCAATTCGCCCTGGATTGATGAAATTTTCAATACGATTCAGGCATGGACAAGGATTCCGATTACTGATAAAATCCAGATTTCAGCACTGTTACCCTATCATTTTCACCAGAGGGAATTAATCACAGGGACTGAGAATATTTCCGGTTTGGGCGATATTACCGTAATGGGATTGTACACCGTTTTTGAGACAAAAAAAGACAGTGCGGTTTTTACTCATAAAATAAACATTGGAGCAGGGATCAAAATGCCAACTGGTAAATTTACCGAGGCTAATAATCGGGGAAGTATCAATCAAAGTTTCCAGCTTGGAACCGGAAGCTGGGACTATTCTGTGGTTTCGGAATATGTCATCAACAGAAAAGATTTAGGTCTGAATACGACATTTAATTATGTATTTAAAACGGAGAATAAAAAAGAATATCAATATGGAGATCAGTTCAATTATGCCGCTACGCTGTTTTATTTATTCGATTTAAATACCGTACAAATAGTACCTCAGGCAGGTGTGGCAGGTGAGGTTTACCAGACCAACAAACAGCACGGACTGGATCTGCCCAATACAGCTGGGGATATTCTCTTTGGTAAATTTGGTTTTGAAGCCGGAAAAGATAAATTTTCTATAGGTGTAAATGCCATGCTTCCAATTAATCAAAATTTATCATCGGGCAAAATGGAAGCCAATTACAGATGGAGTGTCAATTTAAATTACACATTATAAAAAAATCACGTGTAGGTTTGTATAATAATCTATTCTTATAAATACTTAAAAAAATAAAAACATGAAAAAAATAGTTTTGATAATCATACACTGTCTGTTGGTAATATCATGTGAGAAAGCACAGGAAAAGCTTCCAATTTTAGGAAATCCTATAGTAAAGGGCAATGAAACCCAGTACCCTCGTATCAAAGACTTTTCATTTACCAATCAGGACAGTCTGGAGATAAACAATAAAACTTTTGACGGCAAAATTTATATTGCTGATTTCATTTTCCTTTCCTGCCCTTCAATCTGCCCGAAAATGAATGTGCAGCTCAAAAAAGTATATGATGAATATAAAACCAATGATGAGGTATTGTTTCTTTCTCATACTATAGATCCGGATAATGACACTATACCACGCCTAAAAGCATATACGGTAGATAACGGTATAAAAAAGAACTGGCATTTTGTAACGGGGCACAGAGACAGCATCTATAAAATTGCAACCGAGAGTTATTTTGCAACAGCATATCCTGATAAAAATGAACCTGGCGGTTTTGTGCACAGTGGTGGATTTCTGCTCATTGACAAGAACAGGCATGTTCGTGGTGTTTACGATGGGACAAATCCAAAGGAAACTACAAGGCTGATCGCTGATGTAAAAAATCTTTTAGAAGAAAGTTCCACTAAATAAATTTTTCACTGATGAAAAAATGTATCACTTTATTTATTCTAATGTTGCTTGTATTTCAAAATGCAGGCAGTATCTGGATTATTGGTGATTTTTACATCAATCAGGATTATATTGCCAAAAATTTCTGTATCAACAGGTTTGATGCTGTGCCGATTTGTAATGGAAAATGCTACCTGGAGAATAAATTAAAAGAAAATGAAAAGCAGGAGCAGAAATTTCCAACGGTAACCTATAAGGAATTACAGCTGTTTTTACAAACTCAGGTTCAGTTTTCATTTACAGTGGTACGCTTTGTATTAAAAAAAAAGCATCCAATGCTGCAGATGAGCAATCAAAAGTCCAATTATGTTTTTTCGATTTACCACCCTCCAAGATGCGTGTAATACTCTCGTTTTAGTATTAATCATAAAATCAAAAAAATGCAAATCTCAGAAATACCATTGCGTGGTCTGGGCTTATTTACTGATGATGATAGTCATTTCTGGATGGATAACCTGTCAAACCTGCTGCAGCGATTTCCTTTATTGGAATACCCTCACAGGCAGGATTTCTTTATGCTTGTCTTTATTGATGATGCAGCTGGAGAAATTAGCATTGACAATCAGAAAATCCGTCTCGATAATGCCAAGGTTATCGTTATAAAGCCACGCTGCATAAGCAGTATAGACATTAACAGGAAAGCGAAAGGAAAAATAATCTGTTTCACGGAAGATTTTTTCTCCCTGCGCTATAATAGTAACATTTTAGATCAATTTTCCTGTCTTCACGATACTTCCAAATTATTTGTAAGGTTTAGTGATGAGGAGAAAAACAAGTGGATATACCTGCTGGAAATATTTTTTAAAGAGTTTGTTCTCCATAGAAGAGAGTCGATGAAAGTGCTTAGGTCGTATCTCAATATTTTGCTTTTCGATTTAGAGCACCTTTATGATCCCTTGGGATTTGTTGGAAACAATACGCCTAAACAGCAAAAAATAAAAGAATTTGAGAAACTTATTGACAAGGATTTTAAATTGAAAAAAATGCCCGCTGCCTATGCAGACCTGCTGCACGTAACGCCAAATTATCTAAATAAGATATGTAAGGAAGTAACAAATTATACAGCAGGGGATCTCATACGCAGACGTATTGTGATAGAAGCCCAACGGCTCATTCATTTTACGAATTATTCTATAAATGAAATTGCGGATCAGCTGGGTTTTGAAAATGCATCCTATTTTGTTACTTTTTTTAAAAGGCAGACCAGCACGACACCCGAGCAGTTCCGAAGATTATCAAATCAATAAAAACAAAAAACATGTTAAACAAAAAGATTTTAATAGTAATGTTGACCCTGAGTTTATCAGTCTCAGCTCAGTTTGTTCAAAAGCCACTGCCTTATGCCTATGGTGCTCTGGAACCTTATATTGATGCAAAGACGATGGAAATTCATTATAGTAAACATCATGCGGGATATGTGAAAAATTTGAATGATGCGCTCAAAGTTACAGCAGATAAAAAAATGACACTGGAGCAGCTCTTTTCAAAGATTTCATCTTTGCCTGCGGCAGTGAGAAACAATGCAGGAGGGCATTATAACCATCAGATGTTCTGGACGCTCTTAACGCCGGAGAAAAATACAAAACCCTCGGCTGCGCTACTCAAAGCTATAACTGAAAAATTTGGAGGTATTGAGAATTTAAAACAACAATTAGATCAGGCTGCACTTTCCCGTTTTGGTTCCGGATGGGTATGGCTTTGTGTGTCTGGGAATAACAATCTGGAGATTAGTTCTACCGCCAATCAGGATAATCCCTTAATGGATGATGTGCAAAATAAAGGAATTCCTATTTTGTGTATTGATATCTGGGAACATGCTTACTATTTGAAATATCAAGATAAACGAGCCGATTATCTATCGGCAGTATGGAATGTAATTAACTGGAATGAAGTGAGCGCCCGCTATAATTCTGCTCTAATAAAATAATCATCAAAATTTAATATTATGAAAAAAATCTTTGTAATTGTTGCCATCACCGCTGTGTTAAGCTGTAATAAAAAAGAAACAAAAGTACACCCACATGATCATCCACATACGATGGAATCTGAAACAACGTATAAAGATCCTAAAAACCCGCTTAATAAATTGACCTACGCCAGCAACATAGACTTTAGCTGTAATATGGATGTCAGCAAGTATGGCGTTAGTGATACCGTTACTTATAAAGGGAAATTGTACGGGTTTTGTTCAACGGTATGTAAAGATGACTTTATGAAAAAACCAGATGAATATCTGGCTAAAAACAAGAAGTAATAATTCTAAAGGAAATAAAAAAGGCTAAAAAGTAACACTTTTTAGTCTTTTTATCTGATTCTTAATAAGTTCTATTCAATGGTTTTATTTGTTTTCGTCAAGTCAAAGTTTAAATTGGTATTCAATATAATTCCATTATTGTTTTGAAAAACATTTCTTCCGCCTAGCTGTCTTCCCAATTGCAGGGTTTGATTTAGATATCCACCTTCAATTCTTATATTTTTATTAAATCTGTAGCCTAACAAAATTCCAATTCTGTTTTGATCAAAAACGTTCATGTTTACATTTTTTCCAAATCCAATAAAAATTTCGTCATAGAAAGCTAAATAGGGTGTTTTGTCTTTTATCTCATTTCCTTTTAAAGGCACCTGAACTCTTATCATATACCGAATTCGGTTCAATAACGGAAATTCGTCTTCTGTTGTCTCATTTATGGAACTGTACCTGCCTACAAATCTTTGTTCTAACATAAATCTATGCGAGAAATCAAGGATTCCTTCTTTGTGATTCAGCTGTACCATTTCAAAAATTCTATGTTCTGTAAAATCTCTGCCCATTCCATTTATGGGTATTTCTCCATAAGGATAAGTTTCGATAAAGCCATAGCCAATCCGGAACAACACTCTTGAATTTAAGTTGTAATTTATCCCAATCCGTAATAAACTTTGCTGCCATTGGGTAATCATTTCATTTCTTCTCCATTGGTATTCGCTATGTATTCCAAATTTTTCTGAGATTTTGAATGTTCCAAAAAAGTTATACCAACCAATGCTGTTGTTTGTACTAATACGATTATTTTGCCCGATTACTGACTGTGAACTCCAAATTAAAAAAAGGATGGTGAATAAATAATTTTTAATGCTCATTATTTTAAGAATTCAAGGGTTCCGTCTGTCAAATTATAAAACACACCTACGATTTTTATTTCTCCTTTATCTTCCATTTCTTTAAGAATTGGGCTTTTTTTGCGAATTTGATCCATAGAATAAAGCACATTGTTTTCTGAAACGTGTTTTACAAATTCGTCATTTTTAGAAGTTTTCTTGCCTTTAAAATCCTGACTCATTGCTACAGCTGGTTTTATTTTTGAAAGCATAGCGGTAATATTTCCAAGTTTTACATCATCAATTGCACCTTTTATAGCTCCGCAGTGCTGGTGTCCCATTACTAAAACCAATTTTGCACCGGAAACTTTACAGGCAAATTCCATACTCCCTAATAAGTCTTCGTTTACAAAATTTCCTGCTACTCTTCCCACAAAAATATCTCCCAAACCCTGATCAAATACATCTTCTACCGGCACACGGCTGTCTACACAACTGAGTACAACTGCTTTTGGAAACTGGCCCGGTGCTGATTTTCTGGCTTGTTTACTATGGTCACGTACCGTAGTAGTGCCGCTTTGAAAACGCTTATTGCCTTCTATAAATTCCTGTAAAATAGCGTCAGGTGTAAGCCTTGTCTGTTCTTCCTTGGTCATTACATGAGAAATTACAGGTTTTAAATTTTCTTTTGTAGTAGAAGGTGAATTTGATTTTTCTGTTTTTGTTGTGTTGTTACAAGAGACCAATAGTATTGTTGCGAATAGCATTACCAGTGATTTGGATTGATTGTTCATTTTTTCAATTTGATTAAACTGCCTACTTTGTAAAACGGTGTTCGGCATGTCCGTTTATTATTATTATTATTATTTGAATATTTATATATAACAGTAAAACAAGCTTTTTCCCTACCTGAAAACAGCTTGTTAAATTAAAATTTACCGTAACTGTATTAGCTGCACCGTAATTCGTTTTCTTTGATCTGTTTGTCAAACAAAAAAGCAATTATAATTTTTAAACTGAAATATAATATTGATGGATTTCTTATTTATTTAATATGTTTTGGCAATACAAAAATAGCTGAATCTAAACATCTTAAATAAACTATATGCTACAGTTTGAAAACAGTACACGGATTTTAGCAGAAAGCTTTTTATTTATGCATTAAGCATCTGTTTTTGAGTTGTTTGTGTTTATTTTTTTGAATTTAGATTGATGTATATTTAGATAGTTTTACGAGAATAGTGTATTTAGCAAATAGAAAGGATTGAAAAGCTAAATTAAGAGTAATAAAGTGTGGTATAAAAAGTACTAATAACGAATCTGAAAGTAACGTTTTTTTAAACTTCCTGCTTTTTTGTTTTTAGCAGTTTTGGAATTACTGTCCGAAATTTGCGGTATAAAAACAGAATTATTTTATGGACTTTCCAATTTTTCATTTAGACTGGCTCAACAATAGAATGCTTATCGCAATCATTGCCATTATTCACGTAATGATTAATCACGGTTTAGCAGTTGGTTTTATGCCACTTATAACCTGGCTGGAACAGAAAGGCGTAAAAAATAGCGGCAGGGAACAGATTACCGATTTAGATTGGGACAACAGGATTTATAATATGATGAAGGTTGCTTTTATCATCACAACAACACTCGGGGCAATGACCGGTGTGGGTATATGGTTCTCTGTGGCTCTTGTGAGTCCCACCTCAATTGGAAGTTTAATACGCGTTTTTTACTGGGCATGGTTTATAGAATGGCTTGTTTTTGTTACCGAAGTGATTTTAATCATGATTTACTTTTTGACATGGAAGAGCAGCAATACATCACTAAAGGCTAAATTATTGCACATTCGTTTTGGATGGTTCTTAAGTTTGTTCTCCTGGATTACTATGGCAATCATTGTTTCGATTTTGAGTTTTATGATGGATCCAGGAAACTGGAACGCCCATAAGAGTCTGCTTAATGGTTTTACCAACCCTATATATCTTCCTCAATTATTATTCAGGACGCCCACTGCTATGCTGGTGGCAGGCAGTTTTGGAATGATGCTGGTAACGCTGTTCTTTAAAAAAGGCACCAATTTAAGGCTTAAGGCAGTTAAATATGTGTCAAAATGGATCATTCTGTGGGCTCCTATTTCGCTTATTGGGGCAGTGATTTACTATCGTGCTATTCCTGAGGCTATGATCGCCAATATGAGTACAGCTGTCGGTACAATGGATTTCAATAAATACTACGATTTGATGAAGTATTTTATACTATTTGGAATTTCCTCTTCTCTCATAATGGCAGTTTTAGGGTTATTTAAAGCCAGATGGATTAGAAGTTATATTGTATTGTTTCCCGTAGTTATGGCTTTTGGATATCTTGGATTTTTTGAAAGGGTGCGTGAATTTGTCCGAAAACCATATGTAATTGGAGGTTATATGTATTCCAACTTATTATTGGAAGAAGATTATCCCGTTTACCAGCAATACGGACTTCTTAAAAATGCCACCTATACTACAGTAACCGAGATTACAGCGGAAAACAAAGTAGAAGCCGGCAGAAATGTTTTTGCAATTGCATGCAGTCGCTGTCATACAACTCAGGGAGTCAATAGTGTGGTTGATGTTTTTGAGCGTATGTATGGAGTTGGAAAACCGCTGGATATTAACTCGATGGCATCTTATATTCCCAATATGCATAACGGAAGAACCTATATGCCTCCTTTTCCAGGTACCCAAGAAGAAAGTGAAGCCTTGGCGGCCTATATCCGCAGTATTCAGGATACAGGAGATGTTCTCGAAGGAGCACAGTCAGAAGGTGTAGAGGTAAGTGGACTACAAGATACAAAAGTAGTTTTAGCAAATAAAAAATAATAAAGTTTAAAATGATCAATTTATATATTGCGTTGCAAAACAACGTTCCGGTTCCAAAAGATATTCCACTGCCGCTGCCAATGCCTGAATGGTTCTTTGTAGTTGTTTTGGTGCTGTCATTTCTATTACATATTCTTTTTGTTAACCTGATGCTTGGAGGTTCAATTCTAGCTTTGATAGCTCAGATCAAAGGTCTTAAAAATAAGGAATACGATATACTTGCACATGAAATAGCAAAAACAATAACAGTAAACAAAAGTATCGCTGTTGTACTGGGTATTGCACCGCTTTTGAGTATTAATGTATTGTATACCATCTATTTTTACTCGGCAAATGCACTTACAGGCTTGATGTGGATCGCGGTAATACCGCTGGTGACTGTAGCATTCCTGCTTACTTACCTGCATAAGTATACTTGGGAGACATTAGAAAATCACAAAGCAGTTCATATTTCAATTTTGGCCTTGGCAACCATTATCTTTCTGTTTATCCCCTTTATATTTTTGACCAATATCAATTTAATGCTCTTTCCTGAAAAGTGGGCAGTAGTAAAAGGTTTTGTTGATGCACTGTTTCTCCCTAATATTTTTCCCAGATACCTGCACTTTATCTTGTCTTCACTGGCAGTAACAGGCTTATTTATTTTTTGGTATAACAGCCGCAAGAGTTACCCATTTGAAGAAATCTATCAAAAATTTACCCGATATGATATTCAAAAGAAAGGTTATTCTTTGGCATTTACCGCCTCCATATGCCAGTTCATGATTGGTCCGCTGGTATTGCTGACCCTGCCTTCCAAAGGGATGGGATGGAACCTGATTCTGATCATTTTCTCTGGAGTTATTTTTGCTGTTCCCGCCATGTGGCTGATATGGAAAAGACTTACAGGGGAGAAGGAAAATATAGAAAAAGATTTTTATAAAATAGCAATTCTTTTGGGAGTCACTGTTTTGTGTATGGGATCAGGAAGACAGATATACAGGGCCAATGCACTTGAAAAACATCAGGAGTTGGTAAAAATTAAAACAGCAGAATTTCAAATTTTGAAAAAGGAAGCTTTGGCTAAAGTGAAAGCCCAGGAAGCAGGAGCAGCTTCGGCAGATATGACAGAGGCAGAGAAAGGGCAGAAGGTATTCAGCCAATATTGTACTGCATGCCATAAAATCGATGAAAAATTAGTGGGACCGCCCGTTTTGGAAATGGCAAAAATCTATAAAGGTAATACTGCAGATTTACAGAAATGGATAAAAAATCCTGGCAAAAAACGTCCCGATTATCCACAAATGCCAGGTTTTGAATCGCAGTTGGATCAACAGAAGCTGGATCAGCTGGCAGAGTATATCCTGACGATTAAATAAATTTAAAATGATTTTATATAATTCCTGTCTGCTATCTCTTTCCGTTGATTGTTTTCATGTTGTTACGGGCGTTTTATACAGGATAAACAAGATTTAAAAAGAAATAAAAAATGCAGGATAAAGAAATTATAACAGAGCAGAGTGCTTTGTCAGACTGTAGAACAAGTCGCAATTTTAAATAATTCAGCTCATGAACCAGCAACTTTAATTGATTTTTTAACTAAAAAAAAAGAATATTATGATTCAAGTTTTTTCCATTATGATTTTAATTTTTGTACTTCTTGCAATTATTTTTCTGATAAAAATAAAATCAGTTACACTACAGTTGGTAAAGTCAAAAGAAGTAAATAACAAAGAAAACCCACTAGAAAAGGATTATCAATTTATAAAGGGACTGTATTAGTTAAAAAGTGTTCCACAAAAAAAGTTTCATTTAAATTTTGGTAGTCTGAAGCCCTGTTGCTGCTGACACACGCAGGGCTTCTTTTTTAAAGAAGTAATAAATCCTAAAATTATGGCTCAATAATGGCACTTCAGGAGGAGTTAGAAAAACAAGGTTTTAATCTTAGCACTTCAGCAAAGGGACTTCCTTTGTTTGTTTTGATTTTGGGTTATATATTTTTATTGACATCAGCTACTTATCCTGAAAATTATTTTTTTCAGAATTCGAAGTATGAATCAATCTATGAATTAACGTGCTTGCTTTTCAGCTTGCTTGGCTTTGCTGTTATGGTATATACCAATGGGTATTCTGCCAATGGAACTTCATTGGACAGTAGGGACAGGAGAGATGAAACGCTTAATAAAAACGGGGCTTATTCAGTAGTACGGCACCCGCTTTGTTATGGTATGCTTCTAATGTGGCTCGGACCGGCTCTGGTAACGGGTAATCTTTTTTTTATTATTTCCTTTCTGCTTTTCTGCTGTGTATTTTTTGAAAGAATTATGATTGCCGAAGAGATTCATTGCAAACGAAAGTATGGATTCAAATATTCAGTATGGGCAGAGCAGGTACCTGCATTAATTCCTAGTCTGCGTAAATTTAAAAAGCCGGATGAAAAATTTGACATTATACGTGCTTTTAAAAATAGTACTGGTAAATTTAGCCTGGTACTGCTGTCCTTTTTTGTATTTGACGGCTTAACGGAAATCTTCGCGCCAAAACCCGATTATAATGATCTTTATTTTATTATGCTGATACTCTTCATAACCATAACTGCTGCTGGTGAATTCGATGATAAATTAAAAAATGGTGCGAAGCAAAAGGATTATGATGCATAGTTCAGAACTATTAATATGGCTGCAAATTACTTTGCTTATCAAAATGGTATGCATTGAAACTGTTTTGGTATCTGATAGGGATAATCTAAGTTTTAATTTTGTAATAGATAAAAATTAAAAAAAATAAACTAAAATGAAGAAAGCCTTAATAATAATAGATGTACAGAAAGAATATTTTGAAAATGGCGCATTAGAACTGGTAAATCCAATTCCCGCAAGTGAAAATGCAAAAAGAGTGTTGGAGCATTTCAGGAAAGAAAATGACACCATTGTTCATGTGCAGCATATATCCGCAGAAGGAATTCCCTTTTTTGTATCTGGAACACAAGGGGTAGAAATTCATGAAAATGTAAAACCATTAGAAGGAGAAAAAATAATTACGAAACAATTTCCTAATAGTTTTAGGGGGACTGATTTGCTGGAATATTTGCAGTCAAATGAGATAACACATTTAGTAATTACCGGAATGATGACTCATATGTGTATTGATGCAGGAACAAGGGCTGCTTTTGATTTTGGATTTGAGTGCACAGTAATTGGTGATGCCTGCGCTACAATGGACCTTCAGATTAATGGTCAGAATGTTAAGGCTGCCGATGTACACAATGCCTTTTTAGCAGCATTAGAATTCTTTTACGCCAAGATTGTAACAACAGAACAATATCTGCTTTCGTAAATAGATCGCATATAAACAATCAATTTTATAAAATGAGCGGTAAATTATTACTGCTCATTTTTGTTGTTTTAAATTATTTGCAAATGAAATTGTAAATTTGCTCAACCAAGTTATATTTTCTATGAATAAAATATTTTACAATAAAAGCATAGTTGGATTTACAATCATTATTTTAATGATAATTGCCGCTATGGTTTTTAAAAGCAAGGAAATAATACTTCCGGAAATTGCTGCATTGGCTGTAGGATGTCTGGTTTATCAAAATCCAATATGGCTCTCGAAGCCTCTGCACCTATTTTTACTGCCTTCCATTACTGCTGTATTGGGCTTTTTAGTCAACATGCTTCCTATTGAATATGCTTACAAACTTGTTTTAATACTCGCTCTAATGTTGCTGGTTTTGAGACTTTTTAAAAGTTTCCTGGCTCCGGCATTGGCAACAGGTTTGCTTCCTGTGATAACTAATGCTAGTTCTTACTCTTTTATTATTTCGATTCTGCTTTTTACCTGTGCCTTATCATTGTATGTAGTTTTGTCAAATACTGAGAAAAAAAACATTGGTCTGCCAAAACAGGAGAATTCCAGGGACGGTATCCTTTATATGGTATTCATTGCACTATGGATTTTAATTTGTGATCAGGAAAAATGGATGTTTATGGCTGCTCTTCCTCCAGTAATTGTTACTGGTTATGAAGCGGCACACAAAGAGGTGTATGATATGGTAACCTTAAAAAAACAGATTGTCTGTCTTTTTTTAGCTTCGTTTGTCGGAATACAGGCCTTACATTTTTTGAATAACCTTCTCTTGGTTGTTTTGGCAGATATCCTGGCAGTAGCTTTAATTTTAAAGATTTTTAAATTCAGGCTTCCTCCGGCTTACGCTATGGCTATTCTTCCTATGATCCTCTATAATGCCTCTTACTCCTATTTTTATTTTCAGGTGCTGCTCATGTCTATCATCATATTTGGGGCTGTGTACCTTTATAAGAATTTCAGCATCAGAAAGAGTTTTGCACTTTTTTATAATGTGAAGAATAGATAAAAACGGTTGTGTTTAATTATACTATTTAAGAAGACCTGGGAAATTACAGCAACTAATTTCATATTTTAGATATTAAATAAATTAAAATGAAAACAGTCAAATTTCATAAAAGCGAATGTGGTGTTGAGATGCTTCTCAATGTATTGCACAGAGATGTGCTGAGCGAAACATATTTGGAACGTGATAGTTATAATACCGATTTTTTTGAAATTTTGCTTTTTAAAAAAGCTAAAGGATCTTTAATTTTAAATCAGCAGAAAATCAATATTTCTGACAATACAATTGTTTTTATTTCGCCTTTTCAGAAAAGACAATGGAACTTGGAGAAAGAGGGATTAGACTTCACTGTTTTGGTTTTTCAGGAAAATTTTCTTAACGATTTTTTCTCGGATAAATTCTTTACTTACCGGCTTCTTTATTTTTATCAGTTGAATTATCCCTTAAATATTACTATTGAAAATGAGCAGCTTCAAAAAGCATTGGATCAGCTTATGGAAATAAAATCGGAACTTGTAAATGGCAGGAAGGACAGCATTCATATCATACGCTCGTTAACGTACTACCTGCTTTTGAAGTTCAACAGAGTATATGCCGAGAGAAACAATCTCTCGATTGAAAGGGCCGAGAATAACTATGCTTATCAGTTCAAGCAGTTATTAGAGATGAATATCAGGGATAAACAGCGAATTGAGTACTATGCGGATTTATTAAATGTGAGCAGGATTACCATTAATACTTGTGTGAAAAAACAGTTTAATGTTACCGCTACCGAACTCTTGAAACAGAGACTGTTGTTTGAAATAAAAAATGACCTGATACATTCCGGAAAGACTATTGCTGAGATCGCTTATGATCTTCATTTTTCGGAACCCGGACATATGATGCGATTTTTTAAAACCCAAACCGGAATAACCAGCAGCGAGTTTATTTCAGATTATCAAAAGGGAATATTTTCTTAGTTTTCAGATGGAATAGGTATGACCTGTTATAATTTCGCAGCTGAGCCATACTTTGGTGCAGACTGCTGATACCATTATTATCGGGCGTTATGCAAGAACAATACCATTTGCTGCTGTCTCGCTGGTGCATTCGGGTTTTACGTTGGTTTTGGTTATTGGGTTAGCTTATGGATTAACACCTTTCATTTCGCAGAAAATAAAAAATTAAATTTTAAGGAATGTGCCCAACTTCTTTCTAACAGTTTATGGCTTAATATGGTAATTGCGGTACTCCTTTTTTTGCTCCATGTTTGCCGTGCAGCATGCCGATTGAAGAGGTTTTACAAATTGAAGACCAAGTTAAGAAAATGTTGTTTGATTTTGCAATTTAAAAGGTGCGCCAAATCGTAAACTTTAAAATAAGTGCTGACGAAATAATGCAAGGCAATAATAAGACTTTAATCAAAGGTAGGTAACAATAACTTATTAACTAATTAAAAATATTTTCATTACAGTAAAGAAACTATTTGATCTTAAAATTATAAAATAGTTTGTCAAAAATATGTAATAAATATAATTTTAAATATTTTATTTTCGTGTAAATCTAAGACAGCCAACGATGTATGATAAATTAATACTTTTAAAAGATATTGTTGATTATACCCCTCTGCCAATAGCGGTATACATTGGGGAAGAATTAAAAATAGAACTTGCTAATTCTGCCATGATTGAGATTTGGGGCAAAGGAGATGAGGTGGTCGGCAAAAATTATCTGGAGATTCTCCCTGAAATTGAAAAACAGCAAATTTTTGACCAGGCCCTTACTGTGTTTAAAACCGGAATTCCTTTTCATGCCAAGGACAAAAAAGTAGATCTTGTGATTAACGGAATTATGAAATCTCATTATTTTAACTATAGTTTCATACCTCTTTTTGATGCAGAAGCAAAAGTCTACGGTGTAATGAATACAGGTACTGATGTAACTGACCTGCATCTGGCAAAGGAGCAGGTTCAAAGTTCGGATGAAAGACTCAGAATGGCCATAGAGTCATCCGGAATGGGAACGTATGAAATAGACCTTATCACAAAGAAAATTTCTACTTGTGGAAATTTTAATGCCATCTGGTCAATTGACAATGAAATTACCAATGAGCAGCTTATTGCAAAACTGCATCCTGATGACCAGGAATTACGTGAGAAAGCCCATAAGCAGGCCCAGATTACCGGCAAAATATATTATGAAGCCCGAATCGTAAACGATGACCAAACCATAAAATGGGTAAAGATTAATGGTAAAATTATCAAGGATGAAAACGGCAGTCCCATAACTATTATTGGCATTATTCAGGATATTAATGAGCAGAAGCAATTTGAAGAGGAATTAAAAAAACAAGTAGCTGAAAATACCCGCGAACTTCGCAGATCCAATGATGATCTTTTACACTTTGCCAACGTAGTGAGTCACGATCTGAGAGAGCCTATTCGGAAAATTAGAATTTTCTATAATCTTTTAAGAAATGAAAAAGAAGCAGAGTTTAGTGAAAATGCTAAAAAATACTTCAATAAAATAGAACAGTCCTCCCAAAGGATGCAGAATATCATTGAGGGTATTCTAGCTTACTCGACTTTAGATAAAACCAGGCAGCCTATTGAAAAAATAGATCTTAATGAGGTTATTGAAAATATAAAAACAGATCTGGAGCTTGTCATAAAAGAGAAAGGTGCCATACTCATCACGTATGAATTTCCAGAGATAGAAGGCGCACCTATTCTAATTACACAGCTTTTTTATAACCTCATACAAAATGCACTTAAATTCTCAAAAGCAGACCAGCCTCCAAGGGTTATAATAACCTGTTGTGCCGTAAATATTGATGAAGTGGATTTCATACAAATTACAATCAAAGATAATGGTATAGGAATAGATCCTGCTTTTGCCGAGCGGATATTTACTGCCTTTGAAAGACTGCATTCCAAAGATCAGTATGAAGGAAATGGACTGGGGCTTTCCCTTTGTCGAAAAATTGCAAAAAGGCACAATGGCACAATTACCGCAACAGGCGAAAAAGACAATGGTGCTGAATTTACAGTAACCCTGCCATTAAAACATTTAACAGACACTATTTAAAGCTTATATGGACGTGCAAACAAAAAGTAGACAGTTAGTTAAGAAAAATTGAATTATAAATTAAAACTCACGTCCTTTCAATTGTTAAACATGTAAGCTGAAAAACATTACAGTATTCAAAACGAAGAACTCAATAAACATAAGGGATTACTAATCAATAAAATTCATCTAAGATTTTGTCGAACCATATAAAAGCCTTGAAAAAAAATGATTTTCATGCTTTTTTTCTTGTGAACTCCTTGGTACAAAATTCGAAACCTTTTACTTGAAGATTTTCAGCTTTTATAAAACTTGACAGAGGTTTGAAAAGAAAAGTATTTAATTTAAAAAATGTAATGAAAGTTAAAAATAGACCCGATCCAAATTCGGATTTAAAAACTTGCGCTCTGATGCGAATTTTTAAATACTTCTTCCCACAGATTTATTTAAATTCTGTTAACTTGGCGGAAGATGTATATGAGCCTTTTATAATCGAATCTCAAAGGAATCAGTTATATTTATTTACCTATGTGATGTGTAAGGGGAATAAATTATTACCATACTAATATAAAAAAAATATTAATTGCCTAATTTCAACTTTTTAAATCTAAATTATAGTCAATATATATCCTACTAGTGAACCTCCAAAAACTATAAAAGCACTATTGATTTTCTTGTAATTAAATAGTATAACAATACTTAACAGAGTAATTAAAATAGTTCGCCAGTCTGTTATCGTTTCTTTTCCCATTTCTAAACAGATTGAAACTATCATGGCAATAGAAGCTGCATTTACAGCATCTAAAAAAACAGAGAATGCCGCAGAGTTTCTCATTTTCTTAACCAGAGGATTTAACAGTGCAACAAAAAAGAAGGAGGGCAGGAAAATAGCAATAGTTGAAAGCACTGCGCCTGAGAATCCATTAATTTGATAACCAATAAAAGTTACGGATGAAAAAACGGGACCTGGTGTAAATTGCCCAACAGCAATTGCATCCATTAATTGCGTCCTTGACAAAAGACCTGTTGAAACTAATTCTGCATCTAGAAAAGCGAAAAGCACATAGCCGCTTCCGTATAAAATGGCACCAATTTTAAGGAAAATTAAAAATAAATTCAAGTTTGATGCAGTAATCAAATTATGAGTTGAAACCTGAAAAAGTGTCAGCGGAATAAAAGCATTTATACTTTTATTCGGGTTTTGTTTTAGATAATACATGATTAACGCCATTATTCCTGCACCAAACATTAAAAATAGTTCATTGTAATTTAGAAGTGAAAGCAGCAAAACGACACCTCCAATAATTCCTAATGGAATGGTTTTTAAAGATTGTTTTGCCAGGGGAAAAACCGCTGATAGAATTACAGCGATAATAGCGGGCTTTATACCATATAAAAATGGTTCTACTTCTGGAATTTGTCCATATTCTTTATATAACCATGCAAAAAATCCTGTAATAATTACAGCAGGGAAAATAAAACAAATTCCCGCAACAATCAGTCCTTTCCAACCTGCTTTTTCCTGACCAATGTGAATAGCCATTTCTGTACTATTGGGACCGGGTATTAAATTTGTTGCACCGATTAAGTCAAGAAAATGCTGCTGGGTAAGCCACTTTTTTTTAACTACTACTTCATCCTGCATCATTGCAATATGAACTGCCGGGCCGCCAAAACCAATAATGCCAAGTTTTAAAAATAATTTAGCAATTTCTTTTAAATTTTCTTTATCTTCCATTTGGGTTGATTTTCTTATCAAGTGACCATTTTCCTGCACCTTCAATCAAAAGAAAAATCCCTCCGAGCAGCATGGCCCAATCGGTTCTGCTGCCGTGAAGCATCTCCCAAAAACCTTCATTTTTTAATACCTCGGCTTTTGTTGTTGCCATTGCAACAAGCATAATTATAATAATTGGAATACTTGCTAAACGTGTAAAAAGCCCAATTAGGATTAATGCACCGCAAAATATTTCAAAAACACCAACAAAACCACCTAAAAATTCTGGTGCTGGTAAACCAATTTTTGTAAATCTTCCTGCGCCTAAAGTATCCGCAAACAAAAACTTCTGTATACCTTCTGAGAGAAATACTGCCCCAATGATCAGGCGTACCAAAATAGTTGTTTTTGAATTATCTGTATTTATTAATTGTTTCAACATAGTTAATTTTTATTTGAAAATCATCATTAGGGATAGGAGTTATTGTCACATTAAATCAATCCGGGTTTGCAAAATTTTAGTTTTACCTTATTGTTGATTGCAGGAAATTATAATAAAAGAATAAATGGAATATATTTTTTCATGCAAAAAATAATTTGAAGTAAATTTAAAATAAAGAAAGATAATTTGCTGTAAAAAAACAAATGACATATACTTGAATACACTAACTATAAAAATCATTAGATAGCGTTTTTCATTCTAAAACTACTATCTAAAATCAATGTTAATGGAGTATTTATAAGAAGACTTAATTATGAAATTTCTAAAAGTTACCATGAAGTCTATGGTTTCTTTATTTTTTTTGAAATATCTGTAATCTTGCAAAAAAAGCACTTTTTAAAATTCTAATTAAGACCACTGCGAAAAATATTCCAATTAATGCTGCAACTATTACATCTACTGGATAATGGACACCATTGTAAATTCTGCTGTAGGCTACCAGAACGGCCCAAAAACCTAAAATCCATTTTAAAGGATTGTATTTTTCAGGAAGCAAGAGTATCAAAAAAGCTGCTAGTCCGAAATCGTTGGCAGAATGAGACGAAACAAAACCGTATTGGCCTCCGGGTCCCGCTTCACTTAAATGGATTAGATCCTTTAACAACGGCTCATGCGAGGGACGTAAGCGTTTTACTGTATTTTTGATTAAGTGAGATGCAGTCTGGTCACAAAGTGTAATCAGGATTCCAATACTAATTAGGATATAAATACTTTGTTTTTTGTATTCCCTGATAAGCAGCAATACCATAATCAAATAAAATGGAATCCAAAATAGCTTATCACTTGCCCAATACATGAGAGGATCAAAAAAGGTATTGTGTTTACCATTGAGGTAGAGAAATAGTTCGGTATCAAATTGGTTTATTTTTTCGAGCATGATGTTGTTTTTTAAAGACTGTTTTTACTATTAAAATTGTTTTTTATTTTTGGTTCCAATGGGTTTTACTTTGCTTGAGGATTTAAGTTCTTCTTTGGGTTTCTTTTGATTCGCCAATATCATTTAATGAATGTCCAGATTGCTTAAACTTATATAATGCGCAAATTCACAAAATAATTTATTTTTCTGTTTTGTAACTCTATACTGTTTTTCTGCTGCTTCAGGGGTTTATAATTGATTAATATTTTTCCCTGAATAACTCTCAAAACGCGAGTTTTTAGGCTCTCCAACGACTTGTCTGCTATAGATACTATTGTGACCGGAGAGCAGATAAGAAACCACACAGGCAATAGCGGCATAAATACCGCATTCTGCCCCAAAGAGTTCAATTGCCATTAACATACAGGCCAAGGGTGTATTGGTTGCCCCTGCAAAAACCGCTACAAATCCCATCCCTGCTAAAAGACCTGTAGGTAAGGGGATAAAGAGCGATAAAGCACTCCCCAGGGCAGCACCGATGAAAAATAAGGGTGTCACTTCTCCGCCTTTAAAACCGGCAGAAAGTGTGAGAATTGTAAAAGCCATTTTTAAAGCAAAATCGTAGAATGGAAGCTGCTGGTCAAATGACTCCAAAATCGTTGGAATGCCTAAACCGATATATTTTGTTGTGCCGATTGCAAATACGGCGGCAGAAACAATTATACCGCCGATAAATGGTCGAAGGGGCGCATAGGTAATTTTGCTTTTAAAAACAGCCGAAACATAATGTATGGTTTTGCTAAATGAAGCCGCGCACAAACCAAATGCAATACCTGCTAAAATGCTGTAAATAATAGGAAGTGCTGCGATATGGGGAATAATGGGTATATGATAATGGGTGTGTTTAACCTGCCAGAGACTGGTGACTAAATCGGCAAGAATTGCTGAGGCAAATGCGGGAAAGATGGCGTCGTATTTTATTCGACCGATTAAAAATACTTCTAGGCCAAATACAGCTCCTGCAAGCGGAGTGCCGAAAATGGAGCCAAAACCTGCCGCTATAGCTGAAATCAGCAATATTTTACGTTCACCTGAATTGAGTTTGAAAGGTTTGGTAAACTGATCTGCAATGGCTCCTGCCATTTGTAACGCAGTTCCTTCACGACCTGCAGAACCACCAAAAAAATGGGTCGTTATAGTTCCAATATATACAAATGGAGCCATCCTAAAAGGAATTGTTTTTTTGGGATCGTGTATGCTGTCGATAAGTAGATTATTTCCGGCCTCAATGTCTCTGCCTAAATAATTATAAAGCAGGCCAATCAGTAACCCTCCGATAGGAAGCAGTGCAATCAACCATAAATGATTTTCTCTGAAATTAGTAGCCCAGTTAAGAGAAACTAAAAATCCTGCCGAGGCGGAACCTATACAAATGCCTAAAATTAAACAGATTAATAACCATTTAATGATATACGGGATTGCCGGGAATTTTCTAAAAAATAAATTGAAACGAATTTGAGTTTTTTTGGCTGCTGATTTCTTTTGCTTACGATTGGTCATAATTATCCTGATTAAATGTGTAATACATTACTATAATCAGGCGCCATCAGCACTTAAAAGCGGTTGGGTTAGGAAGAACACCATTTCCTATTGAAGCGTAAAATTAAACTTTATTTTTATTTCAGCAAAATTTTTGTCCCAAATTTTCGGATCAATTAATTAAGGTAATCGTTCGATTATTCGAAAGTATGCAGCTGTAAGGTTGTTTTCCATTAATCTATATATAAAACCCTAAAAGACTACGACATAAACGTTTTCCTTAACCAAGACGATTAGCAAAAGTTTTTTTTATTCTGCAGTGTAAATATGTCCTTTTTGAGGTTCTCCATTTTCTTTGTTCACAATTGTCGGCTTAATCCAAATCAGTTTAGCTTCAGATAAAGCGATTCCAAAAAGCTGGTTTCTCCAATGACCTCTTCTCCAATGAGGTGATACTTCACTTTCACGATTAAAGTTATTTCTATTGTTATCTTTAAAAGAACTTCCAACAAATTTAATTTTCGAAAAACCATTTTCGCTTATTTTGCGTTCAATTTTTTTTCTATCATTATTATTTACTGAAAAGTTAATTTTTTTGTTGTAATTATGAGGTAAATCAACAGGATAAGATGATGTTATTTCTTGAGCTTCTTTAGGAAGCGATAAGTATAGCAGACTATTTACTAAAACTTTACATGTTCTTTCAATAAAATCAATTTGATAATTATAAGCATCCAAGTGGTAATCTTCAATTTCTTCACTGTTTTCAGGAAAATATGATGATTTAAACATTTTTTTTGTGTCCGAAATTGCATCTTCTATTGTTAAAACGCTCTCTATTTCATCATTAATGAAATAAAAAGAATAATGCCAAAAATTCACTCCACCAATTCCGTCTCCGTAACTATCCCAAATTTTATCATAGAACTTTAATTTCATTTCTTCAAAGTCTCCAACGAAATCAAAACTTATTGCGTAAAGATAGATTAATGGGTTTTCATCTTTAAATGTATTTTCCATCGCACGCCTGTCTATTGATACATAAACACCATCAATTATTTTGGTATTGTCATTTGAGACAGGTATTTCTAGTTGTTTTAGTGAAACATAAAAATTATCATAAGGTAAATTAAAAGATTTGTATGTAACATCACCGACATCAGTTTTTTCAAGCATTTGGAGCAATTCTTTTGAGAAAGAAAAAATATTACGTCCATTTTTATACCAATTTAGCCAATTATTATAGTTCTCTTTTATGTATTTATTCTTAGTAAGATTGTAATGATTTTTATCAAAATCTTTAATTCTTGACACATAATTCCCATTTTCAAATATTCGCTCATATTCAGGCTGAAGCTTATCTAACAACTCCTTATTTCCCATGAGTTCTCGGAAATTATATGCTTTATCAATTGAATATGGAAAGTAATATTTTAGTTCATTCTCTGTCATTCTTCCTAGTTTTTTTTTAAATATCTGCTATAAACGTTAGGCCGTTTTCACGATGTTACTTGAAAAACGGGCTGATTTCTCTCTGCCTTAGTATAATGCTGCTTCATGAGAAACTTTCATCTTACAGCTACCCAAAAGCACACAATGATTTGTAACGTAGGTAATGGGTTCGGCGATTCGATAAGATTTATTTACTATGGCGATTTGGTAATACCACTCTATTATCACGAACCAATTGCAGTTTGTTTTTATACATAATCAACTTTTTAACTTCAACATTAAATGTACAACATTCAATTATTGTATCGGGACAACTATCCTTTCTTTAACTTCAGTCGACCATTGAACTTGCCAAACTCGTCCATCAAGCTGGTCAAGCAAAATGAAATTATAAATATTTTGCGTTGGATAAAGAAAGAATCTTCCCGTTTTTTCTTCTTGGCTGGAAGCAAATTTTTTTAGAGATAAAGGAGTTTCGAATTGATTCTTTCCTGTGTCCCATTGAACTTGCCACATTTGTCCATTTCTTGTATCCAGTTTAATAAACGTATACATATTCCGTGTCGAAAAAAGTCGATATGCAATATTACTATCTCCAGAAATATTTTGCGTAGGTACTCCAGTTGTATTCTGAGCAAGAGCCGTAATTGATGCTAAACCAATAATTATAAAAAATACTATTCTTTTCATAACAGTCTGTTTATATTTTACTTACCAGTCTTATTTATACTTTTTTGTTTTTCTAATTTTAATTCTAAATAATTTATCCTTTTTTTCAATTCCTTACTCTCAAAATTATCAGAGCTTATTTTATAAATTGTAATCATAAAAGAAAAAATTGCAAGTATTGAGGTTGTGAATAAAGCCAAGTCTTTTAACCGAGCAACTACATAATCATATTGTTTTTCTCTGTAAAAATTTGTTTTTTCTTTAGCAATTCCAGAGTCGCTAATTTTAAATTTTTCACCATCTTTTCTAAAGTCGACAAGATTCAATTCTTTAAGTTCATATAAAGCAGCCTCAACTTTAGTAATCGTAAAATTTACTTTTGCTGCGATTTTTTCAGAGTTGAAAGCATACAAATCTAAATTTTCTTGGTTGTGTTTTTTATACTCATCTTTTAAATGAGTTAATATTTTTTGATGAGTTTTGTATCTATTTAGCATGATTTTCAAAATATGGCTGGTACCGTCAGTTTGTATAAAAAACCTCCATTTTTTTATATTCGGACTCCTATTGTTATAATTTTTTATTTCTTTTTTCCGAATTTTGAAAATAATTTTTCTCTTCCACTGTCATTATAAACATATGGCTTTGAAAATTTTTCATCTAAGTTATTTTTAATTGTGCCAAAATCTGCCCCAATAAATTTTTCTAATTCAGATTTTTTAACGTTTATAGAATTGACAGTTCCTTTATTAGGCAAAATAATTTCTACTTGATCAAGGAAATCAAGTTTCGTCATTAATTTAATTGACCCATCAACAAGTGCTTTTTCAATAGCATCTGAGGAATTCCAATAATTTTCTAAATCTAATTCAGTTAATCCTGATTGAGGATTTAATTTTTTGTATTCATTATAATCTTTGACATATTCAATTATTGCTTTTCCGTTTTTAAGTTCAACTTTTTTTATTGAACCACCTGCTCTTAATCTTGAAGATTCAACTTCTAATTTTTCCAAATTTGAAGTTTCAGTTTTTGGAGCTACTATTACAGTTTCAGTTTTTTCAGATTTCGGATTTCCGCAACTAAAAAATAGCATTGAAATAATAATTGCAAATGTAATTCGTGTATTTTTCATTAGTTTATTTTGGTTATTAAATTTTGAATTCTATCATTTTGCTTAAATATCACGTAACTCCAATTACGCCTCGTTTTTATAGGCAAACTGTTCTGTTTCTTTTGATCTCTTTCGTTCCTTCTATGGGAAAGTCCATAAAATATCTGTCACTCAAATCTGCAGTTGTAGTCATATGAATAAGATTTGAAATAAAATACGAATGAGATAATCCGTCTAACTTATAAACATTATAGAAATTGGAGTCGCAATTTGCTTGAATTGGCGGATACAACCCTTCACTTGTCAACCAATGACGTATAAATATGTTACCACCTAATGAAAAATGATTAATTATTCCTTCTGAAAGTCTTAATGATTCATCAATAATGGATGACTTTATCCCTCCTTGATAATCAAAAGAAATAAGACCTCTGAATATTCGATTGTTATCTGTTCTTGACAATTCTGGAAATCTAAGAATCGAACTGAAATTTTCAACAACTTTATACAATCCATTCTTATGTGTTCGACTTGACGATACTTTTGATTTAACTTCTATTAATGCTTTAACGCTATTTTGTGTAACAATTACAAAGTCTCCTTCTTTAAATATCGTAGGTTGAGTATTGTCATAAATTAATATATCGATCTGTTTTGAAACAGTATTTTCAGTAGGAGAAATTTGATTCAGAACAAATCCTGTCCCAACAGATAAATTATTCGGCAATCTACTTCTTAAAATAGATTTAAGTTTTTCTTCTTTATATCTTCCGTCTTCTCCCCAATGAGCATCTCCAATTAAATTTCTTACTCGATTTTTTATTGTGTCAAGTTCACGATTAATCGAGAGTTGGTATTCTAATGTGTTAATCATATAAAATTTTATTTAAGGAGCAAGTCTTTTTGGTTTCAAAATGAGGTACAACGTTAGGCTGTGAAAAAACTAAAATTACCCTCTTGAGAAACCCGTATTTGAGTTTTTTCTTTGGTAGCTATCCGAATACTGCTTAAATTTTCAGAGGTTTTTTCACAGCCTGACGTCTTGGTGCTACAAGATATTGCGAGTTATAAAACTGAGTATTTCCGGCTAAACGTAAATGTGATAAAAAATACTAATTCCACTTTAACTTATAAAATACCTTGTAACGGCCGTTAGCTGCTGTACATTGGTATGCAAATTTTATTTTGTATCAAATACTCAAAAGTTAATAAATCATATTTGTATGGTTTTTTAATACTTTCTATTACTATTACATATGTTTTTTCTATGTTACGTGGATTAAATTCATCGGAATTTAATGAATTAAAAATTTCTTTTAATTCATCAGCTTCAAGCAAATTACGGACGATAATGTAAATGTTTTTATCTTGATTAAAGCGCGCATCACCGCAATTTTTGTCACTAACTCTTATTATTTCATCATTTTTCCAAATTGGGAAATAATCCCCTTTTGAAAATTCAAAACAATTTCTCCATCTCCATTCTCTTTCATGTGTCCAATCATTTTTATCTGAAAAATCAGTCAACATATACCTATATTGTTCTTCCTCGGGTAGATGTGGTGTAAACCATTCTCCGTTTTCAGAATGTGTTTCGTCATTATTTCCCCGGGTTAGTCCGTAAATTACATTTCGGGCTCCTTTTTTAAACATAAAATCTTTAGAAATAGCAATTCCATATAAATCAATTTTTTCAATATCATTTCTATTTTGTACATATGTTAAGAAACTAAACAAAGGCATTTCCGTAAAACAAACAGCTGGATATTTTCCGAAAATTGTTCTTTTGGTGTTTCTAACAGACCAGCCTGCTTTTAATTTTCCACTTTTGATGATTTTTTTTAAGTTTTGAAATGCGGTACTATCATCGTTTTTTCTTGTGAAATGAATTAGATAATCCGACATGTCAAATCTATTTTTATAAATTTTTTGTAATAATTCTAGGCTCATTTTTTGTTTTATAATAACGTATGTTTGGCAGTAGTATTTTTATTTATTATTAGGAATTATAGATAATCCTCGACCAAAAATATATTCATATTCAAGTGTGTGAATTTTAAATATAAATTTAAATTCTCCTTCAATTCTTGTTATTTTATCAGTATCGATTAATATTTCTATTTCTGAACTAAATTGTATTATTTTGCCAAACCAATTTTTTCTTTCAGGTATATGGTAAATTAATGAAAATTTCTTGCTCAATGGGTAATATGTATATGAATTTCCCAAACAATCGGCTCTCAATTGTTCGTCAAAACTTCTATTGTCTTTTAGATAAGTATAATCTTTTTCACGGCAATAATCGTTAAGTAAATTCCAAGCATTTTCTTTTGCTTCTTTACCTTCAATGTCAAATTTCATCCAACTATTTAGAAATTCAAGAGCATTTTCTTTATTTCTATATCTTGTTTCTATTGCATCAAATAAAATTTTATTTTTTTCTTTGAAAACTTTTTTGACATTATCGGGGTCGATTGGTTGTAAATTGTCAAGTTTTTCACGAACATTATCATTCAATAAAATTTTATACTGATCCCAAGTTATAAATATATTTAAACCTTCTATTATCATTTTATTAAACATATTGAATTCTCCTCTTCTGCGGTAATATTACTGCCAACTTAATTACATGTGTGATAAATGTATGAAAAAATTGTGTTACGAATTTATAAATATATTTTTACAAATCATTAAACACACTTTTAATTTGCGGAAAGTTTTTTTTAATTGCATTGGTATATATTTCGTTTGTTTTACTACTTTTTTGAGTTTACGTAGCCATTTATTTCTGTTTTTTTATCTCATTCAGCAATTGTTGCCTCTATCTCTGTATTCAGAACACAATTTTATAGTTTTATCAGTAAATCAATTTTACTTCTGTAACCAGGATGATAAGATGGTAGATAACTGATATATTCCATTTCCTGCAATTGCTTAAAATACTTGTGGTATGTGGGTAAAGTATGGATATGCGCTAAGGCCATAATTTTGCTTCTGCTCACATTTATGGATTTTTTTTGTCCCTGACGGTATCCCAGATATAGGATAGCACTCAACAGGGCAAAATGCCAGACATTCAGTCTGCTGTCATTTTCAATGATAGCCAGATAATCTAATAGTTCTCCTAAGTCCATGATTATTATTCTTCGCTAAACAGCTTTCTTAGGTCTGTATTTGGCTGGCTGAGTCAGTTCCAACACTGTTTTTGTTGTTCTGCATTGATACGCAGAATAAACATCGAATCCAGATACCAGAATACTTTCCAATACGAAAAAGGATAAAAAGGCAGCTAAGGTATTATGGACACCCGCCGAATCCCCCGCCAAAAGACTACGGCATAAACGGTCTCCTCCCCTAAAGGGTACCCCTCCAATTATTCCGTTTCCTTTTGGCCTTCCGCATTGTCCATACCTTTTTATGGCTTTCTTTTTTTCCGTTTTTTCTTTTGGATAAATATTTTTTGAGGCAGGCAGGTTAAGAGAAAAACAAACGTAACAGGATTGTATAACACTAAAAAAACGATTATGAACATCATTGGAAGGGTGACATCAGATGCGCAGGTACGCAATGTGTCGAACAGCAAAACAGTAGTAAACTTTTCAGTAGCTATCAACGAGAGCTACAAAAATAAAGCGGGCGAGCGCATAGAGCAGACAACGTACTTCGACTGCGCTTATTGGATTAGCTCCAAGGTTGCCAAAATACTTACCAAGGGTTCTCTTGTGGAACTCACAGGCACGGTAAGCGCAAGGGCATGGACAGGCAGTGACGGGGAAGCCCGCGCAGGACTGAATTTCAATACCTCCCAAATCAAACTGCATGCGGGCGGTAAAAAATCGGAAACGGCACAGGCTAACAAAGGAACAAGCAATGAGAAGCCTGAAAACGATCTCCCATTTTAATCAAGAAGTATTCAAATAATTATCAAATTTTTAAATCATTTTATCATGGCACATAATATCAATTTCAACGAGAAAACAGGACGTTATTCATTCTTTAGTGTTCAACAGAAAGCGTGGCACGGTTTAGGGCAAATCGTTTCAGAGTACCCAACCAGTGAAGAAGCTATAAAGCATGCAGGATTGGATTACCAAGTCGCAAAATCCCCGCTCTTTACCAAAGGTTCGGGCATTATTGAAACGGCTAACGGCATTGAAATAGGCAGTAACGAATTGGAAGTACCTAATTATTTCGCCAACATCCGCACCGATAACAATGCAGTATTGGGCGTGGTAGGCAAAGACTACCACATTGTACAAAACCGTGAAGCCTTCAACTTTTTTGATGCCATTGTAGGGGGTGGCGATGGAATTCTCTACGAAACCGCAGGAGCATTGGGACAGGGAGAACGCATATTTATCACAGCCAAACTGCCTGATTATATCCGTGTGGGCAATGGTGATGATGTAACCGAGCGTTACATTTTCCTGACCACTTCGCATGATGGCAGTGGAAGCATTACAGCCGCATTTACACCTATCCGGATTGTATGTCAAAATACCCTTAATGCTTCATTACGTTCGATGACCAATGTAGTGCGTATCAAACACACTTCAGGGGCAAAACAGCGTATTGAGAACGCACACAAGATTATGGGACTCGCCAACACACTCAGCAGTCAATTGGAGGGCATATTCAATAAGTGGGCAAAAGTTAAGGTAACTGACCAAGAAGTAAGAAAGCTAATCCAATTGGCACTCTGCCCGAACAAGGAAACCCTTGACTTAATTAAAAAAGGTGCGGAAGATGAAATTTCAACCGTGTTCAAAAACACCGTTGATGATGCTTTTTCCTATGCGATGATAAGCGAAACCCAGCAGATGGACACCACAAAAGGCACTTTGTTCGGGGCATACAATGCAGTTACTGGCTACTATCAAAATGTACGTAGTTACAAAAATGACGAAGCAAAGTTGCAGAGTATTGTATTAGGTGGTACGGCACAGCTAAAGTCCCAAAAGGCTTTTGAACTGTGTACCTCATTTGTAACAGATGGCGCAGAAATCCTGCATTTTAATTAAATAACCCACGGCTACCGCCTTAATCGGTGGTAGCCTTTAAATTCAAATTATGAAGAAATTCAAATCATTAGAAGGAGCGAAAAGCAACGCTAAGGCGAAAAGTCTTGACAAGAAATACAAAGACAAGACTTTATATATCATCCATTGTAACCGAACAGGAAATTTCTATGTAGATACCGATAGCTTAATACGAGTTTGGGAACAGCTTTTGGGCTACTACAATAATGGAGTTTATACGTCAGAAAAAGCACCCTTATAAAGCTATACAGGGATGGTAAGAGAAAATAATGAGCCTTAATTAACTTGAATGACCTAAAAATAAAAATCATGGTACAGCAAGACGGAGACAATTTTGAATTTGCGGAATATCTCTATAATGAATTTGTAGAGAACCACCGTAAATATGGTAAAGATGCCAGAGTGTATTGGTATGTTTTGGGCAGTTACATAAAACTTGGTCTTTCAAAAGAAAATCAAGCAGAGGAAAGACAATATGCCCAAAAGCTTTCCAATATAATCGGGGAAGCCGTAAGGGATTGGAATACCCATCTGCTACTCCTTAGAGGAGAGCAGGGAGAACAGGAATACAAACAGCAGATGGAGCAATTCATCAAACGCCTTTGGGCGTTAGGGCATGATGAACAAAGTATCATAGAATTAATCATTAAAAAATTAAAATTAAATTATGGCAACGATAACTAATTTTTTCAATCAGATAGCACAGTTGAATTTTACAGGTAACCTGCAACTGACAATAGCAAAGGGAGCAGATAACAACCTTATAATATCGATAATGCTCCAAAACGATGGGTGCGGGGATACTGCAAAGAACATCATACCGCCCCTTAATCTTCGGGGAACAGCCGAGGAACTTGATAACGGTTTTTTTCAGACCATAACTACGCCCATACAGACTGCTTCGGGCTTAATGGTCAATATGGAAGACTTTATGAAGCAGTTGGAAGAAGCCAAAAAGCAATCGGCAATGGAAAAGGAAAAAGCCGACAAGCAGAAGAAAGAGCAGGAAGCCAAAGACAAGAAGTTTAATGATGCAATGGTAAAAGCGGACGAACTCGAAAAAGAAGGCAGATTCCGTGAAGCATGGATGAAAGTGCCCGAAATAACAGCTTTTCCTGAAAAAGCAGACGAGATACGCAGACGTAAAACAGCATTGTCCGACAAGTTTGCGACACCGAGCCTTTTCGGAGCAATGGAAGAAGCAAAACCCGAACCATCCAAAGAGGGACTTTATCCCGATTATGCAATAAACGATGCAGAACAGGAAATGGAGTTGGAAAACAAAGACGAGCAGGAATATTAACCCCAAAATCAGAAACTATGTTATTAGCAACGCAATTGGAACGAGTGTTTATACTCAAGGATAAAGGACAGGACATCAGACTTACCGACCCCGAACCACGTTGGAGCGTGGAAGCCGTAATGAATTTTTATGCCAATACGTACCCAATACTGACCACTGCAAAAGTATCTGCTCCACAAATCAGGGACGATGCAGTTGAGTACAAATTTGAAAGTGTAATGGGTACGAAAGGTTAAACCAAAACAGTAAAAACGATGAATTATGAAGCGCAACATCATATCGGGAGTTATTACCCTGCCCGAACCCAAACGGCAACAGCAGTTGCACCGACAATTGGGCGAGTTCGCCAATTGGATGCAGAGACCCAAAGATGCAAACGAGGTGGGCAAAGACAAACAGAAATCTGTACCGACAGCCATGCTACCAATGGTATTCTAAAGTGCAGCTTTCTGCCCAAACTGAAAACGGCACCATTCGTACAAGCTTGTAAGGAAACAGCAAAACTGGAAAGGGATTTTTATAAGTCCCTTTCCCAACTTGCCGAGCATTACAGCATTGAATTGATGCAGACACAGCTTTACGGCTATCCCTACAATATCGCTTTGGCGATGCGGGATATAGAAACTAAATTAAAACGCACCCATACCAATTGGGATAGTTTGCGATTGGTACAGGACAGTAACAAAACCTTTTTGGTAAGCGAGGAGCGATACAATACAGGAACTACGTTGTATTATATCCCCATAGTTCCGCTCTTTAAAATGCTCCACGATCCAAATCGGAAAAAGACCGCACAGTTACTTCTGTCGGTTTGCAGTTATCTGTACCATATTGCCGACATTCCGTATTACAGACAGGAAAACACGTACCTCTACTGGATGTATGAAATGATGAACGATTGGGTGGAACAGGACGATGAAACGGACGAAACCGAGGGCTATAAAAGCGAACTTAGGCAAGCTGAACAGATTGGCGATTTGATAGAGCAAAAACTATTCAACCGTATCAATTTGCAGGTATTTGAACAGCGTTTAAACAGCTTCAAAAGCCTTGATGCCTTTGACCGAGAGTGTTGGCAGGTAGCTTGCAATGCCTTTGCACTTTTTACGGAATATCCCACAGCAGGCATTTTTAGAAATGCACCTATTTCGGAACAAGACCCTTATAATGATGAGGGTGACAATGAAACCATCGGGATGGAAAAGTACATTTCCTTTATAGCTTATACCAAAGGCTGGCTATACGAAAGCCTTTCGGACAGCATCAACAATGAATTTAACGAGTACGGGGAAATGGAAGAACCCACCATCTGCAAGCACTTTGACGCAAGTGCAATAACAGCGGGAAGCCTTGATTTTGAGAACCGCCTGTTTCCCTTGTTGAACGATTTATGCGGGTTGTTATATGAATATAAAACGGAATATAAATGAACAATTTAAACGACATCACCGAGAATTTCGGGACATTGTACCACCCGAAATCCGCTTTGGTTTTTTATGAAACCAAAGGAACTGACACCAATATGTATGTGGAGCATTTTGATATGGACAAAAACGGAAATCCCATCAATGCCCATCCTTTGACCGTAAAGGAAGCCAGCGTATTGGCAAAGTCATTGCAGACCCATGAAGAAAAAAGCAAAGCCTTTTTAAAGCCAAAGGGAATTTTGCCGACCAACATTCTGCACATCAACCCGAGTGAAAAAGGGACAGTGCTTTGGTACACCAAAGCACAGGAGCGACAATTGTTTTTTGTGAATGGTTTGGACATTTCGAGCGGAATGTCTTATGTTCCGCCAATGGTTTGGTATGCAAATAAAAACAGCCTCTGCGTATTTGCCCTTGCAAGCGAGAGAAGACCCACAGAGAAAACACCATTATATTATGCCCCTTTTTTCAATGTCTATGAAAACGGAAACGTATGTATGGGAACGGTAAGTATAGATATCAAAAATTCAGTTTCGGTAGAGGAATTTACCACTGCTTGGGAACATTACTTTTTCAACAGTTATTTCAGTCATTTATTGGGAAACTACAATCCAATAAAAGGAAATTGTGCAACCCTATGGAAAAACCTAATTGGCACAGATAAAACCTTTCCGAAAGAAGTATTAAAACCAAATAACAAAACACTTAAAAACCTAATCAGATGAACACTGAAAAAATAAAAGTCCATTTTACGGACAACTATCTGATTAATTCCGCCAATCCGATTGCCGTAAATTTAATCGGTGCAGGTGGCACAGGCTCAAAAGTCTTGACTGCCCTGATGGAAATGAACCACAGTTTAATTGAACTCGGACACGCAGGATTATCCGTTCGACTTTGGGATGATGATGTAATAACGAATGCCAATCTAGGCAGACAGCGTTTTGCAGAGTGCGAAATAGGATTGTACAAATCCGTTGCTTTAATCAATCGTGTCAACCGCTTTTCAGGTACTAATTGGAAAGCGGAAACGGTAAAATTTGAAAAGGACAATTTCGGCAGGTTGCCCCAATTTGCAATGGCTACACTTTATATTACTTGTGTGGACAGCGTACAGGCAAGGTTTGGAGTGGCTGAAATCCTAAAAGAAGCAAGCAACCGCAGAAACTACCAAGACGAGCCAAAATATTGGCTGGACTTTGGCAACAGCCAGCACACAGGGCAAGTCCTGCTATCTACTATCACAGAGATAAAACAGCCTAGTTCAGAGAAATACCAAACGGTGGCAAGCCTGCCAATGGTCACAGATGAATTTGCAGAACTGCTCAAAGAGTCCGAACAGCAGGACGACACTCCAAGTTGCAGTTTAGCAGAAGCGTTGGACAAACAGGATTTGTTTATCAATTCTTCTTTGACCCAGATGGGATGCTCATTGCTTTGGGGATTGTTCCGCAACGGAATGACCCGATACAGGGGATTTTTTCACAATCTGAAGGATTTCCGAACCCATCCGATAAAAGTTGGCTGAAAACCAATTTTCGGCGGCAAAAAGACAGACCCTTCCGATGGTCGAGACAGTCTTTTTGCATAAAATCGGAACAACCACATTGGAAAAATGTCCCTTCCCAAATTCCTTTCCCTTACATTTTACCAAAGCGGTTGTGACGTTTTTGGCAGGGATACACATCCCTCAACCACATTTTGGGCTTCTTTTCTTTCCACATAAGCGACCGAAGAAAAGAGCAAAAGAACGCTGCTTGGTTTCTAATGGATTTGGCTTACAGTCTGCTGTAGATAAAATTAATTTAGTAAATTTACTTTGCGAATAAAATGTATAATAATATTAAAATGCGAATTGCACATATTCGAGATAAGTCGTAACTCAAGACAAAGCCAATAAAGGATATCACATAAAAATAACAATCTATAATAATGCCAAACTTAGAGGGATTAGGTTTACAAAATTTTAGGACTTTCAATAATAAAGAAAATCTTGAATTTGCACCTATTACATTAATCACAGGTACAAATAATGCGGGGAAAAGCTCTGTTTTCAAAGCAATACAATTTTTGGTTCATAATTTTAAAGATGGAATTGATTCAGAAACCTTAGATTTTAAGACTATGAAACATGAACTTGGAAATCTTGACCGAATCTTTAATCGAGCTACAATGGCGGTTTTTAAAAACTCAGGAATTCCAAAAGATCAAACTATGTATTCGCGAATTTCAGATTTTCATGAAAAATATGATGAATACTCAGGTGCTCGACCTATTTTTGAAGAAGATGAAGATTTAGTATTTGCTTTTCCAATAAAATTTGGAAACAGTCGAGATATAAATGCGATTCTAGAGATTAGATATGAACTCAACCGATCTATACAAAACAATGAAACTAAAATTTATCACAACTTTAAAAATATTGCGATTATAAAGAATGGGGAATATCTACATTGGTCGAATATAATCGCTTACAGAGAGTATTATGATGAATCTCCTGAATGGGAAATGATAACAAGTCTTGATTTAAAAAAAATTATTCAATTTATCATAGATACACCTTTCGTAGAAATAAAAACAGAATTAGAACCCAATAAACAAACTGAAGAATATTTTACTGTTGATCTATTTAATAGAATTGAAAAATTCGGGGGTGTCGTTTTAGACTTACCTTTCTTTAAAAAGAAAAAGGATGGTTATGAAGGTTTCACAAAAAAAATTATCCAAGGGAAAAGTTTATTCTCTGATTATTCAGAATTAACAGAAGAAGAAAAGTTAAATTTTTTAGAAATAGAAAAAAAAATTATTATTGATCTTCTTAAAGGGAAGAATAATAGTCAATCCAAAGTTCACGAATGTTTCAAACATAGTTTTTCCAATATCTTAAATGGAATGGAAAGAGAGATTGTAAATGCTGAACAAGAAAAAGAGAACTCTGAGAAAAAAGAAAAAACCGGAGAGGAAGAAGATTTACTTGCTCGTTATAACTCCTCACCGTTTCAAACAACACCTACTAGCGAAGTTTTTACTAGCCTATTAGCAGCAATAGAAAAAGATTTTTCAGATGCTATTCAGAAAAAAATCGACAGTTTAAAAAAAGTTTATTTTCTGCCCACTTCAAGAGGCAGAAACAGGGAATGGTTTATTGACGAACAGAATGGTGAAGAGATTCATATTGTAAGAGATTTTTCCGCTATACATTTAGATAGTCAACCTCAAATCAAAAATTTTGTAAACTTTTGGATTGGAAAAGGAGAGATTAACGAATTTGACCAAAATGGAAAAAAGAAACAAAAAGGCTTTAAAATTGGAAAAGAGCTTTCATTTTTTAGAGACGAAACCATTGGGTTAACTAAAATTTTCCTAGTTAATTTTGATGGAACAAAAACACCTCTGATCGATTTAGGATATGGAATATCTCAGTTACTCCCAATCATTATGAAAATAGCCATTATTGCCCAAGAACAAAAGAGGGTTCATGAATATGATTATAATGAAGGGGATTATCAAAGCCAGGCAGTATATTTTAGTCCTTCCACTTTGTTAATAGAAGAACCAGAAGCTAACCTGCATCCTTCCTTACAGTCAAAAATGGCGGAGTTATTTATTGATGCTGCTTCGAGATTCAATATTCAGTTTCTTATAGAGACTCATAGTGAGTATCTAATTTATAAATTTCAAGAATATATAGGTCGAAAAATAGTTTCTTCAAATGATGTTAAGATGTATTATTTCAATCATCCTAATGATGTCACAGAAGGACTCAAAGATAACTACATTAATCAAGTAAAAATAGGTAAAGATGGTAGTATTGATTATGAAAAATATTTTGGAAAAGGATTTTTTGACGAACAGACTAATTTGAAACTAAGTTTATTGAATATTGAAAGAAATAGTTTTGTAAAAGATTATGAAACAATAAAAGAAAAACTTAAAAATTCTACTGAAACGCTTGAAGAATATGATGTCAAAATAGAGGAACTCAATCAAAAACTGTCAACTGCAACTACGGGAAAAAATGAATTAGAAGAGGAACTTGATGGAATTAAAAGAGAGAAAGATGAAAAAGAATTAAAACTTCAAGCAATCATAAAAGAGCAAGAAGATAACATTGATAATTATACAGATAAAACTAATTATTTAAAATATTTAGCAGAAATTAAAACGATTATAAATGAAAATAAAATTAACAGTTCAAAAACACTTAAATATTTATCAACAGGTAAATTTCTATTAAAGAATTTAGACAACAATGCAGATTTTGCACCTGTTATCATACAGTATGGCCGAGCAGTTGAATTTGAGATGATAAAATGGGTCAATGATTTTAAAGGCATTAAAAGTACTGCTGATATAAATACATGGTGCACAGACTATGCGAATGAAATTAGAAGTGTATTTACTGATTTAGGATTAGCACTTGATAATAGTAATTCTAATTATGAGATAAACACAAATCAAAAAGTAAACCTATTTAATCTATTTAATTACGTGCAAAATGCTAATAAATGGGCATTTGGAAACTTAACTCAAATCTTTGAATTATTTTACTATATCTCCCCGACAAAAAATTCTACTTACAATTACAATTCTGTTCCTTTAATGGTCGAATTTTCAAATTATTTGAAAATTATTTTTGCAGATTATAATACAGCAGAAGGATTATTTAACACCTGTCGAAACATATTAGATTTGAGAAATTGTGCAGGACACACTTATAGTAATAGTGTTTGTACCAGTGATATTATTGATAAGCCTACAGCAGAGAAGTACGTTGCTAAGGTTGAAGCTATTTTTAGTTGTTTATAGTGTGATTTATCTAAACACTATAATATAGTATAATATAATAAGTAAAGAAGTGCACAGCATGAAGCAGTTTGACAAAATGTGGCTGGTTTGGTTAATTGAACATTAGACCTCGCATCAACTTTTGCACTGTATCAGTTTCTATACAATAAGAATAAGTATCAGTATGGAACAGTTTTTTCTATTTTTGTTACCTGCTTTTCCTTTTCTTTTTTCTCACGTGAATAAACCCACAATGATAGTAGTCCAAAAATAATCATCGCATAAGCGATCCATTTTCCTACTAGTTCAATAAACTTAATAGCAACCGATTTTTCATAAGATGAGAAACCCTCAGCTCCCATAGGACCACGCCTGTAAAATTTTCGCCGGTTAATCCAGTAGCGTAATCCCAAGCCCAAAACCAAAAATAGTATTCCTATTACCAATGATGAAGTCATACACTTTATTTTTAATAGTTTCCTGATATAAAATTAAAAAATATTTAAGAACTTCTAAAATTATTCTTTTACAAATATCCTGTAAAGCAGCACGGCTTATCCAAAAGATAAGCCGTGTAAGCAATTAGCCTAATCAGTATTATTAAACTGAAAACTCAACTGTTTTTCATTCCCGAAATTATCCGAAATCCATACTTCGAAAGACTGGGAAACAGTGGAATTTGAAGTGTAATACAACCGGAATTGCTCCGCTGATATCGGATACAGATCATTGGGCTGGTAAGGCGGTTCATTGTAATACTGCAAGGTTCCCTGCCCGTCAAATTGAAAGTAGCGGATGAAATACTGCGTGCCCGTGTAATTACCCGCCGGCTGTATGGTTAACCTTATTTCCACGGTATCACCACTCGAAATGTCTTTAGGTACGGGCATTACTTTTACCTCAAAAGGGAAATCATTCTGTATTTCCAGTTCGTCCTTATTACAGGACAAGAGCGTAACAGAGCTTATCAGCACTGCCAGCAATAACGGCAGTAATTTTATTCTGAACTTATTAAAAGATGTTGTCATCGTTTTTTGTTTTAAAAATTAAACCTTAATCCCACACCTGCAGATGGCCGGAACTGCTTTAGATCCGTACCCCATAAAGCCTTTGCACGTCCCTGCAGCACTAACACAAATCGGTCTGACAGGTAGGTTTCAATAGTCAAACGCCCCCCAGCTCCGAAGATAAAATTATCCCCGCTTAGTATTTTCGCTCCGTCATACAATATAGTTTCACCCCGATTGATGCTTTCGTAACCGGCTACGCCGGTTATTGCGGCATTGAGGGTAATGTTCTTACGTCCATCTCCCAATAGGAAAAAACTGTACCCGCCCTCGGCGGTATAGGTTTCCTGCGGAATACGGAGGTTTTTATAATCGTGGTATTGGTGCGTGTATTCCAATGCCCAAAGCAGGTAATTGCCGTTTTTTCCGTTAACGGTCATACCGATATTGAGGTAATAATCATTGCCAATTTTATCATTGGATAATACACCTGCATTTACTTCCAGTCCTTTTTGTTTTGCCAGCATGCGTTGTGCCTGTGCTATTGTGATGCCCATCAAAACAAGCATCACGGTATAGATATATTTTTTCATTTTATTTTGTCGTTTAATGGATTACTAAAATTTCAGGTGCATATCATTAATGAGTCGCGCTTTTATCAGATCCGAATTTTCTACCGCAAGCGTTTGGTGTCTGCCTCCGTTTTTCTCGAAAATATCTACCAGCAGTACTTTATCATCAGCCATGGTAAATTGGTCTAACAAAAACACGTTTTGTTCGCTTGCTTTTGCGCCGATCTCATCCAGCGGCTTATAGGTTCGAAGCGGTATCAGTGATCTTTCCTGTATCACGGTGCGTTTGGCTATTTTCTTATCCACCACTTTGAAATTGATAAAATCAATCTGAAAGGGAACATTGGTGCGGTTTGCCAGCTGGGTATGGAAATAGTATTTACCATTATGGATGTAAATTCCTTTCAGGATAAACTGAATGCCAAAACTTTTCGCCCCGATATGCTTTACAAAACGTTTGTCTTTTTTATAGATGGTTTCCAGCACCAGTCCTGCCAGAGACGGCGAATTATTGCCCAGCTCTTCAAAAAGCACATCGTTTGCGGCAGATTTATCCATTGTCTTTTGCATGGTGATAAGGCTGTAGCCCAATGTCTCCGGAGAAGGATTATAATACACGTTGAAACTGTAAAAGCGGCCGTCATCGGTAATCACCGAAAAATTGGTTTCAGCTTCAAACTCCCTTACCGATGCTTTTACACGAAGCACATTTTCTGCATCTTCAGCCTTTGCGGCAATCAGGTATTCACTTCCGAGATCCACATAACGGATGGCAGTGGGGAAAATCAGATGGGAAGTCTTATCATAAGTTACTTCCATCTGATAGGGCTGTATAGCGCCCATAGTAAGTGGCGATTGTACAGCATCCTGTGCCATAGAGGACACAATAGAGCCGATCATTAAGGCAAAAGCCCAAAAGGTTTTTAAATGATTTTTCATTATGTTATTGATTTTAAGTTTACTATTATTTTTTATTTTTTGAAACAAGAAAAACCTGATGCCCAGATTTTAGGGTAACTTTCGGTGTCCTTACTTTTTTGGAGAAGTAACCGGAAATCCCCTGAACCACTCCTTTGCTCATCTCTGCAGCTATCTGCTGTCCTGCCGATTGGGTCAGCATCAGGCTTGTTCCTGATTGCTGGCTCATATTGCCGGTCATTTCGCTAAGGGCATTCATTTCCGCTGAATAAGGAACAGACAAACCCTGCTGTCCATCAAGGTCATAGATTGTGATTTCGACAGGGATGATAGTACCGTCGATTTCTATAGAAGTAACTTTTAGCTGTAAACGCCCTGTCTGAATCTTAGCCGCAGCCGTTAAGATGGTACCTTTGGGAATGATACGGCCAGAAGTCTGGGCAGGTTCCAATAAACGCAGCTGTACCAGGCTTTCACTGATAATGGTCTGCGTTTGCTGCACACAGGCTTTGATGCTGTTCTTTGGCTGTACCTCTTGTCTGGACGAACCAGCCGTATAAAAACTGCGGTTTCTGGCGCCGCTCCATTCTGCCCAAAAAGTACTATCGCTGGGTTCGCGGTACAGCGATGATACTGTATTTTTTGTTGCTTTGATCACTGGTACAAAATTTCCTTCCTGTATTGCCGCAGGAGTAACAATACTTATACTATTGCTGTTTGGGACCTGATTGGTAACGGTTCCTGAGGGAAGGTACTTGGCAGCCATCTGATAGGATTTCTCCATGAGTGCCAGTTGGTCAGCTGTCGTTACACTGGCAGGCACTTCCTTTTCAGCCAGCTTTTCCTTTAGCTCATCGAGCTTCCTGCGGAGTTCCTGTGTTTCGCTGTTATCGTCCTGATAAAAAGAACTTAGCGTACTTTGTGCGTTGCGATAGCTGTTGAGTGCCGGGTTGCCGGGTTTTCCAGTACCGCCGACAGTACCATTGTCCGGGTCTTGCTCATCAGCTGCTGCCGCTGTTGGGTTATCGGCTGAATTGTCCTGGTTCCAATAGTCTGACAGCGTGGTAAGGGCACTCTGTTTTTCCTGGTCTTTCTCTTCCAGCATCTCCTGTTCGTAGGCCTTTTGCTTGTCTGCCTGCATTATTGCATCACTTGCCTGCGGTACGGCATCGTTCAGTCCGATGTTTTCGATTTCTTTTTTCGAGGAAGACGGTTTAAATATCAGGTACATACAGCCTAAAAATACGATGCCCATTAAAACGAATACCAGTGGTTTTTTAAGCCGTTCCTGCTTGCTTTTTTGATCATCAGCAAGATTGGATGTGTTGTTCTGGCCGCCTTCTTCAATAAGAAGGCTGACCTTTTTTTCATTTTCCTTCATAATTTTTATTTTTTAGAATTGTTATCAAACTGTCCCCTAAAGTCGGAGGACTTTCTTTCTTTTTCAGGGCAGGGTTTTCAATATGCCTGATCTCCATATCATTATCGGATCCCGCGGTATCGAGTACTGTTTTAAAAATAACCCCTGCAGTAATCAGTACATATCCTGCAAAAAAGTATAGTGTACAGCTGTGTTGTTTTTCTACTGGCAGTGCCTGCCAGCGCTGATCCAGCCTGTCAAACCACTCGCTCATATTGGTTCTTAGATTTTTCATAATCGTATTGTTTTCTAGCTATAGCTTGAAATGCCTGCGGGCTGGCACAGTCTCCTGCTCAATCACATCACTAACCATAGCAATTGCTTCACTTGCTTTTGGCATAGTATCTACTGAAAGATTTTCTAATTTCGATTGCTTTAACAGCTGGCCGAACTGGTCTTTTTGGGTTATTTCCATTTTTTGAAGCTCGAAATTTCCGTTTTCATGTTTCACCCGCATACGGCATTCAATTCTCGGGTGTTCATCACCTGTCCATTTAAGATAGCCGGTGACCGTAAACTCGCTGTTAGAAAAAACTTCCTTTCCTTTTTGGCAGCTTTCCAGATAGTCACTGATACTTTCTTTTAACCTGCCGGGATGTGCAGACTGCGTATGGAAATAGCCATTATAGCCTTTATCCGAAAGGCTTTTTGAGAATGTTTCTAAATCAATTACCTGTTTCATATCTTTTTAATTTAGCGTTTAACGACCTCAATATCCCTGTTCTCCCTCACGGCGAACTTTTCGATATTGAAGCCTTGAGGGTTATTGTCCGAACGGACGGAGTTTACCAGAAAACAGGACGTAACCAGGTTACGTTTTGTCACGTTGCTTGAACGGATAATGAACTGTTTGGCATAGGTATGTACTGAATAGGGATAGGTCTCAAAGCTGCAGGACACACTGTCTATTTCGATGCGCTGCTGCACATTGCCCGATATAATACGGTTGTAATATCCTTTCTCGGAAAGGTCTTTGTAATAGTCAAAGGCACTTTTATCGGCAAGATTAAAGGCCCTTTTCATATTGCTTTCAATCGCGTTTTTATCCGGAGCAAGTGTAAAGAAGAGTTCATGGAACCGCCTTACGTGTTCCCGTGCTTCGACGGGACGGTTGATTGAGGCATCCTGAGCGAGTGCCAGCATAAGTGATTTCCCATTGTCCAGTACATAAATTTTCTGTCTCTGCTGCTCGGCAAAACTGTAGGACTTCCATACCGCATATCCTGCAACACCTGTGCAGAGCACTGCAAACACAATAGCATACAGGCGTATCTGCCTGAAACTGTTTTCGATATTTCTTAGCGTTTTAAATTCCATTTTCTTGAATAATTAGTTGTTTTATTTGCTTATCAGCCTGCCGCCGATATTTCCAACTGCCGAACCCGCTCCGGCTCCGGCAATATTTCCCGATTTCATAGCCGTTTGGTTGACATTACGGGTAAAGTTTCCAGCACCGCCGGCTTGGATGATCCAGCCCGTCACCGTCGGAATAGTGAAGTAGCCCACAATACCGATAATCATAAAGATGATATAAATACTGTTTGAGGTATCGGGAATGAAAGTCGGATCGGCAAGCATTTCAATATCCCTTTCAACAATCAGCGATTGTATCTTGGCAAGCATCGAACTGAACAGGTCTGCTACCGGAAGCCATAAATAAACGCTGATATATCGGCTGAGCCACTGCGTGAGTGTCGATTGAAACCCATCCCATACCGATATGGCAAATGCTATTGGTCCGAGTATGGATAGGACAATAAGAAAAAAAGTTCGAATGGTGTCGATCACGAGTGCTGCTGCCTGAAAAAGTATTTCCAGCAGATTGCGAAACCATTCCTTTATTGCTTTCTCTATCCTATAAGCCTCTCTGTCCATATACAGTCCTGCCATTGTCCCGACATCGGCGGGTGACCAGCCTAATTCATCAAGTTTTTTGTCAAATTCTTCGTTTGACACCAAATAGGCAGTTTCTGGGTTGCGGAGCATTGCTTCGCGGTCGAGCTGGTCTTTTTTTGCCTGCAGCTCGTTCAGGTCAAGCACTTGGTCTTCGAGGATGGAGTGGGTACCTGTAACCACGGGACTTAAGACCGCATTGATGGTTCCCAGTACAACGGTCGGAAAAAACATGATACAAAGCCCTAAAGCAAATGGGCGGAGCAGCGGGTAAACATCAATAGGCTCTGCACGGCTGAGTGCCTGCCAAACTTTTAATGCCACATAAAACAAGGCTCCAAGACCAGCCACCCCTTTAGCCACTGCCGCCATATCGGCGGACAGCGGGAGCATCTCATCATACAAAGAGCGCAGTACCTGATGAAGGTTATTAAATTCCATGGCTTACCAGTATTTTTGGTTTGGTGTTCCATAGAGTTCCAGCACTCTTTTGGTATTGTGCTGCTTTTTCGCCCTTAGAATGCTTACCGAGATATTCTTATTGGTATAGTAGCGCACCAGGCTGTGGTATTCTTTGACTTCTTTGTACACACGGTCAATGATATCCATGCGCTCTTTGTCATTAAGTGACAGGCTGGAGGAATTTACAATCTGTTTGAGTTCTTTCAGCAGCTCGGTACTCTCTCCCAGAAGTGCCGAATAGCCATTGGCAATAGCAGTCAATTCCTGGGCAGAAAAATTGGGGTCATTCATCATTTTGCCAAAATTCTTTACATACATTTCCGATACATCGCCCACCAGCAGAACGGTCTGCTGCACTTTGCGCGCATCTTTCACCAGATTGTTTACCGCTTGGAGTTTGTCGTAATATTCTTTGCCCTGCTTGTATACCTTTTCTACTTCCTTGAAATTTTTGACGACATTGGATACCGTGTTAGAGGTCTGTACTATTTCATTGGCGCTGTTGAGAATACCTGAGGCCAGATTTGCCGGATCGGTAACTACAAATTGAGCTTTTACGGAAGGTGCTGCGGCAAGGATAAGCGCCGTATACACCAAAAACATTAATTTTTTCATTGTTGTTCGATTTTTAAATTAGTAATTATTATTGATTTGCCTGATCACGCCGCCTGATGGCAATTCGCTTAATGGCTTGTTCGACATTGCCGCCCAGCTCTTGGGCAAGCTGCATCACTTCGAGTTTTTCGGTTTCCTCAGTGGTATATGCGAGATATTCACAAAGGCTTACTTCGGTGGCATATACAGCAGAATGTGTTCCACCCAGTCCAATCCAGACCTCTTTGTACAATCGCGAAGGGTCATTGTTCATGTTGATGGACAATACCTGCGCTTTTTCCTTGTCGGTCAGACCCAGCATGGCCTGTATATCATCAAACTTGTTCATGTACTTGCGCTGGTCCAGCAGGATCTTACAGTCGGAATTGTTGATAATACTTTCCTTGACAATCGGTGACTGGATGATATCATCGACTTCCTGAGTCACTACAATGGCTTCTCCAAAAAATTTACGCACAGTCTTAAATAAATAGCGGATATATTCTGCCATACCTTCTTTGGCTATCGCTTTCCAGGCCTCTTCAATCAGGATAAGCTTTCGGATACCTTTGAGCCTTCTCATTTTATTGATAAAAACCTCCATAATGATAATCGTTACGATCGGGAAAAGGATTTTGTGATCTTTGATGGCATCTATCTCAAATACGATAAAGCGTTTGGATAATAAATCCAGCTGTTGTTCTGAATTCAGCAGGTAATCGTATTCACCGCCTTTGTAGTAAGGCTCCAGTACATTGAGAAAATTTGCAATATCAAAATCTTTTTCCCTGACCTGTTTTTCTTCCAATACTTTGCGGTAATCAGTGCGTACATAATCATAAAAACCATTGAATGAAGGTTTTGTATTTTCCTGTTTGATTCGCTCGATATAACCGCTTACAGCATTGGAAAGTGCTACCTCTTCCGAGCGGGTTGGCGGTTCATCATCTCTTTTCCAAAGCGTCTGTATCAGGGTTTTGATACTTTCTCGTTTTTCAATATCAAATACCCCGTCATCGGTATAGAAAGGATTAAAGGCAATCGGATTGTCCTCGGTATAAGTAAAGTACACGCCGTCTTCTGCTTTGGTTTTACTTTTGATAAGTTCACATAATCCCTGATAACTGTTTCCGGTATCTACCAAAAGCACGTGGGCTCCCTGTTCGTAATACTGCCGTACCATGTGGTTGGTAAAGAAAGATTTCCCGCTTCCTGAAGGGCCCAATATGAATTTGTTACGGTTGGTAATAATTCCTTTTTTCATCGGTAGGTCGGAAATATCCAGATGGATGGGATTTCCGGTCAGACGATCTGACATTTTGATTCCGAAAGGCGATAGTGAATTTTGATAATTGGTTTCTTCTGTAAAAAAGCATAAAGCAGGCTCGATGAAAGTATAAAAACTTTCCTCACTTGGAAAATCACCGGAATTGCCAGGAATACCAGCCCAGTACAAGGTTGTTGTATCGGTAGTGTTGTGTCTTGGTTTACATTCCATGAGTGCAAGTGCACTCCCGGTATCGTTCCTTACTTGTTTTAATTCGCTGGGGTCATCCGACCATGCCATCACATTGAAATGGGCTCTTATTGAAGAAAGTCCGAAGGAATGTGCCTCGTTCAGGTAACGCTCAATCCACTCTTTGTTTATCTGGTTGCTTCGGCTGTAGCGTGCCAGGGAATGCATATTCCTTGCAGACTTCTCAAATTTTCTAAGGTTCTCATCACTGTTATCCAGAAACAAGTATTGGTTGTAGATATGATTGCAGTTCAATAACAATCCTACCGGAGCAGCAAACGACAATCGGCAGTCGCTTCGGTCTGTGGAAAGCTTTTCGTAACGGGTATCTGCCGATACTGTACCGGGCAGATCATCTGTGTCGGACAAGGTGTGCAGGCATAGTCTTTTGTTACCGATGCGTACTTCTTCAGTCCCCAGGACAATGTCCTGCATCGGTGTCCCGGATTCTCGTGAGAGGGTGAAATATTGCTCAAGTAATCCCTGCTTTTCATCTGTCCCGACTATTTCTTCTTCGCTCAGCCTTGTAAGTTTTACAAATCCCGAATCGTTAAGAATTCTTTCAAATTGTGATACGGCTTCCATAAAACGATGAATGGTTTCTTTATCGCGAATTTCTTTTGGTATTAAAGTGCCCTTGCATAAGGAAGAGAAATTACTCTGGGTGCGCATTCTTTCTTTAGTGGTTTTGGTCAAAAAGAGATAACAGTAATGATTCAAAAATGGGCGTTCATTAAAATGCTGCTGATAGGATTTCCCTAAAAAACTTACTTCTTCCTGATCCATTTTTGGAGCATAGTCTTCTTTAATAAACCAATCCTGCTTGTGTACCACTGTAAAATCTGGCAGTGTTTTAATTGCTTTATGCCAGGCGGAGTGAATGGCTTCATATTCCGCAGAAGCTACAGTGAACAGCTCGGGTAAATGCACCTGAAAACATGCCGTTATATCAGCATCCTTAGAAAGGATACAATGGTTTTCTACTGCCAGTAAAGGAAATTTATTTTCCAATGTGGCGGCTTTTGAGGTATTTCTCATAGCTGTTTGGTTTTTACTGATGAAACATAGCGGTAGATGGGCTTGCGACAAATAATGTATCGTGGGTGTCTTTTTTTTGCGCCCACTTTCATTAGCCCATGTTCTCCATACTTATTATTCAGGGAAAAGGTCTTCCAGATAATAAGTGATGCGCCGCCAATACCAAGCCCTAAACAGATATAAGAACTGATCCCAATGATATACAGGATCATCACCAGGACAAGAATACCTAGCAGACCGCCTGCAAAAATGAATAGATACTGCGCTTTGAGTCCTTTAAATTCTACTGTACTTCCAATCCCTTTATTGATAGTGTAATTGTTCATATATCAGTTTTTAAAGGAAGAAAGAACGAAGAATCGTAGCAGCTACAATAAGGAAGATACACGCGCCAAACCAGCTTGCGGCCGTTTTACTGGTATCGGGATCACCGCTGCTGAATTTGTTATATACCTTAACACCGCCGATTAATCCAACGACAGCACCGATAGCGTAGATGAGCTGAGTGGCGGGATCGAAATAAGAGGTGACCATCTGGGTCGCCTCATTGATACCTGCAGTACCATTTCCCTGTGCGGATGCACTAATTCCTGACAGTATTGCCAGGCCTGCCAGCAAAACTTTTTTTCTTTGTTTTTCCATGATTAAAACAGATTAAATTGTTGTTCTTTTCCCGCATCCTGCGGGATTTGAAAACAAAGATGTTATGGAAATCAAAGCGTAATCATAAACTGGCAGTCAGTGGAATTATTTGACCGCAAGTGGAAGTTATAACAAGAATTTTTTTATATTAGTCGTTTAATTACTTAGAACTTAAAACAAAGAATACTAAGGCAAAAATTATAAAAATATAATCTAGTGATTAAAAAAAAGTCTAAAAAAATAAAGAAGCTTAGCTTCAATTAATTAAATTTTATGGGTGAATATTCAAAACGTATAGGTGAGGTTGGGGAAAATGTTGTAGTAGATTTTTTAAACCTGATTGGATGGAAAAATCCTTTGAGAAATGATGATATTGAAAGTATTGATACTGATTTCAGAAAAAGAACAAATGGTATTGATGGATATTTCCATTATATTAATCCAATGGTCAGTAGCACCATTGAAAATGTAATCTACTCTTCAAAATATAGTACTGATCCTTACCCTATATCACAAATTACCACACAATTTAAAGATCGTTATCTTGAATTAGCTAAGGCAATTGAATCTTTTAAAAAATCAGAACTAAAGCAATACACCATTAATCTTCATCAAAACATTGATACACATTTCGATAGAGGAATTCTTTTTTGGCTTAATAACTCCGGAACAGGCGAAAACGATTTAATAAGCCGCTTATCAAGGATTGAATTAAATACAGGTGTTAATCATGATGGAATTTTTTTAGTAGATAATAAGCGAATTGAATTTATATATGATTCAATTTGTTTTGCCCAATTAAAATATCGTTATCATGATATAGATTTCATCTATTTTAATAATGGATTGAATAATGATGACAGAAATCCAAGGAATGGAAAAATTATGCCTGTCCAATACATTAATTCCAGCATTTTACCCCTAAGAGCATCAAAAGATAATGAAACAACTATCATAATTAATGCAATAGAAAATTTTGATAGAGATGATTTGATGAAATATATGGGGATAGCCAAAAATATTGGATGTAATTCACAAGGATCAACAGTAATTAGTTTTCCTAACTACTCAGAAACTGAGCATTTACCTACTGTAAATAATATTAAGCAAATCTTCAATGATGCTTCTTTTACCTCTCAATTAGAAGTTGTTAATTATAATAACCCAATTTTACGATAATACTATGGAAAAATTAGAAGTAAATAAGCATATTCCTTTCGGAGCAACCCTTCAAGACGTTTTGAACCATCCATCATTATCAGATACGAAGTTAAAATATTTACTTCGACTTAGAGGTATTTATTTAGAGGATTCAAAGAATAATGATACATATCCAATTCTATTATCTACAATTCTTTCACCCAGTGAATTTGAATATATCAAAGAAAATATTAGAGGAAAGGAGTTGAATCAGAAAATAACTTCAAGACCATTAGCTTGGCATAATACTGAAGAATTAATAAAGATTGTTCCTGATAAGATTGATTTAAATAAAATCTTAAAAGATGCAGATTCAAGACAAACAATAATATCACAAACGAACTTTGCCATGGTTGAGGGTAATCCTAACAAGGTAAAAATGCAGTTTAGATGTCAGACAAATAATTATAATTCAGGTTGGTATCGCACCAAAAATGAATACGAAGGAGAAATAATAATTGAAAAAGTTCAAGAAAATGATAAAGTGTATTTACGAATGCTTTATACTTCTCCAGAAACCCTTTCAATTGCAGATTTGGGTGTTAAACATTTAGTTAATGACTTTAAAAACAAAAAATATACTAAACCAAATACGGAAGTAGAAAGAATTTTATACAGTAATTTCACCAATGAAGAAAGGATGAAATTTTTCTTAAGTTTGACTGATAGTTCTGAAATTTTTGAATTTCAAAGGGCAACCGATCTGGATATGGCACCAGACAGGACCATGGAAATGCCAATTGAAATTGCTAAGCTGATGACAGGAAAAGTAAATACTCTAAAAATAAATGGTGAAACATTACATGAACATTATTTAATTAAAGAAAATGAAAATCATAAATATATAGAATTGGCATCTGTTGAAGCCTTGTATAACTTTTCTTATCACGCTGCCGAGGGAAGCTGTGTGGTCCAATTTGGATTCAATGGTTATTTTAAAAAGAGACTTAGCAACATTGAATTTTCAATTGATGTATCAACCGTCAATCTTAAAGATGAATACAGAGGAGCAAGTAAAGATAAAGTTAGGCTGTTTTTATTACAAGAATTTGAAAAATTCAAGATGGAGAAATACAACTGGTTGAAATCTCAATCAATTTCTAAACAACATACACCATAAGATGAATAAAATAGATTTTACCCAAGTAGAAATAGATAAAATTATAACTCATCAGGTAGGAAATAAACTAAGAGATGAAAAATATAGTCTTTCCGACGAGGAATCTATATTAGATTCTGATACCAAAAACTATCTTTTGAAATACTTTTTTTCGCTTTTAAAAACAGAAGAGTTTTATAAGTTTACTCATGCAGTAAATCTTGAAATGAATGAAGTGTTTACTTTAACTAAAAATATTTTTTCAAAGCAAGACTCATTTACTCTTGATTCTCAAAATATTGCAAAGTTACTTTATGAACAATCGATGCATCCTAAAATAAAAGAAGGGCAACTAAATATATCGTTATTTAAAAATGTTATAATTGAAGATGAAGTTGTAAATGTTCTTGGCATTTTCAAATCTGAAACCTCTTCTCCATTTATTCAAATGAAAAAACAAAAAACAAATTACAGTATTATACACGAAATTGGGTTTGATTTAAAAAGCATGGATAAGGGGTGTTTGATCTTTAATACAGATAGCGAAAGTGGATATAAAATTGTTATTATAGACAATGCAAGTAAATCAAACGAAGCACAATATTGGAAAGATGAGTTCTTAAATATTAGTATTATCAAAAACGAATTTCATCAAACCAATCAATTTTTAGGAATTGCAAAGCAGTTTGTCACAAAACATATAGATGAAAATTTGGAATTAACTAAGGCTGATAAAATTGATTTTTTAAATCGCTCTGTTGACTACTTCAAAAAAAATGAAACATTTGACAAACAAGAGTTTGAAAAAGAAGTTTTTGGAGATGATAATGTAATTGAATCATTCAGAAAGTTTGACCAAAATTACAGGCAAGAAAATGAGGTAGAATTGGCAGATAGCTTTGAAATCTCAACACAAGCAGTAAAAAAACAATCACGAGTTTTCAAAAGTGTTCTGAAACTCGACAGAAATTTTGACATTTATATTCATGGAGATAAAAATCTCATTGAGAAAGGAATTGAGAAAGATGGAAGGAAATATTACAAAATTTATTATGAAGAAGAAAAGTAACTAAAAACTTATGATTAAATCAATTGAAGAAGGACGTAAAGAAGATGGTAATAGATCTATTGCAGATAAAATAATTAAAAGGCTCCATGATTTAGAAAAAACGGTACAGAATAATTATGGCCGGTGGGCTTGGGAGTTATTGCAAAATGCAAAAGATAGTATAGCTGAGACAGGAAGAAAGGTTTCTGTTCAGATTATTTACGATCATAATAAAATTGAATTTTCTCACAACGGCAATCATTTCACCGAAAAAGATATTAGAGGACTCATAAACCAAATATCCTCTAAGGAAGTTGATGAAGGTGAAGTTAGCACTCGAACTGGTAGGTTTGGTACGGGATTCCTCACTACACACTTACTTTCAAAAGAAGTCTATATCAAAGGAATAGTTGAGACCACTGGAGGTGACTTTTTCCAGTTTGGCTTCCCATTAGACAGGAATGGAAAAACTACTCCTGCGTTGATACCTAAAATTGAGAATGCTTGGAAAGGTTTTCATGCTTCTACTGTAAACAATGAAATTGAAGAGTATGATGAAGATGAATACAACACCTCATTTACTTACACTTTAGACTCAGACGATCAAAAAGACATTGCGCAAATTGGAGTTGATGAGTTTATATCATTAGTACCTTACGTTTTATCATTTATACCAGAAATATATTCTGTAGAAATAATTGATAATGTAAGAGATGAATCAATTGTATTCCAAAATGATTCAAGCATAGTGGATGGTTTCAAAAAAATAATTAAAATTAAAAACGGTAAAGCAACAATAGTAAGATTATTATTCGCAACAAATGGAACTGTATCGATCGCCGCAAGAGTAAGAAAAAAAGAAGATGTTTTTGAAGTTTTAAGTTTAAATGATATACCGAAATTGTTTTGCGATTTTCCTTTAATTGGTACTGAAAATTTTCATTTTCCAATAGTAGTTAATAGTTTTTATTTTAATCCCCAAACGGAAAGGGATTGTATTTGGCTAATGGGAGACAACGATCATGAAGTTATAGAAAATAAGTATTTACTACAACAAGCTCTAGTATTATATAATCAGATGATTTGTGACCTAGAAAACAAATCGTTTAAAAATGTTTATAATATTGCTAAAACAAAGCTCCCTTCAACTGATGAAAAATATTTTGATGCAGAATGGTATTCTAAGGATATTCAGATACCTTTGAGAAAATTTTTACTTACAAAAACGATTGTTGAATTAGAAAACGGAAGCAATGGTAAGCTGAATGAACTTTGGTTCCCTTTAAAATCATATGCAAAAGATACAAAGGAAAAGCTTTGGAAATATACATCAGATCTTTTTCCACAAGTAGTTTGTAAAAAAGATAATCTGCATGAATGGATCGAAATAATTTGGGATGATATTAGTAAAATTACCTTTGCTGAATTGATTAAAGATATTGCAAACTGTAAATCAATAAACAAATTATCAGAATATTTTGAAAATGATGAAAATGAAACGTTTAAATGGTTTAATGAAGTTGGGAGTTTTATCATAAGTGATGAAGCCAACCTTCCTTTACTTGAAAAGAGTGCTATAATACCTAACGAGAATGGTGTTTTTTTAATTAAAAGTGAACTTTTTATTGACAAGATTAATGATCCTTATTTAATTGAAATATTACAACTTTTAGGGGAAGACTGGAACGAAATTCTAATCCATCACAAAGTAACTTTTGGACGATACCCCGTAAAAAAGAAAAATGAGATAGCTACTAAAATAAATGAAAAACTTAAAAATTTCAGTTCTAAAAATCAAGATTTTATAAAAGCTATAAGCCTTTTGTCAGAATGGTTTGACAACAATTCAGAAGAAGGAAAAGAACTATTTTCCGAAACATATCGAAAAAGGGCTGAATTATTCATGAATACGATTGAGGATAAGGATAGTTTGTATAAAGTAATGAGAAGTAAAACAGATTTAGCCCATCTCTCGAAAGTGGCAGAGGCAATTGAGGAAAATCCACGTTTATTTGAAAATATAGAACATGCCAAAGAAATTTATTCTTTATTAAAACAATATAATGTAAATGATTTACAACAACTAAGGGATCTATTAGACAATAATGGCAATAATCAGCCTGAACTGGGCTCATTATTACCTGTAACCCAAGAGATATTGGCAAATATGGGAATTTCGTCCTTGGAAGAATGGCAAGATGCGATAAAGGATAAAGATTTAGCTTCATTATTTTCCCATAAATCCACACCATCTACTGATATGTTTGTTTACGTACAAAGTTTAATCCAAAAAGCTAAAGAAAGTATTATTGAATATTTAAAAGCTTTAAATGACTACGATCTTACTGATTTGGATGACACTACAGCACCTACCATTCTTGCGGGGATCTTAAAAGACGGGAAACCAATAAATATAGTTGCAAGACCTGCATACAACGGAGAAGTAATAATTTATTACGGTTCCGAACGTGATATTTTAGATTACGAACCTTCTGAATTATGGATAGATGATGGGATTAAGCCTAGGATGATTTCATTAGGACATTTATTAAAGAAAGCTCAAATAGTTAAATTCCCTGTTTAGTTATGAATATCAGTACAGATTTATCCAGTATAATAGGTAAACCGGCAAATGAGAGTCTTGAGTACAAAGCTGTTCTGCCTCCTGCAAGAAGTCTTGCCCAGATGATAGCTGCTTTCGCGAACTCAAAAGGTGGAATGATAATCTTAGGTGTAAATGAGGCTAATGGAGAGATAAAAATAACAGGATTAAGTGAAGATTTTCATGCTAATGGGGTAACGCATAAAGCTATCGATTTACTAACTCCTAAGCCTAATGTTAATTATAAATATCTATCACATAAAGATAAAAGGTTATATATTATTGTAGTCGAAAAATCTTCTGTTAATATTACTATTGAAAATAAAATTTACATTAGGCAAGGTACTAAAATCATCCTCAATAATCCTGAGATAAAACATAGTAAAGTCAATAGACTTCCATCAATCTCAAAATTAAGTGATGACTTATTGTCTTTTCGTTTATCCAGTACAGGCGCAAAATCAAAATTTTTGGATCATTATTCAGGTGTTTTAAATATAACTGATGATGTGGGGAATATATTATATCCTAGTTCCGTTTCAACACCAACAACTAATCAAGAAGGTAAAATTCTAATGAGAATTTTATTTTCATCATGTGCAGATAACTTTGAGATTTACCTTACAGACCTGTTGTATGAGATATACTTAGCTAATCCATCATCATTGAAATCAAATCAGCAGGTTACTATTAAAGAAGTTCTAGATTGTTCGGATATGCAGGAATTTGTACTCTTTTGGGCAAAAAAGAAACTTAGTAAATTACAAAGAGGAAGTGTAAAGGGATTTATTGCTGATAATTCACAAATAAAAGATTTAGATGTACTCGATACTATCCAGCAAGACAATATTGAAAAAATACTACAAATTCGACATCTTTATGCTCACCGAAATGGTATAGTAGATGAAAAATTTTTGCAATTTTATCCTGGGCAATATAATATTAACGAAGAACATCAATTATCAGCTGAGGATCTGTTGAACCATTTCTCATATTTAATTGATATTGTTGACAAAATAGATAAGACCGCAATCTTAAAATATCATTTAGCGACCCTATAGCTAATTCACACAAACTCTCCAATATCAAAATCCTCCAAATCATTTTTCCGCACAGTGGAAGATCCTTCATCCGTTTCAGAAGAAAGGCTCCCGTCCAATAGCTCGGCTATCTTGCGGGAGGCACTTTCCACAGAATTTTCTAACAGGCTGAAAAGTTCGGTTCCCTGTATTTTTTGAACTATCTTGACTACCTTATTTTGTTGGGAAGGCTCCAGTATTTCTTGCTGAAGCAGCGATCCAACGGCAGTTAGTTCTTCAAAGGTAACCCCCATAGCAAAACCAAAACTATCATCCCCATCGATGTCTCTGTACCTGTTCCATTCTTCCTCTTCATCATCAAAATCAGGTACTTTTCCAAAAACTGCATCCAGCTCTTCCTGCGGAATTTGTATGCCGAAATCTTCCAGGTCGATTTCAATATCAAAATTATCAGTTTTTATTTCCGGATCTGGTCTTTGGCGTTCATTGGCACTCTTTGGCTGGAAAAGGCTTCTCATAGGTTTAGGCTGCCCCATAATATCGGGAAGTTTTGGATTAACTTTTTCCTGAGATGACTTTTGCTTTGTCCGTTTCTTGATAACAATTTTATCCTGTAACTGCAGGACAATAATGACCAGCAGGCATATTACAATAATTGTTTCCATAACTAAAGAATTGGTTTGTTGCGTTCATTGAAATAATCCGTGATGTCCTGGCCAAATTCCCTGAAGTGATGTTCCATAATATTGTCAATGTATGAATAGAGCGTAATTTTTTCTTCTCCCGGTAATTGGACAATGCGCAGCAGACGCTCATGGTACTCGGGACGCAGGTATACTACTTTTCCGCTTCGTCCTGAGGGAAAGCGATTGACCATAAACAATTTATGAAATTGTTCTTTACGGTTTTCGTGAATTTTAATTTTTATCTTCATGATTAGTTTATAAAATAGGTTTGTATTTCTCATTAAAGCTTTTGGTGATATGTTCTCCAAATTCCTGAAAATGATACTCCAGTACATTGTTTAAATAGGCATAGATCGCTAACTTATCCTCGCCGATAACCTGAACAATCCGGGATAATTTTTCATGAAAATCAGGCTGGATGTACACCGTTTTTCCATCTCGGGCATTGGTATTGGTCTTCTTAAAAAAAATGGCTTCATAATCTGTATCAGTTCCTCTTTTAATTTTTATGCGCTCCTTTATTAAAGGCTTCTCTAGTAGCGGTTCTGTTAAAGGTTTGTGCTCTTCTGCTGGAGGCGTTAGTCCTTCCTTTTTAACTCCATCGGCCATTATATCCATCATCAGCGCTTCGTCGATCTCAGGAGTGATTTTTTTCTTAGTCTCTTTTTCCATAGCTTTATAATTGAACAATATTTAAAAATTCTTCCATAAACTGGTCTAACCGGCAAGCCTTCATCAAGTGCTTGTCCGGAGGCATTAAAGTGGAGCGGAAAACAGACTTTGTATCGAGTTCGCTTTCTTTTCGAAATCGTGTGCTGTTCATGATGCTGCACTGCATAAGGCTAAATCCCAAATCATTGATAAGTTTGTTATAGATGCCATATAAAGGGGAGCGTTCCCGGCCATCTACCTGGTTCCAAAAAAGGTTGATACTTTTAATGGACGTTTCTCCTTTTTTCATAATGACATCCCGCATCAACTGTGTAAAAACAAGGGTGCTTTCCATTACTACACGATCAGCAGTAATGGGGGTAAAAATGTGATGCATCCCTGCCAAGGCTTTCAAAATACCTGGTGTATTTACCGTTCCGGGAAGATCAAAAAAGATCACGTCTATTGGGATTGTTGAGGATTCTAAAAAATCATTTGCCGCCTCCAAAACGCCTTCAGCTTTATGCTGGATAATTGGATAGGCTTTTTTGTTTATCGTGGTAAACTGCGTGTATGCTATCCTTTTTAAAACCTCATTTTCCATTACCATTGCCAGGTCACGGGTTTTCATTTTCATTAAGCTAAGTTGTGGAAAATCGGCATCGAATACTGCAACATTGTAACCCAGACGATAATGAAGCGTACTGGCAGCAAGTGCCGTGAAAGTGCTTTTGCCAACACCTCCCTTTTGGGAAGAAAAGGCAATAAATACGGGTTTGTTTTCTGTTTTCATTTTTTACTGTTTTAAATTATTGATACTTATTTATCTCTGTAGGTAATCGGACAGGTAATTCTCTCTCTTTTACAGTACACAAGTAGTTTTGTCTCTGCCTGCGTATCTGATTACATGTGTATTATCTTAATCAACTGCCTCGGTATAGTAGTACCGTTTCAGATAGAGCTGCACATAGTGAGATACTAATTCGATTACATCTGCGTACATACAGCCCAATCTGTAAGTGGGTAATCAGTGGCCTACTTTTCCTTATGCTACTATACAAGATTAGCAGCTTATGTATATTCCAATTTCGGTATCTACGTTACTCTGTAGATAAATACAGAGGTAATTCTAAAACTGCCTGCATTTGCTTTCTTATACAAAGGAATAGAGATATCTATGTGCTTTTATTACTGCGGTATTGCTTGGCATTCAAAGACAGTTTTTGGCATTGTAACACATTGCATTACTTTGTTAAAGAGCCCTTTACTTTGTAAAATGATTTTTAGAGAAAGTCTCATGCAAAAGCATTATGACATATCGGTATGAAAGTGAACGGCCAAAAGCCGTTTTTCCCTGCTAACATTAATCCGCCTGAAAGAGCGGATTTTCCTTTCACCAGAAAGGAGCAAGTTGTGTTTTGAGCTGCTGGAAATGAATTCCGCTGCTCAAAACAACTTGCCCCGCCGGGGGCTGGAAAACATTCTCCAAAGTCGATGTTTTATAAAATTATAAATGGATTTTTTATGACCGAAAATACTAACAGACCACAAAAGAAATCAGGACGCAATCCTAAAACGGATCCCGCTGTATTTCGTTATTCCATATCCTTAAATGCGCAAGAAAACGCCCGTTTTCTTTCTCTTTTTGAGCAGTCACAAATGAAAGTAATGGCTCATTTTATCACTGCCTGTATCTTTCAGAAGACAATTAAAACCGTAAAAGTGGACAAGGCCACAATGGATTATTATATGCGGTTAACTACTTTTTACGGGCAATTCCGGAGCGTTGGAGTGAATTACAATCAAATCGTAAAGCTACTTTATCGCAATTTCTCCGAGAAAAAAGCCGCAGCTTATCTCTATAAACTCGAAAAAAATACCGCTGAAATGGCAGTATTGTGTCAAAAAATCATACAGCTTACAGGGGAATTTGAAGCAAAATATAGTAAAAACAACAAGTGATATGGTAGCTAAAATTGGCAGAGGACAAAATTTGACCGGCGTACTTTCCTATAATCAACTCAAAGTCGAGAAGGAAAATGCAGAGATTCTCTTTACCAATAAGATGCTGGAAACTCCTGATGGTCAATATTCTGTTGCCCTGCTGCAGCGTTCTTTTGAACCTTATTTGCTGGCGAATCGTAAAACGGAGAAAACGGTTCTGCATATTTCTCTGAATCCGGATCCAAAGGATAATGTCAGTGATGAAAAATTTAATGCAATTGCGCAGGAGTATATGGAAAAAATGGGATACGGCGAACAACCTTATGTAGTGTTCAAACATACCGACATTGAACGCACCCACATTCATATTGTTTCAGTTTGCGTGGACGAGCAAGGCCGGAAAATTTCCGATAGTTATGAGCGTAGACGTTCGATGGATATATGCCGTGAGTTGGAACAAAAATACCAATTAGCCTGTGTTGCTGAAAAAGAGTCCAAATACAACCAGAGGGTATTTCGCCCAGTGGATTACAAGAGTAATGACCTTAAAGATCATGTTGCTTCAGTGGTACGATACCTGCCCAAATCCTATCAGTTCCAAAGTTTAGGGGAATATAATGCTTTGTTATCACTGTTTAATATTACAGCAGAAGAAGTCAGTGGAGAGTTAAATGGAAAGCCCAAACATGGGCTGGTCTATTTTGTCTTAAATGAAAATGGGGAAAAAGCAAGCAATCCTTTCAAAGCCTCTCTTTTTGGAAAAAATGCAGGCTACATTGAGCTGCAAAATCATTTTACAGTTTCCGCAGCGTCTCTTAAAAAAAGTGATGCGGGAATTACAATTAGAAAAGCAATTGAAACAGTCTTGCAGTCGGCCACTCACGAAACGGGCTTTAAAAAGCAATTGGCAAGGATAGGGATTAATGTTGTTGTCCGACGAAATGAAACAGGACGTATCTATGGCATTACATTCATAGACCACAATTCCAAATCAGTCTGGAATGGTTCGCGTTTGGGAAAAGAATTATCAGCTAATGTATTTAACCATTGGTGGAACGAGGGACAAAAACCGGAAATCATAAATGCAGAAGAACCACAAACAATTTCCACTCAAGCAGCAATATCGGAAAGCTTACCAACGGACAAAGTTCACGATTTATTTGATTTTCTACATTATGAAAGTCCTGCATATGCTGGTGACGGTCCTAGTACTATAGAGGGTTTAGGCGGATTATTGCCCGAAGTTCAGGGAGAAGATTTTGAGGAACAAGCCTTTGCAGATCGTCTCAGGAAAAAGAAAAAGCGAAGAAGCAATAACAAATAATTAAAAAATAACAGCTATGCAGGGAGAAGATGACTTAAGGGGATTAGCCAAGATTATGGAGTTTATGAGAGCAGTCAGTATTTTATTAGTACTGATGCACTGCTATTGGTTTTGTTACGGGTTCTTCAAAGAAGAAGGGTGGACATTATCTATTATTGATAAAATATTAGGGAACTTTCAGCGGACTGCAGGACTGTTTTCACATACGCTGTATACCAAACTATTTGCTTTGGTTCTTCTGGCGTTAAGCTGTCTGGGCAGTAAGGGAGTGAAAAACGAAAAAATTACCTGGGGCAAAATCTACACAGCACTAACGATAGGCTTTGTTTTTTTCTTTCTCAATACCCCATTACTCAGGCTGCCTGTTGAAATGGCTACATTTTTATATATTTTCACCCTAAGTTTGGGATATATTGCCCTGCTGATGGCAGGTGTATGGATGAGCAGGCTGCTCAAAAACAGCCTTATGGATGATGTCTTTAATACCGAGAATGAAAGTTTCATGCAGGAAACCGAGCTAATCCAAAATGAGTATTCTGTCAATCTGCCGACTAAATTCTGGTACCATAAAAAACAACACAACGGCTGGATAAATATTGTAAATCCGTTTCGGGCAACCATTGTCTTAGGCACTCCGGGTTCCGGTAAATCCTATGCAATTGTAAACAATTATATCAAACAACAGATTGAGAAAGGTTTTTCCATGTACATCTACGATTTTAAGTTTGATGATCTCTCTACCATTGCCTATAATCATTTATTAAAGCATACGGATAAGTACCAAGTAAAGCCCAAATTCTACGTCATTAATTTTGACGATCCTCGAAAAAGCCACCGTTGCAATCCAATCAATCCTGATTTTATGACAGACATATCCGATGCCTATGAGTCTGCCTATACCATTATGCTGAACCTGAACCGTTCGTGGATACAGAAGCAGGGGGATTTTTTTGTTGAAAGTCCGATTATCCTTTTGGCGGCCATCATTTGGTTTTTAAAGATTTATGATAACGGGAAATACTGCACTTTTCCTCATGCGATTGAATTATTGAATAAAAAGTATGCAGATGTGTTTACCATTTTGACGACATATTCCGAACTGGAAAATTATTTATCGCCATTTATGGATGCGTGGCAGGGAGGTGCACAAGACCAATTGCAAGGTCAGATCGCATCAGCAAAAATACCATTATCCCGTATGATCTCCCCAAGTCTTTATTGGGTAATGACCGGTGATGATTTTTCATTGGACATCAATAATCCTAACGAACCTAAAATCCTCTGTGTGGGCAATAATCCTGACAGGCAGAATATTTATTCCGCTGCATTGGGTTTGTACAATTCCAGAATTGTGAAACTCATCAATAAAAAAGGCCAGCTTAAAAGCTCGGTAATCATAGACGAGCTGCCAACCATCTATTTTCGAGGACTGGACAATCTAATAGCCACTGCACGAAGCAATAAGGTTGCCGTTTGTTTAGGGTTTCAGGATTATTCACAATTGACCCGCGATTATGGGGATAAAGAAAGTAAGGTAATTCAAAATACAGTAGGAAATATTTTCAGCGGTCAGGTTGTTGGAGAAACAGCAAAAAGCCTTTCGGAACGTTTTGGTAAAATATTACAGCAGCGACAAAGTATGACCATCAATCGCAATGATAAATCAACTTCCATTTCCACACAGTTGGAAAGCCTGATACCCGCTTCCAAAATATCTACCCTGACACAAGGAATGTTTGTGGGAGCTGTTTCCGATAACTTTGAGGAGCGTATCGAACAAAAGATCTTCCATGCTGAGATTGTGGTCGATAATGAGAAAGTGGCCGCGGAAAGTAAAACCTACCAGAAAATCCCAAATATACTTTCATTTGTAAATGAACAGGGTGAAGATACGATGAAAGCGGAAATTGAGGCTAACTACAAACAAATAAAGAAGGATATTATTGAAATCGTGTCCGTTGAACTGGAAAGGATTAAGAACGATCCGCTCTTGCAGCATTTAATTAAAAAAGAAACAAGTACTAAAAAAGAATAAATTCAAAAATTTACTTCTGGACAAAATCCCGTATCAATCAAAATGTAGCCATATTTTATCGGACATTTTTCAAATATTCTTTGGCTTCCTGTTTATAAAAGTTGACTTTGCCTGACTTAATTTTTACAGGTAAACTAATTATTTCCTGTGCTGTTTTAATACTTTTTACCTTTTGATTTGTCTGAGTATAAAAATGAAACAGGTTTATTCGAGGCTGATACCTAAAAGGCTCAATACCTAAATTAGTTAGTAATAATTGCTCTGTCTTTACAGAATTTTTTTGCGCTGTATAAATATTGGCCAATATTATGTTTGCATCTGGAATTTTAGATTTTTTTACAGAGTTTTCCATCATACCAATTCCCTGTTGTACCTCTTGATCGGTATATTTTTCGTATCCAAGTTTAAATTCAACAAATGCATCATCTTTAATCAAAAACATGTCATTATTGCTGAGTTTATAGTAAAATTTTTGATTTGTATCTTCTGTAACCATTTTAAAATCACGTAAACATTTGGTTTTTAAACCAAATACAGCTCCAATACTTAAAAACGTAAATAAAGAAATACACTTTAAAATGTTCACTATCCTCTTATTAGAAATAACAAATACCTCAAATTTATTGTTTCCATGCACAAATAGCATTGCTAATGCCCAGACCATAAAAACCATCGCTGTTGGATTATATAAAACAGAAGTAAACAATCCTAAGAAAGCAAAAGCAGCCACAATAGTAAGAGCAAATCTGGTCATGGGGTTGAGCTCTATTTTCCAAATCAGCATAAATAATAACATCCCAATTAAAATAAAACCTAACAATCCAATCTCGAATACGATTTGAATATAATCATTTAAAGCATTAGAAACATAATCTGCCACTTTCACTTCTTTCCAGGGACGTTGCTTTTCTAAAAAATAATAAGCTTTTGAGTTATTATAAACCCCGTCAAAATTAAAAATGCCGTTTCCAAAAATGGGACTTTTCTGAATATCCAATAAGGCAATTTTCCTAATCAATGTCCTCCCATCAACTGAATCCTTGTTTAATTGATATAACAAATACAAGCAGCACATAACCGCAATACTAATAGTGACAAATAAAATTATTGTTTTCTTTTTATTTATTCTGAGAAAAGAGATATTTTTTGGAGAAGTAAACAATAGAACCAAAATACCGATTATTAATGATATCCATGATGCTCTGGATTCTGTCAAATAAAGGACATATATCATGGAAAAAACACTCAATAGTAAAGTTACTGTGACAGCTATTCTTTTTTCCTTAACGATAAGAATTTGATACAGTAAAACAAGTATGCCTATTACCATATAAACTCCTAAAAAATTTGGATTTATAAAAGTTCCCAGAACCTTAAAATATTTATTTTCCGAATTTATAAAGTCAAAATTTTGTAATAATGCCACTAAAGACTGGACAAAACAATAACTCCAAATCAGATATAAAGTCCTGTTAAAAAGAATCTTTTTTTCTTGGTTTTTATTATAACTCCAACGAAATAAATAAAAAAGCACAATATAGCATATGAATACCCAGAATTGGTCGTATAAAAAAGTATAAAAAGAAAAAAGAAAATAATGAACAAGAACATATAATAAAAATAAAAGCATCACTAAATCTACAGCGTAAATCTTGAATACTTTGTTTTTTAAAGTGCTTATTGTTTTTAAAACTCCCCATAAAGAAACCACTGTAACCAAGTACAGTTCTTTTCCAATTTTGTTGGAATTTAAAATAAATGGATATGAAATAAAAGGTAACGCAAAAATTAAAATGATAAACAAGCAATCCATTTTTTGAAGCAGATTATTTGTCTGGTAGGAATTATATTTACTCATTGGGAAATATTATTGTAATGAACATAAACTGCATTTAAAATATACATTATTAAAATTTGTTATTTAATACCATGTAATAAGGTTTGATACTGACTCAATAGTAAAGATTCTTTCATAAAAATCAGGTTTTAAGGGACACATCAAAAAAAGTGCATTTTTAGGTAATTTTTTAAAAGAAATTGTATTGTCTTCGGAGGCAATTTGTTCTTCTACAAGCTGCCAACTACCGCTCCAGACATATATTCTATAGATCTCTCCTTTTATGATTTGAAAAGGGTTGTTATCAGTATGTTTATTTTTATACTCGTTTTCTCTGGATAGAACGACAGGAAAAGATTTTAACGGATCAGGCTTTAAAATCGTTTTTATCCCTTTTGTATCTAAAAGTATTGGATAATTCTCAAAAACCATTTTCCCTGAAACAAAAACACTTGGTAAGTAGACAATATCTCTTCCCATATTTTTATACAAAGAAACTTTATTATTTATTTTTGCCCAGTCAAGTGGTCGCCAGTTTCCTCTATTAAATACATTAAGATAGCTGACTTGTGAAGCTACTTGAGAACTAAAAGAATAATTTATATCGCTTACTTCAACATATTCGGATGTGACATCCAAAATATTTTTGCTTTTCAAAAAATCATCAGGAATTTCATTTTCCGGAATTATAGAAGTCAAATTCCCTTTTTGTTCCGAGAATGTAACTCTGAACACTTTGCCTAGTCGTTTGGCTGCAGCATTATAAACATAAGGCAGATCCTGATTCCCATTAAAAGGGATATGAACTCCTTTACTGTCTATAACGGTATTCCAATAATGCCTGTTTGAAGAAGCTGCATAATGCGGTGTATAATCAAAAGTTGTCGCGACACCAAGTGACCTTCCGGCAAAAATAACAACATTAGCAAGATCTGGACAATTGCCTTCCCTCCAAAACAATAATTCCGTTGGTCCTAAAAGAGGTTTAGGGTCAAAACGTTTTAATACAAAGTCAAAATGTTTTATGTCCCCGATTATTTTAGAACATAATTCAACCGGATCATTAGGATCTGACAATCCGGATGATAATTTATTGAAGGTCATTTGATATTCAGGTCTCCATTCCTGCATTGGTTCCGTCAAACTGCGATAAGGGAGAATGTATTCACAAAATGTTTTAAAATCATAGGTTTTTGACCATGGGTTTTCCTTCCATGCTTTAAAAGCCATTTCGATATTCCTAATCAAAAACTCACTTTTAATAACCTCCTTATCTTTAATCAAAGTATTTTTTGGAATCATTCCAACACCATCCTTTAACTTATTAAATTCTTTAGTAGCCTCTTCAATATCCCTATAATTAGTAACTTTAAAAGCAACTTCATTGCCATTTTTATTGAGCCAGACATTATCCGACGAATAATGAATGAGTATATTAGTGGTTAAAAAAACTGCTGCATCATATTGCTCTTTATCTCCTTTTTTTTGGAAATATTCCAAAACTTTGGCGATATCACCTGTGTTTATTTTCTCATTGTTTTTTGATTGACAAAAAGCAGTTATTGAAAACAAAAATGAAAACAGAATTAATTGTATTTGAAGTTTATTCTGAACCTTGGCAAATTTAAAAAAAGGATTATTCGTTACTTTCATAAATAAAATGGTATTCAAATGATAAAAATTTAAGATTTTATTGGAGAGATTTAGAACCTTCAGTGATTGGCTCGTTTCAGTATTAATTACTCGGTTCTCCTTCTATGGAAACGAACTTATCAAGCTAACATAGTCCAAAACATCATTGGTATTGTCGCTAAAAGGCCAGTCAAAACCTTAACTTAATAATATTGGCGCTGAAAGAAAGACCAATTAATAAATATTTGGAATATAAATTACTTGTTTGACCGTCCAGTTACCATTTTCTTTTTCTAATACATAAGTGCGTTCAACAGATCCACCTGATAGGGAAACATAAAAATATTTCAACAGCGCATATTTTTTATTTAAACTCACAATTGGTTTAGATATAACGTGTCCTGTTGCACTTATAGACAATATTCCTTTGTCAGCTTTCAATAATAATTCCTCTTTTTTAATAATTGGAATTTCAAGAGTTTTGAATTTTTTAGCATCCCAATGATAGATTAAACTATCATTTTTGTGTAATAGTTTCAGCTGTTTTATTTCATCTAAACTTATGTAAGAGGTATCGTTAAGCTGTTTTATTTTATCCTCACTCGTGTTTGAGTCACTTATTGAAGCTCTAATTTCCCTTCTTTTATTTTCCAGAGGCAAGTTTTTGTCTAAAGAAGCCATTTCATAATGGTCTAAAACTTCATTACTGGAATATGCTTCTTCAGTCAAATAAGAGGCTTTTAGGAATGGGATTTTTTTCAAATCCTTTTCTTTAACAAAGTCCTGCACGATCTGTTCTTCTATTTTTACGGTTGAACAGGATGCAAAACAGATACAGAATAGTATGATTATTTTTTTCATTTTTTTTATTTATTACACGGTTTTCCCTGTGGAGTGTTGGCACCTCTTGGTTGGTTATCTCTTTCCATTATTCTTCTAGAGGCAATTCTATCTATATCTTCCGGCTTAAGATTCGTGGTATTAAAAGCAGGTGTTCCTTGTAGAGTACCCCAAGCCATATCTGTATAAAACCGATTGGCATCACCATCTACAACGATCCCCGGTTGAAGTTGTTTTATAACAGCAGCCATTGTGTCAATAAAGCTGGATGCAATTTGATTGTGATGTGCAATTTCTTTGTCTCCTGTTCCATTTACAAAAGCCGTATACAAGAAAGGATAACCATCATAAATATGGGAGTTTTTAGTCACTTTATATTCCTCATAAAGCGTATTGAAATAGGCGTGTATGTATTCGTGTATGAGTGATGCAGTCTTGGACGCCACTGTTGCGTTGGGATAGTCTTGATTAAACGTAATATTAAACTGGTTTGTACTGGCTAAATTACCATTTGCTATTGGGCCTGTACTTATGTTGATATTATATTTGGGATTTGCTCCGATAAATTTACTAAGTATTTCAGCCAATTTTCCTTGTTGAATTAATGCATTAAATGATTGCTTTATTACCTCTGCACACGGATCAGGTTTTGGCGTTGGTGGTGGAACAGTAGGCTTGGGAGGTGTTGATCCAGTTGTTCCACCGGTAGGAGGTGGTATAACAGGTTGTACAGGGATATGTGACGCTGCTGCTGCTGCATTTGCTGCCATCTGCGCATCCATTTGTGCACCTATATTATTAAAGTTAGGTTGCGGGTTATAATTTGTTACAATAACACCGGTTTGGCCAGATTGATAGTCATAGTATGTTCCTCCGTACTCAGAGAATTGTGAAAAACCTTTAATTGAGCACAAGACGATCATAAGGCAAATATATAGTTTTTTCATTTTAGTTTTTGGTTAAAATCCTGCCTGCTGTAGGCATTAATTTTTATATTTTTTCCATATTTTAAAAGTTGTATAAGCTAGTAGATAACAAGTTAACATGCTGTTATCAATATTTTTTCATTTTAGTATATGTTTTGAAATGGATTACTTGGCTTACCAATATCTATTGAAATGAAAATAAAAAACCAACACAGTTCCAAGAACATTCTTGGAACTGTGTTTCATTAATTATTTATCTCTAATAATTTATAAGAAACATGTTTCAGTTTGTGAGGAATTTATGAACAAACTTTATGTGGTCTTATTTATTCAAATTTGACACTGTTTAACAAATCGTTTACTATTTTCGTGGCTTCAGTGTAATCCGATTGCTTTTCAAAAACAATTGTCCCTCCAAAAATTTGAGTTTTCTCTTTATTGACTTTTCTAAAAGAATATTGCCCAACGTCTTCATAATAAGTATATATAATTAATGTCTCATTATTTATGTTTTCTAGACTTGATTTATATTGGTGTGATTCTATAAAATCAAATTTTTTATAATCATAATCAGAACCATCTTTAATATCTTTTAATAAATCGTTTTTAACCTCTCCTTTATAAGGATCATTCATTCCAATATAGACGTCATTAATTTTATAAATATTTTTTAAGAGCATCAATTTTTGATCTTTTTTATTGTTTTGATCTAAGGATGTATTTTCAATTTTGACAGCTCCTTTTGGTAATTCGAATTTTACAGATTCTATTTTTTGAATATTTTTACTTCCGCTACAAGAAGCAGCTAAAAGTATTATAATTAGATATTTTAAAAAAAATCCATGATTATCACGATCTAAAGCCTCTATTAGGCAATTTTCTTTCATTCAGGCGAAGCTGTTGTAATTGTATTGTTGTTTAAACTTTTCATTACCAGTTTAGTGCTGGTAATTGTTAGTAATTCCATACACATTTTTTTAGTTATGATATATTTACCCACCATATTACTTCCTACATTACTTTGAACAAAACCATCAGAACATTCGTTCAAATTATTTGACAAATAATATTCTTCTTCACCAATCAAATTACCATTAAGTGAAAGGATCATTTTTGTGTTGGTAAATGTAGTTTTATAAATGTCCTTTTCTACGCCGTCGATTATCCAATTTTTTGACATGATAATTTGTTTGGCATTGGTTGGAATATTTGTTTGTGCCGAACAGCTAGCACTCAAAACAAGTAATAAATATAATATTTGTAATTTTTTCATAATTTTTTTATTTATAGTTTTTAATTGTAACAACATAATTTTTTGGGAAGTTTGCGGGAGGTGATTCTCTAAGATTCCCATAAAAAGGATCTAAATAAATATAATCTCCGTTTGGATGATAACCAACAATAACTACATTGTGATAAACATTGTTACCGACATCTAAATTAGTCATCATAAAATTACCAGCGTCAATAGCTTGTGTAACACCAACAAAAGCAGTTGTTTCAAAAAAATTGTTTGCAAAAGCTGTCATTTTACTGTAATCAACACCGTATAAAATGAGGAAAACACCGAATTGTTTGTGGTAGTAGTCTTCGAATGTTTTTCTATCAACAGTCTTACCATAAATTTGTGCTAAATACTCCATTCCAGAACTAACACAAGTATTCAATACTTGTTTGATGATTGTTGTCGGAATATTTGGTTTTGCTAATTTATCATTAGGTAGCGCAACATATGGCTTGCTGGTAGCTTGTTGACTGCTTCCTACAGTTATAGGAGGTTGTGGCTGTGGCGGTGGTGGTATCACAGGCGGCTTTGGTATATTAGCATTTGCGGCGGCTTGAGCTGCTGCCCATTGTGCATCTTGAGCTGCATTTATAGCGGCCCAGTTAGGTGGTGGGCTATTATATGTTATGACCACACCGGTTTGGCCGGATTGATAGTCATAATAAGTTCCCCCGTATTCCGAGAATTGTGCAAAACCTTTCATTGAGCATAAGACAATTATGAGGCAAATATAAAGTTTCTTCATCTTGTCTATTTTTTTATTAAAATTCTGGAATGCATTTCATTGCCAACCCCTACACGTACAATATACATACCTGCCTTCAGGTTGCCTCCGCTAAGTGTGTAGTGATGCTTTCCTGCAGTTTGTAACGCTCCTGGCTCAAGTATTGCCGGAACTGGATTTCCAGTAAGATCATAGACATTTACACTCACTTGTGCCTCCTTATCTAGCTCATAAGCTATAAATACATCTTCTACAAAAGGATTTGGATACAAAACAATAAAATGATCTTTTTGATCGCTTATAGCAAGGAGTTCATCATCTGTTAAATCATCTTCTTCTCCTTCTCCAGTTTGTTTTAGGATAACACGCATTGGTGGTCCTGGTTCATTCCATTGATTGGTAAAAGTTTGTAAATTGCCTATTAAATAAGTTTTATTGTTGATTACCTTAAATTCTATTTGGGCTGACAGCACTTCCCAGTCTATCGTATTTACGTCTGGTCGGTCGCTAAATGGCCAGTCAAAAACCATATTTAGCTTGTCAAAATATAAAGCGTTATCTTCCCAGATAGCTATAGACTGACTTGTAGTTTTGTTAATTTCCCATTTATAATTTACAGTATTGTCTTGTGCAGAAAACTCGCTATTTAAAGGCAGTACTTTCATGATTTGTTTGCCTGACCAATCTAATTCTATCAACTTTCCTTTCCATTTACCATTAAGATACTTGGATTTAAGAGTCCTATTCTCAGTTTGCTGAAGAGTTTCGATTGCTAATTTATCGATTGCTTCTTTGGCAATACCAGTGTTTTCCGGAGTTTCTTTTTCCTTTAGTTCATTATTAATTGCTGTATCAACATTTTCTTTCACATTTTGCGCAATGTGTTTTAAAAGTTGCTCACTGTTTCCCGTATGACTTTGAGTATAATAAAGGATTGCCTTATTCTCATCTTTAGGCACTCCATAGCCAAAATAGTAACAATTACCCAACCAGTGCTTAGCCATAGGCCAAGAAGATATTTCAAACCATGAAATAGCTTTTTTATAATCTTGTGGCACTCCGAGTCCTTTTAGATACATGTAACCAATAGAATATGCCGCTTGTTCATCTCCATGGTCAGATGCCAATGTGAGCCAGTATATTGCCTTATCAAAGTCAATGTCACAACCAGTACCTATCATGTAAAAGCGACCTATATTGTATTCTGCTGAAGGGTGTCCTTGTAGAGCTGCTTTCATCAAATATTCAAAGGCAAGGTTTTCATCTTTTTCAATCCCTAATCCATTAAGCCGCATAATTCCAGAGATGGCTAAGGAAGAAGCATCCCCCTGGTTTGCACAATTTTGCACAATAGCGTATGCTTTGGTGTAATCGGGTTTAGCATCTGCTGTTCCCAATAAATACGTTTGTGCTTGTTTATTCGTTTCTGTACAGTCGTTCTGCGCATAGTTGGCAAATCCCGAGAGGAAGCAACTTAAAAGAAGTAATTTTTGTTTCATTTTAGTTAAGTTTGGTCTGTGATAGTTGTTTATTTTTTAATTTCCGTGGTTACGTTCACCATTTTTTGAATTGTCTCTCTGATATTTTTCTCATGTCGGTATTCAACGGCACGCAATTTTTGCTGGTACAATTCGTAGCTGTATTTATAGTATTCTTCGGTTACTATTTTTTCGGTATTTTTGTCTAAAACCAGTTTTTCGATTTCATTGTACTGCTGATCGTTTAACTTATAAGCATCTTTTAAAGCTTGAAATTCTTTTTGGGTATCTCGAATAATTCGGTTTTGCATTTGGGATACAAAAACGGTTTCGAATTCTTCTATTTTTAATATTTTACTTAATTGTTCACGGAAGTCCAGATAAATAGCATATTCATCATCACCCGGGTCGTGAAAATTGAAGGCATAAGCTGCATCATTTTCTCTCCATGTTTTTAGTCGTTTATCATTGCGCTCCTGCAAAACCTGCAAAGCCAGTATAATTTGATTTATCCTCTCAACATCTACTTTAGCTTCATTAAGCTTTTTAATCAGGGTATCTGTTTTCGTGTTTTTAGAATAAAATAACCCAAAACTTTTTAACAATTCACGCTCCTTGTCTGATGATTTTATTTTTTCTTCGGTGTAATTATTCCAGGATAAATCCTTATCATAGTTGTAATATTCTTTGGTAACAATTTCATTAGTAGTGGTTTCGGATAGCAGTTTTTTGAGCTTAGTTTCCTGATCCTGAGTAAACTTGTGTCTTTTTTTTAAAAGATTAAATTTGTCATTTGCTATTAGTTTAATTCTGGCATCCAGCTGAGGTAAAAACAACTGTTTGAATTGTGCTATGGTAATAATTTCTGATAATGCCCGTGCAAATTGCTGATTACTATATTTTGTAGTCGTTTCTTCGTCATGAAATACAAAAGGGTATTTGGCTTTTAGTTCATTTTGTAGTTTTGTATCTTCAGCAATAAGTCTGTTTCTTTCTATAATTAAATCCCTGATTTTGGTAACTTGGCTTTTTGATAAGCCCGCATTGTTCATTGCGGTTACAAAATTATCTATGGGATTATTTGAGTCTGATGTCTGGCTAAAAGTAAATTCGATTTGAAATAAAAATAGTACAAGAAAAAGAATAGGTAATTTTTTTATCATGAATTGCTGGTTTTTTTTTGTATTTTTTTTGTAAAAATTTTCATCAAAAATAGTGATGTAAAATGCTGATATGTAGTGTTATTTAGTCAAAACGCAATACTATTTTATCATTTTAAAGTATTTTCTTCCCATTTTTCAAGGAAAAATTTAAGTTCCTGTTCTGAGAATAGTTTGAAATTTGGTTGGCAGAATGATTTTTAAATCTTTATGAAACTTTTAATCTTGAAGTAATATTGGATTGTATTCCTTCTGCCTGTGGTCGTTCCTTTTGTGGTTCCTGTTCCGGAATAATTGATAGTTGTATTTCCCTTTCCAGAGTCGCCAATTCGTTTTTTAATTCCACTAATACATTCTCTTTAGTCCATACGGTATTTACTAATTCTTTAAGGATAGGGATGTCTTTTTCAATCTCACTTATCTTCTTCTGTTCCTGTCTTATCAATCCCGGTAGTTTCTCCAGCGCATTTAAAAAGTTCATGGATGCCAGTTTAGGATCAGTCGCCATCTGTCCATTGTTATAGGTGTATTTGATATTGCCTTCACCTTGTATAAAGAAGCGATTATCATTAATAGTAACTCCTTCTTTTTGAGAGACCTCTGTTTTTACCAAAAGTTTAAAGCCATACAAATTACCGATTTCCTCATACTGTCCTTCGGTACGCGCTTTATTAGCCAGTAGATGGAGTTTCTCACCGATCTGTTTTACATCCGCGTTTGGAGGTAATCCAATCAGTTCAATGGGGTTTAGTACTGTATCTTCCTTATCTCTTCGGATGCGTTTTTGAAGGTTCTGCCAATCCATAGAAAATCTTTCAACCATCGATTTTCCAGTTTCAACTGTTGCCATATAATCTTCGAGTTTATATCTTGACATGGATTTGGAACGGGTAAAAGCCTGTTTTTCGTTTTCGAGTGATGTAATTTTTTTTTCCAATTTGGCTTTTTCAAGCAAATCGGTATTACCTGAGAGTATGGCGACATATTCTGAGAAATTCATTCCTGATTTTTCATCAATACCTCCTTCGTCAATGGTACGCTTACTTAGGCTGTTGTTTTTCAGCTGATCAATAAACAACTGTTTATTATACAACAGGTTAAATTTATAACTATCCAGAGACTTTTCGACGGCGTAAATAATCACATCGACTTTATTATCTGCAAAGAATTTTGCAATTTCATTGCCTTTACGGATAGCCCTGCCATCGCGCTGGGCTAAATCGCTTGGCCGCCACGGCGTGTCCAGATGGTGCACGGACACAGCTCGTTTTTGGGCATTGACTCCCGTCCCCAGCATATCGGTTGATCCGAACAGTATCCTGATTTTTCCTTCGTTCATCATACTGATGAATTCCTTACGCATCTTGTCGGTTTTCGCCTCTTGGATAAAACGTATTTCATTGGCAGAAATACCGTGGTCTTGTGTCAGCTTACGTTTGATTTCCGAATATACATTCCACTCAGTGGGTTTGTAGGTGCCTAAATCGGAAAATACAAACTGGGTTCCCTTTTGGGCATTAAAACGAAAATAATATTCGGCAAGCTTTGCCGCACAATGAGAAACTTTGTTATCGGGATGGTCATCATACTTCTGACTGATCATCCGCATATCCAGCGACATCTTGCGGGCATAGTCCGTGGCAATCAACATTTTCGCTTTCTCTTCACTTTGCGATAATGGAGTACGTCCAAGAAGCGTTGCGTTTCCCGTTTTGGCAAACTCCATCAGGTTTTTGATAAATATTTCCTGCTGCGGTGTTGGCGGTATATTGTGCAGTACCTCTTTCTTTTCCGGACGGTCGATACCAATGTCTTTCGCGGTACGATAATCCGTAATCTCGGAGTAAAACTGAGCCAGTTCAGGCACTTTGATAAAATAGCGGAACCGTTCTTTCTGAACGATATTGTTGGCTACCGAGAATTCGTAATCAGTAGTTTTTCTTGTATAGATAGCTGCCCAGGCATCAAAACAATTAATGCCCTGTTTTTCCAATGCCTGCGGGCGAAGGTATTTGAACAAAAGATACAATTCAGTAAGCGAATTACTAATGGTGGTCCCGGAAAGAAAAGTAGCTCCTAAATCTTTTCCGCTTCGTTCCTGAATGGTTCGAATGGCAAACAGCAGGTTTAACGCCTTTTGGCTTCCCTGCATATTACCCAATCCCGCAACACGGTCATGGCGGGTATTGAACATCAGGTTCTTGAAACGGTGGCTTTCATCCACCAATAAATGATCGATGCCCATCATCTTAAAATCGATCACATCATCCTTGCGGTTTTCAATATCGTGCTGCAGGGTCTTTAGCCTGACTTCCAGATTTTGCTTTCGTACGATAACGCCCTTGAGCATGGCGCGTGATACTTCTTTGCCCTGGGATTCAAGAGCCGATAAATTTTCTTCAACACTATCGAGTTCCGTCTGCAATATTTCTTTTTGCATTTCAGGCGATTGTGGGATCATCCCGAATTGGTCGTGGGTCAGGATAATACAATCCCAGTCATTGTTTTTAATCTCCCCGAAAATACGCATGCGTTTTTGAGGTGTAAAATCCTCTTTGCCCGGATATAATATTTTAGCATGAGGATATGCTTTTCGGTAGGTTTCCGCTATTTCATGAACATTGGCTTTCAGCCCAATAATCATGGGTTTGTGAGCCAGTGCCAGACGTTTCATTTCCTGAGCAGCGGTACACATAATGAGCGTTTTTCCGGCACCAACTTCATGATCGCATATCGCTCCGCCACTCAGTTTGATCATCCATACTGCATCTTTCTGGCTGGAGTACAGGTCTTCAATTCCCAATGCTTTTCTGTCCAGTCCTGGAAAGTCCTGATGGCTGCCGTTGTATTGGGGACGGACAAAGCAATTAAAGGTATCATTGTACTTATCGGTCAGACGTTTTTTAAATTCGTCATTCTGGGCATACAGCCACTGGGAAAACGCTTTACGAATTTCATCAATCTTAGTATTGGCCATCTGGATAGCTTCCATATCCCGTACTTTTATCTCCTGGTCACCATGCATTACTTTTTTGGTAATATCAGGGGTGGTATTGACCAGGCCATGTTTAAGCAGCGTAATTCCATCATAAGAACGGCTTTGAGATTTTATAGCATACTTCTCGGTAATATGGATATTTTTGGTATCGCATTTAATTGAGAAATCATCTGTATTCTCGTTGTAATAAATGCGTACATCCGTATTAAAAAGATGCGAAGCGAAATGGTTGTAGATTCCCGTTGGTATCCAGCGTTCGCCTAAATTAAAATCGAGTTCTTCAAATTCAATACGTCTGGGAAAGGCCTGTTCAAGAGCGTGAAGGCTATCCCTGGTTTGGGTATCGTCTGGGTTTAGCTCTAAATAGTTTTGTATTGCCTGAGCTTTTTCAACTACATTCCCTGAAATCCAACGTTCTGCTATTTCATATTCTTTTTCTAAAGGGTTATAAAAGATACGACCGTGAAGTGCTTCTCTCAGATTATCAGTCGATAACCCGCTGATCTGAGACATATAATCCAAACGGGCAGCTCCATATTTGTTAAGCGATGCTGCTAATGCCTCATCAGGATTATCTGTTGTAATGACAGTGATTGAAAAGCTGACCGGATGATGGAAGATATCCGATTTGTGGACCACACCGCCAACTACACGTTCCAGATACGGAATTTCGTTTCCGGCACTGTCTGTCTTGATAAGTTGAATGTTTTCGGCACTGTTCAGGTTTCCATATCTCTTAACAAAGGCATCATACAACCGGTTTAATATTTCTCTTTCCTGTTTGTGTTCGGTTTGTTTTTGAGCTTCTTTCACATATAATTCCTGATAAGCATCACGCACGTTGATATAGGATTCTGCCCTTGTTTTTTGAATTGGTGCAAGAGTAAGGGGATGAAATAATGCTTTTTGTTCTTCCGTATTTATATCTTTCAGATAGCCGACATACCCGCTGTGAAGCACCAGACATTCATTTCTATAAAAAGACTTCAATTTGTCTTGATAAATACTTACTTCGGCAATAGGTAAAGTTTTTAGTTCAGCAGTATCAGAGAATAAATTCCCTATTATCTGTTTATTTTCACCATTGTGTACTTTTTGAACTGATGGCGTAGTTTCATTTTGCCTTGTTGGTAAATCGAATAAGTTTCCCTGTCGAACCGGTGAAACTATTTTACGTTTAGATTGAGAAAAGTTTTTCTTTTTTTGAGGTATGCTTTTTATCGCAGGAGTATTTTCATAGAAGTTAAACAGGCTCAATTGTGAAGCTGCTGAAAAGTTAGTTGGGGTTAGAGAATGGATTTTATCCTGTTTCTCTTTTTTAATATCAATTATTGGCAGTATGGGTTCAGATATATGAATCGTAGAAATAATGTCTGCCTTATTTATTCTATTATATAAGTTAAAATCCAAATTATTGGAGAAATCATCAGACAGTATATTTTTTAAATCTTTTGCGATTCCTTCCACGCCGTCCTTATGCTCATAAATCCAAGAGGGTTTACCATATTGATTGGTTCCTTTATACAATGAAGTATATACAATACGCTGTCCCTTTGCAAAAAGCAGGTTATTGGTGATATTCTCAGAAGCGATATAAGCTTTGCAGAATTGCTGCTCGATTTGGGAAAGCCCTGATTTAGACTTGTTTTTTTGCAGTACAATCAAATCACTCCCAACTTCGGTACCGGCATAATCGGTGAACAAATTATTGGGTAAACGGATAGCTGAAACCAGATTACAGCTTTGCATCAAAGCCTCACGTATTGGTTCATTTTTGGCACTGTTAAGAACCCCTTGTGAGGTAATAAATACTAGTACGCCACCGTCACGGAGCATATCTACTGATTTTATAAAGAAATAATTGTGAATGCTTCGCGCAGCCTGCGCACGGGCAGTTTCTTTACTTCGTACAAAAGAAAGGTCAAAAACCGATGTATCCCCAAAAGGAATATTACTGGCAATTACATCATAAGTTTCTTTCTCGCTGTCCGGAATTTCTTCAAATCCGGCAACCCTGATGTTATTATCAGGATAAAGTTGTTTTAGTATTTTCCCTGTGAGTAAGTCCTTTTCGTATGCCGCTATATGTGATATCCCTTCATTCTTAAAGGCTTCGATAAAGGATCCAGTTCCTGCAGATGGTTCCAGGAAGCGCTCTATAGAAATTTGCTTTTCTTGAAAGGAATTTGCAATGGCATCAATGATAACAGGCGGGGTGTAAAAAGCCGTCAGGACGGAAGCTCTTATACTGTCGAGATAACGATGGTATTGTTTTTCGTCAAGCGCATTTTCACGTAAAACCTGATGAAGTTCCTGGGTAAATGCAAATAAATCCTGTTCGGATTTCACCCAGCGGTGAAGGTCATCTACCTTATCGGCCGGATTGAGGACAAATTTAAGACCACCGAAACCACTGTATTTCATAAGCAATTGACGCTCGTTTTCAACAGCTTGGCGTTTTTCTTTTTCCAGCAGGAAAACAAGTTGCAACGCCTCAATATTCTTCTTTAAATGTTCTCGTTTATTGAAGGCCATTATCTTCTATCCAGATTTGAATAGTGCCGGTTAGTTCGGTGTAGAGCAGTTCAAATTCAGGGCTGTCCGCAAAGTCATCCGTAAGTTGGTATTGTTCAAATACAGGGATGCCCACAGGCAGCATTTTTAAGGCAAATGGTCTTAATTCCTCATCAGCCATGATCGTGTCAAACTCGTTGCAGACCACTTTAAATACAGTGTCGAATTTGGAGAAGTGTAGTCCTTCAAATAGTACATACTCGGCAATCTCATTGCACTGCTCAATTGTATTGCCTGCTATAAAAGCATCATTGTAGACTTTAGCAGCTAATTGTCCACGTCGTTCAATAAATTGTTTGTCTGTGGATAACTCGGGAAAACTGCTGTTGAGCAATTCCTTTAATCGTAGTGAGTAATAGGATATTTTATTCTCTGCCGCCATAAGTATTTATTATTATTGGATTGTACATTTACTTTACTAAAAAGCAGAGTAAAAGTATAAGGAAGTTTGTTCTTGAATACTTTTTAGGCATTATTTGCCTTTCAACGGCTTTGATTGGCTTGTTTAAATTGTAGCAAAGAGAACACTAGCTTTCTCTTTGCTAATTTTTTACGAGCAGTTATTAAATAAAAATGATTGTAAAGGATTTAACTTTGCCGTTTTTTTGTAAGTGTTCTTCTTTTAATTCTACCTAATTTGCAACTTGGAACAGAATATTTAAATGCATGATTTTTTATGAAAATGAACTTTTTATCCTGTCAATCAGCAACAGCATTGTATCTTTAGAATTCAAGTCTAAAACAATTATTAATCTTTCAGCAGCGCAAAATAGTGTTGCAACGAGATTACAATTACAGGCGAAAAATATCTACCCTTTATTTTTAGATATGAGAGGTGTAACAGATTCTGACAAAGCAGGTCGTGATTATTTAGCCCAATACGGTTTTATGCTCACCAAAGCTGTAGTTATCGTTGTTAATCCAGGAGTTTCATCAGTCATAACGTCTTTTTATCTTAAAAGGTATACAGCTGAAGTTCCAGTTAAAGTCTTTACAGAAAAATTAAAGGCGATGGAATTTTTAAATACATTCATATAGCTCATAAATCTCTGCATCGATTCTCAATTTCTGGATATGGAAAGGGAAATAGATCAACAGCGAATGAGAAACATATACCATATGCTTCTGGAGATGTCAGTAGGTAATTTTACGTACCGTATACCTCGTACCGAAAATGACGATGATTTAGAGGGATTAGCGGTTCTGATCAATATGTTAGCAGAAGAAATGAAAGAGGCAATCTTCCCTGATGGATACATCAATAAAAACCACACACACAATCACATAACTGAAACCAAAGAGGATTATAAAGCTTTGATCAAATCTTTACCCGAAAATTCAGATGTTATAATTCGATCATTCGAAGCCCGACTGATTCAGAATGTTTACGATTACATTATAGGACATTTGGACACCCCATTGCCGTCCTTAAGGGAATTATCGCAAATTTTCGGAATCAATGAATTCAAATTAAAGCAGAGCTTCAGGGAATTATTCAGGACAAGTATATACCAGTTTTATAATGAACAGCGACTTAAAAAAGCACATCTCTTAATAGAACAAAGTGTTCTGCCTTTAAAAGAAATAGCCTACATAAGCGGTTTTTCAACCTATGCTAATTTTTCAAAATCATTTAAGAAAAAATTTGATTATGCCCCCAACCGCGTAAAGAGGCAAGCAAGAACATATAAATAAAATTTTCTTTTAAAAAACTACAGTCATGGTCTTTGCTGTCCGTTTTTGACATACGATTATCCTGAATTGACAAGTGTTATTGATTTGTTTTATAGAATTTTACATCACAAATTCTCAATAACCTTTATCATGAAATTTAGCCAGCGTTATAAGTATATTTTTGTAGAAGTAGTCTGTTTTCTATATATACTGCTATTTGTTTATGCAGCGGTAAGTAAATTACTTGACTTTGAGAACTTCCGTGTGCAGCTAGGGCAATCTCCTTTATTAAGTGCTTTTGCAGGTTCGATTGCATGGCTAGTGCCAATACTAGAATTGCTTATCTCCTTGCTGCTTGTTTTAAAAAGATGGAGATTAATCGGTCTTTTTGCAGCCCTTAGTTTGATGGTTATGTTTACCGCATACATTTATATAATTTTAAATTACAGCTCTTTTATTCCGTGCTCTTGTGGAGGAATTCTTGAAAAGTTAGGATGGAGGGAGCATCTTTTTTTTAATTTAGTTTTCATAATTCTGGCAGCAGCGGATATTCTGATACTAGCCGGGATGGTGCCAAAACCTCATCTTATTTCAAAACCTGCCGTACTAGTCAGTGCTTTTTCTCTGTCTTTTTTGATTAGTTTTGGTATAGTTGGTGTGCTATTTAAGTTATCCGAAGATATCATAGACCATCGGAATAATTTTGTACGTCGTTTTCCTGGTCGTGCCGTAAAATTGCATGAAATTGATCTTAAGGTTAATTCTTATTATTTTGCAGGTTTTACTGACGACAAAATATATTTAGGTAATCAAACAGCACCTCTTTTGGTTATTGCTCTGGATACCGTTTTGCAAAAAAGAAGTGAATTTAAGATTCATCTTAATCGGACCGATTTTCAATTCCAGTCTACTCAGCTTCGAATTTCACCTCCTGATTTTTATCTCATAGACGGTTCTGTTCCTGTAGTGTATAAAGGTCAGGTTAAGGATTGGAAGGCCTATATGAAATGGAATGGAACTCCAACTTTTTCTCACTATGAGCTTATTGATTCGCTCACCTTAGCATTTCGCTCTAATAGCAATACAAACGGTGAAAGCATATTAGGATCTCTGCACTTTGGAAATGAACCCAAAGTACATTTAAATCCAAATCTATTACAAAAACAGATCGATGGAATTTTTGATGTAGATGGCGTACTTCATTATGACAAATCACTTCACAAACTGGTATACACTTATCTGTATCGTAATGAGTTTATTGTAGCAGATCATGAGCTTAATCTTAGCTATCGTGGAAAAACAATTGATACCATTAGTAAAGCTCAAATTAAAGTTGTTGAGGTTACAAGCAGAAAAGAACGGAAACTGGCGGCACCTCCCTTGATAGTCAATAAAGCAAGCGCTGTTTGTAAAAATTTATTGTTTGTGAATTCCGTATTGCCGGGGAAATATGAACCTGCTGAAATGTGGAAAGAAGCCAGTGTTATTGACATTTATGATCTCAACACCAATTATTATAAGGGCAGCTTTTATATCTACCATATCAAAAATGAAAAGCTCAAGAACTTTTTTGTACTTGATAATAATTTTTACGGGTTTATTGGCAAATATTTAGTCCATTACAAATTAAGCAAGGGACTTACAAATTCATATCAAAATAAAAAATAGAATTCAATGATGAAAATATACTGCAGTGTCAGGGAAAAGATCGAAAACCTGTAAAAGAGTAGATCGCTAACATTTAAATTAGAAATCATGAAAACAAAATTTGCAAAACAGGTTTTACCTGTTGCCGTATTCGTTCTTGCGATAGCAGGAGCTTTTACAACCAATGCCATGACTGAGCGCTCTAAAACCGCGGCACCAATTCAAGGGTATCTTAAATTGAATGAACAGGGAAATTCTTGTGAAGAGCAGAATGATGAATGTTCAACAGTTAACAATGGAGTCGTTTGTACAGTCGATTTAAATCCGTCTGGTGCTCAATTATTCGGCAAAAATTCAGCTGGGGATTGTGTACGTACTATTTACCATCCATAGTTATCTTCCTTTGAGGAAAGACAATGCAGTTCCAAAAGGAACTGCATTGTTTTTTAAAGAGGTTATTTTTTTTAAACCATGCAGGTTTTTTAATTTTCTTTTAAGTAATAATCGAACCATTCTTCTATCCGCTCAGTGAGGTCTTTTTGATATTTTTTGTTCATTAACACATGATCCTCTCCGGGATAAAGCAACATCGTATTTATTTTACCAAGACGTCGGAGTGCTAAATGAAATTCAATAGTCTGATAATAATGCACCTGTGCATCCTGTTCGCCTGCCCATGATAATAGCGGGGTATTTACTTTGTGAGCATGAAATATAGGAGAATTTCTCAGATATCCTTCATAATTTTCATACAAGGATTTTCCCATTCTGAGCTGCCCGAATTCATAATGCCAAAAATTAGGTTTTTCAAACCCCCACGTGATCCACAAATAACTGCTGACATAATCGTTAATAGCTGCACCAGCTACTGCTGCTGCAAACATATTGCTTTGGGTGATGATATAATCCGTTTCAAATCCGCCGTAGGAATGACCCGTAATACCTATGCGGGTTCTGTCAATAGCTTCACTGGCGATGATTTTTTTTGTAGCAGAGACCACACAATCTACAGCTGATTGTCCCGGATTTCCAAGTTCATAAACAATATCAGGCAAAAAAACAAAGTATCCGTTTGAGGTAAAATTGGTAATATTAAATCCTGTGGGGTTGTTCTGCGACGGATTTACATATTTGTATAATTCCTTAGACTGCCTTTCGTATACATGTACAACCATAGGATATTTTGTATCAGTTTGATAATTAGCAGGAAAGAATAGAACGCCATTTAAAACGGTGCCTTTGGAATTAGTATAGCTGATCAGTTTGGAATGTCCCCAATGATATTTGAAATGCTGTTGATTGCTTTGAAAAAGTATTTTTTCTTTTGAATTAGAATTTTCTTTAATGATTAATCTGGGCGGTAAATCATAATTTTCTTCCCTGTAAACATAACTGCCATTCTTTGATGATGGGATAAATTGACTGGTGTGCATATTTTTGTCAAGCAAAGACCGTACACCGTATTTCTTATCCCAAAAGCAATAGCCTGTATGATCTATTGCTTCGGTTTTGATTAGTAACCTTTCGTTTGCCCCAAATAGTCCTTTATAATTACCGTCGTAATTCATTTTTTTAGATTGCTCTTTTGATTGGGAAACTATTCTATAGGTCGTTTTATTTTCACGTCCTTTGGTCAATCGAAGTGCACTTGATCCATCTATGGCAATACTCCATATATCATACTTGTCATAAACAAAAAGTGTTTTACTTTCCTGTATCCATCCCGGATTTCCGAAAGGACTCGATTCTTCAGGCCAGTCAGTTTCTTCATCTGAAAAATACACACCGAGATCTTTGGTAAGGTTTTTATGTAGGCCACTCTCTATATCATATACCCACCAATTTTTATCTTTAAAATAGGCAAGCTGTTTTCCGTATATGGAAACAGTAGTTCCAGTTTCACCGCCTAATTGATTTTGTAGCACTAATTCCCGCTTTTCGGTTTGTAGATCCAATATATAAATATCCAGCGGAGCTTCTCGGTTTGCTTGTGGTTCATAGTGCTGTGGATTGTAGAGGAACGCGTATTTTTGCTCTCCGCTTAACATCATTTTCGGGTATTCATTGTCCGTAATGCGATTAAACTTATTCTCCAATGGCCACCATACCGCTACTTTTGCGATTCTGTCCCAACCTTCATTTTGCACTTTGGCAGTATATAGAAACTTATCCTGTGCGTTCCAAATTTGCGTTTGTGCGGTATCAATAGGAGTAAGTGGCTTTTGCAAACCAAAAAATATTCTTTTCCCATCCTCAGAAATGCTAAGATTTGCAAAAGAGGAGGAGATAATTTTCATATCTACGGGAAAATTATCTTGTGTTACCGGATTGAAAGTATATAATTTACGATCTGCTATGGTATAGTATCTGACATTGGTGTGGGTTGTTTTTTCTTTATCATCCAAAGGCCGCTCCAAAAATGCCAATGAATTTCCGTTCTTTTGCCAGACCAAATCAGAAAACGCAAAGTCTGTATTTGTACTGGCAATGGTAGTGACAGCGTTATCATACAAATTTAGCAGGGCAATTGTTGTAATATTGTCAACTTTTGCGCTGTATGCTAATGCATTAGCTTGTGCATTATACCAATAACGATCAACATTATTTGTAATAACAGATTTACCATTAGCTACGTTTTTTAGTTCTAATTGTTTTTTTCCGGCGTTTCCTTTCTTCAAGATTATTAGATTTCTGGGATCTGCGCCTAAATCGTATCGGAGTGCTCCTTGTATAATTTCCTGTTTGGAAGTAAGTAAGTCAACAATTTTCAGCTCTTCCTTTGAGCTCATCATTAAAAACCAGTTCTCTGCGATAAATTCACCTTTACTTGCACCGGGAAAGTTATAGGTCTTTGTTTGTTTACTGTTCTTAACAAACAAAGTATCTATGCCACTTTGATAATGAAGACTAAAACTTACCCATTTTCCATTTTCAGAAAGTTTATCAGTGTTGAGATATGCCCACAATGAATAATCATTTACGGTAAGTTCTTTTTTAGAATTGTTTTGACTTAATAGGGTGAATGGAACGAAAAATATAACCAAAATTAAAAAGAAGGTTATTATTTTGTGTCCAGATGCAACGCAATTATTTATATCATATTTTTTGTGATGGGATTTCATTTTAATTACCGGGGTTTTGTGGATTTAGATTGGGATTGAGTATGAGTTCTGACTCCGGTAACGGTAGTAATCTATCTGTTGGATTCCATCCTGCTTTGACAGGAGCTAGCGCCCCGTCCAAAAGATTTGCTCTTTTTAAATCGAAAAATCGATTTCCCTGTTCCGTGAAAAACTCTACTCTACGCTCTTGTAGGATGGCATTAAGGATATCTTGTTTGCTTACAGCGGTAGTACCTGAAAGTCCTGCTGTAGTTCTGATTTTATCCAAATCTTCCTTCGCTCCTGTAAGATCTCCTTGCTCAGCACGCGCTTCAGCACGAATCAGGTATTGCTCTGCCAAACGAAATACAATGGAATATTCTAAAGAACTTGGAGTCTTTGATTTTTGTTTGTATTTATTGACGTGATACCATTTGTCTGTACCTTTAGTGATTGCTTTTACCCAATGTACTTTGCGCTGATCTCCCGTCTCAAATGAATTTATGAGTTGAGAACTTAAGGCAGTAAGTGACGGTGGTCCAGCGTTGAATATAAATGTTTCGCCCTCCTGAGTGTTTTGTCCACTGGTGCGTGGTATAAACTGCCAAATTGTTGTGGTGCTTGCTTTAAGAAATATGGCATCCAGATTGGTCTCCCAAACATAGGTCTGTGTATTATTAATGAGGTATGAAGCAGCATTGGAAGCTTCTGACCATTTTTTGTTATAAAGGTACACTCGCGCCAGCAATGCCATTGCTACCGATTTATTGGGACGGATACGGTCGCTGGAAATATAGGCATCGGGTAAGAAGGATACCGCCAATTCCAAATCACTGATAATATGGGAATACAACTCGGCAGAGGGCATTCTGTATACTACTTTATTTTGCTGATAATTGGTGGTGATAATATAAGGGACATCGCCGTACAGGTTTTGAAGATAGAAATGCATTAATGATCTTACAAATAGTGCTTCTCCGGTCAATTGTTTTATATCTGTTTGATTCAACACTGTCGAAGCGTTTACTCCCTCAATAATCGCATTGGCCGCATAAATCTGATTGTAACTGGTGCTCCACCAGTTAAAAACTTCTGCATTGGATGGCAGGATCGCATTGTTATAAAAATCACGGGTTTTACCGGTAATACTTCCATAATACACCAGTTCATCTGTGTAGTTGCCCATTTGATTGGACAAACCCGAAAGATTACCGCTAAGAATACCGGAATCTCTCATTTTTGCATATATGCTCGCCATAGCAGCATTTGCGGTAGCCTTATCTTCAAAAACGGCACTGGCAGTAAGTTGAGAAGTAGGAAGATCAACTTCGACAAAACTATCACAACCATGCACAAGAAGCATGCAGAGTACGAGTAATCCAATAAGAAAGTTATGGTTTACCGTTTCTATTTTATGCTGTTGCATAAATCGAAAAACTAATTTTTTTTTCATGATTTTTGAATTATAATTTTAAAAAGTGAGCTGGAGTCCAGTTGTAAATACCTTTAATGGCGGAAGGCTCATACTAAATCTGGACTCTGGATCAGCACCTTTGAATGACGTAATTGTAAAGAGATTTTGCCCCTGAAATACCAGTCGGCATTTTACTCCTTTGAGCCACTGCTCGGGAATAGTGTACGATAGGGACACATTTTTGAGACGGACGTACGAAGCATCTGTTATCATGGCATCGCTTTGATAATATTTATTAAATGCATCTGCTGCCTGACTATTTACCCCTGTAGAATATTTTTGATACGTTGCATTATCTCCGGGATTTTGCCAATGGTCGATTACTGCTGTTGGTTGATTTCTCATACTGCCGGGTAATCCTGTTCGGTAAGCACCGTTATAATTCAATTGGTTCACAAACTGGAACAAAAAATCAAATTGCCAATTTTTGTAAGTAATCGTATTTTGAAAGCCTCCAAAATATTTGGGATTCAAATCTCGTATAGATTGTTTATCCTCTACTGCTGTAATTGTACCATCGCCATTGTAATCTTCAAATTGGTAGATGCCTGTTTGTGGATTTATGCCGGTGTAATGGTATACTTTTTTAATATTTAAAGGCTCTCCTATTACAAATTGGTTCTTGTAGGTTGATTCTTTTAGATTAGGAAAAGACAATAGTTTATTTCGGGCAATGGTTAAATTAAAACTGCTGGACCAGTTAAAGGACTGCCTTTGAAAATTGACTGTTCTAAGAGTGAGTTCGATTCCTTTGTTTTGTACTGTGGCATCTAAGTTTGACTGTAGAGAATTGAATCCTGTTGATGCCGGAAGTGGAATCCCGACGAGTTGATTCAATGAGCGATTACTGTACCAGCCAGCGGTTATAAAGATTCGGTCTTTAAAAAATCCGGTTTCTAATGCCAGTTCTAGTTTTTTATTAATTTCCCAGCCAAAATTTGGGTTGAACAAGCGTGTGGGCTGCAAGCCGATAATACCACCATAATTATTTCCTGAAGATCCATAGGTGTCTAAAAATTGGTAATCTCCAATCTGGTCGTTTCCAGTTGTACCATAACTTACCCTCAACTTTCCAAAACTTAAGAAATCAAGATTATTTTTTACAAAAGGTTCATTTGAAAAAAGCCACGCACTTCCTATGGCTCCAAAAGTGGCAAATTGTCTGCCGGGACCAAATCTGCTTGAACCATCCCTGCGCCCGGTTAGATTAAGGATGTAACACTCGTTCCATGAAAAATTGGCTCTCCCGAAAAAGGCTTGATATTTATAGACTGACTGACTATGTGTGTCATTAAATACGGAAAAAGCAGAAGATAGATTATAAATCAGACTATTGCTACTGAATCCGATGGCTTCCTGTACAAGCTGGTTTGCCGTTTGCTGTTGATAGGTAGCACCTAGGAGTATTTCCGTTTTACCTTTGCCAATTTTTTTTGACCACGATAATTGAGGTTCAAAAATCCATGATTTTCTTGACGTGTTATTGACATCGATAAATGAAGATTCGCTTCCTATTCCAGCGGCAGGGTCATACATAGTAGACGGTTGTGTGCGGCTATCATCAAATCGTGTATCGGTAAAACCAAAACTTGTTTTAGCAATTAAATTGGACACGATTGCATAGGATAATAAACCATTGACAAAAAGGTCATTGCTTGTTGACTTATATTTTCCATCAAGATTACTCAACGGATTGTTCCATGTACTGTTCTCCCAGTTCAAATTTCCCTCAGCGTTATATAATGCCGGAGCATTAGGGGCAAGAAGAATGGCCTGTTGTGTGATATCAACTCCCGGTTGATAGTTTTTTTGTACAGTATAGCCCATTGAAAAATTGATATTGAATTTTTTATTTTGGGACTCATGATTCAGGTTTGCAAGCAAATTACCTTTTTTGTAATCATAGTCACCGGGAAACACTGTCGTTTCTTTATGGAAATTACCACTCACAAGAAATTGTGTCTCTGAAGAACCTCCTGTTAAGGATGCTTGCAAATCATTGATCTCGGAAGTTCCACCAATGAATACTTTCTGCCAATTGGTATAGCGGTTCTGATCCCAAGTTCCATTTACATCATAGTCTGTTGGTCCATATTGTATACCATCGTTGGTGAAAGCTTCTCTGCGCATTTGCAGGTATTGCTGAGTATTCATTAAATCCATTAGTCGGGTTACTTTTCCAAGTCCTCCTGAGACATTTGCGGTAAAGCGGGTTTTGCCTTCTTTTCCTTTTTTTGTGGTGATAAGAACTACTCCGTTAGCACCTCTTGAGCCATAGATAGCTGTAGCATCGGCATCTTTAAGCACCTCTATACTATCTACATCACTTGGGTTAATACTATTTAAGGGGCTTGTAGGCCCCGGAAGAACAACTCCGGTGAGATCTGAACCTACTGAATCAGAAGAGTAAGGAACACCATCAATAATATAAAGAGGTCTGTTTCCATCGGTACGTAAACTATTTTGTCCGCGGATTTGGATATCGAAACCGCCACCGGCTACACCTGTATTTTGGGTTATATTCACGCCAGCCATTCGTCCCTGCATGGTAGCGAGTACATTTGTAACGGGTTGTTTTTCAATATCCTTCGAACTGATTTTTGAAATGCTTCCGGTGCGCTGGCTTTCTTTAACGGAATAATATCCCGCATTTATTTTTACTTCCTGAAGAGCTGTAGCATCTTCCTGCATTTGAACATTGATTACTGATCGACGGGCAATAGGAATTTCTATTGTTTTAAAACCAATGTAGTTAAAAATAAGAATATCAGTAGGTGATACTGCTATCGTAAATCTACCGTCGAAGTCTGTAATGACAGTATTTTTCTGGTTTTTTACCGAAATACTGACTCCTGAAAGTGGAAGAGTACCATCAGTAACGGTGCCAGTAACCTGCGCTTGTTGTTGTGATGTGGAAAATCGCAAGGTATTACGTGCTAAGGCTGGTGTACAAAAGAGGTAGAACCCGAAAATAAACGGATACCAAAGTGCCGCCAACCCTTTATTCAATGAAAAAATTTTCATAATTTTGGATTAGTTAAGTGAAACAATGTTTTATTTATTCTCCGGCTCTCTATTCGTGCGTCAACATTGGATAGAGGGCCTTTTTTTGTTTAGTTTCAAGAGGAAACCTTGTTAAAAATGAGAAAGTAACATGAGATTTAAAAGCCCATACTGTTTTACTAATTCAAATAAAATTTAAACAGTACAGGCACTAAATATCACAAAGGTTTATTTCATAGGCAGGCAAATGATTAATTGTTAAACAAAAAATGTTGATGCGACACTAATGAAATAAAGAAGATTGCTAAGAATAAAGCAGAGAAAAATTAAGACCTAAAAAAAGGCGCGGAACTCAGCTTATCGAACAGAGGTACTGGTATACCCACACAACAATAAGAGAGCCCACGCCAATAAAGCGTGAGCATCATACTTATCATCTCGCGTGTTAAAAATTACCAGTTTTCTGTTCGAGATTCAAAGCGAATGCTTCAAATATTTTTATATGAAGAATCGCAAAAATAAACAATCATATTCAGATTTTCTCATTGAATGATTATTTAATTTTCAAATATAATAAAAAAACAAACACATCCACCTGTAGATGTGTATATTTTTAAAAAAAGGCATTTCTTTCATTTTTTATAATCATGGAAGAAGAAGTAATAGAAATAGTAATTTCCCAATTAGATTTTTATTTAATTGAAAAAGTTAGAGATATGAGAATTAGTGCAATTCCTTATATTTCTCAAGTGGCTTTGTCACAAAAGTTAGATTTATCTGAAGGATTTGTGAGTAAAGTAGAAAACCTCAAACAAAGGGCAAGGTATAATATTCGTCTTGTCAATAGAATTGTCAACATATTTAACTTACAAAATTATGCAGATTTGTTTCCACCAGAAATTATTAAGCATGATATTGTTCGAATGAGAATAAAATTGTTTAAAAGTGCAAAGCCTTACTCTAAAAAAGTCCATGAAGAAGTTTCAAAAAAAAAATATGAAGTAATTTCTACAACACCATTAAGCGAAGAAGAATTTTTATTGTGGAAATCAGATAAATTAGAATATCTGACCATTATAAAGTGAGACACTTACTTATACTTTAATATAACAAAAAAATAAAAAGAATGAGGTTTTCCGAAAGTAATTTTCGGAAAACCTCATTCTTTTTAAAACGACTCTAAATATTCTTTTAATAGTTCTAATTCCATTATCCGATAAATAATGGTGCCGTTAATTGTTTGCTTTTTCCATATTTTTAAATCCAATCATGTAAGGCTACGCTAATAATTTCTAATAGAATAGATTTAAAAATTTGATAATTTATTTTTTGCTTTGTCAAACTCAAAAACTGTCTTCCCATCCGCACTAAGCACCACATATGCATCAAATTTCTTTCCAGACTTACTCATCATACCTTTTAAAAGAGAGGTACTTCCCTTATTAACTAAATTTTCTATATTTTCTATACTTAGCTGAACTCCGCAAATATTTCTAAATTGAATCCATTTGCAATTGTCATCGGGACATTTGACAAGTATATCTTTGATGAGTAATTGGTTGTTTCTGCATTTAGGACAAATAAGAACAGGTAAATTTTCAGTTGCTATGGAAGCATTAAGAAGTTCTGCAGTGATAGAAGTTACATAAGCTTCAATTTCTTTTTGGAATACATCAAAATCAATTTGATTATGTTCTATTTTTTCTAAAGCCAATTCCCATTCGCCGGTCATTGCTACATCTGCAATTTTCTTATCTTTGACAAGATTGTACACTTGCAGTCCTTTTTCAGTTGGTATCAGGGATTTTTTTTGTCGCTGAATATACTTTCTGCTAAAAAGTATCTCTATGATACCAGCTCTTGTCGCGGGCGTACCTATTCCAATATTTTGTAACGCTTTTCGAGCATCTTCACTTTCAATTTCCTTTCCGGCTGTTTCCATAGCAGATAAAAGCCCCGCTTCTGTATATAAAACAGGAGGCTTCGTTTTCTTTTCCAGTACAACTGCTTCTTTGATTTTAACTTCATCGCCAACTTTTAGTTCTGGCAGCTCCTGAATGTGTTCACTTTCTTCGTCAAAAAAACTTCCTTTAATGGCACGCCATCCTGCCTGCATGACTTTAGAACCTTTCAAAGAAAAATCATGATGCAAAACATTTAACGTTATGTCTGTAATTTCTTTTATACTAGCCTCGGAAACTGCTTCTAATAACCGTAGGGCAATCATATCATAAATAGAATTTTCCTTAGCAGGTAATACAGAGGGTATTTTCTCTGTAATAAGCAGCCCATGATGATCGGTCACTTTCAGGTCATTAACTATGCGTTTATTCAATCGTCCCCATTTTATTCTGGCAAAGGCTTCTTTACAAGAGGGTTTGTTTTCCAATGCTCTGACCAGATTAGAAATTTCATCCCAAAGATCTTCAGGGATATATTTGCTTCCGGTCCTTGGATAGCTGATGAATCTCTTTTCGTACAAGCTTTGGACAATAGAGAGCGTTTCTTCTGCTGAAAAGTTCAGCTTTTTATTGGCCTCTTTCTGTAGGCCCGTTAGATCAAAAAGGAGAGGAGGATGTTCTGTAATGGTTTTACTTTCTACCGAAGTAACATTGGCAGTTTTGCTTCGCTGAATGGACTTGAAAATAGCATCAGCTTGTTTTTTATCATCCCATTTGTTTTTGGATAAACTTATAAAGTTAATAAACTCTTTTTGATGGCTAAGCTGCAGCTGCCAGTACGTCTTAATTGCAAAACTTTTGTTTTCCAAATATCGTTTACAGATTAAAGCCAGCGTTGGTGTTTGTACTCTTCCTAATGTATAAATACTATTGCCTGCGGAAATACTGAGTGCCTGTGAGGCATTGATACCTACAAGCCAATCGGCACGGCTTCTTGCCCTTGCGGCCAGATACAAACCATCAAAATCACTGCCTGGTTTGAGATTATCAAATCCCTGTTTGATGGCTTTCTCAGTAAGAGAGCTAATCCACAACCGTTCAAATGGTTTCTTACATTGCAGGTATTGGTAGATATAACGGAAAATCAATTCTCCTTCACGTCCGGCATCAGTAGCCACAATAATGCTGTCACAGCTTTTTATTACCTGTGCGATGATTTTAAGCTGTTTTACAGCACCTGTATCAGTAACATAGCCTTTCGCTTTTTTTACTTTTCGAACTTTTAACAGAAAAGGCTTAGGCAATATTGGCAAGACATCTTTTTGGAAGCCTGAAAATCCATAATCTTCAGGCAAACCAAGTCCTACCAAATGACCCAAAGCCCAAGTTACCGTATAACCATTTCCTGTATAGAAACCATTTTCCTTATTTGCTGCGCCTAATAATAAGGCTATTTCACGGGCAACACTTGGTTTTTCAGTAATCACTGCTTTCATATCTTAATGTTTTTATGATTACATTTTTCTGCCTTTGCTCTTGGCTTGTGTGTTATCTTGCTCTTGTTCTTCCTGTTGTTTCTTGCTGTCAGGTTCTTTTTGTCCTGATTTTAGAGGTTCTGTGCTATTTTTAGTAGCCTCATTGGTTTTACCTTCGGAATTGACAGCTGTCTGGGTTTTATGTTCTTCGGCTGGCTGAACCTTCACACTGTTAGGATTGCTAAACGAAAAACCGGCTTTACCGGTATCTTTATTGAAAGTCAGATACCCTTTGTATTCTTTACCTTGTTTATCCACCAATCCGTCTACATAAATGGTTTTTCCTGCTGCAAATTGTTCGTACTGATGCTCACTGAGCTCTTTGCCTCGTATGGTTTTTGGAACTTCCTGGTTTTGCTGCTGGTTATTTTGGGTTTGACCAATACTCTGGGTTCTGTCAAATTGGAATTCGACATATCGTTTATCGGCATTAAACTGGACAGTAGCATTAAATGGATCCCCTTTTTTGGAGATCATACCCTCGATGTAAAGCGGTTTTCCTTCCATTAAGGTTTGTTTTTGTTCTTCATTAAGTTTGATTCCTTTGATTTCATCCGGGATTTTTATCTTATCCACATGAAGGGCTACTAATTCATTGGTAAGCCTGTCTACACTGATGATTGAGGGAACTGGTTCTCCTGTTTTGAGATTGGTAAGATCTACAACACGACCCATATTGCCGGTTTTAAGCAGGTTGTCCTTATCTTCTTTGCTAAATTCATGCCCGAAAAACGGAAAATTTAATGTTGGTTCTTTCCTTATACCGTGAATGGCAACTACAACCTGTCCTTCTTCATTTGACTGTAATGACAGCCTTGCATCCATTCGTGTGATAGCAGTTCCTAAATTAAGGCTGATGGGAACCAGTTCATTTGACTTGTACCCTTTAAGTAACGGTTCAAGCAGATTCATCTTTTCGAGTTTTTCTTTGCTGAGTCCCAGATTGTTCATGGTATCCCAATCGATTTGTTCTGGTTTAAAGCGATACTCGCTTGTTTCTGTTGTTGTTTGTGTTGTTTCCATGTTTTTATGATTTTCTACTTTGTTATCTTTTTGTAATTCCATCTTAACTTCATATTCTTTCATTAGTTTTTCGCCTTCGGGCTTTGGATTATCAATCTGTTTTTGCATTTCTGCAGCAATATCTACAGACAGCAGTTGTGGCACTTTGAAAAAGTTGAAACGGGTCGGATTTTTTAGCTGGCTAAAGAAATTGGAAAAGAAGTTGGACAGCAAATCTCCTTGTTTATCAACCCGCATAAATTGATTTTGATTTTTTTTATCAGCGGGAACTGTTTCCAATTCTCCATTTTTATCAATTCCTTTTACAGCCACAATTTTCATTTTTTCCTGGTCCAGTACTAAAAGAATGTCTGTCACTTGCTCTGGAGTTTCTTGTTTGGGTTTCTCTTGTTCACTCATAATATATTTTCAGTTTTGTTAAAGTAGGATCGAAAGTAAACCAAAGCTCAATAGCCAGGCTCTTCAAGTCTTTTTGAGGCTTTATTTGTCCGGAATTGTCTTAATATGTTTTCTCAGTGGAGCAGAAAAGCTATCGCGGACAAACTGGTTTACATCAGATAGTTTATAGTACAGTTTGCCGCTAATGGTATAATAGGGAAGCTTACCCGAGGATCGGTAACGCTGTAAAGAACGAGAGCTGACCTTCAGCATCATAAACAGATCCTGACTGTCCAGCAATTCTTCCCCATCAATAGCGCTCTTTTGTTTCTGGGCATTTTCAAAGTGTTCGCCCAGTATATCGAAGCGATCCATTATACGCTCCATCCATGACATAAATTCCATTCTGTCGATATTCATAATAGCTATGTTTTATCAATTACTAATTCTCGATTAATGATCTATGCAAAATTGGAACGCATTAATGACATTTTCTGCCAAGGCTTGCCAATTGAAAAGTATTTTTTTTGAGATTTCAGAAAAATAAACAATGCCTTGTGTATCAACGTTTGTTCATTTTTGTTGGTTAATAAACTAAGGCCGCAGGAGTATTCTGCCAATGGGTGGATATGGGCAGATACAATAAAAAAGCAGTGTTTTTATGACACTGCTTTAGCTAAGAATGATATGTATGAATTTTATAGCTCTTTATCCATATACTGATCTAAGGAAGTTTTGAGCTGGTCTAAAAACAAAGTACGATTACCTGTGCGTTCTTTCATACGGTGAAAAGCATGGTGGATATCTCCTAATTGGATACGAAACACGATTTGAAAGATTAAGCTGATTTTGCGGATTCCAGTTTTACCGTTAGAAATTGCCCCGGAAACATAAAGTGCATAAATCAGTTCTATCAGTGCATTTTTCGATTCTGTCCAGAAAACATCTTTTGCGGATTCAGCATTCTGCAAAACCATATCGGGCTTGTCAACAGGATTAATTTTGATAATCAGGTAATTGTAGAGCAGTTCATCCGCAATGATACGGGAAACTTTATAATCATAGTAAGTAGAAAATTGAGTATCAACTTCAAAAATAAAACTGTTAAGACCAGTGTTTAGATTTATTCTTCCTAGTTTAAAAAAGTCATGGTCTCTGTCCGTTCTCCCTGAGCGATAATACCGGTAAAAATCAGAATTGCAAATATGTTCTTTATATTCATTCTTCAAATGCTGCAATTCACCGGAAAAATATTTATAATACATTTTTCCTCCATTTACCGGACAGGATGTTTCTATCCTGTACACTTTATTATAGTAAATCAACTTTCCAAGTATTTGTGGCTTAATAATTCTGAAGAATTCGATTTCTTCATTTGCCTCTGTAAAATGATGCTCCAAAACTTGCTTTTTCATTCCTGACAATAAATCCTGCAGGAAAATAATCATACGATAGGACTCGTCTATTACATGCACGGATTCCAAACTGATTTCCTGTTCTTTTTTTACGATACTGTAAAGGACATCTTTGTAAGGGGATTGTATCATATTAATAATATTATGCAAACAATATAATTCCATCTTTCAGGTTCATATAGATCTCAGCCTTAAACGGTACTCCGAGGGGGACATGAAAGTTGATTTTCTAAAAAAATTGCTAAAAGATGAGGAATTACAAAAATGTAATTCCTCAATAATCTGCAAAATGGTCAAGTCATCATTTTGAAGCAAAATTTTAGCTTCCAAAATAAGTGCTTCTTCGATAAACTGCTTAACGGTCTTATTGGTGACCTGCTGTACGGTTTTACTAAGGTGTCCCTTTGTTATTAATAGAGTATCAGCATAAAACTTGACACTATGCTCTTTTGCACAATTAAGCTCTATCAGTTCTAAAAATTGGAATACCAGTTTTTCCTTTCGGGTATGTTTTTCTTTTACATTACAGGAATCTTTGCTGTATATTGAAGCAAGCACATACAACAAAAGATTGAAGCTCAGTGACAGTACTTCGTTATAAAATGGATATTCATTTGTTTTGTATCTTTTGTTTCCTGTTAAAGCAAACAAATCATTCAGCAAAAGAGAATCCTCATCCTTGAGCTTTATTTTCGACGGAAATTTTGCAATAAAAAATTCAAAGAAACCTATGTTTGGCTTTCTTATCGTATTTTTAAAGATAAAACCTGGTGTAAAAGAAAGTAGGGAAATCTCCAATGTTTCACTCATCAATGCAATCTCGCAAGAAGTTCTAACCGGTATTACAAGCAGCTCACTTTGAGATAAATAATACTCCAAATAGTTTGCCCGCAAGGTTATAAATCCTGAATTTATCAAAATTATAATGAAGTAACTGCTGTTAAAATATTGTTCCAGTGTAGCTTTCGAACAAAACCTTTCAAAAGTAAAGACCTGTAGGTCTGAATGTCGATATAATAAACTTTTCTTTATCAAAACATTAATTTTAAACATTTGCTGTGATAAACCCTAAAGAAAATTTTGGATCATTTTGTATCATCAGTCTTGATAGGAACTATTGGACATTAATATCCACATCAAGGAAACAGACACAAATAATAAATTGGCAAGATTATCTGTAAAAAACAGAAAAGCCAGCGGTCGTACAGTATGGGTTTTAACCTCATTTATCGATGGATAACCAATCATTTCATCAAACTTCGACAGCTCATAAATGAAATAAAGCTCGATAAGATTAAAAATGATTAAAAACACGCAAAAAACAGTTACGATTCTTTTTTCAATCTTGGGTGATAGATACATGATTTCTCTTTTTATAAATTATTTTGAATAATTCCTGACAGCAAAGCCATTCTTACCGTTTTAAAAGTAATTTCATCTGTGGGGATAAAATTATCATCCCTGTTACCAACAGCTGTGTCCCAATCTTTATCCCCGCGCTTTTTTTCGTAAAAAAGAGAAGAACCTGCAATCGAAGATATAGCAAGTATGACACACTTATCTTCTGATGTATAGGAAGTATCAGTGCTAATATTAGATTGATAAAGTGCTATTGACTGGAGCATACTTTGGTAATCACCATTATTGAATTCCATAATGTTTTCAATAAAGTTTGACAGACTGGATTTCCCTGCTGCTGTCATAGTAGGATTATCGACGTTTAATTCAAATAGTCCCTGCGATTGGTTTACTGCATTTCTGATTGCATCGATTGATGAATTGGTCAGGTTTAAATTACCCGCAGCCAATGATACTGTTGTATTTCCAGTGGGATGGATCGCCTGGTTAATTGAAAGAATTGATTCAGAATCGAAATTACTCTGATCATAAAATTGCGATAGCAGCTGATCGATTTGCAGAGTAAGTGAATTTTTAGCGAAACTGGATACATTGGATTTACTCAGCTTAGAGGTTGAGCCCTCAAGGGAATTAATTTCTTTTAATTCGCTATCCGCTGTAAAATCATTTGTACAGGAAATCGACAGAATTGTAATGGTAAGTACCCATAATGATAAATTTTTCATGATTAAATTTGTTAAATGTGACCGGCTACTTTTTTTTTCGCCAGTTCATTTCCCCGGGAAGCAGAACTTTTATTTAGCACGATGCCAAACTTTTTTGCTTTTGAATTCGGGACAAAGCTAGAAGCTGGATTTCAATCTCGCAAAAGATGTATTGTCGATTTTCGGAAAATAGCATATCGATTTTCGGAAAATCCATACCCTATTTTTTAAAAATATTCATCTCATTATCAATTGTTTATATTATATTTGATGTTCTTTTTTTAAAAAAACTGTTCAAGAACATTTCTGGAAGACAAAACCCCTTTCTTTAGAAATTATCTTACAAGAAAATAGTATACACTTTTATCTTAACCTATGATTAAAAAATATCTACTCGTTTTTTTCCTATGCATGGGAGATCAGATTACAGCACAAGAAAGTGCCTTTAAAATTCCGGACTCACTTCTACGTAAAGATTATGACTATCTCTATGATAGGATTGACCAATCGCAAGGTGATACTATCAGGCAGTCCTTGTATTTAAAATCATTTTTATTAAAATCGAAGTCTGAAAAAAATTTCGAGGAGATAGTCAATGGATACAAAAATTACCTCCATCATTCCCCCGATAAATTAAAACTCATTTATGCCGACAGCATGATATACAGTGCTAAGCAGTCTAAAGAGAATAATCTTATCGGTTCTGCTTATTTGTCAAAAGGTATCGTTTACTATGGATTGAAACAACATGATCAGGCATTGGACAATTACCTCATTGCAAATGATTTTATTTCAAAAACCAAAGACAATTATTTAATTCATAAAGTAAAGTATACAATAGGCCATATAAAATATTATCTAGGTTTTTATGATGAAGCCATATCGTTATTTCGGCAATGCATTGCTTTTTTTGAAAAAGAAGATCCAAGAGGTTATCTAAACTCACTTCATTCACTTGGATTGTGCTACAACAGAATTGGGAATTATGGCTTATGTTCCCAAACAAATAAAAAGGGTTTGTCAGAAGGAAAAAGGTTGGGTATCACTACGATGGATTCTTATTTTATTCATTCTGAAGGAATTAATCAATATGCGCTCAAAAATTACAGGGACGCTATCAAGCAAATCAATTATTCTTTAGCTTTTATAAAAGAAAAGAAAGACTTTGCAAACCAGACTGTTGGATGTTTTTATATTGGCAAAAGCTATTGGCAGCTAAATGAATATGAAACAGCATTGCCTTACTTTAAAAAAGTAGTTCAGATTATTGAAGCTAAAAATTATATTCGGCCAGATCTTCGTGAGAATTATGAGCTGATGATACGTTATTATAAGTCTAAAGACGATCTGAACAACCAGCTTTATTACATACAAAAGTTACTAAACATAGACAGGATATTAGATAGCAGGTATCGATATCTATCCCATAAGATCCATAAAGAGTATGATACCAAAAAGCTGTTGGCAGATAAAAAAAGTATAGAAAATATTCTTAACAGAAGAAAACACAATGATTTGATTCAGGGTTTGGTTATTGCCTTCTTATTTTTTTCCTTAATCCTTTTACTATACCGGAATATAAGAAATAAGCGTATATACAGACAAAAATACGAAGAGCTAATGACTAAAGGTAAATCCCCCAAAGTTGAAGAGAAACAAATAACAAGTGTAATTGCTGATATAAATCAGGATAAAATAAAAACATTGTTGAAGCAATTGGAGAAATTTGAAAAGGACGACAAATTCCTCGAAAAAGACTTGACTTCTAGTAAATTAGCTGTAGCCTTTGGCGCAAATGTAAAGTATCTGTCAAAAATAATTTATCACTATAGAGGAAAAAAGTTCGTCGATTACATTAATGACCTCAAAGTAGACTATTTAATTTCTCAACTGCAAAATGATAAAGCAGTTAGAAAGTATACCAATAAAGCTTTGGCTGAGGAAGTGGGATTCAGCAGTACACAAAGATTCACCAACGCTTTCTTTGCGAGAACTGGAATGCCAGTTTCCTTTTTCATTCAGGAAATTAAAAAAGAAGAAATGACTGATTTAGATGAAAATATAGGCGATAAATTTGACTATTGAAATTCCCTATTGTAATTACATTCAATAATTACACTTTTTTGTTTTTGGATGTGATAATTTATAGTATTATGATTATAAAATCTTAAAAAGTGATTAAATTCACAATTTTAAGGCACATTTTGTTATTTAACTCAAAAATAGTCTATAATCGGATTAATTAGCTGTTTTATCGATAATTGCTCGTGCCTTTTTTAATATTAATACATATATTCGAAAAAATTATTGTGAATGAAAGTACTATTACACTTATTAATATTCTGTTCTTTTTTTAACGGTGCTCTTTATGTACAAAATGAGACTAATATCATCTATTCTATTTAACTGCACGTTTCTTTAAATCCTGTATAAAATGATTAGTAAAGACCAACAATAATTTTAAAAACTCCAAAATCATTTTATTTTGGAGTTTTTTTTGTTCGTAAATACAGCTCTTTTTTCATACGCCTGTGTGAAGTCCCATTCGTAATGAAATAGATGATTCGTAGTTGGTAAGAATCAAAACAGAATTACAACGCCAACAATTATAGTCCAACAAATTAAAAATCTCTTGAATGCCTTATAAAGAATTGTTTCTATCATTAGCAAAAAATAAAGCCTAATGCTTCTCAGATTTATCCAGTAAATTAATTTGGATATTTCTAGTTTTTGTTTGAGCAATATATGAGTTATATCTAATACGTCAAAAAAAACAGTAAAATTCCATTACTTTGGACACAACTAACCCTAATACGGAAACATTCATTTTTAAATTTTTTCTGAATTTTGTCTTGTAAAATTTAAAACAGAGCATAATGCAAAAAGTAACTTTTAAAAACAGAAATTGGGATATAGCAGGACATTTATATCTTCCAGAAAACTTTGATGATATCAAAAAATATCCCGCCATCATTTGTGTTCATCCTGGAAGCAGTGTAAAAGAACAAACCGCTGGCTTATACGCCAATCAACTCGCTAAAAATGATTTTATTTCTTTAACTTTCGATGCTTCATTTCAGGGTGAAAGTGGTGGAGAACCAAGATTTTTAGAAGACCCAACAACACGGGTTGAAGACATCCGTTGTGCGATTGATTTTTTAACAACGTTGCCCTTTGTTGACCACGAACGCATTGGTGCATTGGGCATTTGTGCAGGTGGTGGTTATGCTGCAAATGCTTCCATTTCAGAGAAAAGGATTAAAGCTGTTGCAACCGTGGTAGCAACCAATACAGGTAGAGCTTTTAGCGAAGCAAATCCTATGGAAATACTCAAAGCAGTTGCACAACAACGTACTGCAGAAGCTAACGGTACAGAAAGTCTTATCAACAATTGGATACCCAATACCGTTGGAGAAGCCAAACAGGCAGGAATGGAAGAGCTCGATTTACTGGAAGCCATAGATTATTATAGAACTCCTCGTGGTCAACATCCTAATTCTTGTAATAAACTACTCTTTACAAGTATGTCCAATATGATTATGTTTGATGCTTTTCATTTGGCAGAGTATTTTCTTACACAACCTCTTTTGGTAATTATTGGCGACAAAGTAGGTGGATTTGGTTCGTATAGAGATGGTTTCGATTTGTACAACAAAGCCGCATCAACCAACAAAAAAATGCACATCGTAAAAGGTGCAAGTCATTACGATTTGTACGACCAGCCAAATGCTACTGGCGAAGCGTTGGAAAAATTAGTACCTTTCTTTCAAGAAAATCTTTGATTAATTTAGTTGTAAATTGTGGCATTAAAAATATGAAAGTAATCAATTCCTTATCCGAGTTTCATCGATTGTTATCCATTGCACCGCCTTTGCATCCTTTGGTAAGTGTGGTAAGTATTTCAGAGCTTCACACTATTAATTCTAATGTATGGAAAAAATTTACCACAAATTTTTACACCATTTCATTGAAGAAAAATATTCAATCAAAAATAAAATACGGCCAAAATTATTATGATTTCGACAATGGCACTATGATTTTTACCTCTCCCCAACAAGTTCAGTCGGTTGAAGTAGAAACAACAAATAGGCTTAATGAAACTGCGGGAACAGGTTATGTATTAATGTTTCATCCTGATTTTTTTGGAAAACATCCGTTAGCCAGCAGTATCAAAGCTTATAGTTTCTTTTCGTATTCAGTAAACGAAGCATTGCATCTTTCAGCGAAAGAAGAAAGCAATGTTATCGCCATTTTAAAAAAAATTGAAGAAGAATATCAGCATATCGACCATCATACCCAAAATGTTATTTTGTCACAAATTGATTTATTATTGCATTATAGCAACCGTTTTTATGAAAGACAATTCATTACACGAAAAGCCCTAAATAATGATTTGTTAACTAAGACCGAGTACTTTATTAATGCCTATTTCAATACAGAAAAAGGTTTGCAAAAAGGGGTGCTCACGGTAGAATATTTGGCAGGGCAACTTCATTTAACTTCCAATTATTTGAGTGATGCACTGCGTTCGCTCACAGGACAGAGTGCACAACAGCACATCCACGAGAAACTCATAGAAAAAGCAAAGGAATATTTAACGACAACAAATTTAACGGTTTCGGAAATTGCCTATAACTTAGGCTTTGAACGTTCTCAATCGTTCAACAAATTGTTCAAAAACAAAACTGAAATGTCACCTTTGGAGTTTCGACAATCGTTTAACTGAAAAAGTACTACTAATAACAGCTAAGGCTTCGTTGGGCTTGCAAAGCCAACAATGAAGCCTTCTGGGATTATATAATCGTATAAATCTTTCATTTAATAGTTTTTTACTCAGTATCTTATAAAGATATATAACATTTATTTTGTACCTTATTTGTACCATATATTTGTAAAGTATTGATTTATATATATTGTTACTTTTGAAGAAGTAATATGGTTCCCATTTGTAGAATTCAAATAAAGCAAAGGAGAGCTACTGAATTTATATATCAGGTTATTTACCAAGGTTTCTTGATAGATAGGCTCTCCTGATAGCACACCGCTTGAAAGCATACCGCCATTTATATAATCGGTGTTGTAAAAATATTCTTTTACCTGAGGTACATTAGAAAATGAATCGTACGTTTCTATTTTTTTTATTCGTAATCCTCCTGCTATTTTATTTGTTGTTAATGTATTCAGTATTATTGTTGGGCTTTGTTTGATGATTTTAGAATATGTATGTGGTTCGAAAGAAAATTCTGAGTATCCACCGGTTGGATAAATTATTCTTTTAATAATCTCCGCATCCATAAAATTGGGGTCGGCTTCTCTTGATTCATAATATTCTGCAATATTAGGCATTGTATAAGACGTTGCAGATCTTGTTTCCCAATAGTTCTTACCGTTATAAAACCCCCAATGGTCTTCATGGCCTGAATTATAAACAGGAAGAGGCTTGTTATTATATTCCATCCTGTAAATGGACTCTTTTTGATCTCCAGATAATGAGAGAAACTCTACTTTATTAAGTTTAAGACGCTCCGTGCTTTTCTCAATATACCCCAAAGCTATCTTTTTTGTAGTTTTGCTATTCACTTTTAACTCTAAAGCATCTAATTTATAATAGCGGAACAAATAAGACGGTTGTCTTATAAAAACATGAGGAATACTGGATGCTTGGGGTATCCATTTAAGTTCATTGGAAATTGATTTTGAGAATTTACAAATTAAACCATTATCCGTTTCTATTTTATCCAGATAAGCACTTTTAATTAAATATTTTCGAGTATCATTGATAGCTTCAACATAGAGAAAATTAGCAGTACCACACAAAAGACCATTCGATATTTGAGAATAAGTAACTTGCTGAAAACTAAAATCTGTTGTATAACTAAAGGTAACATGATTTCCTGAAGGTGAAATAATTTCAGACAGATGCCATGTAGAGGCTTGCAAGGAATTTTTCCAGCCTCTGGTATCAGAAGACACGGGATCCCCTAAATTATCTATTCCTATTTCTCTTGGAAAATGAGGAAGAGAAAACTCTATAGCATCTGGTTTGTCGCCAAAAATATATTTTGTTCCATCACCAGTGATTAAAATAAATTTGGTATAACTCCTTGGTACAATTACACTTTCTGATCCTAAATAAACAGAATAATTAGTCTGTATCTCATGCACTACTTTTAAATTCAAATTGTTTTTTGACTGTACAATCCATTTTCCTTCATGATTCAGCATAAATTTCCCAGAAATATTGCCAACTGAAAAAGAAAACTCGTCAGGAGATAAATCTCCCATACCCATTTGCACTAAATTGCTCCAATTAGGAGTGGATAATGATGTAAATATATCATAATAACTATATTGTGTTCCATTATCTATATCAACACATTCATCAAAATTTCCATTGGCGGTTCTTGTAATCACTCCTCCAGCTTGTAAGCTCCAGTTCAATCCAACCCATGTAGGATGTTGATCTGGTCTACAGCCTTCTGAGTTATATACCAAACTAATTGGCACACTGATAGATCCATTTTTAATTTCTGTTAATGGAATATTTATATTAGTAGTACCATTAAATAAAGAAACCGGTATATCTCCAAACCTTCCTAAAGTATTTGCGTTAGGGCTTTGCATACTTGGGGCATCGGCATAGCTTGTAACCTGCGAAATTTGAGAGAATGTATTTTGAGAGAAGAATAAAAAACAGATAATAGAAAATAATTCGGGTAGTTTATATTTCATATTTTAATTATTAAAAATGTAAGATTTTATTTTGTAAAAATAAAAATTAAAAAAGATGTTTTCAAATTTTTCTTTAACTATTAATAGGAATATTTTAACAAAACAGCCCAATTTGTACTCGTTTACAACAAGCTCCTATTTAAATTTATAGAAAAAAACATTTTGCAATGTGGCTAACCAATCAGAATGATGTTTTGCCCTTAAATAAGCCAGCTTTTAATTGTTCTGGAAATAAATAATTTGAAAAAAATAAAACATAAGTTTTCAAAGGACTTATAACTACTTGAAAAAAAATTATAAGGGTGCTTTGCAAACGGTTGTTTTGTTTGCAAACGGATTAGGTAGGTATTTGGTACAGACGAGCACCATAAAGACGAATCATGTGCGCTAAAGCTGGAGACAACTTATAATCGAATTATTGTTGACTACATTTCTCAGTTTAAAATCAATTCTATATTTTCCTCGACTTGCCCAGACAATTGAATTTCGTTATTATAGTTTAAAGTGTACGGAACAAGCTTTCCATTTTTAATGATTTCCTTTTTAGAATAAACCATATTGAAGTAGTTATTCAATTTATCCGGATTATTTGATAAAACAACTTTTTTTCTTTCTTCCGGAAGATCTTCATAATAGTAGCGCGATGTAGCTAAAACAGGATATTTTTCTAATAAGTAATCATTTATGATATAAGATGCGTCTCCTTTATATAAATCTTCAGAAAGTATAGGTGTAATTGTGATGCTGTGAATGTTTTGTTTTAAATAGTTATAAGAATCTTTAGTAGTCGAAAAATCAGACTGCAAAAGTTTATCCGGTTGTGATAGTTGCCTAATAACAGAAAGTCTCACATAATCACCATTTATTTCAGTTACCTTAAAAATAAAATATTTGTTTTCAAAACTTTGGCTGCCGTTATGGCCTCTTTGTTTGCTAAAGATAAAACTTCCCAACTGCAATTTGTGTTCCGGCGTATTGATTGCTTTTTTCCATGCATACGGTTTGTAGACCAATTGTTTTAAGGCGTAAAAAGCAATTATAATTAGCAGTATTAAAAGTATTTTTTTCATTTTTTTGATTTAGAAGGGATTTTGAAAGTACTATAAATACCTTCAAAATTCCCTCTAAATTAACATTAATCTTTAAATTCCCTGATGGTTTTTCCTGAAATTCATCCAGCCTAAACTAATCAACAGCAAATTGAACAATACCAGTGGTAAAAGGGCTTTTGCAAAATTGGTTTTCGAATCATCTTCAAAAGTTTCAACCTTAAATTTCGACCAGTTTTCTTTTTTTACATCGGCATTGTCAAAGATTTTCGGGTAGAAATACAAGCGCAGTTTTTCATGAAACTGGTTTGTTTTCTCCATAAATAAAAGCTGGTTTCCTAAATCAGATTTGGCAATTTCGTTTAGCTGAATCTGAGTGTACAGTGTCGGAATAAATTGTGCAATGTTTTGACCGGCTTCATTTCGTTGCTTCAGTTTTGTTTCCAGCTCTTTAGACTGAACTGACGATTCGTCGTCGCCCATTTGCTGCATGGCATAATACCAGAGCCAGCTGAATTCGGTATCAGGCAAAATGTATCTTTTGAACTGTGGATAATGACTATAAAATTTCTCCATTGTCGCCTTTTTATCCATATCCCATTTTTCATGATATGCATTTCGCTGTTTCAGCGTCAGCTCCAAAGCTTCCGGGACAGGGTATTTATTCACGATATAAGTATTAATTGTTGCCGGAAGAATAATAATCAGAAACAGCCAGATCGTTAATAAAATCAAGGCGTTGAAATTGGAATTCTTTTGCAGGGATACGATAAAAAAACAAACGGCAAACCAAAAAAAGATGTATAAAATACTGATTGTGTAAAAAGCAAAAAGTGAACTGTCTAAGGGAATATTCAATAAGAAAACTGCAATAAAAAGGGTAAACGTTAATAATGCCATGAAACTTAAAATTCGGATGTAAAACAATTTCAGAATATACAAAAAGGTATTATCGCTTTGTGTTGCCACGATTTTCCAGGTTCCGGATTCTTTTTCTTCGGAGATCACATTATACGTAAAAGCAATAATCAGGAGAGGAAAAAGATAGATTAGTACAAAACTAAAATCGATATTTCCTAACATCAAATTGTTCGGGTTATTTAATTCTGAATCGTACTTCTGGCCTTCCAGCCCCCGAATCGTAACACTTTGTATCGACGGATTTACATCCCGCTGTCCAATTGCCAGACTATTGATCGGTAACGTTTTATTGACCATAGAGAATTTGATGTAATAGAGCAGCAGTCCCATTTCGTCTGAATGATATGCAGCATTTCTCGCAATGTGTTCTTTTTGATAAGCCGCTGCTTCTTTGATATTCCGGTCTTGTTTTTCCTGAAATTGATGCCCAATCAAAAGGCTTATGAACCCGATACCCAGCAAAAAAAGCAATCCAATTTTGGTTCCTTTTGAGCGTATGAAATTTTTAAATACTAATACTAACATATTAAATGGCTTTTAGGTTTTTAGCGGCTATTTTTATAAAAAGAAACAGCAGGCTGATCCAGAGAATAATGGAGATAATTGAAATGATTTCGCTTCTCAAAACCTCCCAAATTCCTTTTGGTTCGTAATGAAATTCGGGTACGTCAGCCCAGTGTTCTTTATTAATTGAAGCTGGTTTACTTTTATCATTGCTGATGTATTTAATTTGTAAAGCATTCATTTTTTGTGCCATATCGTAACGATACGTTTCAGCCTGTTTCTGAAAATCGATGTACGAATCATAATCGGTATTCGACAATCCCATCGATAAATTTTTCATGGCGATGTAGGGATTTATAAACGAAACTGTTTTTGAAAAGCTGTTTTGCTTTTTATAAATCTCCAATAAATCTTCAAGATGTTTATTGTAAATATTCGAACTTATTCTTTCGCCTTCGGTCATAATGAAACCGGAATAATTAAAGGGTAGTTTTTGAACTGAATCGACTTTGTAGACCCTAAGCAAAGAATCTTTGATCGCTTTATAATGTGGGTCGTTCGGATTATGGCTGTCTCCCTGTTTTAAAATGTCTTTTTCAATATCACTGTTGAACTTAATTTTAGAAGGCGCTTCGTAAATATAAGCACCAATTGCCTGCGTTGTTCTCGGTAAAATAATTGTGAAAACCAACCAAATCCCAATTAACGAAATCAACGCTTTTTTTGAAGTTTTGCTTGAAGCAGAAATCAAAACGGCAATGGCGCAAAAAAATAACAGATATAGAAAATGAAAACCAATAAACAAGAGCATTTTAACAGTCTCGTCAAATGAAACGGCAAAGTTCTGAAGCAATAGCCAAACGAAAACCAAAATAATAATCGTAGGGATAAAAAGCATCATAATGACAGATGCAATGCCGAGTGTTTTTCCCAGTAAAAGCTGTTTCCAGCTGATACCCTGAATCAAAAGTAATTTTAATGTTCCGTTTTCTCTTTCGGCTGCGACCGAATTAAATCCGAGGAAGAAAATCAACAGAGGCAGCAAAATTTGTAAAACCATGGCAATACTAATTTCTCCAAAACGAAGCATACTGTTTGAAAATCCGGCTTCAGAAAAATTAGCTGTATTTTGTTTGTGAGCTTCCAGATAAATGGCATTTCCGAAAAAAGGTTCCATTCCAAATTCAAAAACGCTTAAAGAAGTACTTTTTCGGAAAGCAAAATTTCCGTAATGTGCCATTCGGTGTGGGTTTTTATCCGGGTTTTTCAACCAGTCTTCTCTGGATTCGTGTTGGTATTTTTCGCTGGTTTCATTTTGATTCGTGTAATTCTCCCAACCCGAAAACGCAGCGTACAGCAATAAAACACCAATAAAAAGGGTAATGATGTAAACTGCCTGATTTTTAAAAACAGATTTTCTGAAATGTCTGGCTATTAAATTTTCTACGTGTAAGGACATAACTGCAGATTAAAATTTATAAGTTACGGTAAGCGTTGCATTTCTAGGAGCTCCGGGAAATAACCTCAAATAGTTCTGAGCGCCTAACCAGTAAGTTCTGTTAAAAATGTTCCCTGCGTTTACAGCAACCTGAATATTACTTCTTTCAGGTTTGTAGTATATAGCAGCATCAAAAATGCTAAAATCAGGAAGTGTAAAATCTCTGGTAAACCATGGAATTTTACTGCTTTGATACTGCATTCCGAAACCAATTCCGAAATTATCCAAAGCAGAATCGGATTTGAAATTGTAGCGTGTCCATAAGTTGGCGCTGTTTTTTGGCGTATTTTGTTTTCTGGCGCCAATTAAGGAAGCATTGCGGTCATTGGTAATTTTGGCATCAATATAACTGTACGAAGCATTGATTTGCCAGTCTGGTGTAATATAGCCTGCCAAATCACATTCGAAACCACGGCTGCGCTCAGAACCTCTGGTAACCAATAAATCAGGATTAACAGGGTCGTTGGCATTCATCAGGATATTGCGCTGGTTTATTTCGTAAACAGCGGCGTTAAAACTCATTGAATTGTTTAAAAAAGTAGCTTTTAAACCCACTTCTTTCAAATTGCTTTCGAGAGGATCAAACAAACTTCCGGCAGGTAAACTTCCGGTTTGCGGCATCAACGTAACGGTGTTCGATTGGGGCTGATACCCTTCGAGATAAGTCGTATAAACATTGATAGCGGTATTGATGGCATACGTAATTCCTACACGAGGCAGTAAAGCCGATTTCTTAACGGTTAATTCGTTATTCGTCTCGTAATTGGTGATGTCTTCAAACCATTCGTTTCGTAATCCTAAAAGAAACGTAAACTTGTCCCACTGAATCTGATCCTGAATATAAATAGCATTCGTAGTGGTTAAAGCCGATGGTAATGCTGTTCGTATATTCAAAGTATAATCATCAGGACTTCTTACGGTATAAGTCGGATTATTTAAATTGAAATAATTTACATTTGGTTTTGGTAAAGTAACACCGTCAATTGTAATAGTTTGATAATTAGATGCATTTGCGGGTACAAAAGTGCTTGCAACAGTTCCGTCTTTCAACAGGTAACCTCTTGCTGCATTTTGTCCGCCGCCTTTGGTTTTGTTCCAGCTGCTTAAATCGTAACCCGTTAGTAGTTTATGATTCAGTTTTCCGGTTTTGAAATCGAAATTTAAAAAGGCTGTTAAGTTGTCCACATTCCAGTATTGCTGGCGCTGTACAAACTGCATCATTGCAAGACTTGTTACAGGCTGGTTGTTCATGTCTACGGCAAATCCGTTTGTGGTTCGGTGTTCCTGCAAATCTTCTCTCCAGGATTGTTTCATGTATGCGGCATTAAAACCAATTTTTGAAGTGAATTTATGAGAGAAATTCGTAGTGAAAATCATTTCTTTCGATTTAAAAAAATCACTTGGCGCACCTAAGTTCAGGCTTATGGGCGTTTTATTCAGACTTGTAACTCCGGCAACGGCTCCAAAAATAGGCTGCCCGCGATCCAGAATTCCAGTCATGTCGCTTAAGATTAACTCTGTATTGATAGCTGTTTTTTCATTTGGAATATAACTGAAGGACGGAGAGAGCAAATACGATTTATTGCCCACTAAATCACGAAACGATTTTGCTTCCTGATACGCTGCATTTACACGATATAATAGTGTTTTTGATTCATTTAATGGGCCGGTAAAATCAAGAGTTCCTCTAAAAGTGCTAAAACTTCCGGCACTCAGGCTTATTTCTTTTCGGTCAGTGGCTAATGGTTTTTTGGTCACCAGATTGATGCTTCCTCCTGGATCTACAGAAGAAAAAGTAGCGCTCGACGGTCCTTTAATTACTTCCACACGCTCAATATTACTGGTAAGCGGCTGCAGGAAATAATATTGGCGGGTACGCATTCCGTTGATGATTTGTCCCTCTTCGTTCTGGCTGATCCCTCTGATGGTGTATTGATTGTAATAACTCGCCGGAATCACACCGCTTGTCATTTTTACAGCATCGGCGAGATAAATTGCGGCTTTGTCTGCAATTAATTCTTTGGTAACCGTAGAAATTGATTGTGGAATGTCTTTGTTAAGCGTAGCTGTTTTTGTTGCTCCAAAAGAATAATCGCTGTTGTATTTTCGGGTAGAACGGCCTATGATTTCTACGGCTTGGAGTTCGTTTAATTTGGCTTCCGTTTTAATGGAATCCTTAGCGATACTGTCGTTACTTTTTGTATTCGTCTGCGCTTTTAAACAAGCAGAACTAAAGACAAAAAACAGTACTATAAATAGATGTTTCATTTTTTATGTAGATGGAAATTTTTCCTTTTTAAACAGTTTGTAAATACAAATCTTCCAATTCGTTTGCTGATATTTTTTCGGCTTCGATAATCGTAACCAGATTGCCCTGTTTCATGATTCCGATGTGTGTTGCGACTTCTCTGGCCCTGAAAATATCGTGTGTAGCCATTAAAATTGCTGTTCCGTCTGCTGAAAGTTCTTTTAAGATTTGAGAGAATTCGTTGGAAGCTTTCGGGTCTAAACCGCTCGTAGGTTCGTCTAATAATAGCACTTTTGCTCTTTTGGCAATAGCAATTGCAATCCCTACTTTTTGGCGCATTCCTTTTGAGTAGCCGCCCAGATTTTGATCATGAGCTGTAATTTGCAGACCTGCTTTGGTTAAAAAATAAGTCAGTTCTCCGGTTGAATATTTAAATCCGGCAAGGGAGGAAAAGAATTTCAGGTTTTCCAGTCCGGTAAGATTTGGATATAACATTACCGTTTCAGGAATGTATGCCACATCTTTTTTGGTCTTATCTGCATCGGTAACAACCGAAATATTGTTGATTTTAATTTCGCCATGGGTTGGTTTTATAAAACCCAGAAACAAATTTATGGTAGTCGTTTTTCCGGCACCATTTTGTCCCAACAGCGCAAAAATTTCTCCCTCTTTAATGTTTAAATTCAAGGCATTCAAAGCAATTTGATCGCCGTATTTTTTAGTCAGGTTTTCTGCGGTAAGCATCTTTTATATTTGTTTGGAATTATGAATATGGAATGATTTGATTCACAAAAACACCAAGGTGCTTTTGAACCAAAATCGTATTGTCGGAATAAGGAAGGAGTTTACTATGTAAAATTTAAAAAAAAGACGTAATATAATTTCAGCGGAAAAGTTTCCTTTAGAAAAAGACGTACGAATAGGAGTGTTCTTCACTTTCTGTTAAAAGCAAGTGAATGATTCTTTTTAAAGTAATATAGTAAACTAAGCCAGAGCAGGAGGTGCTCTTAAAGCAAAAAGACTGCCCTTGAAAAACGCTGCAGTTATTAGGTTGTAAGTGAATTCCTGTACAGTAGGAATGTGTGTTTTATGAAAGGTATAAGTAGGAAATGCGTTGGAAATAAAAGTGCTAAATTCAAAATGACATATAGAACAATTATTCTCTATATTATGACTGTGAGTGATTTGCTTTTGTCCAGGGATGTATTTATGATCACAATGTTTCTCCTGAATTTGCGCATAAACATGCTCGTAAGAGTGAATCGTCTGAAAAAGCATTGCGAGCAATACCGTTAAAGACATTAAAAGATTAATTATGACGAATTTCTTTTTATTCATTCTTATTTTGGAAATCTCAGTTGTTGTAATGCAACCAAGTTGCAAATATAGAAATGTTATTTGCAAAAGAAAACAAAATCTATTTATCTTTTTAAACGCTTAATCAGAAAAATTATTTACCAATGATTTCTTTTCGATGTAAATCTCCCCAGTCTTTTAATGCCAGAATTACATTTACTAAAGACTTGCTGTGTTCTGTTCTTCTGTATTCAACGGTTGGCGGAAACGTATCATAAACAGTTCTGATTACCAGTTTGTTTATTTCCAGATTTTTGAGCTCTTTAGATAACATTTTGTCTGTGATGCCATCGAGGTCTTTTGAGATTTCCTTGAACCGTTTTGGGCGATCAGATAAAGCAATTAAAATGGGCAGTTTCCATCTGCCGCTTAAAACCTCCAAAGCATCTCTTACGGGCAATAAAGCACCAATACAGTTGTTTTTTGAGCACTCAGTTTCTTTTGTAATAGTGGTGTTTTCGCTTTTCATTTTCATGTTTATAACGTTACTATGCTCAATGAAAGCGCTATCTCTGAGGATAGTACTATAAAAGAGATAGTAAATGTAAATAAGTTTGTATTGTAAAACAAAACAAATAAATTATGAGTAAAAGAATTCTGAATATAATTACAAAGTATCAAAGGAGATAATTCCTTTAGTAATAAATTATCGAATGCAGTGATTGAAAAACTGGGAAATGTATATCCGGAGATTGAGGTTCAGACCTTTGATCTTTCGAAAACACCTTTGCCTTATCTGGATGCCTCACAGATTGGAGCATTTTTTACGCCTGAAGAAATGCATACTGATGAACAAAAAGAAGCCATTATAAGTTCAAATAATGCAGTAAAAGAATTATTTGACGCTGATATTATTGTGATTGGAGTATCATTTTACAACTTCGGAATTCCGGCGGTTTTAAAAGGATGGGTCGATCAGGTTTCCAGAGCGGGAGTGACTTTTAGTTATGCTGATGGCACGCCAAAAGGATTGGTAGTGAATAAAAAAGTATATTTATCTATTGCGTCCGGGGCTGTATTTTCTGAAGGGCCATACAAAAGTAATGATTTTGCAGATCCTTATTTACGTGCAATATTAGGTTTTTTAGGTATGACAGATGTGACTACTTTTCGTGTAGAGGGAACATCAATTCCTGATTTTGCTGAAAGTGCTTTACCAAAGGCTTTGGCAGCTGTTGAAGAATTTTCTTTTTAAGATTTGCATAAAAAATCCCGGTTCTGACGGGATTTTGCTTTTAAGTTATTTCTCAATAATCATGGTAATTCCTTGTCCGCCGGCGGCACAAATTGAAATAAATCCTCTTCCGGATCCTTTTTCGTTCAATAATTTTGCTATCACACCAATGATTCTGCCTCCGGTTGCGGCAAAAGGATGCGCTGCTGCCAGACTGCTTCCTTTTACATTTAACTTTTCCCGGTCTATTGTTCCCAATGCTTTTTTTAAACCGATTGCTGCACTCAGTTCCGGACTTTCCCAAATTTTGAGAGTTGCCAAAACCTGTGCTGCAAAAGCTTCGTGAATTTCATAATAGTCAAAATCCTGTAAAGTCAATCCGGCTTTTTCTAACATTTTGCTGGCAGCAAATAATGGAGCTAATAAAAGGTTTTGCTGATTTTTAACATATTCAATCGCAGCAACTTCTGCAAAAGTAATATAAGCCAGAACTGGAAGTCCGCGTTCTTTTGCCCATTCCTCACTGGCTAAAAGAATACACGAGGCTCCATCTGTAAGCGGTGTTGAGTTTCCGGCTGTTAATGTTCCGTTTACTTTATCAAAGGCAGGATTTAATTTGGCTAATTTTTCAATAGTACTGTCTTTTCTCAGATTATTGTCTTTTTCAAGTCCGTTAAACGGAGTAATCATATCATCAAAAAAACCTTCATCATAGGCTTTTGCCATATTCAAATGACTTTTAAGAGCCAGATTATCCTGGTCTTCTCTGGATATTTTATAATGTTTTGCGGTTATTTCTGTATGTCCGCCCATTGAAAGTCCGGTTTGTGACTCTTCATTTCGGGGAACGAGTGGTGTTAAATCTTTTGGTCGGAGTTTTAAAAATAATTTGATTTTTTCGCCTAATGATTTCGCTTTTCTGGCATTCAGTAAAATTTTACGTAGTTTTTCGCTCACCGCAATCGGCATATCGCTGATTGAATCAACACCTCCGGCAATTCCGGATTCAATTTGCCCAAGAGCAATTTTATTGGCAATATAAATGGCACTTTCTATTCCGGTATCACAGGCTTGCTGTAAGTCACAGGCTGGAGTAGCGGGATCGAGAGTTGTTTTCATGACACATTCCCGAATCAGATTGTTGTCATACGTATGTTTGATAACCGCACCGCCAGCTACTTCGCCTAATAGCTGACCTTTTAAATCGTATTTATCAATAAGTCCGTTTAAGGCTGCGGTCATCATTTCCTGGTTTCCAACTTCGGCGTAGGCCGTATTAGCTCTTGCAAATGGAATTCGGTTATAACCAACAATAGCAACTTTTCTAATGGTATTTGGAGTACTCATACTTTCTTTTTTAATATTTCCTGAGATTAAAGATAAGAAGGAAATTATAAAACAGGATGAGATTTATTTTAGGAAAATAGCTTTAGGAAAATCATGTAAAGAGTTCTTTGTAAATAAAAGAAATGGAATAACTGTAATTACTTTAGAATAAAAGAGATTCAATTTAGCTTAATCCCAGCTTTTTCTTTTTTCCGAAGAACATAAACAAAACACTTTTTATCTTTTCTTCAAGCGAAGAACGCAAAATCGAAAATGCTTTGGTAATCTGCGCCTCAACAGTTTTGATGGATACATCAAGATGTTCGGCAATTTCGATATTGGTTAAACCTTCTTTTTTACTTAAAATAAAAACTTCCCTGCATTTAGGAGGTAAACTTTCTATCTCTTTATTTACTACCTTTAAGATGCGTTGAAAAGATTCAGAATCATCCTCAAGAACAACTGAGTTTAAGGCATCATGATACGTTTTTTCGAGAGAAAACAAGGATTGGTTTTTTCTGTATAAATCGATAAACTCATTATAAGCTAATTTGTAAAGAAAGCTTTTGATGGCATGATCTGATTTTAACCGCGCTCTTTGCTCCCAAACTTTTATAAAGACATTCTGAACGATGTCTTCGGCGCTGTAAATATTTTTTACAAGGCTATTGGCATAAACACAAAGTTTATGATGGTAGGAGTCGATGAGATAAGTGTATGCCTTTTCATCTCCGTTTCGAAGAGATTCAATCAGAATATTATTATCGTTGTAATCATCGGTTTTCATAGTAACAAATATATAAATTTAAAATTTTAGGACTTAATCAGAACGGATATTTCCCAAAATAAGCCCTGTATTCAGATTTTCTATTTGAATTTTATTACAAATAAAAATGCCTAAAAATGCAAAGATAAATCATTTTGTTTTTTAATTCTATCAAATTAATAGAGTTTATTGAAAGAAAAGACTTGTGAAAAATAAAAAAATCAGTAAAATCAAAAAAACTTTATCAAATTGTTAGGGTTTTGTTTTTTGGCTTCGTAATAATATTAAAAAAAGATAAAATGACAGTAAAAAAGTCAGAACGATTAATGGTAAAATTTATCACAAATCAGGCCAGTCAGGATGAAATTGAACAACTGACGGAGTGGTTAAAGGATGAAGCAAACCAAATTGAGTTTAGGGAATTTGTAAAAACGAATTATGCCATTGACACCGCTATGAATACATTCGATTCTGCTGAAATAAGAAGGCAGTTATCAGAAAGAATTCAGAAAGAAAATAATGTTTTTTATAAAAGAAGATTTTCTTCTTATTACAAATATGCAGCGATTTTGGTTGTCGCTCTGGGCGGATTTTATTTTTATAAAAATTCGAATATCCTGAAAGAGAAACAAAATGTTGTGATTCCGAGACAAGATGAAATTGTTTTACAATTAGATAATAATTCAGAAGAAGAAATTGATACGGCTGATACTCGAAATCTAACGGATAAAAACGGTAACATTATTGGCAGACAGGAAAAAAACAGGCTGGTGTATAACAAAGCCTATACTGAAGGAAAGTTAGTTTACAATACAATTAAGATTCCTTATGGTAAAAAATTTGAAATACAGTTGTCAGATGGAACCATTGTGTATTTGAACGCCGGAACTCAATTGACGTATCCGATACAGTTTTTAAAGAGCGAGGGGCGAAAAGTGAATCTGACAGGGGAAGCTTATTTTGAAGTTGCCAAAGACAAGGCGCATCCGTTTACGGTAAATACACATGAAGTAAGTGTTGAGGTTTTGGGAACCAGGTTTAATGCAGATGCGTACATGGATAATACAAGTACTGATATTGTGCTGGTTGAAGGAAAAGTTTCGCTTTATAAAGGTCAGAAAACAAATGAAAATCAGGTGTATTTGAAACCGGGTTTCAAAGGATCGAGTATAAAAGGGAAGTCTGTAATTACAACAGAAGAAGTAAATCCGGATTATTACACAGACTGGGTAAAAGGAAGTTTAGTATTTAAAAATGCCTCGTTTGAAGATATTATAAAAAAACTGGAACGACGATACAATGTGACTTTCATTAACAGAAATAAAATGCTCGGAAAAGAAATTTTTAATGCCCGTTTTGATAATGAGCCTATTGAAGTTGTGCTGAAATATTTTAGCGACAGTTATGCAATAGATTATACTATTGACAGAGATAAAATTACGATTAAATAGAGTTTAAAATATCAAAATATAAATCCAAGAACAAATTTGAAATTAAGAACCATAAAAAGGAATAAGCCTATGTAACAAAAGTTCGAGAAGCGGCTGTAAAAAACCGGAAAATGCGCCAACATTTCCCGGTATAGGAATGCGGTCAGTTAATTAACCAACCAACATTAAAAAAACATTTTAAAAGTATGAAAAAACTATTGAACAAAATCAGGTTCGACAAGCCTTTTTTGAAATTTGATTTGAAGATGAAATTGACTACATTATTATTATTAACCACTCTATCCGTTATGCAAGCGGGTGTGACCTATTCTCAAAAGGCCAGACTTTCTTTCAGCGCCAGTAATATGACTGTTGGAAAAGCAATTGAAAAGCTTGAATATACCAGTGATTACAGATTTGTATACAATGTAAGATCAGTTGATTTAGATAGAAAAATAGATATTAATTTAACCAATGCTTCTATTGAAACGATACTAAATACCATTTTTAAAGATTCGGGTACCGATTTTAAAGTGAGTGGTTCACATATTGTTTTGACACCAAAAAAAGCACCGGCTGAAAAACAAAAAGCTGAGGTACAGGATTTTATAGTAAAAGGAAGGGTAACCGATACAAAAGGAATGCCTTTAGTAGGTGCGGCGATTTCGGATAATGGTTCAGGTCGTGGTGTGCAAACCGATTTTAACGGAGAATATCAGATTATTGCAGTAAGCAGCGAAACTACTTTAGCTTTTGCTTACTTAGGATACATCAGAAAAGAAATTAAAGTAGATGGTAAAAGCATTATCAATGTTGTTTTAAAAGAAGATGTTCTGGAATTAGAAGGAGTAGTTTTGACTACGGGATATCAAAATATTACAGCAGAAAAAGCAACAGGGGCTTATTCAAATTTAAAAGCAAAAGATTTTCAGGAACAGCGGTTAAGCAGTTTAAACTCCATTTTGGAGGGACGCATTGTAGGGTATCAGGATGGTAAAATTCGTGGAACGACTACTATGACCGGAACAACAACTCCGTTGTATGTTATTGACGGATTTCCTGTTGAGAATACAAAATTAACTCCATATTCTGCTCTTGATGAAAATGTGCCTAATCTGAATTTAGAAGATATTGAAACGATTACTGTTTTAAAAGATGCAGCAGCTTCTTCTATTTACGGAGCACGTGCCGCCAATGGAGTTGTGGTAATTACAACTAAAAAGGCAAAAGCAGGGAAAACAAATATTTCGTTTTCAAGTAACTTAACCGTTACACCTTACAGAAACTATACAGGAAACCTAACTGATTCTGCCGATATTATTGGTTTAGAAAGAGGCTGGGCAGCAGGAAACCCTAGTTTACAAGGGACTAATGCAAGTACCTATGCAAAATCTTTATTAAATAATGCTGTATTTACAAGTTTAGGAATGCAGACTATTTTAAATGGTTATGCCGGAAATATTTCTCAGACAGAAGCAAATAACCGTTTAAATTCATTAGCCGGGCAAGGTTATAAATATTTTGATGATATTGCCAGATATGCAAAACGTGACCAGTATTTTATGCAGCACAACGTTAGTTTAGGTAAAGCTACTGAAAACAATACTTTTAATGCCTCTTTGACCTATAGAAACAATGAGCTTGAAGATAAATATTCTGAAAATCAATCTGTTGGGATTAACTTGAAAAATACAACCCAGATTAACAACTGGCTTTCTTTGGATTTAGGAACTTATATTAACTATGGTAAAGGAGATACACAGAGTTATTTTGCTTCGCAACCTAATTTTACTTCAGGACCTGGATTTAAATATCAGCCATACAACCAATTGGTTAATAACGACGGAACTAATTTTGTTTCTACTGCAGCATCCCGTTATAATGCTTTTACGCTTCAGTCTTTACAAAATTATGGCCTTTACAACATGGACATTACTCCAATGGATGAGTTTGGAAGAAACCTGATTAAAAGCAAAAATTTCTTAAACAGAACGTTTGCTAAATTTAACGCCAAGATCAGTCATGCATTCAATTACAACGTAATGTTCCAGTACGAATATGGTGCAGATCGTACAAGTCAGTTATTTGAAAAAGAATCATACTATGTTAGAAGCAAAGTAAATGGTATGGTCACTGTTGTAAATAACAAACCGGTTTATAATCTGCCTTATGGAGACATTATAAAAGAAGCAAATCAGTACAATAACGCTTATAATTTCCGTCAACAGCTAAATTTCAATCAGACTTTTAATGAAAAGCATGATGTGTCCGCTATTGCTGGTATGGAAATTCGACATACAAAACTAGAGTACACAGATAACACCCGTTACGGCTATGATGATCAGACTTTAGGCTTTGCTCCGGTAAATCAGGCTGATTTGCTTAAAGTGTACGGAAGTGTGTTTGGCGGATCGATGACACAAAATGATTTTTCTTTAGAAAGAGAATTAATAAACCGTTATGTTTCGGTATATGGAACAGGAGGTTATACGTATGACGGAAAGTATTCTGCAACAGGAAGTGTACGCTGGGACCGTTCGAACCTTTGGGGAACAGACAATAAATATCAAAACAAACCAACCTGGTCAACAGGTGTTGCATGGAATATTGATAAAGAATCATTTTTTAAAGTTTCATGGGTAGATGCGCTAAAAGTTCGTGCTTCTTATGGTATTGGAGGAAATATTGCTAAAAATTCAGCACCCTATTTAACAGCGTATTACAATTCTAATTCAAATGTTGGAGGAAATCAGGGAACTGTTAGTTCGAGACCAAATCCTGAATTATCCTGGGAAAAAACAACCACTACGAATATCGGTTTGGACTTTGCACTATTCAAAAACAGATTAAGCGGAACTGTAGATTTATACAACAAAAAAGGAGAGGATTTATTAGCAAGCAGCCAGGGGATTCCAACAGAAGGATGGGGTTATTCTACTTACAATACAAATAATGGAGAAATGACCAATAAAGGTATCGAAGTTAGTTTAAGCGGGGCTATCGTAAAAACACCTTCATTTTCATGGGATGCAACTGTTTTGTATGCGTATAACAAAAATAATGTCGATAACGTAAAAGTTGAAGCTCCTGTTTATTTCTTGCAATTAGATTATCCTCAGGCTTTCCCAAGAGTTGGAACCAGTTTTAATTCTATTTATGGTTACAAATGGGCTGGCTTAAGCAACACAGGAGTGCCTCAGGTTTATGATGCTTCAGGAACTGCAGTAAAATATAATCCGGGTCAAATTGATGCTATTAAGGATTTTGGTTCAACAGTCCCTACACACAGCGGATCTTTCCATACATCTGCTAGTTATAAAAACTTCTCACTTTCTGCACTTTTCATTTATGAATTGGGGCATAAAGTAAGAAATACATTCCTGCCAATGTTAACCAATAATTACAATGGTGCAGCTGGCGGATATGTAACAGACATTACAATGGTTAATAATAATATTGCAAACCGTTGGATGCAGCCGGGTGACGAAGCATTTACAGATATTCCAAGAGCCGTATACGAGTATGAAGCAGATTTTAATTCAGATTCCCGTTCCATTTATTCCTATGCGGACATCAACATCTTGGATGCTTCAAATGTAAGATTAAGCAACATTTCATTGAGTTATCAATTGCCAAAAGATCTTATTCAGAGAGTAAAATTACAAAATGTACGTTTCAATCTGAATGCAGAAAATGTTTACACATGGGCAAAAAGCAGAGATGCTAAATACATGTTAGGCGGTTTCCAGTCTCCAAGTTTTGTTATGGGTGTAAATGTTAATTTCTAATTTATAAAGACTAAATGATGAAAAATATATATAAAAGTGTAGTGTACTTCTTAGCTTTAGGATTGACTTTTGCATCTTGCGAAAACTATCTGGATGACGCTCCAAAAGGATCTAAAGTACCTACAACATTAGCAGACTATGAAGCTTTTCTTCGTGACGAATATACCAATCACAGAGTAAATATAGCAGGAGCTTCACAATTAATGAATGACCAATATGCAACGCTTGCTACTTTATCAAGTGACAGATTAATCAATGCTAATTATATGTGGGATCAAAATGCCGACCGAATTGCATTGAAAGTATCTGATGAAACGACTTATTATGCAAGCTATCAGGGAATTTCGACTTTCAATTTAATTATTGAAAATGCTCTTTCTACAACAGAGGCTACTGAAGAACAAAAAAGAATAGTGTGGGCAGAAGCAAAAGTACTGCGCGCGATGAACTACTTTAATCTGGTTAATTTTTATGCAGATACTTATGTTGCTTCAACAGCTTCAACAAAATTATCTGTTCCCTTAATTACAAGTGCTAATATTAATGCACCAAGTAAACAGGTAACGATTCAGGAGTTGTATGATTTTATTCTGAATGATGTTAAAGAAGCTTTGCCTTATCTGCCAAAAGTTTCCCAGACGGTTTTACATCCAAATCTGGGAACAGGTTATGCTTTTTATGCAAGGGTATATCTTCAGATGAACAACTATACAGAAGCTTTGAAATATGCAGATCTGGCATTGGCAGAAAACAATAAACTGTATGACTGGATTGCTTTTTACAATGCTAATAAAACATTAATTGAAACTCCTGCTAATTATACCACATTTACATCTCCAATGGGATATAATTATGTAGAGAATTACAACTATCGTCATGGAGCTAACTCTAGTTTAACAACAGAAAACAGTATTCCTGTAGAACGTGCACAGCGTTTTGAAGCCGGAGACGCGCGTTTCTTGTCACGTTGGAAAACCTACACTGTTGGTGCTGAAACCTATTTTAGAAGAACCTTATCCGGTGCTTTTAATTTTGGCGGAATGACAACTGTAGAAATCTATTTGATTAAAGCAGAATGTCTGGCACGTGCCAACCAAATCAGTGATGCATTGGCTGTTTTGAATACTGTTCGTAAGACACGTATTCTTCCTGCTTCTTATCAGGATATTTCGACTACAGACAAAACAACTGCTTTAAAGGCTATTTACAGAACAAAAAATAATGAACTTACCAACACGCTGATTCCTTTTGCAGATGCACGTCGTTTAAATGCCGAAGGTGTTTATCCGGTAAGTTTCTCAAAAGTAGCTGGTGGAACAACTTATACGTTATCAGCAACTTCTCATATGTGGACAATGCCTTTCCCACAAGGAGCTGTAAAAAATCCGGGTAACGGAACAATAACGCAGAATGTAGCAAAATAATAAAGGCCCCAAAGCTTCCTGAGTAGGTATTCCGAAAGGGGAGCTTCTTATAAAATATCAAAAATATCAATCAAAAATGAATACAATTAAATTTAAAATAGCAGGATTGTGCATCTGCCTTCTCACAATTTCCGGCATTGCGCAAAAGAAAAAATCAGCAGCTCCGGCAGCAGCTTCTTATACCATTGAAGGAAATATTACGGGACTTGAAGATGGAACAGCAGTAAAATTAATTCCGGGAGCAACACATTCTTCAGAACCTGCAGTTGCAGAATCAAAAATTAAAGACGGCAAATTTACATTGACAGGAAAATTAAAAGAACCTCGCTTTTTTTATGTTGCATTTGGAAACAACAAAGGATTTATACCGGTTTTAGTAGAAAATTCTAAAATAAAATTATCAGCTGAAGGAACTGTTTCAGAAGGAGAAGACAAAAAAATTAACTTTAAAAATGAAGTAGTTTCAGGATCCAAATCACATGATTATTATAAAAAAGAAACTGCTTTTAGAAAAGAATTAGAAAAAGACTACCAAGAGTATCACAAAGGCACTGAAAAAGTTTCGGAAGCTTATGGTAAAGCAAGGGTTGCCGGAAATAAAAAGGCAATGGATTCTATTGGAAACACTCCGGAATGGAAAAGTTTTGAAGCAAAAGAAAAAGCATTTTTTGATAAAGTAGCATCCAGTTCAAAAAATCTGATTTCAAAACATAAAGATACCTGGTGGGGCCCCTTTTTTATGATGATACAGTACAGCTATTTTACACCGGATCAAAAACCGGAATTTGAACAATTTTCTGAAGCAGCTAAAAAAAGTTATTACGGACAATTGGTTGATAAAGAAGTAAATCCGAAATCATTGATTGGGACAAGTGTTTCAAATTTTGCCTTAAATGATAAAGGCGGAAAACCATTAAGCGTAAAAGAGATCGTGGCAGGAAAAAAATACATCCTGATTGATTTCTGGGCATCATGGTGCGGACCATGCCGTAAAGAAATCCCAAACCTGAAAACAGCTTATTCAGAGTATTCCGGAAAAGGATTTGAGATTTTAAGCATTTCAATCGATAGTGACCAGAAAGCGTGGTTGAAAGCTTTAGGTCAGGAAAACATGCAATGGCCAAATTTGTATGATGATGATAAAGTAAGCAAAGCATTTAATGTAAAAGCGATTCCTGCAACTTATTTAGTAGACAGTAAAGGTGTTATTATTAGTGATAATCTAAGAGGAGCGGCATTAGAAGAAAAATTAAAAGAACTTTTCAAATCATAATCTGGTTTTTAATTTTTTTTTAAATCAGCCTCGGATTGAAAGACTAAAAATCTTCTGAATCTCCTAAATCTGCGAGAAAAAAATAAACACAAATATGCTATATGTTGAAAAAATAAGCATAAAGCATTTACAAATAAAAAAATAGCAACATGAAAAGTATAATTTCAAAATCAGGTTTATTAGCGTTGGCGCTGGTAACCACAATTACTTCCTGTTCTAAAAAAGAGGAAGGATTTACTATCAACGGAAATATTCCGGGACAAAAAGACGGAACAGTTTACTTAGAGTTTCAGGATGGTGATCAAACCGTAGTTAAGGATTCTGCAAAAATTGTTGACGGTAAATTTAGTTTTACAGGAAAAGTGGAAGAGCCCTTGAGATACAGCATTAAGTTAAAAGGTCAGGAATACGGAAAAGTTTTTGTGTTGTCTAATGAAACTATTGGATTTACAGCGCATAAGGATTCAGTTTATATGGCCAAATTGTCCGGAGCAACCCAGGATTCTATTTATGGTTCTTATTATAAAAACGAATTTAAAAAGATTCAGGATGTTGCGGGACCAATTTATAAATTATCAGATTCCTTAAGTCAAAACGGAAAAGTAAAGCTTACTGCTGAGCAGCAGGCCATGATGGATAAAAAATGGAAAGATTTGCAGACTCAGGCAGATGACCTGACTTTTAAATTTATCAAATCACACAAAGATCAGGTTGCGGGAGCATTAGTTTTAGATGACCGTTTGGTAACTTACGGAACGCCGGAACAGGTAAATGAATATTTTGCAGTTTTGACTCCTGAGGTACAAGGCTCTTATTTTGGTAAAAAAATAAAAGAAGGAATTGAATTGAATAATAAAACGGCTGTAGGTGTTGCAGCGCCACAATTTTCTCAAAACGACGTGAATGGAAAAGTGGTAAAATTATCTGATTATAAAGGGAAATATGTATTGATTGATTTTTGGGCAAGCTGGTGCGGTCCATGCCGAAAAGAAAATCCAAATGTGGTTTTGGCATACAAAACATACCACGACAAAGGATTTGATGTATTAGGAGTTTCATTAGATGATAAAAAGAAACTTTGGGAAAAAGCAATCGAAAAAGATGGTTTAACCTGGACACATGTTTCAGATCTTAAAGGCTGGAAAAATGAAGCAGCTGTTTTGTACGGGGTAAAATTGGTTCCAACTAATTATCTGATTGGACCTGACGGAAAAATCGTGGCTAAAAACCTTAGAGAAGCTGAACTTCAGTCAAAGCTGAAAGAGATTTTCAGTAAATCATAAATTGCCTTATAATTCAAGAAAAATAAACACATAGAAACATAGATTTATTTCTTTTCAAAAAGGATACAAAAGAGAAACATATTTCTCAACACATAGCTATGTTTTTTTGAATAAGTGAAACGTCTTTTCACGGTTACAAAAACTATGATTCTATGTGTTTAAATCTAAATAACGAATTATAAATTTCTTCATTAAAATATCAAACACAATGAAAAAATACATCTTTCTGGGCTATTGTTCACTTGCTTTCTGTACGCTGGTTTCAGCACAGGGAAAATCAGATAACTTTAAGAAAATAAAAGAGTTAGGCGGAATCGAAGAATATTTGTACCAGCCGAACGGAATGAATATTTTGCTTTTACAGGACAATGCTTCGCCAGTGGCAACGGTGCAAATTGTATATCGTGTAGGTTCCAAACATGAAGTTTTAGGAAACACGGGATCGACGCATCTTTTGGAGCATTTAATGTTCAAAGGAACGCCGACTTTCAACAAAAAAAGCGGTACGACAATTACGGATGTGCTTCAAAATACCGGAGCACAATTAAATGCCACAACGTGGTACGACAGAACCAATTATTTTGAAACCCTGCCAAGTGACAAAATTGGATTAGCATTACAAATTGAAGCCGACAGAATGCGCAATTCTTTATTGACCAAAGAAGATAAAGAAGCAGAAATGACCGTTGTCCGCAATGAATTTGAACGCGGTGAAAACGACCCGAACAGTTTACTGGATAAAGAAATCTGGGCTTCAGCTTACATTGCACATCCGTATCATCATTCAACAATCGGTTGGAAATCGGATATTGAAAAAGCACCAATTGAGGTTTTGCGTAATTTCTATAATACCTATTACTGGCCGGATAATGCAACTTTAACGATAATCGGTGATTTTAAAAAAGAGAATGTTTTTGAATTGATCGAAAAATATTTCGGTGGAATTACCAAAGCACCTCATACATTACCTCAGCCTTATACCGAAGAGCCACAGCAATACGGCGCGCGTAAAATTGTGGTTAGAAAACCGGGTGAATTAGGTGTTGTAAATAAAGCGTATAAAATTCCGGGGGCTTTGCATGAAGATTTACCGGCTTTGAATATTTTAGGCGAAATCATCGGATCAGGGCCTTCAGCAATTTTGAACAAAACTTTTGTAGATACCCGTATGGGAATTTACGCTTATGCAAGTGCGACAAATTTTAAAGAAGTTGGTCTTTTTACCATTGGGGTTGGTTTTCCAACAACATCAAAACACGAAGATATCGACGCTAAAATAAGCGAAGTTATTGCTAAAATCCAGAAAGAAGGTGTAACTCAGGATGAGGTAAACCGAGTGGTTGCCAAAATTAGTGCACAGACTATTTTAGCGCGCGACGGTTCTGGTGTTATTGCTTCAGAATTAAACGAAGCTATCGCTTCAGGCGACTGGACAGACTTTGTAACCGGTGTTGACCGATTGAAAAAAGTAACCCCGGCGGATGTTTTACGCGTAGCTCAGCAATATTTGGTTGAAGATCAAAGTACAACGGGCTATTTTATACCAAAACAATCCGGTGCTCAAAATCAGGATGCGGCTCAGTCTAATAATTTCATGCCTGAAAACGGTCCTTTTTATTACAGACATCCGGAAGGCGGACATTCACATGAAGAAACTTCTTCTGAAATTTCAGTACAAAATAATACTACTGCAGAAATTATTTTAGACGAAAGTATAATTGAAAAAACAGCTTCGGCTTTCAAAAGAGAAAAAGTAGCCGGAATCGATGTGGTTTCGGTAAAAACATCTGCAAAAGATTTTGTGACAGTTGCAGCAAGTATTTCATTAGGGAATTTTGTTAATGAGACTAAAAATCCAATGGTTTCTTCTTTAGCAGCTTCTATGTTATCAAAAGGAACTACACTGAATGATAAATTTAAATTCTCTGAAAAGCTTCAAAAATTAGGGGTGAACTTAAATGTGAGTGCTTCAACGACCAAAATAAATATTGGTTTTAAATGTCTTAAAAAAGATTTAGATCAGGTTGTTGCTTTATTGGCAGAAGAAATCCGCAATCCTTTATTTGACCTGAAAGAATTCGAAAACCTCAAACAGCAGTTTACAGGAAATGCTCAGCAAAATTTAAATGATCCGGGCGAAAGAGGTGATATTGCGCTTTCTCAGGCAATTTATCCAAAAGGAAATCCAAATTATAGCCTAAGCGTTGAAGAAGATTTAGCCAACATCAAAAATGCAAATTTAGAAGAAGTAAAAGCGTTTCATAAAAAATATTTCGGTCCTGCCTCTATGCATTTGGTAATTGTTGGAGATACAGATGGGGCTAATTTAAATGCTTCTTTGAAAAAATCATTCAAGAACTGGAATGGTGGCGTTTCTGAAACTTTAAAATTTGAGGATGCCGTAAAAATAGCTTCAAAAACAGAAGTAGTTACAATTCCTGAAAAGCCAAGTGCCGAATTGTATATTGGTCAGTACACAGGTTTAAAAAGAGCCGATGCAGATTATATTCCGTTTTACATTGGAAATTACACTTTAGGTGCCGGTTTTGCAGGTCGTTTGATGCAGACCGTTAGGGATAATGATGGCTTAACATATAGCATTTCATCTGGCTTAGGAGGAAATATCCAAACCGGTGGGTATTGGATGGTAAATGCTTCTTTCAATCCGTCTTTATTTCAAAAAGGACTGGATGCTACGATGGTTCAGATTGATAAATGGGTAAAGGAGGGCATTACTGCAACAGAATTAGAAAATAAGAAGACCAATTTAATCGGAAGTTTTAAAGTTGGAATGTCTACCACAAGCGGAATGGCAAGAACGATTTTGAGTTTTATCGAGAGAGGACAGGAGCCAAATTACATCGACCAATATCCAAAAGATATTGAAAAAGTGACTTTGCAACAGGTGAATGATGCTATTAAAAAGTACATTCAGTTAGACAAAATGATCATCATTAAATCTGGTTCGCTTGATCAAAGCGGAAATCCTTTGAAATAACTTTTTATTGAGCACATAGAAACATAGATTTTTCTTTTTTGAAAAGAATATAAAAGAGAAACTCATTTCTTAACACATAGCTATGTGTTTTTGAATAAGTGAAACGGCTTTTTTAGCTTACGAAAACTATGAATCTATGCGCTTAATAATTTGCATCAAACAAAAGCAATACTACCATTTTGCCAAAATTCCAGCAATCTAAAATAATTTTAATAATCGTCTTTCATTATTTCATTTTTAGAATCTGAATTAGTAAGCCATTTTCTATGAAAGACTATAAGAGCTGTTTGAAAGCAGCTCTTTTTTTAAAATATCAAATCAAAAAAATGAAAAATATACTAATGGCATTATGGTTCCTTCTTTCAGGAAGTATGTTTGCCCAAATGTACAATCCGGTAAAATGGAGTACTTCTGTAGAAAAAATCTCGGATAAAGAATATCTTTTAAAAGCTCAGGCAGTAATACAATCCGGCTGGCATCTGTACGGACAATATATTGAAGAAGGCGGCCCATCTCCAACTGCTTTTACTTTTAAAAATACAGCAAAGAAATTCGAGTTAATCGGAAAAACAACCGAAGAAAAAGGCCATGAAACCATCGATAAAATCTTCGACATGAAAATTAAATATTTTGAAGATAAAGCGGTTTTTACGCAAAAAATCAAATTTACTTCGGATGAAATTCTGAACGTTACAGCAGACGTTGATTTTATGGTTTGCGATGACAGTAATTGTTTGCCTCCGTCGTCAGAAGAATTATCGTTTAAAATCCCGAATTCAAAGAAATTGGCTGTAGCCAAAAATACTGCAGTTGTTAATAGTGATACGATTACAGTTGAAGAAAAAACAGCTGTTGTGACAGAAGATAAAACCGTAAAAGAGGTTATTAAACCAGCTAAAAAAAGTCAGTCAAGAGGTTTTTTAGGCATTTTTATTCTTGCTTTTTTATCAGGATTTGCGGCTTTACTGACACCTTGTGTTTTCCCGATGATTCCAATGACGGTAAGTTATTTTACCAAGCAAAGTAAAACGAAAGCAGCCGGAATTAGAAATGCTCTGATTTACGGATTTTCAATCGTAGTTATTTATGTTTTGTTGGGGTCGATTGTAACGGCTGTTTTTGGTGCCGATTCATTGAATGCACTTTCTACAAATGTTTGGTTCAACCTGATTTTCTTTGTTTTATTGGTTGTTTTTGCAATTTCATTTTTGGGTGCTTTCGAAATTATGCTTCCAAATGCATTAGCAAACAAGGTGGATTCTCAGGCAGACAGAGGAGGATTGATCGGGATTTTCTTTATGGCTTTGGCTTTAGCAATTGTGTCATTTTCGTGTACGGGGCCAATTGTAGGCACACTATTAGTTGAAGCAGCATCAAAAGGAGGAATTGCCCCGATTGTCGGGATGTTAGGATTCTCAATTGCCATTGCATTACCATTTTCATTGTTTGCTGCTTTCCCGGGCTGGCTGAATGCTTTGCCAAAATCAGGCGGATGGTTAAATACTGTAAAAGTGGTTTTAGGATTTTTAGAATTGGCTCTGGCTTTTAAATTTTTATCCAATGCCGATTTGGTTTTACAATTGCACTGGCTGGAAAGAGAAGTTTTTCTTGCCATCTGGATTGCTGTTTTTGGCGTTTTGGCATTTTACTTATTTGGAAAAATTACGCTGCCGCACGATTCTCCGTTAAATCATATTTCAGTAGGAAGATTAAGTTTTGGACTGATCGTTTTGACTTTTACCATTTATCTGATTCCGGGACTTTGGGGCGCACCTTTAAAACTCATCAGCGGATTTCCTCCGGCAATGTATTACAGCGAATCTCCAAACGGTATTGGCGGTGGAAAGACAGAAACAGCCAGCAAAGAAACATTGCCTGAAGGCGCAGAATATGGTCCGCACAATATCATCACGTTTCATGATTATGACAATGGAATGAAATTCGCTAAAAAAGCAGGAAAACCGGTTTTGTTGGATTTTACAGGATATGCATGCGTAAACTGCCGAAAAATGGAAGAACTGGTTTGGTCTGATCCAAAAGTTTTAGGCGTTTTAAAAAATGATATTGTACTGATTTCATTGTATGTAGATGATAAAAAAGACTTACCGGAAAGTGAGCAGTATGTTTCTGAAACAACAGGAAAAAAAATCAAAACGATTGGTAATAAATGGAGCGATCTTCAAATTAAGAATTATAAAGCAAATGCCCAGCCCTTTTATGTAATTGTAGATCATAACAGTACTAATTTGACGGAACCTTCTGCTTACAATCCTGAGGTTACAGCATATTATAGCTGGCTGCTGTCCGGAATCCGGAACTTTAAAAAGTAAAATGCTTTTAAATAATAAATGATATGGAAGTTACTTTGAAGACAACCCAATTAGAACAGCATTTTTCTACGTTTAGAGGAAATATAATAGGAGTAAACCATACTTTTGAATCGGTTTACGGGAGACAAAAATTATATTATGCCGATTGGATTGCCAGCGGAAGATTGTACATCCCGATTGAGGATATTATGCTTAATAAAATAGGTCCGATGATTGCTAATACGCATTCTTTTTCAAGTGAAACCGGTAAGGCATCGACTTATGCTTATCAGTATGCAAGAGAATTGATTAAAAAACATGTGAATGCCAATGAATCCGATGTTTTGGTTACCACCGGAACCGGAATGACAGCAGCTTTAAATAAGTTACAGCGTATCATGGGATTGCGGTCTGCGGATAACATCTACAATGTAAAACTGAATTTTGATGATGAAAGACCGGTGGTTTTTATCACCCACATGGAGCATCATTCCAATCAGGTTCCGTGGTATGAAACCATTGCCGATGTGGTGATTCTGCCGGCAGGTGAAAACAATTTGGTTGATCCGAAAATACTCGCATCAGAACTTAAAAAATACGAAAACAGAGTTTTGAAAATCGGTTCTTTTACGGCCTGTTCCAACGTTACCGGAATTATCACTCCGTATCATGAACTGGCAAAAATCATGCATCAGCACGGAGGTTTATGTTTTGTCGATTTTGCAGCTTCGGCACCTTATGTCAAAATCGATATGCATCCAAAAGAGACTGAAGAGCAATTGGATGCGATTTTCTTTTCGCCTCATAAATTTTTAGGCGGACCCGGAACCTGTGGGGTTTTGGTTTTTAATGAGAAGCTATATAAAGCTAATTTTCCGGATAATCCGGGCGGAGGAAATGTAAAATACACGAATCCGTGGGGCGGCTATGATTACAGTGATGCAATAGAAGTAAAAGAAGATGGCGGAACTCCGGGGTTTCTGCAGGTGATGCGTACAGCTTTATGTCTGGAACTGAAAGAACAGATGGGCGTAAAGAAGATTCAAAAAAGAGAGAAAGAGTTGTTGGATCTCTGTTATTCGGAACTTCAAAAAGTGGATGGTTTATCCATTTTGGGCGATTTGAAAAGCGAACGAATTGGCTGTGTTTCTTTTACAATAGAAAACATCCATTACAATTTAATCGTCCGTCTTTTAAATGACCGTTTCGGAATCCAGGTTCGTGGTGGCTGGTCATGTGCCAGTACGTATGCACATTATTTGTTTGATTTAGGTGAGGAAAAGTCTAAAATGATGACCAATGAACTTCTTCAGAAAAACCTAATCAATAAGCCGGGCTGGGTGAGACTATCGCTCCATCCGACATTGAAAGACGAAGAGCTATTGTTTATTTGTAATGCCATTCAAAAAGTGGCGCTTTGTTATGAAGAGTGGCAAAAAGAGTATCAGTATAATCCGTCAACAAATGAATTTGAAAATCTTATGGCAGAAGAAACGATTGCAGAAGATGTGAGAGATTGGTTTGTTTTATAAATAGAACAGAAGCCTGCAAAATCATTTTGAATTTGCAGGCTTATTGTTTAAAACAGGACTTTGTTTAATTTTGCTAAAATTTTAAAACTATGATAACTTTTAGAAATGCTACTTTAAACGATCTTGATGTTATTACTGAAATTGAAAATATTTGTTTTCCGCCTAAAGAGGCAGCATCAAAAGAATCATTTACAAAAAGAATTCAAATCTATCCAGAGCATTTTTGGCTTCTGGAAGCTGAGGGAAAGTTAATTGGCTTTGTAAACGGAATGGTTACGAATCAAAATACCATAAGTGATACATTGTTTAGAGAAGCCTCATTACACGATAAAAATGGTAAATGGCAAAGTGTTTTTGGGATTGCTGTGGCACCAGAATATCGCAATCAGGGTTATGCTGGCCAGCTCATGAACCATTTGATTATGCAGGCTAAAAAGGAAAGGCGTAACGGGGTTATCCTGACTTGTAAATCACATTTAATCCAATATTATCAACGTTTTGGATTTGCTGATTTTGGAGTTTCCCAATCTGTTCATGGCGGAGAAGTTTGGCACGATATGTCATTGATTTTTTAGAATGCATTCTAATAAAAGTAGCTCCAGAGTCAAATTGATTTTGGAGTTTTTTTTATACGAGTTTTAGATTATACAATTTTCATAAAAGTCTTCCCAATCCTTGTATTTCTTCATATTGTAAATGAAATTAAAATTTCCGTGTACCAGCACGGTTCAGGATGGTTATTTTATTTTAATCGAATAAGTTTGTGACGACAAATGTTATAAAGAGTTCTTTTTAGCAAATTTTATTTACATATTGTCAATACTATTTTATTAATACTAAAACGATTAATTATGAATGAGGTCACGATTGATTGTGTTGTTTTCGGCTATGATAACGGAAGCCTTAAGGTGCTCTTATCTAAGGGGAATAAAGGAGTAGGGACAAAATGGGGGCTTATATCCGGAATTGCTAAGGATGCTAAAAAAGCAGATGAGACTGCCCTGGATTTACTGAATGAATTTGGTAATTTTGAAAATGTGTTCCTGAAACAGCTGACAGAGGGAGCCGGTACAAATTCTCAAACTTTAAGATATTACACGGTTATTAATATTGAAGATTATCGGGTGAAATTTGGTGTAGTTGATTTATACCAAAGATGGTTTATGATTACAGATGTACCTGATTTAATTCAGGATCACAATTTAATTTTAGATTATAGTTTGTATCAGTTAGAAAAATGTGTTCGTGAGTCTCCTGTTGATTTTAATCTTCTGCCGGAGAAATTTACGATATCAGAATTAATGAATCTTTATAAGGGAATTTTGGGCATAGAAACGGATAAGGATAGTTTTAGCAGAAATTTTTTAAAGCAGAAAGTAGTAGTCCCTTTGAAAGAAAAAAAAGAAAATGTTTCTGAAAAAGGAGATAAACTGTATAAATTTAATGCTGCTTTTTTCAACAAATGTGCTTCAAAGGATTTTGTTTTGGATTTTTAAATGATAGTAAAATAAATATAAAACTTTCTTTTTTGTAAAATTCCACAGGAAAGTGTTGAAAAAATATTATTAAAAGCGGGTGTAAAACCTTTTAAAGGATACAACCGCTTTTTTTGTTAATATGAGTTTTTATGAGTTATTTGGGATAGTGGATAATTGTATTGTATAATCATCATCATAAGCAGTCCATGACCAGGATTCTGAATAAATATAAGGGTCTATGAAATTGCCATTCGCATCATAACAGCTGGCAATCCAACCAGGAACTAAGAGTGTTTCAGTGGCAGCACAAAGTAATGGTGCACCACTGGTAGTCGCTTCATATTCAATTGTTGAATAATTGTCAACCTGTATGATCCCGCTCTGTGAAGAAGCATATTGTGCCTGCTGTACATTTACAACAACAACACCGTCTATTTTAATTTTTAAGGTAGCTTCACCATCGGGTGTATGTACTGACCAGCGTAAAACACTCTGAGCAGATAGGGTACTAAATACACCACATAATAATAACATCAATAAAACAGTATTCTTTTTCATAAAAATGGTTTTTAAATTAGATAAAAATTAAACTACTAAATACAATACTTTATTTGATATAAAAAGGTTTAATCTTTTTATTATTAAAGCTTAAAGCTTTATTTTTTGTATAAAAAAGGCTTATAAATATTTCAATATCTATAAGCCTCTCTAAAAATAGTTTTACCAATTAAATGGCAAATACCAATTGTTAACGTTCATCAGTTTAGAACGTACTTCGTCTGCTTTACTGTTTCCTTCACTGTTCAGTTTTTGGTATACTTTTTCAGCTAAAAACGATGGATCATTTCGGCGTAAAGCTACACGAACCAAATCTTCCCAACGGTTTCCTTCGTAAGCTAATTCTAATGCGTCTTCCTGAATAATATTGTTTTCGGTCGTAATTACATCATCTCCAACTGCTCCGACAAATTTCATGAAAGCACGGCCACGAATTCCATCATTACGATGCCAGTTTGCTCTATAAAATGGATAATCCCCCATACGGGCATCGAAATCATATGGGAATGGCAATTTGGTTTGCTGTACATCAGTAACATCTGTAGGTGCAGGACTTGGAGTATAAGCCCTTCTTATTCCATTGTTTAAAATAGCATAAGCTACTTTTTGCTGGTTATCTCTGTTGGCAGCTTCTGCATAACGCAGATGTAATTTAGCTGCACGGTATAAAAACCATTGCCCTTTTGTATTACCAATTCCGGTTGTAGCTACTGCTTCACTGCTGTAAAGGTATTTCATAATTACGGGATCGCCATTTATAATATTATAGGTGAATTTTGGTCCACGTGCATCGTAAGGGATATCATTACTTTGTTTCTGATTGTCCCATAGAGCAATAGCTGTGTTGGATGGTTTGACTAGATAATCGCCATTTTTGCTCGAAAATAAAGCGATAAATGGGTTTTTAGGAGCAAAATTATTTTCGAAAGGCAAAGACCAAATCCATTCTGTGTTCCATAATGCATCTCTGTCCCTGGCAAAAATGGATCTCCAGCCTTGTGTATTGCTATTAATTAAGGTTGTAGCGTCTTGTTCAGAATATCTTAAATAACCAACCGCTAAATCGTCATGCGTTGTAACCTCTGCAAATTTTACCCTGTAAGTATTATATAGTTCTGTATCTGTACCTCCTTTAGTTCCGGTTTCCATAACATTTTTGTAATGTATAGCAGCAGCATTGTAATTTCCTTTCCAAAGATGTAAATCACCCAGCAAACATTCTTTGTTGATAAAGAATTTAGCTGTATTGTAGCCGTCAATGGTAATTACCAAAGAACTTCCTGAAGCATATAAATCCTTATAAGGCAAATTTTCGGTAAATAAAATCAATTGATCTAATAATTGATTAAATGGTATGCGGGGATATTTAGAAATGTTTTTTGCATCTTCTATTGTTTCAATAGGTTCTGTGATGTAAGGAATGTTTCCATAGTGAATTCCTAACTGAAGATAAACCCAGCTGCGAATTGCTCCCACATCAGAGTAACGCTGGTCATACTGTTCCTGAGTAAAACGCTTTTTTTCGAGCATCATATCGAAATTTTTAAGCACATTATTACAGTTTTGAATCACCACAAAAAAATCTTTAGGATTGGCATACGGGTTGTCAGCTGAAACATTATGTTCTGAAATTTCTTTAAGGTATGGACTTGAATTTCTGGTTGTTGTCATCAGGTCAGCACGCATTTCATTCAAAATAACGTTTTTCTCTGCAAGTGCCATAAATTTTCCGTAAACCCCCATTACAGCGGCATCAGCATCATATATATTACGATACATTTGCTCTTCAATAAGCTTGTCTTCAGGCTGCACATCCAGATAGTCAGAGCAGGAATTCAGGCTAAATGTTAGAGCCAGTATTCCTAATAGAATGCTTTTTTTTGTTTTTATACTAATTGTCATCATCTGTATTCTTATCTAAGTGTAAAATAATTAAAGGCCTAAACGTAATCCTAATTGAAAACTTGTAAACTGAGGTGCTAATCCGATATCTGCACCCTGACCAAATATAGATGAGGTCGCACTGAATTCTGGATCATAGCCCAGATAATCTGTCAGTGTAAACAAGTTATTGGCAGTAGCATAAATTTTTATGGCTTTTATATAATTCATTTTTTCGACATTAAAATCATAACCCAATACTAAAGTTTTTAACCTTAAGTAAGAACCGTCTTCGATCCATCGGTCAGAAAAACTGGCATTTCCCATAGGATCTCCCCATGTAGCTTTTGGTATATCAGTTTGTTGTCCCTCGGCTCTCCAGCGGTTTGCTATAGCAGTACTTTGGTTTTCGTATCCACTCATCTTTTCAAGGTTGTAGCGTACCCCATTATAAAGGTCGTTTCCTACTGAAAAAGTAAATAGTCCCTGTAGGCTGAAGCGTTTATAGGTAAAATTAGTTGTAATGCTTCCTGTTAAATCCGGGTTTGGATTACCAATTATCATACGGTCTTTATCATCAATTACTTTATCACCGTTTGTGTCTGTAAACCGCATATCTCCACCGGCAAAAGGAACTAATTGACCATTACTTAAACGTTTTGAAAATCCGTCAGCGTTGGCATCTGCAGTAGTAGAATATACACCATTAGTTTTTAAACCATAAAATAAATTAGCATCATTTCCTACTGAGGTAATATATGTCGCTCCACCAAACTGAGTCAGGATATCACCATTTGGAAGGGTTTGTACCTTATTTTTATATGTGGCTAAATTCAGTCCAAAATCAAAAGTAAAATCTGGCGAACTTATTACACGGCTATTCAAAGATAATTCTGCCCCTAAAGTTTTCATTTGACCACTGTTTGAAACTACATAATCAAAACCGGTTACATTGCTAACAGATTCATAAACAATCATGTCCTCTGTTTTCTTTCTGTAAAAATCCATAGAAAGATTAATACGTTCATTAAACAAACCTAAGTCAGCACCAACATTAAATTTTTTAACGGTTTCCCACTGCAGGTTTGGATTTCCAATATTACCACTTACCAAACCTTGTACACCCAATAAGTTTTGTGAAACATAATATTTTTGAGCTGTAAAATTTCCGATATCGTCATTACCGCCTTCACTGATTGTTCCTCTCAATTTTAAATAATCAATGGTTTTTGAATTTTTCATGAAATTTTCAGCAGAAACCATCCATGCTCCTGTTATAGCCGTCATAAGAGAGAACTTATTATTCCCGTTCTCTTTATCTCCAAAACGGCTTGAACCATCAACCGCATAACTGGTTGTCAGGAAGTATTTATTATGGTAATTGTAATTTGCACTGGCATATATGTTTAGCCAATTCCATTCTCCTAAAGCTCCTCCAACCTGGCGCAATAGGTTAGATCCGGCTCCTACGCTTGTAAAATCATCAGTAGCAGAATTGTATCCCAAACCTAAATCACTTTCAGAATGATTACTTTGTGTTCTAAAACCAAAACGAACATCTACTTGCTGATCATCCTTAAATTTCTTAAAGTAATTGGCGTAAGTATCAGTATAAATGCTGTTTAAAATTTGTACCTCACTACCGGAACGGTTTTTAGCTATTGCAGTAGGGAGAATAACATCGGCTACTCCTTTGTCCGGAATAAAGAAAATTTCGCGCTCTTTGTTGTAAGTAAGTCCAAAAAGGGTATTTACATTCCATGCATTATTAATTGTATATTTAAAATTCAGGTTTCCAAAGAAACGATAGTTTTTGTTGGTTCCAATTCCGTCATTTAGTATAGCTCTTGGATTGCTGACATTAAAATCATCCGTATCTGCCAGGTTTGGAGAAACATTTCCGGCATCATCTATAGCATTGGCTGCTAAAAAAGGTGCTTTTGTAAGACCCAGATAAATTGGACTGGTTTTGTAAGCAAATCCCTGATCTCTCTGTTCCTGAAGATTATTGATAAAAGACATGTTGGCATCTACATAAAGCTTTTCAGTTAAACGCAAAGCTGCATTTAAACGGGTGCTGTAACGTTTTGATTCGGTGTTTTCAACAATTCCCTGATTATTAAGATATCCCACAGACAAACCATATTTTGCAATATCATCCCCTCCACGCACTTTAAGGAAATAGTTTTGGCTAACACTCGACTTGAAAATTTTATCCTGCCAGTTGGTTTCATTATGATATTTGTAATATCCCGGAAGCAGAGGATTGTCATTCATATACGGAAGAGCCGCAATTTGATCCTGAGAAAGTCCGCGAGTAGCTTCTAACTGCGAAATATGTGTACGGTAGGCATCTGCACCCATAACCGGTAATTGGTCAGGTGTCTGATTGGCACTCCCGTACATCGTAAAATCAATTTTTGTAGTCAGTTCTGTCGGACGCGTGGTATTGATAATAAGTACACCGTTAGCTCCTTTGGCTCCATACAGCGCACTGTCATCTTTAAGGACAGTGATATTTTCAATGTCTTTTACGTCCAGATTATCCAAAGGAGAGGAAGAGTTGTTTTGTATAATTCCGGAACCATAATCTTCATCGTCATAAATCATTCCGTCAACAATAATCAACGGTTTATTTGTTCCATACAAAGAAGTAAAACCGCGAAGGTTTAAATAAGCCCCTGATCCCGGAACTCCGGATCTTCTAATACTGTTAAGACCGGCTACTCTTCCCTGAAGAAAATCGCCAACAGACTCTTTAATGGGACTGGACCATTGATTGGTTTTAAAATTAACCACATTTACCGCTTTGGTGCTTCCGTACTGGAATTCAGTTCCGGTAGGTAAATTGGCTATTTGGTAAATAGGAGAATAATACGCTTCGTACAAAAATATTTCTAAATCTGAATTTCTGTTTTTAAGAGGAAAGACTTTGGTTTGGAATTCCTGTCCGCTTATAGTCAACAGCGCTTGTAAATCAGGTACATTGATTTCAAAACTACCGTCATCATTGGTAATGGCTGCAGAAAAGTCTTTAACTACTACATTTATCCCTGATAAACCTGCTTTAGTTTTGGCATCTTTAACAATACCTTTTACTATTATTCCCTTTTTTATTTTAGGAGCAGTTACAGTAGTTGCAGTTGAATCCTGAACGTTTTGAGCATATAGGGATACACTAAGGCTTCCGGCAAGGAAGATGCTTATTGCACAGGTTAGTTGTAAATTTTTTAACATATCTATTTTTATAAAATATTATTTAACGACAGGAACAAATTTTAAATAATCAAGGATCATGGTGTTATTACCTACTGTAGTTGTATTGGCTCCATAGAGGGTAATTCTCTCAATATCCTGAGCGTTTGTTAAGGTGAATTCTCCTAAATACACGTCATCATAAACACCGATTTCAACGTTTTTAAAATCAAAATTTTTAATAACCTCGTTTGGATATTCTACACCATCCCTAATCACTCTTCCTACAACTAACCTTTGTTGAAAAACGGTAGCATTTGAACTGTAATTATTGATGTTAGTGGCCCTCCAGTATACGTCGTATTTAGTACTAAATAAATCGGTTGCTTTGTAATTCAGCTGAAACAATGATACTCCTGAATTGTATACCATAACATCTTTGAAAAAAATACCTTTAAGATCCTTTTGCTCACGGTAAAAAATCTTGCTGCGTAAGTTAGAAGGGGAGAAAGAAGTATTATCTTCTCCTTCTATTTTAGTGGTAACTAAGCGATCAGTCAACGGAACATCTACTTTTTTCATGCGGTAAACGATCCCGTTACTCAAAATAACAGGTTCTCCCACAATTTGGGTTTTGTCTATCTCTACTTTCACTCCAAAACGGGTAGTTAAAGTTAATTTGTCTGGTAATTCATTTGGTATATACGCTTTAGGAAAAACCATATCCCTCACCGTGAAATAGCTGGAATATGTTGTGGTAGCATCTGCAGTTGATTTATTTAGATACGGCCTGAGTTTATCTACTTCAGCATTATAACCTTCATCTTCAATTAAAAATAGTGTGTAAGAGTTCTTTTCGTTGTTTACATTGTATACATTTTTTAAAAAAGAATTACTTAAGGAATCTGCAAGCACCCCAGGGACAGCATTTTCTTTCGCAGTAATGTCAGAATCGTAAATATTTAATTCATTTAAGCTTACCAGATAATTACACATTGAAGAAGAAGCTGTTTGCGAATTGATGTATTCCCAAATATTCTTTTTTGGTGCAAGTGAACGGTTGATAATATGAAAAACACCATTTGCAGCATATTTATCGGCGGTAACAATAGTGGCATCACCAATTGTTGCATTACCTTTAAATAGCAAATATTTAGAACCCAGCATTTTAATTTTTTCTGAGGCATCTTTTCTTATAGAAGAATAGGCTGTTAGTGCAATATGGTTTTGTACAAAAGCAGTAACCTTTTCAGGAGTATTTAATAGCGAAGCGTCGACCTGAGTCATGGCTTCATTTGTAGGAGCAAAAACAGTATAAGTTTTTGAGCCCGACAAAATTTCGTCATAACCTGATTGTACTAACAATTCTGCAAACTTTGATGTTTCCGGGTTGCTCGCGATGGCTTCGCTAAGAGTGATATTTAGGTTGTCATCTCCATTATTTTCCCGGTCTGACCATGGATCAGAACACGAAAATAATGCTAATGTCACAATGCCAGCAAAAAGTTTTTTATTAATTAATTTTGATATGGTCATTTTTAGATGATTAAAATTTTGATTAGAATGCTTTTCAATTGCTTGTGTGATTATTACTCCACAAAACCTTCTCCTCCAGATTTAAGTCTAGGATACAGTTGATCCATATTTATTGGTCGGAATTCCACGACATCCATCCATGCAGTATCTCCAGGATTAGAAAGTGATTCAAAGGTTATAGTATGTCGTCCTGTTGTTTGTACATCGATAACACCGCAAAGCCTGCTGTTAAATCTATTGGTAAATGGATCAATATGACTTTTATAACCTTGTGACTCTAATACTCTTTCGTCAATATTATTAACGCCTTGTTCCTGAAAGTTAATCAGCCTTGGCAATGCAACACCATCAAAATAAGCTCTAACTGTTGGGTTTTTAGCGCTTTTCCATCTGTAAGATACCCAAACTTTGTATTTACCTTTTATAATGACCGGTGTTTTAAAAGCAATATTTTGAGTATTACCATTTCTAAAACGGAATATTTCAATTACATCCCCTTTCCATGCGCGATCCTGATAGCTGGAACTTCCTTTAGCAGCACAAACATAAGTAAGGGCATCAACACCATCCCAGGTTACTTCTGTAAAAAGTGATTTGGCAAGCGATACATAATTACCCGGTTTTCTAAAAACAGCACTCAGTTTTCTGAATTCCGGTTGGTCACCCAAGTCAAAATAAACCGGAGCCGGGTTTCTTTTTTTGATAAAGAAATTCTGTTCAACAGTATGAACCACTCCGTTTGAAGTTGTTACATCACTTCCTGTACGGTTTACCGGAATTCCTTTTTCTAAAACACCATTAAAAGTTTCCTCGTTTAGTAAAATTTTACCTGTAGCCAGTTTTACACTAATTACTTCCAGTGGTGCTTTGGTTTCAAGTGATGGAGAAACAGCTAAATCAGCTAAGTATTGAAGTTTTGGTAAAACACGGTAGCTTACAAAAAGATTCAGACTGTCCTCAGGATTTAAAGGATCGTTTAGATGACTGTATTTTGCTTTTAAATCAGCAAGACTATTGATACCGGCTGCTTTGAATACTTCATTTGTTTCTGTTAATACAGTCAAATGTCCTGAAAGTGTTGTTTTTCCTTCAACAGTAGTCGAAGTTAACGGCATATTTAATTTGTCATACCATCCGGTTGCTTTTAAAGCTTCGGTAAATAATGAAAGTGATTGATCAGCTTCAATAGTCTGGGCCAAAGTTTTATCGGCAACACGCAATACTTTATCTATTATATGGATTATCCCGTTTCCTACTTTTACATTTGAAGACATAATTCGGGATGTTTTATTAACAGTGATGCTTGAAATTCCGCCAACATTGGCAGCCCCGGTAATAATAAATTGTCCTTGCTGGCTCGGAGTTGCAATTTTACCATCAGTAAATGCTGTAGTAGCTACTTCCTGATCAAGAATATGCAGTTTTACAAGTTCTTTTAAATCTTCTAATGGTACGTCTTTTACAGCAGCTGCACCAACATCAGTTAAATAGTTTTTTATCGCATTGTTGCTTGGCAGGAATAAAGTGTAGGTACCATAAGTATTCATGAATGAAGAATAGTTAGTAAGTTCTAACATTTCCAGGAACATGGAATATTCATCATTTTGTCTTAAAAAATCAGTAATGTTTACTGTTTCATCAGTTCGTTCATTGATTTTTTCAGAAGTACAGTTAAGAAATGCCAGGGTTAAAAAAACCACTAAAGTAAGTCTCATCAATTTTAGGAATGCAGCGTATCTTTTCATGACTTAATTATTTATAAAATGGATTTTGAACAAGTGCTTTATTAGTATATAATTCGTATTCATTAATAGGCAAATAATGACTATTTGGATCCTCAAGTTTAGCTATAATAGATTGCTGCTGATCTGCCGGAGCGCTAATCAGTGCCATACTAATCAATAAATCTAAGCGCTCATAATTATTTCTTCGGGCATTTCGCAGAACATCAAACCATCTCTTTCCTTCATAAGCAAATTCGCGGGCTCGCTCTGCTAAAATATAATCAGTCATTTCTGATTTGCTTGTAGTAGTCACGGTTTGTGAAGTTGAACTGATGGCTTTGCGTTTGGTACGGATATCATCGATAATAATAAGGGCTTTATCTCCTTCACCTAATTGCGTTAAAGCTTCTGCTTTTAAAAGTAAAACATCTGAATATCTGTATACAAACCAATGTGTGTCAGATTCTTGTGAAGTTTTAAAATCATTGTTGTTAAGTCCGGTGTACTTATAGATAAAATTAAGTCCGGGAACCAAAGCGCATCTTTCACCTCTTACATCCCTGTTCAACGGATTGTTAAAGTCAATACCAAATACATCCTCTATTACATGTGGAGCTGCCAGGAATTCCGGTCTTTGAAAAAACATGTCGTAAAACGGATTAAGGTTTTGTTTCGTGTATTGAAACTCAAAAATGCTCTCAGTGGTATTTCCAACAGCAAATACATTATTGAACCAGCTATTGGAAGCAGGAATTAATTCAAATTTACCTGAATCAGTCACTTTAGTAGCTGCAGCCAGAGCTTCGGCATATTTATCCATCCAAAGATAAACATCAGCCTGCATAGCATTAATTGTATAAACTGTAATTCTTCCTTTATTAGAAGCGGCATTTCCATAATCGACAACGGCATACTCTTCAGCTAAAATAAGATCTTTGATAACTTGTGCAAAAATTTCATTTTGTGGTGTTTTTGCTATTTGAAAATTATCCTTGTCAGAAAGTGTTGCAGTCAGTTTAAGAGGTACATCCTTAAAAGTACGGGCCAGGGTAAAATACATATAGGCTCTGATGGCTAAAGCCTCAGAAAGAAAATTGTTCAATTGTGTTTGTGTCAAAGTTGGATCACTATTTCTTACAGCAGGGGCGAGTTCAATAACAGTGTTACAGTAATTGATAACACGGTAAAATGCGGCCCAGCTTGTCAAATCGTTCGATGACAGGATATTTGAAGTTGTAATATCTCTTTGTTCTTCTGTAATATTTCCTCCCGGAGTTATCATATCGGCTCTGATTTCTCCATACATAAACAAGTATTCACTGATATTATAATCGGTTCCCCCTGTTGGAATTTGCGCTCCAGGAGGTCTTTTTAATAATGAAGAATAGATTCCTATAACGGCAGCCTGGATGTCTTCTTTAGTTTTCCAGAATTCCTCACGTACGATTCCGTCTTCAGGTTTTAAATCTAAATAATTGTCACAAGATGTTGCAGTAACAAAAATTAGAAGGATTGCTATTGTAGATTTTATTGTAGTTCGCATAAATCAATTTTTTTTTTTAGAAACGTGTTGTAATACCTAATGATACACGACTTGTAGGAGGAGTTCTGGAGTTGTCAATAGCAATTCCGAATGGATCTCCGGCTTTCATACTCACTTCAGGATCCTGACCTCTATAGTTTGTCCATGTATATAAATTGTCTGCAGTTACATAAGTTCTTATTTCATCCATTCTTAAACTTTTTAAAAGTTTTTTTCCAAAAGAATAACTAAAAGTAACCGAACGAAGGCGAAGGAAAGAAGCATCTTCTACATATCGGTCAGATCCTAACCAGTTATACCCTGCTCCGTAAATTGCTCTTGGCATTTCGGTTACATCACCAGGATTACGCCATCTCGATAATGTTGCTGTACTTTGATTACCCCATCCATACATGTTGGTTGTGGTCATATCCGTTCCGTTTACAATATCATAATTCATACGAAAGTTAAAGAACAGTAATAATTTGAACTGGTTGTTAAAAATTATATTAGGGCCAAATCCACCTGTAAATTTAGGGTTACTGTTTCCTAAATATACCACATCACGACTGTCTATGTTACCATCTTTATTGATGTCCTCATAAATAGCATCACCAGGTTGAAAAGTATAGTCGGTATTTGGATAATTAAAACGCATATACACCGTTTGTCCATTTGGACCTGTAATTACATTTCCATTTGCATCTCTTGCCAGAGTTGCTTCCTTGTCAGTATAAACTCCTTTGAATTTATATCCGTAGAATGATCCAAAAGGGCTGTCTTTTTGAAGAAAACGTTTGTATTCTCCATTACGATCCGTATTTCCACTTTCATTAGGGAAGTATGGAGAAATTTCACGAATCATATTTTCATTGCTGGCAATGTTAAAATTGAATTCTACTTTCCACTTACCAGATTTAATTGGTGTAGTAAAAAGACCTAATTCCCATCCCTGGTTGTCCATAGTCCCAACATTCTGATCCATTTTGCTGTATCCTGAAACGGTGGTGATATCAAGATCCAGGAAAATCATGTCTTTTGTGGTGTTTCTGTAAAATTCTGCATCCAGTGTAACACGCTTATTAAACATTTGAAGATTGAATCCTAAATTTTTTCCAATCAGGGTTTCCCAACGAAAATTACTCAGTTGAATATTTTGAGGATATACGCCGTTAAGTCCTAAGTATTCTGTGCTGTAATTTCCATACACATTGAAATAAAGGTAATCATACCTAGGAGCTTTTCCTGATTGTCCATAACTAAGTCTTAAACTAAGGTCATCAATCCAACTGACATTTTTCATAAAAGATTCTCCTGAAATTCTCCAACGCGCAGATGCCGAAGGAAATAAGCCGTATCTGTTTTCCTGACCAAATCTTGAATTACCATCTGCACGTAAACCTACGTTTAGAATATAACGGTCTAATAAACCATATTGCGCATTCAATAAACTACCAACAGTTCTTGTCTGGCTATTACTGGTATATAAATTTAATTCTGAATTTTGTGTTCTTGACGGATTGGATGGATCTGTAAGTAAAGATGATGCTGTGTTCGAGGTAATTACCTGATGTGACTCGTAACGGGAATCATTCGATTGTAAAGATAAAAGTACCGATAAATTTTGTTTTTCACCAAGATCAGGGGTGTAAATGAAATTGGTTTTGGTCGTTATATTAGCCATATCAACATCCACATCAGAAGCTCTGTTAACTACTGTTTCTGTAATTGGACGTCCTGTAGCATTTTGAGGCAGAAAAGATTTCGCTTTTGTACTGTTAAAATCAAATTGTAGATCAAATGTTGAGATTAATTTTTTTGGTATAATATCAACATTGATGTTAAAATGGGGTACTACTCTGTCACTTACCTGATTGTTAGTAGCAAATTCCGCCATAGCAACAGGATTATAAGTGCTTGGGTATCCTCCCTGAACGTTTTGGGCCGGAGAGAAATAGTTAGGAGTAAGAACTCCGGATTGATCATATTCAAAAATTCCCATGTTTGGCATTTTTCCGTAGGAAACACTTCTAAGTAAATCCTTGTCAGTACCCGAAAAATTATTGACATAATTACGGTCTGTACTGGAATGTGTATACGCTATATCAGTTTTAAAACGAATACGGTCTGAAACTACATAATCTAAATTTAAACGAGTACTGATTCGTTCAAAGCCAGTACCTATAGTTACTCCTTTAGAGTTGTAATACCCTACTGAGCTGAAATATCTTGCTCTTTGTCCACCGCCTTGTAAAGAAAGGTTGTGATCGTGTATAAGACCAATTTGAGATATTGCTTTTGTCCAGTCGGTATTGTTACTATAGTTTTTGTAATAATAAACCTCCTGAGGGTCGTATTGAAATTCTTTAATATTTTGTGTGTTTAAAGGCACACCGTTTCGGTTCATGAATTCTTCCGGAATCAATTGTGAGTATTGATCTCCGTTTAACATCGGAATTGCATCAGGAACTTTTGAACGAGTACCTACAAAAGTGTAGCTAATTTTTGGAGCACTGATTCCACCACGCTTCGTATTGATGATAATAACACCACCTGCTGCGCGTGACCCCCATAAAGCAGTTGCTGCTGCATCCTTATCGATGGTGATGGTATCAATATCCGAAGGAGCAATATTTAGTAATGCTGCATAACCATCATCATCAGCAGTACCAAAGTTAAAATCTGCCGGGATAGAGGTTTCATAAGGCATTCCGTCAACAACGATTAAAGGGCTTGAAGATCCTGAAATTGAAGAAGCTCCCCTGATTTTAATCTGCATTCCTGCACCAGGGTCACCACTTGATGAAATAATATCCACACCTGCAATACGTCCTTGTAATTGCTCATCAATAGAAGCAGCCTGAGAGTTAGCTATATCTGCTGCTTTAATAGTAACAGAGCTGGTTGTTTTATTTCTATCGGCAATGTTAAGTAGTCCGGTTTCTACCTTTTTTTGTCCTGTAACTACAACGTTGTCCAAAGAAGTTATAGTAGAAACTAAAGCAATTTTTATTGTGGTTTTGCCGTTAACAGAAACCACTTTCGATTTATATCCAATAGTTGAAATTAATAATTTATTATTTGGGTTTTTTAGATGTATTGCAAAATTTCCGTCTATGTCAGATAAAACACCTCCAACGGTACGATTTTCTGAGTCCTGTTCAACGATAGTAGCTGAAGGAATTGGTAAATTATCACTTGAGTCGACAATCTGACCACGCACTAAGGCATTTTTAGAATCCTGAGCCAATGACGGCAGTGCTGCCAGAATAATCAAAGCAAATGAAAAACGGTAAAGTAAATTGGTTAGATTTTGTTTCATTTTATTCCGTATATAAAAGATAGTTGTCTACTAAATGGATTAAGGTTCTGTCAGCCAGGTTGTTACTTTTGTTTGCAATGAAATTGGCAGATCTGTTGGATTTATCAATAAAAGTCAAGACTCCAGTATCACTCATGACACTTACGTAAGTTTTTTCATCTTTACTGTCTTTTCTTAAAGTTTCAATTTGTCCTGCTTCAAGTCCGTCGTCAGAAACAGTTTTGTTGACCAATATATGATACCTTATAAAATCTGCTACCTGATCTTGGTCACCAAGTAAAGAAGGAGCAAAATTAGGCACACCGGTTGCAGGGTTTCCTGGAAGTTTCCCATCTTTCACAGCTTGTATAATGGCTGCATTGTTCGGGACAACAAACGTGTATGAGTTACCAACGTTCACTCCTGCGATTTTGTCACCAGCTGTGGTATAGATATTAGAGTTTTTTAAATAACTATAGAAATTAAAATATTCTGATCCTGCAACAGCTAAATTTTTAAGGTCTGTTCCTGGAGTTTCTTCACTAAATTCAAGTAATTTGTCAATATAGTAAGTACGTCCGTTTTGCTGATCTTCATATCCAAGAATATTAACCATGTTATTCAAAACTTCATTTCCTGCAGCATAGAGTTTGTTATTGCTCCATTTAATGTATTCACCGGGAATATCCATGTCTCCTGTTCGTATAATTCCGGAACCTGACAAATCATTTAGTTCTCCATTAGGTGTAGGGACAATACAATTGTATAAAACACGCAGTAAACGCAGTCTGGCTGGTGTTCCTGATAAAGCAGCACCATTAATTGGAGATACATAATTCCATTCGGATCTGGCCGTATTGTACTCATATCCAAGTCCACGTAATACTGTATCCGAAGGTAGAAACAAGGTGTATTTTTGATTGATATTGCTGATAATTTCCCTGTATGAAGAACCATCATTAAACAATCGTGTAGCTAAAGTAAATTTAGGATCCAGATAAGCTGAGGTGTACACACTGTAAAATAAATTTGACGCCTGTACTTTGTTAGTTCCGTAAAAGAAACCATTACTTAATACTTTGGCTTCTTTTACATCTGTATTTAAGTTGAATCTTAATTCTTCATCCAAACCGTTGTTAAATGAACCTAATTTTGATGGCCATACAGCACCCTGTACCATGTGTGCTTTAAATAAATCCTGAAAAATATATTGAGGAAGTTTATCAATTGAAGGATAGTTCTTAAGTAAAACTTCGTCAATGAATTTTTGTAAAGATGTATTATCAGGTGCAAATAGGGTATAAGCATCACTCTGCCCATCATTATCTGCCTGCTTTAAAAAGTTTTCATTATTAGGGGAATAAGGCAAAGTGGGGTCATAGTATTTTACATAAACATCGTCGTTTTTGCCAGAAAAATTACGGTAGGTTGTAGTAGCAGATTGGTTAAATGCATAAATAACCAGATTGTCCTCAAGTAACTTACGGAATTGGCTGTACTGACTGTTGTTTTCTAAATACTGATCTAAATTTACCAAAGGAAGTGATACTTTGGTAACTTCGTGGATAATTCCATTTTCAGCCACAATATCTGCTTCTTTTACACTTCCACCTAATAAATTAAAGTCGGTATAAGTTGAACCTGGAAAGAAAAAATTGTAGTCATTCGAAGTTAATCCCTTTGCGGCAAAATACTCTTTTTCAAAATAAGAGATATATTTGTTATTATTGTCTCCTGAAAGATAACCTCCATTTCTGTTAGATCCGACAACAACCATGGGTTTGCCGTTTATGGTTTTGTTTTGAAAGCCATCGTAAAAGGCAGTTCTTCTTCTAAAGGCATTATCCGGAACCCATCCCGTACCTGATTGATAGTCAGAAAGCTGATCTGCACGGAAAGCATTGTATATGAGAGCATATTTTACAATTTTTGAAGCAGTTTCAGCATCAACTTTATTTACATCTGAAATACCCTGCTCTTGAAAAAATTTCGTAAATGCCTCATCATTCGGAGCCATCATGGTCCAATATCCTGCTTTACCTAAGATATCCTTGTATCCGGCTTTTTCAATTAAAACCAGAAGATTTTTAAAATTTCCACGAGCTTCTAGTTGTTGGTAGATAGGAGGTTCTAAAGAGTCAGGTCGCTCGTAGTAATCATCATAAGCATCCTTACTGCAACTTGAGAGAAGGACTAAAAATGAAAAGATAAGTAGATGGTGTATTTTTTTCTTCATTCTTGGTTAATTTATTATATTGAAAAGGTCAGTTAGTTTTAACTTTTTTTTAGTAAATACGAATATGTCAAACCTAAAAGGTTCTGTTGCTAATTCTATCCTGCACTATCCTGTTTTTTTTAGTATGTGTTTTTTATATCTATAATAAATATTGATATTATAATTTATATGTTAATATTTGAAAAATATGTAAATTCCAGTATTTGTAAGGCTTTGTGTTCTCTGTATTTATAGGCGATTATGATTAAAATGCTCCTGCTTTTTAGAGAAAATTATAGAAAAATGTAAAAAAAAGAATATTGGAAGGTATTTTTACAAATGAGAAGAGAATTTTTTTGAAGAAAATTCGCACGCAGTTAGAGAGGTTAACACTCTAATAGACTGAGGTTTTGACAGAAAATCGTCGTAATTATGAGTTGAAGACTAAAAAAAACAAAAGGTTTAATCTCGATTGATAGTATCAGGTAAAAAATAATTCACTTCTTTTTAGGACAGTGTCTAGAAAATATTCAGAAAATTATCATTTGCTGTGAAAGTTTGTTTTAACACTTTTTATGTTAATTTTGCTTAACATAATTTGTTTTTGAAACTCTAAACATTTAAAATTTATCTGGAAAAAAGGTTCTTGTAAATCATATATAGCAATTCCTTTAAATGCATTAATTTAGCTCTCTACATTAATATTGTGAAGATTTTTTATTTCGGCCATTATAAAAGTACTTTGTGTGTTGCCAATGCTTTCAATAGAGCCTAATTTGTTGAATTCAAAATTCTGATAATGTGTGTCTTATTTCGTTTTGTTGTCAACGAGCGAAAAGATCTTTATCCGGATGCTCAGGCATTATGTCGGACCTGGGCGAATGTTTTAAGAGATAAAATAGCCGAAGTCATAGCACTTGGATGCAAACACGTAAAATTTGATGAGCCAATGTAGATAGAGTCTACTGGTAAGCATTTTATCAATAAGTTTAAAGATGGTTTGTTTGTCATCGTCTTCGAGCTGTTGTATGAGTCTCATTTGCTCAACGGCTGTTTTATCTTCCATCACAACTTCGGTTGGAATTTTGCCATCGTAATTAATAATTTGGTCAGTAGTCCCCCGCTGGTGTAAGCAGAATTAAGTAACGGCTAGCGCGCGATGCCTCAGGCTCGTGCCTACAAAGAAATCTGGTCAAGCTACAAAAAAAAGGTGTTGCGATCAACCCTGCCCACAAATAGTACAGGAGCATGGCTTATGATGCTCGACCGTGGTTATACCTGATTGCGCAAATATGTAGACAACGATAGCGCGGAAATTTTTTCCGTGCCCTCAATATAAGACCAAACAACACGATAACGCTGATTTGTAATCCGTGTCCGCAACGATGAGTAACAAATCAACTGGTGACCTGCTTAAAACATAATATAAATCGTAGCATTTGTAACGTGGTTATTTAAACAAGGCTAATCTTTGAACAGTAAATAAAAATGATTCAAAACAACCAAAAAGCAGTTCAATTTTGAACTACTTTTTGGTTAAACTAAATCTGTTTTTTAAGTTTTATTAAAATCTATACCCGGCACTCAGTCCAAATTTTGCAACAATAGTATGGTCTGTTTTATTTGCATTGAATAACAGACCTCCATAACCAATGTTCGCTTCAAGAAGGAATCCGGTTTTACTGACCCATTTCCAGCCTCCACCTGCACCGAGAGCTAAATCAATAACATCCGGGTTTTCTGTATATAGGGAATGATCTTCTGATGCATATATTTTTTTACCATCTGTAGAAGTCAGCATTCCAAATCCTTCAACAAACCAGCCTGATGCATATTTTTTACCAAAGTATCTTCTGTAATACGGAGAGATTGAATAATTTAAATCTTTTTCATTTGTTGTATTGTCAAACACATAATAAACAGAAAGTCCTAATGACGAATTATGATTTAAATGTCTTTCGTAACCAACCTGAAAAGATTGCCATAAAGGAGCAAGTCCATTTAATTTGATTTCATTATTTTTCTGATAAGGATCAGTTTCATTTTGTGCTTTAGAAGAATAAAAGACAAACAAAACAATAAGCAGTAAAAAGTTTTTTTTCATAAAATGTGATTTGAATTATTGAGTTCCAAAATTCACATAAGAAAAATTAAAGAAGGTCTCAAAAGCTTAAAAATGTATAAATCGGTACTTATTTACAGCTATTTTTATATTCATTTGGTGTCTGACCGGTAACTTTTTTAAAGGCTTTAAAAAAAGTCGTTTTCGAAGTAAAGCCGGATTCCAGCCCCATTGCCAGTAAATTATAATTGTTATATTCAGAATTGGAAATCATTTCTTTGACAGCTTCAACCCGATATTGATTGATGTACTGCACAAAATTGTCTCCTGTTATCGTATTTACAATTTGTGACAGGTATCCCGCGCTTATGCCTAGTTGTTCTGCCACTTTCTCTCTGTTTAATGTACTATCAGTATAAAGGTGCTGCTCTTTGCAAAGAAGTTCCAGTTTTTGAAAATAAAGATTATCTGCCGTGATAGATTCCCTGTATTCTTCGGGATTGTCAGTTTCAATAATTTGCATATTGGTATGTGGAATAGCCAAATCGTTGTTCAAAAAATTGTAAATAGCCTCTTTGTTTTTGGCTAGTTTGTATTTGTAAAGACCATTATAAGCGGTCCAGTGAATAATGATTGTAACAGATAAAGCCAGAACGTTCATAGCAGGAGAAATGTCATATTGAAGAAATAAGCCCACCAAAGCGGTAATAATAAAGGCGAATAATAATGAGGAAACAATTATTAATAAGGGAATAATCCATTTTTTTTCCTCTGAATCTTTTAAATGCTTTATCATAAAATAAGAGTAAAGTAACAGAAACGGGATGAAGGTAACCGCTAAAATAAGGTGAATCAGACCCAGTATATTGATTAAACCAATGCCTGACTCAGGAATAGTATAAATTCCGGCGACATGATCAAGATCTTGTATAATATTAAGAACAGCAGAATAGACAAACGGAATAAAACACAAATAAATTTTTTGTTTGCTTTTTACACGATCATCAACTCTGTTTATTATAAACAGAAATAGCAAAGCAGGTATTAGAAATGTCCACTCAATATGGTTAATAAAGTGTAGAAAAGGATAGCGGGTAAAGGCATCTTCAATCTCAAAAACATGATTCAGTAAAATAATGGAAAGCGTAAAAAGTAAATAGGCCAGATATTTATTTGAATTACTATTGAACAAGGAAGACTTTAAAATAATTAAACCTAAAACAATTCCCTGAAAAACTGCAATATTTAAAAGTGTAGTATAAATCAATTTTTTAATTTTTTAAACAGAGCTTATTTCATACGCGTTGATAAGACGAATTTATAGTACTGCGGATAATTTTCTTAACGGATTAAGAAATGATTAACTAAAGGGATAAAGATGATATAATGCTCCGATTGTGAGCGCAAAAAAGATTGCTAAAGATTTTTATTCAGAAAAACAAAAAAACTCCAGATTTCTCCGGAGCTTTTATAGGTTTTAGGAAGTATAAAAAATTACGATCATTTCATTTTTATAAGTTTAAGAGTAAATTCCATTTGCGTATCCTTCTGTTGGAAAAAATCATCTAAAGAAGGCCATACTTCGTAGTCTGGCATAATACCGTGACCATCTGGCTGATTATCTTTTTTGGGTGCATCCTGTACCAGGTTTACAATTGAAAATTGTGTTTTTATCTTTGAATTCGGAAGTTCATAAACCAGTGGCGTATGTCCATTATGACGATAGTAACCGCCAACGGTCTCAACACCAACGATGGTAACATTCTGAACATAAGCTTTTACCAGAGAAGCAAAATGAGAAGCTGCTGATGCCACATTTTCATTAATCAAAAGGTAAAGTTTGCCTTTAAAGAAGGGCGATTTAGGATGATAAAACGGATTGTATTTTGGGTTTTGTATGCTTATATTATTTTTGAAAACCGGATAAACACCTTTCAGGTATTCTTTTCCCATTTTTCTTGAAACACTATCCAGTCGTTCTGATGTTGAAACACCCCAAAAATATTTTTCGTAAGGTAAAAAGTTGGGGTCAAAGAGTATAGTAGCCTGTACATTTTCTTTGAATGGTTGATCTGTGAGATACATTACAGGCTGTTCAAAGTTAGGGTCACTGCCTCCGGGATTATTTCTAACATCAATGATCAGATTAGAAACCTTGTTTTTGTCCAGTGTGTTAAAAACGCTGTCCAAAAATTGCACATACGGTTCAAATTTGGGATCGTCTGATCCGGATGCCATGCCAAAAGATCTCAGATTTAATATACCTGTATCAGGATTAAGCATGTGAAAACTATAAGCAGACTGTTTCCTGAAATCTGTCAGGTTAGTAACTGGGGCACTAAATCTGTTTTTAATGTTTGTTTCTCTCTCATGCTGCGTTACCGCAGGAAGCACCTTTTTTTTAGGAGAGTCAGATTTTGGGGAGATGTATTCTATTACAAATGCATCATGAAGACCATATTCCAAAAGATAGTTTATCCCAAATGATTTGTTTACACTAGCCGATAACTTTTCTGTAATAGTGTGACCATCTGCAGTATAGTATTTATAAAAAGAGTGCATCAATTCTACATCAGTTACGCCATTTATACTTTTTATTCTCGAACCGGGCGGTATATCTGACGATTGACCATCAAAAATAATTTGTCCGTTAATATAGAGAAGAGGATAAGGGAAAAATGATTTTTGTCTGTTCAGGAAATTTATCAAATCAAGGTTAGGAATAGTATAGTTATGGACACTTCCTTCATAATCGGTCAGACGGAGTATTATTTTGTAAAAATCGATAACACTCATAGGTTTTTTAATGCTTTTAATAGTAGTGTTGTAGATGCTGTCTATCTGTTTTTTAGAGCGATATTGATACAATCCCGAGTTTACTTTTTCACGTATGGCAAGGAGTATTTTAAGGTCCTCATGGATCTGTTTTTTTGAAAGCATTTTATTGTAAATCAGTAAGCTATCCTTATCAAAGCTTTGTCCCTGAATTTTACCAGACAACAAAAATAATAAGATAGTAAAAATTGATATCAGATTTTTATGATTCATGAAGACATACCGTTATTTGATTATAAAAAGATCTGTGCACAATAATTAGAGTCTGGAAAATCAATATTTATAGTTTTAATTTTGAATAGTTTAATATTCACTATTGACAATTCTTACTGATACTCTTATGATAAAAATAAGATAAAATTTACATTAAGACAAATCTTATTGATAACTAATAGTGATAATTGAGGTTTTTTATCTGCTGGGAATTTTATAACATCTATCTGAAATTAAATACTTTACACGCTTGTCTCATTTGTAACTTTATGATGAAGTTAAAATATTCATATAAAAATATAAAGTTATGGCAGAAATTAAAATTGAGAAAAAGAGGCCAGTCTGGCCATGGATTGTTGCAGTGCTTTTGATCGCTGGGCTGCTATATTATGTCTTTTTAAGAGACGATGAGGTGCAGAGCGAAACCACCATTGAGAACGTTTCGGGTACAGATACCATTGCAGAGTAAGCCTGAAACCTGGAAGATATAATTGATAAAATTAAAAAGAACATGGAGAATAAAGATAAAAATTTATACAGGCTTGACGAACTTACAGATTATAAGGTAGCTTCAAACTATTCTGATATAAGAGGATGGAAAATCGTTGATGCTGACAATCGCACTATTGGTAAAATTGACAATTTATGGGTCAATAAGGACATGCAGCGTGTGGTATATCTGGACGTGAAAGTTGATAAAGAATTAATAGACGACAGCCGTCATGAGGTTCATGATACGATAGTAAATGACAATGGAAGAGAATTTATGTACAAAGAAGGAGACAGCCATCTGATTATTCCAATTGGGTCTGTAAACATCAATAAAGACACAAAAATTGTCATGGCCAACAGTATAACCTATGATACTTTCAGGAGAACAGGAAGATATAATACACAGCATAATTTTGATAGGAACTACGAAAGAAGTGTATTAAAATCATACTATGCTGATGAGGAGTCCCGATCCGGATCTGAAAGTGATGACGATGCTTTTTACAACCGCAGGGAATTTGACGGGCACTAAGGCCTGGATTAAAAGAGTTGTATCTTTAAAAATAGATACTTTTATAAAGATGAAATATAAAGACCGGATATTTAAGTATGTCTGGTCTTTTTTATTAGGTAAAAATTCCCTGTTCCTCAAAAAGTTTCTTTATAAAAAGCTGACAAACATCTTTGACTTTACACAGTTTTTGTGGTTAAAAGCAAAAGAGCTTCAGAGAAATCTGAAGCTTTTATCTTTGTAGCGGGTGAACATTGAAATATATAACCGGTTCTTAGAAGATTATTGTGAATTGTTTGTTATCATAATTTATGATTCAAATCTGTTTTTTAAAATTTAGCTTTTAATTATACCAATTTTTTTCAGTTGGAGATCCTGATAATCCTATAAAATCGATGGTAGTCTAAATATACTTGCAATCTATAGTTTTAATGCAATTATGACTATTGTAATTGGCGTAAATATTCCAGTTTTCCTTACCGAAAAATCTTAATTTCATACAAGCATGCTATATTTTCTAAGTTTTAAAGATGTTTGGGACACATATTGCTTGTCGGTATAAATTCTAAGTATAAATACCTGATTTTAAAAATATGAAATTTATTAATCATTCGTTTTCAACAGGTTGTTTTTTTACTCTTTGTTATAGTATCGAAAAACGAAACCAAAAGACTAAAAAACAGAAAATTTTTACAGATATATTCATTAAATTTGCGGAAAATAAAATGATTCAATTACCTGTAAAAGTGCTTATGAAAAAACTTTACTTATCCCTTCTTATTCTTGTTTCGGCTTTAACTTATTCTCAGGACATCCTTTGGGAAAAATCATATGGCGGCAAGCACGCCGATTATCTTTTTGATGCCATACCTACTGCAGACTATGGTTTTATTCTGGCGGGAAGTTCTTTGTCAGACAAAACCGGAAATAAAACCGAAGACAATCATGGCGATTTGGATTACTGGATCTGGAAAATGGATGAAAAAGGGGATCCTGACTGGCAAAAAAGCTTTGTCGGAAGTGGATTTGATTTATTACAAAGTGTAAAAGGTACCCGTGATGGGGGATTTATACTGGCAGGTACTTCTAATTCATCTGAGGGTTTTCAAAAAAAAGAGCCTTGTAAAGGACTGGCTGATTTTTGGGTAATTAAACTCGACGCAAGAGGGGAAGAACAATGGCAAAGAACCATAGGGGGAAATGGCCAGGATGAATTATTGTGTGCTTTTCAGGTCAAAGACGGAGGGTATATTTTAGGCGGTTCGTCAGCATCTGGTCCAATAGCGAGCAATAAACTAATCGAAAATCCTGTTGCTGTTGTCAAGGAAGATTTATTTAGTAAATCAGAGAAGACCAGGGGCAATATGGATTACTGGATTGTCAAATTAAATAAAGAAGGAGTTATTGAATGACAAAAGACTTTTGGCGGACAATATGCAGATTTACTACGAAGCATACAGCAAAAATCAGATAACGGTTATATTTTGGCGGGTTATTCAAATTCGCCTGTTTCAGGAGATAAAATCGATGGCTGCCGCGGAGCCGGTGATTATTGGATAATCAAGATAAACGAAATCGGAACTATCGAGTGGCAGCAGACTTATGGCGAAGACGGCGATGACCAGCCTTATATTATTTATCAGACCAAAGAGGAAGGGCTATATTGTAGGGGGAAATTCTAACAGCAGGAATCCTTTAACACCTTTAGGCGGAATTGTGAGTAATGGAACAGATTACTGGGTTCTTAAATTGGATCATGAAGGAGGAGTTATCTGGAGTAAAACCTATGATTTTGGCAAAGTGGATATTTTGACTTCTATGGTTGTAAACGAAGATCAGAGCTATCTCATTGGGGGATATGCAAAAACAGAAGCAAAACGGTCATTGCTAAATGATATGGCAAAAAAAGCAGGAGTTGGAAAAGAACAGGATGGCATTAATGATTATATCGCTTTGAAAATTGATGGGCAGGGAGAGGAAATCTGGAACAAAACAGTTGGGAGCAACGGAGAGGATATTTTAAGAAAATTGTTTGAAACCCGTGACGGAGGCTATTTAATGGCAGGAACTTCCAATTCCAATTCCTCTAAGGATAAGAACTCTGCTATTGGCAGTAATGATTTTTGGGTAGTAAAACTAAAAGACAAAACTAAAGTAGAGAAAGTCAAAGCTGCAATGGAAGCTATTCCAAATCCTGCAGGTGCATTTACAAACATCATAATTGATCATGATTTTAAACAAGGAACGGCCACAGTCATAGATATAATGGGGCACACCTTACAGCATTTTACTATTTCTGCAAGAACAGTCCCTATTGATTTAAGTAAATATGCTCAGGGAGTTTATCTGGTAAAAATAAAAACAAATGTAAAAACCGAAACCGTGAAAGTGATTAAAGGATTGGGAAATTAAATACTAAAAACATAAAAAAATAAAGTGAAAACAGCCTCATATTTTATATAACTGTCAGGTAATTACTTCAGCGATAACAACAGGTTAAAATGGTAGATTTTCATGAACTGCATGCTGTATATCAAAAACAATCGAAAACAAAATTAATTTTATTATATGAAACAAAATTACTTTTTAGGTTTAAAAGTACTTATAATTACCATGCTGTCAGTGATGCATGCCAATGCTCAAGGATCGCTGACAACTGCAAATACACAATTTGTTCCAAGTGTTTTTATGCCCACGCCACAACAGGCAAGTTTAGCAAAAGTGAGTGAAATTCCTGTAGACATAACAACGGGAAGAATGGATTTTAAAATCCCTATTTACGAAATAAAGGAAAAAGGATTATCGCTTCCTATTTCCCTTTCATACAATTATTCAGGATTGTTGTTAGAGGAAAATGCAGGATGGGCAGGAACAGGATGGACTTTTAACATAGGCGGAAGTATTGTCCATTCTGTAAATGGGCTAAATGATGAATATCACGAAGGAGATAAACACGGGGTTGATGCTTACTTATTTAACAAACCTCCTTTTGATGGCAATCATAGTGAATACCCTTATATAATAAATGAAGTAAGTTTTTTAGAAGGTATTGCTGGCGCGACAAGGGATGGACTTCCGGATAAATATATTATAAACATAGGCAATATCAATTGTACCTTTTATATTGATAAAGATGGCAACGCTATATTTACAAAAAATGAACCGTATAAGCTATCTGGGACTACTACAGCTGGTTTTACACTTACTGATGATAAAGGAATTAAATATAAATTCGACAAAATGGCTATGAGCCATTTTGATGCTCCTAAAAATGCCGACCTAAGTGTTGCGGAAGCTGCAACAAATTATGATTACATTTCTTCTTATTTAATTACAGAAATCACATTCCCTGATTCCAATAATACGATCACGTTTCAATATGAAGATTCAAACATCTATTATCAGGATTTTATGTTAAACCAATCATTAGTTTTATCTTATAATACCAGTGCATTTACAACCATTTATAAAAACCCCACTCTAATTTCTACCTACAATTCGTATTTAAAAAAAATCATTACATCAAAAGAAACGATAGAAGTGTCGTATAATAATTCACCTACAGGATTAGCTGTAATTGATAATTTAATAATTAAAGAAAACAATAATGTAGTAAAAAATTATGACCTGGACTACTCTGATTGGTTTGGCAGGAGAATCAATTTGTTGGGGATAAGTTATAATGGACAAATGCTAAACCAAATGGAATATGATATGTCTACCCCGTATCCAATTCCTGGAGGACCAAATATCCAAAATGATAATTATTTAAAAAAAGATTTATGGGGATATTATAATTCTTCCTATATTCCTCCAACAAATTCATCATATAATCCTCCAAATGGTTCGCCTGTAGCATTAGAATATACTAATTCACCTTATAACAACCCCACTTTAAAACCTAATTATAACAGTACAAAAATTGGCGCATTAACCAAAATTACCTATGCAACCAAAGGATATTCAGTGATAGATTACGAACCAAATAAGGTACATATGACCCGTGAAAGTTATAACCTTCCTTATGACCCTGATATTTTTACTGTTGGAGGAGATAATGCTCAGACCTCTCCTTATCAAGACTTAGATAATATTGATAAGATAATCACTATTACTATTCCATGTAAAGCAGTATTAACATATGATCTGTCCAATAATATAGGTATTCCACTTGATGAAACATATACTAATGGCACTGTAAAATTTTATAAAGAAGGTAGCAGTAGTTCACCCATATTTATCAAATCTCAAAATTGGAATGATGAATTGCAATGGATCCCCAGCCAATTGAATTTTCATGGAAATGAAATCATAACAGATTTAGAATCTGGTACCTATCACCTGCAGGCATCTTCGATAAAAGGTACAAAAGCAAGCATTTCATTAGTTACCAATACTTTGCCCGAAGAGTTAGATCAGACTGTTGGAGGCTTGAGAATAAAACAAATCAAAAATTGTGATTTTAATGGTACCTGTATTACAGATACTTATTCTTATTCTGCCAGCAATAATTACAGCAGTGGAGTTTCTTTAACAGATATCCAGTTCAGTGCTGGAAGTTACCATTTAGATAATATGTGTACCGGGGTTAATGCAACTTTTAATTACTATAATTACGGCAGTGTTTATCCTTTATCTCCTTATAGAGGAAGTCCTGTATTGTATGGCGTGGTTACAAAAACTGTTAAAGATGACAGTGGAAATGCAAAGGGAAAAGAAGTCTTTTATTCATTAACAGACTATCCGGTAGATAATCTTAATCCGGAACAAGCAATTTTAAGAAATGGGGTTTTGATTAAAAAAAATACAATTGACCAGTCAAATAAATTACTGGAACAAACTGTTAATGTGTATGACTATTCAGTTAATCCTGATGTAAATAAAAAAGTATATGGTATTACAACAAAGTTAAGAGAGGATTATTTTTCTACAAGTGGCATCGGGTGCATACATACTGCTCATAATCATAATTCTTTTTTAACATTTGTAATATCACACAGCAGCAATAATTACAAAATAAAAACGGAGACTACAACCCAATATTTTAATAATGAATCTCTTGTAAATAGCAGCAGTTACAATTATAATGAAAGTACAGGTTTGACAAAAAGTCAATCCACTATAAATTCAAAAGGTGAAGTACTTGAGACCAAATACTATTATCCTCAGGATTCAGAAATGTCAGGCGAACCATTCAAAAATGAGTTAGTTGCGGCAAATATGATTGGAATCCCTTTAGACACCCAAAGCCATAATAGTGGCATAAAACTGTCCGAACAAAAAACAGACTATATCAAAACAGCTGATAATCTGTTGCTGCCAAAATATATTTATGCCAATAAAGGAACAGCCATCATTGATAAAATTAATGATAAAAAAATAACCTTTAACCAATACGACGATAAAGGAAATATTTTGCAATATACACCTGAAAGCGGAACACCTGTATCGATTATCTGGGGCTATAACAAAACACAGCCCATTGCCAAAATAGAAAACGGCACATACGACCAGATTGCCGGCTATGTTTCTAATTTACAAACCTTATCTAATGGGGACCATGATAATTGTGTGTCAAATGAGTGCACTGAGCAAATTTTTAGAAATGCCCTGAATACTTTAAGAAGTTCGTTTCCTCAGTCTATGGTTACCACTTATACGTATAATCCTTTGATAGGGGTAACGAGTGTAACGGATCCAAAAGGAAATATTTCCTACTACGAATATGATTCTTTTGGCCGATTAAAATTTGTAAAAGACAAGGATCTGAATGTACTTCAAAAATATTGCTATAATTATAAAGGACAGCTAACAGACTGCAGTGATAATAGCTCAACTACTGTTATTTCGTATAAAAGCATTGCCAGAAGCGGCTCTTTTACCAAAAACAACTGTACTTCGGGAACTGCTTCAAGTGTAACGTATACCCAAGCTCAAGGTGCTGTAATCTCAACCATTTCGCAAGCCGATGCAGATGCTAATGGACTGGTAAAATTTAATACCGACGGACAGGCGAATGCCAATACAAACGGAACCTGTACTTTTAGCAGTATTGCCAAAAGCGGTTCTTTTACCAAAAGCAACTGTACTGCAGGAGCTGGGTCAAGCGTAACGTATACCCAAGCTCAAGGAGCTGTAACTTCTACCATTTCACAAGCCGATGCTGATGCTAATGGACTAACGAAATTTAATACAGACGGACAGGCGAATGCAAACACAAACGGAACGTGTATTTTTAGCAGTGTAGCCCAATATGGCGGTTTTATGAAAAACAACTGTACTTCTGGAGTTGGTTCTCTTGTAGACTATAGCCAGGCTGCCGGTGCTGTAACTTCTACCATTTCACAGTCTGATGCTGATGCTAAGGGATTGACAAAATTCAATACCGATGGTCAGGCAAATGCCAATACAAATGGAATCTGTGATACAATACCTGCTAAGCCTACAGGATTAACATTTACCAGTGCTACAGCCACATCACTAAATTTTTCATGGTCAGCGGTCGTGGGTGCTACCAGTTACAAAATATATAAAAACGGGGCAGCTACAGGTATAACATCCGCTACCAATACATGTTCATTATCCGGATTAACAGCTTCAACGGCTTATAGTATCCAGGTGATGGCTGTCAATGCTTCGGGCAATAGCGTTTTAAGTACTGCTGTGTCAATGAGTACCATTGCTGCACCCGTATCTAATAGCTGCAGTTTAAATTTTAGCAGGGTATCAGGGACCAGTACATTGTATAAAAACGGTTCGGGTTATTTGACAAGATCTATTTCAGGCACCTCCAGCGGGACACTAACAACGGGAGATACGTTTTATGTAGTAGTCAGTGCGACAACAACCTATTATAAAGGGATCACCATTACAAGCTCTGTCAGGGGGATATTGTATAATTATGCAATGAGTAAAACAGGTAGTGCCGTGACTTCGCCGACATTCACAAAAACAGGTTCAGAAGTGATAACAATAGATTGTATTACTGATACAATGCTCTAGGAATATATTAACAATGGAATAATAACATGTCTAAAAAACACTTCATTAAAAAAATATGAAAACAGAAACAGTCAAAGTCATTAAAATATGGAAAAATTAAGAACGGAAAATCAAACATTCAAAACAAATAAAATACGAATGAAACAATATGCTCTTATTTTTTATATCATCATTTTATTAATTAACTATCAAGAAGTAAAATCGCAGGAAGTAGATGCACTAAAATCTAATATTCCCAATATTACGGTTGCCTCTCCTCAGGCTGCTTCAATTTCCAAAGTAGGTGAAATTCCTATTGATATTGCAACAGGCAGGATGAATTACACTATACCTATTTTTGAAATAAAAGAAGGTGATTTTACAATGCCAATTAATCTGTCCTATAATTACTCAGGACTTTTATTGGATGAAGCTCCAGGATATGCGGGAGTTGGCTGGACATTTAATATTGGAGGTTCAATACTGCATTCAATTAACGGATTAGATGATACCGGTAGAGAAGCACATAAAGAATATGTATATAATTACATCAATAAACTTCCTCCTTTCGACGACTATGCAACTACCTCCGGATTAACAACAATTCAACATTATTTGGAAAATGTCGCAAATGGTATTCTTGATGGCGAACCTGATAAATATAGTGTAAATGCCGGAAGTCTTAATTGCAGCTTTTATTTGGATAAAGATAGTAATGCCTTTTTTTTAAAAAATGGAAATTATAAAGTTTCAGGTTATCTCCATACTGGCTTCACAGTGACAGATGATAAAGGCATTAATTATATTTTTAACATACCCACCGAAAGTTCAAAATCTTCAGGGGAAAGTTCTTCTATTTACATTTCTTCTTTTTTGTTGACAGAAATTAATTTTCCTACTACAACAAATAAAATTTTATTTGAATACTCCCCTTCTGTTGATTTTTCTAATGATATAAATGTAAACCAGACCTTGATTCTAAAAGGTACTATGTCTGTAGGCAGACAAGATGGTGAGATTATAACAAACAAAACATACAGTAATGCAGGTACCAATAAATTAAAAAAAATAATAACAAATGATTATACCATTGAATTACAATACAATGATAATCCGTTAGAGCCAGGAATCTCGGTTATAAGTAATTTATCCGTTAAAAATAAAGCCACAGCAGTTGTCAAAAGTTATGATTTTGTTTATTCAGGATGGACTGGAAAGAGAACTAATCTGATGAATGTTAAATTTAATGGACAGATTATAAACGAGATGGAATATGATATGAGTACTCCATATCCGATCATGACAGCTGACAGTGATTATGTAAAAAAAGATTTGTGGGGTTACTATAATAAAAATGGAATATTAGCAACTTATGATGGCCTAATTTTACCTGATGACAATCCTTATTTGAAACCGGATTTCTTAAGTACTAAAATAGGTGCACTAACTAAAATAGGATATCAAACTAAAGGATATTCATTAATAGAATATGAACCCAATGCGGTGTATTTGAAATCAACTGACTATAATTTGCCATATGAAGCAGACGCTACAGTTACCACTCATGCACAAGCAGGCACTTCTGCCCATAACGGAATAACAGATGAAGAAACCTTTGTTGTCAATACTGTTCCAACAGAAGTAGTTATTTACTATCGCGTTGCCAATCAACCTGAAATAACCCAAAACCAGGAACAAAGAGATACTAAAGTTCTGATGCTAAAAGATGGGGATAATGAAGCAAATGCTATTTTTATTTTTAATCAGACCTGGCTAAAAGAGCTTACCTGGATTCCACAGACTAACAGCTTTGCAGGTACAATAAAAAAAATAATAAATACTCCGGGAACGTATCGTATAAAAGCAATTTCAAGTATAGGCTCAACTGCTTCAATTGATGTAGCAATAAAACAGCGTTCAGATTATTTTAATCAGACAGTGGGTGGACTAAGAGTAAAGCAGGTTAAAAATTGTGACTTTAATGACCAATGTATCACAACAACTTATAATTATTCTCAGGACTCAAAGAGCACAGGGGTAATGCTTCAAAAACCAAAATTTTATTCAGGAGTCCATGTACAGGATAATAGTGCCTGCAGCCCTTCAATTTATGTAAGACGGGACTTTTATAACTATACAAGTGTTCTTCCATTATCTGATTTTAGAGGAAGTCCAGTGTTATATAAAATAGTAGAAAAAAAAGATTCTGGAAATGACATAAACAATTCATTATTAAATAATGGAAAAACAATTTTTAAATTCAGCGGCAATGAGGTTTCTAATTCCTTGCAAGATCTTCAATATCAATACACTACCGGACTACTAACAAATAAAGAGGTTAGAAACAATACCGGTAAAAAAGTATCAGAACAAAATAACAGTTATAATGCTACTGAAATACCTAATAATGCCAAGTTTTTATATTTTTTAAACTCTAAACTTGTTTATGAAGTAAGAGCGCAAGTAGGTGGAGATTTAGGTGCGGGAGCTGGAGCCTGTGCGCTAACATATCCAAGACCTTCAAATGCTTTTCAGGTAGCTACATTTAAATATTGGCCTAGAAATTATAACTTAAGTAGTGAAGAAAACATCAATTATTATGCAAATGATTCTGTAGTACAGTCAACGAAATTTGATTACGATTTAAACCTGACTTTGCTTAAAAGCAAAAAAGTGGTCAATTCAACAAATGAAACCTTGGAAACTAAATATTATTATCCAACAGATTCTGAAATGGGATTAGAACCATTTGTTCCTGAGCTAATCAGTAAGAACAGAATAGGAACACCTCTGGCAGTAAAAAGTTATAATGCAAACAAACTGTCTGATCAGAAAACTGTATATGCAAAAGATGCCTCAACCGCTAATTTAGTGCTTCCAAAATATGTGTATGCCAATAAAGGTGCAGATGTTATTGATACATTAAAAGATAAAAAAGTTACTTATAATCAATACGATGACAAAGGAAACATTTTGCAGTATACACAAGAAAGTGGGACTCCTGTATCTATTATCTGGGGTTACAATAAAACACAGCCCATCGCTAAGATAGAAAATGCTGCCTACAGCGAAGTGGTTTCCTATATATCTAACCTCCAGGCTAAATCAGATACGGGAACAGAAGCTGCCTTACTAACAGACCTGAATTCTTTAAGAACCAATTTGCCTAATGCGATGGTGACTACCTACACTCATATCCCGTTAGTTGGAGTTAGCACTATTACTGATCCAAAAGGTGATAAGATGACTTATACCTATGACACTTTTGGCAGATTACAGTTTGTTAAGGACAAAAATCTTGATATCCTTCAGAAATACTGCTATAATTACAAAGGACAGCAGATTGACTGTGATATTGCCTTTGCAGGAAGTACTTTATATAAAAGCATGGCCAGAAGCGGTTCTTTTACAAAAAACAATTGTGCTGCAGGAACATCAGGGTCGAATGTAACGTATAATCAGGCCGAAGGTGCTGTAACTTCGACTATTTCACAAGCTGATGCCGATGCTTTAGGACTTAGCAAGTTCAATACCGATGGTCAGGCAAATGCCAATACAAACGGAATCTGTACGACTCCACTACCTGCTGCACCTACAGGATTAACATTTACGAGCGCTACAGCTACGTCACTAAATTTTTCGTGGACAGCAGTTGCAGGAGCTACAAGTTACAAAATATATAAAAATGGATCCGATACCGGGATAACCTTCTCTACCAACACCGGATCACTATCCGGATTAACAGCCTCAACAGCTTACAGTATCCAGGTGAAAGCTGTCAATGCCGCAGGAGACAGTCCTTTAAGTACTGCCGTGTCTATGACTACAGCTTCGGCTCCCATAAGCAATAGTTGCAGTTTGAATTTTAATAGATTAGCAGGAACCTGTACTTTATTTAAAAATGGATCCAGTTATTTAACCAGATCTACTTCAGGTACATCAAGCGGAACATTGGCTGCAGGAGATACATTTTATGTGACAGTAAATGCGACAACAACTTATTATAAGAGTATCACCATTACAAGTTCTGTCCGAGGGACATTGTATGATTATGGACCTAGCACAACAGGTAGTTCTGTAACTTCTCCAACATTTACAAAAACAGGTTCAGAAGTAATAACAATAAATTGTAGTACTGATAACATGCTTTAGGTATCTAAAAGTATGAATTAAATAAATTTTAAGAATTAGAAAACAACAATTCATACGAATCAGATAACTCTATTCGTGCCAAAAACATAAAATAACTCAAATGAAAAAACACATACTACTATTGATTTTGTTATCATTTACAAGTTTAGGCGTAAATTCCCAAAACTTAAGCGATGATAATTTTATATATACAGCAGTACCCAAAAAAGCGGTAAAGGCTGCTGAGTTCAACACCCTGACAAAAGATCAGGTAACACAGAATATCACCTATTTTGATGGACTGGGACGACCTGTGCAGACCATCGCGATCCATCAGGGAGCAAACGGCGAG
>NZ_CAIJDP010000059.1 GCF_903819435.1 Flavobacterium salmonis | reverse complement strand
AGATGTTGAGCTTACCACAAAAGATGTTTTTACGTATTCTGCACAGGATCGTCTCCTTACACAGACCCATCAGATCATAAAAGGAACCTATACAGGTCCGATTGAACTAATTGCCAGCAATACCTACGACCAATTAGGACAGCTGATTTCTAAAAAAACAGGGAATACCCAGGCTGTTCCAACCCAGAAAATAGATTATACCTATAACATCCGTGGCTGGCTGACGGGAATCAACAATATGGCCAACCTGCAGCAGGGAACAGACCCTAAAGATCTGTTTGCTTTCAGGCTGAGCTACAATACCACCCCTACCAACATTTCAGGGGTATCGGCACTCTACAATGGGAACATTGCCGAGACGGCATGGAAAACCAACTCTGACCTGGGAGCTGCAACACGTGGGTATGGGTATCAATACGACAACCTTAACAGGCTTACAAATGCTGTTTCGCAAAAAAACAGTGCGGTAAACAATACTTATAATGAATTGCTGAGCTACGACAAGAACGGAAACATTATGAGTTTGCAGCGTAACGGAACATCTGATGCTGCAGCGACAGCAATTGACAATCTGGTTTATAGTTACGGTTCTGCCAATTCGACCAAC